>NZ_CP016781.1:0-1266983 GCF_002288345.1 Candidatus Planktophila versatilis
GTCTACTTTGCGGGTTCTCCACAGGTTTCCGTCGAAATCGGTCTAATTTGAGGCTAAACCTCACCTTTAGACCACAGCCTGTGGATAACATTGTGGATAAGCCTGGGGGTTGGTAGATGGCAGTTGTAGATCTCGAACTCTCCCAGTTATGGGGCCGCGTGGTCGAGCATGTTTCGGTGGGTGAACCTCAACACCGAGCATTCTTGGCGATGACCAAACCTTTAGGCCTTCTACAAAAAGAGGGTGGGGCGACCAGTCTCCTGGTTGCCGCCCCGAACGCCTTTGCAAAAGATGTACTTGAGTCCCGTCTTCGCAATGTGATCAATGAAGTGCTCACCGCCGAACTTGGCGAGAAAGCAAATATTGCAGTGATGGTCGATGAAACGATCGAGTTGGCAGATCTGCCCGCTCCTGCTGTTGCTGTTGAGGTAGTCCCCTCTCGTTCGGGTATGGGCCGCGATATCTCTGGTGCTCCTAAATCAGATGAGCTATCCCAATTAAATGCGCGCTATATCTTTGAAACATTTGTTATTGGCTCTTCCAACCGCTTTGCCCATGCCGCAGCGGTGGCCGTGGCCGAGGCGCCAGCAAAGGCTTATAACCCACTCTTTATCTATGGGGAATCTGGCCTTGGAAAGACTCACTTACTGCATGCAATTGGTGCCTATGCCAAGGAGCTTTATGGCAATGTGCGCGTCCGATACGTATCTTCGGAAGAGTTCACCAATGACTTTATTAACTCTATTCGCGATGATAAAGCTACCGCTTTCCAGCGCCGCTACCGCGACCTAGATATTCTGTTGGTTGATGATATTCAGTTTTTAGAAAATAAAGAGCGTACTCAGGAAGAGTTCTTCCATACCTTTAACACTTTATATAACGCCAATAAGCAGATTGTCATTTCATCAGATCGCCCACCTAAGCAGTTAACAACTTTGGAAGATCGTCTGCGTTCACGATTTGAGTGGGGTTTGATTACAGATATTCAACCGCCTGAACTTGAAACCCGTATTGCGATTCTGCGTAAAAAGGCAGCCCAAGATAAGTTAAATGCCCCCGATGATGTTCTTGAATTTATCGCCAGTAAAATCTCTACCAATATCCGTGAGCTTGAGGGTGCTTTGATTCGCGTTACCGCTTTCGCATCGCTAAACCGCCAGCCCGTTGATATGGGCCTTGCTGAAATTGTGTTAAAGGATTTAATCCCCACCAATGTTGCAACTGAGATAACAGCCCCAACGATCATGGCCCAGACTGCGGCTTATTTCAGCCTTACCCTCGATGATCTCTGTGGCACCTCTCGCTCTCGCGCATTAGTTAACGCTCGCCAGATTGCGATGTATCTATGCCGTGAGCTCACCGAGTTATCGCTGCCAAAAATCGGGCAGACTTTTGGCGGGCGCGATCACACAACAGTGATGCACGCCGACCGAAAGATCCGAGAGTTGATGGCAGAGCGCCGCTCGATCTATAACCAGGTAAATGAGTTAACGACGAGAATTAAGCAGCAGACGAAGTAGGTAGGGGTTAGGCGGTAATTGTCCGTTTTCACCCTCTTTACCCCCAAGGTGTGGATAAAGTGTGGATAACTGTGGATATGTAGGGTAAATATGTGGGTAAAGCAGGTTCTACTAAAGAAGGTGTGGGGGTGTTGATATGGATCTAGCGTTTATTCACCTATTCACCCACAGCTTTACCGGGGTTTTCCACACCGTTGTGGGGTTAAATCTAGGTTTTGACCTGGGGTTTTTCCTCTTACCCACAGTTTTACTCTGCGGTTACTACTACTACCTTTACATATATAAATCCCGTTTCCAAGCGGACCATCCCCAAAATAGAGTTAGTTCACTACATACAACCAATCTGATGAGTGCGAGGGCTACGGCGTGAAATTTACAGTGGATCAAAATTCTTTAACCGATGGGGTGAACTGGGTTTCTCGTTCACTCTCCACCCGCCCGATTAAAACCGAACTCCTTGGAATTAAGATTGATGCAACCGGTGATGAAGTCTTTCTCTCCGGCTCTGATTTAGAAACATCGAGCAAAGCACACTTCACAGCAGATATCGCTAATAAAGGCGCAGTACTTGTTCCAGGAAAACTACTAGCTGAAATTTGTAGATCACTTCCTAATAAACCGATCACTATTACATTGGACGGCACCCGAGTACTTGTTACATCAGGGGCGGCTAAATTCACTCTTCCTACACTTTCACTCTCTGAGTACCCAAACCTTCCAGAACTCCCTGAGACAACCGGCAGTGTTGCAAGTGACACCTTTGCAACAGCGGTAGCACAAGTGGCAATAGCTGCCGGGCGCGATGATTCACTACCAACACTTACCGGCGTCCATGTTGAAATAAATGAAGACACCATCACACTTGCTGCAACAGATCGCTACCGTCTAGCGGTACGAGAATTCAATTGGAGCCCGGCCACACCCGGTGTTTCAACAACAGCTCTCATGCGCGCTCGCACTTTAGCTGATGCCGCTAAATCACTCGTTGGAACAAAAAACGTCTCGCTCTCTTTTGCACCAGCAACATCTAATGATCGCCTGGCTGGATTTTCTGGCGATGGTAAAACAATGACATCTAGAATGTTAGACGGAACATTTCCTCCATATCGCCACTTACTACCGACTGAGATGACAACAACTGCCGTTGTTGAAGTAGCACCATTTCTAGATTCAGTCCGCCGAGTTGCGCTAGTAACAGATAAAACAGTTCCACTGCGTCTTGAGTTTAAAGATGGTGGGGTATCACTTGAAGCTGGCGCGGGTGAAGAAGCACAAGCGACAGAGACAATCGATGTGCTGTTAAACGGTGAACCCATTTCTATTGCGTTTAACCCAGTCTTTCTAGCAGATGGCCTACAAGCTGTTGGCACACCTTTTGTGCAGATCTCATTTACTGGTTCAAATAAACCAGCGATTCTCACCGGGCGCACCGAACCAAATGGTGCATCTATTGATAATTACCGCTATCTCTTAATGCCAATGCGCTACGCCTCATAAAGTAAAAACAACAATGCGCGTCACCAAACTAGCGCTGACAAATTTTCGTTCATACCCACATCTTGAACTTGAATTTCCAGCAGGCCCTATTACCTTTGTCGGCAATAACGGCAGCGGCAAAACAAATATCGTTGAGAGTTTGATCTATCTTGCCTATCTTTCTTCCCACCGTGTTGCTAACAATCAACCACTTATCTCACTCGGTGCAGATCAAGCAATCATCCGTGCCGAAATCGAGAGCCAGAATCGCACACTACAAGTCGACCTTGAGATCAACGCGACAAAAACAAACCGCGCAAGAATTAACGGCAATCCGGTTAAATCACAACGCGAGATATTAGGCGCACTACAAATTATTTACTTCTCCCCAGAAGATTTAGATTTAGTGCGCGGAGACCCCACCCACCGCCGCGATTTTCTAGACAAGTTACTCATCACGCAATCCCCACGTTTAGCAGGTGTGATCTCTGATTATGAACGCGTGGTCAAACAACGAAACACACTACTTAAAACCAGGGCGCCAGAAAGCTCACTCATCCCCTGGACAGAACAACTTATTTCCTATGGCGCACAGTTATCGGCAGAGCGCATCAAATTAGTAGATGACCTAAACCCTTATGTGGCAGCAAATTATGAAAACCTCAATGAAGTTAAACCGGCTTCAATTTCATACAAGTCATCGACCGATAACTTGTCTGCAGATATTGCCCACAACGCAGAAATGTTGACGCAACGACAGATAGAAGTAGCACGACAAGAACAAGATCGTGGTGTTTCACTTATTGGCCCACACCGTGATGACCTACATCTACAACTCGGTGATTTTCCAGCTAAAGGTTATGCCAGCCACGGTGAATCGTGGTCGATGGCAATCTCACTTCGTATTGGTGCCTATAACCTTCTTAAATCTGAAGGGGCAGAACCCGTACTTATCCTCGATGACATCTTCGCCGAGCTAGACACCACCCGCCGCCAACAACTCACATCGGTGACACAGATGGCCAAGCAAACATTTATCACAGCAGCTGTTGAATCAGATCTACCAGCCGAACTACTATCTGAGAAGTTCTATGTGAAACCGGGGGTTGTTACCAAGTGAGTGAAAAACCCCAAAGCAAACGAGATTTTGCAGTAGATCTCTTTCGAAGTTACAAAACCGGATTTATTAAAAAGAAGAAAAATGTCGAGCAGCGCTCAAACACCCCCGGAGATCCAACTCTAATTTCTAATGTGTTGAGCGAACTTATCGAAGAACGCGATTGGAATTCCGGGCTAGCTGAAGGAACCCTCTTTGCTACCTGGGCCCAAGTAGTAGGTGCCGACATTGCCCAGCACACAACACCACTTTCATTACTCGATGGCCGCCTGCTCGTGCAGTGCTCATCAACTGCTTGGGCAACCCAACTCAATCTTGTCGGGCCATCCCTACTTGAGACCATCAGGTCTAGTGCGCCCGGTGCACTTGTGGAATCGCTGGATTTCATCGGTCCAACTGCCCCTAGCTGGAAGCGTGGCCTACGCACGATCTCCAATGGCCGCGGCCCCCGCGACACCTATGGCTAACCCCAGGGAATAAAACCCCACCCCTTCCAGTTATACCCCTTGAAACCTGAGTCGACTCGACTCAACTCTTTGCGTAGAATCGACTCAGGTTACAAACCTCGACCCACCCTGGCTCGAGTGGAAATAACGAAATTAAAGAAGGAGCAAGACCATGGCTAGAGCAGTCGGAATCGACCTCGGAACTACAAATAGCTGCGTATCAGTACTTGAAGGCGGAGAGCCAACAGTTATTGCCAACGCAGAAGGCGCTCGCACAACACCATCGATCGTCGCCTTTGCAAAAAATGGCGAAGTTCTTGTTGGTGAAGTGGCTAAACGTCAATCAGTGACAAACGTTGAACGCACAATCCGTTCCGTTAAGCGTCACATGGGTACTAACTGGTCAATCGATATTGATGGCAAGAAATACACCCCACAAGAAATTTCAGCACGCGTACTACAAAAGTTAAAGCGTGATGCAGAGGCCTATCTCGGTGAAACTGTCACAGACGCTGTTATTACCGTGCCGGCCTACTTCAACGACGCGCAACGTCAAGCAACGAAAGAAGCTGGCGAAATCGCCGGCCTTAACGTGCTTCGCATTATCAATGAGCCAACAGCTGCCGCACTTGCCTATGGTTTAGATAAGGCAGATAAAGAACAAACCATTCTTGTATTCGACCTTGGTGGCGGAACCTTCGACGTTTCACTCCTTGAAATCGGAGACGGCGTTGTTGAAGTAAAGGCTACCAATGGCGATAACAACCTTGGTGGCGACGACTGGGATCAAGCACTCGTTGATCACCTTGTTAAGACATTTGGATCTGCAAATGGCATTGATCTCACAAAAGATAAGATGGCGATGCAACGTATTCGTGAGGCTGCTGAAAAGGCGAAGATTGAACTTTCATCCTCTCAATCAGCAACCATCAACTTGCCATACATCACCGTTGATTCTGAGAAGAACCCATTGTTCCTTGATGAAACAATTACCCGCGCACAGTTCCAAACACTTACCGCAGACCTACTTGAGCGCTGCAAGAAGCCATTCCAAGCCGTCCTTAAAGATGCTGGAATTCCTATTGCAAACATTCAATCAGTGGTACTTGTTGGTGGGTCAACTCGTATGCCAGCAGTGGTTGATTTGGTACGCGAGCTCACCGGCGGAAAAGAGCCAAATAAGGGCGTAAACCCCGATGAAGTAGTCGCAGTGGGCGCATCCCTTCAAGCCGGAGTACTTAAGGGTGAAGTAAAAGATGTGCTTCTCCTTGATGTGACACCACTTTCACTTGGTATCGAAACAAAGGGTGGCGTGATGACGAAACTCATCGAGCGCAACACCACAATTCCTACAAAGCGCAGCGAAATCTTCACCACAGCTGATGACAATCAGCCCGCTGTTCAGATTCAGGCCTACCAAGGCGAGCGTGAAATGGCTGCTTATAACAAGAAGCTAGGCATGTTCGAACTCACTGGAATCGCACCAGCACCTCGTGGAGTTCCACAAGTCGAAGTGACATTTGATATCGATGCCAACGGAATCGTTCATGTATCTGCAAAAGATCTTGCAACTGGAAAAGAGCAAGGCATGACTATCACGGGTGGATCTGCTCTTTCTAAGGAAGAGATTGATCGCATGATGGCTGATGCCGAAGCACACGCTAACGAAGATAAGCAGCGTCGCGAAGAGGCCGAGATTCGCAACACTGGCGATTCACTTGTCTATCAGACTGAGAAGTTCTTAACAGAGAACGCAGATAAGTTCACCGAAGGTGAAGCTGCAACAAAGAAGACTGAACTAGATGAGGCACTTGCTGAACTTAAGACTTCTCTTGGCGGTGCCAACTTCGAATCAATTAAGTCAAATACTGAGAAAGTTTCGACAATCTCACAAGCACTCGGTGCGCTCATGTATGCAAATGCAGCAGCTCAAACTGATGGCGCAACAGCAGGGTCGGAAGATCATGTTGAAGATGCTGAAGTTATTGATGCCGAAGAAGCTAACTAATGTCAGAGACAACAGAGGAAGTTGTTGAAGAAACAACACCTGTTGTAGCAGAAGTTGTAGAGGAGGCTGCGCCGGTTCTTGAAACAGACCCGGTTGCAGCCCTCACAGCTGATTTACAACGACTTCAAGCAGAGTATGCCAACTACCGAAAGCGGGTAGAGCGCGATCGCACCCTGGCCCATGAACTAGCAATCGGTTCTGTTCTCACCGAACTTCTTGCGATTCTCGATGATGTTGACCGCGCAAGTGAGCACAACGAACTCACTGGAGGCTTTAAGGCGGTGGCAGATCAGTTAACTGCAATTACCAACCGCATTGGGTTGGAAAAATACGGTACTGAAGGTGAAGCTTTCGATCCACAAATTCACGAGGCTTTGTTACACGACACATCATCTGAAGTCAGCGTTCCCACTGCATCAAAGATTTTGCAACCAGGTTATAAGTTCAAAGAACGCATCTTGCGCCCGGCACGCGTTGCAGTGACTGACCCAGAAAACTAATTAGTTATGGCTGCCAAAGATCTCTATGAGAAGGATTTCTACCAGGTCCTTGGCGTCGATAAAAAAGCTAGCGCCGATGAAATTAAGAAAAAATACCGCTCCTTAGCGCGCGATTTACACCCTGATAAAAATCAAGGAAATGTTGCACTAGAAGAGAAGTTCAAGGCTGTCTCTGAAGCCTATGACATTCTCTCTGATTCAAAAAAACGCGCAGAGTATGACGAAGCGCGTTCTATGTTTGAACGTGGCGGATTTAGAGCACCTACCGGTGGACAAAACTTCCAAGGTGGAGATTTCAATGACATCTTTGGTGGCGGTAACCCACAAGATATTTTTGCCAATCTCTTTGGTGGTGGCGGCAGGCGCGGCCCACGCAAAGGCTCTGATCTACAAACAGAGTCAGCTATTACATTTAAAGAGTCAGTATTTGGCACAACCCTTGATCTCAAACTCAACACCGATGGCAACGGGCCACAGAACATTTCGGCTCGCGTTCCTGCCGGAGTAAATGATGGCGCCAAGATTCGGGTTAAAGGAAAAGGCGCACCAGGTGAGGCTGGCCCTGGAGATCTTTTTATTCAACTACAAGTTAAGCCTCACCCAATCTTTTCTCGCAAAGGCGAGAACTTAGTTCTCACACTCCCTGTTACTTTTGCAGAAGCAGCACTGGGTGCTGATATTAAAGTTCCCACACTTGCTGGCGATGATGTCACTGTGCGATTAGCAGCCGGTACACCTACAGGTCGGGTCTTGCGGGTAAAGGGGCGCGGAATCAAAAAGGGCGCAATTACTGGTGACCTACTTGTCACTATCGAGGTGCAAGTACCTCGAAAGGCAGAAGGTAAGGCGCAAGAGGCAATCAAAGCATTTGCCGCCGCCACGGCACACGAAGATGTGCGCGCCGAATTTATTTCTAAGGCAAAGCTATGACAAAAGATTTGCCACAAGAAGATCATCCAGATGATGATGCTGGACTTTATGTGATTTCAGTTGCAGCAGAACTTTCCGGGCTGCACCCACAAACTCTGCGCCAATACGATCGCTTAGGTTTGGTATCACCTGATCGCACAGTAGGTCGCAATCGTCGCTACTCACTTCGCGATATTGCATCCCTTCGCATGGTGGGCCGTCTTGTCGGTGAAGGAATTAATCACGCGGGTATTAAGCGAATTATTGAGTTAGAGACTGCTGTTGCAAGTATGGCGATGGAGGTTGCAAAGCTGCGCATCGAAGTAGATGCACTTTTGATAGAGAACCCTCCAAAAGGGCTGGCAACACGTAAGAAGAGCGATGTTATTATTTACAAAGAAGAGAGTTAAGCGTTTAAGAACTTAGTTCGCCCAGCCCACTTACCTAAAACCGGTTCTACCGGTGATTTCAATACGCCTTCAAGCAGTGTCGCATAAACATCTCGGAAGTCGGTCGTCACCGCCAAATCACCTTTGATGAGATTTTTTAAGGAAGGTTGGTCTCCATAAAATCCACCTGCGACTCGGTCGCCAATAACAAACATCGGCCCTGAAGTTCCATGGTCTGTTCCTTGGGATCCGTTTCCAACCACGCGACGCCCAAATTCACTGTAAACCACAACTGTTACATCACTAGCTCGAGTGGTGGACTTCAACTGAGCAAAAAAGCGCGAAATTGAATCAGAAACAACCCCCAATAGTTCTGCTTGTGCGTTCGCCTCATTAGCGTGTGTGTCGAACCCGCCTAATGAAACCGACCACACCCGTGTGGGTGCTCCGGCAGATATTAATTTAGAGACCACATCTAATTGTTGTGCGAGATCGCTATCGCCGCCGGCATTGCCACCATTGACGGTAGGCAAATCAGGAATCGAAGGAGCAGGTGCTTTCAAAATAGGCTGAACAGTTGACGAGACTGAGAAAAGATTGCGCATAGAGGTAGCAGCCGCAGCCATAAGTGGAGAATCAGTCCTTGATTTACTAGCTAGTTTCAAACAATTTTGACCAATTGAACCCTTAGGAATGAGTAGTCCACCGAGAGGTAATACCGAACCAGATCTTTTAGCCCCAGCAAATAACGGGGGCAACACAGAACCTAGCGAGATTGCAAGCATTGAATCTTCTGCCTGACCATCAATCCACCTACCAAGCCACCCGGTATTGATCTGATTAGTAGGTGAGGCGCTCTGCCACTTTGCCATGGAAGAAAAGTGAGAGCGATCAGGATTTGGGTAACCAACTCCGCGAACAATTGCGACCTTTTTCTGGTCCCATAAAAGTTTAAGATTTTTCATCGCAGGGTTGAGCGCTAATTCGGCATCGAGTGGCAACATTGTTTCTGGACTATATGAAATATCAGGACGAGATGAAAAATAGATTGGGTCGGTATAGGGAATTACTGTGTTTAGCCCATCATTTCCGCCGTAGAGAGTGACCATTACAAGAATTGGGGTACCTGCGGCAAGTGGTCGACTAATTGCTGCTTGGGCAATTTCATCAACACTCAGCAGCGAAGCGCTAGCGCCAACAGCCACAGTTCCGGCGGTTAACCTCAGGAATTTTCTGCGCGTTAATGTGTCCATGTCATCCTCCTAGGCGTTCACTACATACTCGGGGCTACACAACGCCAAGACGGCAAATTCAAGTGGGTCACTTAATGAGTTACGTAGAGCTGCTTGAGTTCTCGGGCTCCATTGCGCAACACCTAACCAATCGGTACTTGATAGAACTCGACGTTCAACCGGAATCTCCAGCAATCCTCGTAATTGGCTCTGTTTTACCAACCAGGTAGCAAAAGCAATCCGATATTGGGCAGATGCTGAAGATAACCAAGCCTCCCCAGAAGGCCACCCGCCAACACTTGGTGGGTAAAACGGAATCTGCCCTAACTTGTTTAAGTAATTCTTCAACTGGGCAGGCGTTTTTAACTTAGATGGAGTCAGTTCCAGAGCTCGCGCGGCGGAGATAAACCAATCTACCGGGGATTTAACCATTGCATTTTTAGGATCTCGCATCGCAGAATCTTTTGCTACAGCTGCTACCACGCTGGAAATTTCACGATTAGCAAATGATTGGATCCCGGCAAAATTATTTGGCATCGCTTCTGTGCTTGATATGAAGCGATACCAGAGCCTTTCCGAGATGAAACGAGCACAGTCATCTCTTGCCACTAGAAAATCTGAGACTTCTTCGCCAGTAAAATGCTTTGTGGTCCCCAACAAAGTCACTGCCTTTAAATCATGCCGCTTGAGGTTGAAGGTAACGGTGCCGGAACTGTTTGCAATTTGGTATCCAGTCAATGAGCGCGCTATAGCTTTAACATCATCTTCGGAATATCGGTTTACGCCAAGAGTAAAGAGCTCCATGAACTCGCGGCCAAGGTTTTCGTTAGGCGACTTGAAGGTGCTCTCTTGACCATCTAACCAATATTGCAAGGCACCGTCAGTGAGCATTGCCCGCGACATCTCAGCAAAGTTACCTAAAGCATATTTTCGAAAAGTTTCATTCTGCTTATACATAGGCAGTGGATGGTTTATCTTCGAAATCGAAGTGGCCCAATGACCGTGCCAAAACCAAGTCATTCGTTCCGTTAGCCCGTTATCACCAAGGGCCATCCGATCCATCCACCAAGAAATAAGGTTTTCAGTTTGAGATCTCATCCCCACAGCAAATGGAATTATTTCAGGAGTATTTGGCTCAGGCCTTTTACCCAAATCCGTAAAAGTTGGAAGCGTGATTGACGCTAATCCTAAATCCACACTAGGAACTGTTAAGAGCGAGTCACGTGTTGCTGGGACACCCTGCTTCAAGTAAGTGGTGAATTCACCGACACGTGGCCCAAAACCAAACCGGTGCACTAACCGAGAAGTCTCTAATCGGTCTAGGTTCACGAGACCACGTTAACAATGAAGTACCGAAGCGGTAAGGTTCAAACATGAATTCTAAGGGTATTCTCCGGGAACAAATCCGCAACAAAGCTGTTGTCCACGGCAAAGTGATCTTGTCTTCCGGTATCGAAGCTGATTACTACGTAGACCTTCGCCGCGTCACACTCGATCATGTGGCAGCCCCACTTGTAGGTGAAGTGATGTTAGAGCTAACGAAAGATTTAGATTATGAAGCAGTAGGTGGGCTCACATTGGGCGCCGACCCGGTTGCAACAGCGATGATGCATGTGGCAGCGCGTAACGGTAAAAACATTGATTCTTTTGTAGTTCGCAAGGCCGAGAAAGCACATGGCCTACAACGACGCATTGAAGGACCAGATGTGAAAGGTAAGAGAGTTCTGGCTGTTGAAGATACTTCTACAACAGGCGGGTCAGTTCTTACGGCCGTTGAAGCACTGGTAGAAGCTGGTGCAATCGTTGTGGGTGTTGCTGTCATTGTGGAACGCGGTGCGAAACAGAAGATTTTGGATGCAGGATATAAGTACTACGCAGCCTATTCGCTACAAGATTTAGGCCTGTAGTTACTTCATATACCGCTTGGATTGCCACTCTCTAAAGATTTCAATAGCCAGCGGCACTAGCGAAATCAACACGATTAGGCCAACGACACCATAAAGATAATAATTTGCCGAGTTTCCTAGAACATCGCCCAAAAGATAGCCAACTCCGATTGCAACCTCGGTCCAGATAATTCCACCGATAGCGTTCCAAGTTGAGAATGTTTTTCGCTCTAATTGCACAACACCGCAGACCGGGTTGATAAGAGTTCTTCCAAAAGGAATAAAACGTCCGAAAACCAAAGCTTTCCGAGGGCCATACTTTCTTAACCACTTTTCAACAGTTTGGACCATCTTTTGGTTAAAGAAGCGACTATCTGGACGATCAAAGAATTTTCTGCCGTAGGTCCGGCCAAACCAATAACCAACCTCACCACCAGTTATTGCAGCTATTGGTGCGAGAATAAACAACAACGGTGTGGATAATTTAGCGTCTCCCAAAATATCCGCACCTGCGCCAGAAGCAGCAATACCTGCTAGAAAGACAACCTCACCGCCTGGAAAGACTAAACCAATTAAAAGCCCGGTCTCCATAAAAATAATGCCGAGGACCCCAATCAACCCCAAAGTGGAAACCACAGAATTGGCATCCAAAAGGTTTGTCAGGAATTCCATGAGTCCGAGGGTAAGGTAACCGCCGTGATTACGCATCCTTCTGGCGCGCTCGGTGATGAAAAATATCGTCCGCAATTTCACTTCGCCCCTGAAAAAAATTGGATGAATGACCCCAACGGACTTATTTACTACAAAGGTGAATATCACCTTTTCTTCCAACATAACCCAACCGAAAATATCTGGGGGAATATGTCGTGGGGACATGCGGTAAGCACTGACTTACATAAATGGGAAGAGTTACCTGTTGCAATCCCCTGCACAGATGAAGTCGGAATCTTCTCTGGCAGCGCAGTTATTGATCACACAAATTCAACAGGTTTCGGAAGCGTAGAAAACCCAGCAATGGTTGCGATTTACACCGAGCACAAAAATGACAAAAGCAAACAATCTCAATGTTTAGCCTTCAGTCTTGATAACGGTAGAACATTTACTAAATATGAAGGAAATCCAGTTCTTGATATTGGCTCCCCAGATTTTCGCGACCCTAAAGTGCAGTGGGTAGATAACCAATGGCTGATGACAATTGCACGACCAGATCTGCACCAGATTTCTTTCTTCACTTCACACAACCTCAAAGAGTGGAAACACCTCAGCGATTTCGGCCCAGCTGCAGAAGTCGGTGGATGTTGGGAGTGCCCAGACCTACTTCAACTAGGAGATAAATGGGTGCTTATCGTTTCACTCAACCCAGGTGGTTATCAGGTTGGATCTGGAACGCAATACTTTCTCGGGCAATGGAACGGAAAAGAATTTATCGCAGACGATGTAAAAACAAGATGGCTTGATTATGGCCGTGATAATTATGCTGGGATTACTTTTGCCAATGCACCGGGTGGCCGCAGAATATTTCTCGGTTGGATGAGCAATTGGGAATATGCCCACACCTTTCCCACCCAACCTTGGCGAGGGGCCATGACGTTACCGCGAGAACTCTCACTACACGGCGATCGCATTATTCAAACTCCAATTAACCACCCCAACGGTTTTCCTGAAGTTTCATTTACAACATCAGATGGCGCAATCCGCATCTGTGAAAATAATGAACGATATGTCGAAATCGGAGTGCGCAACCAAAAGTTATATGTAGATACATCGCGTGCATGGTGCAATCTAGATGTACCGACGCTGCAAGAGATTGCAATCGAAAAAGGCGAGATTGATATTCGCGTAATTGTCGATCGCGGTTCAGTTGAAGTCTTTGCAGTTGGTGGGGCAATCGTCCTGACGAACTTGGTCTTCCTTGAGACCGCCCTAACCTCAGTCCAGCCCCTTGCTGGCGCAAATAACCTCAAGGCCGCAGGACTGCAAACCACTCACGCGTAAACTGCAAAAATCCGCAAAAAAGCGTTGTAGGAGCGTTATTGCCCAACCTCTCAAACCCTTCGCATCTGGCTTTATCGTTTTCCCACAGTCGGCCAACCTAGGACGCCGGCTAACCTCGAAAGGAAACACTTCATATGAAGAAGTCAATGAAACTCGGAGCACTCGCTCTAGCTTCAACGCTTTCTTTGTCATTGATTGCGGTTGCTACACCATCAGCATCTGCAAACACATGCCCAAGAAAAGCGACAGTAACAATGCTCGGAACAATCAAGCCTGAAATTCAGGATCAGTTCCTTGCAGCAGTTGCTGATTACAACAAGGCACAAAATTGCTACACAGTTAAGTCAGTTCCTGGCGATCGCAAGCTCACATTCCTTCAGAACGTGACACCAATGTATGCAGCCAAGAACGCACCAACAATCATGTACACACTTCAAGAGATTCCAGATATGGCCGACAAGGTTTTGGACCTCAAGTTAACACCTCTTGCACGTCTTGTCTCTAAGAGCCTGCTTGCATCAGGTAACGTCAACGGGCGTCAAGTTGGTGTTCCATCAACAGCTGAAGCATTCGGACTTCTTTACAACAAGAAGGTTCTCGATAAGGCTGGCGTAGACCCATCGAAGATTGCAACTCGCGCAGACCTCGAAGCTGCATTCAAGAAGATCGAAGCTTCTGGTAAGAAGCCACTTCACTTCTCAGCTATCTGGTGGTCACTTGGTGCACACTTCACAAACATCTTCCACACCAATGTAGGAAAGACAAAAGAAGCTCGCCTTGCAGGCTTGGATGCTCTTGTAGCTGGAAAAGCAGACCTTGCAAATAACGCTACCTTCAAGAACTGGGTAGCGACCATGGATCTTCTTAAGAAGTACAACGCAGGCAAGGTAAATCTCACAGATACCGAATATGACGCTTCAATCGCCAACCTTGCAGGAGGCGACTTCGGATTCATGTTCCAAGGTAACTGGACAGAGCCAAACTTGATCACAGCCTCAAAGGGCGATGATTTCGGTCTTATGCCTCTTCCAATCAGCAACAACGCTAAGGATTACGGAAACGATTCAATTCCTGTCGGTGTTCCTGGCTACTTCATGATCGATGCACAGCAGTCAACAAAGTGGCAGCAAAAGGGTGCACTCGACTTCCTAACCTGGCTCTACACATCTCCTGCAGGACAGAAGCGGGTAGCTGGTCCAGTTGAAGAAGGCGGCATGAGCTTCATCCCTGTTTACAAGGGCTTCAAGGTCGAGCCAAAGACTTACATGGCGAAGGAAATTTCAAAATTTGCTTCGGCAGGTAAGACTCTTGACTGGATGAACTCTTACTACCCAGCTGGCCTCCAAGAGGAAGTTGGAAAGGTATCTATGCAGCAGTACTTCACCGACAAGATCAGCGCAGCTGACCTTGCTAAGGCGATTGAAGCTGCATGGAAGGGCAAGCCAAAGACTTGGCGTGGAGAAGCTGCTTAATTGCGCCTCAACCACTTTAACGTCTAAAAAGAAGTAAATAGAATCATCCCGGGGCGAGGAAACTTGCCCCGGGATGATTTCACTTAGGAAGGGGGATTCGAGTGACTCGAGCAAGATCAATAAAGAAATTTTTGAAATTTACTGGCCTTCCACTTGCAATCTTCATCATTGTTCTCGTAGTGCCCTTTGTAAATGGTGTCTATTACTCCTTTACAGATTGGGATGGTTTCAAAACCACCAAATTAGTTGGATTTACTAATTACACAGAATCATTTGCAGATCCAAGATTCTGGTCAACCCTAAAATTCACTGCGCTATTCGTTGTGGTATCACTTGTTTTGGTCAATGCGGTTGCGTTTGGACTGGCACTCATTGTTACCTCAAAGCTCCGAAGTAGAAATCTCCTGCGCACCTTCTTCTTTGTACCAAACCTCATCGGTGGCGTTATCCTCGGTGTTATTTGGCAATTTATCTTCAATAGTGCGCTCGTTGCACTTGCTGAGAAATATGACTGGGAGCCCTTTAAAGAATCCTGGCTACAAGATACAAACAAGGCGTTCTGGGCGCTAATCATCGTCACCATCTGGCAATCATCTGGTTACATGATGATTGTTTACATTACAGGGCTCATCTCAATCGAAAAAGATCTCATTGAAGCCTCTGAAATCGATGGCGCATCTCCACTGCGCGCGCTCTTTTCCATCAAGATTCCACTGATGGCACAAGCCTTTACCATCGCGCTCTTCTTAACGCTGCGAAATGGCTTTATGGCCTACGACGTCAACGTGGCACTTACCGGCGGTGGACCATTTCGCACAACTGAGCTGATTTCACTACACATCTTTGAAGACGCTTTCGCTGAAGGTGATTTCGGTACTGGCCAAGCTAAAGCGGTCATTATGTTCTTAGTAGTTGCCCTGGCAGCTCTTGTCCAAGTAACGATCTCAAAGAGATACGAGGTGCAACGATGAAGACTCGCGCACGTTGGGGTAAACGAGCCACATTCGCAGTCGGCATTACTCTCGCCTTCGCCTATTTCTTCCCATTTTTCTTGGTCTTTGTTAACTCAGTTAAGTTGAAGTATGACATTTTAGAAAACCCATTGTCTTTCCCAGCGCCTATAACTTGGGATAACTTTCAGCAAGCCCTCACTAAGATGGAATTTTTCCGCTCACTTACCAACTCACTCATCATCACGGTCTTTAGCGTCTCATTACTGATTGTCTTCTCTTCTATGCTTGCCTACTACTTAGCGCGCACCAAGACAAAGTCATCAAAGTACATCTTCTTGGGGCTTGTTGCTTCAATGATTGTTCCCTTCCAAGCTTTGATGATTCCATTCATGGCGCTCTTTGCTCCATTTGTTTCCTGGAACAATCGCGCCTCCCTTGTCTTTTTCTATATTGGTTTCGGCGTCGCACTGTCTACTTTTTTATATCACGGTTTTATCTCCACAATCCCTACCGAGATTGATGAGGCAGCATCTATTGATGGCGCTTCAGATATGGAGGCATTCTGGAAAATTATCTTCCCAATGATGCGACCTATCACCGCAACGGTTGCCATTATTAATGCTCTTTGGATCTGGAATGACTTCTTATTGCCGCGTCTTGTGCTCACAAGAGAGACACAGACGCTGCCGTTATCTACCTATCTCTTCTTTGGGCAGTATTCAATTGAATACGGACAAGCGATGGCCGGACTTGCACTGGCTGTTATCCCAATCGTGATCTTCTATTTAATCCTGCAAAGGCAGTTCATTTCAGGTATTTCGCAGGGTGCCATTAAGTAAAGCGCACGGTCAAGTAATTAGTTAATCTTCAATACCGATTGGCGCTGCACTAGTTCAGTCGGCACAACCATCTGCCTTACAACAGATTCTGGCTTTTCAATCAACGCCATCACTTGCGATGCTGCAAGCTGGCCTAAGAAGCGCACGGGCTGCGCAACTGTTGTCAGCCCGAGCGTGACACCGAAATCATGTCCGTCATAACCCACAATTGAAATATCTTCAGGTACGCGCATACCTTTCTTGCGCAGTGCCTGATACACACCAAAGGCCATCTCATCTGATTCACAGAAGATCGCTGTAGGTAACTTCTTACGGTTTAAGAATTCCTCCATCGCAATCTCAGAGGTTGTACTAGTGAAATCTGAATACAGCTCATTTCGTGGATTGAATTCAAGGTCGTTTGCCTGCAAGACCTCCATAAATCCCTGCAAGCGTTGGTTAGCCACTCTAAAGTCGAAAACCGGTTCTTTCTGCCCAGTCATAATCGCAATATCGCGATGGCCCATATCAACCAGGTGCTGCGTTGCAATTCTGCCCCCCAGCACGTCATCAATCGAAACCGATGAGCAGAGCTCACTGGCTACTCCCAGTAACGAAACTGGAATACCGAGATTCAACAAACGCTCGAATTCTTTTTCGCTAGGCGGAAGAGAAATCACAATCAACCCATCGACCTTATCGACCAACTTCTTCTGCATCATCACACGTTCACGCGCATCAACCTGGGCAAAGTTATAGAGCAGCAGATCAAGACCTGCTTCACGTAGCGCCTGTTCAACTCCAGAAATTGATTGCGAGAAATACCAACGCGAGATAAAGGGCGCGATCACACCGATCGTATTTGTCTTCTCGTTTTGCCCACGCGGCAATAAATCTGGGCGGACCGGATAATCTAAATCGCGAGCTGCATCAACAATCTTCTTACGGGTCTTCTCGTTGACATGATGGATTCCCCGCAGCGCGCGCGAGACAGTGGCCGGTGAGACCCCAGCCTTCTTCGCGATTTCGACGATGCCCGACATAAGAGTTAAAGGCTATGC
The DNA here is from genome assembly GCF_002288345.1 of Candidatus Planktophila versatilis. Classification (GTDB taxonomy): domain Bacteria; phylum Actinomycetota; class Actinomycetes; order Nanopelagicales; family Nanopelagicaceae; genus Planktophila; species Planktophila versatilis_A. The sequence goes on from NZ_CP016781.1 coordinate 17,783, forward strand.
AAAAAACTGCAAAAATCAATACCTCGATCCAGGCTGGAGTTTTCCCCGTAATAGATATGTATATGTACACTCGGGCAATCTGCGCGCCTTGCCCTCGAATGGGGCGCCCTGAATCTCCAACGGAGGAGAACCCATGAGAGCTTCTGCTGCTCTAAGTAATGTCCAAGTAACAGGGACTAACCTAAATATCACCTACATCGTTTTGGCGGTGGCACTTGCTGCCCTTGGTATCGCCTACGCGTTGCGCCAGCAAGTACTTGCGGCCAACGATGGCACTGAGAAGATGCGCGAGATTGCTGAAGCTGTTCAAGAAGGAGCGGCGGCATATCTTGCCCGCCAGTTCCGCACCCTTTCATATTTTGTGGGAATTGTTTTCTTCCTACTTTTTGCACTGCCCGCCGACACAACTGCTATTCGCGTTGGTCGCTCTATCTTCTTCCTTGTAGGCGCTGGCTTCTCAGCTTTGGTTGGTTATAACGGTATGTGGCTCGCGGTTCGCGCAAACGTGCGCGTTGCTGAAGCTGCTCGTCAGAAAGATGGCACCAAGGCAGTTCAGATTGCTTTCCGCACCGGTGGTGTTGTTGGTATGACAACGGTAGGTCTTGGACTAGTTGGTGCAGCACTCGTTGTTATTTTATTCCGCGAGAACGCACCTGTTGTTCTTGAAGGATTTGGTTTTGGTGCTGCGATGCTCGCGATGTTTATGCGCGTGGGTGGCGGAATCTTTACTAAGGCAGCTGATGTGGGAGCAGACCTCGTCGGTAAAGTTGAAAAAGGTATTCCAGAAGATGACCCACGAAATGCGGCAACAATTGCAGATAACGTGGGCGATAACGTCGGTGACTGCGCTGGTATGGCAGCTGACCTTTTTGAGTCATATGCGGTAACACTTGTTGCAGCTTTGATTTTAGGTAAGGCAGCATTCGGTAACGAAGGTCTGATCTATCCGCTCATCGTGCCAGCAATCGGTATCGTCACAGCGGTAATCGGAATCTTCGCAACTCGCTTGCGTTCAACCGATAAGTCAGCAATGACAGCTATTAATCGCTCATTTTTCATGTCAGCGATTATCTCTGCTGGTCTTACCGGCCTTGCAACATTTACGTACTTGCCAGGTAAGTTCAACTTGCTTACTAACTTCTCACCTACGGTGCTAGAAGAGGCAGGCAATATCAATCCACGCGTGCTGGCATTTGGCGCAGTCATTATCGGAATCGTTTTAGCTGCCGCTATTCAAGTACTTACCGGCTTCTTTACTGAAACAGGCAAGCGCCCAGTTAATGATGTGGCAGCCTCCTCTCAAACAGGTGCGGCAACAGTAATTCTGGCTGGTATCTCAGTTGGTTTTGAATCAGCTGTCTACTCTGCAATCTTGATTGCATCAGCAGTCTTCGGCGCCTTCTTACTCGGCGGCGGATCTGTTGTTCTCTCACTCTTTGCTATCGCACTTGCAGGAACCGGACTACTCACAACAGTGGGCGTCATCGTTGCGATGGATACCTTCGGGCCTATCTCAGATAACGCACAAGGCATTGCTGAGATGTCAGGTGATGTGAAGGGTGAAGGTGCACAGATTCTTACCTCACTGGATGCCGTTGGAAATACAACAAAGGCAATTACTAAGGGAATCGCAATTGCTACCGCAGTACTAGCTGCAACGGCGCTCTTTGGTGCATTTACTGATGCCATTAAGGAAGCTGTCATTAAGGCAGTGGGAGTGCAAGATGATGCATGGACGCTCGCAAACAAAGAGTTTGGTGGCATTCTTGACATCGCAGACCCACGCAACTTAGTTGGTTTGATTATTGGAGCCGCAGTTGTCTTCCTCTTCTCAGGTCTAGCGGTGAATGCGGTATCACGTGCGGCAAGTGCCGTTGTTGTTGAAGTTCGTAATCAATTCAAGATGCATCCAGGAATCATGAACGGTACAGAAAAGCCGGAATATGGTCGTGTGGTTGATATCTGTACTCGCGACTCACTACGTGAATTGGTAACACCAGGACTACTTGCAGTCATGGCGCCAATCGCAGTGGGATTCGGTCTTGGCGTTGGTGCACTCGGTGCCTACCTAGCTGGTGCAATCGGCACTGGAACACTGATGGCAGTCTTCCTATCTAACTCAGGTGGTGCGTGGGATAACGCAAAGAAGATGGTTGAAGATGGACATTACGGTGGCAAGGGCACAGAGGCACACGCTGCAACTGTTGTCGGAGACACTGTGGGAGATCCATTTAAGGACACAGCTGGTCCTGCTATTAACCCACTGATTAAGGTGATGAACCTGGTTGGCTTGTTAATTACTCCAGCAATTGTCAGCTTCGCACTTCCGGCGCGATCATCGATGTCACTTGTTATTGCACTCGTTGCAACAGCGATCATTATTGGAGCGCTGATTCGTAATCGTCGTCAATCGACAACTATCGAATACTAAGAGCGAGTAACTTCCCCTACACGCATGGCTAGAGTCCTTAAGAAGCTGGTGATCGTTGAATCACCAGCGAAGGCGCGCAAGATTGGCGGCTACCTCGGCGATGGTTACATCGTCGAGGCTAGCGTCGGTCATATTCGCGACTTGCCGCAGCGAGCTGCTGATATTCCTAAAGAAGTAAAGAAGTTAGCCTGGTCGAAAGAGGGCGTCGATATTGAAAATGATTTCGCCCCTTTATATGTAATCAACCCCGATAAGAAGGCGAAGGTTGCCGAACTTAAAGAGTTGATGAAAGAGGCAGATGAGATCCTGCTGGCAACGGACGAAGACCGCGAAGGTGAAGCCATTGCTTGGCACTTAGTAGAAGTTCTGCAACCAAAGATTCCCATTAAGCGGATGGTCTTTAATGAGATTACCGAAGAGGCAATTAAGGCTGCTGTAGAAAATACCCGCGATCTTGATTACAACCTGATTGACGCCCAAGAAACTAGGCGCGTGCTAGACAGGCTTTTTGGCTACCGACTTTCACCAGTCTTGTGGAAGAAAGTGATGCCACGTATTTCAGCTGGGCGCGTGCAATCAGTTGCCACCAAGTTGATTGTGGAGAAAGAACGCGAGCGGATGGCCTTTATCTCATCCTCTTGGTGGGATTTAAATGCCAAGACTGATCTTGGCTTTACCGCGCGGCTACTCTCGGTTGATGGCAAGAAAGTAGCTGCTACCAGTGACTTTGGCGCCGATGGCGCGGTAAAAGAAAAGTCCCTGAAAGATATTTTGTTATTGGATGAAAAGCAGGCAACCGCACTCACCGAGAGCCTTAAAGGCACACCATTGACTGTGAAGTCGATGGAAGAGAGTCCGCGTACTGAACGTCCTAAGCCGCCTTTTACTACATCGACCATGCAACAAGATGCTGGTTCACGACTTGGGTGGGGCGCCCAGATTACGATGCGTATTGCTCAGCGTTTATATGAAAACGGCTACATCACCTATATGCGTACTGATTCCATCAATTTATCTGAGCAAGCAATCAAAGCTGCCCGCGCAGCCGCTAGCTCGCTCTATGGCAAAGACCATGTTTATGAAAGCGCTCGTGTCTATCAAGGAAAGACAAAGAATGCCCAGGAAGCCCACGAAGCAATTAGACCGGCCGGAGATGTCTTTAAGACACCAGGTGAGTTAGCACCAGAGCTATCACGTGATGAGTTCGCACTCTATGACTTGATTTGGAAGCGCACTGTGGCATCGCAAATGGCTGATGCTAAGAAGATGCAGATGCGGGTTGATTTTGATGCAACGACAGCCGATAAGAAAGCAACCATCTTCCGCGCCAATGGCTCTGTGATTACCTTTGCTGGATTCCTCGCTGCATATGATGATATTGCTAGTGATGAAAACAAGGATGAAGAATCTGAAGATCGCCGCCTGCCTGCCATGACAGTGGGGCAATCAGTCAAAGTTGAGGAATATTCTTGTGAAGGCCACGATACAAAGCCACCTGCGCGCTACACCGAGCCAACACTTGTAAAGAAACTGGAAGAGCTCGGTATAGGCCGGCCATCAACATTTGCCTCCATCATTCAAACAATTCAAGACCGCGGCTATGTCTCAAAGCGCGGGCGCGCACTTGTGCCCACCTTCTTAGCATTTTCAGTAACAGGCCTATTAGAGACTCACTTTACGAAGCTAGTGGATTATGACTTCACCGCATCAATGGAAGAAGATCTCGACAAGATTGCAGCCGGGGAGGCGGGCCGGGTTGATTGGCTCCGTGATTTCTACTACGGCGTTAACGGTGAGCCAGGCCTTAATGAGTTAGCACTTGATTTGGGTGTGATTGATGCGCGTGCCACAAACACAATGAATTTATCTGACACTATTGAAATTCGGGTGGGCCGCTTTGGTCCTTATCTGCAAGAGAACCTACCTGATCAAGATCGCAAGCTTGCCAATATCCCAGAAGGTTTAGCACCGGATGAGCTCACACTTGCTAAAGCAATTGAGTTACTTGCCGCTCCATCAGGTGAACGTGAGTTAGGTGTGGACCCCAAGACAAACTTTGAAGTGGTTGCAAAATCGGGTCGCTTTGGTCCCTACATCACTGAAATCTTTCCGGCAGAACCGGTAGAACTTAACGATAAAGGTGAACCGAAGAAGAAGCGCAAAAAGAAAGATGCGCCAAAGCCAAAGACGGCATCGCTTTTATCAACAATGAACCTAGACACCATCACACTCGATGATGCGCTGCAGCTGCTCTCTCTTCCACGTGTGCTGGGAACTAATAGCGCTGGTGATGAAATCACGGTGCAGAACGGTCGCTATGGTCCATATCTTAAGGCTGGTGCTGACTCACGCACCTTAACTTCAGAAGATCAACTCTTTTCAATCAACCTAGATGAAGCACTTGAGATTTATTCAAAACCAAAAGAGCGACGTCGTGGTGTGGCAAAGCCGCCACTAAAAGAACTTGGTATTGATCCGGGCAGTGAAAAACAAGTCATCATTAAAGATGGACGCTTTGGTATGTATGTCACCGATGGCGAGACCAATGCAACGCTACGTCGTGGTGACACCCTGGAAGCAATGACACTTGAGCGTGGCCTAGAACTACTGGCCGGACGCCGTGCGTGGGAGGCAGAAAATGGCCCATCTCCAAAGAAGTCACGGAAGAAGGCAGCTAAAGCAAAGCCAGGTGCAACTGCGCCGACGTTAACCAAGAACACAGTGAAGAAAGCTGCAACAAAGAAGAAAGCGGCTAAGAAGGCGTCAGGAAAAGCAAAGAAAGATTAATTCAAGAGTTCGTTAAGACTTTCAATCCCAATCGGTCTGCATTCTTAGCCATTTGCTTATCTAATGTAATTAGCCCTCGAATCAAAGTAGAGAGAGTTTCTGCTGTCGCAAGATGGATAGCATCAGCAGACTTTGCTGTGATTTGAGCTGGGTAAGTCTCAGCACGAACAAGAATTGATTCAGTCATATCTACCAATTGAAATTGAGATAAAACTTTTCGGGCCCGTGGAAGTAAAGTTTCATCAAACTTATTTACGCGGCGTAGGACCTCAACTTTAGATAGACGTGAGGTGACTGGGACTGATTCCAAAATATTTTTTAGTGCAAGGGCTTCGGACTCATCAAAAATTACTGCAACTATTGCAGACGAATCAACATACCAACTCAATATCGAGCCTCACGGCGCTCTTTGAGAAACTCAGCTAAGAGACTTCTTCCATCGGGGTTTGGCAGCGGCTCGAAAACCTTTGGGTCAAACTTATCTTTTGCTGGCGTTACTAACCCAGCATCAATGAGATCTTGAATTGATGTCGGTTTAATAGGGTGAATCTCTGCAACCGGCTTTCCCCATTCGGTAACGATGATGATCTCACCGCTCTTTACAAGACCAAGTACTTTTGAGGCTTCTTGACGGAGTTCTCGGACACCGACAGACAATTTCTTTGTGATCATATCTTCAAGGAGAGAAGGGCTTTTAACTTTCGAAGGTGCTTTCTTCACTGCACGGGTTGCACTTTTTTTCGCTGATGTGGCCATGGCTAAATGTAGCACAAAAGTAAAAGTGCTACATTATCCACAGCCCCAGCCACTTACCCCTATCAATAGGAGTTTTTAGCTGCGCCGATACACTTCCGTAATGACCCCCGAGAGATGGCTGCTCACAGGTGGCGCTGGCTATATTGGCGCCCATATCGCAGATGAGTTCATCTGCAGTGATAAATCTGTAGTCATCATTGATTCGCTCTATCAAGGCCTGGAATCCCGCATCACCTTCCTGCGGGCAAAACATGGCCTGGAGATTCCCTTTATCAAGTGCGATATCCGTGATTACAACGAGATTGAAAGCTTAATCCGCGAATATAAGATCGATGGCATCATTCACACCGCGGCTCTAAAAGCCGTCGGTGAATCAATGGAAAAACCAGATGAGTATTTCCAAGTAAACCTAGAAGCAACTAATGAATTAATCGAAATAGCAAAGCGCAATGGCGTGAAGAAATTTATCTTCTCATCAACGGCGGCCGTCTATGGCAGTCCAGACACCATGGAGCCATGCAAAGAAGATGGCCCCAAGGCACCCATCTCTCCTTATGGAGATTCAAAGTATCAAGCAGAATCAAAGGTGACCGCTTTTATTAATACTCCCGGTAACCATGGAACATCACTGCGTTTCTTTAATGTGGTGGGCACCGCAGCACAAGAGCTACTCGATAACTCAGTCGAGAACTTAGTTCCCATTGTTCTAGGCAAATTAAATAAAGGCCAAGCTCCCGAGATCTTCGGCACCGACTACCCCACCGCCGATGGCACATGTGTTCGCGACTATGTCGATGTGCGAGATATTGCCCGCGCACATTTAGCAGCAGCCGATGCCACAACGCCACTGCCACCAGCTATGAATATCGGCACCGGACGCGGGGCATCTGTGCGCGAGATCATTGATTTAGTTCTGCAAGCAACGAATAAGACTGAGACTCAAATTATTCAAAGCCCGCGCCGAGCAGGAGATCCAGCGTTCTTATGTGCCGATGTGGCGCTTGCAAAGAGTGCGATGGGCTTTAGCTCTAAGTACTCACTTGAAGAGAGCATCCGCAGTCTGTTCTAGGCTCTAAAGTCATTATCTGATGCGCCCGATAGACTTCCCTCATGCCAGCTAGCCTGCCCACACCTGCTGCTCCTAAGCAGGATGCCACCCGCAGCGTCCTTGCTATCCCAGCATTTCGCAAACTTTGGAAGGCGATGGTCTTCTCTTCCTTAGGTGATTGGCTTGGTCTGCTTGCAACTACCGCCCTGGCCGCACAACTTTCTGGCGGTTCTTATGCCACTGCAAACTTTGCTATCGCTGGTGTCTTTATTGCGCGATTGTTACCCGCAGTATTTCTTGGCCCCATTGCCGGAGTATTTGCAGATCGCTTTGATCGCCGCCGCTTGATGGTGGTCATCGACATCCTGCGCGCTGCCCTCTATATCTCTATCCCAATCGTGCACACCTACTTCTGGCTCTATGCCGCCATGATTTTGGTTGAATGCCTCACGCTCTTCTGGTCACCAGCGAAGGAAGCATCAGTACCTAATCTGGTCCCACGAGATAAGTTAGAAAATGCTAATCAAGTCTCACTTCTTGCTGCCTATGGCACCGCACCCATTGCTGCAATTCTCTTCACTCTTCTTACTCTGCTCTCAGGCGCCCTTGCAACGATTAGCCCACTGCTACCAACTAACTCAGTAGATATCGCCCTCTACTTCAACGCTCTCTCTTTCCTCTTTGCCGCCTACACAATCCGTGGTCTAAAAGAGATTCCAAAAGGCGCCGCCTCTAAAAAAGATGCGGAGCAGAACATCGGCCAATCACTGCTACAAGGCTGGAAGGCTGTCTCGCAATCAAAGATTATTCGCGGGCTGATCATCGGCATGATTGGCGCCTTCTCAGCAGCAGGCGCCGTCATTGGCCTTGCTCGCACATTTGTAGGCGACCTTGGTGGCGGCGATGCCGCATATGGTGTGCTCTTCGGTGCGGTTTTCACTGGCCTTGCCATCGGTATTGCATTTGGCCCAAAGATATTCGCCCAGTTCTCACGCCGCCGTTTATTTGGCGCTTCTCTTTCAACCGCTGGCTTCTTCCTTGTGTTGCTGGCACTGATTTCAAATCTGACACTGTCAGTCATCATCGTGATCTTCCTCGGTGCCTTTAGCGGCATCACCTGGGTCACCGGCTTCACGATGCTCGGCATGGAAGTCCACGATGATGTTCGTGGTCGCACCTTCGCCTTTGTGCAATCACTGATTCGCATTACCTTGGTAGCAGTCCTGGCCACCGCGCCCATTATCGCTGCCACCATTGGTGAACATAGATATGAATTCCAGAACACCACCCTTGACTACAACGGCGCCCAAATAACTATGTTGCTCGCAGGAGTTATCGCAGCACTGATTGGCTACATCTCCTACCGCCAGATGAAAGACCGCCCACAAGTTTCACTTTGGTCCGATATCGTCGCAGCGTTACAAGGAGAACTTGGCGCCATTACTGGCGCCCAAACCCAGAGCATCTTCATCGCCTTTGAAGGTGGCGAAGGCACCGGCAAATCAACGCAATCTAAGTTACTTGCTAAGTGGTTAGAACAAGAAGCTGAGACCGTTCTTCTGACCCGTGAACCCGGTGGCACCACACTTGGAAAAGATCTGCGCACCATCTTGCTCGGCCACGAAACTGGCGCGATTTCACCCCGCGCCGAAGCGCTGTTATATGCAGCCGACCGCGCCCACCATGTCTACTCAGTTATTCGCCCCGCACTAGACCGCGGCGATGTCGTAATCACCGATCGCTACTTCGATTCCTCTATCGCCTACCAAGGAGCTGGCCGCGTTCTCATTCCCGGTGAAGTAGCGCGCATCTCTAGGTGGGCCACCGAAAGTTTGTATCCAACCCTGACCATCATCATCGATGTTCCAGCCGAGATTGGTCTTGCTCGTCTGCAATCTCGCGATCGCCTAGAGGCCGAACCCACAGAATTTCACGAACGTGTGCGCCAAGAGTTCTTACAGATCGCCATGATGGACCCAGAGCGCTACTTCGTAGTTGATGGCACGCAGTCTGTCGATGAAATCCACAAACAAATCATTGAACGAGTAGCAGAGCTACCAGCGCTCAAGCGCAACGCAGCTGGCCCGCACCAAAATCGTTTACTGCGCCCAATTCGTTTTGCAACGAATGCCGTCACGCATCGGATAAAGAAGTAAGTGAGCTCTGTCTTTGATGACCTAGTAGGTCAAGAACACATCATCGAAATTCTAAAAGCAGCTGTTGCAGCATCCCGCACTGGCATTGAGTCCCAAGAGATGACACACGCTTGGTTATTCACTGGGCCCCCAGGATCGGGTCGATCAAGTGCCGCGGTTGCCTTTGCGCAAGCACTGATCTGTTCAAAGGATGGTTGCGGCACTTGCTCTGATTGCAATGCGGCAAAGACACATGGTCACCCCGATGTTGAAATCATTCGCACTGAAGGTTTATCAATCAAGGTAGAAGAAGTGCGTGAGCTTCTTACCCGCGTTGCCTGGGCGCCCTCTATGGGCGGCTGGCGGGTAGTTGTGATGGAAGATGCTGACAGGCTCACTGAATCAGCTGCTAACGCCCTACTTAAGGCAATTGAAGAGCCTGGCACGAGAACGGTCTGGTTGCTCTGTGCTCCCACCTTGCATGATCTCTTGCCCACCATCCGCTCTCGCTGTCGTCACCTGCAGCTGCGCACGCCATCCCTACAAGCTGTTACCAACGTGCTGGTGGCCAGAGACAAAATCGCCCCAGCGATGGCAGATTTTGCAGCCCGAGTCTCACAGGGGCACATCGGCCGTGCCCGGTATTTAGCAACGAATGAAAGCGTGCGCGGGAACCGCGCTCGCATTATGGCCTTGCCGCTACAACTTGGTTCACTGGCTGCAGCATTTGCCGCTGCGCAAACACTTGTTGACTTAGCAACGGCCGAGGCAAACACATCTAGTGATGAACGAGATGAGAAAGAGATTGAAAAGCTGCAAGAGGCTTATGGAAAAGGTGCAACTGGTCGTGGCATGGCAACAGGCGGCGCCAAGGCGGTGAAAGAGTTGGAGAAGGAACAGAAGTCGAGATCAACAAGGATGGTGCGAGACTCCATCGATGGCGCACTTCTTGATATCGCCACCTTCTATCGCGATGTGATGATGGTGCAATCTGGAAACACCGAATCAATGATTAATACCGATATGCGAGAGGCAATAGAGAGCTACGCCGCCAAATCACCAGCACACTCAACTATTAACAAGATAAGTGCCATCATGGAAGCACGCACCAACCTTGCCCATAACGCAGCACCTCTTGTCACCTGTGAAGCTCTGATGTGCCGACTGGCAAGAGCGTAGATGCAGACTTTCTCCACCAATCCAGGTAAAGCCCTCTCAACTCGCACAGGTAAAATCACAGCAGCTATAACAGTTTTCGCACTCGCACTCTTTTCAACCGTTTCTTACATTCAATCAAGACCAGAAACACCTACAACTCTTGCTGCTTACTACAGCCAGCAGCTGCAATGGCAAAGCTGTTATAAGAATTACCAATGCGCAGATCTTCTTGTGCCCATTGATTACACAGAGTTAAAGACCGGCACTTTTCAGATATCAGTCCTGAAATACCCAACAACGGGTGAGAAAAAACTACGCAGCCTGATTGTTAACCCCGGCGGCCCAGGTGGTTCAGGTGTGGATTACGCCTACGCCGCCGAATACCTCTTTAGTCCTGCAATTCTTGATGCCTATGACATCGTGGGCTTTGACCCCCGTGGGGTCTCGCGCAGCGAGCCAATAGTTTGTTTGAGCGATAAAGAGCTAGATGCCAACTATGCCTCTGATTCAAAGCCAGATAATGAGCAAGAGTTTGCTCAGATCTTGATTGAATCGAAGAAGTTTATTCAGCAGTGCGAAGAGAAAAACAAGCATCTGACTTCATTTAGCACAGCAAATGCCGCAAGAGATATGGATATCTTGCGAGAGGCAGTAGGTGATAAGCAACTGAACTACATGGGTAAGTCTTATGGCACATTCCTTGGCACCCTCTATGCCCAATTCTTTCCAGACAAAGTGGGTCACATGGTGCTAGATGGCGCAGTAGATCCCACTATCTCTAACTTCCAGCAGGGGCTTACACAAGCAATTGCTTTTGATAAAGCATTTGCAGCCTTCGCTGCAGATTGCACTACAAGGAGTAATTGTCCACTACCGAAAGAGAAAAGCGCAGCGATAGCTGAGATGAAGAAGATACTGAGCCAAGTAGCCAAAAAACCAAATAAGAGACTCTCTGAGTCCCTAGTTCTGCTTGGCATAGCAGCAGCGCTCTATGAGAGCGCAACTGGATGGCCAAAGCTTCGCAGAGCGATTAAAGACGTGAAGGAAGGCAAAGGCGACAGGTTCTTAGCGTTAGCCGATGAATACACGGGGCGCACAGAAGAGGGTGACTACACCGCCAATGAATTTGATTCTGGTGCAATCATTGATTGTTTAGATTTCGCAGGTGCACGCAGCGTTAAACAAATGAAAGAAGATGCAAAGATATTTGCTGAGCAAGCACCGCTCTTTGGTCCCTACCTGGCCTATGGCGGGCTGGTCTGTCAGTACTTTGACACACCTAAAGCCACGGAAGTTGTGCCCACAAAGACTGCCAACCCGATTGTCATTATTGGCACAACAGGTGACCCGGCCACGCCTTATGCATGGGCGCAGGGACTGCACAAGATCCTGACTAATTCAGTTCTTATCTCACTGATAGGTGATGGCCATACGGGGCAAGGGCAGGGTAATAAGTGTGTTGATGGGCAGGTGGATGATTTCTACCTCACCAATAAGAGCCCAAAAACTTCATCCTGTGCTTGAGAGTGGTCATTTGCACCCCCTGCCATGGTGCAGAATTCCCCCATGCGCTTAGATCATGTTTCTTATGTGACTTCCCACGACCAACTAGCTGACACTGTGCAAAGACTAGGTTCACGCCTAGGAAGCACATTTGTAGATGGTGGTATCCACCCACGCTTTGGTACACGTAACTTCACTGCATCACTCAAGAACGGTCAATACATCGAAGTTGTATGTCCGCTTGATCACCCAGCTACAGAACAAACTCCTTGGGGTAAGGCAGTATCAAAGAAAGCTAACGAAGGTGGTGGTTGGTTTACTTGGGTATTCTCAACTAAAGACATTGCACCAATTGCTTCAAAGTTCGGCCGCGACGCAGTTGAAGCGCATCGCACCCGCCCGAATGGAACAGATCTAAAGTGGAAGCAGATTGGCGTAAAAGAGATTGCGGATAACCGTGAATTCCCATTCTTTATTCAATGGCTTTCTGCAGATCACCCTTCACAAGATGGAACACCACTTGCTGAGATCGAAAAGATCGTAATTGCCGACAAGGATCAACTAGCTGATTCTTGGTTCAAAGAAGAAATCCTTGCATCTCTTGGGGACGTAAACATCGAATGGGTCGACCCGGTATCAAATGATGACCAATCTGGGATAGTGGCGGTGCAATTATCTACCCCAACTGGTGTGGTGATTCTCGACTAGTGGCGGATCAATCCCAGGGTAAAGTTGTAATCTGTGATTATTACAAGCAGGCAGATTTTAAGTAAAAACAAAACTGGAATATGGAAGTCTTAATTGAGAATTTGTATAACAGGCGCCAGTGGTTTCTTAGGGTCATGGACTGCCCAACTTCTTGCCAAAGATTTTGATGTATTCGCAATAACCCGGGAACAATCCTCGGCGTTGTCATTGAAATCAAAAAAAGAAATAACCCTAATCTCAGAAAAGGCAGAGAATTGGGCAAGTGTTATCAACGATATTGGACCAGAAGTTTTGATCATGCACCACTGGCAAGGCGTAGGTAATGCATTGAGGAACAGCACTGATCAGTACCTAAATGTAAATCAAGTTAAGTCATTTGTTAAATCACTTAATCCAATTAATCAAGTCATTGGAGTGGGCAGTCAAGCCGAGTTGGGCCCGCGAAAGAATTTGATATTTGATGATGATCCCTCTAATCCAACAACCCATTATGGCCAAGCAAAATGCGAGGCACGAGACTTCCTTATGAATCACTTTGAAGAAACCGAAACGAATTTCAAGTGGGCAAGAATTTTCTCAACGTATGGGGCCACTGACAAAGGAAATTGGCTTATCCCAAGCGTAATCGGGAGCTTGAAGCTTGAAAAACCGTACTCATTAACCAAAGGAACTCAAAAATGGAATTATCTTCACGCATTTGATGCCGCTGAGGCATTCAGAGTTCTAGCGACAGGCGGCGATCCGGGAATTTACAATGTCGGGCATACCAAGGATTGCGTCATTCGAAATGTATGCATCGAAATTGCTGGATTAATGGGTAAGGATTCCGAACTACTCAAGTTTGGAGAAATTCCGATGAGGGCAGATCAAGTCTATAAGTTAGAAGTTTCCACCAAGAAACTACAGAATCTTGGGTGGAGCCCCAAAGTTGAACTAACTCAAGGGTTGATTCATACCATTAAATGGATACTTGGTGAGACCCCAAACCCAATTCAACTGAATAACGGATCATCAATCGATTTCGACAATATGTTCGCTTAGAATAATTCTCAAGAGAGGATTGCTTCGATTCGCGCTTCAACATGCTTGCTGGAAATTCCCTTTAGATCCCGAAGATAAGCTTGGCTCCCCACCACGGAGAGATCGGATTGGTCTGCTGCAATCAGTTCTAGTCGAGTAGAAAAACCAAAGCTATTTAACCGTTCTAATATTGCAGAACCTAGTCCTCCGACGGGAGAATGTTCTTCTAGGGAGACCAGCAAGGAAAAGCTAGATAGTTCTGACAGAAAAGCTTTAGTCAAACCTTCTATTGAAGGAACTAGAAATATTGATGTGTAGATACCCTTAGTGGTTAAATTCCGAGCCGCTGATATTGCCTCATTTGCGATGCTACCTGCAGTTAATATTGCACAATCGTCCCCATCCACAACTTTGTAGGGTGAACGGTCGAATTTGATTGAGTTTGGAGAATGGATTAACGGTTCACCATCTTTGCCCAGCCTCAAATAGGCTGGATTTCGGCTGCTGCATAGATATTCTGTAATAACACGAACTTCTTCACTATCTGAAGGCAGCAGAATTTCTAGATTGGGAAGCGATCTCATCACAGCGATATCCTCTATGGCATGGTGGGTGTAACCCTGACTTCCATATGAATAGCCCGCCCCCACAGAGACGATAACAACAGAATTATTCATCGCACAGACGTCATTTCTGATTTGTTCTAAACATCGCAAGGTTGGAAAATTTCCTATCGAATATACAAAAACCCTTTTCCCTTGCGAAGCCATTCCGGCTGCCATTCCCATCATGGCTTGTTCGGAAATACCAGAATTAATGAATTGTTTAGGTAGCTCTTCAGCAAATTGATCGATTACACCATAGCCCAAGTCACCTGTAATCAGAATAATGTTTGGGTCACTTTTTGCTGCAGCTAGTAATGACTGCATAAAGGCTTTTCTCAATCTTCAATTCCCAAAACCTCAAGTAAAGCCAATTCCAATTCCTGATCGGTAGGCGGTTTGTAATGCCACTTTACGGAATTTTCCATGAAGCTAACCCCCTTGCCCTTTATTGTGTTTGCGATTAGCACCTTGCAAGTGTTTCTTGTCTCGAGCGCCAATTGAATTTCTGCAATTGAGTGACCATCAATTTCGGACACCTGCCACCCAAACGATTTCCATTTCTCTCCAAGCGGTTCCAGAGGAATCGTATTTTCAGTGAGATCCAAAGATTGGATTCTGTTCCTATCAATCACAACTATTAAGTTATCCAGCTTAAACCGGTTTGCAATTAATGCAGACTCCCACGTCGTACCTTCATTACATTCCCCATCCGAAATAACAACTACCACAGGAGACATAACGTTAGAAATTTTTCGTGATAGTGCAACGCCTAAACCATAAGGTAGACCATGTCCGAGAGATCCCGTGGAGAGTTCAACACCTGGGACATCTTTTGAAGTTACATGCCCACCAAGCCTTGCAGAATCGTTACAGTACTCAGCGAGCCAATCTCTTGGAAAAAAATCTAATTCTGAAAGCACTGCATATAGTGCCGCTGCGGAATGACCTTTAGACAAAATTACAATTTCACGATCTAAATCGTTCAATGTGTGATTTTTTGGCGCACTGGGCCTTGCGTAAATTGCCGCGAGTATGTCAACCACCGAAAGCGCTGATGCAACATGCGAAACTTGGGCCCTATGAGTCATCTCTAGAATGCTTTTTCTAGCTCTCTGTGCTAAGAGCACCCCGCGTGCAACATCAGTATCGGAGATCATAAAATCCGCCTTGATTGAACTGAGACACATTCACAATTCAATACTATAGCCTTGGGTCTTAGATAATCCGCGAGGTAGGCTCAAGGTGTTATTAGAATAATTCGGAGGGTGCAATTGAAAGCAGTACTGCTGGCTGGGGGAATGGGCACCCGCCTCCGTGAAGAGACAGAATACCGTCCTAAGCCGATGGTAGAGATTGGTCAGCGACCAATTTTATGGCACATCATGAAGAATCTGTCTACACAAGGTCTTTTCAATTTCGTAGTCTGTTTGGGATATAAAGGGGACTACATTAAGGATTATTTCTTAAACTATGAGGCACGGGTTAATGATGTAACCGTGGAGCTAGGTGCCAATCGTGGGAGAAATCAACTATCCAACTCCGAAGAAACTAATTGGATCGTTACGCTTGCAAATACAGGGCTGGCCACGATGACAGGTGGGCGAATCCACCGCATAAAAAAGTATGTGGAAGGCGAAAGATTCCTATGTACTTATGGTGATGGGTTAGCGGATATAAACCTTCCAGAACTCATCAAGTTCCATGAAGACCATGGAAAAATTGCGACTGTTACAGCTGTGATGCCTACATCGAGATTCGGGGCAATTGAGATTGCAGCCGACGACACAGTTTCCAAGTTTACTGAAAAACCAAAGGGAAATGTATGGGTCAATGGAGGGTTCTTTATTTTTGAACCCGAGATTTTCGACTTCCTGACCCCAGAATGCGTTCTAGAGGATGAACCATTAGAAAAACTCGCGAAAATGGGAGAGCTCGTTGCATATAAGCATGATGGTTTTTGGAAACCTATGGATACTTATAGGGAGAGCATTGAGTTGAATGAGATTTGGGATACCGGATCTGCGCCCTGGAAAAATTGGTGATTCTCAATGAATTCTGAGAAGAATTAAATCCCCAGATGAAAGCAAAAAAATTGCTCATTTCAATAATTACACCTTGTTACAACGAAGAATTGAATGTTGAAAATTGTGTACGCGAACTTCGTGAAGTTATGGAAAAGGAATGTCCGCAGTATGACTATGAGCATATTTTTGTCGATAATGCCTCGACAGATACCACTTTCGAAAAACTCAAAGAAGTAGCCTCGGAGGATCACAAAGTAAAGGTAATCCTTAATAGCAGAAATGTAGGCCCTTTTAGAAATATGTGGCATGGACTCAAGAACGCATCAGGCGATGCACTTATTCCACTCTTACCAGCGGACCTACAGGATCCACCGAGAGTAATTCCTGAGTTTTTGAGACTTTGGCATGAAGGCAATTTAATCGTTCACGGAGTACGTAGAAACCGAAAAGAATTCTTTTTAATGAGGGCGGCTAGGTCTCTTTACTACCGCATCATTCGAAGATTTGCCGATGTTGATATTCCGTTAGATGCAGGTGAATTCATGCTAATCGACAGAAAAATTGCAGATTCAATTCTGAGTCTCGATGATCAATACCCTTACATTCGTGGGCTTGTAGCACAATGTAGGGCTAAGTCTGCATTTGTAAGCTACGACTGGGAGATTAGAAAAAGGGGAAAGTCTCAAAATAGTCTTATTGATTTGGTGGATCAAGCCCTAAACGGATTTGTCTCAACTAGCAAAGTGCCTGCAAGAGTGGCACTCCTTTTTGGATTTTTGTTATCTGCCTTTGGGATTGCGGCATCATTGGTTAATGCGTTTCTCCTTCTCATGAATCGTGAAGGAGTGGCGGTCGGCATTCCTACAGTCATAGTTGCCATTTTTTTCTTTTCCGGGATCCAACTCCTATTCCTAGGACTAATAGGAGAATATGTCCTGAGCATCCACGGCCAAGTTCGAAAATCTCCCCCCATGTTTGATGTCGAACGCATTAATCTAGACAAACCAAAACCAAAGCAGCAAAGTGGAGTAAGGAAATGATTCATTTGGCGTTTCGATTCTGCAATTAGGGATGACATTCCAATCTATTAGTAAAATAAGGTTATGCAAGCACAGGCTTTTGAAAGATTGAGGAACCAGGGTCGACCTGTTTTAATCACAGGTCACACCGGATTCAAAGGCACTTGGCTGACATTGCTTCTTGAGTCACATGGTTTTGAGGTGTCGGGTATTTCGCTTAACCCCGAACCTGAGTCACTCTATGAGAGATTAAACAGGAGAGGCCATATACAGGAACACTTCCTTGATATTCGAGATTTTCAATCGCTGGAAGGTGCTGTCCTCAGCATTAATCCATCGGTCGTTTTTCATCTAGCCGCACAGCCACTTGTACTTGAATCGTACGCAGATCCTCTTGGAACTTTTGAAACGAATGTGATGGGAACGGCAAACCTTTTGGAATCAATCAGTGGTTTGAAAGAGCGAAGTTATGTGGTTGCCGTTACAACAGATAAAGTCTACGAGAATACTGAAAACAGTAGAAAATATAAAGAAAGTGACAAGTTGCAGGGTAAAGATCCCTATAGTGCAAGCAAAGTTGGAACTGAGTCTGTAGTTACTGCGTGGGATAACATGTGGAGGCAAAACTCTTCACACAGAATATGCTCTGCAAGAGCAGGCAACGTAATTGGTGGCGGCGACTATTCTAAAGACAGACTTGTCCCTGACATTATTAGAGCCTTAAAAAACAAGACCGAAGTCCTAGTTCGCAATCCAAAGAGCACCAGGCCATGGCAACATGTTTTGGATCCGTTGTTAGGATACATCTATGCAGCTGATGCCATGATTAATGGCGTCGACGTGAGGCACGTTAATTTTGGTCCTACGGAAGATAGTCTTTCCGTGGAAAAGTTAATTCAATTGGCAAAAGAAGAACTAGGAGACCAAATCTCCTTCACCGTTTCTCAAAATGAAACTCTAGAAAAATTAGAGTCTGGCCTCTTGGACCTAGATTCAACGTTGGCAAAATCGATTTTGGGATGGACTCCAAAATGGAATCAAGAAAAAGCCATCAGACGAACTTTTTCCTGGTGGACGGAAGTTCTTAACAATGGGCTTTCTCCACTTGAGGCTTGTAAAACTGATATTTCAGACCTGAATGGATCTTGTTAGATATTGACCACTAATTTGATTGAATAACTGCTAACCCTTGTCGACAATCAATTCATTTTAGAAGACTACAACTCATCTATGCACTTGAATTTTACTTTTGCGTGGAATTGAAATTCGATATAGTTTTGAATCCAGCAGAGGATAAGGTTACGAGATAAACTCCCAGCAATCCCCACCACTTCCTGTGCGATTCCTCGAATGACGGAAAAAAGAGAACGGTCAAGGGAAAAACCATTGCAGGAATGGCAACAAAGAAATTCGAACGAGATTTCAAAATGGTAGTGATTCGTTGAGAATTCAGAACTAGTAAGAATGCAATTGAAACAACAAAAGCACTTACTACTACATTGTTAGACCATACAAGAAAAGCCCCCATTGATAAAGAACTCAACCAGTTCAAGGGGCGAACAAAATAGAGAATTATTGCGCATACGGAGAAAAAGACTAAATCAGTTGAATGCATCCACGGTGCAAAAAATGTGACAGTGAAAATTATGAGTAAAAAAATTTGCTGCTTTTCCAGATTATTCATTCTCCAATTAGACATTGTTAAAAACGCTGCAGCCAAAAAGAGAGATATAACTATTACAACAGTTAGAAAAGTATTTGAGGTTAGAGAATACAAATGCATTTGATCTCCTGTTCTTGCCCCTCCACCTGCTCGCTTCTGAAGAACTTCCACCCATGTTGTATAAGGGAAGGTGGATGTGAGAATTGAAGAAATAAGTCCTCCTAACAAAATTGATGTAACGCCTCCAATGAGAATGAAAAGCTTTGAGAAACAGATTAAAAGAGAAAAGACCAGGAAACACTGCGGTTTATAGTCGCAACAGATTCCAATAATTAGCCCAGAAGTGAACAGCTGAATATGAGAATTTGAGTTGGCAAGCCTAAGGCTTGTTGCGGCGAGGGCAGCAAAGAGAAGAAACAGTTGCCCGTATTCCAAATTTGCCCTGATGGGGAAGGACAGCAAAACAAGAGTACTGATCAACCAGAGTTTCCTATCCAATAAACTTAAGTTGAGGTTCGGGAAGAAAAGTTTGGAGGTTTGAAATACAAGGTATGGCACAACCGCAATTGACGAGAAACGGACTAGACCAAGCGCCAAATCTTGATCGATTAGCCCCAATGGTGAAATCAATAGAGCAGTCATAGGGCCATTTAGATAGGCGGAATATACAGGGTCTGAAACTGAATCCCACGGGCTTTTCAAGTCCAGAGTCAGTTGGCTGGCTTCATAAAAAATTGGAAAGTCGTTACCTTTACCATTTGCAGTGAAATAAATCAGCTCCGCAATTCCAAAAAGCACAAAAACTAAACCTGGGAAAATTGAATTGAGTTGAACCTTCAGTTTTCGATTATGTCGGTCTAGTAAAGATAACATCCGCCTACCCTAGTACAGAAATACCTCTCCAGCTCCGAAGACTTGATTCACAACCAGAAACCTAAAGGTCTCAATTTCACAATCACCGCCAAGTGTTCTCAAATGATTCTAAAGCAGGCCGAGCACTAACATTAAATTTCAGTTCTACTTTATTCAAGGTGATACGCCTTGCTTTGGTGGGATATTGATACTCTTCGCAGATGGAATCACAAAAAGTGAATCCTGGGCTCGAGGATCTCAGGAAGATAATGTCCTTCACGACCCAGAATGTCGGGGTGCTCGCAGTTCTAAGCCCCACGGGAGAAACTGTACGAGTTTGTACGATTTCCTCTTTTAACACCTATTCAATTTCCCTCGATGGCGAGGGATTTGCTTTACTATGTTTAAGCGCGAACTCATTAACAGGAAAATACTTTAAAGAGCAACAAAGGTCTTCATTTCATTTTCTACCAACTTTTGCGCAAACTATTGCAGAAGATTGCTCTACTGCGAGGGAGTTTGAGCTCGGCACTGGAGGGTGGGAAGCGGAGAACGGTTTCACAACATTTACGCAATCCAAATTTACATTTGACTTGGTCTTGACCCAAGTAATTGAAAGTGAGAATACCAATATATTGCTTTCAAGAATCATGAAGACAACCTCGAAATTTATCGAGGATCCTATTTTGAAGTACCATAACAGAGCTTATATAAAGTAGCATATGGCAATGGAGAAAAAAGAATACACTCTGGGTATTTCTCTAGGCCACGACAGTGGCGTGGCGTTATTGTGCGACGAGCAAATACTTTTTGCGGCAAACGAGGAACGGTTCTCTCGGGTAAAAGGACACTCTGGATTCCCAGCGCAATCCCTTGAATACGTTATAAGTAATTTCGATATTCCAATTGCCAGTGTGGCAATCGATGGAAGATTTGTCGCACCTCATGGCGACGAAGATGCGTATCGATTCGAAGGGCCTGCTCCCGCGCTAATTAAATGGGCGAATGCATCACATTTAGATTCGATACTTCTTGGTTCGAGACTAGGTGTTTCTGTGCTTAGATCTTTTTACATACTTGCGCATTTACCTGCCAGGACAATCCAAAACAAGAAAATCCGGGAGTCCGTAATAGCAAACGCGAAGCTAGGATCATTCAGGAGAATCGATCACCATTTTGCTCATGCAGCGTCAGTCGTGCTCCCTAGAGAGCGAGCTGGCAGGGGAACTGTTGTCACTTTGGACGGAGTTGGAGAAGGGGTCTGTTCAAGAGTTCTCGATTTTGATGGAGGAAAGTTTCACGAAAAATCATGGCAACCTGCCATAGGAAGTCCCGCTTTGATGTACGGATATCTAACTAGAGTTCTTGGCTACAAGATCAATAGACATGAGGGGAAGTTAACAGGCTTAGCAGCATTTGGTTCAGGTGATGAAGTTTATCGGACCTTAAGGAAGTATTTTTCCTACGACAGTGGGAAAAATCTGTTTAAGGCCAAAAAAATAGGATATGGATATCGGGCAATTGAAAAATTGCAGTCTGAACTTTCAGGTATCGCTCCAGCTGAAATTGCGTCTGGAGTTCAAAGAATTTTTGAGGAGAATGTCCTCAGTTACATATCCACACTCCAGTCAGAATTCAAAGGAAATAAGTTGTATTTATCTGGTGGTGCATTTGCAAATGTAAAGTTAAATCAAAGAATTCTTGAGCTTGAGGGAATTTCCGAGATATCAATTGCCCCAAATATGGGTGATGGTGGACTTGCGCTTGGAGCCGCCTCAATGGTTCATAAGTCACATGTCACTCTTGATTCTCTATACTTAGGATCAAAACCCGAAGAAATTGCCCCATTGGAGTTATTCAACCTTGGACTCACTGTTTCACCTGCACATGATGATTTGCCTTTGTCGGTCGCAAAAATACTTGCAGATAAAAAAATAGTAGCCGTAGCCCGAGACCGAATGGAATACGGTCCGAGAGCCTTAGGAAACAGATCAATTCTGTATTCAACATCTGACCGCGAAGTGAATACTTGGCTGAATAAAAAACTTCGAAGAACCGAATTTATGCCTTTTGCGCCTATTTGCCGAGAGGTAGACGCCCATAAGTATTTTGAATTATCAATGCCGCCCGGTGCATATAGCAGCATGACAATTACCTGTAACGTGACTGAGCATTGCAAAAACGTTGCCCCCGCAGTAGTTCATGTAGATGGGACTGCTCGCCCACAAATACTTACAAGAAATCAGAATCCATTCATTTACGACTTGATTTCAAGATATGCAGAAATCACGGGAGAGGGAATTTTGGTTAACACATCATTCAATATGCACGAAGAGCCAATTGTGCGGACAGGACTTCAAGCAGTTAGAGCGTATTTGGATAGCTCTATTGATTATCTTGTGTTAAACGACCAAATCATTTCCCGTGAGGCTAGATAATTTGGCCGTTTAATTCAGGCCATATGTAATAGTCCAACCTTTACGTCCAGTTGGAAGGATGCTAAAAACTCTAAGGCCTGCATCTCTAGCCTCATTCAACACATCTTGCTTCGAATAGTATTTTGCATACCCGGCATTAAGTTGATCGTATAAAGCCAAAATAGATTCATCTTTATCCTTATCTACGAGAATCCGAATTTCGCTGGATGGGGAAAGAAATTTCCCAATCAAAACCATGAGAATACGCAATAATTTTGTGAAAGGAATTCTAAAAAAGCCCAGGTAAGGGAAAATAAATCGAGATAGCTGCAAGAACGCTCTATTGACGTGTCCTATTTCTTTCGAATACACCCATATTACAAACTTGCCAGAGGGGCTCAGCGACTTACTTAAATTTCGGAGCGCATTGATGTTCTCAGGAATATGGTGAAGGACCCCGATAATAAAAATCAAGTCAAATTTTTTCTCACTGTTAAAGTCAAGAGCGGAAGCGCGTGTAAACTTTAAGGTACCTGAAAAATTGGTGATATCCCGATTGAGGTTTTTCTCGAAGTCTTCCTCGGTGATTGATGGGTCAATGCAGTGGATGCTTGAAGGATTTGATGAAATCAAGTGAGAAGTCACCCGGCCTGTTCCACAGCCAACGTCAAGAATGCTAAGGCCAGAGAGATCTGAGGTTCTTAAAATTTCATGAATTCTATAGGTTTCAAAATCTCCTTTTGTTAAAGGGTGGATTTTTGATATTGACAATTTGTGTTGTTCTGAAAAAGATTTGATGGACTTAATTTGCTTATTCATGAGATTCTGCCCGTCAATCTCTTGATTTTTGAAATATTTGCTTGAATACGGTTTCTCTCAAATGGGGTTCAGATCCGCGCCAAATCAAACTATCGTAGTAGTAGTGCAGTAGTTGAATGCTAAGAGGAATAATTAGAATCCATAAATTGACTTCCCTGACTAGTCGGACGTAATCTGAAACGGCGATCAGAGCAAAGATTAGAACAATTAAACCAAGAAACAATGCAACTTTTTGTTGTTTCAGTCTCTGATAGTTAAGTTTTCCAGAATGGATTGAAATGCCTGCGACCAAAGTTAAGTATTGAGACCAGTGCATGGACACCCCAATTACAGAGGCAGTTGTAGGTGAAGCGAAAAGGTATGGGCTATAAAGCAGCGCACCAGTAAAGTACAAAGCAACAGCCTCTTTGCTCATCTTGTCAAGGTTTCTCAAAACTCGATAGGTAAGATAGAGAATCACCAACACCATGATTGTAGGCGTATTAACGATTGTTAAGAAATCCCAAATATAAGTAGTCAGTTTATAAATGAAATTATCTGATTCAAAGTACTGATTGCTGGTTCGAAGAAAACCTATTCCAACAAAGAATATAGAAAACAAATAAATGTCGAACTCAAGTTTGGAATTCTTTCCACCAAATAGTTTTAAGAGACCAATCGATTGTCGGGTTACATGATAAGCCGACATTAGCGCTCCAAGGATTAAGGCGTATTTGAGATTTATCGAGAAAAATAGTGTGTTCACCAAAATGAGAACTAGCGGAATCAAATAGAACTCTCTCTTCTTGGAATTAATGTATTCGCGATTTTCTTCCGTGAAGAAAAAAAGAGTTGCCAGAAAATGAGATTCACCGATTAAAAATATAAACGCAAATGTCACCAGAGGGGCATTCTCGCCTGACAAATTTTCCAGCAAAATGTAAAGAATCGGAATCCAAATCGGGAATATGAGGAATGTCCAGTCAAGTTTCTTTCCAAATACCCTTTTTTCTTGAGTTTTCATAAAATCCCGTTCTAGGCACATCAAGTGGTCAGAAATATCGGCAGAAGTCTCCTTTACCGAATTTACCAGTCAATTATACGACTGATTTGATCTTTGTGGGCCTAGGTCGACTAGACATTCCATGAGAACATTTTCCTAGAAGGCTTCAGGGCCAGTAAACTCAGATCAGACTCAGTCTTTCTATATCAAGGTGGTCACGCAGGAAGTAAAGCGCATAATGATTCAGCTATCTCGATAGCGTGGTCAATCTTGCCTGACTGAATATCATAAAAATTAGGATATGGATTAGTGTGAAAACTAACTCGTTGATCGGTCTTTGAAACAAATGGCTGCAGCGCCCTAATTGCAGTTAGTACATTTGTGAGAGAAATTTCCCCGAGTACTGGTGCGTACATTACTGCTCGTTCAGAAACTTTCTTGAAGCTACTTTCAATCATGTGCTGGTCATCAAAATTCCAACTCCGGGGGACCGATTCACCTACATAGCGGTTCAATACACTGGGGAGTGGGGAGTAAATCAAGAAGTTACCAGAAAATCCACGTGGCAGAATCGTTACAAAATCCCCGTCGACAACTGTCAATCCAAATAGCTTTGCTTTTGAAGATACTTCAAAAACCAAAGTTTGTTGAAATTCATAAACAATCGGGTTTTCGGGGGTGACGTTAATGGTCATTCTATCCTGGCCGTAGGTCGCACGGACGATAAACTCAAAACTACCCTTATCGACACCGTTTGAATTCAAAGTCCAAAGTCTGCCATCGAAGTTGGCCGAAGAAATCTCGGTAGACAACATAATCGGAAGGTTTACTGAGACAGCCGCTTTAAGTGCAAGCTTCCTATAAACCTCAATATCTACGACCGCTTCCTTACAAGCCCACAAGGAATCTATCAATTCAACATTAAAACCGCAGTCCCTCGCACCATTCGGCGAGATCGGCATTATCGGAATTTCCGCCGTTTTCGCAAACTCTACGAAAGCCTCGGTTGAGGTCTGCGTAGACTCGCTTGAGACTGCGTAGTAATTGGTAAATCCCGTCCTTACGCTCCCAGGATATTTTTTGATGAATTTATCAAACCCAAATCTTGATTGTCGAGCAGTTTTCATATCTCGGGGGTAGTGAAGCCCCAGATGTAGCCGATTCTGATTATTCGAAGTTGTTTTGAGCATCACACCATTCTCTTTTTCAAATAGAGTGACCTTGTGACCTGCGCCCATCAAGGCGGTTGCAATCTCCAGCCCGAAAATGCCTCCACCGATGACTGCTATTTTTTTGCTCGCCATCAGTATGAAGGCCCTACTTCCAATACCTCTAAATTAGAAACTGGTTCTCTAAAATCAGAAAATTTCCAAATCTGGATTGCTATCGAGGCTGCATCAATTAGCCCATCCCCAGACTTATCCATATGCGCCTTCACAACTTCTGGGGGCATCTTGCTTTGCATTCCGCTACCCAATATCAACCCTGAATGCAATACTTTAAATTTAATTTTCAACGTTGGCAATAAGCTAAGAGATTTGACAAAATTTTCGATACTAGCTTTCGCGATTCCGTAACAAAAATCATTACTACCTAGTCGAGAGGCTCTTGAAGACATGTAGGTGAATGTCGAACCCTCACCAAATTCTCGATTGAGCATGAGGTCCTTCAAGAACCAAACAGGGACAGAGATGTTTCTCTTAAAATATGAGTCCAAATCGACAAAAGGTGTGTCCATATTTTGGATCCCAGAAATTTCTCCAACCAGATAAATGACTTTTTTGAATTTAACCTTATCTAACTGGCGGAGGGCTTTGTCAACGCTCTCAAGCTCTTCAAAATTTAGATAAATCCAGTTTAAGCGATCAGGGAGGAATTTCTTGTTTTCATTTCTGAATGTGGAATATACTGACCAACCATCACCAAGAGCTAATTCACAAATATACCTGGAAAGGCTCGATGTTCCCCCAATAATCAGGAGGTTTTCAGTTGCAGGCGAATGAACCTTACTGTGACCCGAAGTATTTAATGCTTTCTCGCCCATTGCCCTTCAATCACTATCGATTCTTTAAGTTGAGAATACACCAGTTATTGCTGCGAGGGAAGATAAACGCACCATTTTTGTCTGGAGACAGCTTCGCTTCTCTCGCAAATTATTATGCATATGGAAAAAGTGGAAAAAACAAAATTCGGAGAAAGAAACTTAAGAAGGCGAAAATCGTTTTTGTCGCGGGTCACAATCTTAAGAAGCTAATGGACTCGCACTTTAATGACATACATGCACGAGTGATTATCTGCGGTAATAGCGATGAAAACTTCGATTCGTCAATCGAATTTCCGCCATCGGTAAAATTCTGGCTCTGCCAAAACAATTCTAGGGCAAATACCCAGGATAAGGTCACTATCCCTATTGGGTTAGAGAACTTAAGGCTAGCCAGAGCTGGTTTCCCAAAAGATTTCCAGTCACAAAACAGCAATACAATAGTTGACAGGGTTCTAATGCCACCCATGTGGCCAACAAACCCAAATAGATATCATGCAGTGTATCAAGCGCTGAAAATGCCGAATGTATTTGATGTCTATCGCGAATACATTCCGAACAGTCAGTATGTAGAATTTTTTGGAAGGTATAAGTTTGTTTTTTGTTGCGAAGGTAACGGTTATGAGAATCATAGAGTTTGGGAAAGTTTGTACAGAAATTCTTTTCCGGTCATGCTTGATACCCCTTGGGCCCGCACTCTTATTGATTTAAAGATTCCCATTTTGCTAGTACGCGAAATATCCGAGTTAAATCCTGGATTATTGGAGGAACATTTGGAGATTTGGAAAGATTTTGATCCAAAAAAATGCGAATCTTTATGGCTACCGCATTGGGAAAAAATGGTGCTAGAAAAGATTCGCTCTGAATGACATCTTCAAAGCGTGAATAATCACTTTATAAGTTTGAGCATGACGTTCCAGAGTCCACTAGGTTCTGTATCTCCGAAGTAAACCAATGGAACTTTGAATACTATCTGGTACCCGGTAGATTCAATATCACGAATCACTTTATCGCTGACTCCGCAGAAGAAAACTTGAGAACCAAACTCACTTTCGTTGGCATCGGGTCCCCAATTTACTAGTGAATTGGAGGAAGCAAGATACTTTCCTCCTGCGCCAGCAAAAATTCCATTTTCACACTGAAAAACAGTAGATTCTGGTTTCGCAAATTTTTCTAACTGCAACATGGTCAGATCGAGACTTCTTGCGAACTCGGTAGGACCGGACATCCCCTTTAGCGAAAGACTTTCAAAAGATGAACGAGGTTGTAAAGCTAGAGAAAAAATCTGTGCGGACAGCGCTACGCATAGCCCCAGGAGGACAATTTGAAGGGGCCGGACTGAGATTTTTCTAAATAGCGAGGTATTTCCAAATGCCACAAGAAATCCAATGATGAACATTGGAGAAACGAGCCACAAATGATTTACATCGTACTTAGGATACAACTGAGTCATTACCCCCACGGAGTAGAGCACGCCGAGCGCGTTGGCTGTTGGCACCTGTTTGATTTTGAATGAACCTAGAATAAAAGCAAGGGCCATGATGAATGAAACAGAATAATCAAGGGAATTCAACATATTCCGCGCAAGATCAATTGAGAGGACTTTAGGGTTTCTAAGTGTGAGATCCCCTGTCCTGTCGATTTTAGAAATAAGCAACAGAGTTAGAAACAGCGCAATCATCAGAAAAATGGAAACTGAAATTCCATTCCTAGATTGGATTAGTGATCGAACTGACAGAATTATCAAAGCCAAAAAAACGCAAATTACAGGATACCAAAATAATCCTACGACAAAACTTTTGCTTATCGAAGGGCTGGCATACTCAAAAAAAGACCAAGAAATACATTGAGAGATGAAACTTTTCAAAGCACCATTAAGTTGCAGGATTAGTGCAATCGAAAAAACAGAACCAAAAAAACCGCACACCCAAGGGACTAGCGTTATTCTTAGGTTTTTAACCAGTAAGAAATAACATGAAACAAGTATAAAGATTGCAATCAAATGAATTCGGCCGTAAACGCCGACTCCAATCAACGATGCGGCGATAACTACCCTTATTGGGCTGTTCTGGATCTTTCTTTCCTTCAAATCAACTAAAAGCAGAAATGATGAAATAGAAATAAGTGTTGTATAAATATTTGGCCAAGGAAGAACGGAAGGAATGGCCAGAATCCAAGTCGAGGAGATAAGGTGCGCGGTTCTTCGAGATGTGTAAAGTTTGGCGACATTCCAGATAGCTACTGAAACAAAAATGAAAATCAATAACGCCTGTATTCTCAGATTAATCAGTGATGGTCCAAAAAATCGAAGCCAAAGCCCTTGAATCTCAGGGACCAGCGGTCCGTACTGGGCAAACACATCGCGATTAGGCACACCACTATCACTAATTCTCACGGCAGCGCCGTAGAGAATTCCATCATGGTGTGGGTCGGGATCGAGGCGCATTATGAGCCCCACAACTATGAATTGAAAAGCGAATACCAGGAGATAGCTTGCCTGTCTCAGAGTTGAAAATTTCGTAATCAATCTTTCTCCCAAGTTGGATTCTCAGTATCCGGTAAGGTTAGCGTTGACCCAGCTGGCAAGGCGCTTCATTGAAATTCCAAGTCTTCTTTGAAGATGAATAGAACCTAAACCCTCAATAGGTCAAGTATAGGTAGAAAGATTCGTATCGCAGCCAAAATGTTAATGAATTTATGAGTAAAAAATGTATAGTTGGGTCATACCGACTTGGGGGAATCTTGCAATTTTCATTTAGTTTCAATGAGTACAAGTTAGCAGTCGACCTCAACGAAGATTTCTACGGTGAGGACTTCTGGCAACGAATTTCTAGGTCTGAGTATGAGCCTGACACCTTAGATTTTCTAAAACGAAATTGTGGACCCAATTCGACCTTTATGGATATAGGTGCGGCGAACGGAGCCATGACTCTACTTGCAGCTAGCTTCGGGTCTAATGTCTATTCATATGAACCCGATCCCATGATGAACCGAGTTCTTCGCCGCAATGTCAATTTAAATGAACAGATTAAAGACAAGATTACTGTCAGCAACAGCGCGCTTGGTGCGCAAGACGGAGAAATTGATTTTGCAAAAGGGTCTGACTCCAAGGTCTTATCAGACATTATATTTGCAGAGATTCACAAAGATTCAACTGCTAAAATCAAAGTGATTGCCTTATCTGATGAATTGAATAAGGTTCACCAAGAAGATACTAAACTAGTGATCAAGATGGATATTGAAGGAGCCGAATGGGGGATACTTTCTGATAAAAAAACATTGCAAGGTTTACAATCGCATGGTGCGTTGTTGCTCCTTGCAGTTCACCCAGGATTCTACAGACCTCACAGGAAGTTTTTCCCAGGCTTAACAAGAATTTCATTTGAAATCTGGCGAGCTCGGAATTACTTCGAAGCAAAAAGAATATTTTCAGAAGTTAACAAGCATGCGACGGTCAAGAGAACTAATTTAAACCCCATTAACAATCCAAAGAATTTCGCCTTCATGTGTCTTGTTGGATATCATGAATATGTAATTAACTTTGGAGCGAAAAAGTGAGCGTAGAATGCGCTATCTAATTACCGGGGGTGCGGGATTTCTTGGGTCTCACTTGGTCGAGCGTCTGCTTCTGGATGGGCATAATGTAATTTGTTTGGATAATTTCTATACTGGAACTAAGGATAATCTAAGAAATTTCATTCAAAACGACCAATTAGAAGTTATCAGGGGCGACGTAACTGAACCGTTTTCTTTCGAAGTTGATGCAATTATGAACCTAGCTTGCCCTGCATCTCCGGTTCATTATCAGCGATTTCCAGTAGAAACTACTAGAACAAGCGTCTTAGGCGCACTAAATTCCCTAGATCTCGCACGTAAACTAGATATCCCCGTTTTCCAAGCTTCAACTAGCGAAGTTTATGGAGACCCAACTGTATCCCCTCAAAATGAAACTTACTGGGGGAATGTAAATCCGATTGGAATTAGATCTTGCTACGATGAAGGAAAGAGGGCTGCTGAAACCCTATACATGGATTACAACAGGCAGTATGGAACGAAAATTAGAATTGCTCGAATATTCAACACTTATGGCCCTAGAATGTCAGTTAATGATGGACGAGTTGTTAGTAATTTTATTGTTCAGGCGCTTCAAAATCAACCAATAACAATTTATGGAGATGGATCCCAAACACGCTCGTTCTGTTATGTCACCGACTTAATTGATGCTTTTGTACGCATGATGAAGCTGGAAGGTTCGTTGGTCGGCCCAATAAATCTAGGCAATCCCAGTGAATTTACAATTCTACAGCTGGCAGAAAAGATAATTGAACTGACAGGATCCCGATCACCAATAGAATTTGAGTTGCTTCCCTCAGATGACCCCAAACAACGAAAGCCTGATATTTCACTCGCATCAAGTGCACTAGGATGGAAACCTTCAGTTGAATTGAACGAAGGACTCACTAAAACCATCGAGTATTTCAAAGAAAAAATCAGCAAAGCTAATTAACAAAACGCTTTGTAATTGAACTCGGAGAATTGCTCTGTTTAATTCTGTTGCTTCTCAATCTACCCATCTTCAAGAATCTTAGGTTTGATATTGCAATAAAGAGTCCATCGGCTGCCAGAAACACCGGTTTGTTTATCACTAACATCTCCTCCGCAAATTTGCGCGAAACCATGTAAGCATGTGACCCGGCGCCTGCGTGGTTGAGAACTATTCCGAAGTTAATCTGCTTTTGCTCCTGTAGCAAGAGCCGGGCACACAGAGAGCTATTGAGTTTAAATGCAAAGAAACTCAAGAATTTTAAGAGAGCATCTCGGAAGTTCATGGCTTTGATCCAAATAAAATCCATAGGTGAGTTGTAAAGATAGCCAAGCTGAAGGAAGTCTAACTCCGAATTCTTCATAATTTCCAAACACCTATTCAAGTCAGTATCTCCAAGAATGAAATCATCTTCAAGAATAAGTGCGCATGAATCCTTCGTACTCAAAAACTCGCTAAATACTTTGCATTGAGACTTCCAATTAGCAACCACTTGAGGTGGTAAGTACTGGGAATGTGACTCTGAAATTGAATTCGATTCTACAGCGCTGACTCGAATCAGAGTTTCAGTTCTATTCTCCCATTGTTTCACAACAGAATCCCAGCGATCAGCACGTGTATCTAGGTTTATGACGTATGCTTTCATAATCTAAATCTACACCGGGAGTCGAACAATGAAAACATGGCAACCTGTTGAGCAAAGAATAAGGAAATTGTTTTCAAGGGTGAGGACTCAAATAAACCTGTTGAGGTATCAGTACTTACCTCAGTTTAATCAGAATTACCAAGAATTTACTTCTCATCTCCTTGTTGTAAAGAATCCAAAGTATTCTGAGTTGGCCCAAACTTGCATTAACAGCTTCCTCCATTTTCATCCAAATTCGACCATTGTTTTACACGCGGATAAATACACTATGCCGTCATTAATGACTTGGATTCCAAGAAGCAGATTTTCTAAATCAATTGAGTTAATTTCAATTGAGGAGAAAGAAGAACCTTGGCAAATTCAAAAGTTGAGGTTAATCCTGGAACTTGCGGGAACAAAAGAAATGTTTATGGATGCAGATATGCGTTGGAATGGTCCGCTGAAGGTTGATGTTCAAAACGAAAAGCGGGTACATTTCTTGGTTCGAGAATTTAACTTGGACAGTCACGAAGTTTTTTCAAAAATGATTGCAACCAATGAATTTGAGCGTTTTTCATCTGCAAGCATGTTCAATACTTCATTTGTCTGTTTCTCAGATCTGAGCCTGACAGAGATGGAAAAGGACCAAGTGCTTAAACTGCAGAGAGAAATCGTTTCTTTTGCTCAAGACTGGGAGATAGGGGAAGTCGACAGAGCTTCAGTAATTAGAATTTCAGAGCAGTTGGCTCTCAGTATGTCGGTTACGATTTGGGATAAAGCAGTTGGAACCATTAAGGAGTTTGACGGTTGCAAGGATGGGTCATTCCTCGAATCAAGTTACTTTGGTGCCACAGGTTTCAAGTTTTAATCTAGATATCTAGAAATGAGTTCCCTCCAGAAAGGCATCCATAATTCAGGAATTGAACTTGGATCAAAGTCAGTCAAGTCTTTTTGAGATGCTTTGATCACCTCGTCTAAAGTCCATTCACTAAGGGTGCAAACAAGTGGTTCTAGGTATGGGATTGACCGAGACCAATCATCTTGAAAGATTATGGCTTTTCTCCCTCGATAGATCGTTTCCCATAATCGATGTGTGTCGACTCCGTTGCCTCGCGGACAAGCTACGAATTCAAAGCCTTCCTCAATAATTTTTCGGTATCTTCTTGGGCTGATTCTGGAATGCATGTATTTCCATGTGTCAGGAATGTTTAAAAATCTCTCTTTAATTCCCACGCGAATTGGATGTGTCGCGCTGAATGGCCCGAAAAGTACTCTCCCCCGCGCTGCAGGTGGAATTTTTGTAAATCTGAATAAATTTGGGTGTCCGTTAACACCTAGGCGTAGGTTTTCGACGCCAATTGGCAAGGTAAAAACCTTATGATTATCAGATATGAACGAGTTCTGCAAAAGTAGCATTCTCACACTTGCTGGCAAGTTTGACGGCAAACTCTTAAATTCAAAGTCACTATTTCCCGCGATAATCACTTTAGGCTGAATCAACCCGTGAAACTTCTGGAGAAATTCATCAAGCCTATCGCTTGGGCAAAAAATGACTTTTGCATTAACAATTGCTCTTACGCTTGGCGTGCGCTTCCTATACTTTGGAGGAAAAATGCATACGTCGGCCAAATCGGCGAAAGCGTCAACTGATAAATAAGGATCGGAAATTTTTTTCCACCGATAGATCTGCTTTATGTAAACACCCAAAACATAGGCACGGGATTTCATGAAGGAATACATTTCAACTCCTTCCCATGTCCAAATGCTATGATAAGCCGTGCTTATTTCTGTAAATGAACTCACTCAATTTTGGAATGTATCGCCTCAGGGAGTTATTCACGTTGGCGCCCATGAGGCCGAGGAGTCAGTTCAATATTCTGAAGCGAAGTGGGGCAAAGTTTATTGGGTTGAGGCTCAACCAGACAAAGTCGAATTTCTCAAAAAGAAATTTGTTAACTCCGAAGACTTAGTTTTCGATGCTGCTGTCTGGAGCAAACCGGGAATCCCCCTGGATCTACAAGTAATGACTAACTCAGCATCGACATCACTTCTAAATCTTGGAACGCACAATGAAGCCCATCCGGACATTACATATTCTCATTCCATCAAAGTCACTACACAGATTCTCGAGGATGTCATTCCTAGTGATTCAATAGCCGACTACCTATGCCTTGATATTCAAGGAGCGGAGTTAGAAGCCTTGAAGGGTTTTGGATCAAGAATCAAAGAAATCAAATGGATCTATTCGGAAGTGAACAAAGACGAACTTTATGAAGGATGCTGCCTTGTATCGGAGCTGGATGATTACCTTTCAGGTTTTGGATTTTCTAGATCCGCTACAAGGTGGACTGAATTTGGTTGGGGCGATGCCCTTTACGTGAAGAAGAATATCGAAATCAGGACTCCGCGACTTACGCCTTTGCTTTGGAAAGTTGGGAATTTCGCTTACTATGCAAATCGAAAAATTAAAACTTTCTTGAGGCCTTTAGCTGTTTTGCTGCGAGTGAAAAAATGAATCGAAGGCGTTTAACCGCAAGCAAAATCACCCAGTGCTTCATCCCATAAGTGTTAAATTCAAATCTGCGTTTAAATAGCCTGAGCATGATCCGCTTATTTCGAAGTCCAACAACGTAGTTAAGATGAAAAATGTATGGCTTTGGTGAGCTTAAGCCAGGAAAAATTGGGCGAGTAGCGTATAAGTTAAGGAATGACCCAACCGGAAAGGTGCTTTGCGGCAACAAGCGAATTTTGGAGACACAATTGTTCTCAACATAGTACTTCGTTATGACGTCATCATCGCCTACATGTGAGTTAACTTTTATCATTTCCGTATGATTTTGCTTGCAGGATGAAACTATCTCGCGTGTATGAAGTGAATTCCTAAATGCAACAAATCCCATACAAAGTCTTGGGTTGTCAGGTTCGGTCGTGAAGGATTGAATTTGGATTGCAACTTCCGAATCGCGCGTAAAGACATTTAATAGAGAAGGAACTGGATTGGATACCCAAATCACATCTAAGTCTGAGTAAATAACTACATCAAATTCTTGATCCAATAAAGTTTCTATTAATTGCCACTTTAACTGAACTATCTGATAAAAAAGCGTCTCAGAAAAATCTTTGTATACACCACTTAGATCCAAATTAGGAATTGGCTGGAGCCTAATGAATTGCACCCTCGAGGAAATTTTGAGGTTATTGATATCCTGTTCATTCAAATACCCAACTCGAATTTCAGATTCTGAATTATCCAAAACACTTTGAATTGAAGCGACGGGCAGTTCTTCAATTTGATTAATTACTAGGAATGTAACAACCGTTTTCAAAATTCAGCGCCTTTCATAGGATTAAAATGTACTACCCGTGGGCTCTAAAATCGCCCGCATAACATATAATTGAATAATGGCATTCGAAGAAAACTACGTATTGAGCGTAGTCGTGCCTGTCGGTCAATTGAATGGCCAAATATCCGCTTTGCAATCTTGGATTTCTATTGTCAACAACGTCCAAGTAATTATGGTTCTTGACCACATAGACGATAAGACACGTGAAGCTATTAATTTGGCCTTTGCTATAACTAACCACCCAGGAATTCAAATTTTTGAGGTGGATTTCCGAAATCCAGGTGATTCAAGAAATTTCGGGCTATCAAAGGCAACAGGATCATGGATTCTGTTTGCTGATGCAGACGATGTTCCGCAAATATCTAGCATCGAAGAGGCTATCCATTCAACTAAAGATACCGCAGACATAATTGTTGGCAATTTTGAAACTTTGGCAGTAAAGACTGGGAAAAAAACAAAACATGAAGCTGAGAACTTGCAGGATTTGATTAAACGCCTGCCCAAGAACTTAGGGCTTTGGAGATTCGTCTTTCGAAATCAGTACCTGAGAGAGTCAGGGGTTCAGTTTCCACCGTTATGCATGGCAGAAGACCAAGTCTTTTATTTAGAACTGAATCCTAGAGAAACTCAATTTGAGTTCGCCAACTTAGTTTTCTACTCGTACCATGTTGGGAATTATTACCAATTAACGAATGACCCAGAGAAAATCCAAGATCTACGAATAGCAATCAACTTGAGCCTTCATAAGATCTCACAACGGCAAACTTTTCGAAATTTAGACTTTCTTGCTGCTCAGATCTTCGCCCTATTAGGAAATAGCTCCCAAAGACACCTAATTGGAAATCTTCTTTTCTTACTTGGAATCTCTCCCAAGATAATCAGTCTGTTTGGTCTCGGAAAACTAATTTTAATTTCCACTTACCCTGTGAGGAGGCTTAGATGAGCAATCAAGTTGGCCTAATGGGTGGGCTGGGGAATCAGCTTTTTCAGTTGGCTGCTGCACTTGAAATTTCAGAGAAAACTAGGCAAGAAGTTTTCCTCAACCCGAACGTCGGTCACTGCCGTATGAATAAAAATGGATTGCCTGAAATCGCTAGCTTTAATATTCCAGACAAGATAATGTTGGTAAAAAAGGAGCCTTATGGATGGTGGCTCGGCAAGCTTGTAGGTCATAATCGGAAAATTAGGATTAATCCCACAAAGTTTGAAAAACTAAAGCTTTACAAAGTCATTATTTCGGCAATAACACGAGTACATGTACAACTTATTTTGGGGCGCGGCGGCGCAATTGATGTAATCGAAGAAATTGGGTTTAAGGAAGTCGAGACTTCAAATCTCAATACTTTGTTTATTGGTTACTTTCAAACCTACCGATTTACAAATACAACTCAGAAAGAATTAACGAATCTCACGACAAGAGAGTATGAGTCGGTTCAAAAAACGTATAAGAAACTTGCCGGGATCTCCAACCCTCTTGTAATTCACATTCGCTTAGGAGATTATTTAGTAGAAAGCAATTTTGGTGTCCCGGACCCTGAATATTACGAAGCAGCAATTGAAAAGCATATGTCAATTTTTCCATATGATTCATTTTGGTTGTTTTCTGACGACTTTGACCGAGCAATTAGTTTTATTCCCCAGCGGTATAAACATCTAATTAGGCGTGTATCTGAATGCCAAGATTCTTCCGCAGCAACTTTGCAATTGATGCGATTAGGTAAGGGCTACATTATTGGAAACTCCACTTTTAGTTGGTGGGGAGCCAAGCTTTCACATACGCAAACACCCCTTGTGGTAGCCCCTAAACCATGGTTCAAGGCAATGCCAGAACCTAAGGACATAATCCCGCTAGAATGGATTAGGGTTGAAGCTTGGAAAGACCAAACTGCCTAAATTGAGGACAAACAAATGCTAGGAAAACTCCGAATTTCTTGGCGCAATTCAACAATCAGGCGTTCTGCCTCCGTGCTTACAAAACGAGACAAGAAGAAGATATTTCTTGTCATGCTAGTTCAAATTACTCTCAGCCTACTAGATTTGGTCGGTGTAGCGCTTATCGGCGTTTTGGGCGCTCTGGCGATTACTGGAGTCAAGTCCGCAAGTCCAATAGGAAAAGTTGAAGTAATTCTTGAAGCAATTGGTATCGAAGGCTGGGCGCTCCAAAGCCAAATATCATTATTGGGGCTGCTGGCAGCGGTGTTCTTGGTTGGACGAACCTTTATCTCAATATTCTTAACTCGAAGAGTGCTCTATTTCTTGAGTATGCGTGGTTCTGCAGTAACCTCAAACTTGATTTCAGCCCTCCTGAAGCAAGATTTGGGTTTCATCAATCAAAGAAATAAACAAGAAATTCTATTTTCTGTTACTTATGGAGTAACTTCCATCACCATGAGTGTCCTTGGTGCAGCTGTCACCATAATTTCAGATCTTGCACTCTTATTGATTCTATTAACAGGGTTGTTAGTTGCTGACCCATTTATTGCTGCGTCAACGTTGGTCATATTTGGGCTGATTGGGTTCGGTTTGTATACCTTCATGCATCGCAAGGCCAGAGACTTAGGAGAAATCCAGTCGGTAATGAATGTAGAAAGCGCAGAGAAAATTCTAGACACTCTCAATCTATATAGAGAAATCTCCCTAAAGGATAAATTTCCTCACTACATAGAAGAGATAGCCAAGCTGCGGAGGAAACTCGCAAGCTCTACAGCGGAGTTAAACCTCATGCCAAATATGAGCAAATATATATTGGAAACCGCCGTGGTGGTTTCTGCACTCACCATCGCAGCGATTCAGTTCATTAGATTGGATGCAGTCCATGCCATAGCAAGCCTTTCTATATTTATCGCTGCGGGTAGCAGAATTGCGCCAGCAGTCCTTCGAATACAGCAAGGAACCGTCCAGATAAAAGGCAGTTTGGGAGCGGCAACACCCACACTTAATTTAATTGCAGATTTGAAAAATCTCGATCTTGAGTTGGATGAGGTGAGCACAATTAGGCCGCGAACTGATTTTATCCCTTCAGTAGAGATAACTGATTTAACTTATGTTTACAACGATTCTAAGGCGCGTTCCCTAAATAATGTGAATTTAACATTTGGCGCAGGAAAGCACATCGCAATCGTTGGCCCTTCCGGCGGGGGTAAAACGACATTAGTCGATTGCATTCTTGGAGTACTCTCAACCCAACCTGGACAAATTTCTATTTCAGGATTAAGCCCTCATGAGTGCAAAAAAAGTTTTCCGGGTTTGATTGCTTATGTCCCACAGGAAATTTTCTTAACTTCCGGCACCATCGCACAGAATATTGCAATTTCAGAAAAAGCGGATGAAATAGACGTCCCCAAGATTTGGGCCGCACTAGAGAGTGCTCAACTTTCAGACTACATCAGACAACTTCCAGAAGGAATCAATTCACGCATTGGTGAAAATGGTTCTCATATAAGTGGAGGACAGAAACAAAGACTAGGGATTGCACGCGCTCTTTATTCAAACCCCAAGTTATTGGTATTGGATGAAGCCACAAGCGCGATGGATGGGCAAACAGAATTTGAGATATCAACGGCAATTGCTGGCCTTCGCGGCGATACGACTGTAGTCATGATTGCCCATCGACTTTCAACCGTTCAAAATGCTGATTTAGTGGTTTATATGGCTGACGGGGCAGTTATCGCGAGCGGATCATTTATTGATCTAAAGAGTAAAGTCCCAGATTTTGAAGAACAAGCAAGGCTGCTGGGTTTATAGAGCGAAATGTCCGTTTTGTCCCCTTCCCGCGACAATCTAGGATGGGATTCGTAGAAGCAGATAGAGGCAGCGACGGCTGAGCTCTTCAAGACAAAACCGGTTAATGAAGGATCCAAAAAGTGGCACTTAGCGTATGGACAGTTGCTGAACTGGGGGCTTTTTACACTGAGCACCGTTCAGGGCTACTCGCGCATGCCAATCGAGTATTAAAAGACTCTGCCAAAGCTGAAGAGATCACCCAAGACTCACTTATCAAGTTCATGCTTGCTGCCCCTGAGCTTGAATCTTCAGAGCACGCTCTGTCATATCTACATCGCACCATCGAAAACCTCTGCATCGACTACTTCCGCATGGAAGGGCGCCGTCCAAACCTTGTTGTCCTAGATGATGCCCAGGCTGAAGTAGAAGCTGCGTGGCAGGTATCAGGAGATCACTCAGCAGTTCTTACACAGGCTGAAGATGCCGCAATCATTCGCCAGGCTCTAGCCCTACTTTCCCCAGCAGAGCGCGCAGCGCTAGTTATGTGGGAGATGGAAGGTCGCTCGACCTCAGAGATCGCAGCCGAGCTTGGTATCAAGGAATCTGCCGTGCGCCACACTGTTTCTCGCGCTCGCACATCACTTCGTCGCGTTCTTTCAGAACTTGTTATCGATCACGAGCGTGGTCTTACCGCCCTCGACATGCTTTCAACTACCTATAAGAAAGCAGCAGTCCTTGCCGCTAAGTCTTCTAAGGTCGCACTCTCATTACTATTGGTAGTCACTGCTTTCCTCGGTTTTAACTCACTCACGGGCCAAGAAGGCGTGCTGCCAACAGTCACAACTCAGGAGCCAACGGCTGAGGTTGCAGCTCCCGCTGAAACAACTGAGGCAGCAGCTCCTGCTCCATCTATCTCAAAGCCAGCCAAGAAGTCTTCAACTATGGTCTCTGGCGTATTTATCAAGGGCGCAAAGGCCACCTGGCCTGGCCTTGATTCTGAAGGTATTCCAACAGCTTTCACTGTCACAGGTGAGAACGGAACCCTCGGCAAGATCCGCATTAACCGCAATATCCCCGAGGCAACTGAGCAAGGCACAATTTTGGCCACCCAAGCCATCACTTCCGTGGGTGGACCCAATGTGGCGATCGATCAGGTCATCACAGTTGATGGCAACGGCACAAGGTATGAGGTCGAGTACGTATCCTTTGGAATCAATGGCATCTGGGCGGTAGCGCAAGCTCGCGCCACGAGCGTGGATTTTGAGCGTATGTCCAATGGCCAGTACCTTACGACCGTTACAATTTCCCTACTCTCAACCCCAACTTCAGAGTTGTCTATTGCCGTGGGCAACCGTGGCTATGACCTGGTTGGCGCACCTAAGACGATCACGTCTCGTCTCTTGCTCAACGCGAGCAAGACCCAAATTTTGGCTCAGGCGGTATTAATACCGCGAGCGTAATTAAATAAGTTTCTTCACCGCGTCCGGATACACGGTGGAGAATTTGATTCATCAGCACGTGCGATGAATCGAGCGGAGTCAGGAAACTGATTCCAAAGCCGAGGTACGGAAATTCCGTAACTCGACTATCGAAAGGAAACAAATGTCTACAAAGACAACTTTCAAGCGCATAGCGCTTGTTGCTGTTGCAGCTTTGGGTCTTAGCGTTGTTGCAGTTGCGCCTTCAAGCGCAGCTCAGACAGTAGCTAATGCATTCATTAACTGTACGACAGCAGATGGCGGAACAATCACTCCTTCAGCAACCACTGGTGCTGAGTGCGGTGGCGTAGCCGGAGCTTCAAACTTCGTAACACTGACTGGTTTCCAGACAGCTAAGGATGTAGAACTCACAGTTACAGGTGGCAATTTTGTTGCGCAGACATCTGGCAACACATTTATCACAAACGGCACAAACACAGTTGCTCTTGCAGCAGCTGCTAATGCGAACACAACAATCAAGGTTGCAACTCCAGTTGCAGGTACAATCACTGTATCTGTCAAGACTGCAACTGCTGGTTCAGGTTTATTCACAGCTTCAACCGAAACAGTTGTAATCACAGTTGGTGCAACAGCGCTTGCAGGTACATATTCTGCTGCTAAGTCAGGGTTCTACCTCGTTTCGGGTGAAACATTCACCGCTACAGCTGATGCTACAACTGCTCCAACAAAAGCAAAGACATACACAGCAACAGACTCAGCCACAGCGTCAATCGTTGCTTACTACAAGGATGGTCTTGATGTAGCAATCACAAGTGACACATTGACAGCGACGATCACATCTGGCCCAGGAACTATCCTGACAGCTAGCGTTGCGGCTGGTACATACGATTCTGCTACTGCTTACACCAAGCAGTCACAAGATTCGATCGCTAAGTACACTGCATCAACACGTCCAGATAGCACAGGTCGCGCAGCGTTCTTCTTGTACGCAAATGGTCTAGCTGGTACTTCAGTTGTAACAATCAAGAACACAGCTGGAACAGTTGTTGCCACAAAGTCAGTTGTATTTACTGATACAACAATCGCTTCAATCACAGCGACAGTTCTTAAGCCAACTGTTCAGGGTGATACAGCGGCACACACAGGTGGCGTAATCAAGTTGACTCTTAAAGATTCAGCTGGAAATGCAATCACATCACCATCTGCTTACCCAACAGCAACAGTTTCACCTACAACACTTGCTGGAGCATCAATCTCAGGCGCTAACGACACTGCAACAGCTAACGCTGCCGGTGAAGTTTTCTGGGGTGTCGACTCACTAGCAGCAGAAACATACGGAAAGTTCACAGTAACTTTCAAGGCAGGAACTGTTACAGCTTCAGCTGATGTAACCCTTTCTTCAGCTAAGGCTTCAACATTTACAATCACAGGAGCTTCAACTTCTGCCGGTTTGGATGTTGTTCACACAGTGACCGCTAAGGATGCTAACGGATACGCAGTACCTGAAGGCTCAGCGCTTACAGACTACGTTTCTGCTCGCACAACAACAGGTGGAATCGCTACTGACCTAGACATCACAACAGCCAACAAGTCAGTTGCTGGTGTGTGGACAGTCAAGGGTGTTGCACCATTAGCAACAACTGAGCTCGCAACAACATACACACTGACTGGAACTGCAGGAAAAGCAGATACAAAGTTTGTGGCAACACTTGCGGGAACAAAACCTGTAGTTACAGTTGCAGTTAACAACCCAGCAACAGATGGTGCTATCGATGCAGCAAATGAGGCAACAGATGCAGCAAATGCGGCAACTGATGCAGCACTAGCTGCCGCAGATGCAGCAGATGCAGCAACAGCAGCAGCAGAAGATGCATCAGCTGCAGTTGCAACACTTGCTAAGTCTGTTAACACAGCACTTGCAAACCTCAAGAAGCAGATCACAGCGTTGACTGCCCTTGTTAACAAGCTCCTCAAGAAGTAATCGCCTAATACGCGGAAACTTCTAGAAAAGCTCTAGAACCGAAACCCGGTTCTCCTTCGGGAGAGCCGGGTTTCGGCCTTTCTATCGTTAGGATTAGCCCATGTTTAATAAGGCAGCAGAGAAGACCGCATCTTCCATACTTCTAATCGGAACGCCCTTTACCTGTTTATTCTTGGTCTTGGACTCTGTAACTGATCCAGTAAATGCAACAAAGCTCGCGGCAGCAGGAGGTCTGGGTTTCTCTCTCCTTTTGCTATTCCTGGTTTTTGCTGGCCGCGGAGGTTTTGCGCAATACAAGTACTTTTTGATTGCTTCCCTTCTATTCTTAATGGCCTCTGTGAACTCTGCGGTAAATAGTGCGGCTCCTCTGGCGCAAAATATTTATGGCACCTATGGAAGAAACACGGGTCTGATCGCCTACTTAGTGTTATCGATGGTTGCAATCGGTGCCCTGTTGCTCAGGTCAGAGGGAAATTTCACAAAGGTAATTTGGGGCTTGCAGTTTGCGGGAATTGTCAACGTTGTTTATTGCGCATGGGTGATTGCCTTCGGAGATTTTCTCTCGTGGAGTAACCCGTATGGAAATATTTTAGGACTTTTTGGTAATCCAAATTTCATCTCTGCGTTTCTTGGAATGTTCATCACTACTTTGATGGCCTTTGTTGCCGCAAAGTCAACAAGTTGGAAATATCGTGTAGCGGCAATCTTGGTTGGCCTTGTCGCTTTTTATGAGATTCTCGATTCAAACTCAATTCAAGGCATCGTTGTTACGGCTGGCGGAATTGCGATTATTGGTTTTTTCATGGTGCGGGCGTACATCAAGAAGCCGATTTTCACTTACTTTTATATTGCAGCCGTTTCGATTGTGGGAATATTTGCAATTTTTGGCACTTTGCAAAAGGGACCTCTATCTTTTGTTTACAAGACATCCGTCTCACTTCGCGGCGAGTACTGGCGTGCTGGGTTAAAGATGGGAATGGATCATCCTGTCACAGGTGTTGGCATGGATTCCTATGGAGACTGGTATCGCAGGGCTCGTTCAGAGAGCGCTGCGACAGTGTTACCCGGCCCGCGAACAGTTACCAACGCCTCTCACAATGTCGTCATTGATTTCTTTGCCTTTGGTGGTTGGCCACTTTTGCTTTCGTATCTAGCAATACTCACCCTCGCTGCTATTGCAATAATCAAGGTCTTGCGCAGAACTAAGTCATATAACCCAACATTTGTGGCGATGGTTGCTGCATGGACATGTTATGAAGTGCAATCCCTCATTAGTATTAATCAGATTGGACTTGCTGTGTGGGGCTGGTTGCTGACAGGCGCCCTGATCTCTTATGAAGTAGCGACAAGACCTGGTCAAGTTGTTGAATCAGTACAGGCTGCCGGGAAATCACGAGCTTCCACGAAGGCATCTTCTGCTGTGATTTCACCGCAGTTGGTGGCAGGACTCGGAGTTGTTATTGGATTGCTTATAGCTACTCCGCCTGTAAGTGCGGATACAAAATGGAGAGCCGCAATCAATTCAAGAGATGTCAATAAGGTCTTAGCTACTCTGGAATCTGGTTATCTGAATCCAAAAGATAGTGCGCGATTTGTTCAGGCGGTTTCTCTCTTTTCCAATAGCAATCTTTTGGAACAGGCGCATCAGGTTGCGCTGAAGGGTATTGAGCACAACCCAGATTACTTCGATGCTTGGGCACAGCTTTACTCACTCTCCAATTCGACAGCTGAGGAAAAAGAGCTTGCGATGAAGAATATGAAGAGACTTGACCCAAGAAATCCAGAGCTTGCTAATCAGTAAATGAAAGTTTCAATAATCGGGCAAGGCTATGTGGGCCTTACCATCTCAGCATTTGCGGGTGAGTTCTACGACGTTGTTGGTTTTGATAACAACCAAAAGATTGTTGATCAGTTGAATGCCGGTATTTCTCATATCGAGGGCGTAGAAAGTGCGACCTTAAGTAAGTGGATTAAGCAGGGGCGCTATCGCGCAACTACTAAGGGTGCTGATATTGCAGATTCTGACATTGTGGTGATTGCGGTGCCGACACCGCTAACCAAAAATCGCAAGCCAGACCTCACATTTATTGATGCGGCATGTAAGACGGTGGGTGAGAACCTCAATCGCACCGCGCTAATCATTAACGAATCAACATCTTTTCCTGGCACGCTGCGCGATTATATTAAGCCTGCCATTGATAAGTATTCTGGTGGGAAGTTCGACCATTTGTACGCAATCTCCCCCGAACGAGTAGATCCAGGGCGCACGGATTACAACCAGAAAAACACTCCAAGGCTTTATGCCGGCTTAACACCAGAGGCATCGGCTGCAACCCTTGCCTTCTATTCGAAGTTCTGTGATCAGCTGGTGGAGGTCTCCTCCCCTGAGGTGGCAGAGGCGGCGAAGTTATTTGAGAATACCTTTAGGCAGGTCAATATTGCTTTAGTTAATGAGTTTGCTCAGATTGCTCATGCGCTGGGAATTAGCGTGTATGAGACACTGGATGCGGCCAATACAAAGCCATATGGCTTTATGAAGTTCACACCCAGTGCTGGTGTGGGCGGGCACTGTATTCCGGTCGACCCTACATATTTGGCGGCGGTTGCGGAAGAACGTGGCGTGCCGGCGACATTTATTCG
This sequence comes from Candidatus Planktophila versatilis, assembly GCF_002288345.1. GTDB lineage: Bacteria > Actinomycetota > Actinomycetes > Nanopelagicales > Nanopelagicaceae > Planktophila > Planktophila versatilis_A. The sequence goes on from NZ_CP016781.1 coordinate 62,046, forward strand.
CCGAGCTAATGAAGTGAATCTTGAGATGTCGAAATACATCGTTGATCGGGTGCAGGGCGATAACGGTGGGAGCCTGCAAGGTAAGAGCGTGCTGGTTGTGGGCGTTGCCTATAAGCCCAATGTGGCAGATGTGCGCGAGACTGCAGCAGAGCTTGTCATCGAGCATTTGCGCGGTCGAGGGGCCGTGGTGGGTTGGCACGATGATGTTGTGGGTAGTTGGCATGGGGAAAGCTCGGCGCCGCTTTCAGGGGCAGATATCACGGTGGTGATTACTAAGCACGATGTGGTGGATGCGAGGGCAATTATGGCTAGTGCGCCCTATGTATTTGATACAACCGGAAAGATTGTGGGCGCTAAGGGGCTCTAATTACTTCTTAAAGCTAGCTGCAACACTATCGATGATTGAATCAAGTGAGTGAGTTGGCTCCCAGCCAATGCTCTTTTTAATCTTATTGATATCGGGCACGCGGCGCTGCATATCTTCAAAGCCTGCTGGGTAGGCATCACTATATGGAATGTATGTGATCTGTGATGTTGAACCTGTGCGCTGGATGATCTTTGTGGCAAGTTCTTTAATGGTGGTTTCACCAACTCCACCCACATTGAAGTAATCACCAATGGTGGAATCAGCATCTGCAAGAGTGAGCACAGCTCTGATGGCGTCTTCGATATGGCAAAAGACTCGTGATTGGCTGCCATCGTCATAGATGACTATCTCTTCGTTTTTAAGGGCTGCCTGCACAAAGCGTGGAAGAACCATTCCGTATTGGCCTGTTTGGCGCGGGCCGACGGTGTTAAAGAAACGGATGGTGGTGACTTTAAGTCCATGGGTCTTATGCAGTGTGTGAGCAACAGCCTCCTCAAGTGCTTTGGCATCTGAATAAGTCCAGCGAATCTTTTGTGGGGGGCCCACAACGCGATCTGATTCTTCGTGCAGTGGTTGGTTGGGGTTCTTGCCATAGATTTCTGAAGTGGAGGCGATGATGATGCGCTTGTTATGTGTGGTGGCGGCGTTCAGTACTACCTCAGAGCCAGCAAAGTTGCGGTCGATTGATTCAATGGTGTGATCCATGATGTTCTTAACGCCAAGGGCTGCGGCCACATGAAGCACGAGATCTGATTGCTCAACTAGTTCATTTACTAGCGCTACTTCTCTTATATCACCGGTGTGAACCGTGATTTTCTCTTTCAGGTGAGCGATGTTGGCTTGCGAGCCGGTGCTCATATTGTCCAGGATTGTCACTTCATCCCCACGGGCGATGAGGGCATCGGCTAAGTGAGAGCCGATGAAACCGGCGCCACCGGTGATGAATGCACGCATAGGTGTGAGTCTATCTTTCATTCTTATTCTTTATTGTTAAGGGCTAGCTCAGCTTTACGGCAAGATAGCCCCGTGGCCAAGAGAACGGGTGGGCAGCGATGACTATCTGGGTCTGTGGCGAAGTACTTATTGATCTCATTCCGGGCGCAGATGGTGTGAGGGTGGGACATGTAGGTGGTGGGCCGGCAAATACCGCGAAAGCTCTGGCCCGACTTGGCCAGGATGTGCAGTTCATTGCTGGGATTTCAACTGATGTGGACGGAGTTGCAGCGCGCAAAGAGTTACTTGAAGATGAAGTGAAGTTAGATTTAGCACTCACAAGTGATAAACCAACATGTTTAGCAATCGTTTCACTAGCTAGTAATGGCAGTGCGTCCTATGAATTTAAGATTGCCGGAACGGCCACCTTTGATTTCTCACTTGATTGGTTACCTGATCCTGCTCGTTATAAGCCCAATGTGCTTCACATCGGCACGCTGGCCACAGTTATTGCCCCGGGTGCTGATGTGCTCTATGACTGGGCGCTACGCGTAGCCGAGTTTGCACCCATTGTCTTTGATCCCAATATTCGTCCAGCAGTCTTAGCTGATCGCGATCAATACGAAGCAGCTGTTGAAAAATGGGCCGCAATTTCATCTGTCATCAAAGTCAGCGATGATGATCTGGCTTGGCTCTATCCGGGGCAGAACTATGCCGATGTTACTGCGCGCTGGATTAGCGATGGCGCAGCACTGGTAGTTGTTACTCGTGGCGCACAAGGAATCATTGGGTTTACTTCAGAAGGATCTGTGGAAGTAGAAGGTGCGAAAATTACTGTGGCAGATACTGTGGGCGCAGGAGATACTGTGGGTGCCATCATTGTGGAAGCGATGGCTGAAAAAGGAATTCTGGCACTGACCGGTGATGTGCTTCGCACAACGCTGCACCGGGCAGTAGTTGCTGCTGGCATTACCTGTTCTCGTAAAGGTGCGCAGCCACCGTATAAGCATGAGTTAAAGGGTGTGTAATGCAATTTATTGATGATGCCGAGTTTCAGGTAGCTATCGACCTCGATGGTGGTGGAAAAATCACTTCCATCAAATGGCGCGAGCTGGAATTCACTATTCCTTTCCGTGGCGGCGTGCTTACCTCTGGGTGGTATCCGATGGCGCCGTGGGCAGGGCGTGTTCGAGATGGATTGATTACTTCAGCTTCTGGTGTGGAACATCAGTTGCCAACAAATATCGATCCCCCACATGCAATTCATGGTTTTGGAATTACTTCTTCCTGGCAAGAAATTGGCCCTGGTCGCTCGCTGCTGCATCTACCAAAGCCCTATCAAGGCGCAACGGTGGAGCAGACAATAGAAGTTCTCGATGATGCAATTCGTTGGTCACTTGAATACGATGACAATGGCTGTGATCTTCCGTTCTGGTTAGGTATGCATCCATGGTTTGCGCGCGATCTAGACCGCGGTGGGCAAGCAGAAGTTGAATTTAAAGCAGAGAAGATGCTTAAGCGTGGCTCTGATGGGCTACCAACAAATGAGATGGTGGCGATGGCAGCTGAGCCTTGGGACGATACCTTTACCGAAATTCGTGGAACACCAGCAGTTGTTTGGGAAGGTGTTGCACGTATTGATATTGAATCTGATGCGCCGTGGTGGGTTGTTTATACCGAAGATCCTGATGGTGTCTGCATAGAGCCACAGACTGCGCCCCCTGATGCTGCCAATCTTGGAATAAGTGGTGAGAACTACATTGAAGCACTCTTTGTTTTCTCGGAAGAATAATTAGACTTTGGCAATTATGAGCACCCAGATAGATAGAGCCCACTTAAAGAAGTTGCGAGCCATTGAAGAGCAGCGCTTTCTTGACCTTCATAAAAATTCAGCTGCTGCCTTTGCCGATTCTAAGAAGGTCATGCACGAGGGTGTTCCCATGTCCTGGATGGCCAAGTGGCCAGGTGCGCATCCGCTCTTTGTGAAAGAGGCAAAAGGTGCACGCTTTACCGACCTTGATGGCCACACGTACGTTGATTTTTGTTTAGGTGATACCGGCTCGATGACCGGACATTCACCTGATGCCACAGTTGCTGCAATTCGCGAGCAGGTGGGAAGAGGCATTACCGCGATGTTGCCAACGCAAGATGCGGCAATTGTCTCGCAACTTCTTAAGGAACGCTTTGGTCTGCCGCTCTGGCAATTCACCGTCTCTGCCACCGATGCCAATCGCCATGTGATTCGTTATTCACGCATGATTACTGGGCGTAGCAAGATAGTTGTGATTGATCGCTGTTATCACGGCTCAGTTGATGAAACATTTGCCACCCTCGATGGCGCCGGCCTTACCGTTAAGCGCGAGGGAAACATCGGTGCACCGGTTGATCTTGATGTGACAACTCGTGTCGTTGAATTTAATGATTTAGCTGCCATGGAGGCAGCCCTTGCCCATGGTGATGTTGCTGCAATCTTGATGGAACCGGCGATGACAAATATTGGAATTGTTTTGCCAGTTGAGGGTTACCTGCAGGGCGTGCAGGCTTTAGCCAAGAAATACGGCACCTACTTAATCATTGATGAAACCCACACCATCTCAGTCGGCCCCGGTGGAATGACAAAAGATTTGGGGTTAAAACCAGACTTCCTTACGATCGGTAAGGCACTTGCCGCCGGTATCCCCACTGGAACATTTGGCATGACGCAAGAGATTGCAGATGCCATTACCAAGATGGTCGAGTTAGAGATTATTGATTTAGGTGGGATTGGTGGAACGTTAGCTGGTAACGCACTTTCTTTGGCTGCAACGAAGGCAACACTGACTGATGTGTTAACACCGGCAAACTTTGAAAAGATGATTGCACTGGGAAATCGTTGGTGTGATGGAGTAGATGCTGCAATTGCCGAGTTTGACCTTGATTGGCATTGCAATCGACTCGGTGCACGTGGGGAATACATCTTTAAAGGCAAAGCCCCAATAACAGGTAAGCAGGCTGCTGAATCAGGTGACTTTGAACTCGAGCAGTACATCCACCTGCGCTTACTTAACGATGGCTATTTGATTACGCCTTTTCATAATATGGCGCTGATGTGTCCTGATACCAGCGAGGCTGATGTTGATGGCCATACGGAAGCCTTTAGGGCGATGTGTGCGGAGTTGGTTAAGGCTTAATTAAACCCTAAGGTCTTATAAAGACCTTTACCTGCTTCATTATCTTCATCAACATAGAGCATCCCTTGTGTGATGCCTTTATTCTTTAGGTAGATTAAGCCTTGTGTGCAGAGGGCCTTACCAATTCCTTTTCCTGAATACGCAGGGTCAACACCGATTACGTAGAGTTCACCGATAGGTTCTTTATTGACTATCTCTTGATGGATCTTGGTCCAGCAGAAGCCAACGAGCTTTTCTTCCATGATGCATAAGAAGAAACCGTGTTGATCAAACCAAGGCTCATGCATGCGGTTCTCTAGATCTGCCATCGCCCAATTACCTTGATCTGGGTGGGTGCTAAAGATTCTATTGTTCAGCTCTAACCAGAGCTTGGAGTGTAATTGGGTATCAAAGGTGATGATGTGGAAGTTATGTGCAACCGGGGTAACCGGTTCTTCTAGTGAGCGATGGAGTTTAAGAATACGGCGCATTGCTACACAAGCTCAGATAGAGATGATTCCTTGCCACCACTTTGAACAGTGAAGCGGTATCCAACGTTGCGCACGGTGCCAATGACAGATTCAAACTCTGGACCAAGCTTTGAGCGAAGGCGACGGATGTGAACATCTACCGTGCGCGTGCCACCGAAGTAGTCATAGCCCCAGATTTCTTGCAGAAGTTGGGCGCGTGAAAATACCCGACCAGGATGTTGAGCCAGGTATTTAAGGAGTTCAAACTCTTTAAAGGTTAGATCGAGCGCGATACCTTTAATTTTTGCAGTGTAAGAATGTTCGTCAATGACAACATCGCCTTGGCGAATTTCAGATGAGGTGGGATCACTTGCCTGGGTGTGGGCAGCGTGGGCACCGACTGCGATACGAATACGTGCATCTACTTCGGCCGGGCCTGCGGTGTCGAGAATGACATCGGTAAAGCCCCAATCTGCAGCAAATGCAGAGAGTCCGCCTTCAGTAGTAATTGCAATGATTGGAGCGCCCACTCCTGTTGTGGCAAGTAAACGTGTGAGTGATTTAGCTGCAGGAAAATCACGACGGGCATCGATAAAGACGATATCCATTACTGGTGTATCAATAAGAACAGATGCTTCAAGCGGGGCTACTTTGCAGGTGTGTTGCAAGAGGGCGAGTGCTGGCAGCACGTCAGCACTAGCTGCATGTGAATTTGTCAGTAGCAACACCTTGGCCATTGTGTGAGAATACTCTTGTGAAAACCTATCTTCCACTCGCGATTGTCATAGCCCTCTCAACGGCCTATGGCTTCTGGTGGAAGGCTAACCAGGGAGCGATACGCACCAAGAAGGCGGTTCCTGGCCATCGCTTAAATGCGCAGATCTTGGGTGAGGCACTGGGCGCTCGCGCCACCATGGTGCAGTTCTCGTCAGCTTTCTGCACACCGTGCCGGGCCACACACTCACTTCTCGCGCAAATGGTGGAGAGCATGAGCGATGTAAAACACATTCAAGTTGATGCCGAATCCCACCTAGAACTAGTGCGGGAATTAGATATTCGTTCAACTCCCACAACACTGTTTATCAATAGCCAAGGCATTGAAGTGGGTCGGGCAGCTGGCACACCCAAGCGCGATCAAGTCTTGGCCGCCCTTGCCAATATCGCCTAACCGCGAATTATTCGCAAGTGGTCTTTTGTTAGGTGATTGCCTAACCTTCATCCATGTCTGAAGTATTAGATAACAAAGAAGTTGCAAAGATTTATATCGATGCACGTGGTCCCCGTTTTGGCGCAACGATTACAACAATTGTTCTTGCCATCGCGCTCGTTACCCAGAACAAGTGGGTCATAGTTGCGCAAGGTCTCGTCTTTCTGATTGGCGCAGTAAAAGGCCCGCAGTTCACTCCTTATGGTCTGATCTTTAAGAACGTAATCAAGCCACGTCTAAGTGGTGTGGCACCAACTGAAGATGTGCGCCCACCTAAGTTTGCCCAAGCCGTTGGTTTTGTATTCGCACTAGTTGCCGGTATCGCAGCATTTGCAGGCGCTGATCTGGTCTTTACTATCGCAGTGGGCGCAGCCCTTGCTGCTGCCATTCTTAATGCCGCCTTTAATTACTGCCTTGGCTGCGAGATGTACCTGCTGATAGTCCGCTTCACTTCCAAGTAATAGGAAAAAGAAAGTAGACTTCAGCCATGGCTGATAAGCATGAGCTCCATGAAAAAGGTTTACGACTGACACCACAGCGTGAACTTGTTCTCGCTGCTGTGCGCGCACTTGGCCATGCCACACCGGAAGAAGTGGCGGAAAAAGTACGTCAGACACATCCTGGAATTAATTTATCTACTGTTTATCGCAACCTAGAAACACTAGAAAACGTTGGCTTGGTGCAGCACACCCACCTTGGCCATGGTGGCGCTACCTATCACGCAGCTGAAGAGCTCACCCATTTACACCTCGTCTGCGGCACCTGCGGATCTGTGGGAGATGCACCAATTGATGTGGCAGCTAACTTTGTGCAGAATCTTTCTGATGACTTTGGTTTTAAAACTGATGTCACACACTTTGCCATCTATGGCACATGTGCCACCTGCGTTAAGTAAGAGCAATGACTGCCGTATTTGTTGAAGATGGCCCCGATAAGGGTGCTATCTGGCATTTCGGTGAACCCAATAAGGAACAACGCGCACTTCTAGCGGGCACCGCATGGGCAGACCTCTCGCATTTAGCTGTTGTTGCAGTGACAGGTGAAGATCGCCTGAAGTGGCTCCATGATTTAACAACGCAGCACTTACTTGAGTTTGGTGTTGGAATCTGGACATCAGCGCTGATTTTAGATCCGCAAGGACATGTGGAATATCAGTTCGCACTCGTTGATGATGCAACGACAACATTTATCGTCCTTGATCCACACTTTGCGCAAGGCTTGATTGCATACCTGAACAAGATGCGCTTTATGCTTAAAGTCGAAGTTCAAGGTGCATCAGGTGAGTTTGCAGTATTACGAGCACCGGGTGCCGCAAATGAAGTGGGTGGACCTTTTGCACTTGTGCCAAGAGCAGAACTTGAAGATATGAAAAAAGCATTTGGTGCACATGCAACACAGGTGGGTACCTGGGCACTTGACGCAGAACGCGTTGCAGCCGGGCGTCCTCGTCACGGAATTGATACTGATGCCAAGGCAATTCCTAATGAACTTGGCTTCATCCATGGCGCGGTGCATATGAATAAGGGTTGCTATCGCGGACAAGAAACAGTTGCCAAGGTATATAACTTAGGAAAACCACCACGTCGTTTAGTGATGTTGCATCTTGATGGTCACGCAGTTGTGATGCCGCCTACCGGAACACCGGTCATGAATGGAGAAGTGCAGGTGGGCTTTTTGGGCACCGTTGCTCGTCACTATGAACTCGGGCCTATCGCACTTGCCATCGTGAAGCGAAATACCCCAGTCGATGCCGAGTTAACAGTTGAGGGCGTTGCCGCTTCGCAGCAGATCATCGTTGAGCCGTAGATGAAATTTATTGGACAGCTTTTTATTGTTGCCCTGGCTTGTCTTGCAATCATGTGGGCGGTGCGCAAGCTTTAAGAGTTACTCTTAGCCCATGGAGTCCCTCACAACTGTGGTGCTGGCACTAGTCGCACTTGTTGTTGGCGTAGGACTCGTTGTTTATGGCGTCAAAGGACGCAGGCAATCTCAAGCACGCGATGGACGCACATATAAGAGAGGCAGGCTCTAATGGCCTTCACAATTCCAGAAGGTTTACATCCTGATCTCAATCCACTTGCTTGGATGGTCGGCACTTGGCGCGGTAAAGGTCGCGGTGAATATCCAACGATTCCCACCTTTGAATTTGCCCAAGAAGTCACCTTTAATCACGATGGGCGCCCATTTCTGAATTACTTCTCACGTTCCTGGATCATCGATGCTGAAGGAGAAATCATTCGCCCTGCGGCATCAGAAGTTGGTTTCTGGCGTGTGAAAGAAAAAAACGTTTTGGAAGTTGTCATTTCACATAACACTGGAATTTCTGAAGGTTGGGTCGGACAATTTGATGGCCCAAAGATTCAATTAGTGATGGATCAAGGATATTCAGCGCCTTCGGCAAAGATTGTGACAGCGGGTGTGCGCCTTTATGGTCTTGTTGCGGGCGAACTTTTCTATGCCTATGACATGGCAGCAGAAGGACAAGAGTTGCAAGCACATATCTGGTCCACCCTTGAGCGCCAGGTCGATTAATGTCTGATGCAGTACTGGCGCAGTATGTGCGAGACGGTGTTGTTGAATCAGAACATCGTGGGCATTTATTAGCACTGAACGCTGATGGCTCCGTGAATTTTTCTTTAGGTGATCCCAGCCATCTAGTTTTCCCGCGCTCAACCGTTAAATGTATTCAAGGTGCGGCGATGGTGCGTGCAGGTCTGAAGCTTGAGCCGCGGTTGTTAGCACTGGGTGCATCAAGTCACTCCGGTTCAAGTGCACATATTGCAGCTGTGAAAGAGATCTTGGCGCTAGCAAAGCTTGATGAAAGTGCGTTGCAATGCGCACTTGATAGACCTTTGGGTGAAGCAGAACGCCGCACCTGGGGTGAGGCACCAGCCACACGCATTGCCATGAACTGCAGCGGTAAGCATGCCGCCATGTTATTAACCTGCGTTACCAATAATTGGCCAACTGATACTTACTTAGATGCTGCGCACCCATTGCAGGTTGCCATTAAGAGCGAGCTAGAAACGCTCGCTGGCGAGAAGATCACACTGACATCAACTGATGGTTGCGGGGCGCCATTGTTCTTGCTCTCCGTTGCTGGTTTAGCACGGGCAATGAGAGCAATTACTCTCTCAACAGATAGTGCTCATCAATCTGTGATGGAAGCATCACGCGCGCATCCGCAGATGGTGGCAGGTGTGGGGCGGCTGACAACACAGATGATTGAAGGCGTTCCAGGTTTATATATGAAAGATGGGGCAGAGGCTGTTGAAGTTGCAACGATGACTGATGGCCGCACACTTGTCTTTAAAGTCTCAGATGGTTCACTACGCCCTTTTAGAGTCTTAGTTCATGCGGGCCTTGCGAAGTTAGGTATTGCTAGCCCCTATGAAGTCGAAAACGTGCTGGGTGGCAACACTGTTATCGGCACCATTCGCGCAACCTTTTAATGGCGCGTACCCTTAAGGGGTGAACCGGACCAATCGCCGTGTTGCCACCTTGATGGTGCACACATCCCCGCTTGATCAAGCGGGTACCGGCGATGCCGGCGGAATGAATATTTATGTGGTTGAGGCAGCGCAGAACATGGCTGCCATGGGAGTTGCGGTAGATATCTTTACTCGCAGAACAAATAGCGAGGTTGCAGATATTGTCGAGGTAGCACCGGGTGTGCGAGTAATTCAACTCAACGTTGGCCCTATCTCTGGTGTTACTAAAGAGCAGTTACCTAGTTACATTCCAGAACTCTCGGCCTCATTTAAGCAGGCCTTGCAGTCAGATACTTATGATGTGATTCATTCCCACTATTGGATTAGTGGCAAGGTGGCGATGCCGGTTGCAAAAGAACTTGATATTCCTTTGATTCACACCATGCACACCATGGCGCGAGTGAAGAATCTGAATTTGGCTGAAGGAGAAAGCCCAGAGCCAATGATTCGCGTGCAGGGTGAGACCCAAGTGGTTGCAGCAGCCGATGCCATCGTTGCCAACACCGATGCTGAAGCGGCATCACTTGTTTCACTCTATGAAGCATGTCCTGACAACGTCTCGGTGGTAAGCCCAGGGGTAAACCTAAAAGTCTTTACACCAGGTGCTGGTCGCGCCAGTGCGCGCAAAGAGCTGGGCCTTGATCCTGATGCTCACATCATTACCTTTGTGGGTCGGATTCAGCCACATAAGGGGCCGGAAGTTCTCATTCGCGCGATTGCAGAGATGGTTTCGCACTCTAAGCACCTGCGTCCTAAGTTAATTACCAACATTATTGGCGGCGCATCAGGGGCTAATCAATCAGAGGTTGAACGCCTGACTGAACTTGTTTCCTGGCTTGGAATTTCTGATGTGGTGCGCTTTGCACCGCCTGTTCCACGCACAGATTTACCGCAGTGGTATCGCGCCGCAGATTTAGTCTGCGTTCCAAGTTACTCAGAAAGTTTTGGCCTAGTTGCACTTGAAGCACAAGCATGTGGCACACCTGTGGTTGCCACAGCTGTAGGCGGCCTTCGCACAGCAGTTGCCGACGGTATCTCTGGCGTATTAGTTGATGGTCATAATCCACGCGCCTGGTCATCTGTCTTTGCTCGTTTAATCCAAGAACCACAACGTCGTGTGCTCTTATCGATGGGAGCAATCGAACATGCTTCCCACTTCGGTTGGGATGCCACATCTCGCGGAACACTTGATATCTACGACCGAGTCTTATCTACTCGCCGTGATGCACAGAAGCACATTGGCTAAATGGCGCTGAACCCAGCAGTTGTCATTGAAGATTTCCTGGAATCACATGATTTAGATTTTGAGCGAAGTAATGAAAAAACCTTCATGGTTACCCTGCCGGGAGAGAAGAAGCTACAGACTCATTGCGCACTGATCATTGGTGATCACTCTTTAAGCATTAACGCTTTTGTGATTCGCAAACCCGATACCCACGAAGATGCGGTGCATAAGTGGTGTCTGGCAAAAAATGCCCAGATGTATGGAATCGCATTTGCCATAAACGAATTGGGAGATATCTATCTGGTGGGGCGTTTGCCACTAGCGGCTGTGAGCGCGTTAGAGATTGATCGCATCATTGGTTCAGTGCTGCAGTATTCAGATTCATCATTTAACCCACTGCTTGAACTTGGCTTTGCTGATGCAATCCGGCGCGAGTGGGCTTGGCGGGTTAGCCGCGGTGAATCACTGGCAAATCTTGAGGCATTTACCCATCTCATTTAATTATTTCTTCTCATCATGAGAAGATAGCCACATGTCACACTCCACACTGATCCTCTTGCGCCATGGCGAATCCGAATGGAATGCCTTAAATCTCTTCACCGGTTGGGTCGATGTCAGACTTTCAACCAAGGGTGAAGCAGAAGCTGCGCGCGGTGGAAAGTTGTTGGCAGAGCGCGGACTTTTACCTGATGTGGTTCACACTTCGTTATTGCGCCGGGCAATTCACACATCGCAGTTGGCACTCGATGCCTGTGATCGTCATTGGATTCCAGTTAAACGTTCCTGGCGCCTCAATGAACGCCACTACGGCGCACTGCAAGGTAAAGATAAGACGCAGACTCTGGCTGAATACGGAGAAGCGCAATTCACGCTTTGGCGCCGCTCCTTTGACACGCCACCACCGCTGATTGAAAAAGGTTCGAAGTATTCCCAAGATTCAGATCCGCGCTATGCCGGCCTTGGCTCTGATTTGCCAATGACTGAATGCCTGAAAGATGTCGTGGTGCGCATGGTTCCTTATTGGGAACAATCAATTGTCCCCGATCTAAAGGAGGGCAAGGTAGTTCTTGTTACCGCCCACGGTAATTCACTGCGCGCACTGGTTAAGCACCTTGAAGGCATTAGCGATGAAGATATTGCCGGACTTAATATTCCCACCGGAATTCCACTGCTCTATGAACTAGATGAGCAGATGCGCCCGGTGAAAAAAGGCGGAGAGTACTTAGATCCTGCGGCTGCCGCGGCAGCTATTACAGCTGTTGCGAATCAGGGTAAGAAGTAGGTTAGGGCGTAACGCTTGCGTAATCATCACGCTTATCGCGAATGATGACGTTGGTAGTGACAACACCTGCGCGCGCAAATGCCAGTGAAAGCTTCACATTATTGCCAGCTTTTGCTCCAACGCCGTTAAAGACTGCCTTTGTTGTTGCAACGTCTCCTTCAAAGCGTACTGGCTTATTCTGATCAAGGTTTTGTTCACCTGTGATTGCAGCCGCCACGTTATTAACTGAGATTCCCAGCAGTGCATCGCGCTCTTCTGAGTAGTTAATAATCGTTCCGACAACCACCGCTGAGCCATCTTCAGTTGCCACAAGAAGTAAGTTAGTAACAGAGATGTTGTTACCTTCGTTTTTGATCATAATCTCAGCGCCGTCTGTCACTTTCTTAACCAGACGTGTTGCAGCGTTGGGCCCGGAACCTGAACATGCGGTGAGTGAGAGAGCCAATGCAACAGCTGTGAATGCAAGAGAAATATTCTTGAAATGTGTTCGGCTCATGGCGAAATTATCTCATGTGAAATAAGCCTTATTTCACGGCGCTTTACGCCGATAACCCGGGGTTTTCTATGTCGGTGATGGCTGGTAGAATTGACCCTCTACCGAAGGGCAATACATGACATTCAAGGTCGGCGAAACCGTTGTTTATCCTCATCACGGAGCAGCTCTTATCGAGGCAATTGAAACTCGAGTAATCAAGGGCGAAGAGAAGACCTACCTAGTATTGAAAGTTGCTCAAGGTGACCTCACTGTTCGCGTTCCAGCAGAGAATGTAGACCTGGTCGGCGTGCGCGATGTCGTCGATTCAGCAGGCCTAGATCGGGTATTTAACGTCCTTCGTCAGCCATATACCGAAGAGCCAACAAACTGGTCACGTCGCTATAAGGCAAACCTAGAAAAGCTTGCATCAGGAGATGTCATTAAGGTCGCAGAAGTTGTGCGCGACCTCTACCGCCGCGATCTTGATCGTGGACTCTCTGCTGGTGAAAAGCGCATGCTCGCCAAGGCGAAGCAGATTCTCGTCTCTGAGCTCGCACTTGCCGAGCGCACAGATGAAGAGAAGGCTGCAACTCTCCTTGACGAGGTTCTCGCTTCTTAATTTTCGTTTATTTATCTCTATGATCGCCGCAATTATCGCAGCTGCCGGTAGCGGTGAACGATTCGGTGCCGCAATTCCTAAAGCACTTATTCAATTAGGTGATCGCACACTTCTAGAGCACTCCATCTCAACCCTGTCATCTGTGGCCGATGAAATTGTTGTGAGCGCACCTGCTGGATATGAAGATCAGATCCGAACACTGGTCGGTGATGACATCACTGTTGTCACAGGTGGCGCCACACGTTCCGAAAGTGTTCGCCTAGCGCTAGACACAATTGAAAAAGCAGATTTTGTCTTAGTCCACGATGCCGCGCGCGCACTTGCCAGCCGCGAACTAGCAGCACGTGTTGTTGCTGCGTTAAAAGCTGGTGATGTTGCAGTGATTCCAGCGCTGCCTGAAGTAGATACAGTGAAAGTAATTGATGCTAACGGTTATGTCACATCAACTCCAGATCGCACATCACTGCGCCGCGTGCAGACTCCACAAGGTTTTACATTTTCAGTTCTTAAAAAAGCACATGAAGAATCCGGTGATGCCACAGATGATGCAGCACTTGTTGCAGCTGCTGGCCACAAAGTGCGCGTCATTGAAGGAGAAGAACGAGCCTTGAAAATCACAACACCACATGATCTGGCAAGCGCGCTGCAATTTATGGGTAGCGCGCAATCATTTTCTTCAGGTGTGGGTGTTGATGCCCATGCATTTGGACAGGGGCGCGAACTCTGGCTGGCCGGTTTGCATTGGCCTGATGAAGTTGGAGTTGAGGGGCACTCTGATGGCGATGTTGCAGCACACGCCATATGTGACGCACTCTTTGCCGCAACTGGACTCGGTGATTTAGGAAGTAATTTTGGAACATCGCGCCCAGAGTATGCGGGAGCATCTGGAATCAAGTTATTGAAAGAGACCTACCTTTTGCTTAGCAATGCGGGATATTCAATCTCGCATATCTCAGTGCAAATTATTGGAAATCGTCCAAGAATCGGAGCCCGTCGCGCAGAAGCGATTGCAACGATATCGACCGCCCTTGGGGGCGCCGAGGTAGCAATCCTTGCAACCACCACCGATGGTATGGGCCTTACCGGTGAAGGCAAAGGTATTGCTGCAATTGCATCGGCCCTTGTTATTAAGTCAGCACAGTTAAAGTAGAATTGCCTAATGAGTTCGCTATCTTTATATGACACCTTAACGCGAACCACCTCTGAATTCATTCCGCTCAAAGCTGGCGAAGTAGGCATTTATCTATGTGGTGCCACGGTGCAGGCACCGCCTCATATTGGCCATGTGCGCTCTGGTGTGAACTTTGACATCTTGCGTCGTTGGCTCACACGAAGCGGATACAACGTCACATTTATTCGTAACGTGACAGATATTGATGACAAGATTTTGCATAAGGCTGTGCACGAGCAAGCCCCATGGTGGGCAGTTGCGATGAAATATGAACGCGCATTTACTGATGCTTATGCAGCACTGAATGTCTTGCCACCCACATATGAGCCGCGTGCTACCGGGCATGTCACACAAATGATTGAATTGATGCAGCTACTGATTGAAAAGGGTGCTGCATATGCGCCAGGTAATGGCGATGTGTATTTAGAGGTGCGCAAACTCTCTTCCTATCTCACCCTTTCGCGTCAGAAGCTTGATGATTTACAGCCGGCAGCCGATGCTGATGAAACATTTAAAAAAGACCCGCGTGATTTTGCGTTATGGAAAGCGGCAAAGCCCGGAGATCCATCATGGCCAACTCCATGGGGAGCTGGGCGACCAGGTTGGCACTTGGAATGTTCGGCAATGGCGCATGCATATTTAGGTGAAGCATTTGATATTCACGGCGGCGGACTAGATCTGATTTTTCCTCACCATGAAAATGAAATAGCACAATCAGAAGCTGCCGGATATGCCTTTGCTAAGCGCTGGCTACATAACGCCTGGGTGACTGCCTCCGGTGAGAAGATGTCGAAATCACTGGGTAATTCACTGCAAGTGCATGAGTTGTTAAAGAGTGTGCGCGGAATTGAACTGCGTTGGTATTTAGGATCTGCTCACTACCGCTCCATGCTCGAGTTCTCACATGAAGCACTTGCTGAATCTGCCACAGCTTTCCGCCGCATTGAAGGCTTCCTTAATCGCTCTGTTGAAATCCTTGGAGCAGAGCCAGTACCTACTATCAGTCAGGTCTTTACTGATGCGATGAATGATGATTTAGCTGTGCCAACAGCACTTGCCTCAATTTCAGAGGCGCTGCGCGCTGGAAATAGCGCAATTACTGCAGGTGATACCGCCACTATAGAAAATAGCGCCAATGAGATTCGCGGAGCGTTAGAAATACTTGGCTGTGACCCATTTGATCCCGCCTTTGCATCTAGCACCGCCGTTGAAGATATTGGGGCAGCACTCGATGGCGTTATTCAATTAGCGCTAGCCCAGCGCACCGCGGCTCGTGAGCGAAAAGATTTTGCGGCATCTGATCAGATTCGTGATGGCTTAGCAGTGCTGGGAATTACTATTGAAGATACAGCTCAAGGGCCACGCTGGTCGATTACTGGAAATGGAAGTAACTAACAATGGCCGGTAATGCAAAACCACGTGGAGCTGTGCGCAAGAGTAAGAAAGGACCATCGGCTGGAACTGGTGGCAATAACAAGCGACGCCTTGAAGGTAAGGGACCAACACCGAAAGCTGAAGATCGTCCTTATCACGCAGCAGCTAAGCGAAAGAAGGCGGCTGAAAAAACTGCAGCAAAGAAGCCAGCAGCAGCTGGGCGTAAGTTTTCAAAAGGTGATGCACCCCGTGGTGAGATTGTGGCCGGACGCAACGCAGTATTAGAAGCGCTGCGCGAATCTGTGCCAGCAACTGAGTTACTTGTGGCACGCAGTATCGATGTCGATGATCGCGTTGCGGAATCACTGCAGATTGCACTTAATCATGGACTATCTATTCGCGAGGCACATCGCGCCGAGGTGGAAGGTATTTCACCAAATAGCCAAGGAATTATTCTTTCCATTAAGCCTTTTCAATATTCATCTTTTGAAGAAATTACCCAACGGGCAAAGAACCCGATGTTACTTGTTGCCCTAGATGGTGTGACAGATCCACGTAACCTGGGCGCAATTGTGCGAAGCGCCGCAGCCTTTGGCGCATCTGGTGTTTTGATGACTGAACGTCGCGCTGCCGGCATGACCGCATCTGCTTGGAAATCTTCAGCAGGAGCTGCTGCACGCTTGCCTATTGCACAAGTAACAAACCTTGCTCGCACTATCGATGAAGCAAAGAAACTGGGCTGCTTTGTGGTCGGACTTGATGGCGAATCTGATGTATCTATCGCTGAGATGAAGGTGGCAACCGAGAACCTGATGGTGATTGTGGGCTCAGAAGGTAAGGGGCTGGCACGTTTAACGCGCGAAAAGTGTGACCTAGTTGTCTCTATTCCAATTAGTGCAAGTACTGAATCCTTGAATGCTTCCGTTGCAACATCTATCGCGCTCTATGCCGTCGATGAAGCACGGCGCAAAGGGTAATTACTTAAGGTATTTGCAGTGATATACCAACGTTTCATCGTCTGTGGAGATTCTTACTCTGAAGGCATGAGCGATGAAATCATCGATGGTCAGTATCGCGGATGGGCAGATCGCACTGCAGATGAGATGGCCAAAGCCCACCCTGATTTCACCTATGTGAATTTAGCTGTGCGCGGCAAGTTGCTGGGACAAGTTGTGCAAGATCAGGTTCCGATTGCACTCTCTTTTGTAACCGGCGTTGACACCCTGGTTTCATTTCACGCCGGTGCTAATGATGCGCTGCGCCCGGGTTATCAGGCAGATGTTGCCATCGCGCTCTATCAAGATGCGGTCCGATCACTTGCGCGAAGTGGCGCACAAGTAATGCTCTTTACCGTCCTTGAAAAAACTGGCAACCAGGGGCGCGGTGCTGAGATTTGGGAGCGCCGCTTTTCGGCGTTTAATAAAGGTGTGCGAGCGGTGGGGCTAGAGGTTGGGGCCATTGTGGTTGATGCTAATGAAGAAAATTTCTTAAGTGATAGAAGATTCTTAGCATTTGATCGACTTCACTTAAATCAGGAAGGTCACTATCGCTGCGGGCAAGCGGTATTAGAAAAGATTGGCTTGCCATTTAATCCTGCGTGGAGAACACCGTTGCCACCGGCGAAGAAAGTTCCGTGGATTGTGCAAAAGGGCATCACTGTTGCCTGGTTTATTGTTTTTGCGCTGCCTTGGATTTATCGTCGTTTACGGGGTAAGTCATCAGGTGATGGAAAAAGTGCCAAATACCCATTACCGCTCTCCTGGCCGAGGTAAAGGCCACGATTTTTAGAATTGGGCGCTGGGTGCCATAATTACGCTCGCACTTCGCCTCCCTAGCTCAGTGGTAGAGCAGCTCACTTGTAATGAGCAGGTCATCCGTTCAATCCGGATGGGGGGCTCCAAATCAATTACTCCAACGCATCACGGAAGGAGTCCACATGTCAGATAACTCATTTGCCCATGAATCATTTGATGATCTCATCGCTGCAAACACTGAATATCAGAAAACCTTTAAGTATTCCGAGCTCTCAGGATCTGCGGCTAAAGGCCTTGCGATTGTGACCTGTATGGATTCACGAATTAATCCGCTCTCAGTAGTGGGAATGAATTCAGGGGACGCCAAGATTCTTCGTAATGCAGGAGCTCGCGTGACCGAAGACGTTCTACGTACCCTAGTTCTTGCTACCTACTTACTTAACGTCAATCGCATTTTGGTGATGCCACATACTGATTGCGCCATGGCGCGCGGTGATGAAGCGGCAATTCACAAACTCATTGATGATAAGTATGGTGTTAATACTTCAAGTCTGGAATTTAAAACGACTTCAGATCAATTAGGTGCACTTGCATCGGATATTAATCGCGTGCGTTCATATCCGCTGCTGCGCGAGGGTGTTGTTGTTGCGGGCGCAATTTATGATGTTAAGACTGGAAAAATTACTCCATACGAGGGTTAGTACGGCGAATCGGCATCTTGGTAACTGGATAGCTTAAATCTTCGAGAAATTCCTGAATCAGAAGCTGGGCAAGTGCGGGCTTTTCCTTAATGAATTGATGCGATGTCCCTGGAATAATTGCTAGTTGGCCTAGTGGAATGCTTTCAAAGAGTTCGATGGTGTGAGAATGTGCGATGACATCGTCATCACCGGCCATCACAAGTACTGGACATTGGATTGTGGCCAAATCTTTGGTGGTCAGTGTTGGCTCGGACTTCCATATCTTTATCATTCGCACGATTTTTTCAGCCAAAGTATCGGGTGCATCAGGTGAGGTGCGGTTGTACTCCTCTTGATCCTCTGGCGAAATCACGCCATCGAACTCAGGAAGCGGCAGCGTTCCGCTGTGATGGAAATTTGCTCCCAGTGTCACCACTGATCGCACGAGTTCTGGGCGCTTGATTGCTGCAAGAAGTGCAATAATTCCACCATCGCTATAACCAATTAAGTGCGCTGGCTCTTTCACAACACTTTCTAGGTATGCAATCAACTCTGTTACTTGATAATCAAAGTGCAAACTTCCAGTGCGATCACCGGTGAAGCCATGTGCGGTGCGATCGTAGGCAAAGGGATGAAATTGTTCTTCAATGGCAGGAAGTACCTGGGCATCCCAATGAGAAGTCTGGCTTAAGCCCCCATGAAGTAATACAACGGCTTCGCCATTGTTATCCCATTCATAGCAATAGAGCGAATGTCCTGCTACCTCGAGATATTTTTCTAACATAGAAAAAACTACTACTGAGCATCCATGATGTGGCGATTGCCACGGTCGAATGTGAGGTAGTTCCAAGTCCAGTCAACGATGGTGCCCACTTTGTTGCGCCCACCAACAAGATAGAAAAGGTGCAGGAATAACCAAGCAAACCAGGCAAGTGGTCCTGTTAATTTAAACCCGCGGAATTCAACAACTGCCTTATGGCGGCCGATAGTTGCCATGGCACCTTTATCAAAATACTTAAATGGTGACAGTGCTTTACCTGACTCTTTGCGCAAGATTTGTTTGGCAACCCATTTTGCTTGCTGCAAGGCAACGGGTGCGACCATCGGCAAGAAACGACCATCGGCGCCGTGTGTGCCGTTGATATCACCAATTGCCCAAATATTTGGATAGTTCTTCACTTCTAGATTTTCATCGGTATCAATACGTGTGCCGGCAAGTGGAAGATTGAGAATGCTTGCAGTGGGCTCACCTTTAACACCGGCGGCCCAGATAGTTACTTCAGCTGGAATAGGAGAGCCTTCGGTAAGAATAATCTGTCGTGATTTCACTTCCCGCACAGCTGTATTTGTGCGAACGATGACGCCGAGCTTGTGTAGGTCTGATTCGGCGCGCGCCGAAAGCTTCTCGCTAAACATCGGCAGAATGCGCGGGCCTGCTTCAATCAGATAGACATCGATATGTTCGGCGGCTGCCGCTAAATCGTTTTTCAGTGGTCCACGCTTGAGTTCGGCAAGTGCGCCAGCCATCTCCACACCCGTAGGTCCGCCGCCAACTACTGCAATCGATAGTCGGGTGTTATCTTCAAAACGGGCAAGATCTTCAAAGCGGCGCAGAACCTCGGCGCGAATCAGGAGCGCTTCATGCACGCTCTTCATTCCAAGTGCGTGATCGGCTACGCCAGCAACTCCGAAGTCGGCGGTGACTGAACCGAGGGCCACGATCAGGTGATCGAAATCAAGGGATTCAGATGAATCTAGTTTTACCGATTTGTTCTTATGATCAACTGAGATGGGTGAACCCATTCGAAACTTCACACCAGTATCGCGAAGGGCGCCACG
The DNA here is from genome assembly GCF_002288345.1 of Candidatus Planktophila versatilis. Classification (GTDB taxonomy): domain Bacteria; phylum Actinomycetota; class Actinomycetes; order Nanopelagicales; family Nanopelagicaceae; genus Planktophila; species Planktophila versatilis_A. Next base: position 82,082 of record NZ_CP016781.1, read on the forward strand.
AATTGGATGGACTACGTGATCTGCGGCCAAGCCGGCAGTTGATACTTGATAGAGAAGTGGTAGAAAAGTTTGAAAGTTATGGCGATCAACGAGTGTGACATCTGCCTTTTCGGCCAAGGCGCGAGCTGCTCCAAGGCCGCCGAAACCAGCGCCAAGTATGACTACGCGCGGTCGGGTAGAAGTCTTCATGTGCGCAGTCTACGCTCCGTCCTATGGAATCGCAGAATCAAGACCGGCTCTACCTCGTTACTGGTGCATCTGGATATGTAGGCGGTCGTTTGGTGCGAGTGCTTCTGGAAGATAAGAAGCGAGTGCGTGTTTTTGTTCGAGATGCCCAAAAGATTAAAGGACATGCCTGGGCTGATGGTGTTGAAATTTGCGAAGGTAATGCAACAAGTGGTGAAGATCTAGCGCGCGCTTTGGAAGGTGTACACACCGCCTACTACCTCTTGCACTCCATCAACGTGGCGACAGATTTTGAATCAGTGGAAGCACAGATGGCACACACCTTTGCCGACAAGGCCGAAGCTGCCGGAGTAAAGCAGATTGTTTACTTAGGTGGAATTGCCAACGATGAAAACCGCAGCCGCCACTTGTTATCACGTATGAATACCGGCATTGAATTGGCATCCACATCTGTGCCCGTGCTCGAACTTCGTGCCGGAATCATTATCGGCTCCGGTTCGGCCTCTTTTGAGATGCTGCGCCATCTCACACACCGCCTGCCGATTATGACCACCCCCAAGTGGGTTTCTAATCGCACTCAACCGATTGCTATCCGCGATGTTCTTTACTACTTACGTAGCGTGGCAAATTTAAAGCACCCAGTTAATCGCATCTGCGATATTGGCGGCCCAGAAGTCATGTCATATGCGGCGATGATGCAGGAATTTTCCAAACTCTCTGGACTACGAAAGCGCATCATCATTCAAGTGCCAGTACTTACCCCCAAGCTTTCCAGTTTGTGGATCGGCTTTGTGACACCTGTGCCAACATCACTTGCGCGTCCACTGGTTGAATCACTGATTAGTGAAGTCGTGGCAGATCCGCGCAAGAGCATCAACGATTTGATTGCGCCCCCGGCCGAAGGTCTGCTCACTGTTTCGCAAGCAATTCAGTTAGCTCTTACTCGCACGGAAGAAAACTCAGTCTCCACTCGCTGGTCAGATGCCGCTTTTCCCACAGCGCCCTGGCAGAAAGCACAGAGTGATCCCGATTGGGCAGGGGAACTCACACTGAAAGATCATCGTGAAATTACTACCGATGTTCCCGCTAAATATATTTGGGAGCAGATCGAAGGAATTGGCGGAGAACACGGTTGGTTTGGTTCCGGTTGGCTCTGGTATTTGCGCGGATTAATCGATCGCATGGTGGGTGGTGTTGGACTACGTCGCGGACGGCGCGATCCAAACCATCTTCGTGTTGGTGACAGTTTAGATTTTTGGCGAGTAGAAGGACTTACGCCAGAAAAACACTTGCGACTCTATGCCGAAATGATTCTGCCTGGAAAAGCATGGCTGGAATTTCATTTAGAAGAAATTGATGGCAAGACAGTCCTGACCCAAGATGCCCTCTTTGCACCACGTGGATTAGGTGGCCAGATTTATTGGTATCTCGTTTCACCCTTTCATTTCTTTATCTTCCCAACGATGTGTCGCAATATTGTTAAAGCTGCTCGTAAATCCCACACTTCACGCTAACTCCGTCGTAAGATTAGGTACATGTCTGCGTTAGAAAACTCCGAGACAGCTGGTTCCACGCTGACCGACCTCGAACGACGCATTCTTGAATTCGAACGCGACTGGTGGCGCTTTGCTGGGGCGAAAGAGAGCGCGATTAAAGAGCTCTTTGACCTATCTGCCCCTCGCTATTACCAACTGCTCAATGACCTCATTGATCGAGCCGATGCCCTTGAGGCAGCTCCCATGCTGGTCAAGCGCCTTCGCCGCCTGCGCGAAGCCCGCATGAGCGCTCGCACCGCCCGCTAACCACCTCTCGTTTTGCAGCCTGGAATAAGAACCTCTAGATTTGGCGTTAGCACTCGAGGGTCGAGAGTGATAACTCAGGTTTATCTACCTCAGGCCCACCGATTATGACCAACTATTAGGAGCTAACGACTATGGCAAAGCAGATTGCCTTTAATGAAGAAGCCCGCCGCGGATTAGAGCGCGGAATGAATGTACTTGCTGACGCAGTCAAGGTAACCCTTGGACCCCGCGGTCGCAACGTCGTACTTGAAAAGAAGTGGGGCGCACCAACAATTACCAACGATGGCGTCTCAATCGCAAAAGAGATCGATCTCGATGATCCATGGGAGAAGATTGGTGCAGAACTAGTTAAGGAAGTTGCTAAGAAGACAGATGATGTCGCAGGCGATGGAACAACTACTGCAACAGTTCTTGCTCAAGCACTTGTGCGCGAAGGACTTCGCAACGTGGCAGCTGGATCAAACCCAATGGCACTTAAGCGCGGAATCGAAAAGGCTGTTGATGCCATTGTGAGCGAACTTGGTTCAATGGCAAAAAGTGTTGATTCAAAGGAACAGATTGCAGCTACTGCATCTATCTCAGCTGCCGATGCCACTATCGGTGAAATGATCGCGGAGGCAATGGATAAGGTCGGCAAAGAAGGCGTTATCACGGTTGAAGAATCAAACACATTTGGTCTTGAACTAGAACTTACTGAAGGTATGCGCTTTGACAAGGGTTATGTTTCACCATACTTCGTCACAGATACAGATCGCATGGAAGCAGTTCTAGAAGATGCCTATGTATTAATCGTGAACTCAAAGATTACAAATATTAAGGACCTAGTTCCTGTACTTGAAAAGGTAATGCAATCAGGTAAGCCACTTGCGATCATCGCTGAAGATATTGAAGGCGAAGCACTTGCGACCCTCGTTGTGAACAAGATCAAGGGAACATTTCGTTCGGCTGCGGTTAAGGCGCCAGGCTTTGGAGATCGTCGCAAGGCGATGCTGCAAGATATTGCCATCCTTACCGGAGCTACAGTTATTTCAGAAGAAGTTGGCCTGAAGTTAGAAACTGCTGGCCTAGAACTTCTTGGTCGCGCGCGCAAGGTTGTTATCTCTAAGGAAGAGACCACAATCGTTGAAGGCGGCGGAGATGACGCACAGATCAAGGGACGCGTTGCCCAAATTCGCACCGAGATCGAAAAATCAGATTCAGATTATGACAAAGAGAAGCTGCAGGAGCGTCTTGCCAAGCTTGCGGGCGGCGTTGCTGTCATCAAAGCTGGAGCTGCAACTGAAGTTGAACTTAAAGAGCGTAAGCACCGCATTGAAGATGCTGTGCGCAACGCAAAGGCTGCAGTTGAAGAAGGAATCGTCGCCGGTGGTGGCGTCGCACTCCTTCAGGCAGCAACAGCAGCTTTTAAGAAGTTAAAGCTGGAAGGCGATGAAGCAACAGGTGCCAAGATTGTGGAAGTTTCAATTGAAGCCCCACTGAAGCAAATCGCAATCAATGCTGGTCTTGAAGGCGGAGTTGTAGTTGAGAAGGTTCGCAACTTAGACGCTGGCTTCGGACTTAACGCGGCAACTGGAGAATACGTAGACATGATTAAGGCTGGCATCATCGATCCAGCTAAGGTCACACGTTCTGCTCTTCAAAATGCTGCATCTATTGCCGCACTCTTTATTACAACAGAGGCAGTAATCACCGATAAGCCTGAGCCAAAGGGTGCAAACCCTGCGCCACAAGGCGGCGGGGATATGGACTTCTAAATCCTTAGCGTAAAAAGTTAGGCAAGGCCCTCGAGATTAACCTCTCGGGGGTCTTCTGCTTTACGATTGGCAAATGAAGTCCTTTGACACAGCAGGTGACGCAGAATCCGTTGCACGCGATGCCGCTTTGGCAGATGCCGAATTTGCGACTCAGGTTGGCGATTTCGTCTCTGTTGAATACGATGACGATAATCGCGTAGCGACATATCTTTTCGACGCCGTCATTGCCGGCTATGTCGGATGGCGTTGGTGCATCACTCTTGCCAAAGTAGATAAAGATGCCGAACCAACTATCTGCGATGTCGTTATCTTGCCTGGCCCCGATTCTCTGATTGCACCTGATCACATTCCTTACATGGATCGCATCTTGCCCGAAGATATTGAACCAGGCGTTATCGTTCCAAGTATTTTGGAAGATACTCGACTTGTTCCTGGTGTTAACGCACTTGTGCAAGATGAAGACCTGGATGCAACCCAAGTATTTGATTTAGGTTTAGCGCGTCCTCGTGTTCTTTCCATCGAAGGTCGCGATCAAGCAAGCAAGCGTTGGTATTCAGGTGATCGCGGACCTAATACGCCACTGGCACAAGGTGCTCCTAAGCCATGCGCCTCCTGCGGATTTTTCTTACCTATCGCTGGTTCATTACGTTCGGCATTTGGCGTATGCGCCAATGCGATAGCACCTGATGATGCCCGCGTGGTCTCAGTTGATCATGGGTGTGGGGCTCATTCAGAGGCAACTCTGTAAAACTTTTACGCCTAAAACCCGGTAGCACGCCCCATCGCAAATACGATAAATTAGCCCCCTGTCCGAATCCCCCGGCTACTAAACGAGTACCGTAAGAATTTAAGGAGTAAGTGCAATGCCTACCGGAAAAGTTAAATGGTTTTCCCTTGAAAAAGGCTTTGGATTTATTGCATCCGATGAAGGCGAAGATGTCTATCTAGCCGGATCAGCACTCCCAGAAGGCGTTGCAACTGTTAAGCCTGGAACAAAGCTTGAGTTCAGCGTGATTGATTCTCGTAAGGGACCACAAGCAATGTCCGTGCACATTATTGATGCACCGGTTTCTTTGGCTGAAAATTCACGCGTTAATAGCGATGATCTTGCGGCGATGATTGAAGACACCATCAAGATTCTTGATCGTGTTGGAAATGGGCTACGTCAAGGACGCCATCCATCAGGTGCTGAAGCAGAACGCCTTGGTCGTGTTCTTCGCGGGATTGCTTCCCAACTAGAAGCTTAAATACCGCTACGTCTACTACGACGTATTGTGTAACGAATACCGATAACGCCTAAGACGGCGCCGACAACACATGTCCAAATGACTTTAGATTCGGCGCCAATAACTACTGCGACAGCGCCGGCCGCAATCCAGGCGATGGTCCCCACTGCAATAAGAGTTACTACATTTTTGATATTACTTGCCATGGTTAAAGCCTAACCTTAGTTCCCAAGAAAAATAAGAGCGACTAGTGCAATAAGTGTGAGGACTGTAATAAGTCTGCGACTTTTATAGTTCATGTGCTGGCTCCGCATGCGATGGTATGAATTGAATAACAGCATAGGCAATGATCATCAGCACTGGCACCATCAAATATGCACGAGAGATACCAAGGTGATCACCCAGAATTCCAAGTACGAATGGGGATAAACCAATTGCACTTCCTGCCGCTAGGGAGTTCTTTCCCATTGCTAAATCAGGACGACCGTCACTCAGGCCAATCAGTCGCAAGGATGAGAGTGTGAACTGACTTGATACACCAATGCCAGTAACTAGTAGCGAGAAGAAGCTAATTGTTAGGTTGTGCGAAAACCATAAGCCGGCAAAGCCAAAGAACTGTGTGGCAATAAATATTTTCAGTTGTGCATCAATCTCCCATTGTTTAAGTAGAAGTGGTCCATACCAACGCCCAATTGCCATGCCAGAACCAAATGCCACAACTGCAAGAGTTGCGATGGCAGGTGTGGCATCAGTGCGGTCACGGATAAGTGCTGCCGCCCAGAAAGAGATTGCAAACTCACTAGCAATGCAGGCAAAGAATCCAAACCAAGAGATCCAGAAGTGGCCAGAAAGTTTGCCGCCTTGTGGTCCGTCTTCGTGCGGCACATGCGCCTGCTCATCTCTAATTCTGCGAAAGAAAAATAGATAGAGCACAAATGGCAAGACCGCCAAGATTCCGATGCGCCATTGATCTCGGAAACTATCTGCGACCAGTCCCACAGTCAGCGTGCCGATGACATAACCGATAGAACCAATCGCATTTGCTTGCGTGAGCGCCACCGCTGATTGCTTGCCATAGTGCCCCGTCAGTGAAGTGACAAAGTTATTAATGACAACTGAGACTCCAAAACCGGCAACAAGTGCCGCCAGAATTGTCAGTTCAACTGGGGGAGCTGCAACAAATCCGATCAGACCGATGGAGAAAATGATGAGACCAATCCACCCAGTACTAGAGCGACCAAATCTATGCACAAGGTGTGAATTAGAGAGACCGGCCATAATTGAGGCAACACCCATTGCAGTTCCATGAAGACCAGCGATAGTCAGTGATGTGCCCTGGTCTGCGCGGAGCAACGGTTGTGATGGACCGAATGCTCCGAGGAAGATATTGACAGCCGCACCTTGTAGCGCGATTGTCCAGAAAAAGGAGTCGCGCTTTACCTTATGGGCCATGAACTAAAGGTTGGAGACGACAAAGTCGATTGACGCTGTGAGTGCATCAATATCGGCTGGGTCGACAGCGGGGAACATACCGATGCGAAGTTGATTCTTACCAAGCTTGCGATATGGCTCGGTATCCACAATTCCATTAGCGCGCAGGGCAGCAGCCACGGCTGTGGCATCAATGGCATCATCGAAGTTAATGGTGCCAACAACATTAGAACGCTGGGCTGGGTTAGTAACAAAAGGAGTTGTGTAGCTGGTCTTTTCCGCCCAGCCATAGAGACGTGATGCGGAATCAGCGCTACGACCAGCCGCAAATTTCAGACCACCATTGGCATTCATCCACTTCACTTGCTCATCAAGGAGCATTAAAGTGATAAGAGCTGGCGTGTTATATGTCTGATCAAGTCGTGAGTTTTCAATGGCAATGGTGAGATCAAAGAATGCCGGAATCCAACGACCGCCGGCCTTAATCTTTTCTGCGCGGGCAATTGCAGCCGGGCTCATGAGTGCCAGCCAGAGACCGCCATCTGATGCGAAAGATTTTTGTGGTGCAAAGTAGTAGGTATCAAATTCTTTAGCGTTCACATCAAGGCCGCCAGCAGCAGAAGTTGCATCGACTAGAACCAATGCGCCATCTGTTCCAGCTGGGCGCTTGATTGGCATCGAAACACCAGTTGAAGTTTCATTATGTGTCAAGGCATAGACATCGATACCGGCTTCGGCAACAGCTTCTGGATGTGAGCCGGGCTCAGATTTGATAACGGTCGGTTCACCAAGAAATGGTGCTTCTTTTGAAGCGCTGGCAAACTTTGATGAGAATTCACCGAAAACTAAGTGCTGGGAACGATCTTCGATAAGTCCAAGGGTTGCGATATCCCAAAATGCAGTGGATCCACCGTTACCAAGAATGACTTCATAGCCCTCAGGTAGTGAGAAGAGAGATGAGAGACCTTCGCGCACACTTTTCACAACGTTCTTTACCGGCTTTTGGCGGTGAGATGTTCCAAGAATGTAGTTACTACCTGGCGCAGTTAAGGCAGCAAGTGCTTCTGGTCGAATCTTTGATGGACCACAACCAAAACGTCCATCACGTGGTTTCAGGTTTTCCGGAATAATTATCTCTGCGCTCATGGGCAAAGACTAAGGGTAGTAACGACCTACTTCCCAATCTGAACTGGTGTTAGCCCGCTCATAGCGCAGGCGATCATGTAAGCGGGAGTAGCGTCCTTGCCAGAATTCGATGCTGATTGGCGTAACGCGATAGCCACCCCATTGCGGCGGACATGGAACGGATGTCCCTTCCGGCCATTTCTGCGCAGCACCGGCATAGCGTTGCTCTAACTCTTCGCGGGAAGCTAAGGGTGCAGATTGTGCCGATGCCCAGGCACCAATCTGAGAACCCCACGGACGAGTTGCAAAGTAATCTTCTGATTCTTCGCGCGAAATCTTTGCCGCAAATCCGCTGATTGAAACCTGCCGCTCCATGGCATACCAAGGAAAAAGCAGAGTGACTTGTTCGTGTAATTCAATCGCTTGTGCTTTGCGAGATGAGTAGTTGGTAAAGAAGGTAAAGCCACCATCTGATACATCTTTAAGTAACACTGTGCGGGTGGTGATGGCGTCTTGGCCTCGCGCATCACTACCCAAAGTAGATAAGACCATTGCATTGGCCTCGACGATAAAGTCATTTGCTGCAGCTTCAGTGAGCCAGCTACCAAATGCGGCAAAGGGATCAGCCGGCAAGGACTCGAGTCCGACCTCGCCATAAGAGCGGCGCATGGCTCTGATTGCATCGCGTTCCATCTGGCTCATGGATGTATCGAACCTCACTTTTGGCATGTGTGCACCCCCGCCCGATGTGGTGGTCAGCACCCCCGCGTTAGGTGCAGAATTGGCTCCGAATCAAAGAGTAAAAAGCCGATATTGAGGGAGCTCACCGTGTCAGATGATTTCAAGCCAGGCCTTGAAGGCGTAATTGCATTCGAATCTGAAATTGCAGAGCCAGATAAAGAAGGTAGCGCTCTTCGCTATCGCGGCGTTGATATCGAAGACCTCGTAGGACGCGTTTCATTTGGAAATGTCTGGGGACTACTCGTTGATGATGAATTTAATCCAGGACTACCAAATGCCGAACCATTCCCACTTCCAGTTCACTCTGGTGATGTGCGGGTAGATATTCAATCTGCGATTGCAATGCTGGCACCAGCTTGGGGCTTTAAGCCACTACTTGATATTTCAGATGAAGAAGCACGTAGCAACCTTGCTCGCACATCAGTCATGGTTCTTTCATACCTGGCCCAAGCTGCCCGCGGAGTAATTGCCAAGCCAGTACCTGAAGCAGAAATTGATAAGGCACATACCGTTGTAGAGCGCATGATGATTCGCTGGCGCGGAGAACCAGATCCAGCACACGTGCGTGCAATCGATGCTTACTTTGTATCAGCTGCCGAGCACGGTATGAACGCTTCCACATTTACTGGTCGTGTTATTGCATCAACGGGTGCCGATGTCTGTGCCGCACTTTCTGGTGCTATCGGTGCGATGTCAGGTCCACTTCATGGTGGCGCGCCATCTCGCGTTCTTCACATGATTGAAGAAGTTGAGAAGACTGGAAACGCCGAAGCATATGTAAAGGGATTACTTGATCGCAAAGAGCGCCTGATGGGATTTGGTCACCGTGTGTATCGCGCTGAAGATCCACGCGCTCGCACACTTCGCCGCACTGCAAAAGAACTCAACGCACCACGCTATGCCGTTGCCGAAGCACTTGAAAAGGCTGCGCTAAAAGAACTCCATGAGCGTCAACCAGATCGCGTACTTGAAACAAACGTTGAGTTCTGGGCGGCAATCATTCTTGATTTCGCAGAGATTCCTTCACCGCTCTTTACCTCAATGTTTACCGCAGCCCGCACCGCAGGATGGTCTGCGCATATTCTTGAGCAAAAACGCACTGGTCGCCTTATTCGTCCATCAGCTCGTTACGTCGGTAAGGCTCCTCGTAAGCCTGAAGATGTTAAGGGTTGGGATGCAACTGTCGAGCAGCTTCACAAATAATTTCAGGCACTATGCGAAACATCATCTGGTTTCGCCGAGACCTTCGCATTGGTGATCACCCGGCGCTGCTAGCGGCGATGGAAAACAGTGATGAAATTGTGCCGCTCTTTATTTTAGATAAGGCACAGATTGCTGAAGCCGGCGAAAAACTACTTGCCTATATGGGGCAATCTCTGCGCGCACTTGATCAATCACTGGGCAACACCTTGCACATCATTGAAGGCGATCAAGTTGAAGTGTTGAAGGAGTTGATTGCACGTTATGACGTCAAAGAAGTTCATATTTCGGCTGAGTATGAACGCTACGGCGCAGCGCGAGATGAACGTGTTGAAGCTGCTGGAATTCCGCTAGTTCGTACCGGCTCCCCATATGCAGTTGCGCCAGGTCGGGTTCGTAAACCAAGTGATGACACACCGTACAAGGTCTACACACCTTTCTATCGTGGATGGCGCGCACATGGATGGCGCGCACCTGCGGCAACACCAAAAAACATTAAGGCTCCCACTCCACCTGCTGAATATCGAGCATTTCCAGATTTTGTTATGCCAGCTGATGTTCATGTGATTGAAGCTGGGGAGGCTGCTGCGCTGAAGCGGTTTAAAGAGTTTTCTAAAAAAGGTCTTGATTCCTACGATGAGAACCGCAACTTTGCCGGCATTGATGGCACCTCAAAGATGAGCACCTATTTAAAGTTTGGTGAGATCCACCCGCGCACCTTGCTGGCAGATTTAGGTGAGAGTAAAGCACATGACACATTTCGCAAAGAGATTGCCTGGCGCGAGTTCTATGCCGATGTGCTCTGTAATAACCCAGATACTGATACCGAGTACTACGCACCGAAATTTAAAGAGATGCGTTATGACAAACCCGGTAAGCAATTTCAGGCTTGGTGTGCCGGAAAGACTGGCTACCCATTTGTTGATGCTGCCATGCGCCAATTAGTGCAAGAAGGTTGGATGCATAATCGCACCCGCATGGTGGTGGCATCATTTCTTGTTAAAGATCTGCATCTGGAATGGCAGTTAGGTGAGCGCTTCTTTGCCCAGCACTTAGTTGATTATGACGTGGCATCTAATGCCCACGGTTGGCAATGGACTGCCGGCACCGGCACCGATGCCTCTCCTTATTACCGCGTCTTTAATCCAATAGAACAAGGCCGGCGCTTTGATGAAAACGGTGACTACATCCGTAAATATGTGCCAGAACTTGCACATTTAAGTGCGGCTGAAATTCATGAACCTTGGCTATTTCTTGATGGATATTCACATAACTATCCAGAGCGCATTGTCGATCATGCAGTAGAACGAATTGAGTCACTCGAACGATTGAAAGAGATTAAGGCAGATAAGCCCGAAAAACCGTTGTAGTTTGATTGCACTTGCAAATGATTCGCAATTTTACTTCACAAGCCTCTTTCACTATCTTTTCCCAGTATTCACAACCAGGCAAAGGAGTCACGATGTTATTTACTAAACGTCGCATTATTGACTACTGCCGCATTTCAACAACAAGTTGCTGATTTAACTTTTATTTCGTCCCCCCGTTTTACCTAAACAATTTCTTAGATTTAGAAAAATACAACCAACTAACAGAGGAAAAATATGTCAATTTCAAGAAAAGTATTAGCTGCCGCAGCAGTTGCAGCGCTCTTTACAGCAACTGGTGTTATTCCAGCTGATGCACGTCCGAAGAATCAAGCTCGCGCAGTAGCGCAACCTGATTGGCTAGAACAGAACATCGATAATCCAAATGTTCGTATCATCGAGGTGAGTACTGAGCCTGGTATCTACGAGCGTGGTCACATCAAGAACTCGATTAAGTTTGTCTGGCACACCGATCTCGTTGACACGGTAAATCGCGACATCATTAGCCAAGCTAACTTCACCGCACTTGCACAAAAAGCTGGCATCAGCGATGACACAACTGTTGTCCTATACGGTGATAAGAACAACTGGTTTGCCGCATGGGGAGCGTGGATATTTAACATCTACGGTCAAAAAGATGTTCGCGTGCTAGATGGTGGACGCGTTAAGTGGGAAAAAGATGGTCGTGCTCTCACAACCGCTGTTCCAACATTTAAGGCAGGTAACTTTGTAGCAAATAACGCTGATAAGAACTTGCGTGCAAGCTTGGCCAAAGATGTTCTTCCGGTAGCGAAGAAGACAAAAATTGCAGCGCTGATTGATATCCGCGGCGCAGATGAGTTCAGCGGCAAGCTCTTTGCTGCTCCTGGCTTCCAGGAACTCGCAGTCCGTGCAGGCCATATCCCAGGTGCAATCAACGTCCCATGGGGTTCAAATGTAAATGCTGATGGAACTTTTAAGACAGTTGCAGAACTTAAGAAGCTCTATGCTGATAAAGGCGTAACTGGCACAGATCAGATCATCACATATTGCCGTATCGGTGAGCGCTCATCACTGACCTGGTTCGTACTCAGCGAAATTCTTGGCTTCCAAAAGGTCAAGAATTACGACGGATCATGGACTGAGTACGGAAACTCAGTAGGTGTTCCAATTAATAATCCTTCCGGAACAATTTGGGGAGCTGCGTAATTAGCACCTCACAGCAGTCAGAGAAGAGCCCCGATAGCCTCGGGGCTCTTCTTCCTGTGTGGACTCGCACTGAAAAGATTCGAACAGCAATCTCACTTGGAGTAATCGCTGCGCTATTGGGAACTGCCTTCATTCTCTCTTCATCGGAGAACTCATCCACTGCGCCAATCTCACTTCTGATTGGCGCCAGCCTTGGTCTATTGCTTGAACGTGGTCGATTCTGCTTCTTCTGTATTTTCCGTGATGGAATTGAAGATAAGAACACCACGCCATTTCTATCAATTCTTATTGCAATTGCTACTGGATCTATCGGTTACGCAATCATTTTCGGACAATTTCTGCCTGATACAACTACTGAACGCCTGCCACCGGTTGCCCATATTGGACCTGTGAGTTGGGTGCTCGTACTTTCTGCCTTCGCATTCGGCATTGGTATGGCACTTTCTGGTGCCTGCATTAGTGGCCATCTTTATCGTCTTGGCCAAGGTTATATTCGCGCCATTCCGGCGCTAATCGGAACACTCATAGGTTTTGTACTTGCATTTCTTTCTTGGAATTGGCTTTATCTAAATGCAATCGCAGATGCACCCACTATTTGGCTGCCGCATTACTTTGGATATTCAGGTTCGCTCATCATTACCTTCATAGCTCTGATTGCACTCGCTCACTTTGTCATCAGAAAAGGCAAGAATTCAGATCCACTGCGCGTGGTCTATGCCGGACAGATTTCTATCGCGGCATCGCTAAAACGTGCCATTACTGATCGCTGGAGCCCAATCACCACTGGGCTGCTCGTGGGAGTTGTTGGAACTATCGCATACCTTCGTGTTGAACCGCTAGGTGTCACACGTCAAATAAGCACGCAGGCAAGAACATTTATGACTGAGAATAAATTTGGCGATGAAACTTTGGTTGGCCTTGATCGGATGGCTGGATGTATTGCTGTCGTTTCTGAAACCATCACAAATAATGGTTGGCTCATCCTCGGCATCGTGGCATCATCTTTTGCAGCGGCTTTTGCTGGCAATCGCTTTAAGCCAGCACTTCCTACCGTGCGAAATGGCGCAACAGCATTACTCGGTGGAATTCTCTTAGGTTGGGGCTCAATGATTTCACTTGGGTGCACCATTGGTGTTCTACTTTCTGGCACACAAGCATTTGCCCTCTCTGGTTGGGTCTTCTTCGCCTTTGTATTTCTTGGCAGTTGGGTCGGAATTAAGTGCAAGCTTCACACGCTCTAATTACCGAGCCTGGATAACTCCGGCACCGGTTCGCTTAGCTTCATACATTGCAGCATCAGCGCGTTCAAGAAGGCTGTTTTCGCCATCATTGTGAGCGTGGCCAATACTGACGCCAATAGTGATGCTGTGGCCACGAATAATAAATGGATAACTCAAAGTGGCTTGCAGGGCAAATGCTGCCTCTAAAGTTCTTTCGTAGCTGCCATTAATCAAGACACCAAATTCATCACCACCTAGTCTGGCAAGGACTGCACCTGTTGGCAGTGAGCGACTAAAGCGTTGCGCCACTTGTTGCAAAATCAGATCTCCCACCTCGTGGCCGTATTGATCATTGACTGGTTTAAATGCATTGAGGTCAAGGAGTAAGAGCGCACCTTCTGTCTCTGAATAGGTAGCAAGTTCTGCCACTAAGCGACGACGATTAGGAAGTCCCGTTAGCTCATCGGTGCGTGCTAGCACCTTCTCTTCGCCAAGATTTCGTGCTTGTCTAATCACTATTGTCATTCGGATAAAGGCAAGAAAGAGGGTGGCGATAGTTGGAATGAGAATATAGATAGAGAAGATTCCGGGACGTAGCGCCATCAACGCAAGCAGGGTGGGGCTAATGAAGATTGAGAGTGCAATAAAGACCGGGTGGATTGTCACCTCAGATGTAGTTGCGCTCTGTGCATACCAAAAGGAGCTAGCAATGATGACAATTCCTATCAGCCAGCCATCATCGGAAAGCTGACCAAAGGTGTAATTGTTATTAACGGAGAGCCACAGGTAGAACAGATCTGATGCGCTAAAGATAAGAATTCCAAGAAAGAGCAGCAGTGTGCGCTTTTGTAGGCGATGCGTAATCACTGCTATTGCGGCCAGTGTAAGGAGTAATAAATCCGAGACCGGAAATAACAGTGAGAAGAATTGATCTTGCACGTCAGAGATAGATTCTGGAAATACTTTCGAGAGAAAGAGCGCAGTGGCAATAGCTGAGATACCGAGCCCGAAGATCACTGAATCGAGCACTTCGATGGGATTCAAACGGCGCCCGCGCGAGAGAGTGCGAGGGATGGCAACGAGTAAGAGTGGATAAAAAAAGAGGTAACTGAGCTGAGCTAAAAATTGTGAAGTGTTGGAAAGCGGGTAGAAATCGGCGTAGCTATTAAGGAGTGAACCAACACCCCAGAAACCAATGGCAAGTGATGTCGTGGCAACTGCGACCGGGTCATTGCTTAAGGGTGCTTGGGTAATTGCCGCAATCGCAAAGATCCAGATTGCGTTATAGGCAATGAGATCGAGGGCTAGTGAGTTGCTGTGAATAAAGAGTTTAAGCAAGAGATGAAGCAGTAGGAGTGCCACCGGAAGAAACCTGATGGCGCGATACACCTAAGAATTAAACAGGGGTGCTACCCCCTTATGAATAGGGGAATCGTTACAGCAGGTGAGCTATTGGCTTAGTAACCCTTTTTGCAGAGCAAGCCGGCAGATGATTGTGCATCAGAGACGCTATCTTTAAATGCGGCTGGCGCACTGAGTAAGAGCGCTTTCTTTGACTCAAGATCTTTCACCTGTGCCGAAAGCTTTGACTTAGAGCTACTCAGAACAAGCACAGCATTTGCAAGTTTTGATAGCGCGCCAGAAAGTGCCAGTTTTTCAGATGCATTAGTGGAGGCGTTCATAGATGCCTGTGATTTTGTCACCTGGGCACGTGCATTTTCATATGCTGTAGTCACATTTGCCAGAGCTGCGACCGCTTTCTCAAGTTCAGCATCAAGTTCAGCAGTTTGGGCAGAAATATCACCTACGCTTTTTTGAGCCTTCACAGCGGCCTGGAATTGAGTAATTGCGGTTACGCACTCAACGGATAACCAGGTGAGCTTTGAATTCTTGACCATCGCATTTTTAGCACACTTGTACTTATAACCTGAGACAGAAGTTGTCGCATTGAGCTTTGAGCAAGCAGTGCCGTTGCTGATCTTGGCAGCAGATGCGGGCGCTGCAAAAAGTCCACCAGCGATAACTACAGTTGAAAGTAATGTGGCTGCCAATTTGCGGGACATTGTGTTCCTCCGTCGGGTATGCGGCAATGGTAGCGAGACTGAGTTAAATTCCCGGGTAAAGGCGCTCATTCCAGCATAGAAAATCGTGTGAATTTTGAATCTCAAATTGCGTGTATGATTAACCCATCGACGCACCCTGCATCGATGTACTTCCCCCAAAGTGCGCCAGATGGCCACTTACTTGCGAGTCTTATCAAGACCCTGATGGCCCTAGTTCAGCTAGCTGGCCGATCTAACCGAGACGCGCTTGTCGTCTCGATTGGTATCTATTTTCATGTCTCTACAAACACGTACCCCTGCCCCCGGCAAAGCTCGTCGCGCCGCAAAAGGTAAACCCCGCCACACAGCTGCTCAGAAGGCTGCGCGTAAGACTGTCGCTGCTAAGCCTGCTGCTCGCGGAACTGCAAAACGCAGCGCCGAGTCAAAGCCAATAGTTGCCAAGTCAACTATTGCCAAGAAGGCAACTACTGAGCGTTATTCAGATCGCGAAGTTGTCACTAAGAAGGACGTTCGTTTAGCTGATCGGTCAAAGCTACGCGCACAACGTTTTCAGGAGCGCACCGCATCTAAGTCAAAAAATATTGAAGGTGCACCAAAAGGTAATCCAAAGCAGAGCCGCGAAGAGCGCACGTTCGGAAAGCCAGCAAAGGCATTTAAGGGATCTGCTCCAAAGCGCGCTGAATCTACATCGCGTTCTACAAAGCCAGTCTCACGTGCGGCAAAGTTTGTCGAAGATCGCGCAGAGCGTGCATCACGACCATTTCGCCCAGATCGCCCAGAGCGTCCAGCGCAATCAGATACCCGTCCAACAACTCGTCGCGATGCAGTGAAGGCAAAGATTGCACGTTCTGATGATGGCCGTCCAAACTTTATCCCGCAAAAGCGCGAAAAATTTAATCCAAGTGCACCACGTGGTGCAGCAACCCGCAGTGCTTCATCACGAAGTGCAGCACCAACTCGCGATACCGAAACTTCACAGCGTCCAGCTCGTGATCGCCGCAATGATTCACCAGCTTATGCTCGCGATGATCGTCGTGCGTCAAAGACTCATTCAAATGTAGCAACTGATTTTGGCGCAGATGATAATTACATTTCAGTGAATTTAGCTGATGCCAACTTAGTTGAGGCAACACCACTTTCTGAAGTAACAACTACTTTCCGTGACCTTGGAATCGCGCCAGCGCTCTCAAACGCCCTTAGCGCCCAAGGAATCATGCATCCTTTCCCTATCCAGATTGCAACACTTCCAGATGCGCTCGCTGGCCATGACATCTTGGGCCGCGGACAAACTGGTTCTGGAAAAACTCTAGCTTTTAGCCTTGCACTGCTGACAAATATCAGCGACAAGGTTGCTCGCCCACATAAGCCACTGGCATTGATCTTGACCCCTACTCGCGAACTCGCGCAGCAAATTGATGAAGTACTTCGTCCGCTTGCACGCGCTGTTGGCCACGAATCAGTAGTTATCGCTGGCGGAATGCCATATGCAAAGCAGATCACTGCCATGCGTAAAGCAACCGCAATCTTGGTGGCAACACCAGGTCGCCTGATTGACTTGCTCAATAAGAATGAAGTTCAGCTCGATCAACTTCAGATCACAGTTCTCGATGAAGCAGATCAGATGGCAGATATGGGATTTCTTCCAGTTGTGAAGGAAATTCTTGATCAAGCACATCTTGGTGGGCAGCGTCTGCTCTTCTCAGCAACACTAGATCGCGGTGTGGATTCACTTGTTAAGCAGTACCTGAAGAATCCAAAGACACACTCATTACAGAATGACCGTGCTTCGGTTTCAACTATGGAACACCACGTTCTACAGATGCACCCTGGTGATAAAGATGACATCACATCCCAGATTGCGGCGCGTAATGGAAAGACAATTCTCTTCGTAAAGACACAACGCGGCGCAGATCGTTTAGCGGACAAGCTTGCTAACGCGGGTGTTCCAGTTGGCGCATTGCACGGTGGAAAGTCACAGGCAGTGCGTACTCGCACCCTTGCCCTCTTTAAGGAGCAGGAGAATTCAGCTCTCGTTGCAACAGATGTTGCAGCACGCGGTATTCACGTTGATGGAATCTCACTTGTTGTTCACGTAGATCTTCCACAAGATCACAAGGATTACTTGCACCGTTCTGGTCGCACAGCTCGCGCTGGTGAATCAGGAACTGTCGTAACCCTTTCATCATCAAAGAATTCACGAGCAGTATCAGGACTTCTGACACGCGCAGGTGTGACACCGAAGTTCCACGATGTTCGCCCACTTGATGAAAAGCTCATGGTCCTTACGGGAGCGCAAGAGCCAACAGGTGTTCCTTATATTCCACCTATCGTTGAACGTAAGAGCCCACAAAGTGGATCACGTTCTGGCGGCGGCAATCGTCGTGGTGGTAGCAGTGGTGGATATCGCGGTGGCAATAGCCGTCGCAGTCGCTAACTAGCGCTGTTTCTTCCGCACATTCATCCCGATTTGGCGTACAAAACTTCTTGGCGCAATTGAAATAATTGCGACAAGTAACTTGTATTGCCATCCAGGAACACTGACGGGTTGATGTGCTCGCGCATCTTTCCAAGACTGCGCCACTAATTTATCGGCGTTAAGCCACATGAAACTTGGCAACCCCTTCATCTTCATTCGTCCACGCTGATGAAATTCGGTGCGAGTAAAGCCTGGGCAGAGGGCAGAGACAATAACGCCAGTGCCTTTGAGCTCTGTGTTCAATGATTCAGAGAGCACCGTTAGATATGACTTAGCAGCGCTATATGTCCCACCTGCAATAAAGCCGGCAACGGATGAGACATTGATAATCGTGCCAGACTTACGTTCTTTCATGCCGGGCAAGATCACATGCATCAAACGCATGGGAGTGCGCACCAACACATTGAGTAAATCTTGTTCATCGCCCAAACTACTTGCCGTAAAGGCTTTATTGATGCCAAAGCCCGCGTTATTGATTAACACTTCTATCTCATAGCTTTGGATGTACTTCTCAACTAACTTCACTCCGCCTTTTGTGGCTAGATCTGCGGGCAGCACAAATGTCTGAATTCCATACTTCTCACGTAATCCAGCAGCACGTTCGTGTAGCCGGACTTCATCGCGAGCAACGAGTGCGATGTTGTAACCCTTGGATGCAAGTAAGCGAGTGAAACTTTCACCTATTCCGGCAGTAGCACCTGTGACAAGCGCCCATTGCGTCATTTAGGCCACGATTCCTCTCGTATCTTCTTCGCGGATATGCCAGGAAGATCCGTACTCCACAATTAAATCAAGGAAAGGTTGTGCAGCAAACCATTCTGGACCAGAGATTCCTTCCGGCTTCCAGGTGCCATTTGCAATGAGCTCCATTGCAATCAGTGGATTAATAGCAGTCTGCCAGACAACGGCTTGGTTACCGTAATTGGCCATCGACCATTTGTTATCAACCACGTTATAGATGTAGACAGCTCTTGGCGAGCCATCTTTAGCAAGACCTTTAACGAGTGTTCCGGCACAAGTCTTTCCATGCATGAGATCACCGATTGTTGCTGGGTCCGGCAAGATTGAAGCAAGTAAGTCACGTGGAGAAATCTCAACGTTTCCAACCTTAACCTTCTCTTTCTTATCCATACCGAGTGTGTGAATCGTTTTCAAGGTTTCAATAAATTGTGCACCAAGTCCATATTTAAATCGAACTTCCTTCGCCTTTACCCTCTGAGGAATCAGCACAACTTCCTCATGCTCGACATTCACGCATTCAACTGGTCCGATACCTTCAGGGAAATCAAAAGTTTCGAGCTCGCTAAATGGTTCAGTTGTATACCAACCGCGACCTTCTTCATAAATCAGCGGTGGATTAAGGCACTCTTCAATTGTGGTCCAGATAGAAAACGATGGCGCGAAGTCATATCCATCGACAGTCAGATTTGATCCATCCATTACCGCTAAGTAATCGATACGGGAGAAGAGTTCATCCTGCGCATAACGAGCAAAGACATCACTCATGCCAGGTTCAATTCCCATGCCAACTACTGCATAGATTCCTGCATCGCTCCAATTCTTCTGACGAGCAAATTGCTCGTCACCTAACTTCACGCCAGGTTTATTCATTGGATCTTCCGGGTGTGGCTTTGAAAGACTCATAGCCATATCCATGTAATTAACTTTCTCTTCTTCACATGCAAGAAAGATTGGCATAACAAATCGTGGGTCTACCGCGTTAACCACAATATCGGGAGCCACTTTGCGAATGAGGGCACGAATGTTAAGCACATCAGAGGCATCGACTTCTTGCGCCGAAAACCTGGAATCGTTGACCTTTGTTACAGCTGCCTCAGCTCGCGCGAGTGCGTAATCTGCCATGACCATAGAGGTAATAAAGGGTCTACGTGCTGCGATATTTGCGATTGCACTGCCAACTCCGCCTGCGCCGATAACGAGCGCTTTCATGGGTGGCCTCTCATATTTCTTAAAACACACTTCCTATAAGTGTGTTCGGGGAAGGTTATCTCTACCGATAACCTTTGCCAAGCATCTTCCATACGTGATGATGCCCACGTCCCCGTAGCTCAGTGGATAGAGCAACCGCCTCCTAAGCGGTAGGTCGCAGGTTCAACTCCCGCCGGGGACACTAGAGATCAGGTATTAAGAGAAGATAACTGTGCGCTGACCGACGATAAAGATTCGATCTTCGGCAAATAACTTCACTGCTCTTGCTAGTACACGGCGTTCAATATCGCGGCCACGAGCAATCATCTCTTCCGGAGTTGCCGCATGGTTTACGTGCGCAACATCTTGTTCAATGATTGGACCCTCATCTAAATCAGAGGTCACAAAGTGCGCTGTGGCGCCAATGATTTTCACACCGCGCTCATGAGCCTGGTGATAAGGCTTGGCACCTTTAAATCCTGGTAAGAATGAGTGGTGGATATTAATAATCCTTCCTGGCATTGCTGCACAGAATTCCTTGGAGAGTATCTGCATATATCTGGCTAGGACCACAAAATCGATTTTGAGCTCTGCAATCTTTGCCAGCATCACCTTTTCTTGTTCTGCCTTTGAGGCTGCGGTGACCGGCAGATATAAGAATGGAATTCCGTGTGATTCAACCAAGGACTGCAAATCTTCCCGATTAGAGATCACCAGTGGGATTTCAATTGGAAGTTCACCTAGTTCAAGCAGATACATCAAATCTCTAAGGCAGTGGCTCTCTTTAGTAACAAGTATAAGAGCGCGAGGCTTCTTATCGGTAGGCCGGATATGAAGTGAAGGAGAGAACTTTCCTAGTCCGTCGCTCAAGCTCTTCTTTGCCGCATTTAGGTCTTGTGAGGTTTCAAAGCGGGTGCGCATAACAAAAGTATTTGTAGTGGTATCTGTGAACTGTTGGTTCTCAATGATATTTCCACCGCAGCTAAGCACAGCAGAAGTCATCGCATGCACGATTCCTGGCTGGTCTGCACATTGCAGGGAAGCTATGAGATCCATAGCCCAAGGGTAAAGGTAACTAGTGCGTAATCGTAAATCGCTGCATCCACTTTGGCGCCCACCAGTTGCGTTCGCCAAATAGGCGCATCAGCGCAGGTACCAAAAGGGCGCGAACGATGGTGGCATCAAGAATTACCGCCAGTGCCACACCAAACCCCATTGATTTAATCGATGTGACGCCACTTGTGATGAAGGCGGCGAAGACCACGGCAAGTAGTACCGCGGCGGCGGTAATAATGCGAGCAGATCTTTGAAGTCCAGTTGCAACAGCTTCGATATTTGATTTACCAGCCAGATGTTCTTCTCGGATGCGAGAGAGCAAGAAGAGCTCATAATCCATCGAAAGACCAAAGACTACGACGGCAATTAAAATGACAATAGAGGTATCAAGTGTTCCGGTGAGAGTAAAGGAGCCGACTAACCATTGCAGGTGACCATCGATGAAGACCCAGGTGAGAACGCCCATGGTTGCGGCTAGTGAAAGCACATTAAGTAGCACGGCCTTAATGGGAAGAATGATGGAGCCGGTAAAAACAAAGATTAATACGAAAACACTGAGTGCAATCCAACCCAGTGCCCATGGCAATGTTTTGGAAATACCGTCCTGTGAATCTGTGTAGTCAGCTGCAACTCCACCGACGAGCGTTCCTGCTGGTGATTTGAGATCACGGATATCGTGAATCAACTTCTGCGCATCAGGAGTACGTGGCAACATTGAGTGAAATGCCACCAGGCGCACATCTTGGCCAATTACTTGCGGAGGTTGGACTGCCACAATCCCAGAGACGGTGGCAATTTCTTTCACGTATTGGTCAACTTCCAGAGTTTTATCCGCGCCAGCAAAGACAATAATTTCCACTGGATTATTTGTCTGCCCCGCAAAACGATCAGCTTGTAGCGCAGTTGCGATCGCTGCCGGATTTGATGCCGGCAACATTCTTGAATCACCTTGTGCAAATTTAATGTTTTGAACAGGTGCGGTGAGAATTCCTAGAATCACAAGCGAAAGAATGACTACCGCCGTTGGGCGTTTCATCACAAATCTGGCGGTCTGAGCCCAACGACCGTCTTCCTTGGGAGTAATTGAAGACTTACGGATTACTCCTTTATCAATTCTTGTACCTAAGAGAGCCAAGATTGGTGGAAGTCCAAAGAGTGCACCAACGACTGCGAGTGCAACGACCGAAACTCCGGCGTAACCAAAAGATTTCAAGAAAGGAAGCGGGAAGAAGGTAAGTGAAACCATAGTGACCAGAACGGTGAGTCCTGAGTAAAAAACAGTTTTACCTGCCGTTGCCATGGTGGTGACAATCGAATCTTGTACGTTCTTACCGTGGTGAATTTCTTCACGGAAGCGGTTGACCATTAAAAGCGCATAATCAATACCAAGGCCAAGGCCCATACCGGTGGTGAGATTAAGAGCGTAGACGCTGACATTTGTGAAGAGTGAGATCAGGTAAAGAATAAAAAAGGCCCCAATAATTGCAGCTACACCAACAATAAGTGGCATGGCAGATGCGGCAAGGGCGCCAAAGACGAAGGCAAGAAGAATAAATGTCAGCGGGATAGATACGATCTCGGCAATCTTCAAATCTGAAGCAATTTTTTCAGAGATGGCATTTCCTACGACAGAAACTCCACCTGGATATAAAGTGAAGCTTCCATATTTGCCTTCGTACTTATCCTGGAAAACCGCTCCGAGTTCTTGGCTTTCGGGTGAAAATGCATCTGCTTCACCATAAATTAAAATGTAGGCAGCTCGCCCGTCTTTAGATATCAGCGTTGCTTCCCCGCCTGAGCTCCAATAGGAAAGAGTCTTAGTAACACCTACTTCGCTAGCTATCTTGGCCTCTAGCGATTTTGCTTCTTGTACAACATCTGGACTAGTTACATCTCTGGTGCCGGCATCAACTACAACAACTACAGAGGGATCGCTAATTTTCAAGTCATCTCGGAGGTATTCATAGACTTTGTAAGAATCACTCTTTGGATCTGAATATCCACCAGCATCAAGGCGGCTAAAGATGAGTGAGCCAAAGACACCAGAAAGAATTATTCCGATGAGAAAGAGTGCTAATCCCTCTTTTTTCCTGCGTACAAGCAGGTGCCCGAGCCTCTCAAACATAGACATAAGTATGTAGGATTCGATTATGAAATTCGAATTTTGTCACAGGTGTTCTCGCTCATGAGCGATGTGTTTCCCGTAACAAATGAGGATGAACGCGATCCACGCGAAGACCAGAAGGAAGATAGTAAGCGCGAGGAAGAAATTAGAGGGGATAAACCCCCACATCACGACGAGTAGTTATTCACTCGCTGCTGCAGGTTTTGGTTCTGCCGCCGCCGCAGGTTTTGCAACAGAGTCTGTCTTATAGAAACCAGATCCTTTAAAAACTACGCCAACAGATGAATACACCTTGCGAACTTCACCCTTGCATTCAGGGCACTCGGTCAGGGGCTCTTCCGAAAAACTCTGAAACGCCTCGAAGGCATGGTCG
The DNA here is from genome assembly GCF_002288345.1 of Candidatus Planktophila versatilis. Classification (GTDB taxonomy): domain Bacteria; phylum Actinomycetota; class Actinomycetes; order Nanopelagicales; family Nanopelagicaceae; genus Planktophila; species Planktophila versatilis_A. The sequence goes on from NZ_CP016781.1 coordinate 105,344, forward strand.
CAGGCGTTGCATAAGTATTGATAGGTAGGCAATGTGTGACCTTTCTCAAGAGGGGTATCTATGCCTAAGTCTAAAGAAGTGAGACGATAGGCGCGAATCCACGGGATTCACGAGCGCGAAGGAGATTCAAGCAGTGAAGCGAATGACAGCAATTGCACTTATTGCAGGGGTACTTTTACTGAACCCGCAAATGGTATTCGCTAATACGCTGGTTGCAACAACTCCGGTTGCAGGTGCCTCACTAGATAGCGCACCGAGCGCCGTAACAGTCACAACCGAAATCGCTCTCATGGATGCTGGCAATGAAGTCACAGTCACTGATCCATCAGGTGCTCGAGTTGATGATGGCGCACTCACAATTGATGGAGTCAACGCAGTTGTTGGCCTTAAGCAACTCGTTAAGACTGGAATCTACACAGTCAACTATTCGCTGTTGGCAGAAAATGATGTTCCATTAGTTGGAAAATTCACCTTTAATTTTGCAGAACCAACTGTGATTGAACCAGTTGCACCACAACCAACACCAACTCAGGCAACAACGCCTTCGGGAAATAATGTGGGTACAACGACATTTGTCCTCGGCCTCTTACTTGCAGCACTCGTCGTAACCTTGGCTCTTGCACGATATGCTCGAAAGATTTATAGGGAGCGATGAATTCTCTGTCAGGAGATCTGACTCAGGCAAGTTCTTTCATTAGTGCTGTTGGGACAGTCAATAAGTCTTTACTCATACTTTCGGCTTGTGTTTTGGTCGGCGTGCTTCTTTCCTTTGGTTTTTTGCTGATTGAACATGGCGGTAAATTACAGAGCTCAGCAAGCAAATTACGAAAGTTCGGTGAAATCGCTGCCGGTATCTGGCTTGTGACAAGTTTTTTAGAAATAACAATTACCTTGGCAAATATTCTCGACTCTTCCCTCGGCGCAGCACTTGAACCCACAACCTTTCGCTCATTTATCACCCAGGTAGATCTGGGAAGATTCCTCTTTGCCCAAACTATTGCCGCTGCGGTAGTCCTTGTTGGGCTTCGTTTTATCACCACCGCACTGCAATCAATTGTCTTTCTCGCCATTACTCTGATTGGTCTAGTTGCACCTGTATTCCAAAGTCATTCCGCGGCTGCAGGTTCTCATGCCCTGGCAATTGGTTCACTTGTGGTGCATGTAATCGCACTTTCACTCTGGGTGGGCGGCCTCTGTGCAATTGCACTGATTGCAGATGCTGATCGAAGAATTGCGCTGCCTCGCTTTAGCCAACTCGCGCTATGGGCAGCAATTGCAGTCGTTATTAGCGGAGTGACAAATGCTTGGTCACGTTTAGATTTTGCACAGGCGTGGTCAACTTCCTATGCCCGCATTGTGATTGCAAAAGCAGTGCTCACCCTAGTTTTAGTCTTCATTGGTTATCGCAATCGGCGCAAGCTCGCACAAGGAGTTCATACTGGTTGGTCACTACTTACTCGAGTGATTGTTTATGAAGTTCTACTTATGGGCACGATAGTCATTCTCGGCAGTTGGCTCTCTAAGACAGAGCCGCCTGTAGGTGCACAAGCTGCATATAGCCCGGCAATTGCAATCGTAGGTTTCCCGGCACCGGCTGAACCAAACTTCATGCGCATACTCACCGTTTATGATCCAGATGCGCTGATGATTGCCATTCTTATTGCTTTGGTTGCACTCTATGTAAAAGGTGTATCAATCTTGAAAAAACGTGGAGATGCTTGGCCAGTTGGTAGAACAATTTCTTTCGCCCTCGGTATTGCGGCAATAGATTTTGCAACGAGTGGCGGCTTGGGCGTTTATGCACTCTTCTCTTTTCAGTATCACATGATTGCGCACATGATTCTAGGAATGCTCGCCCCCATCGGTTTGGTACTTGGCGCACCACTTACGCTTGCACTGCGCACACTTCCACAGGGTCGCACGCCCGAGGAACGCGGTGTGCGCGGATCACTGCTGGCAGCGCTGCATTCAAGGTATTCGGTCATCATTACAAACCCAGTCGTCGCACTTGCCTTGTTTGACGGTTCCCTGTTCGTTCTCTACTTCACCAAACTCTTTGGTGATCTCATGCAGAACCACGCTGGTCACTTCTTTATGAATGTGCACTTCTTGCTCGCTGGCTATCTCTTCTTCAGTGTAATTATTGGAATTGACCCAAATCCGCGCAAGGTTCCACACGTGGTTCGCATCGTTATTTTATTTGCCGCAATGAGCATTCACGCCTTCTTTGCCATCTCATTACTAGCAACATCTACCTTGATTGATGGTGGTTACTACAAATCAATTGCGACCCCATGGGTGACAGACTTATTAGCTGACCAACATGCAGCTGGCTCAGTGGCATGGGCAATGGGTGAAATACCAGTACTTCTTGCAATCACCGCAACCTTTATCCAATGGATGCGCGATGATACGCGCGAGACTAAGCGAATAGATCGTAATGAAGCTCGGATGGCAGCCATGGGTGAACCAGATGACTTGGCGCAATACAATAATTATCTAAGTAAATTACAGCGCCGTAGCGAGAGAGAGGGTCAGTAGTTGAGTCTAGAAAACGTCTACACACTTCCTGCTGAATACAACGACCTTCGCGATAGCGTGAGAGCGCTGGCTGAAAAAGAGATTGCACCTTTTGCGCACGCTGTTGATGAAGAGCATCGATATCCGCAAGAAGCACATAACGCACTCGTGAAATCTTCACTCTTTGCGGCCCATGTGCCAACTGAGAATGGTGGCGATGGCGCAGACGCTCTTGCCACCTGCATCATCATTGAAGAGGTGGCGCGAGCATGTGGTTCGGCATCTCTGATTCCGGCAGTAAACAAATTGGGATCACTTCCTCTTATTCTTGGTGGAAATAAAGAACAGAAAGAGCGTTGGTTACGCCCGCTGACTCAAGGAAAAGGTTTCTCCTACTGTCTTTCCGAGTCTGAAGCAGGCTCTGATGCATCAGCGCTGAAAACAACGGCGGTGCGCAAAGGCGATGGTTGGGTTATTAATGGAAGCAAGAAGTGGATTTCTAATGCAGGTGAATCTGCGTTCTACACAGTTATCGCACAAAGTGATTCATCACTTGGCTCAAAAGGAATCACCGCATTTGTCATTGAGAAATCTGATCCCGGAGTCTCATTTGGCGCACCTGAGAAGAAGATGGGCTTTCGTGGTTCACCAACGCGCGAGGTGTATTTCGATAATGTGGAAGTTGGCGATGATCGTCGCATTGGTGAGGTGGGCAAAGGTTTTGCACTGGCCATGGACACTTTAGATCACACTCGAATTACCATTGCCGCCCAAGCTCTCGGTTTAGCTCAGGGCGCTTTTGATGTGGCAAAGAAGTATTCCCATGAAAGAAAACAATTTGGAAAAGAGATTTTCGACTTTCAAGGCGTGCAATTCATGTTGGCAGATATGGCTATCGGCATCGAATCTGCCAGACAACTCACCTACGCCGCCGCTGCTAAAAGTGAACGCGGCGATAAAGATTTACGTTTCTTCTCTGCCTCAAGTAAGACCTATGCAACCGATGTTGCAATGAAGGTAACGACAGATGCAGTGCAAGTTCTTGGCGGTTATGGCTATGTCTCTGATTACCCAGTTGAGCGCATGATGCGCGACGCCAAACTCACTCAGATTTACGAAGGCACCAACCAGATTCAAAGAATAGTAATTGCTCGAAATCTTCCTTAACTATCGCTGAAAGCGGATAACTAAATCTGGAGTTGCCGCCGCATGAAGTGGGATATCCCATGGCTCGCGCGGTAGATCTTCACTAGAGATTTCATCAGGATGAATAAGGCCAATTGAAAATGCAGAAAATTGTGGAAGTGCTCTGTCGTAATACCCGCCACCTTGTCCCAGGCGATATCCGCTGCGATCAATTCTGAGAGCGGGAACAACAATTACTTCAACATCGCCAAGTTCGGTAACGGCCGTGCCTTTCGGTTCTGCAATTTTCTTTGCCTTTGAAATCTGACTTTGCTCGCCATCCCAGCGCACCCACTCAAGATCCTTACCTACTATTCGAGGCAGAAGCAGAATCTTTCCTCTTTTAATCAGTGCCAGATTCAAGGCTGTTGTGTCAGGTTCATCTGCATATGAGATGTAGCTCGCAATGATGTTCGCCTTCGTAAACTCGGCTGTGTCTGCAAGATGTTCAAAAGAGTGTTCTAGATAACGTTCAGTTCTTTCGTGACGGTAACGAGTACGAAGGCTGGCCTTTTCTTCGCTGATACCCATGGAAATCCCCTAGAAATTAGTGCCGTGCAAGTAAGGTTAGTGATTATGTCAGAAGCTGCGCGCGTAGATGAAGTTCTCGCTTCCCTCTTAGAACTTTGTCGCCCCCTCGAGCCATTTGATATGCCTTTACTTGATGCCCACGATGCCACCCTTGCTGAAGATATCTTTGCCGGTGAGCGCTTAGTGATGAAGGCCGGCAGTCGTATCCGCTCCACCCAAATCGGATTAGCCGCATCGATCGGCCTTGATCACCTGCCCACACGACCACACCCGCGAGTTGTTGTTATCTCGGCCGGCCCCGATCTAGTTGAACCAGGAGTTCCACTTAAGGCAGATGAAGAGTATGAGACAAATTCCTGGTTGCTCACCACTGCGGTACGCGAGGTTGGCGCAGTTGCCTACCGCGTTCATTCAATCCCAGATGATGAATCCCAACTACAAGATGTGATTGAAGACCAACTAGTTCGCGCTGACCTCATTATTATCAGTGGTGAACGCCACGATGATTCCTTTGATCTCATTACAAGAACACTCGAAAAAATTGGTGAGATCAAGACTGTTGAACTCTCCATCGAATCAAGTGGCCGACACAACTTTGGCACTATTGGTCCTGATAAGACTCCGGTAGTGACGCTGCCTGGAGATCCCATCGCTGCCTACATCTCATTTGAACTTTTGGTGCGCCCAATGATTCGCACCATGCTCGGGACGGCAACAATTCACCGGCCATCGCTAAAGGCAAAACTTGATAAGGCAATTACTTCCAAAAGTGGAGTTCGCTCCTACGTTCGAGCCGTACTCAGTGAAGACGGAAAATCTGTCACGCCACTGAGTTCGCAAGATGAACAAGCAACCTTGTCAGATGCCAACTCACTCATTGCAATCAGTGAGAGTGATACCAAACTTTCTGCCGGAGATTCTGTCACCGTGGTTGTGCTTGAACGCCGATACATTTAAGAGCATATAATGCATCCAACTAAGCTTTCTGGAAGTGAAGTGATGTTGCGCCCGATGCGATATCGGGATAAATCGCAGTGGACCCAAGTCCGAGCAGAAAATCGCGAGTGGCTAGATCCATGGGAAGCAACTTTGCCAAATATTCCTGCTGGTAGCCCAGCTTATGAAGACTCCAGTGTGCGCCCCACCTTTTTCCAAATGGTGAGTCTGTTTAGACGCGAAGCACGCGCTGGCCGTTCTTACTCATTTCTCATCTGGCATAACGAGAATCTGGTGGGTCAGATAACAATGGGGGGCATCGCCTACGGCGCCATGCGTGGGGCTCACATTGGTTATTGGATTGATAAGAACTTTGCCAACCGAGGATTTACCACCCAAGCGGTAGAACTCATCTCTGAATTTGGTTTCACCCAACTTGGTTTACATCGCATCGAAATCAATGTGCGACCTGAAAATGATGCCTCATGCAGAGTTGCAGAGAAAGCAGGCTTTGAATTCGAAGGATTTAAGAAGGCTTTTCTGCACATCGATGGAGCTTGGCGCGATCATAAATGCTTTGTTAAAACTAACGAATTAATCCGTTAAACCCCCCTCGAAATCCACAGAGTTAAGGGGGTGCACCTCTAACCTTTATCCACCATGGCTTCAGGAATCATCTATTTGGCAATCATCGGGATGTGGGTTGCCTATTTTCTGCCCCGGTGGGTCCACAATAAAAATGAATTTTCTGGAAAAAGCGTCGAACGTTACAAGAGCGCGCTACGAGTCGTAGCTAGCACTACACCAGGTGCCCAAATTGGAACTGGGGCCATTTACACAGATGTTGATCGTGCCGGACGAGTTGCGCAGCAACTTATGCGTCGCAGAATTGTTTTCTTCATTATTTCGACAACACTCATACTCACGACGGTAGGTGCAATCATGCAAACATTCACATATGTAGCAATCGCTGTTCCAGCAACAGCCCTAGTTCTATACATCGCACATGTGCGACGTCAAACATATAGAGAACAGATTCAACGACGCCGCGTTGATCAACTACATAAGCGAACCGAAGGCGTCTCACACACAAATCTTGCCGAGGTACTAACTAATAGGACAACAGAAGTTCATGTATCAAAAGAACACTGGATTCCATTTGCTGAACGTGAGTTAACGGGCGTTACCGTGCTACCTAAAGGAACGGCGCAATCACGTTCTGAGTGGCAACCCAATGAGGTTCCTGTTCCAACATATGTGAACGCGCCAAAGGCCATTACACCCAAGCGCATTATTGATCTCACAGAACCTGGCAAGTGGACAGATGAGCAAGAACGTCTAGAACGCGAAGCTTTAGCAGCAGCTGCTCCTTCACGAGATGAGATATTTGATCAGCAATTGGCCGATGAAGCGGTGCAGCGACTTCGCGAGATCCGCGCTGCAAACGAATAACTGAATTAAATCCAGCTAGGAAACCACATCCTGGCCTGCCAAGCATCGTAGGTAATGACTTCACCTAGATAAATTGGCAAAAAGTAGACGAAGTTAAGGAAAATCAGAATAAATAAGGCTGCCACCATCACTTCACCTCTTACCTTAAAGGTGGCAAGGATTGAGCGAACGGCAAATACCAGTGCCAAAATTACAAATGGTTCGAAGATAATTGCATAAAAGGTAAAGACTGTTCGCTCTTGAAAGAAGAACCAAGGCAAATAACCGGCTGCTAATCCGGTGATAATTACTGTTATTGCTGGGTCAAAATGGCGGGTGAAAAATGAACGCACCCAGAGACCGATAATGAATGAGATGGCAGCAATACCTAGCCACCATAAGAGTGGTGTGCCGAGTGCAATTATTTCTTGCGAACATGATTTCGCACCACATCCTTTGGGTGACTCATAGAAAAACGATGTGGGTCTGCCCATGAATAACCAACTCCATGGATTAGCTTCGTAGACATGTTTTTCTGTAAGCCCAGTATGAAAGCCCAACATCTGTTGGTGGTAGTAAATAAATGAATTAAGAATATTTGTTGAGTGATCTCTGGCCCAGCCACGGTTACTGACAAACCAACCTGACCATGAAGTGAGATAAACACCAATAGGTATTGCCCCGAATTGGACAATACGTTGTGCGGTTGGCTTGACCAAACTTTTTCCGGTGTGATGCGAGAAAGCTCGATAGAAAGCGATAAGCCCAAAGGCGATAATGAAATAGAGCGCACTCCATTTTGTAGCGAGGGCTAAACCAAGTATCAGACCCGTCCACCAATATTGTTTAGTAATAAAGAAATATGTGGCAAGGAGAATAAAAAAGGTGAGGAAATTATCGAGCAGTGATGTGCGGGAATGAACTAGTGCCAATCCATCAAGTGCCATCAACGCACTAGCAAGGCCAGTAAGGAGTGGATCTCTAAATAACTTATGTGCAACGAGAGCAATAACGAGAATAAGTAGCGAGCCAACTACTGCGGTGGCAATTCTCCAGCCAAAAGGATTATCACCAAAGACTTTAATTCCGCCGGCAATCATCCATTTACCCAGTGGGGGATGCACGATAAATTCTGGCTTAGCGCCGGAAACTTCTACCCCGTATTTCAGTAGATCACGAGCACCATCGACGTAGTAGACCTCATCGAAGATGAAGCTCTTTATCGAACCAAGATTCATCACTCGAAGCACGAGTGAGATAAGCGCAATTACTATGGGAGCAATCGCTGCAATCATAAGCAGAGAATATGGGAGTATTCGCATATGGCACTAGTTCTTGCTGCAACTCCACTGGGAAACCCCCTTGATGCAAGCGCACGCCTGAAAATGGCAATTGAATCAGCCGAGATTATTGCCGCCGAAGACTCACGCCGTTTTCATCGATTGGCATCAGATCTCGGAGTCACCTTTACGGCGCGGATCATCTCTTTCTTTGAAGGAAATGAAAGTGATCGCACCCAAGAAATTCTCACGCTATTACGTGAAGGTAAAGAAGTATTGGTAGTTACCGATGCTGGAATGCCAACAATTAGCGACCCAGGATTTCGTCTTATGCGAGATGCCATTGCCGAAAAGTTACCGACCATTGTTATTCCGGGACCAAGTGCTCCCACCATGGCTATTGCACTCTCTGGGCTACCAACAGATCGCTTCACCTTTGAGGGCTTCGCACCTCGCGCACACGGTGCACGTACTTCATTCTATGAATCCCTTCGTTTTGAAGAACGCACGATGGTGATCTTTGAAGCACCGCATCGCTTACATGAATCACTAGTAGATGCTTCCTCGATATTGGGTGCTGATAGAGCTGCCGCAATATGTCGGGAAATGACAAAGACATACGAAGAAACAATTAGAGGACCGCTTTCAGAACTTATTGCGTGGGCCGCAGGCCGCGAAGTTCTGGGCGAAATTACACTTGTGATTGCTGGAGTTGCCGCAGGTTCAGAAGTGCGCACAGCAGATGATGCCGTTGCCCGAGTTCGTGAATATGAAGTGGCCGGGATGGACCGCAAGGGAGCAATTGCCACCGTTGCCGAAGAATTCTCGATTCCGAAGAAGATCGTTTATGCAGCGGTAGTCGATGCGAATAAGATGAGCAGATGAAGTCTTTCTACCTGACAACGCCTATTTACTATGTAAATGATGCGCCACATATTGGCCATGCATATACAACGGTTGCCGGCGATGTCCTTACTCGTTGGCATCGTCAACGTGGTGAGTCAGTCTGGTTCTTAACCGGAACAGATGAGCACGGCCAGAAAGTCATGCGCACTGCCGAACAAAACAACGTTGCCCCGCAAGCCTGGGTAGATAAATTAGTCGCCGATGCGTGGAAGCCCAATTGGCAAGCGCTTAATATCGCAAACGATGACTTTATTCGCACAACTGAGACACGACATACAGAACGCGTGCAGAAGTTCCTGCAATCCTTAAAAGATTCCGGACATATCTATGCTGGAAAATATGAAGGCCCATACTGCGTTGGCTGTGAAGAATTTAAACTACCAGGTGATCTCATCGATAGCGACGGTGAAAAACTCTGCCCGATTCATAGCAAGCCAATTGAGCTAGTCAATGAAAATAACTGGTTCTTCAAACTCTCTGATTTTACCCAGCCACTGCTGGATCACTACAAGAAAAACCCAGAAGCTTGCCAGCCAGAAAGTGCTCGCAATGAAGTTCTTTCATTTCTTGAAGGCGGAGTCTCTGATCTTTCAATCTCTCGCTCCACTTTCGACTGGGGAATTCCAGTTCCCTGGGACACAGATCAAGTTGTCTATGTTTGGTTTGATGCACTCCTTAACTACGCAACAGCGGTAGGGCTTACCGACGCACCTGATTCAGAAGGTGGCAAGAAATTTGCTGCTACCTGGCCGGCAGATGTGCACCTAGTTGGAAAAGATATTTTGCGCTTCCATGCTGTGATTTGGCCGGCAATGCTGATGGCTGCCGGAATTGATATACCTAAGAAGGTCTTTGCTCACGGTTGGTTACTTGTTGGTGGCGAGAAGATGAGTAAGTCAAAACTCACCGGTATTGCTCCTTCAGACATTACTGACCATTTTGGTGTCGATGCATTTCGCTACTACTTCCTACGCGCTATTCCATTTGGCAGCGATGGGTCATTTTCTTGGGAAGATATGAGCGCCCGTTACACATCTGAACTTGCAAATGACTTTGGAAACCTGGCATCAAGACTTGCTGCCATGATTGAAAAGTATTGTGGTGGCACCGTGCCAGCAGTTGCCCACGATGCCGGGCTTGAGCAAGCTCTAAAAGAAACGGTCGAGAAGGCTGATGCAGCGATGGTGGCACTTGATTTCCAGGGTGGAATTAACGCCATCATGGATTACTGCAAGCGAGTCAATGGTTTTGTTACCGAGAAAGAGCCGTGGATTCTTGCGAAAGATCCCGCTAATCAGGGCGAACTCGAAGCAATTCTTTATAACACCGCTGAATCTTTACGCGCACTTGCCATCTTGTTACACCCAGTAATGCCGGCAACCACACAAATTTTGTGGGAATCACTCGGTACCCAAGCAGCACTTGGTGAAATTGGTAAGCAAGAGATTTCACAGGTTGCAACATGGGGACAACTTCCACAAGGTGCAATAGTGACTAAGACCCCGGTTCTCTTTCCACGGTTAGAAGTTAAAGAGTAATTTTTTATGGCAGATCGCCACAACCGAGATATTGAGCGCAAGCAAGCTCCACTTCCAGAGCCACTTCCAGTTCCCACCGTTGATGCACATGCACACCTTGAGATTGTTACTAATGACGCAGCTGACTCTGAAGCTGTGCGGACGATTTTAGATGAGGCTAAATCAGTAAATGTTGATCGTGTTGTTCAGGTGGGATATTCAGCAGAACAATCTCAGTGGTGTGTTGATTTGGCCAATCACTATCCGGGAAGAGTTTTGGCAGCTGTTGCGCTACATCCCAATGAAGCGCCCGTAGTTAAAGATTTAGAACACGACTGGGCCATCATTGAAAAACTTGCCCAAGAACCACGCGTGCGCGCTATCGGTGAGACGGGGTTAGATTATTTCCGAACTCCACCAGAGCTACAGAAGCGGCAACAAGAATCCTTTAAATGGCATATCGAACTAGCGAAGAAGACCAAGAAGGCGCTGGTTATCCACGATCGTGACTCTCATGAAGATGTCTTATCGGTATTACTCGAAGTGGGCGCTCCGGAAAAGACTGTCTTTCATTGCTTTTCAGGTGATGTGGCAATGGCAAAGATCTGTATTGAGCGCGGTTATATCCTCTCCTTTGCCGGCACCATGACATTTAAGAATGCACCGGAGCTACGAGAAGCGGTGAAGTTAGTTCCACACGATCAACTCCTTGTGGAAACAGATTCTCCTTTCTTAGCGCCAACTCCACACCGAGGTGCACTAAATACCCCAGCACAAATTGCAAATATTGTCCGGGCGATGGCGGCAGAGCGTAATGATGATGTGGCCGAGCTTGCTGCAGCGCTCTCGGTTAATGCAGAGCGCATATTTGGAAGCTTTGTATGAGCCTGCTTGGTGCTTCCGAGATTCGTGAGTTAGCAGCCGCTCTTGATATCAAACCTTCAAAGTCGCTGGGGCAGAACTTTGTTCATGATGGCAATGTGTGTCGAAAGATTGTGCGAACTGCTGGGCTTACATCAAGTGATATCGCGCTAGAAATTGGACCAGGTCTTGGCTCACTCACACTGGCGATGTTGGAAGAAGCGCAATCAGTGTTTGCGGTGGAAATTGATGCTCGGCTAGCAGGTCAACTTCCGGCAACCGCTGCCAAACATTCCGAGCGTGCAGAACTGCTGACTGTTATTAATCAAGATGCGCTCACGCTAAAGAGCCTGCCAGTTGCACCCACAGTTTTGATTGCGAACTTGCCATATAACGTTTCGGTGCCAGTCTTCTTGCACCTGCTCGAGATATTTCCTTCACTACGAAGTGGTGTGGTGATGGTGCAAGCAGAAGTTGCCGATCGACTTGCCGCAAAACCAAATTCAAAGGAGTATGGAATTCCTAGCGTGAAGGCGGCCTGGTGGGCTGATGTCACTGGCGCTGGTTCGGTATCGCGTTCCATCTTTTGGCCACAACCTAATGTTGATTCAAAGTTAGTTGCCTTTGTTCGTCGCCCAACACCAGGAGATGAAGAACTTCGCAAGAAGGTATTTACCATCATCGATTTGGCATTTGCGCAACGACGAAAAATGTTGCGCTCAGCTCTTTCCTCACGCTTTGGCGGCTCTGCAGCTGCCGAATCTCACCTAACCGCTGCCGGAATAGATCCAACACTTCGCGGTGAGGCACTTGATATCAACGCCTTCTGCGCAATTGCGAAACAAGGGTAGAGTTTTAACGTGGGCAATAATTCAGTAACCGTTCGGGTACCGGCCAAAGTGAATCTGCAACTATCTGTTGGTCCTCGCGAATCTGATGGTTTCCACAATCTTGTCTCTGTCTTTCAAGCGATATCCATCTTTGATGATGTCACTGTCTCAAAAAGTCATGCGGGTAGTGGTGTCACGATCTCTGTCACAGGCGAGCACACCCATGGGGTTCCAGAGGACCATTCAAATTTGGCCGTGAAAGCGGCGTTGTTGGTGGGAAGTAAGTTTGATTTTGCTGTTGATGTGCATATAGAAGTTAAGAAATCCATTCCTGTTGCCGGGGGAATGGCAGGTGGCAGCGCTGATGCGGCAGCAACTCTGATTGCGATGGATTCACTCTTTCAATTAGAGATGTCTCGGGAGGAGCTACACGCAATGGGCTGCGAACTTGGAAGTGATGTGCCATTTATGATCTCTGGTGGAACTGCAATTGGGCAAGGTCGCGGAGATCAACTTACCGCCGCACTTTCTCGCGGTACCTATCACTGGGTATTAGCACTTTCTAGCGTTGGTTTATCAACTCCGGCTGTCTATACCGAATGCGATCGCATGCGTTCGGAGTTAGATATTGCAGCGCCACAAGTATCAGATGTGCTGATGCAATCATTGTTGGCAGCAGATGCCGAAGGTGTGGGCAAAGCGCTCACAAATGATTTACAGAATGCGGCTTGCTCATTGCGTCCAGCGCTCAGTCTGGTGCTTGAAGTAGGTCGCGATTACGGCGCACTGGGAGCAATAGTTTCTGGTTCAGGGCCCACCGTTGCATTCTTAGTAGCTGATGAAGATGCCGGGTTAGATTTAGCTGTGGCGCTGACGGCAAGTGGTGTTGTTGGAAGTGTGACTCGAGCACATGGTCCGGTACATGGTGCCAAAATAATTTAGTAGTTTTGTTATTCAACCGCGCTATCTAATTTAGAGACCAATGAACTAAGTAAATCAGCGAGCTGCTCACGATCTTTCCCAGTGAGTTCCTTGAGTAATTTACGTTCGTTACTGAGTAACTCTTCCATCGCCGCATCTACTGCGCGGATTCCAGATTTTGTCAGCGTCACCAGCGATCCTCGACCATCGCTGGGATCTGGTTGGCGGGTAATGAGTTCTAAATCTTCTAGGTGATTCAAACGATTTGTCATGGTGCCACTCGTCACCATTGTTTCTTGCATGAGCTGTCCTGGTGAAAGTTGGTAAGGAGCTCCAGCGCGACGAAGTGCCGCCAATACATCGAAGCCCCAATTCTCAAGTTCGCCAAATGCATCTCTGCGGGCGATATCCAGGTGTCGCGAAATTCGGGTGATGCGGCTTAATACCGAAAGGGGAGTGAGGTCCAAGTCGGGGCGTTCGTGCTTCCACGCCGCAATGAGGCGGTCGACTTCATCGCGTTGCTCCATAAGAAGTGAGTTTAGTGGTCGCGAGCACTACCGAATATAAGGGAGAATATAGGTTCCGCCATTGTGTAGTGGCTAGCACATGGGCCTTTGAAGCCCAGGGTCCAGGATCGATACCTGGTGGCGGAGCAAGTAGACTTACTGCATGAACCTAGAAACCGTAGTGATTCTCGCTGCGGGAGAAGGAACGCGTATGAAGTCTGCTACGCCTAAAGTTCTTCATTCAATTTCTGGTCGCACACTCGTTGGTCACGTATTGCACGCAGTCAGTGGCCTGTCGGCTAAGCAAGTTCGTGTCGTTGTTGGTGCGGGCCGGGAAAAAGTAGAAGCACACATCGCAGAGATTGCTCCACATGCAGTTACTGTCTTTCAAGAAAAACGTGGCGGCACCGGCCATGCAACACAATTAGCACTCGTTGGCTTAAAGCCAACTGGCACGATTTTGATTCTCGCTGGGGATACCCCGTTGCTGACAAGCACTTCTCTTACGCACTTACTTGAGCATCATCATGCAGGTGGATTTACCGCCTCTGTTATGACTGCGCTACATCCAGATCCAACAGGTTATGGCCGAATCATTCGAGGCGATGATGACTCTTTGGCTCGCATCGTGGAAGAACGTGATGCCGATGAGAGCGAAAAAGAAATTATTGAAGTTAACTCTGGCGTGTATGCATTTGATGCGGCAAAGCTAGCGGGCGCAATCGGAAAACTTAAAACAGAGAATTCCCAAGGCGAGCTCTATCTGACCGACGTCATTGAAATTCTGCGCCATGAAGGCGGCACCATTGCACCAGTCCTGATTGATGACTTTTTTGAGATTCTCGGTGTTAACGACCGCGTGCAGCTTGCTGAATCTGCTGCGCTTTTGCGCGATCGCATCAACGAAGATCTCATGCGTGAAGGCGTCACTATCGTTGATCCCTTAAACACGTGGGTGGATTCCACAGCCAAGATTGAAAGAGATGTCATCCTCATGCCTGGTACTGCAATTACTGGCACAACAACGGTGGCAAGTGGGGCCGTGGTTGGCCCACGTTCAACTCTTCACAATTGCACAGTGGGTGCAAGTGCTCACGTACTTGAATCACATTGCACGGAAGCGATTATCGGTGCATCAGTCAATGTCGGGCCATTTACATTCTTGCGCGCTGGAACCAAATTACTTACCGGCTCTAAAGCTGGCGCTTTTGTCGAAATGAAGAATGTAACTCTGGGCGAGGGCTCTAAAGTTCCGCACCTTTCTTATGTCGGAGATGCCGTGATTGGCGAGGGCAGCAATATCGGTGCGGCCACGATTTTTGTGAACTATGACGGCGTGGAAAAGCATTACACCGTGGTGGGCGACCACGTTCGGATCGGAAGCGATTCGATGTTAGTTGCGCCCGTGACAATCGGAGATGGCGCATATACCGCCGCCGGCTCTGTCATTACCGAAGATGTTCCTCCCGGCGCGATTGGCGTTGGCAGAGCAAAGCAGAGAAATGTAATAGGTTGGGTACTGCGTAAGCGCCCCGGTACAAAATCTGCTGAGGCGGCATCGCGCCACAGTAGCGACGAGCAGAAAGGCTAACTTCCTTGAGCGAAATCCGATTGTCCTCAGAGAAAAAACTTCGTCTCTTTTCAGGCCGCGGATTCCCAGAATTATCAGAGCAAGTTGCGCAAGAGTTAGGCATTCCACTCACACCGACTTCAGCTTATGACTTTGCTAATGGTGAAATTTTTGTTCGCTTTGAAGAATCAGTTCGCGGCTGTGATGCATTTGTAATTCAGTCACACTCGACCCCAATCAATAAACAAATCATGGAACAACTCATCATGATTGATGCCCTCAAGCGCGCCTCAGCAAAGCGCATCACCGTAGTCGCACCTTTTTATGCATATGCTCGTCAGGATAAGAAGAGCAGAGGTCGCGAACCGATAACCGCGCGCCTCATGGCCGATCTATTTAAGACAGCTGGCGCCGACCGCCTTATGGTTGTCGATCTTCATACTTCACAAATTCAAGGTTTCTTTGACGGACCAGTAGATCACCTCTTTGCACTACCAATGCTGGCAAATTATGTCGGCAGCAAAGTTGACCGCTCGATGCTCACCATCGTTTCACCAGACTCAGGCCGTGTTCGCGTTGCAGAACGTTGGTCAGAACTTCTTGGCGGCTGCCCCATCGCGTTTATTCATAAGACACGCGATCCGCTTGTTCCTAATGAGGCAGTTGTCGGAAAAGTTGTTGGAGATGTCACAGGGCGCACCTGCGTTGTTATCGATGACATGATTGATACCGCCGGAACAATTACCAAGGCAGTAGACGCACTCTTTGAAGGCGGCGCAAAAGATGTCATCGTGGCAGCAACACATGCAGTCTTTTCCGGCCCGGCAGTTGATCGTCTGAAGGAATCACGAGCAGTCGAGATAGTCGTGACAGACTCACTTCCGCTCTCTGAGGACCAGAAATTCGACAAGCTCACAATTCTCTCCATCGCCCCCCTCTTGGCTCGCGCAATCCGCGAGGTCTTCGAAGATGGCTCAGTAACCAGCCTTTTTGACGGACATAGCTAACTCACGCTAATCTTCACCTTGTTCCGGCGAGGGTGAAATTTATCCGTGATCGACGGCGTAGGCATCAACTCCTGCTGGAACTTCGCAACATAAAGAAGTATCTATTAGAGGAGCTTTAACATGGCAGAAGTATCAATCAAGGGAACTACACGTACTGAATTCGGCAAGGGTGCATCACGTCGCGCACGCGTTTCAGGTCTAGTCCCAGCTGTTATCTACGGCCATGGCGAGAAGCCAGTTCACATCACTCTTCCAGCACGCGAACTCGGTGTTGCACTCAAAGAGTCAAATGTACTTCTTAATATTGATATTGATGGAAAGACAGAGCTCACCCTGCCAAAGTCGATTGTTCGCCATCCACTCAAGCAGATCCTTGAGCACATCGATCTCGTACTAGTGCGCCGCGGTGAGAAGGTTACTGTTGCCGTTCCTGTTCACACTGAAGGTAAGCATGATCCAGATGGCATCCTTGAGCACCAGCACAACTCAATTGAAATTGAAGCGGAAGCAACATCGATTCCTAAGTTCCTTGTTCTTGATATTGAAGGAATGACAGCCGGAACTTCAAAGTACGCATCCGATGTAGTACTGCCTGCGGGAACCACGCTAGTGAGCCCAGCGAACACAATTATTGTTCACTTGTCAGAGCGCTCAACAATCGTTGAAGAAGTTGCAGTTGTGGCACCTGCCGCCGATGATGCTGCTGCTGCGGCACCTGCCGCAGATGCAGAGAAGAAGGACTAATAACCTCTACGATTTCATGTTATGACGTGGTTGGTAGTGGGGCTCGGTAACCCGGGCGATGAATACGCTGCCACCCGTCACAATGTGGGTCAGATGGTTATTGACCATCTTCTTAAACGTCACAATCTAAAACTCTCATCACATAAATCTCGTTGCGAGATAGCTGCCTTTAAGTTAGGCGTTGGTATTGATTCCCACTCAATCATTTTGGCTAAGTCCAAAAGCTATATGAATGAAACTGGCGGCCCGGTTAAAGCGCTCGCCTCTTTCTACTCAGTAGAACCAGAGAAAATCATTGTTCTCCATGATGAGTTAGATATTGGCTATGCTGCAATTCGAGCAAAGCTTGCCGGCGGCGATAACGGCCACAACGGATTGAAATCTCTCACATCTTCTTTTGGCACGGCAGAGTATTTCCGTATTCGACTTGGAATTGGTCGCCCCATGGGTGAACAAGATCCAGCAGATTTTGTGCTCAAGCAATTTAGTAAAGAAGAGAAGAAATCACTCGAGGAATTTATTGATCGAGGCTCGGACTGTGTTGAGTTCTTGATTGAAAAAGGACTTGATTTAACTCAAAGTAAATTCAACAGCTAATCAGCCGGTATTGCGAAGTCCCGCTGCAACACCGTTGATTGTGAGTAGTAGTGCACGGATCAAAGCTGGGTCGGCCTGCTCGCCTTGTTCGCGCACACGGTTAAGAAGTGTGACCTGCAGAAGTTGAAGTGGAGCAAGATAGGTATCGCGGACCTGCAGTGTGCGAGCCAAGACCGGTTGGTCTCCCAGCAATGACGTCTTGCCGGTCAGGGTGAGAATCTCGGCAACGGTGAGTTCAAACTCTGCAGTGATTAAATCTAGGAAGTGATGTAGCTCAGATGGAACAAGGGTTTGTACGTAATGCTTTGCCGTAACAAGATCAGTCTTAGCAAGAGTCATCTCAACATTGCTAATAAATGTTGCGAAGAAGTGCCACTCTAAAAGCATCTGTTTAAGCACATCGGACTTCCCAGCTTCACGAGCAGCTTTTAACCCCGAGCCCACACCAAACCAGCCAGGAACAATCTGACGAGATTGGGTCCAACCAAATACCCATGGAATAGCACGCAGTGAATCAAGACCACCGGCTGCATCAGGTCGACGCGACGGACGAGATCCAAGGAAGAGATTTCCAAGTTGTTCAACCGGAGTTGAGGCATAGAAGTAGGCCGGAAGATCTGGGTGATCAACGAGTGCACGGTAGCGAGTGAAGGAGTTGTCACTTACTAAGTTCATGCAGTCATTCCATTTTTGCAAATCTTCAGCGCTCTGTCGCGGCCCGCGATTAAGAATTGTTGCCTCTAGTGATGCGGCCAAAGTGAGTTCGACATTCTCGCGCGCAAGAGCTGGCAGTGAGTACTTATCTGAAATAACTTCACCTTGTTCGGTCATCTTGATTTGGCCATCAACTGAACCCCAAGGAAGGGCAATTAGTGCGTCATATGTCGGCCCGCCACCGCGACCGACCGAACCACCACGACCATGGAATAGACGAAGCTTCACGCCGTGCTTGACTGCAACGTCGCGCAGCATGCGCTGTGCACGGTGAATCTCCCACTGCGATGTTGCGATTCCGGCATCTTTATTTGAATCTGAGTATCCGAGCATTACTTCCTGCACATCACCTCGAAGTGCGACCAGGGTGCGATAGGTAGGGTTAGCTAACAACTTCTCCAGAATTTCACCTGCTGCGCGCAGCTCTGCCACTGTTTCAAGAAGTGGTGCGAATCCAATCTTGGCAATCTTCTTATCAATATCAACAAGCCCAGCTTGCTTACCGAGAACAGTTGCGGCGATGAGATCATCAGCACCCTTTGTCATCGAGACGATGTAGGTTTCAATGACTTCGGAGCCAAAGCGCTCAATCAGATCTGCAATCGCCACAAAGGTATTGAGTGTCTTCGCACCCGCTGCATCGAGCTTTGTGGCATCAAGGGGAACGGAAGATGCTAGCTGGGCAATGAGAATTGGGAACTTTTCTTCATGTGAAAGTTCTGCATATTTCCCACTGATCATCTGCTGCAGTGCCTTGTGATGAGCATCAGAATGCTCGCGAATATCAAGGGTTGCATGGGTCAGACCAAAGGCAGCTACTGTGCGAATGGTGCGTTCAAGTAAGCCAGTTGCAAGAAGTTCACCGCGATGAGCAAAGAGTGAGTCGCGCATCAGCGTGAGATCTGCCAGAAGTTCTGCAGTGTTCTTGTAATCGCGACCTGGTACATGTGGACCACGCACGGCATGACGCTGGCGAGTAAAGGCAAGGCGATGAACAATTGCGGTGGCCTTGAGTCGGTATGGCTCTTGCACGTTTAGGCGCAAAAATCGCTCTTCAAATTCTGGAATATTCTTTAAATCTTTTTCAACAGATGCGCTTAGTTCAGGTGTAGCACCTGCAATGCGGGTAGAAACTGAGAGCATCTGGCGCAGCTTGTTCATTGCCGCAATCGTGGTTCTAATTGCATGGCCGACCTGAAGCACCACAGCGTCTTCGGTAATTGCAGGTGTGATATTTGGGTTTCCATCACGGTCACCGCCAATCCAGGTTCCAAATGTTAAAGGTCTGGATGTCACAGGTAATTCAATTCCAATTCGCTTTAATTCGCGGGCGAAGTCGTTGAGAACTTCAGGAACCGTGGAGGTGGCAAGGTCATCGAGGTAATACAAGGCGTTCATCGCTTCATCGAGTGGCTCTGGGCGATCTAGTCGCAACTCATCTGTCTGCCAAAGTAGATCAACAGTTTCAGCTAAACGCTCATCTTGCGTAACACTTGCGGGGGTATCAAGAAGTGAAGCGATTTCACCCAATTTACTTAAGACAGAACGGCGAGCAGCTTCAGTGGGGTGTGCGGTAAAAACTGGTCGCACATCTAATTCACTAATCCACTTAACGAGATCTTCGTGAGAAATTTCGTGACCTGCAACAGGATTTGCAATTGCATCTTCAATCTTGTCGATTGCGCGTGTAATCCAAGAACCGCCTTCGGCGCGAACTTCGGCTAGAACTCGCGAGCGGTGAACTTGCTCTGCCACATTTGCCAAGTTGAAGTAAGTGCTAAATGCACGTACTAACTGAACGGAATCTTCGACGGAGAGTTTTTCCAGAATTTCAACGCCGCCACCTTCGCGAACACTCTTTCGAACGCTTTCAACAAGTTCAAGCAGCTCGGGGCCTTCCTGGCGAACTAAGGACTGACCTAAGAGATCTCCCAAATGGCGGACATCGGCGCGAAGAGTGGCATCATCTGATGCAACCAAGCTCTTGGCTGTGTCCGTTGATTTGGTGGTCATTGGAGAATTCTCACATACATCTAGTCATCGCTAGACTGTAATTACTAGCCCCCCTTCTTTTTGAAGAGGGGCCTTGCGGCGTTTTGCCGGCAAGTCAATATCTACCGAGGAGGCTTTGATGCGCGGGTTAATACAACTTCTGCAGCGCGATGATGAAGTGACCTCGGCTCTTGCAGATAGCGAAAAAATTATTGCTCCTACTCCAACCTACCCATTTCTCTTGGCAATCAGAGCAGCAAGCAAGCCGCTACTGGTCATCACCAGTTCAAGTAAGGCTGCGGAAGATCTAGCTGATGAATTGAAATCTTTACACCCAGAAGTATTTGAGTTTCCCGCTTGGGAGACCTTGCCGCACGAACGGCTGAGCCCTCGTAGTGACACTGTCGCCAAACGACTAGCAACGCTCTATGCGCTAAAGACTCCGACAGGTAATCCCATTGTGGTCGCACCTATTCGAGCAGTCATTCACAGATTCATTGCAGACCTTGCTCACACTCCGATGTGGACTCTTGAAATCGGGCAAGAGATAGCACTGACTGAGTTAGCAACGCACCTGACTGCACTGTCATTTACCCGTACCGATCTTGTGGAAAAACGAGGCGAGTTTGCGGTGCGAGGCGGGATCGTCGATATCTTTTTGCCACTTGCCGCACATCCTGTGCGAATCGATTTCTTCGGTGATGAAATTGAAGAGTTGTCATATTTCGATGTTTCAGATCAGAGAACCACATCGCCAGTAATGGGCAAACTTTCAATCTTGCCGTGTCGTGAACTCTTACTTACTGATGCGATTCGGGAACGTGCAGAAGCTTTGAAAGAGCAATACCCATCAGCGATTGAAATTCTCGACAAAATTACTGAAGGAATGATTGTTGATGGAATGGAATCGCTGATTCCACTACTTACTGATGACTTTGAAACAATTTTGGATCGATTACCTGCAAGCACGGAAGTCTTTTTCTTAGATCAAGAACGAATAAAGACTCGAACAGCTGATCTGATTGAAACAAATGCTGAATTCTTAGCTGCCTCGTGGTCAAGTGCAGCCATAGGTGGCAACGCGCCATTACCTGTTGAGAAAGTAACTTTCTTAGATTGGTCGGGACTTGAGCAAGAAATGAGCCGGCTAGCTATCCCCGTTCGCTCCTTGAATTCTTTTGGAAGCGATCTTGATTCCAGCGCCGTGTTCTTAGATTTCTCTCCGATTGATCCGATGCGCGGCAATGTGGAATCTCTCTGTGAATTGCTTCGTACCGCTTTAGAAGCACATGAGAGCGTGATTTTCTCAACTCCCGGCCACGGTATGGCAGAGCGGTATGCCGGAATCTTTCGCGATGCTGACCTACCGGTGCAGATGACTGCCGAGCTTTCAGCGCAACCAACGAAAGGCGCAATTCATATAACTCAATCTGTCATGGGTTATGGATTCGCAAGTGGCCATGCCGGAGTTTTATTCGTGACAGAGCGTGACTTATCGGGAAGTAAAACCAATACCAAAGATGGCGCGCGTATGCCTTCTAAACGCAAGCAAGCAATTGATCCATTAGAACTACGAACCGGTGATTTTGTTGTGCACGAACAACACGGTATTGGTAGATATATCGAGCTAGTACAACGCACCGTGGCAGATGTGACGCGCGAATATTTGGTTATTGAGTATGCCTCAGCAAAGCGTGGTCAACCAGGAGACCGGATTTTTGTTCCCACAGATACGTTGGAGCAGATCAGTAAGTATGTGGGTGGGGAAACTCCCACAGTGCATCGCATCGGAAGTGGTGAATGGCTTAAAGCTAAGGGGCGTGCCCGTAAGGCTGTTCGCCAGATTGCAGGGGAGTTAATTCGCTTATATGCAGCGCGCACCAGCGCTCCTGGCTATGCCTTCTCACCTGACACGCCATGGCAGCGAGAGTTAGAAGATGCTTTTTCTTACATTGAAACCCCAGATCAACTTTCGACGATAGAAGATGTTAAACGGGATATGGAACGCCCATATCCGATGGATCGAATTATTTGTGGTGATGTTGGTTATGGAAAGACTGAGATTGCAATCCGAGCAGCCTTTAAGGCTGTTCAAGATGGCAAGCAAGTTGCAGTGTTGGTTCCCACAACGCTCCTTGTGCAACAACACACAAAAACCTTTGCTGAACGTTATGCCGGTTTTCCAATAAAAGTCGCTGGGCTCTCGCGCTTTAACACAGCAAAAGAGAGCAAGGAGATTTTGGCTGATTTAGCGCAAGGGTCGGTAGATGTTGTAGTGGGCACACACCGCATCCTTTCTAACGATGTGCAGTTTAAAGATCTTGGCCTTGTGATTGTCGATGAAGAACAACGTTTTGGAGTTGAGCAGAAAGAGTCCTTGAAGAAGATGCGCACCACTGTTGATGTGCTGGCCATGTCTGCCACCCCTATACCGCGCACGCTAGAGATGGCTGTAACCGGAATCCGTGAGATGTCCACCATCACTACTCCACCTGAAGAGCGCCATCCCATCCTTACTTATGTGGGACCAGCCGAAGATGCGCAGATAAAGGCCGCGATTCACCGCGAGCTCTTGCGCGATGGACAAATCTTTTACATCCATAACAGAGTTGAATCTATAGACAGAGCAGCATCAAAGTTACAAGAGTTAGTACCAGAGGCCCGAATAAGAATTGCCCATGGCCAGATGAGTGAAGGCCAACTTGAAGATGTCATTCTCGCCTTCTGGAATCGTGATTTTGATATCTTGGTCTGCACCACCATTGTTGAGAGCGGACTAGATATTGCCAATGCAAATACTTTGATTGTTGAACGCTCTGAAAACTTTGGACTCTCCCAGTTGCATCAACTACGTGGTCGAGTGGGTCGCGGGCGAGAGCGCGCATATGCCTACTTCCTCTATCCACCAGATCAGCCACTTTCAGAAATTGCACTAGACCGATTGAAAACAATTGCAACGAACACGGATTTAGGTTCTGGAATGCGAGTGGCACTGAAAGACCTAGAGATTCGTGGTGCTGGCAATCTGCTCGGTGGAGAGCAGTCAGGACATATTGCAGATGTCGGTTTTGATTTATACATGCGCATGGTGGGTGAAGCGGTCAACGAATATAAGACTGGTTTTATTGAAACCGAAGAGAAGAACCACGAATGCAAGGTTGAACTTCCCGTTAATGCTCACCTATCTGAAAGCTATGTTCCAGGTGAAAGGCTAAGACTTGATCTCTACCGGCGATTAGCTGATGTGCGAAACGATGTCGAAGTTCAATCGATTCAAGAAGAACTAGTTGATCGATTCGGGGAGCCACCTCACGAGGCGCTTTCCTTACTTCGAGTTGCGCAACTACGAGCATTTGCAAAATCTCTCGGCGTGCGAGAGGTTGTGGCAGCCGGTAAGTACTTGCGCATTTCGCCACTGAATCTGCCGGAATCAAAACAACTCAGACTGAACCGACTTTTTCCGGGCTCGCTCTATAAATCGGCATCCAATACCGTGATGATCGCCATTCCGCGCGCTGCCGCATGGACACCGACGGCGCAAGGCTCGGCAGTCATAGGGGATACTTCTCTCCTGGAGTGGGCTGCAAAATCCCTCGATGATGTAACGAAAGAGAGCACCTCGTGAAGAAGTTCCTTACTGTGATTGCTGTTCTGTCAGCACTTGCTCTGACCGGATGCGCAAAGGCAGATACCGCTGCATCAATTGGCGATATCACCATCACGCAGGCACAGGCGCAATCAAAGATTAATGAACTCTTAGCAGAGCGCGCAAAGATTGATACAGCAGGTACCCAATTTGAAACTGGGAACGCGCTTAAGCGAAGCCAACTTCGCTTCACAATTATTACAACAGTGTTTGATGAAATTGCGAAAGAACTAAAAATCACTGTGTCGACCACAGAACTTGAGAACTCCCGCCAAGGCATTTATAGCCAAATTGGTGGAGAGGCAGAACTTTCCAAGAGTTTAGTTGCCGCACAGATTGCACCATCGAATTTCGACCGCTATCTACGCGCCACCATCATCTCAAATAAATTATCTGGTGCTCTTGCAATGGGTGGAGTTGGCGAAGCAGAGGTTCAGGCAAGGATCAGTGAGCTACTTCAGAAAAAAGCTGAGCAACTTAACGTCACAGTTAACCCTCGTTATGGCGTATGGGATGACGCCTCAGGTGATCTCATTGCTGGAGATTCTGCCGGATCAGCAGTAGTTCCATCAAATAAGTAACGCTCATGTCACAGTCAGAACTTCAACGCCTAGTTGAGGTGATGGACCGCCTTCGTTCACCAGGTGGCTGTGCATGGGATGCGGAACAAACTCATGAATCACTTATCAAATATCTGATGGAAGAGTCTTATGAATTCATCGATGCCATTGAGACCGATGATCGCACCGGGATGCGGGAAGAACTCGGCGATGTATTACTCCAGGTCTATTTCCACTCTCGCATCGCCCAAGATCATCCAACAGATCCTTTCTCAATCGAGGATGTAGCAAGAGCTATCGCAGATAAGTTAATCAGTCGTCACCCGCATGTCTTTGAGAACCTTAAAGTCAGCGGCACGCAAGAGATTATTGAAAACTGGGAAGCAATTAAAGCCAGAGAGAAGGGGCGCACCTCTGCCATTGATGGCATTGCGATGTCGCAGCCCGCACTGCCACTAGTTTCTAAGATTTTCTATCGCGCTGAAAAATACGGAGTTGAATTAGAGCTTGCCGGCTACACCACTGAAGAAGAGGCCAATGAAAGCGCCGTTGGCGCGGCACTTGCTTCAGTCATTGGCTGGGCACATGCCAATGGCATCGATCCCGAGAGCGCCTTACGTGCGCAGGCTCGAAAGATGATTGCCGAAATTCTTGCGAAGGAGCAATCAGGCTCGCGATAGGATTACCTCCTGCCCTCAACGTCGAGCGCTCAATCGACAGATTTTCTATAACAGGAGAGACCACATGGCAATTATCGAAGCAATCGGCGCTCGCGAAATTCTAGATTCTCGCGGAAATCCAACAGTTGAGGTTGAGATTCAACTTGAAGATGGAACACAAGCGCGAGCTGCAGTACCAAGTGGTGCATCTACCGGAGCATTTGAAGCAGCCGAACTACGTGATGGAGATAAGAAGCGCTACCTGGGTAAAGGCGTCCTGAAGGCAATTGATTTTGTTAACAATGAAATCGCACCAGAAATCGAAGGCTATGACTCACAAGATCAGCGCCTGATTGATTCAGAGATGATCGCACTCGATGGCACTCCCAATAAGTCACGCTTAGGCGCGAATGCAATTCTTGGAGTTTCACTTGCTGTTGCAAAAGCTTCAGCTGAATCTTCACATCTTTCACTCTTTCGTTACGTGGGTGGACCAAATGCCCATGTGCTGCCAGTACCAATGATGAATATCCTCAATGGCGGAGCGCATGCTGATACCAACGTTGATATTCAAGAATTTATGATTGCCCCCATTGGCGCAGAGACATTCCGCGAATCACTTCGCTGGGGCGCTGAGATTTATCACGCACTAAAAGCAGTACTTAAAAAGCGTGGACTTGCCACTTCTGTCGGCGATGAAGGTGGATTCGCACCCAACCTTGATAGCAATCGGGCAGCCCTTGATCTCATCCTGGAAGCAATTACCGCAGCAGGCTTTAAGCCAGGTAAAGAGATAGCGCTCGCTATGGATGTAGCTGCAACTGAGTTCCACGAGAACGGTAAGTACAAGTTCGAAGGCTCACTTCGCACATCAGATGAAATGATTGCTTACTACGCAGAGCTTGTGAGCGCCTACCCAATCGTTTCTATTGAAGATCCTCTGGATGAAGAAGATTGGGCAGGTTGGAAGTCAATGACAACATCGCTTGGCTCAAAGATTCAGATTGTGGGAGATGACCTATTTGTTACCAACCCTGTGCGTCTAGCAAAGGGAATTGATACAGATACCGCTAACGCCCTGCTAGTTAAGGTAAATCAGATTGGAACTCTTACTGAAACTCTGGATGCGGTAGATCTGGCACATCGCGCTAACTATCGCAGCATGATGTCTCACCGCTCAGGTGAAACTGAAGACACCACAATTGCTGATTTAGCGGTTGCCACAAACTGTGGCCAGATCAAGACTGGTGCACCATCTCGCACAGAGCGCGTTGCTAAATACAACCAACTTCTTCGCATCGAAGAGGAACTATCTGATGGCGCGGTCTATGCAGGACGCCAAGCATTCCCACGCTTTAAAGGCTAATCACAAAAGATGGCGCTCAAATCTAGTTCTGGAAAGCGAAAGAAAAGTTACCGCTCGCGAAATCTTAATTTCAATCGCCGCCAGGGATCTGGACGCCTACTGGCTGTCACAGCAATCTTTTTTATGTTAGCCCTTTTCCTTGCCCCTCCAATAAAGAATTACTTTGTGCAGCGCGCACAGATAAATGCTCTTGAATCACAGCTGAAGAGTGATAACTCAGCACTTGATGCAGCCCGCAAAGAATTACTGCTCTGGCAAGATCCTGAATATATTAAATCTCAAGCCCGCGAACGATTGCACTTTGTCCTGCCAGGTGAGCGGCAATACATTGTTACCGGAACAGATGGCGAGAACTCTGACCAGCCTGCCCAGACCGATGTTGTGAGCAACCTGCCGGAAGGACAACCTTGGTATACCCGCATGATTGCCTCAATTACCGAAGCAGGTAAAGGGTGAGCGCTGACAATCGCAGACCAACGGATGCAGATCTGGCTGTTATTGAAAATCAATTGGGGCGCACACCTCGTGATGTCCACGCAATTGCCTATCGCTGCCCCTGCGGAAAGCCTGCTGTTGTCGAAACACCACCACGGCTTAGTAACGGTGAACCATTTCCCACTTTCTACTATGCAACCTGCCCACGTCTTACCGCAGCGATTTCAACTCTGGAAACAACTGGCATGATGGGTGAAATGCAGGCCCGACTTGAAACTGACGCTGTATTAGCAGGTGAATATGCAGCGGCGCACGATGATTACATTGCAGCTCGTTCTGCGCTGCAGATAGATGTTCCAGAGGTAGAAAATGTTTCAGCAGGTGGTATGCCCAATCGCGTCAAATGCCTGCACTCACTTATTGCTCATTCACTTTCTGCAGGACCGGGTGTAAACCCATTGGGCGATGAAGCACTTGCAGCGCTGCCCGAGTGGTGGAAGCACTTGTCATGCGAGTAGCCGCTATTGATTGCGGTACCAATTCAATTCGCTTGCTGATAGCCGATATTGATGGTGCCAACTTTCGCGAAATCCATCGCGAGATGGAGATAGTTCGCCTAGGCCAAGGTGTTGATAAGACCGGCCAATTTCATCCCGATGCAATCATTCGCACACTAGCTGCCGTAGATAAATTCGCAATTGAAATAGCGAAGCGTGGCGTTGAAAAGATTCGCTTCTGTGCCACAAGTGCAACGCGCGATGCAACAAATAGAGACTTGTTTATTGATGGCGTTAAAGAACGACTTGGTATCGGACCTGAAGTAATTCCAGGAGAAGTTGAAGCAGCGCTTTCCTTCCAGGGAGCCACGCGAGATTTCCCAGCCACAGACGGACCCTTTCTTGTGATCGATATCGGCGGTGGTTCTACCGAGTTTGTCTTTGGCACCACCGATGTGGAATTTGCAAAGAGTATGAATATTGGTTGCGTCCGAATGACAGAGCGCCACTTCACTGGCGGAGATGCCGACCCTGGCCAAATTGCTGCAGCAATCGAAGATATCGATGAGGCAATTGCCCAAGCTGCCAAAATTGTTCCTATAACTCAATCAACGACTTTGATCGCAGTAGCTGGCACAGCAACCACTGTTGCAGCTGCTGCTCTAGAACTTAGCACCTATGACAGATATGCAATCCACCTCTCCCGAATCTCTGCCGAGAAGGTCCATGCAACTTCAAAGATGTTTCTTTCCAGCAAGCGAGAAGATCGCGAGGCACTTGGATATATGCACCCGGGTCGCGTTGATGTAATCGGTGCTGGTTCACTTGTTCTCTCACGCATCATGCTCGCAACCGGCGCTACCGAATTTGTTGCATCTGAATCAGATATTCTCGATGGAATGGCTTGGTCACTTGTATAAGTCGATTGAATTACTTGATAAGGCAATTATTAAATGCCATCGATGCCCTCGGTTAGTTGAGTGGCGCGAAGAAGTTGCAGTGGTAAAGCGTAAGTCATATGAAAACGAGACATACTGGGGAAAGCCAGTGACTGGATTTGGTTCAACTAAGCCCAAGATGCTCATCGTTGGGCTTGCACCGGGTGCCCACGGTGCTAACCGCACCGGGCGAATCTTTACCGGTGATTCTTCCGGTGATTGGCTCTACGGATCATTACACCGAATCGGTATTGCAAAGATTGCAACATCTACTTCGCGCGATGACGGACAAGTACTTAAAGAGACTCGAATCTCGATGGCTGTGCGTTGTGCTCCACCAGGAAATAAACCCACCACTGAAGAGCGCGACACATGTGCACCCTATTTTGAAAATGAACTCCAGCTAATTGCGCCCACAGTGAGATCTTTTGTCGCACTTGGAAACTTTGGCTGGCAGGTATTAATCAAGTCGCTAAAAGAGCAAGGGCATAAATTCCCTTCAACAAAGTTTGGACACGCAACCACAATTAAGTACTCACATGATGGAATTAACTATTTAATCATTGGTAGTTACCACCCAAGTCAACAGAACACTTTCACAGGCAAACTCACCAAGCCAATGCTCGATTCAGTGTTGAAGAAAGCAGCTAAGTTCGCGGGTATTAAGTAACTTTTCGCATAGTAGACTTCGCATCTCTATTGGCCCCCATAGTCCAATGGCAGAGACAGAGGACTTAAAATCCTTCCAGTATCGGTTCGAGTCCGATTGGGGGCACAAAATGCTCGAACCCTCTTGAAAAATCTCAACCAGGAAAGTAATATTTCCCAATTCAACGGAGAACTTAGGAGATTAAAAAATGCTAGCGACTTATTCATGTGCCAAGTGCGAAATGTCAGTCAATGCAAGCTGTGCAAAGTGCAACCTACCTTTGGTCAATGACTCTCTAGCGCTCCCAGATGGCAGCAATGTTCAGATTTCTCGTTGCCCACAGTGCGAAGGAAAGATTAAGTCTCCAATGTGCTGTGGTTCAGATATGAGCTGCTCGATCTAACGCAAGAAACATTGTGTGGGTGTCTAAATGAGTAGTAAAGATCTCTGTCTTTCCATTCTTGAAAAGTGCAATGTGCCAGTTAACTCCAGCGAGCCATGGAGCCTGCAGGTAAAGAATGAAAAACTATGGGATCGCGTTGCATCCCAGCATCAGCTTGGCCTGGGTGAGGCTTACATGGATGGCTGGTGGGAGTGCGAAGATATTGATGAGATGCTCACCAGACTATTAACTGTTGATGCAACATCCTTTCTGAAGCCTTCAATTCCTTTAGTTGCGAGTGCGTTGAAATCTAGGATTTTAAATATGCAGACTAAATCTAAAGCTGCAAAGAATGCTAAACATCATTACAACATCGGCAATGACCTATATACGCGAATGCTTGATAGTGAAATGGCCTATAGCTGCGGATATTGGCAAAATGCAAAAACGTTAGATGAGGCGCAGATAGCTAAGTTTGATTTAATCTGTCGCAAACTAAAACTTGAAAAAGGTATGACCCTGCTTGATATCGGAAGCGGTTGGGGAGGGCTCCTGCGCCATGCGGTAAGAAACTATGGCGTTATCGCAACCGGAATTTCTCCGGCAGATCAACAGATTATCCTGGCTCGAGAGAAGTCAGCCGGACTCAATATTAATTTTGTGCAAATGGATTACCGAGATCTCACCGGCCGATTTGACCGTATTGTTTCGGTAGGAATGATGGAGCATGTAGGGCCCAAAAACTTTAAAGAGTTCTTTACCAAGTGCGATGAACTGCTGGTTGATGACGGAATTATGTTGCACCATCTCATATCAAGCACAGTTCCCCAGAGCAACACAGACCCATTCTTTAATCGATATATCTTCCCTGGGGGAGTTATTCCATCTCCTGGGCAGATTAGTAACGCGGCCGAGGGACTCTTTGTCCTGGAGGACACTCACAATTTTGGACTTGATTACGAGACAACGCTGCTGCATTGGTATAAAAATATTAATTCCAAGTGGGATGAGATTCCTCAATACGATCTGCGCTTTAGACGAATGTGGAACTACTACCTGCTAGCTTCAGCGGCCGGTTTTAAAGCTCGACATCTGCATCTGAACCAATACGTGTTCCGTAAAGGTGGCGTGCTCGCCCCCTATCTTCCGGTTCGCTGAGCGTATTTAGCCCCTAAAACTGGAAATTTTCCTGGTTTGCCGTACGTTATATGCCGTACGGGAGCTCGTTCTCGCACATATATAAGGAGAAATTAATGCGCAGTTCTAACCCAGTCCTTAGCGGCCGCGGTTTCGCTCGTATCAAGGGTGATGCAGTCGGCACTCGCGACCTCAACACAATCGAGGCTCGCCCATCATCTGCACCAATGTCTATTGACGATGTCGTCATTAAGACCGCAGGACTCTTTGCTGTACTGGTTACAGTCGGAGCCTTTGCTTGGCGTGCAAATAGTCCAACACTTGCCCTCATCGGATTCATCGGCGGTTTTATTCTCGCGATGGTCAATTCATTTTCGAAGAAAGTTCGCCCACCACTAGTTATCGCTTATGCCGCAGCCCAAGGTTTGGCACTCGGAACTATCAGCCGCATCTATAACGATTCATACAATGGAATCGTTGGCCAAGCAGTAATTGCAACAGCGTGTGCCTTCGGTGGAGTTCTCCTTGCCTATCGCAGTGGCAAGATTCGGGTAACACCAAAGTTCAGTCGCATCATGATGGGCTCACTCATTGGGTATGTCATCTTTGGCGTAGCAACAATCTTTATTGGCTTCCCAGGTGGAGCCCTCGGTCTACTTATCTCTGTAGGTGGAGTAGCGCTCGCATCAATGTTTATCGTGATGGATCTAGATCAGATTGAAAAGGCAGTTGCAGCTGGCGTTCCACAAGAGGAATCATGGCGCTGTGCATTTGGCCTCATGGTTACCTTGGTCTGGCTCTATCTTGAAGTACTGCGACTGATTTCAATTCTGCGCAGTAATGATTAATTAATCTTCAGTAATCAAAAATTACTGAGATTGCCCGAGATGCGAAGACCGCGTCTCGGGCAATTTTATTGATGCCACAACGGCTGCTGCCATCATCACAGCGGTAAGTGCGAAAGCTGGTTGATACCCATAAGAATCTGCGATTGCACCAAGGAGCACAGGTGCAACCATCGCCCCGGCATCCGCAGACATTTGAAATAAGCCAATGACCTGACCGCCCTTACCCTCAATCACATCGCCCACGACGGCGGCAGGAGTAGTGGAAAGGAATGCTCCACCTATACCGACGATGGCGCTAGCAAGAAAGAACATCCAGGAGTTCATGGTGAAGACAAGGGTGAGTGCAAAGAGTGCAGTGAGGGAAGTGCCCACAATGAGAGAAAATCGGCGCCCATTGATATCTGACATTCTCCCAGCTTGAAGAAGGAAGGCGCCTTGAATCAATGTGGTCAGCGTGAAACCGAAGCCCATCACTGCGGGAGATATTTTAAGATCTTCGACAATAAATAGTGGCAAGATTGAACGACTCATTCCGAAGAATGTCCAAGCTGCACAGAAGGAAACAAAGAGTGCGATTCGATATGGCTTCAGCGCTAACGCAGATTTGAGAGTGACCACATCATTTTGTTGGTCGCCGCTCGGCTTGGCTGCAAGTGCTGAGTGACGCAATAAAATTGCACCGGATGAGCTGGCACCGAGAAGGAATACTCCATAGATCAACAGGGGAGCACGTAGTGAAAATGCGGAGAGTGCTCCACCTACTGCAGGTCCAGCAATCATTCCCAGCAGAAAGGTCCCGTTATAGAGTGACTGCACGCGTGCGCGGTGGTCGTCACCGACTGCTCGAACAAGAATTGAACCAGCTGCAACCGAGAACATAGAAGAACCGATTCCGCCCACTGCGCGAAAAATCAGTAGTTGCTCGTAATTCTGAGCAAGGCCTGCCGCAAATGAAGTCAGAGCTACGAAACCGATACCAACTGAATAAACCCATCTTTCACCGAATTTATCAACTAATTTTCCGGAGATGAGCCCCGATGCAAAACGTGCAAAAGCAAATGTCGAGACGATTGCACCAACTTGAGCGTGATTGACTCCGAAGGATCTAGCAAAGAGTGGAATCGTGGGTGCGATGATTCCGAAGCCAACTGCCACAAAGAATGAGGCAAAGACAATGACGCCAACCTCACGCGGAAACTCCGCAAAGGGATTGGTAAATTTAAATCGCACCTGCGCAGTCTAATGGGCTGCATTTGGCAAGATGTTACTGAGGGAGATTGCCCATTCAAAAATTTGGTAGGTTGGCCTGGTGAAATCAGTAATTGCGCAAGACCTCGTTAAAACCTATGACAAAGGAAAAGTTCGAGCACTTGATGGCTTGAGCCTGGATGTTGAAGAAGGCACAGTTCTCAGCGTGCTTGGACCCAATGGCGCAGGAAAAACTACTGTTGTAAGAATTCTGACAACTTTATTGCGCGCAGATTCTGGAAATGCATCAGTTGCTGGCATTGATGTAATGAAAAATCCTGAGAGGGTACGCGAGGTTATTGGTTTATCAGGTCAATACGCCGCAGTTGATGAGATTCTTACCGGATATGACAATTTAGTGATGTTCGGTGAGTTGTATCACCTAGGTAAGAAGAACGCTGTTCTTCGAGCAAATGAGCTACTTGAGCGATTTTCACTGACAGAGGCAGCCAGGCGCCCAATTAAGACTTATTCAGGCGGAATGCGCCGTCGGTTAGATTTAGCAGCATCTCTGATTGTTAAACCAAAAGTTCTCTTCCTCGATGAACCCACTACTGGCCTTGATCCACGTGGTCGCCAGGAGATGTGGGGAGTTATCCAAGAGTTGGTAAAAGGTGGGGTAACGCTGCTGCTGACCACGCAATATCTGGAAGAAGCAGATCAATTAGCAGATGACATCGTGGTAATTGATACTGGAAAAGTAATTGCTCGTGGAACATCAGATGCCTTGAAAAAACAGGTGGGCGGAGAACGGCTGGAAGTAGTTGTGGAACAAGCCCACGTTGCCAAGACTCTGGAAATAGTTGGTGCGGTAAGTGAAAACAAGGCGAGCCTCGATGAAGGTCTGCGCTTAATCTCAGCCCCAGTTTCTACTGGTTCTGCTGCACTCTTTGAAGTTTTGAAATCACTCGATGCCGCCGGGATCCATGCATTGGACGTTGGCCTGAAGCGACCATCACTTGACGATGTATTTCTTTCTTTGACTGGCCATGTGGCGCAGGAGAAGAAGGAAGAAGTGGCAGAAAAGAAGAGGGGCAGAAAATGAGTGCAATCAACGATGTAGCAATTATTACCCGCAGACAGTTACTACTTCTTAGTCGTGTGCCAGAGGTGCTGATTTTCTCAACAATTCAACCAGTGATGTTCGTACTGCTCTTCCGCTATGTATTTGGTGGCTCGATTGATACCGGCCAACCTGGCGGATATGTGCAGCTATTGATGCCCGGAATCTTTGTACAAACAGTTGCGTTTACCTTAGCTGGCACTGCCTCTGGCTTAGCCGAAGATATGAAGAAGGGGCTAATTGATCGATTTAGATCACTACCCATCTCACAATCAGCACTCGTCATTGGTCGCACGCTTGGTGATTCACTTTTAAATATCGTCGTGCTCGCCGTGATGGGTATTGCCGGTTATGTGGTCGGATGGCGCCCGTCTAGTGGCATTGGCAGCATTGCCCTCGGATTTATCTTCTTACTCTGCTTTGGTTACGCGCTCTCGTGGGTCGGAGTGCTGGTTGGGCTTTCGGCATCTGATGCGCGGGTGGTGCAAAACGTCAGCTTTATCGTGACCTTCCCACTGACCTTCTTATCGAATGCCTTTGCACCCACAACCGGAATGCCGCGCGCCCTGCAGTACTTTGCAGAATGGAATCCAGTCTCAACCATGGTGGCCGCCTGCCGCGAACTCTTTGGCCTAGAGAATCAATTTGGTGCAACTGCTGGTTCTTTTCCCAGTGAGAACCCACTGATAACTTCACTTATTTACATGATTATTATTATGGCAATATTTATTCCGCTCAGCCTTCGTAAATATCGCAATTACGCAGATTAACTATAAAACTCGGCGCTCTTAATCTCGACCTTGATATCACGCCCATTGGGTGCGGTGTATGAAACGGTAGCTCCAATTTCTGCACCTAATACGGCTGCCCCCAGTGGTGATTTCTCGGAATACACATCGAGCTCACCGGATGCGATTTCGCGCGAACCAAGTAAGAACTTCATCTCATCACCTGCGATAGATGCGGTGACAACCATGCCTGCTCCTACTTTTCCATCGGCGCTGGCTGGCGGCGTTCCGATATGGGCGCTTTCTAACATCTGCTTTATTTGGCGAATACGCGCTTCCATCTTGCCTTGCTCATCGCGCGCTGCGTGATAGCCGCCGTTCTCTTTCAGATCTCCTTCAGCGCGCGCTGCCTCAATCTTTGCCGTAATTTCTTTCCGTCCCGGACCTTCTAGGCTCGCAAGTTCGCCAGCTAAACGATCAGCTGCTTCTTGGGTAAGCCAGGTCTGTTGGGAAGTCATAGAGGACAATCTTAGGGCAGAGTGCGACAACGTGAAATGCCCACATTGACCGCATCTGCGCGGGTAGGAACGACATATGTGGGCTCAAGATAGGTTTCGCCAGCTGCGATAGTGATATCAATTTGTCCCACCACGTTCTTCTCATAATCGCGCGCAACGAGTGTGCATTGAACTTCCTTTTTGCCATCGGCTCTTTGCACCAAGAATCGAATCTCCGGGTTGCGCGGATCTTCATTTGAAAAAGAGATAAGTTCATAACGAAGCGCCGGGTTGGCTTGATGTAGGCCGGCCCAGAGTAACCACGCTCCGCCAACAATTGCGAAGCCAGCTGCATACTTCACCCACCCGCGCGCAGGAGTGATTCCATATCGATCGTTAAAATCGAATTGGTCGTTTTCTACCGGCATGGGAGAATCTTCTCATGGCAAAAGACGTTGAAGTAGGTGTCGCTGGTTCGCTGACAATGATTGCCCTTTTCTCGACCATTGCGTTTTTGCTTCGTAATTTCTATAAGCGTTACAACCGGATGCAAGAACGTGAGCAGCTACGCCAGGAGAATGAGGGCGAGAATTAAGAAGTCACCCATCCAGCGATTAGGCGCAGGCCTACTCGTTCTTTTTCTGGTGACTATCTTGATTGGACTTGGGCTCTGGCAGCTTGACCGGGCTAATCAGATGCGCAATCCGGCTGTTGTGCCCATTGATCGCACAATTTATCCACTCACAGAACTAGCAACTCCCACTGGAACAATCCCCGCAACAAGTGTTGGCAAACAAGTGCGCACCGCCGGCAACTACATCGCCAACTACAAAGCACCCAATCAAATTGATGGCAACGGCAAAGTTGGCGACTGGGAAGTTGCGCTACTGCAAAACGAGACAGATACTGCAATTCTTGTGGTGCGCGGACTATGGAAAGAGCGGTTGCAATCACCAGAAATCGCGATGTCGACCAGAGTTGAAATCACTGGCACCCTGATGCCGCGCCAATTCGATGATCGCGCCACAAACACCCCGTCTCAGATCTCTCGACTAGATAGCAGCATTCTGGTTGCTACTACTGACTACCAGCTCTATGACGGTTTCATTTTAGAAAAAAGTGAGCAGACTAGAAACGGTGAGATTACGCGAACCAGAATTCTGGAACCCAAACTTACATCGGGTGTGCCCGGCTACTACTGGCAACATATTTCTTATGTGGTGGTGTGGTGGTTTATGGCCGGCCTGGTGTTATATGCCCCCTTCTATCAGCGCCGTGAAGAAAAGTTATAAGGTTCTACCTATGACAGAGACGACATCGACCGGGGCACTGACCCGCTTTCGCCTGCTAGCTGTGCTCTGCGGAGTAAATCTGCTCTTGCTCGTCTTTGGCTACATGCCAGCTAAATACATCTTCGATGCCCTGGAAAACAATGGCTGGATCATCTTCATTCCGATCGCCCACGGCTACCTCTACATCGTTTACATCCTGACCGTCCTTCAAATTGGCGTTCAGAAGCGGATGAAATTCCTGACCATAATTGCCCTGATTGCCGCGGGAACACTGCCAGTTGCATCATTTATTGCAGAGCGCAGAATCACGAAGAAGTACGGGCCAGTCAGGTAAACGTTGTATTACATCTCAACCATTAATGGCGTGTCGCACCAATAGTCCATTTCTTTCGTTCTATCTTTTGCAAGTCAGAAGCACCACCCAATCTCTTCCCCATGACTACAACTACAGAGAATGGTTAGGCCTTGGCTACTTCAAAGAAGAGTGATTCTGCCCGTAAAACCTATGTCTTAGATACCTCAGTACTCCTGGCAGATCCCGGGGCAATGTCCCGATTTGAAGAACATGAAGTCATTATTCCAATCGCTGTGATTGGCGAACTTGAGACCAAACGCGACCATCCGGAACTCGGTTACTTTGCCCGCGCCGCACTTCGCGCACTTGATGATCTTCGCATTGAACATGGTCGCCTTGATTCAGCTCTGACAATTACACCTGAAGGTGGAACACTCTCGGTCGAACTTAATCACACAGATTTAAGCACCTTGCCCCACGGCTTCTTGCGCGATGGCACCAATGATTCGCGCATCCTGGCCATTGCCAAGAACCTAATGTCAGATGGCAAGAATGTGGTTCTTGTGACCAAAGATCTTCCATTGCGAGTGAAGGCATCATCGGTGGGAGTTGAAGCCCAAGAGTATTTAGCAGAGCTTGTCTCTAATAGCGGCTGGACTGGCATTGAAGAAGTATCTGTTGGCCACAGCACTATCGATGAGCTCTATTCATCTGATCGAGCAGACCACGAATGTGCTCATAAGTTTCCGGTTCACACCGGGATCGTGCTGCACTCGGAAAAAGGAAGCGCACTTGCCCGGGTGACTGAGAGCAAGCAACTGCAATTAGTGCGCGGTGACCGCCAAGCTTTTGGTCTTCATGGTCGCAGCGCCGAACAACGCATTGCACTAGATCTGCTCCTTGATGAATCAATTGGCATCGTCTCACTCGGGGGACGAGCCGGAACTGGTAAGTCAGCGCTGGCTCTCTGCGCCGGACTTGAAGCGGTGATGGAAAAGCGCCTTCATAAGAAAGTTGTCATCTTCCGCCCCCTCTATCCGGTCGGCGGACAAGAGCTTGGCTACCTACCGGGCAGTGAAGGCGAGAAGATGTCGCCTTGGGCCCAAGCAGTCTTCGATACTTTAGGCGCACTTGTGAGCCAAGCAGTCATTGATGAAATTATTGCTAGAGGTCTGATTGAAGTTCTGCCGCTGACCCACATCCGCGGGCGCTCGCTGCATGACTCCTTTGTCATTGTTGATGAAGCCCAATCACTAGAACGCGGAGTGCTACTGACCGTCCTATCCAGAATCGGCCAGGCATCACGGGTAGTTCTCACCCATGACGTTGCCCAACGCGATAACTTGCGCGTGGGCCGCCATGATGGCGTGGTCGCAGTGGTGGAAACGCTCAAAGGCCATCCACTCTTTGCCCATGTGACCCTGACTCGATCAGAGCGCTCACCGATTGCCGCCCTGGTCACTGAACTGCTGGAAGGTCCGCAAAGCTAAGCCGGGTGTTTTTACCTCTATTTAAATCTCACAGTAACAAATCGGACATATAGGACTTTGCCCTAGCTGACCTGGGCTTTTACCTATCCACAACCACCCCTTTCTCTGTGAATTTGCGACCCACGCAGGATTAAATTTGCGACCCACCCCCTGACTAGACACGATTAAGCCCTTCCCCCAGGTAACAACCTCATTTCTGAGGTCATGGCGCCATGGGCAAAGCAGGTCAGAGATGACCCGAGGATGAAAGGAGTACCGAAGATGAGATCAGAGCTGCGCCAATTCTTCGCCGCCCTTGCCTCCTTTACCGGCGGGCGAGTCACCAAGCCTGCGCTCTGGGCGACCGTTGCTTCGATGCTCTTACTCGCCGTGGCCCAGCCAAGTGCCTACGGTCTGGATTTTCCTATGACTAGCCGGCTAGCTCTACCTGATTCAGTAAATCTGACCAGTCAGAATCCGATGGCAAAGAATTTGAGGGTCAAGAGCGGACTACCGATGGCATCACTTTCTAGCCAGATGTCTGAGATGGCGATCGTTGCCACCTTAAGCCGCCAGGTCGAAATGGCCCGCACCATCGTTGGCGCCAAAAATGTAACTAAGGCGATCATGGCCGATGAATATGGTTGGGAGGGCGAGCAGTATCGGTGCCTGAATAACTTATGGACCAAAGAAAGCCATTGGAATTACAAAGCACATAACTACCGCTCTGGCGCCCATGGAATTCCACAAGCCCTACCTGCCTCCAAGATGGATCTGATCGCCGATGATTGGCGCACCAATCCGGTGACCCAGATTCGTTGGGGACTTCGCTATATCGAAGGCCGTTATGACACACCATGTGGTGCTTGGTCTAAGTTCAAGCGCAGTCGTTACTACTAGAACTTAAGGCTTAACCCCGATAGTTAACGGCCGCATCGTTTCGGCAAAGAAATCATTTCCCTTATCGTCAACAACGATAAACGCTGGGAAATCAACGACATCAATCTTCCAGACTGCTTCCATGCCAAGATCTGCAAAATCTAAGACTTCCACCTTCTTGATGCAATCTTGGGCCAGGCGTGCTGCCGGTCCGCCAATGGAACCGAGATAGAAACCCTTATGTTTATTACAGGCATCGGTAACTGCCTTAGATCGATTTCCCTTTGCCAACATGACAAGTGACCCACCAGCTGCTTGGAATTGATCCACATAAGAATCCATTCGGCCAGCAGTGGTGGGGCCAAATGAACCAGAGGCCATCCCAGTTGGTGTCTTTGCCGGTCCTGCGTAATAAACGGCGTGCTGCTTTAAGTATTCTGGCATCTCTTTACCGGCATCGAGCATCTCTTTGATTCGAGAGTGTGCCAAATCGCGCGCCACCACAATGGTGCCACTTAATGACAGACGAGTCTTTACTGGGTACTTAGAAAGCTCGGCCCGAATAGCATCCATAGATTGATTCAAATCAACTTTTACGACGTTATCAGCTAAATGTTCATCGGTAGTTTCCGGCAAGAAGTGAGCTGGCTCAGTCTCTAACTGCTCAATGAATATGCCATCTTTGGTGATCTTCGCCTTTGCTTGGCGATCTGCCGAACAGGAGACTGCAATAGCAATCGGCAGTGATGCTCCATGGCGAGGAAGGCGCACAACTCGCACATCGTGACAGAAGTACTTGCCGCCAAACTGGGCGCCAATACCTAACTTCTGCGTGAGCTTAAATACTTCTTCTTCCAGGGCCAGATCGCGAAAGCCATGGCCTGACACACCATCTCCGGAAGTAGGTAAGTTATCGAGGTAATGGGTGCTGGCGAGCTTTGAGGTCTTAACTGTGTATTCGGCACTGGTGCCACCAATAGCTATAGCTAAGTGATACGGGGGACAAGCTGCGGTGCCAATCGAGCGGAGCTTTTCATCTAACCAATTTAAAAATGAGGTTGGGTTTAAAACTGCCTTGGTCTCTTGATAGAGGAAAGATTTGTTGGCACTGCCGCCGCCTTTGGCGATAAATAAGAAGTTGTACTCATCCGGGTGCTCACTATCTGCATAAATCTCAATTTGGGCCGGCAGGTTATTGCCGGTGTTCTTCTCTTCCCATGTTGTTGTGGGAGCCATCTGTGAATACCGCAGATTTAACTTGGTAAATGCGTCATAGACACCTTGGGCAAGTGCGACTTCATCTTTTGAACTAGTTAATACGTATTGCCCCTTCTTGCCCATGATCAGAGCTGTTCCTGTGTCTTGGCACATCGGCAAGATTCCACCGGCTGCAATATTGGCATTTTTAAGTAAGTCCAACGCCACGAAGCGATCATTGGCTGAGGCTTCCGGATCGGACAGAATCTTGGAGAGTTGTTGTAGATGCTCACTGCGCAGGTAATGTGAAATATCGTGCATCGCAGTTTCGGTGAGCAAAGTGAGCGCCTCGGGTGTGACGGTAAGAAATTCCTTATCGCCTAAATTCTCAACGCTCACGCCCTCTTTCGTCAGCAAGCGATACTGAGTTGTATCTTCGCCAATTGGCAGTAGGTCTGAGTAGGAAAAATTGGGTGACATCTACTGTTCCTCAGATTTCGCAGAATTCTTTGCTGCGTCTAATTTCTTCTTCGCGCCATCAAGCCATTGCTGACAGATCTTTGCCAGCTCTTCTCCGCGCTCCCATAACTTCAGCGACTCTTCCAGGGTTGCGCTGCCATCTTCTAGTGATTCAACTATCTCGGCCAGCTCATCACGAGCGGCTTCATAGGAGGGCTGTGCATCTTTAGCGGCCATGAGCACAATCTACTCTCTTGTAGTTATTCGGGAGAACTAACGGTGGCTGCGGTCTCACCTTTTGCCACACGAATGCGCAAACGAGTGCCCACCTTCACCTTTGTGGCATCGCGCAGGATTGTGCCATCTGCTAACTGCACCACCGAATACCCGCGGTCCATCGTTGATTGTGGTGAGAGCGAACGCAGGTGGGCTTTAACACCCGCTAGCTCTTTCTTCTCAATTTCAATAATCGAGGCAAAGCTGCGAATAGATCTATCTCGCAGCGCCTTTATCTCATCGCGGCGGGAGGTAACCATCAGCTGCGGGTCTTTCATCACCGGGCGATTTCGTAGTTGAGCAATCAAATTGATCTCATAGCCAATGGTGGAGACCAGCGTTCGATACATGCGATCTCGTATCTTTTCGATATCGCTAATTTCTTGCGCAATATCTGGAACCACGCGCTTGGCCGCATCGGTGGGAGTCGATGCGCGATAGTCGGCGACATAGTCAAGAAGCGGTGCATCTTTCTCATGGCCGATAGCACTGACAATCGGTGTGGTGCACTGCGACGCTAGTCGAACGAGTGACTCATCACTAAAAGGCAGCAGATCTTCGAAGGAGCCACCACCACGAGTAATGATGATGACATCTACATCCGGGTCATCCTCAAGCTCTCTCAGCGCTGCTGACACTTCCACAACCGCGGCGGCGCCCTGCACTGCTACTTCCCGAATTTCAAATTCAACTGCTGGCCAGCGCCGGCGGGCATTTTCCACCACATCTTTTTCAGCATCGGTATTGCGACCACAGATCAAGCCAACTTTTCGCGGAAGTCTTGGTAGTGCAATCTTTCTATCAGCGCTAAATAATCCTTCGGCAGCTAACTTCTCTTTCAGTGCTTCCAGACGTGCAAGAAGTTCGCCCACACCCACTTGGCTAATCTCTTTGGCAGACATTGTCAGTGAGCCGTTTTTAGTAAACCACGAAGGTTTGGCATGGATCACAACGCGCGCATTTGCTGGCAGTGGTTGCACGCTGGCTAATACTGATTTGTGACACATCACAGAAAGGCTCATATCTGCACTGGTATCGCGCAGTCGCATAAATGCCATGCCACCGCTGCGTTCATTAAGTTCTGAAATCTCGCCCTCAATCCAGATTGGGCCAAGACGATCCACATACTCTTTTATCGCTTCTGAGACCACGCGCACTGGCGCCGGGGCTTCTCGTGAAGTTTCGAACATGGGGTGAGCCTATTAGACTGACCCTTATGAGTAGAAGAGTTCTCTTAGCCGCGCCTCGTGGTTATTGCGCCGGCGTTGATCGCGCAGTGATTGCCGTTGAAAAATCACTGGAACTCTATGGCGCTCCGGTCTATGTCCGTAAAGAAATTGTCCACAACAAGCATGTGGTCTCAACTCTGGAAAAGCGCGGCGTCATTTTTGTTAATGAAACCGATGAAGTGCCAGAGGGTGCGACAGTTGTCTTTTCTGCCCATGGCGTATCACCTGCCGTGCACGAACAAGCAGCTGCCCGAAACCTTAAAACTATCGATGCCACCTGCCCCTTGGTAACCAAGGTGCATAATGAAGTAAAGCGGTTCGCCGATGATGAAACTGAAATTCTTCTGATTGGCCATATTGGCCATGAAGAAGTTGAAGGAACTGCCGGTGAAGCACCAGGCAAAGTGCGCGTTGTCGATGGCCTAGATGAAGCTCGCACCATCATTCCCACACCAGGTAAGAAGTTGGTCTGGCTCACACAGACCACTCTCTCAGTTGATGAAACTATGCAATCTGTTGCCATTCTTAAAGAACGTTTCCCAGAAATTGCCAACCCACCATCAGATGACATTTGTTATGCCACCCAAAATCGCCAAGAAGCAATTAAGGCAATTGCCCCACAAGCAGATCTGGTTATTGTTGTGGGTTCGACAAACTCATCGAACTCCGTGCGCTTAGTTGAAGTGGCGCTGGAATATGGCGCAAAAGCTGCCTATCTCGTTGATTATGCAACTGAGGTAAAAGATGAATGGTTTGAAGGTGTGGAAGTAATTGGTGTGACAAGTGGAGCATCTGTTCCGGAAATTCTGGTCAATGACTTACTTAAGCATTTAGATGAGCATGGCTATAGCGATGTGGAAGAAGTGCGATCATCGGAGGAGACGCTCCTCTTTGCACTACCGAAAGAGCTACGCGCTGATTTAAAGGCTGCTAAGTAGCAACCCTAACCGCCCACTAGTTTTAATTGGTAACTACTTATCTATAACCTGGAACTCTTGCATATTCCTGCATTAAATAGGGAACAGCTTTAGTTTTATACCAAACGTCAATTTCGACGCCATATATTCTTTGGAATGAATCGCGCCAATCTGTATCAAGAGAGAAGGCACGCCAGAACTCCATCATTTTTTCGAAACCGCCATCTGCCATTAATGCCTCTGAGAGAAGCAATCCCGTTCCGTATGCAAATCGATTTTTGTAGTCACAACCTCCACTGAAATTACCTTCAAGGCTTTTTAGGTGGGTAAACCATTGGGAATCAGTGAATTTTCGAATCTCAACACTACCTCCCTGGTATGAATTCATATCCGCTCTCTTGGCATCGTCGTACACACGAAGTCCATATTTTTCAGTTATTTGAAAGTTTGCAAATAGATTTGCACTACCTTCACGCAACCAACATGGCATTTGATCCGTACGATTCTTAGTGAGCTGTTGCTGAACTATATGAACATTTTCGTGAGGAACCATTGCGTCAGCTTGTATTGGACGAGTCGAGCTTCGAAAAAATGAAAGGTGGCTCCGGCCTTCCTGTGATGGCACAGATCCAGCATTTAATTGGGCACCTTCTCTTTCTAGTCGCCCTTGATATTCGCGTGCTGTAGACCCATTTACATCTAAGTCATAAGTTTTCCACGCGTTAACCAACCACTCCAGTTCTTTTTCTGTGGCATAAAAAACATTGAATAATTCTGTTCCGTCATAAACACTTGTCCAATACTCCATAGCGAAATTCAATTCTGACTCTATTTTTTCCTTAAAACCTGCAACTGCATTAGGAGAGTAGTGATATCTAAAGAGGTTATTAACAGGCTTAGGTATCATCGCCTTCTTCATATTTGCAAGAGAAAGTGATTGAACCGATTGCTTAGTTGTCGTTTCAACTTTCACACCCTTATTCCAAACTAATTTCTTTCCAGTTTTGATGCAGGTATATTTCTTGCCGAGAACCACTTCTGTGTTACCTGCTTGAGTGCACTTAGCGCCTGCTTTAGCAGCAGCGTTTGCTGGCATAAGGGGAATTGATAGAAAAAGAGAAAGTATTGATAAGAATGCAATGAGCTTCTTAGCCATATGAAAAGCCTATGCGGGAATTAAGTTATTACAAGAGGGCATTTGCCCGTATTTGACCTTTATTCGTTCAGTAATTAACCCTGGGCAGCAGCTGCGCGCTTAGAGGGGCGGTTCTTTGCCTTCTCATTTAAGAACATAAACCAGGCATAGAGCGCGCTGAGAAGCAGATACGGTGCGACGCTGGCGAGTGAACCGATGAAATCGATGCCGACTCTAGAAATCGAAAGGCCGTCACTGAGAATAGTCAGCAAGAGAACTGTTGCCCCATAGGCAAGTGGTGGCGTGACAGCTGCAACATAACGAGTTCCGGTGCGGCCATAGTTGACGCCGCCATAGGTAACTAGGGCGATGATCAGACCAGAGATGATTCCAGGACCAGAGCGAATCCAGATTTCAAGTGATGTGAAGATAAAGATAAAAAGTGCTTGCAGAAATACCACACCTTGTTTTTTCAGTCCGGGGCCTTTCATCACTTACTCCTCTACTACTTCAACATCGATGAAATCATCGGGCGCATCTAAATCTAGGCTATCTAAGTCTGGGTTATTTAGCGCCCTTACATCTGCCGGAGATTCCGGATATTCAATTGCCAGT
Source organism: Candidatus Planktophila versatilis (assembly GCF_002288345.1). GTDB lineage: Bacteria > Actinomycetota > Actinomycetes > Nanopelagicales > Nanopelagicaceae > Planktophila > Planktophila versatilis_A. The sequence continues at coordinate 149,808 of NZ_CP016781.1, forward strand.
TTATCTCTATCGCCAGCTACACCTAGTTTATTGATTCGACGAGCGGGTGCAAGGACAGTCTTTTCCGCTGTGGGAATGAGATCTTCATATGCTTTAGATGTCTGATTAATTGCCTTGCCCACCGCAACAATCTTGGTATGTAAGAGTGTGACATTTTTTAGAAAAGTTGCTGCCACCTTTGTGATGTCATCAGCGTTTTCAGCCAACTTATTGCGGGTGAAGATATGGCCCACGGTGCGCAGCAGCGCCATCATTGATGTGGGTGTGGCGAGTGTGACGCCAACTTTAAATGCTTTCTCTAGGAGTAGCGGATCAAGGCGAAGTGATTCTGCCAGCAGCGTCTCAAAGGGGAGGAAGAGCACAACAAAGTCAGGGGAGTTCTGTGATTTGTGATAACCGCGCTTTGCAAGTGCATCGACATGCTTGAGTAAATCCTTGGTATGTAGCAAGAGGAGTTCATCGCGCTGCTCTTGCTCTTCGGTTCCAAATGCTTCCAGGAAGCGATCAAAGGGAAACTTAGAGTCGATAAAGAGCTTGGAGCCCCCAGGCATCGCCACCGTGATATCAGGAATGCCGGATGAATCTGAATCGGTGGTGGAACGCTGCGCCACATACTCATGGCCTTCGCGTAGCCCGGCTTGTTCTAGCAGAAGTTCCAGTTGGGCTTCGCCAAATTTTCCACGAGTCTGCGAACTCGCAAGTGCGCCGGCAATTTTCTTTGTCTCATCAAAGAAGGTAGTCGATGCTTTGCGCATCTCATCGATAGTTCCTACCAATTGCACTTCGGATGCAATTCTCTTCTCCGATGCTTCTTGTGCTTGCAAACGCATGCGTTCGACAGTTGTTTTCATCTCTTCCATCTGCGTTGCAATCTTTGTTTCGTTCTCACTTTTGGCTTCTGCTGCCTTCAGGCGATCATCAGATGCCTTAAGCAGCACCTTCACATCGTTGAGTTCTTGGCTAATCGTTGATGTATTGCCACCGTTTGTGCCAGATTTAATTCTAGAAATCCACAGACCAAGTGCGAGACCAAGAAAGAGGCCGAGAATGAGAGTTATTAAGGTCACCACTGTGCTGGACATGGGGCAATCGTGGCAGGAGGGACTGACAATCCCCCGTAGGCTGTCCTACTTATGAGCCTCTCAATTGGAATCGTCGGCCTGCCGAATGTCGGAAAGTCGACCCTCTTTAATGCTCTGACCAAGAACAATGTCTTAGCCGCCAACTATCCCTTTGCCACGATCGAGCCCAATGTCGGTGTTGTGGGCGTTCCAGATGAGCGGTTAGCGAAGCTGGCCACAATCTTTGGTTCTGAAAAGCTACTTCCAGCTGCCTTGTCCTTCGTTGATATCGCCGGCATTGTGAAGGGCGCATCTGAAGGTGCTGGCCTTGGAAATAAGTTTCTTGCCAATATCCGCGAGACTGATGCCATCTGCCAAGTTATCCGCGTCTTTACCGATGGCGATGTGGTTCACGTCGATGGTCGCATCGATCCTGCTAGTGACATGGAAACAATCAACATGGAACTTGCGCTCGCAGATTTACAGACAATCGAAAAGGCAATTCCGCGACTTGAGAAGGAAGCGCGTGTTGCGAAAGAGAAGGCCCCTGTTTTAGCGGCGGTCAAGGAAGCCAATGAGTGGTTGCAATCAGGCAAACCACTTTCCCAGTCAAAGATTGATCGCGAACTTTTGCATGAACTTCACCTGCTCACTGCAAAACCATTTCTTTATGTCTTTAACGTCGATGCCGCCGAACTTGCAGACCTTGAACTGCGGGCGAAGTTATCAGCACTCGTTGCACCAGCTGAAGCAATTTTTCTTGATGCTAAGACCGAGGCCGAACTTGCTGAACTCTCTGATGAGGACGCACTCGAACTGTTGCAAGCAATCGGACTTTCTGAACCAGGGCTAGCCACTCTTGCCCGAGTTGGTTTTGCTACCTTAGGACTACAAACTTATTTAACTGCTGGTCCAAAAGAGACGCGCGCTTGGACCATTCATAAAGGTGACACCGCACCGATGGCGGCCGGTGTCATCCACACAGATTTCCAAAAAGGTTTCATTAAAGCTGAAATCGTCTCTTTTACCGACTTGGTAGAAGCGGGCACAATGACGGAAGCGAAAGCTAAAGGCAAAGTGCGGATGGAAGGTAAGGAATACATCATGCAAGACGGAGACGTAGTGGAGTTCAGATTCAATGTCTAATAGCCCAGCACTTAATACCGCCAGAGCACGCCTTAATCAGGCCCACCTCAAGGATCTTCCAAAGAAGACCCGTGACAACCTTCGCAACGTTGCGATCATTGCTCACGTTGACCATGGAAAGACCACACTCGTTGATGCGATGTTGTGGCAATCCGGAGCTTTCGCTGCTTATAAGAAGCAAGAAGAAGGCCAAGACCGCATGATGGATTCAATGGATCTAGAACGCGAAAAAGGCATCACGATTCTTGCCAAGAACACTTCGGTAAGACGTGGTGACACCATCATCAACATCATTGACACACCAGGCCACGCAGATTTCGGTGGCGAAGTTGAACGTGGTCTAGAGATGGTCGATGGCGTTATCTTGCTCGTCGATGCCTCTGAAGGTCCGCTGCCACAAACACGTTTCGTATTGCGCAAAGCGCTCCAAAAGAATCTTCCCGTAATTCTCCTTATTAATAAGGTGGACCGCCCGGATTCACGTATTGCCGAAGTTGTCGATGAGGCATACGCGCTCTTTTTAGATCTTGATGCAAATGAAGAACAAATTGAGTTCCCCGTTGTCTATGCATCTGCTAAAGCAGGTCGTGCTTCCCTGACACGCCCCGCAGATGGTGGAATGCCAGTAGAAGAAAATCTTGATGTTCTATTCGACACCATCTTCGCCACAATTCCAGCACCTGTTTATCACGAAGGCGCACCACTTCAGGCACATGTGACAAACCTTGACTCTTCACCATTCCTTGGACGTTTGGCGCTCTGCCGCGTGCACGAAGGTGTGATCAAAAAAGGTCAAACTGTTTCCTGGATTAAGACCGATGGCAGTACTGAACGGGTAAAGATTTCTGAGTTGCTGATGACCGAAGCACTCGAGCGGGTTCCAGCACTGGAAGCTCATCCTGGAGACATCATTGCCGTTGCTGGTATTGAAACCATTACCTTGGGTGAAACACTGGCAGATCTAGAAAACCCACATCAATTACCACTTATTACCGTCGATGAACCATCAATTTCTATGACTATCGGTATCAACACATCACCACTAGCGGGTAAGAGCGGCAAGATGCTTACTGCGCGCCAAGTAAAAGATCGTCTTGATAAAGAGCTCGTCGGTAACGTTTCACTGCGTGTTCTTAATACCGAACGTCCTGATACGTGGGAAGTTCAAGGTCGCGGTGAACTACAGCTCGCTGTGCTTGTGGAAATCATGAAGCGCGAAAGTTTTGAACTCACCGTGGGTAAGCCACAGGTAGTTACCAAGATGATTGATGGAAAACTTCACGAACCAATGGAGCGCTTATCAATTGATGCACCGGAAGATTACTTGGGTGTTCTCACCCAGTTGATGGCGCTACGTAAGGGCCGCATGGAACAGATGGTCAATCACGGAACCGGTTGGATTCGACTTGACTATAAAGTTCCATCACGTGGTCTGATTGGTTTCCGTACTGAGTTCCTTACTGAAACTCGCGGCACAGGTTTGCTTCACCATGTCTTTGATTCATACGAGCCATGGTTTGGTGAACTTCGCACCCGTGGCACAGGTTCGCTCGTCTCAGATCGCATCGGCGCTGTGACCTCATATGCATTAGCTGGAATTCAAGAACGCGGATCAATCTTCGTTGAACCCGGTGATGAAGTCTATGAAGGCATGGTTATCGGTGAGAATTCACGTTCTGATGATATGGATGTCAACTGTGTGCGCGAAAAGAAACTTACCAATATGCGTGCATCAGGTACTGATGATTCAGAGAAGTTGATTCCACCGAAGAAGCTCAATATGGAAGGCGCCCTTGAGTACTGCCGCGAAGATGAATGCGTGGAGGTAACTCCAGCAGTTGTTCGTATTCGTAAAGTGGTTCTAGACGGGGCAGAGCGCGCTCGAGCCACATCTCGAGCAAAGAAGAATAACCAGAGCTAATTCATCAGCGTTAATTCACCAGAGTGAATCGACCTTGGGCTCACGTGACTTGTCACCGCCGTAGGGTTAAATAGCAACTATGAGTAAGCAGAACCCTTCATCACCGCTTCGCCTAGTGCGAAGTCACGATGAGGGGTTTCTGCCTTTCGCACAGGCTCATCAACTCAGCGCAGAACAGCAAGCTGCAGTTGCTCACCGCGGCTCCCCACTGATAAACACTGGCGCAACTGGCACTGGTAAGACCACAGTTGTGATTGAAGCAGCGCTTTCCCGAATTGCCGCAGGACAAAGCCCCGATTCAATTTTGATTATTGCTTACGGGCGCGAACGTGCCTCTGAAATTCGCGATGCGATTGTCACTCGCTCAGCTAAGACAGCACATGAACCACTAGCGCGCACATTTCACTCACTGGCATATTCAATTCTTAAGATGCGCACGGCGGAGAATGTGCGCGAAATTATTTTGTTATCAGGTGCCGAGCAAGAGACTTTTATCGCACAGTTACTAGCAGGTGATATCGAAGATGGCTATCAACAATGGCATGCCGACTTACAGCGCACAGAGCAATCACTAGGTGAGCCACTGCAGACGCAAGGATTTGTGCGCGAGCTACGCGATCTCATTATGCGCGCCAATGAACGTGGAATTACTCCGGATGAGTTAGAGCTTCGCGGCAAACAACTTGGTGAGAAGTATTGGCCAGGGGCTGCCCAATTCTGGAAGCGCTATCTAGGTGCTATGACACTGCAAGAAGTGCTGGCCGGTGATGCCAAGGTGCGCATTGATCCATCTGAAATCATTAACACTGCAATTAATTATCTCCGCAGTAACTCAGAACTTTTGACTGAGCTGCGCGCACGATTTAGCACCATCATTGTTGATGAATTCCAAGAAAGTGATCCCGCTCAGCGAAACTTGTTACAACTATTAGCTGGGCAAGACCTCGTGATCATCGCTGATGCAGCCAGTGCGGTGGGAAGATTTCGCGGCGCAGACCCGGAAGGTGTTGGCGCTGTAATTGATTCTTATGTGGCAAAGGGTGCGAAGAAAATTGAACTCACCACAAATTTTCGTGGCACACCTGGCACACAAGCTGTCCGACTCTTTTCTGAATCTGAGGAAGCGCAATACATTGCTTACCAATTTAAACGGGCTCATCTCATGGGCGGGGTCGCCTATTCGCAGATGGCAGTGATTGTGCGCTCACATGGACAGAGCGCCGCAGCTATTCGCAGAGCTTTTGCCCAAGTTGGTATTCCTACCGCCGGTGATGTGGAAGCGATCGCAAATAACGCTGCCATTGCGCCATTTCTCCTCATTGCACGAGTGGCAACGGGTGCGCAACCACTCAACCTTGATACGGCAGAGAAGTTACTCACCAGCGAATTCGGTGGGGCAACTTCGGTTTCACTGCGGCGCACACGTGCGGCGCTACTGGCTGCGCGCGATGAAGCGAGCGATAAACGCTCTGGCACCCAACTTATTCTGGATGCCATCACTACTGGCGATGTTGCCATCGAAGATTCTGCCGAACTATTACGTATTCACGAACTCTTAGTGGCAGCAAAGAAATCAATTGCCAAGAAGAGCGCCACGATTCACGATCTTTTATGGGCAATCTGGAATAACGCGGTAAATAGCGAGAATGAAAAGATTTCAGAATCATGGCGCACAGCAGCACTGAAAGGTGGCTCCCGAGGAGCTGCAGCTGATCGAGATCTCGATGCCATGATTCAACTCTTTGATTCTGCAGCTCGCCATATTGAACGTTTTCCAGGTGCTAAACCAGAGCTCTTTTTACAAGAGATTGAGAATGAAACCATTGTTTCAGACCTCATTACCTCGCGTGGAGTGCGCCCAGATGTGGTTGAGATTCTCACCGTGCATTCGGCAAAGGGACGTCAGTGGAGTCATGTTGCGGTAGCAGGTGTGCAAGAAGGCACCTGGCCGAATCTAAAACAACGAAGTTCTTTATTGGGCGCTGAACGATTGGTAGAGCGGGTGCGACATGGTGATGAGCTTGCTCAAACTACGCTGGATATGATTGCGGCAGATTCACTTGCCCAAGATGAAGCACGTTTATTTCATGTGGCAACAACACGTGCTTCAGAGTCACTTCTTGTCACAGCAGTTGCGCGCGAAGATCTCACACCATCAATTTTCTTTGAAGATTTTGCGCACTCATGTGGCGCATCTGATGCAACAATTGAAATTCCAAGACCACTGACGGCGCCGGCACTTGTTGCCACCTTGCGCCGGGAGGTAACTCTTACAGGGAACACCGATGCAGCTGCGCTACTTAAAACCTTGAGCACGCATGGAATACATCTAGCTGCGCCATCACAATGGCTGGGAGCAGTGCCCATCACTACCGATGCACCAGTCATCGATGCTGGTGCACCTGTGCCAGTTTCACCATCGGGGGCAGAGAACTTCACTGAGTGCGGACTGAAATGGTTTCTGGAAAAGAGCGGTGGCACTGATGGCGATTCCACAGCGCAGCTATTAGGTTCTGTCATTCACGAATTTGCTCGCCTTAAAGTTGATGAACCGGCAATTACTGATGAACAACTGCAGCACAAGCTTCTTGAGTCATGGCCGCTGATTGATGATAGTCAAGGCTGGATAAGCCATGCCGCCCTTGCACGCGCACAAAAGATGCTGGAGCGATTCTCGGTATTTCACAGTAAGTCATTGGCTGATAACAACCGAAGCGTTGCTGGAGTTGAGCGGAGTTTTGAAATCACTGTAGGGCGAGCAGTCATTCGAGGAAATGTAGATCGAATTGAAGTTGATAGCGAAGGCAAGCATTACATTATTGACTTTAAAACAGGCAAGAAAGAAATTTCCGGCGATGATGCCAAAACTAACCTGCAGCTAGCTTGTTACCAGCTCGGTGTTGTTCTAGATGGCTTTGCTGAGAAGTTAACGTCAACTGCCGTCTCTGGCGCCCAGCTTGTCTATCTGGCAAGTAAAAATAAGAGCTACAGCACCCGCGAACAAGATGCGTTGGTTGATGTTGAGGCCACACAAACTATCCTGGAAGAGATTGCCGTTGGTATGGGCGGTGCCACATTTACTGCACGTAAGAACGATATGTGTAAGGGTTGCAAGGTCAAACCTTCATGTCCGCTCTATCTTGAAGGCAAAGCGGTGCACCAATGATTGAGAAATACACACCTGATCAGGTAGCGGAGATGATTATCTCTATCGATCCCACATTCCATCTTCCATCTGATGAGCAGCGCCCCATCATTTCTATCTTTGATAATCCACTGGAGCCAGCTGTTGTTATCGCTGGCGCCGGCTCTGGCAAGACCGAGACTATGGCCGCGCGCGTTGTGTATTTAGTTGCCAATGGTTTCGCCCGCCCTGATCAAATTCTTGGCCTTACCTTCACCCGCAAGGCCGCTGGTGAACTCAATACCCGAATTCGCAAACGCCTACGCCAATTTCAGCAGGCAGCAGATAAGCAAGGCATAGAGCGCACATTTAGCAGCCTTGAGACTGCAGTTACTACCTATCACTCCTATGCCGGGCGGTTGCTCAGTGAACATGCAATTCGTTATGGCATCGATGCTGATGTGCAGCCACTGGGTGAAGCAGCGCTCTGGATGTCTGCCAACAAGTTGGTCCGCGAGTGGGATGACGGCATTTTTAATACAAATGATGCTGCCAGTACTGTGGTCAAAGACTTACTGGGCCTTACCTCAATGGTCTTAGAACATCGCGTGAGCGTTGATCAGATCCGAGGCGCGGATGAGAAAGTTCTTGAGCAACTTGCACAGATGACGGGTGCAACTAACGAAGAGACACGTAAGGTGGCAAAAGTACTCAACCAGCGCATTGCAATGCTGCCAATGATGCAAGCATTTTTGGAGGAACGAAGAAAATCAGGTGAACTCTCATTTGATGATCAGATAGCACTGGCTGCAGATATTGCAGTTAACTTTGCAGATGTCGGGGTATTAGAGCGCGCTAAATATCCAGTTGTACTTCTTGATGAGTATCAAGATACGTCGCAATCACAGGTGCGTTTGCTTTCAGCGCTCTTCGGTGGCGGCCATCCTGTTACCGCCGTAGGTGACCCCTGCCAATCTATCTACACCTGGCGGGGTGCTTCTTCTGGAACGATTAGCGCCTTTAATACAAACTTTCCAAAGGCCGACGGTGCTACCGGTAAGAAGGTCTATGAATTACTGACCACCTACCGAAACGATAAATCAATTCTCGCACTTGCAAATGAAATCTCGGCTGGCGTGCGAGAACTCGAAGGAATTAACGTGGCAGCACTAAAGCCACACGAACATGCAGGTGCTGGTGATCTCACCTGCGGAATCTTTGAAAACGTTGAGGCAGAGGCAACGGCAATTTCTGAATACTTCACACCGCTGTGGAATAACCCAAGTCGCTTACAACCGCACCAAAAAGTTCCACGCACCTTCGCGGTCTTGGTGCGAAAGCGGGCGCAGATAGCACTCATTCAAGAGGCGCTAGCAAAGGCCGGGATACCCTCGGAAGTCCTTGGTTTAGGCGGACTTGTGCATGTTCCGGAAGTCGCAGATTTGGTGGCGATGCTGAAAATTATTAACAACCCCAGCGCTGGTGCATCACTGATGCGTCACTTAACCGGAGCGCGCATTAACTTAGGTCCACGCGATATTGCCGCCCTTGGTCGCTTTGCACGCTCGCGCTCAGAAGCGCTCTCTTCTGATAGCCGCAGCATTGTGAAGAACATTGTTGCCGGCAATCCAGCATCGGCTGAAGCCGATGATCAGTTTATTGGAAGTGTGATTGACGCACTTGATGAAATTGAGAAGTGCGACAAATCCAAGTTCAGTAGCGCTGGCTACCAACGACTTGCAACTTTTGCCTCCGACCTACGACGCTTGCGTTCACGTGCATCTGCACCCATTACCGATCTCATCGTTGAAATCGAGCGCTATCTGAACTTAGAGACCGAAGTGATGTTACGAGATGGTGGCACACATGGCCGGCGCCACCTTGATCGCTTTATGGATGAGGCGGCAAAGTTTGCTCGTAGTGGTGGCTCACTTTCTGCCTTCTTGCAATGGCTTGATGTTGCAAGTGAAGAAGAAGGTGGACTCAAAGCCGGGGCGCCGGAGGCCGATGCCAGTGTGGTTCAGATTCTCACCGTCCACATGGCAAAAGGCGCCGAGTGGGATGTTGTTGCAGTTCCAGGGTTAGCGCAGGGCACATTCCCTGGAGCCAATGCAAGTGATCCTGATAACTGGATTACCAATGAACGCCATATTCCATTTTCACTGCGCGGAGATGCTGACATCTTGCCAACGTTCTCGTGGAGCGCTGCAACAACTAATGCGCAAGCTAAAAAGGCGATAGATGCCTTTGCCCAAGAGTGCGTTGATTTTAAGATGCGGGAAGAGATTCGCCTTGGCTATGTTGCCATCACGCGCGCCCGCACACACTTATTCTGTTCGACTTCGTTCTGGCGTGATGGCGCAAAACCTGTTCAACCATCAGTGCTTTATGAGAAGGTGCAACAGGTAGCAAGTCAGTGCGGCACAGTGCTCAGCGCCCCCACTGCCCCAGAGAGCACGGATCGAAACCCAGCGAAAGATATTGAGATCACAGCGCAGTGGCCACAAGATCCACTCGGAGACAAGCGGGCAGCTTTTGATCGCACCGTGGCACTTGTTGAATCAGCTGCGCCGTTAAACCTAGATGCACCTGCACCGGCAGAACTGGCGGAGCTAGTTGAGGATGCCCGGGCAATCATTGCCGAATTTGAAGAGTTTAAGTTAGGTGCACGCGATGTTGCATTGCCACCGCGTCTTTCTACTTCCACGCTCATTGCACTGCATGAAGATCCAGTAGAACTTGCTCGAAACATTCGCCGGCCAATGCCGCGAGCTATGGATGAATACTCACATCGCGGAACGGCATTTCACTTATGGATTGAGAACCATTTCAATGCAAAAACGCTCTTTGATGATGAAGACTTTGATTTGATCACACCTTTTGAGCAAGACCAGAAACTTGAAGATCTCAAAGCGAAGTGGCTGGCCTCTGAGTGGGCGAAGTTGCAACCGCATGCGGTAGAAGTTCCTTTTGAGACTGTTATTGCTGGCGTGCTTGTGCGCGGTCGCATCGATGCCGTCTATAAGACCAGTAACGGTTTTGAAGTAGTCGACTGGAAGACTGGCTCGAAGACTTTAGGTGAATCATCAGCTGTGCAGTTAGCTGTCTATCGACTTGCCTGGGCTAAGTTGCAGGCGATTGCAGTTGAGCAGGTCTCGGCCGCTTTTTATTATGTGCCGATAAATAAAACAGATCGGCGAGCAAATCTTCTAAGTGAAGATGCGCTCACCGACCTGTTATTACTTAAGTAATTTAGATATCGAAGCGATCAAGCTCCATAACCTTGCTCCAGGCAGCTACGAAGTCTTCGACAAACTTTGTCGCTGAATCAGCACTCGCGTAGACCTCTGAAAGTGCGCGAAGTTCTGAGTGAGAACCGAAGACTAAGTCTGCGCGAGAAGCGGTCCACTTAACTTTTCCGGTCTTGCGATCTTTTGCCTCAAAGAGCTCATTCTGACTTGAAGTTGGCGCCCACTCATACTTGGTGTCAAGGATGTTGACGAAGAAGTCGTTTGTGAGCGTCTCCTTCTTTGATGTGAGTACACCAGTCTTTGAGCCGTCGTAATTAGCACCCAGTACGCGAAGACCACCAACAAGCACAGTCATTTCTGGAGGGGTTAATTCAAGGAATGCAGCCTTATCAACAAGTGCGATTTCAGTAGGGTGTGAGTCAGATGCACTCTTGTAGTTACGGAAACCATCAGCTGTTGGCTCAAGGTATCCGAATGAGAAGACATCTGTCTGCGCCTGAGTGGCATCTGTGCGACCTGGTGTGAAACGCACCTTGGTCTTCACACCAGCTTTCTTTGCCGCCATTTCCACGGCGACGGTGCCACCTAAGACAATCAGATCTGCAAGAGAAACTTTCTTCGCTGATTTCTTATTGAAGTTAGCTTGAATCTTCTCCAGAACAGCAAGAACTTTCTTTAGTTCCTTCGGGTTATTTGCTTCCCAGCTGATCTGTGGCTCTAAGCGAATGCGAGCACCATTGGCACCACCACGCTTATCTGTTCCACGGAAAGATGATGCTGATGCCCAGGCTGTTGTTACCAACTGCGCAGAGGTGAGACCGCTGCTAAGAATTCGCTTCTTTAAGATTTCAATCTCAGCCTTTCCAATTACTCGCTTTGGGCGAGCTGGAAGTGGATCTTGCCAGATGAGTTCTTCGGATGGAACAAGGGAACCGAGGTAGCGAACTGCAGGTCCCATATCGCGGTGTGTGAGTTTGTACCAGGCGCGAGTAAATGCATCTGCCAGTGCATCGAGATCTTCGGCAAAGCGACGGGAAATCTTTTCATAGGCAGGGTCCATGCGAAGTGCTAGATCTGTCGTTTGCATGACAGGTGCATGTGTCTTGCCTGAAATATGTGCATCAGGCACAGCCTTTGCTGCAGATTCATCGGTTGGAATCCATTGAACTGCGCCACCAGGTGACTTGGTCTGCTTCCACTCATACTTAAAGAGAGTTTTAAAGTAGTTGTTATCCCACTTAGTTGGAGTTGATGTCCAAGCACCTTCTAGTCCGCTGGTGATTGTGTCTGAACCTTTTCCAGTTCCAAATGAGTTCTTCCAGCCAAGGCCCATCTCATCGATAGGCGCGCCTTCTGGCTCTGCCCCAACATACTTATCGGGATCTGCCGCACCGTGTGCCTTACCAAATGTGTGACCGCCAGCAATGAGGGCAACTGTTTCTTCATCATTCATCGCCATGCGCGCAAATGTTTCACGAATATCGATAGCTGATAAAAGTGGATCTGGATTTCCATCTGGACCTTGTGGGTTTACATAGATAAGACCCATCTGCACCGCAGCAAGTGGCTTCTCTAGTACGCGATTACCTGAGTAACGCTCGTTGGTAAGCCAGACTTTTTCTTTACCCCAGTAAGTCTCATCTGGCTCCCAGACATCTTCGCGTCCGCCACCAAAACCAAAAGTCTTGAGTCCCATTGATTCAATTGCGCAGTTACCAACAAGAATCATCAGATCTGCCCAGGACAACTTCTTGCCATACTTCTGCTTAATTGGCCAGAGTAGACGACGAGCCTTATCAAGATTTCCGTTATCGGGCCAGCTATTAATAGGAGCAAAGCGTTGCATGCCAGCACCAGCGCCACCGCGACCATCGTGTGTGCGATATGTGCCTGCGCTATGCCAAGCTAAACGAATAAAGAATGGACCGTAATGTCCATAATCTGCTGGCCACCACTCTTGTGATGTTGTCATCAGCGCTTCAATATCTTTCTTTACCGCTTTGATATTGAGCTTTGAGAATTCTTTGGCGTAATCAAAATCTTCACCCATAGGATCAGAGACCGGAGAGTTTGCGCGCAAGACCGAGAGATCTAATCTATTTGGCCACCAGTCAGTGTTGTATGTGCCAGCGGTATTGAGTTGGCTACCGGAGTATGGGCACTGCGCGGTAACGGTTGAGGTAGGAGATGCAGTTGTGGTCATGGTCGTTCCTCCAGTTAAGAAAAGCTACAAATAGACTGACTAGATACGAGCACAGGCTAGCCGAAGTGCGAAAAATTGTTAATTCGAAAGCTGGATACCGATTGGCAAATGGTCACTTAACCCGGTGCGTGAGATATCCATCACGGAGAATTCACCCGGATGTAAATCTTTGGAAAGCAGATAGTCGAACTTAATCGAGGCTCCCCAGCTGGGGTAGGTGTTGCCCGGGGCCAATGAATTCCAGGGGGAGAAGACGGTAGGCAGATTCATAGGCAAGTTCAGATCACCCATGACTATCGCGCGGGTGCCACTTTCTTCTGCAATTTGCAGCGCCCATTTTTTGATTCTACGCAGTTGTCGCAAATTCAATCCTGGGACAAAAGAGAGATGGGTATTCACAACTGTCCAACCATTTTCTAAGACAGCTGCGATAGCAAGACGTGGTTCATCTTTTACATAGATAAAACGTGGTCTTCCTTTTCCAGTTTCATCACCAGGAACAATCAGCGGAAGTCCAAGTAGGGAACGACCTAGATCTAATCTATGCCATGACTTCACGGCAATCTTTGAAACAATTCCAATTCCATAACACTCATGCATGAGTTCGGAATGAGAACTCTTATCTGTAATCAACGCAGGTTCGTGCTCGTGTAATTTTCGCCATGACTCACCGGGTGTACCAATCACACTGGGACCCATCGCCCAGTCGCGCGCACCAACGCTCTCTGCGATATCTCGAATCTGCGGACGAGACTGCGACCGTGGCAAGAAGTGATCGACTTCCTGAAAGCCCATCACATCTGAGTTCAGAGACTGCACCGCAGCTGCGAGTTCGGCGGCCGTATCGGGTGAATTCCTAGGTGGGATTGAGATTCCATGCAGGAGATTCCATGAGGTGATGCGCACCCCCACACACTAGTAACCTGCACCAGTGAGCGCGATAAACCAACACACCTCCCGCATTGATCGTGCAGGTGAACTTCGGGTGAACCAAGAATCACTTGATCAATTGTGGCAACGCGCACAAATCTTGCAGATTGCAGAAGGTCGCATTGCAGCAGTTGATTCAAAATTGAGCCTCATCAACGCCAAACAAGTGGCGGCGCATATTGCCGCACACACATTTACTGAAGGAAGTCGCTATTTCTTAGGTTTAGATCTGCACACCAAGGCGCCTTTCTTTGCATGGGATACCGAGTGGGTCGGCACAATCGATGATGAAGTCAAAGAAGTCGGATTCTCCACCGTTCGTGAGATTGGCTCACTACTGAGTGAGCAAGAGTTAGAAATTTCATTACATGCCATGGGGTTAAGTAATTGGCATCGTGCACATCCACGTTGTCCGAGATGTGGTGGCGCAACTCGAGTGGATCTTGGTGGAGCAGCGCGCACGTGCGATGCAGATGGCAGCCAACATCACCCACGCACCGATTCTGCAGTGATTGTGCTTGTCAAAGATCGTGATGATCGCATTTTGCTTGGACATCAACCAATCTGGCCAGAAGGTCGATTCTCTACCTTTGCTGGTTTTCTTGAACCCGGAGAAACATTTGAACAGTGCGTTGCGCGCGAAGTTTTAGAAGAGTCAGCAGTTGTTGTAACAGAGTTGAACTACTTAGGATCACAACCGTGGCCATTTCCGGCCAGCATCATGATTGCATTTGAAGCAGTGACAGATAATCCAGAGCGCGCACAAGGTGATGGGCAAGAAATCACAGAAGTGAAATGGTTTACCCGCGCGCAATTATTGGCTGCGGCTAAAGATGGTTCGCTCTTGCTCCCACCATCAATTTCAGTTGCCCGCAAGATGATTGAACGCTGGTTGGGTGAGAGCGCACCCGGCGGCCAGACATGGCGATAGAAGACTCAATACTTGCAGCCCTTGATCCTGATCAAAGGGCGGTAGCACTTGCTACACGTGGTCCCCTCTGCGTCATTGCAGGTGCTGGCACCGGAAAAACTCGCGCAATCACACATCGCATTGCCTATGCAGCAGCGATTGGCACGATGGATCCGCAGAAAGTATTGGCGCTGACATTTACGGCAAAAGCTGCTGGTGAAATGCGAGCCCGACTTCGCACACTTGGCGTGCCGGCCGTTGCCGCTCGCACGATTCACTCTGCTGCCCTTAAGCAGCTGCTCTACTTTTGGCCCTCAGTATTCGGTGGTCGCACACCAGATCTGATGACAACCAAGACTGGCTTTCTTACCGAAGCAATTAATCGCGCGGGGCTAAGTGGCTCGCTGCGTGCTACCAACCGCGAATTGATGCGAGATATTGCCGCTGAGATTGAATGGGCGAAGGTCTCTCAAGTCGGACCCACTGATTACATCAATGAAGTAAGTAAGCGAATGCAGAAGCCTCGTGTTACGCCAGAGCAGATGGTTCAGGTCTATACCGCCTATGAATCAATTAAAAAGCAAGAGCTCGCCATTGATTTCGAAGATGTACTTCTCTTATGTTCTGCGATGTTAGAAGAAGAGCGCGATGTGCGCGAGCGAGTGCAAGACCAATATCGGTATTTCACTATCGATGAGTACCAAGATATTTCTCCCATTCAACAGCGACTGATTAATGCTTGGCTTGGAACGCGCACCGATATCTGTGTCGTTGGTGATCCCGCCCAAACTATTTATTCATTTGCTGGTGCCACCCCGGTATTCCTTAATTCATTTACGCAACGTTATCCGGAAGCCGAAGTTATTCGTTTAACAACTGGATACCGCTCCACTCCTGAAATCACCTTTGCTGCCAATGCGCTCTTGCGTCACGGAACTATGGGTCAGGAACTTGTTGCCTTCAATAGCCATGGCTCGAAACCAATTGTCACCGGCTATGGCGATGAACCGGCCGAGATTCGCGGAGTCATGGCGCAAATCAATGCCCTGTTGGTAAATGGCACCCAGCCACAAGAGGTTGCGATCTTGGCTAGAACTAATGCACAACTTAAAGGTGCAGAGAAAGCAATGCTGGCGCAGAAGATTCCATATCAAGTGCGAAACACAGAAAGATTCTTTGAACGCCGCGAAGTGCGTGATTTCCTCAAGCAAGTGCGGCAAGCATCGGTTATTCCGGCTGAAGGCCAAGGGTGGATCGATGAACTTCGCTCCCTTGCTCAGCCTTATTTAACAGGTGAGGCGATTGATGGAATTGCAGCGCTACTGCATTTAGCGCGTGAACTAGATGACGATGATAATTTCACTCCGAAAACTTTGCGCACATATCTGCGCGAAGTAGAAGACCGAGTGCAACAGAACAATCCACCGACCATGCCAGTTGTCACACTGGCAACGCTGCATGCAGCTAAAGGTCTGGAATGGGAGCGGGTATTTTTAATTGGCGCATCAGATGGCCAATTGCCGTTGACTAATAGTTCAGGTGAGGCCGTTTTCGAAGAGGAACGTAGGCTCTTTTATGTGGGAATCACCCGCGCCAAGGCTGATCTGCATATCTCCTATCGGGGCAATCCAAGCCAATTCCTGCGTGAATCAGGCCTTATTTAATTGCCTTGCACGAATCAATGACCATCTTGTACCCTTAGAGTTCGAAAACAGGGAAGGGGATTGAAAATGGCAAATGTCATGACTTCAATCATCACAGCAGGCGCAAGCGCTGCTGCACCCTCTGCTGCCTTCACACATTCAACAGCTTCTGCAACCAAGCGTTCACATAAGCGAACAGTTTGGCCCACAGCTACAAAGTCAGCGTTTTACGCCAACTTTTATGCAGTGGATGAGGCTACTGGAGTACTAATCGGATAAAACCGAACAGTCCCACAAGGGCCTCAAATCCACTCGATGGATTTGGAGGTCCTTTTTTATTACCCAAATCAAAAGAATAAACAAAAAGAGCAAGACTAACTAGAGAGAGATAACAGGGGGTGAGGACGATGAGCGTTCTCTTCAGCGAACTACAGGTACCAGGCTGGGCAGAGACCGGCGAAAAGATTGGCCTAAGCGATGTGGCATTCACATACGACAACGCCAAGGCTTTCACCCTGCCATGCCATCAAGCTGACCCTGAACTCTTCTACTCAGAGACAGATCAGGGAATTGCAGAGGCGAAGGCGCTCTGTGGCACATGTCCGGTGCGCAACAAGTGTCTCGATGGTGCGCTCTCACGCCAAGAACCATGTGGTGTGTGGGGCGGACAGCTCATCGAAGATGGCGTGATCATTGAACGTAAGCGTCGTGCCGGGAGACCACCACGTCAGGTGATTGCAGCTGCTCGCATTGTTCAGAACGAGCAAGCGCTGGCTTAAGTCAGGTAATTGGCTTAACTTAAAAGGCACACCCACAGAGTGGGTGGCGAGGGATCGCCACCACCTGTGGGTAGGCAAGTAATTGATAGTCAATTGAAATAGCTATTCCGAGCAGCGCTGAGAAGTCTGCCGCCGTATCTCTCTGATTAGCGACCGTGGTGGCATCACAAAATTGCACAATCAATGAAGCCGCCATCGCCGCAATAAAGTGAGCAGCAATTTGTGGGTATTCCTTCGCCAAATCTGGCGTGAAATCAAGGAGATCTATCACGCCACGTTGTTCCCTGGATGAAAGCTCATAGCAACGCAGGCAGGGACTCACACCCGGAATTACCAGCGGACCAATCAGCGCACTGTCTGCACGTGGAGAAGGAATAATGAGAAATTTTTCGCCAGAGCTCATCCAGAGTGAAAGAGTTTCCGGATTAATCTCACCGCAATGAATACGTAAATCAGGAGTTGATACCTCATCTAGATAATTCTCATGGCGATCAAGTGGAAAAAGCGCAAGTTCTCTTCTCATCATCTCGCAATGGCTCTTAAATGCCGTTCCAGTATCTGATTGCCGGAACGTTGAAAGTGCCATATCGATATCACTGATGAGTGGAAATGCCCCACGCGATGCTGGTGTGAAGCGCACTTGCGAAAGTCCGCTTGCAAGTAGAAGCGAGTAGAGAAGTGTGGCAACTCGATTGTTTCCCGAAATTTCGCAGAGATAATTTTGCCGGGAACTTAACATTTCAACGCCACCATCGATGACACCGGCAATCCAATTTGTTTGATTTAACTCAGGTGCGCACCTGCGTTGTAGTTGTTGGACTCCAGCATCAAATGCGGGTCTACTATTTTTCTTCACTCGGTTATCTAATTTGGAGACAAAACGTTGCGAAACTCTGAGCACACCTTGCCCGTGGTTGATTAATTCTTCTTCTTCGAGTTGAGCTAAGAGCGTGCTCACCGTTGCATCTAGCACGTTAGGTGTTTGTAGGATTTCTTTCTCAGACTTTCCGAGTGCCAGCGCGAGGGCAATCACTTTCTCTTCGGGGGTGGAGATCCGAATGACTCGCTTAAGCGTTCCTAGGAAGTATTGGCCAGGTGTATTGCTCTGGCTTAGTGCAACACCGCGTTTGAGTTCTCTCATGTGGCAAAGGATGCGCACTTACCTTGGACTGAACTTGCCAGCGCCGGCGCCGCTGTGTGCAAGGCGAGTGTTTTCTTACCCTATGAGTGCAGGGGAGTACTGCGCGTAAAAAAATAACCCCCGCTCAGTGAGCGAGGGTTATTTCTACGTATAAGCGGTGACTTATTCTGGCTTCTTGCCGAGAATGCGATTTACCTTGGTGCCACACACTGGGCAAATACCCTGTGCCATGCGACGACCAGACTCGGAGATCTTTACTGTTCCTTCGAAATCACGCTTTGCTTTGCACTTAACGCAGTAAGCGTCACCCTTGTATGTCTCTACCTCTGCCATTTTTGCCTCCGTTCGACCCATGAGCTAGGCGCCATGCGTACTGGTCAAAACAGTACTCTGCGCCACGCTCAAAATCGGGGAAATCACGCGTAGATTCCCTTACATCTTTATTTCCAGGATTATCAAAGGAATTAGCTCAGTTTCGAGAGTTCTGTAGGGGCAAGAAGGGCGCGTTCGGCCGCCTCATAGCCATCCAGATAGGCAGTTGCTAGCTCAGAGTCCTCAAAACGGGATAAAACCTCGGTAAATCCTTCGCCGTGGTCGAAGAATTGAAGGTGGATGGCTTCATGGAAGAGCACATAATCCCGGGCGTATTCTGGAGCGAGCTTCAAACGGTCTGAGATTCTGATGGTGCGATCAACGCTGGTGCATGAGCCCCAACGCTCGCGCATCGGCCTCCATGTAACGCAAATGGGGCGGATAGTAATTTCTGGAGCCAACTCGGTGAGTAATTCATCGATGCGCCGAGCCAGATCTGCCTCACCAGGGGTCTGGGAGTCCTCTTGGCTACGAATCTTGGCAATCATCTCCGGCACGATCACTCGTTCGTCAGCTTTACTCAAGCGCGCTGGAATAGAGATGACAATTCTTCCACCCTGTCGATAGGCAGAGATACTTTTCTTTCGCCGAGCAGAGCGAATGACGATGATTTCGCCTTCGCCGAGCCCCGGCAGAGTCTCTTCTTCAAATTCACCCGGAAACCCTGAAGTTGTCATTGAGGAAATGTAATAGAGAAAGTCTTCAATTGAAGAAGAATCATGATTTATTGACAAGAAATTTTTCTTGTGTCTTCGCGATTTACATTTGATTCCAGCAAAAAACTCTCGTACTTTGCGCATACGAAGTCCTCGGATAACCGTTTGATATCTGCAAGGGGAAGGCAGATATTAAAATGTGCGCCCGGGGACTTCGCTTTTCTTTTAGGGCTATTTAGAGCAGGCCGCTGAGGTCATCTGGAATCTGGGCAGATTTCATGAATTTTTCAGGATCAAGTAACTCCTGGGCACTTGGCAAAATGCCACTCCAGATCTGATCGCGAGCTGCAATATCTTTTACTTCACGAATCTTCTGCCAGAAGGCGCTCGCTTCTCGCGCTAGTCGAGGTGAAACTTGTAATCCAAGAAGTGACGAGAAGAGTTGTTGTGATGGTGCATTCGTTGCACGTTGGCGCCGGTAGATCTCGCGAAGTTGGGCAAGTGCTGGCAAACGATCACCGGCTGCTTGTGTGGTGACTTCATCTGCCCAACCATCGACAAGGGCAAGTACTGTTTCTAGTTTAGAAAGTGCAGCGCGTTGTGCTGGTGTTTCCTCCGGTGTAAAGATCCCTTTATTAAGCGCAATCGAGAATGAATTCTCGCCAGATTCTGGATTCATCTGGGAAGGATCAAAGTTCTGCATTGCAGCTTCGGCTTGACGTTGAATTGCATCCATATCGATATGAATTCCGCGACCATAATCAACAATGGCGCTGCGAATGTAGGAAACAATCCAAGGATTATGTTCGAATAATCTTGCTACCGCAGCTTCCCGAAGTGCGTGAAAGATATAGACCTCACTCTTTGGGATCTCAAGATCGGTGCTCCACTTTTCGATATTTTCTGGGATTAATACTGGGTGCGCCGGGGTAAGTAAGGGCAGCCCCACATCGTGCACACCTGTGGCCGATGCCGAGATTGAGCCAATGGCTTGGCCCAACTGGGTGGCAATCATGGAACCAATAAATGTGCGCAAGAGACCAGTGATGGCGCCCATGGAGTTGGCCATCTCCTCTGAACTTCCCGATGCATCATCTAGTAGCCCTGAGATTGCAGTGGAGAGTCCAGTAGCAAGTGGCTCCATTGTCTGGTGCCAGCCATCGAGTGTGAGATCCACCCAATCGAGTCGGCTCACGGCGCGTGGGGAAGAAGAGGATTGCGTAGCTGGAAAATGCGTTGCTTCATTAAGCCAGAGATCAGAAATTTCAAAGGCGCTAGCAACCACACTGACATCTTTAGTGCCGATTGGTTCTGACCCTTGCACTTGCACAAATTTCTTTGCCGTATCTCGCACGACGTTCTTGGGAAGTGCATCTGTGCTACCACCAGCGAAGGCGGCAAATGGATTGATAAAACCTGCTGGATTTATTCCCATCTGTTCAAATTGTTTCTGAATTTGTTCCTGCATTTGGCGCATCATCGCTGAAAAATCTTCCGGCTTCTTACCTTCTTCATCTCCATCATCTGGAGTAAATCCAAAAGGTGACATGTGTAACCCTCTTTTCTCTTTCCGCGCCGCGCTGTCTTCTGGTTCGAGTCTATTCAGATGCATCGGTTTGAGCAGTATGAAAATCTAATACATCTACATCTGCTGCAACCATGAGGGTCAGCACTTTCTTCCCAGAAAGGGTAGGCTCTTTTCTATGGATCTCCTCGGCAATAGCTCTGCAATAGTCGCGGGCAGTAGCACTTTTGCCGCCTTAATTTGGTGGGTAGTACCGATAAGCGCTCTCATCGGCGGAATTGGCTACGTCCTGTGGATCTCAAAATTTAAAGGGAAATTCGAATCCGAAACAACGCGATCAGTGGGAAACTTCCAGCGTTTTCAAGACTCTTTTCGCACCGAAACTCAAGCACCGGTAACCCAGGTGCCTCAAGTCCAGGTGCCAGAGGAACAAGTCCCAGAACATCGAGATAACTAGCACGTAATTTATGCACATTCCTCGAATTCCACTTCTTCGAGTGCCGCGCGCGCTTGCTAGAACAGGTTATAGACGGACTTCTAGGATCACCAGAATTCTTATCTCTCTTTTTCTTATCGCGCCCCTCGTTCTTCCTGTTAATTTCGTGTTGATTAATCCTGGCGAAGGAAATCCACTCTTTCCAAAGATGCTCAAAGTTAATTCAGTAAAAACTTATCCCGTCGATGGTCAGATGTTTCTCCTATCTATCTGGGTCACTAACCCCCAAACGCTGGTGCTGGGATTTCAAGTTCTTCACTGTTGGATTAAGCCGACATGTGTAGTCACCCCACGTTCGGTTATCTACCCCAAAGTAACTGATGACAAGGCTGAATTAGCCGAAGGTGCGAAAGAGATGAAGCAATCGCAAAATTCAGCGATTGTGGCAACGAAGAAACTCTTTGCAAAAAAGTATCCAGAGCTAAACCTTGCTGAGCTTACCGATGCATCCCTGAAAGTTTCCTTGAAAAATACTGGTGGTCCAAGTGGAGGGCTGATTTTTTCACTTGGTCTAGTAGAACTACTAGAACCTGAGAATCTTTTGCAAGGAAGAAAGATTGCAGCCACCGGAACAATCTCAAAGTCAGGTGCGGTGGGGGCAATTGGTGGCGTTCAAGAGAAGATTGTGGCGGCGCGCGCAGCTGGCGTAGAGCTACTTTTCATCTCTCGGCAAAACTGCGATGAGATCTCGGGTGAGGTAGATGGATTGAAAGTAATTGCCGTCTCAACCCTAGAAGAGGCCTATCTGGCGCTTAAAGATGGGGGAAATTCCGATTTTCGAGGGGTCCAGGGGTGCACTAATCTATCGGCATGAATAGAAATCGTAGCCCGCTTGTCATTACTGCTGGAATATTGGTTGCACTAGCAGCTGCAACGCTTTACTTCAGCAACTTCTATATCGACTGGCTCTGGTTTAAATCTGTAGATTTCACATCCGTCTGGACAACAGTTCTTGTCACAAAGATTCAGCTCTTTCTTCTGATCGGGTTAATTACCTCCTTCGTAATCTCACTCAATATTTTTATTGCATATAGAACTCGTCCGCTCTATGTCCCAGCAAGTATTGAAGTCAATGGCCTCGAGCGTTTACGCGCACAGATTGAACCGATTCGACTCCTAGTCTTTGCTGGAATCTGTCTGGTCCTTATTTATTTTGCCGGATCTTCCGGAATGGCGTTCTGGCGCCAGTGGTTACTCTTTAGAAACTCAACTGAATTTGGCGTTAAGGATCCTCAGTTCAATCTTGATATCTCCTTCTTTGCTTTTAAACTCCCAATTTTCCAGGCCTTGATTGGTTGGGGAATTTCAACCCTTATTTTGGCAGCACTTGCGAGTGCATTCGTTCATTACATGTATGGCGGAATTCGTACAGCTGTGCAAACTGACCGAACAACTGTTGCAGCTAGAGTTCAGATTTCTATCCTGCTCGGACTCATTGTTCTACTCAAAGCCGTTGCTTACTGGTTTGATCGCTTTGCCCTCGCACTTAAAGAGAGCACCCTCATCACCGGACTTAAGTTCGCAGATGTAAATGCTTTGCTACCTGCGAAGGCAATCCTGTCCGCTATCGCTGTGGTCTGCTCACTCCTCTTCTTTGCAAATATCGTTCGTCGCTCATGGCTATTGCCAGCAGCAGGAACAGCCTTACTTGTTGTCTCTTCAGTTCTCATCGCTGGTCTGTATCCAGCTGCGATTCAGCAATTTCAAGTAAAGCCATCTGAATCATCTAAGGAAGCTCCCTATATTGAGCGCAATATTGAAGCTACCCGCGCTGCTTATGATCTCGACGGAGTTGAGATTCAAGATTACAACGCAACACTTTCTACTAGTGCTGGGCAACTTGCAAAGGATGCGGCGACAATTGCCAACATCCGACTGATGGATCCCAATGTAATTTCTGCAACTTTCCGCCAGCTTCAGCAGATTAAGCCGTATTACACATTCCCACAGTCACTAGATATTGATCGATACACAATCGATGGAGTTTCTCGTGATGCTGTTGTAGCTGTTCGCGAACTTAATATCGAAGGTAACCCAAGTCGAAATTGGATTAATGATCACTTGGTATATACACACGGCTTCGGTTATGTTGCAGCCTATGCAAATACCGTGGATGCAGATGGAAAGCCAAGTTTTGCAGTCGGCGATCTGCCGCCAACTAAAGGCTTAGGCGAGTTCCAGCCCCGTATCTACTTTGGTGAGAATGTTCCTGACTACTCAATAATTGGTGGAAAGAAGACTGAATCTCCAGTTGAATTCGACTATCCAGATGATAGTTCTGCAAATGGTCAGAAGAATTACACATACACAGGAACCGGTGGAGTTGCCGTTGGTAGCACCATTAATAAGTTGCTCTTTGCAATTAAGTATCAAGAGCAACGCATCTTGCTTTCTAACCTCATTAATGCTGATTCCAAGATTCTCTACAACCGTTCACCTCGTGAGCGCGTAGCGAAGGTTGCTCCATGGCTTACTCTCGATGGAGATCCATATCCATCCATTGTCGATGGCAAAGTTATGTGGATTATCGATGGTTACACAACAAGTGCTGGCTATCCATATGCTCAAACCACATCACTTTCCACAGCAACTGCTGATGCGCTGACAGCGAATTCAACTTCAATTACAGCTCAGACAAATACGAAGGTGAACTACATTCGAAACTCTGTCAAAGCAACTGTCGACGCCTACAACGGAAGCGTCACGCTCTATGAGTGGGATGAGAAAGACCCTGTCCTTAAGACCTGGATGAAGGCATTTCCAAATACAGTAAAGGCAAAGAGCGCCATGTCTAAGGGGCTACTGGAGCATGTTCGCTACCCAGAAGATATGTTCCGTGTTCAACGCGACATCCTAAGTTCGTATCATGTGAATAACGCAGCTGCCTTCTACGGTGGACAAGATTTCTGGCGTGTGCCGCGCGATCCTTCTACTTTTGGAGCAAATGCTGGTGCGCAGCCGCCGTACTACATGACTGTGCAGATGCCAGGTTCAAAGACACCGGCATACTCGCTAACAACTCCATTTGTGCCACGAGGTGGACGTGAAAACCTTTCTGCATTTGCTGCCGTGAATTCAACAGCGGGTCCGGATTATGGAAAAATTACTGTCCTGCAATTACCGCGCAGTACAGCGATCGCAGGACCATCTCAAGTTGCATCGAACTTCGAAGCCAAGCCAGAAGTTGCAAATGCACTCTCGCTTCTGCGACAAGGTGGATCTGATGTTGTGCTTGGTAATTTGCTCACACTTCCAGTTGGAAATGGTTTGCTCTACGTGCAACCGGTCTATGTGTTAGCGACTGCTAACTCGGCTGCATACCCACTACTTCAGAAAGTGTTGGTCTCATTTGGAGATGTGATTGGTTTTGATAGTTCGCTCAAGGGTGCACTGGATCAAGTATTCGGTGGAAACTCTGGAACTTCTTCATCAACAGCAAATCCAACAACGAGCAACAGTTCTGCTGATCTTGCAAGTGCGCTACAAAGTGCTAAGCAAGCAATTGCAGATGGACAAGCCGCACTTGCGAAGGGCGACTTCTCGGCTTATGGTCGCGCACAAGATCGACTTAAATCAGCTATCGCTGCTGCTCTCGCTGCACAATCGCGCAAGTAGTCAATTACACCTACGCACGTCACCGATTTGGTGATGTGTTGTAGTTGCGCTTATGATTGCGCTTCCGACGCGGGGTGGAGCAGCTCGGTAGCTCGCTGGGCTCATAACCCAGAGGTCGTAGGTTCAAATCCTGCCCCCGCTACCAATGAAGTAACTGATAGACGAAGTATCTGAGTTTTGTGCTTGTTATCTAATTCTCAGTGAGTGCGTAACGACAAATAGGCTGCTGATAGCCATAGCTGCTGCTGCATACATAGGTGAAGCAAAACCAACTGCGGCAATTGGAATCCCAATCACGTTATAGGCAAATGCCCAGGTGAGGTTTCCTTTGATGGTTGAAAGTGTGCGCTTTGATAAATCAAGGGCATCAATGACACCCATTAGTGCTGGTCGCATCACCGTAATGTCAGCGGTGGAAATTGCAACGTCAGTTCCGGTACCCATGGCAATACTGAGATCAGCAGCAGCCAAAGCTGCGGCATCGTTAACGCCATCACCAATCATCAACACTCGGTGACCAGCGCTTTGTAGTGAAGAAACCTTTGCCAACTTATCTTCCGGCAGCACCTGGGCGAGAACTCGATCAGGATTAATTCCCACTTGCTGGGCAACCGATGCTGCACTTTCAGCATTGTCGCCCGTGAGTAACCAGGTTGTAATTCCGCGCGATTCAAGGGCTGCAATAGTTGTGGCCGAATCGCGCTTAATCTGATCTCCTGATGCAAAGACGGCAAGTGCAACGCCATCCCATGCAAGTACTGAGACTGCCTGCGAATTACTCTCTGCACGCGATATTGCCTCAGAAATCTGGCTATCAAATGCAACACAGCTATGTGCAATTGAAGCTGGCGAACCAATCAGTACAACTGGTGACTTCGGACCAACATTAACGCGAGCAGCAACACCGGCTCCAGGTGTTTGGGTAAATTCGGTAACGGGTAACTGCGTTGCATGATGTGCAAGTGCGTAGGCGGTGATTGCTTGCGCAGTGGGATGTTCGCTCTGGCTTTCCAGGGTTAAGGCAGTTGAGAGAATATTGCCTTCAGTTAATAAGCCGGCAAACTCACTTCCCAGAACTTTCTGTGCTGATACTGGAATAACTACCTCGCGAATATGCATGGATCCATCGGTGAGAGTTCCGGTCTTATCCAGAACTGCCACATCGATACTTTGAGAAATTTCAAGTGCTTGAGGGTTGCGAATAACGATGCCTCGCAGCGCCCCACGACCGGAAGCCACCAAGAGCGCAACTGGAGTGGCTAATCCAAGCGCGCATGGGCAAGCCATCACTAGGACTGTGATTGCCGTGGATATTGAGAACGAGAGGGATTTATCTGCGATGAAATACCAATATCCAAATGTTGCTAGTGAAAGTGCGGTAACGATCGGAACGAAGATCGATGCAATCCTATCTGCGAGCTTTTGAATGGGTGCCTTACTTCCTTGCGCAGTGACAACCATTGCAGTGATGCGTGCTAATTCGGTATCGCTACCAATGCGGGTAGCGCGAACGATGATTCGTCCGTTGTTATTCATCGCAGAACCAATGACGCGAGATCCTGGTGAAACTTCAACTGGGGCAGATTCGCCGGTAATGAGTGAATTATCTACCGAACTTTGTCCCGAAATGATTATTCCATCGGTTGCAATACGTCCACCTGGCTTCACCACAAATTCATCGCCTATGACCAGATGAGATATCGGAATGAGAACTTCAACTCCAGCGCGTACAACAGAAACTTCTTTCGCACTGAGTGCCAAGAGGGAAGAGAGGGCGCTGCTGGCGTTGCGCTTAGCGCGTGATTCAAGATAACGCCCGAGAATGACAAAGAAGAGAACGCCGGCAGCAACTTCGGTATAGACATCGCCCTCATTCGTATACGTTGCATAGATTGACCACGCATATGCACTCATTGATCCAAGTGAAATCAAAGTATCCATCGTGGGATGAATGATGTTGCGAATAGCTGCTCTATGAATAGGCCAGGCAACAAAGACAATAAGTGGGGTAGTGATAGCAAGAACTAACCAGGATGCAAAGAGATGATCGGCGTGTGGTGGTTGCGCAATCTCGTAATTTTCAAAGAGTGAAATGAGCCAATCATTGATGGGTTGGTGCCAGCTCATCACCATCGAAATTGCTACCGCAGGAATAGCCAATAGTGTCGCGAAGAAGAGAGCTCGGGCGGCGCCTTTGCGATGTAGAGCAGGGTCAGAGTTATCTGTGAGCAGAGTTGCCGAATAACCAGCGGATTTCACTTGTCTGATGATTTCATCCGGTGATAAATCAGATGGTCCAAGAACGTGCACTGTCTCTGAAGCGAAATTAACGGAGGCAGATACTCCAGGCAGCTCATTGAGTTTGCTCTCAATGGTGTTTACGCATGAAGAACATGTCATCCCGCTGATAGCGAAAGTTTGCGCCACCAGAGCGTTCTTCTGGAGCGAGCTATCTGAATCTGACATTTTCTGGCTCATCTTGCTACTACCTTATGCGTTCTTCAGGCGAAGAGATTGAACTGCATAGTCGTGTAGGGCTGAATTTGTGGAAAGCCCATTACCACCGTGAGAACCATTTTTTCCATCGAGATTGCTAAATCGCCCACCAGCTTCACGAACAATAATGTCGAGTGCTGCCATATCCCAGAGCGCGAGTGATGGTTCAGCAGCAATATCTACTGCACCTTCTGCCACCAACATATGTGACCAGAAATCACCATGTGCTCTGGTGCGCCAAGCACTTTTTAGTAAGTGTTGGAAATTCTCTAACCGATTTTCCCACCCAATTAAGTCAGAGTATGAAATTGAGGCATCTTCAATCTTTGCAACTTTTGAAACCGAGATTTTTTTTGGCGTTTGGCCATTAACAATGACGAAGGCTCCACCGCCGAGAGTTGCATACCAACGGCGAAAGAGTGCGGGTGCACTAACTACTCCTGCTACGACGACTTCACTTCCATCATCTTGTTTTTCCATCAATGCGATGAGTGTTGCCCATATGGGCACACCACGCATGAAATTTTTTGTGCCATCGATGGGATCAATAACCCAGTAACGATCTCTTTCTAGCCCTTGGGTTCCAAACTCTTCACCGACAATTCCATCATCCGGCCGATCTCTATCAAGCATCGCTCGAATTGCAGATTCTGCAGATTTATCAGCATCGGTGACCGGAGTGTTATCCGGTTTGGTTGTAATTGATAAATCAAGTGATTGATATCGAGCCAGTGTGATGGCATCTGCAGCATCTGCTAAACGGTGTGCAAGTGCTAAATCATCACCGTAAGGAGTGCTCATATGCCCAGTCTAACCCTCGTCCTCGGCGAGCTTGACTTCAAGCAACGAACGAAGACTGGTGACTCTCCTTAAACGCTCGACCTGTAACGCAGGGTCGGATTCAATCCAAGGATTAAGCGAACAGGAAATTTCATGGTGTGAGCAGTTAGGCATGCAGGTTTGCGTGACTTGATAGATATCTGGGAAGGATTCAATGATGCGATCTTTATTTAGATGAGATAGTCCAAAGGCGCGAATACCAGGAGTATCAATAATCCAGCCACCATTTTCAAGAGGTAGTGCAATCGCACTTGATGAGGTGTGGCGACCGCGCCCAGTGACATCATTAACATCACCAGTCATTCGATCTGAATTGGGAACCAAGTCATTGATAAGTGTGGATTTTCCAACACCAGAATGTCCAACAAGAACCGAAATCTTGTCATCTAGAATATCCAAAATAGCTGCAATATCTTCTGTGCGAGACTCAGTCTTTGATGATGTTGTAATAATGTCAACGCCCAGCGCCTTGTACTCTTGAATAAATTCAGGAACTGGCGAGACATCAACTTTCGTCACAATAATAATGGGCTTAATAGATTCGTGGAAAGCGCTAACAAGGAATCTATCAATGAGCCCGCGGCGCGGTTCTGGATTAGCTGATGCAACCACAATCAGCAACTGATCGATATTTGCAACAATCGTGCGCTCAACACGTGCGACATCATCTACCGTTCTGCTAAGAGAATTTGTACGTTCATTAACAACAACTATGCGAGCGAGTGAGCCTTCACTACCAGTGACATCTCCAACGATTTCAACGAGATCGCCCACTACAACTGATTTAGGTCCAAGCTCGCGAGCTTTCATGGCTGTGATGATTACACCTTCATCAGTTACGCAGGTGGTGCGACCACGATCAACTGTGGTGACAAATGCTGTGATTGAATCTGAATGAGAAGGTCGATCTTTTGTACGCCTGCGAGTAGTGCGAGATGGCCGAATGCGAGCATCGGATTCGTCATATTCGCGAGGACTCATAGAACCAAACTCTTCCAGAGCCCTGGGAAATCGGGCAGCGTCTTACGTGTTGTGGCGACATTTTCAATCATGACATCCGGTGTAACAAGGCCAATGACAGCGCCAGCCGTTGCTAATCGATGATCGTCATATGTGTGAAATGTTCCACCACGAAGTGGGGCTGGGGTGATGTGTAGTGCGGTCTCTTCTTCGACAACGCTTCCACCGAGTGCGTTAATTTCTCGGGTAAGTGCTGCCAAACGATCAGTTTCGTGCAGACGAAGGTGTCCGATACCGCGCAAACGAGAAGGTGAATCTGCAAGGGCGGCAAGGGCTGCGATAGATGGAGTGAGTTCACCAACATCATGGAGATCTATATCGATTCCATGAATTGAATCACCGCCAGTCAGTGTTAACCCACTAGCGTCTAATTCAACCCGTGCACCCATCTTTGTAAATATCTCGCGCAAATGATCTCCGGGTTGCGTAGTTTCCTTGGGCCAATCTGCAATTGTGATACTGCCACCGCAAACCATCGCAATAGATAAGAATGGTGCTGCGTTAGAAAGATCTGGTTCAATGACTAAATCTTTTCCGTTAAGAGCTCCAGCCTTAACGCTCCAGCTCTGACTTGCTTTATCAACATCAACTTCGGCACCAAAATCGCGGAGCATCTGCACCGTCATATCAATATGTGGCATTGAGGGAAGTGCACTTCCATTGTGAGTAACAGTAATTCCTTTTTTCGTACTTGGTCCTACAAGTAAGAGCGCTGACAAAAATTGGCTCGACTTACTTGCATCAATTGTTAATTTTCCGCCAGGAATGACACCAGTTCCTTTAATCACCATCGGTAGGTAGTATCGACCTTGATGATCTATCTCAATTCCAAGTTCTTCTAAAGCCTTAATAACTGGTCCAATAGGTCTTTCATACGAACGTGAATCTCCATCAAAACTGATTTCACCTTGTGCAAGTGCGGCAAGCGGAGGTAAGAACCGCATCACTGTTCCGGCGTTTCCCACATCAATTAGTGCTGGGCCCTTAAGTGGTGCTGGTGTAATTCGCCAGCTCTGATTCTCACCTTGATCATGAATACCGACACCGAGTGAAACAAGACCGGCAGACATCAACTCTGAATCACGTGAGATCAGTGGCTTGCGAATAATTGAGGGCGAGGTTGCCTGGGCAGCAAGAATCAGCGCGCGATTAGTCACCGATTTTGATCCAGGGATGGTTACCTGAGATGAAATCGGCTTTCGTCCGCGAAAAGGTGCGGGCCAGAGTTCGTGCATATGCAGAGTCTAACGCGTGCGTAGGGCGCGAGGAGACGGAGAAAACCTGTAACAAAGTTAGAATTATCAGTATGTGTGGAAGATATGCGCAATCAATGGGTGCAGAAGAGTTAGTCGAGAGCTTTGATTTAGCTGGCTCCACACTCGATCAATCATTGCCGTTGAATTGGAATATTGCGCCCACCAATGAGATTTACATAGTGCGCAGTGAATCCGATTCACGAATCCTTGATTCTGCATCCTGGGGAATCATTGCCCCGTGGCAGAAGAATTTAGCTGATGCACGTGCCTCTCAATCACATGCAATTAATGCACGGAGTGAATCGATCCACGAGAAGCCAACATTTAGACATGCATTTAGAACTTCACGGTGTCTTATTCCTGCAAGTGGTTACTACGAATGGGCAACTTCACTTGGCAAATATTCACCGAAACAGCCTTTCTATATTTCACATAAAAACGGTGAACAACTTTCTATCGCAGGAATTTGGAGTTCTTGGCAGAGCGAGAAAGGTGTAGTCATTCAGAGCGCAGCGATTATTACCCGGGAAGCAGTGGGAGAGTTGGCAACGATTCATAGCCGGATGCCGGTATTTATGCCGCGTAATCGCTGGCAAGGTTGGCTTGATACAGAGGCACGAGATATCAACCGGCTGCTTAAGTTGATGGAGGTAGACGAGCCGGATGCGGGGCTGATTGCACAACCCGTTTCGCCTCGCGTAAACCTGGTGGCTAACAACGGAGCGGATTTAATTATTCCCATCGAGCTTGGCGAGCCCGAAACACTTTTCTAATATAACCTTGCATCAATGACATCGAAGGATTTAGTTCTAGAAAGCGCCGCCGATCGCACTACTCGGTTCGAGCGCGATGCTTTGGTGTTCACAAATCAGCTCTATGCAGCTGCACTTCGTTATACAAAGAATCCTGAAGATGCGCGCGATTTAGTTCAAGACACATACCTCAAAGCATTCACCTCTTTTCATCAATTTGAAGAAGGTACCAATCTACGTGCCTGGCTCTATCGAGTACTGACAACTACATTTATCAACTCCTATCGCAAAGGACAACGCCAACCTCTCATTGCAGATAATGAACTTGAAGATTGGCAAGTGGCTAAAGCCCAAAGTCATACAAGTGATCAAGGGAAATCTGCTGAAACTGTTGCTCTTGAATCCTTACCTGACAGCGATATCAAACGCGCGCTACAAGAGATTCCGGAAGAGTTTCGCATGGTTGTCTATTTAGCCGACGTTGAAGGTTTTTCCTATAAAGAGATAGCAGAGATTGTGGGAGCACCTGCAGGCACAGTCATGTCACGTTTGCACAGAGGTCGCAAACAGCTACGTGAGAAACTCACCGACTATGCAAAGGAACTTGGCTATTCAACTGAGTCTTCAGATAGGCCTTCTATTAAGAAAGGGGGCAGCAAATGAGTTTCATCGAAATCCAATGTAGTGAAGTTCTCTCTTCCGTGATTTTCATCATCGAAGATGAATTAGAGACCGTGCCGCAAGCGGCGCAAATTAACTCACACCTAACTCACTGCGCTCCCTGCACGGCAGAAATTGAACATGAGCGTCTCATGCACCAGATGCTTGCCGATGTTTTAAAGCGTTCGTGTAATGAGCAAGCCCCAGAGGAACTCCGTCAGAATATCAATCGCCAAATTCGCGAGCAGATGGGTAACTACGCAGGTGCTACCGAAGTGGTCACCCAGTTCAGCATGACTGAAATTTCTATTGAGGTCGATGAGTTCGGAAATATCGAACACCGCGAGATTCAAATCGAACAGACGCACATCCAACACTTCATCGACGACGAGGACTAGCCTTCGAAGCATGAAATCGGCGGATGAAGTCCTGGGAGCGGTTGGCTTCTCTGTGATGACAGTTCGCCCCGGAGATACCTGCGTAACTATGGGTGTCTCTGATCTTCCAGTTGTTGCGCCATCTCATTACTTAACTCTGATGGAGAATGCGTGTGTGGCATCACTATCGGAATATCTTGACTCCGGTGAGACAACATTTCTTACGCATTCAGCTCTTGAAATTGTTGGCTCCGCAACTGCTGGTGCTGAGATCCGTGCTAATTCACGGCTCATTGAAATTGATGGCCGCCAACTCACCTTTACCTGCGATGTTTATGACGGCGAGCGACATTTAGCTCAAGCGCAAATAAAAAGAGCGACAGTTGAGCGATTATCTTTCCTCGCTCGAACTGCCGCTCAATCACTCATTAATGAGTGAAATTTAAGTCAGCGTTTAAGCCTTCTTAGTTGCCCAGAAGATTTCAGCAATCTCATCAATTTTTGCAATGAGTTGATCTGCAACCTTTACATCCTGAGTTCCCTTAGTTCCTGCAGCACCTGCAAGCTTTGTTGCATCATTAAAGAGTGAGTGCAACTGTGGGTAGGCCTCGAAATGTGGAGCCTTGAAGTAATCAGTCCAGAGAACCCAGAGGTGCTCTTTAACTTGGTGTGAACGCTCTTCTTTAATTGCGACAGAACGTGAACGGAAATCTGCATCTGCATTGGCTGCGTACTTCTCCATGCAAGCTTTTACTGAGAGTGCCTCAATCTTTGCTTGTGCTGGATCGTAAACGCCACATGGAAGATCGCAGTGTGCGTGAACAGTGACTTTAGGTGTAAGAAAGTTTCTCATGTGCGGCAGGGTACTCCATTGCTTAAGTCGGTGCATCCTAAGATGACCGCTATGGCTAAGTATGCGAGCGTTCGGGTTGAGGGAAACTCGATGGCCCCGACTTTTAACGACGGTGACTGGCTGATGGCGCGATGGGCAGATTATTCACTGGCCCACAATCATCTTAGAAAGCTACTGCATCGCCTTCGCCTGCAGAGCACAATCGCTGTGGCAGATGTCGTAGTTATTGAAAGAGAAGAACAACCCGGGATTTTTTATGTGAAACGTATTGCAGATGTGCGAGAACCGGAGTGTGAACTTCCGATGATCTATGTTCTTAGTGATAACCCAGAAGGAACAGATTCACGCACATGGGGATGGCTACCGATACATTACGTAAAGGCACGAGTTGAATTCAGGGTTAAGAAAGTGAAGCCAACTTCTCTTTAACCGCAATCACTGATGGATTTGTTAACGAACTTCCATCAGAGAAGAGCAAGGTAGGAACAACGCGATTGCCACCGTTAACTTGCTCTACAAAATCGGCTGAATCAGGTTCTTGCTCGACATTGATTTCTCGAAAAGTAATTCCTACTTCACCAAGTTGGCGCTTAAGTCTTTTGCAATACCCGCACCAATCAGTACTGAACATCACAAATTCTTGACCCGTTAAATCAACCGAGTAAGTCATCGTGTAAACGCCTCATCTAGTAGAGCTTTTGCTTCATCCTCGTGCAGATGATGACTTCCAGTTGCAGGAGAAGCTGCTGCGCGACGCGAGATGCGACGCAATACTCGTGAATCAACACCTGTTCCGCCAATTGATTCAGTGGTGCTTAGCGCAACATGTGGCCATGCACCTTGGTTGGCAGGCTCATCTTGCACCCAGAGTAAGTTCGCATTTGGATGCTTCTTTGCTTCAACTTCCATCTGAGCGACTGGGAATGGGTATAGACGCTCGACTCGAACAATGGCAGTGCTGCTGTCATTTAAGCGATTGCGCTCTGCAACGAGGTCGTGATAAATCTTTCCGGAACAGAAAATTACGCGAGAAGCATTATTAACGGTTGGATCGCCGATGACTGGCAAGAAAGTTCCCGATGTGAAGTCACTGATAGATGAGGCAGCTGCCTTCAGACGCAACATCGACTTCGGTGTGAAGACAACCATTGGCCGACGCTTTGGATTCGCTGCGTGAAAACGCAGAAGGTGGAAGTAAGAGGCGGGAGTTGATGGTTGGGCCACAGTCATATTCTTCTCGGCACAAAGTGCCAGGAATCGCTCGATACGAGCAGATGAGTGATCTGGTCCTTGGCCTTCATATCCGTGTGGAAGTAAGAGCACTACAGATGAACGCTCGCCCCACTTTTGAAGTGCTGATGAGATGAACTCATCGATGATTGTCTGCGCACCATTTGCGAAGTCTCCGAACTGGCCTTCCCACAGGACAAGTGCATCTTCGCGAACAACGGAGTATCCGTATTCAAATCCCATCGCTGCATACTCACTGAGCAATGAATCAACAACAAAGAACTGATTGGCATCTGAAATTAGTGAACGTAGTGGGGTCCACTCACTGCCATTTTCTTTATCAATAATGACAGCGTGACGATTTGAGAATGTTCCGCGACGTGAATCTTGTCCCGCTAACCGAACTGGGCGACCTTCTTTAAGAAGTGAACCGAAGGCGAGCATTTCACCCGTGGACCAGTCGATAGTTCCATCGTTGATGGACTCTGCCCGCTTTTGTAGCTGTGGCAGCAGTTTTGGATGAATATGGAATCCTTCCGGAATCGCAATTTGGGTTGCCGTAATTTCGCGAACTAGCTGCTCAGAGATAAAGGTTGGCACATCTTCTGCATTGGGAACAATAGGGACTACGAAGTTTGGATCGCTATGTTCTTCATAGTTAGCAACGGATGCAAAGACCTCTTCGAGTTGGACCTGGTAATCGCGAGCAATTTCATCTGCCTCTTCTGGAGTGATATCTCCACGACCAACGAGAGCTTCGCTATACAAAGTACGTGTGGTGCGCTTGGCATCGATGAGTTTGTACATCAACGGCTGTGTGAAGCTTGGCTCATCACCTTCGTTGTGACCACGTCTGCGGTAACAGACCATGTCAATGACAATATCTTTATTAAATGCTTGGCGATATTCAAATGCCATACGTGCAACACGCACACAAGCCTCAGGGTCATCACCATTAACGTGAAGAACCGGTGCTTCGATTAACTTAGCAACATCTGTTGAATAACGAGATGTACGTGAAGCATGAGGTGAGGTAGTAAATCCAACTTGGTTATTAACAACGATATGAATAGTTCCACCCGTGCGATAGCCCGGAAGTTGCGATAACTGAAGTGTTTCAGCGTTGATACCTTGACCAGCAAATGATGCATCACCATGGAGCAGTATTGGCAAGACTGTGTAAGCACCCTTTGTATTTAAGCGATCTTGCTTAGCGCGAACAATTCCCTCGAGTACTGGGTTAACCGCTTCCAGGTGTGATGGGTTTGCAGCTAAATAAATCTTGGTCTTTGCACCAGATTCTGTTGTGAAGATTCCTTCCGTACCTAAGTGGTACTTCACATCTCCTGAACCATGTACTTGGTTCTCGGCATAGTGCCCTTGGAATTCCTGGAAAATTTGACCGACAGACTTACCCGCAATATTTGCCAGCATATTCAGGCGTCCACGGTGTGGCATGCCGATACATACTTCATCTAGCCCGCGTTCTGCCGCTGCAGAAACAATCGCATCTGTCAGTGGAATTACAGATTCTCCACCTTCAAGTGAGAAGCGCTTTTGCCCGACGAACTTTGTCTGTAAGAAAGATTCAAATGCTTCAGCGCTATTGAGTTTACGTAATATTCGAAGTTGCTCTACGCGATCTGGAACTTCAGAAACACCTTCGACATGTTGCTGGAACCACTGACGCTCTGCCGGGTTTGAAATGTGCATGTACTCAAGTCCGATTGAGCGACAGTATGCATCGCGGAGAATTCCAAGAATCTTACGTAGTGGCAGGAACTTCTTTCCGCCAAATCCACCTGTTGCAAATTCACGATCGAGATCCCAGAGTGTGAGTCCATGTGTGCGCACATCGAGGTCCGGATGATTTCGCTGGATATAAACAAGCGGATCAATATCGGCCATGAGATGTCCCCAGGTGCGATAGGCATGAATCAACTGCTGAACGCGCGCTGTCTTATCAATCTCTTCATCTTTGGTTACAGCAAAATCTGCTGCCCATCGAATTGGCTCATAAGGAATACGAAGTGCGGTAAAGATTTCGTCATAGAAATCATCTGCGCCAAGAAGATATTCGTTGATACGGCGCAAGAAATCACCAGATTGTGCACCTTGAATAACGCGGTGATCGTAAGTACTTGTCAGTGTTATCACCTTGCTTATTGCAAGACGAGCAAGGGTTTCCGCACTTGCTCCTTGGAACTCTGCTGGGTAATCCATCGCTCCTACACCCAGGATCAGTCCTTGTCCCTGCACTAAACGTGGAACAGAATGAACTGTTCCAATGGTTCCTGGGTTAGTCAGCGAAACAGTTGTTCCGGCGTAATCTTCAACGGTGAGAGTTCCGGCGCGAGCCTTCTTCACAATCGCTTCATAGGCCGACCAGAACTGCCCGAATTCAAGCTCCTCGCAACCCTTGATTGATGGAACTAGTAATTGACGTGTTCCATCGGGCTTTGCTAAATCAATCGCGATTCCCAAGTTGATATGTTCTGGTTTGCCAAGTGCTGGCTTTCCTTCGAGTTCACCGTAGAAAGCATTCATCTCTGGCATCGCGCGCAGCGCTTTAATCATCGCGTAGGCAATGATGTGAGTAAATGAAACTTTTCCACCACGGCCACGCTTTAAGTGATTGTTAATGACAATTCGATTATCAATCATGAGCTTTGCCGGAATTGCACGAACAGAAGTTGCTGTTGGAACGGTTAGCGATGCTTCCATGCTCTGGACAACGCGAGCAGATACTCCGCGAATTGGTTCGAGCGTTGAAGCACTTGGTGTTACTAAAGTTGGAATTGGTTTAGCAATCGGATCTGCTGGTGTTGCGGGAGTCGTAGAAAGGGTGCGAACTATTGGTTGTGTTGCAGGAGCCGAGGCCACGGGAGTTGGCTGTGCCACAACTGGAGCTGCAACCGGCGCTACTGGTGCAGCCGGAGTTGGTTGCGCTGAACCCTGAACAGAAATATTTGGGGGGGTAACTGGCTTTGGTGTTGGTGGTGTTCCGGCCTTTGGTTTGTCAGCTATCTGCGGATTATTTTGGAAGTGTGCAATCCACTCACTTGGTACAGACGATGGATCGGCTTGGTATCGCTCGAACATTTCTTCAACGAGCCAATCATTTGCTCCAAAGTCTTGTCCTGATTGCGACACTGAGCGCTCCCTTGCGTCCTTGCGTACATATCTATTACATACAAACTAGATATAAATCCTGTAACTGAACGTGGCTAAGACTATCGGCTCCACGCACCGCAAATAAATGGCATATCCCACACAACCAGCGCGAGATTGAGCACAGTTTCCTCACGCTCCCGAGAGGCGGCGGTATCCATTTTTTGAGACAGTTGCCCCATGCACGCAGCAGAAACTCGCCCCCTAGCCATCATCACCGGTGCCAGCCGAGGCTTGGGTTTTGAGAGCGCCAAAGCACTAGCCATTCAAGGTTTTGATCTGGCGCTGATTGCCAAAGATTCAGAGCGATTGACGTCGGCGGCGCAATCAATCCGCGCAGCTTCAGATGGCAGCCAGATCAACATCTCCACATTTACCTGCGATCTCGAGCAACCACACCTTGTCCGTGAACTCATTGATTCAATCAATCAATCTCTTCCTACTCCGCAACTTCTTATTCTTGCTCACGGAGTGATGAGTGAGAAAATGTCGAAGACTCTTAAGACAAATGATGCTGAGTGGCGCAGAGTGATGGCAATTAATCTTGACTCTGTCTTTCAACTTGTAAATGGAATAGCACCTGCTATGGCAGATGCCCGAAACGGCCGCGTCATTATCTTCTCTGCTTGTTTAGGTCGCATGTCTGGTCCTGGAAATGCCGGAGGGCTTGCGCCGTATCGAATCAGTAAAGCTGGTGTGAACGCATTGGTGCGAAACCTGGCACATGAGACCGGACTTGGCGCTCGCGGATTTCTTGTTGACGCAATCTGTCCTAATCACTCACGAACGGATATGGGTGGTGCGGATGCGCCACGTTCTGCAGAAGAAGGTGCTGCTACTGCAGTTTGGTTAGCGACAAGAGCATTTGATTCAGCCGGTTCAACAGATGCTCAAAAAATTACCGGAGTGCTTTGGGAGGACAACCAGATAGTTCCTTGGTAATTAGCTCTTAACCTTCTTCTTTGGCAATCATAAAAGCGAAGTAAAGCGTTGGAAGTGCAAGTGCCAGAATAACTACCGCACCGATATAGAACTGTCCTTGTATTTGATAGTAGGCCACTCCCACTGCAATTAAGTTGGCCAAGATAGTGGGAGATCTTCCGAAACTCTTTCCGTTTACATATCCGCGAGCTGATGCGAAGAGTCCAATAGCCCCAAGAACTGCAAAGACAACCACTCCAATCAGTGGCGGTAGCTCTTTCTTCTCGTGAGTAAAACCAAGCACAACTAGCCACACACCTAGGGCGAGTACGAGACTTGCCTCGATATAGAGGAGTGCTGCCACTGTTGAACGCTTAGGGGAGAGGTTGGCAGTATTTCCTAACGTGAAACTCTTTTGTGATGATTTATTCCGCTCAGGTTTCGTTGCCATAGACCTCACTTTATCAGCGCAGCAACGGTCTGTAGCAATTACTCGATGACTTTTTCACACGATGGAATACGAGATTCGCTCACTCACCTAGCTGCACCCCCATATTTTTACGAGAATTTGAGAAGAGAGTTAGGAACTGCTGAACGCAACAAGTCTGAACTCAGTCTTATTAGATTTTTAATTTCCAAGAATGTAGCTGGAATTCAAATCACGGAAAGTGGGATTGAGTCAGAAAATTCACAGTATGAGGTTGCAATTCTTTCATTTGCCGAAATTCTGAAAGCGTCAATTCGATCAGAAGATTTGTGTGCACGCCTTGGCCAGCTTGAATTTACCCTTATTCTTAAAGGCTCTTCTGAAATAGCAACCTCACTTGCCGAGCGAGTCCTTCGCTCTTGGATGTTTGAGGGATTCGGTTCTCACTACTCTGTTCTCACAGTAAATCGCGGAGAAAGTTCTCTTGAGATACTCAATCGGCTTGATAACCAAGAGTTACGATTGGTAACGAAGGGTTATTAAGAGTCTTATTTATCCACACTAGCGATTTGGCCTCCGCAGAACTTGTCGCCGCTCACCTAATTTGCCCACATGGAAAACATGAATCCAGATGTTGTATTCGGTCCAATCGCTGAGTTCATCAGAGACCCAACAGTAGAAGAAATCTGGATTAATTCCCCTGAGAGAATTTTTATCGCCAGGGCAGGCAAAAGCCATCTCACTAATTTAGTTCTGACATCAGACTCCGTTCGCGAACTAGTTGATAGGACCCTCCTTTGGAGCGGGCGGAGGCTGGACCTATCTCAACCGTTTGTAGATGCGCAGTTGCCAGACGGCAGTCGGCTGCATGTGGTTATTCCGGAAATAACAGCTGAGCACTGGGCAGTGAACATCCGCAAACATTTACTACGACACTTGAACTTGGAAGATTTAGCACGTATCGGTTTGATGTCAGAAGAGATTGCTGCTCAATTATCGAGTGCTGTGAAGTTTGGCTTAAACATTTTGGTGAGCGGTGGCACGCAGGCAGGCAAGACAACTCTCCTAAATGCTCTCGCAAGTGCAATTCCGTTGTCTCAACGCGTTATCACTATTGAAGAAGTATTTGAGCTCAAACCGAACGTCCCAGATTTAGTGCAAATGCAGACTAGGGGAGCAAACTTACAAGGAGATGGTTCAATTCCATTGCGCACGCTGATTAAAGAAGCTTTGAGAATGCGTCCATCAAGAATCATTGTTGGTGAAGTTCGTGAGGCTGAAGCCTTGGACCTATTGATAGCACTTAATTCTGGGTTGCCAGGAATGGGGACTCTTCACGCAAATTCAGCGCGAGATGCGATCACCAAACTTCAAACCCTTCCACTGCTTGCAGGAGAAAACATCTCCCATAAATTCATTGCGCCCACAGTTGCATCCGCAATCGATTTAGTCATTCAGGTCTCAATTGCAGGAGATGGCACCCGGCGGATCGTAGAAATAGCACATGTAACT
Organism: Candidatus Planktophila versatilis; assembly: GCF_002288345.1. GTDB lineage: Bacteria > Actinomycetota > Actinomycetes > Nanopelagicales > Nanopelagicaceae > Planktophila > Planktophila versatilis_A. Next base: position 190,096 of record NZ_CP016781.1, read on the forward strand.
GGTCGATATGAGAACGATAGAGCAGAGATAGAAAATGTCTGGCGATGGAGTGGGAAAAGTTACGAAAAAGGGTTGGGGGTCATTAAGTGCCAATAACCGTGAGCAAGAATTCCCATGTAATGAAAACGACGTTATTCATGCACTTGTCTCTTGCTTTAGTCTTTCTTTTTTCACGCTCTTTAGTCATTGCAGCAGCATTCTCACTCTTCGTGGGAATCTTTGTAGTGCTAGCTCAACGCAAGAGTGAGAGCAAACGTTCAAGTGAAATTCAATCCGCATGCCCAGAAATAATTGATCACCTGATTTCTGGACTGCAGTCGGGTTTGTCACTCAATGAATCGCTAGTAGGACTCTCACTTCGAGGCCCGCTAGCAACTCGGCCTTATTTTGAGGACTTTCGAGAGGATGTTTATAGAACTGGAGATTTCATGGGAGCTCTGGAACGGGTCAAATCCCATCTCGGAGAGCCAAGCACCGATCAGGTAATCGAAGCGCTCTTGATTTCCAAGACCCTGGGTGGCGCCGAACTCATTAACATTTTGAGATTGCTGAGCAACTTTATTCGAGAAGACTTGACGCTTAGAAGAGAAATTTTGGTGAAGCAGAATTGGATAAAGAATTCGGCACACTTATCTGCAGGTGCTCCCTGGATTCTCTTATTACTCCTATCCACACAACCTGCGACCGCTGCCTCTTTTTCTACAACCTCTGGAATTGCCGTACTAATCTCTGGCTTGATCATGACCTGCGTTGCTTATCTATGGATGAATAAGCTCGGGCAATTACCGAAGCCGTCGAGAGTCTTTTCGGGGAAATTATGAGCACAACGACCGTAGTTGCAATTCTCTTTTTGATTCCTGCTTTAATTCTGATTAATGAGGATTTCTCTTGGGAAAAGTTTGCTCTCACAACTGTGCATAAAGTTGGGGATAGGACAAGTGTCAAGAATAAACTAATTGAATTAGGCCACCCAGATCAAACTCATTACGAAAGTTTTCGCCTAAAGCAATTGCTAGTAACTTCTCTAATTCTATTTCCTTTGTTACTTATTCTGCTCTTTCAAGGTCATTCGTTAGCCTTTATTGCGGCATGCCTTATTAGTGTCGTAGCTTTAGTTTTGCTCTATTTCGAGAAGTCTTTAATCAATCAAATCACTGAACACCGAATAAGCATTGATTCAGATTTTCCAAGTGTTATCGAAATGATGACCTTGGCTCTATCTGCCGGAGAGACTCCACTCAGCTCATTGGAAAGAATTACCAAGCGAGGGAGCGGTCCACTTGTGAGCGAACTGAGGATTGTCGTAGTTGAAGTGAAGAGTGGCTTACCTTTTCAGCACGCCCTAGATCACATGGGTCGCAGGGTGCAATCAGTTGCTGTGCGCAGATTCATTGATGCTGTAGTAATCGCAATTAGTCGCGGTGCACCACTGATAGAAGTGCTACACAGTCATGCACGAGAGGCTCAAAATTTTCAACGCAACCGCATTCTTAGCGCGGCAGGCAAGTCTGAAATTTCAATGATGATTCCCGTTGTTTTTCTCATTCTACCAATTTCGATTTTATTCGCACTATGGCCATCTCTATCTAATCTGAATCTGTTTGCACAAGGTTAATGATGAACTGCGAAATTTCTCCCGGTGCCAAATATCACCTCACAACCAAAGAAAAGGAAAGCCCATGAACAGAATAGAAGAAGTAATTCAAAACCATACCCTCCACGTAAGCAGCTATTTATCCATGAAAGTAGCTGAATTCAAGAGAACGCGATTTTACCGAGTCCTTCACGATGATCGCGGAGATGTTCCGGGGTGGGTACTTGTCGTGCTAATGACAACCGGATTAGTAACAGCGATATGGACTATTGCAGCACCTCGCCTATCTGCAATTTTAAAGAATTCTCTTGATGCGATGAACGGCATTCGCTAAATGAAAATCTCACGCTTCACAACTCTTATTTTAAGCGAGAAGGGAAATATCGAGAGCGCACTGGTCCTGATTCCTTTACTCACGCTTTTTCTAGTGGCTTCACAAATCACGATTACAATTCATGGAAGAAATATGACGAAGATCAGTGCCCAGGATGGCGCTTCAACAAGAGCGATTTCGGGCAATTTTGATGAGACTGATACTTTTTTACATATTGACTCCCCGGATCCACATCAAAATCTCGATTTACTCATCAGTCACAAAAAAGGTTTTCTGCCACACATAATGCCGGGACTAGAAAAATTCATGGGATCTAAGAGAGAGATAGATGTCACTGGAGTAGCTATTGTAGAAAATCAGAGATAAATATGGTGGTTCAACAAAAGATTTCGATAAAATTTCAAAGGGCAGTAGCTCCTTTGAGGAGACGATTATTCTCCTCCGATCGAGGTAGTGCTTCGGTGGAATTTAGTCTCCTTGCCATACCGTTATTCATTCCACTCTTTATCTTCATGGCTCAGTTTTCACATTCAAGTGATGCGCAAGATTCACTGAGAACCCTAGCGCGAGAATCGGCACGTGCATTTGTAAGCAGTAAAGATGATGAAACCGCCTTCTACGTGGCAGATCAAGTGGTGGCACAGGGTGCACGGTTACTTGGCTATGACCCAAATTCTCCTAAGACATCAATCGAGCTGAGAATCGCCTGCGATTCACGGCCCTGCATCGCACCCAATAATCGAGTTTTAGTCCAACTCACTATGAATTCTTCAGGCAAGAGTCAGACCCAAGTCGCAGCTATTGAATATGTGTCTCCATGGGCATGACTTCATCTTTCAGTCTTTTGCAATGTAGTTTCTTTCCCAAGCTCGGAAAAAAGTTGCAGGATGAACGAGGATCAATCTCACTCTTAATTTTGGCACTCTTTATGTTGGTCCTAATCACTCTGATTGTGCTCACTGATATCTCGTCGGTTTATATAGCTAAACGTGCACTTACCCAAGCCACGGAGGCTGCGACACAGCGGGGCGTAAGAAATTTGGATTTAGAAAAATACTACGCACGTGAGTACAACGTTAATCGATTTGCAGCCAATCTCTTTCTAAATGGAGAAAAGGATCCAGGAATCCCAATTGATTGCGAGAAAGGCAGATCAGATTCACTTGGCGCATTACGTGACTGGAGCACTCTGGGAGGTGCAACCTCACGAAAAAACTTAAGCAAAATCCAAGTCCTAGACTTTCAGTGTGATGGTTATGAAATTGGAATTCATTCCTCAGCCAGGGTAACCCTTCCATTTGTACTTCCGTTTATTGGAGTTGAAACAGTTGATATCTATTCGCGAGTTGGGATTTTTGCGGAGCGGAAAATAACGACAAATTACTATGGCTTAAACCTTGGTTAGGAAATTTTCAATTATTCCAGCCCTATTCTTCAAGGTAAGGTGGGCTAGAAGAATACTTTGAGGAAGTTCTCGCTATCCTTAACCCATGGCTCGCGACTACATCCTCGAAATAAATGAGACGAGTGCGACCCTGACATCTATTGAAAAAGTCTTAGACCTGCCGAGGCTTGAAGCCGAAGCGGTCGAACTTGAATCAGCTGCAGGCGTTCCAAATTTGTGGGATGACCCTGATAAAGCTCAAGCAGTTACGAGCAAGCTATCTCGCGTGCAGTCAACGATTTCACGACTTACCGGGTTGCGCCGTCGGGTAGATGAGCTTCCACTTCTCTTTGAGTTAGCGGCAGGTGAACCAGATGGATCAGCTCTTACGGATGCCGAAGGTGAATTGGATTCAGCAAAGAAGGCAATTAGTGAATTAGAAGTAACGACGTTACTTAACGGGGAGTATGACGCACGTGATGCGCTGATAACTATTCGATCTGAAGCAGGTGGCGTAGAAGCTGCCGACTGGGCTGAGATGTTGATGCGTATGTATTTGCGTTATTGCGAACGTCACGAATTCAAAGTTGACGTATTAGAAACTTCCTTTGCTGAAGAAGCGGGAATTAAATCGACAACATTTAGAGTCAGTGCCCCGTATGCATATGGCACTCTTTCAGTAGAGCAGGGAACACATCGCTTAGTGAGAATTTCTCCTTTCGACTCTCAATCACGTAGACATACATCATTTGCTGGCGTGGAAATTGTTCCTGTTGTCGAACAGAGTGATCACATTGAAATTGATGAGAAAGAAGTGCGCGTAGATGTCTATCGCTCATCTGGTCCGGGCGGACAGGGAGTCAATACAACAGACTCTGCTGTGCGCTTGACCCACGTTCCGACCGGGATTGTTGTGTCATGTCAGAACGAACGCTCACAGATTCAAAATAAAGCAACAGCGATGGCTGTTTTGCAATCAAAGTTGTTAGAACGTCGTCGCCAGGAAGAGCAGGCGAAGATAAATGCCCTCAAGGGCGATAATTCGGGCTCGTGGGGAAACCAGATGCGTTCCTATGTATTAGCGCCGTATCAAATGGTGAAAGATCTCCGTAATAACCATGAAACGGGAAATACTTCAGCGGTGTTAAATGGAGAAATTGATGATTTCATCGAAGCGGGAATTCGCTGGCGCCGTAGCGCGTCACAATAATTCTCGGCAATAACCAGCTGATTCACGCGTGATGTGATTCTTATTTCCTCTGTGAATTCCCATAAAAACCCCGAATCAACCCTAAATTCCCAGCTTGCCTACCTAAACTAGGCCTAGGTCTCACGAGCGCATCACCATGCGCCTATATAAGGAGCAGATAGTGATTAAGTTTGAGAATGTCACCAAGATTTACTCGGGTCAGGAACGTCCTGCCCTCGAGAATGTCACGCTCGAAATTACCAAAGGTGAATTTGTTTTCTTGGTAGGTATGTCAGGTTCTGGTAAATCAACATTCTTGCGTTTGATTCTGCGCGAAGAGCGCCCAACATCTGGCGTCATACACGTTGCGGGCAAAGATTTAGGAACTCTTGCAAACCATAAAGTGCCTGAGCTTCGTCGCCAACTAGGCACTGTTTTTCAGGATTTTAGACTGCTTCCCAATAAAACGATTTCAGAGAACATCGCATTCTCACTACATGTGCTCGGATATTCGCAGAAGGAGATTAATCGCGAAGTTCCGGAGATGCTTGAACTTGTTGGCCTGGAAGATAAGGGTGATCGCTTACCTTCTGAAATCTCAGGTGGAGAGCAACAACGAGTTGCGATTGCTCGTGCTTATGTCACACGCCCTGCAATCATCATCGCGGATGAGCCAACTGGAAACCTAGACCCGGCACTCTCTGTGGGAATTATGAAGTTACTCGACCGCATTAATCGTGAAGGCACCACTGTATTGATGGCTACCCACGATTCTGGAATTGTTGATCAGATGCGCAAGCGAGTCATTGAACTTGATGGTGGCCATGTTATTCGCGATCAAATTCGCGGCGTCTACGGATACACAGGATAAGGGGAAAACAATGCGCGCAGGATTTCTCTTCAGTGAAGTTCGAATAGGACTTCGGCGTAACCTCACAATGACATTTGCCGTCATCGTCACCGTTGCAATTTCACTTTCTCTTCTCGGCATTGGCTTACTCTCAAATTCACAAGTAAATGCGATGAAAGATTATTGGTATGACAAGATTGAAGTATCTGTATTTCTCTGCGGATCACTCTCGGAGTCACCGTCATGTAGCGGTGGAGTTGTTACTCCCGAACAGCGCACATCAATCAAATCAGATTTAGAGGCTCTGCCAGTTGTGCAGAGCGTCTTCTATGAATCACAAACTGAAGCCTTTGCTCGCTTTAAAGAGCGTTTTAAGAGTTCGGCAATTGCGCAGAACGTTACTGCCGATCAATTACCAGAATCCTTCCGCGTTAAGTTAAAAGACCCAACGCAATTCGATGTCGTCGTCAGTGCATTTAGCGGTCGACCTGGTGTTGATGTAGTGCAAGATCAGCGCAGCATTCTCGAGAAGTTCTTCCAACTCCTTGCCGTACTGCGCAATGGTGCATTGATTGTCGGCCTTCTTTCAGTGCTCACTGCAGCGTTGCTGATTAGCAACACTCTTCGAATTGCGGCATTTAATCGTCGTCGTGAAACTGGTGTGATGCGACTTGTAGGTGCTTCCTCGTGGTCAATTCAACTTCCATTCTTACTGGAAGGTGTTTTCGCGGCATTTATTGGATGGATGCTTGCCAGTGGATTGCTCGCCGCACTTAAGTATGTCGTCGAAACTAAAGTCGCCCCGTTACTTACCTTTACTAAGTTCTTTGGATGGGGAGAAGTGGCTCTAGCTTCTGGTTGGCTACTTCTCACAGGCCTCGTGGTCTCAACTATTGCATCTGTAGTAACACTGCGCCGATACCTCAAGGTGTAATTTTATGGTCAAAGAGCTCGGACGAAAGCTGATTGCACAGAACAAAAAGGCTCGTCACGACTTTGCAATAGAAGATGTCTATGAGTGCGGGATTGTGCTTACAGGTACTGAAGTGAAATCACTTCGTGCTGGGCGTGCCTCACTCATTGATGGTTTTGCCATGATTGAAAATGGCGAACTCTGGCTACATAGTGTTCACATTCCTGAATACACAGAAGGTACGTGGACTAATCACACCCCGCGTCGCAAACGAAAGCTGCTCGTTAATAAGATTGAAATTCGCAAGATTGCTGCCCGCACCAAAGACTCAGGAATCACACTGGTGCCATTGCAGCTTTACTTTAAGGATGGAAAAGCCAAGGTTGAAGTTGCTATTGCAAAGGGCAAGAAGGCTCATGACAAGCGATCAACTCTGATGGAACAGCAAGCTACGCGCGAGGTCAATCGCGAACTGTCCCGCCGCCAATCTGGCAAAGACAGTTAATCAATGCCCCCAAGCGGGCATTTTGAAGAAGTCGAAACACTCTCTATACTTATGTCATACCGTTTGGCTCGATCGAGTTTGGCAGACAAGAATGCCGCTCCATACCTCGCCAAATAACTCATTCACACAAAATCTTTCCTCACGGAAATCAACGGGTGAATTGTCGAAAAAATAGGAAATACAACTACATAGTGTGAATTACGTTTTCCACGTAATTCCCCATTTCAACTTGGGGGTGAACGGTCTCGACTTTAGTTGTTGAGGCAGGGGAAGCGGGCCGAGGAAGCCGGGATGATCTCGTAAACCATGAAACCTGTGCAAAAATAACTGCAGACAACAGTCGCAGTGATTTCGCCCTAGCTGCATAAGCTAGTTCCGAATCCGTCAGCCCGGGCGCGCTCTCGTCCCGGAATCTGGCGTCGCTAGAGAGCTCTTCATCGAGATAGCGTTGCGAATATCTCGAGAGAACAGTTTCGCAAATGAGTTCGTTGAATACTTGTGTGTAAGAGATTCAGAACTGAGAAAACGATAAACGCACTACGCCCGTAGAAGCCCTGTTTTAATTCTGAAGGACCCGGGTTCGATTCCCGGCACCTCCACCAGTAATGCTCAGTACTACTTGTCTCCATCTTCGGAGCCAGGTTTTAGACCTTCAAAAATTTCTTTGCAGATTGGACAGACAGGATATTTCTGCGGATCGCGAGAAGGAACCCATTTCTTACCGCATAGCGCTCTCACAGATTTGCCGGTCATTGCTGATTCAACAATTTTTTCTTTCTTTATGTAATGTGCAAATCGATCATGGCCGCCATCATCTTCTTGTTCAACTGGGCGCGTGAGGGTGTCGGTATCGCTCTCAAGGGAAGGAGTACCGCGACCGAAAAGTGGCATGCGCGTAGTATCTAACAAAAACTAGCCACATAGCCATCTCGCCTTCCGGTAGAATTTTGCCGATGAAAGACTTACTGCGCACCGAGCATTTATCGCGTGCTGATGTCGAATTACTCCTCGACACTGCTGCAGATTTCGCGCAGAGCCCACTTCGCTCCCACACCGCGCTCCACAACAAGAGCGTTGCGATTTATATGACTAAGCCCTCAACCCGTACTCGCTTAGCATCTGAAACGGCCGTGGCACATTTAGGTGGAACACCAATCTTTATTCGCGGTGATGAACTACAACTTGGCCGCGGGGAAACAATTGCGGATACCGCCAAGATTATTAGTGGATATTGCGATGCGCTGATAGTTCGAACCTTTGCACAATCAGATATCGATGAACTTGGTGCACATGCCAGCATTCCAGTGATTAACGGTTTAAGCGATGACGACCACCCAACACAGTTACTCGCTGATTGGTTAACAATTCGGGAAAATTTTGGCGCTGACATAACAGGCCGCAAATTTGTTTATCTTGGTGATGGAAATAACATGAGTCACGCATGGTTGATTATGGGCGCAATCATGGGGGCACACGTTGTGACAGCGACGCCAGATGGCGAATGGGCACCTGATGCAGCGGTCGTTACAAAGGCTAAAGAGATTGCGGCAAAGAGCGGGGCCACGATTGAGGTAACAAACGATCCTGAATCTGCAGCGAGAGGTGCATCAGTTCTCTATACAGATGTATGGATGTCGATGGGTGATCCGGAAGCTGAACGCGCTAAAAAAACAAAGGCTCTTGAACCATTTGCAATTACAAAAGAATTAATGTCGCTGACAGAAAAAGATTCAATTTTTATGCATTGTCTTCCAGCTCATCGTGGAGAAGAAGTTGCAGGTTCTGTTATTGATGGGCCGAAGTCTGTAATCTGGCGTGAAGCATTTCATCGTCGCACAACCATCCAGGCACTGCTCTATCACTTAACTCGTGGTGAAATTAAGGGCAATTAACCAGGATTTCGTATTCTTTTGAGTGGCTGTTGCTCTGAGATACATGTATCTTTTCCCCCATGAGAGTTGCAGTCCCGAGAGAAATTAGAGATGGCGAGAAGCGCGTAGCGCTAGTCCCAGACATCATCAACAAATTAACCAAATTAGGTTATGAAGTTGTCATTGAATCTGGAGCGGGTGTTCATGCTCAAGCTACAGATGAGCTGTTCATCGCAGCAGGGGCAACAATCAAAAGTGGCAATGTCATTAGTGATGCCGACGTAGTTCTCTGCGTTACTTCACTAACCCCAGCACAGATCTCGTCCTTAAAAAAGGGCGCAGTCACCATCTCTTTCTTATCTCCAGTAACTGCCATAGATTCAATCGATGCAGCGGTCACAGCGGGTGTTACAGCTTTCTCACTTGAACTAGTCCCACGTATTTCACGTGCACAGTCAATGGATGCGCTGACATCTCAGGCACTCTGTGCTGGTTATCGAGCCGCACTCGTTGGCGCAGAACTTTCGCCGCGCTTTTTCCCAATGCTCATGACCGCCGCAGGAACTGTAACTCCCGCGCAAGTACTTGTTCTGGGTGCTGGTGTGGCAGGACTACAGGCAATTGCAACCGCTCGCCGACTTGGCGCCGTTGTATCTGCCTACGATGTTCGCCCATCTTCTGCTGATGAAGTGAAATCAATGGGCGCAACATTTATTGATTTGGAACTTGAGGCACTTGAAGGTGCTGGTGGTTATGCACGTGAAATGACGGAAGAGCGTGCAGCAAAGCAACGCGAACTCTTAACTCCATATATTGCCAAATCGCATCTTGTTATTACAACTGCTGCAGTTCCAGGACGAGCAGCACCGCGTTTGATGACTGCAGCCATGATTGATGCGATGGAGGCAGGAACAATCATCGTTGATCTCGCTGCTGAAACTGGTGGAAATGCTGAAGGTTCAAAACCGGGAGAGATTGTCACTACAGCCAAGGGTGTTCAGATTTGGGGCGGTAAAGATGTGCCGAGCCAGTTGCCGTTCCATGCTTCAAGTCTGTATTCACGTAACGTGGTCAATCTACTTACCTTGATGACAAGTGCTGCAAAGGATGGCGAGAAGGTAGCGCTAAATATTGACTTCACAGATGAAATTATTGATAAAGCCGCACTTACACATGCAGGTGCCAAGCACACACCTGGAGCTAGTGAAAAAGGAGGCAGCAACTAATGGATGCAATTGCCGTTATCTCAATCTTCACCCTTGCAGTATTCGTGGGGTTTGAAGTTGTTTCAAAGGTTTCATCAACGCTACACACGCCCCTGATGTCTGGCGCTAATGCAATTCATGGTGTCATCCTTGTCGGTGCAATCATCGTTGCAGATCACAGTGAAAATAACCTAGAGCTTGGACTCTCATTGGCCGCAATTGTTTTAGCAACAATCAATATGGTTGGTGGCTTTGTAGTTACCGATCGCATGCTTGAGATGTTCAAGCCCAAGAAGGGAGACCAGAAGTGAGTAGCACTCTCTATAGCTTGGTAGGTCTCGCTGCCGGTGTGGCATTTATCTTGGCACTGAAAGGACTCTCGCATCCAAAGACTGCACGCCGCGGTAACTTAATTGGTGCCTTTGGTGCAACAGTTGCGACTCTTTCAGTCTTTCTCTACGTCACCCCAAGCGGTGAAGGATCAGAATCGCACTCTCTGCCAATTCATAACTTGGGTTGGATCTTGGGTGCAATCGCAGTGGGTCTGATTATTGGAGTACCTGCGGCTCGCAAGGTCGAGATGACACAGATGCCACAGCTTGTCGCACTCTTTAATGGTGTGGGCGGTGGCGCTGCAGCACTTGTTGCAATCGTGGAGTACTTAAATCTTGGCGATAGCGCAACGACAGCAGAAGTAATCTTCACTGTATTCACAGTCGTTGTTGGCTGCGTATCTTTCAGCGGTTCCATCATTACATTTATGAAGCTACAAGAACTTATGACTACGCGCCCAGTGGTATTTCCTGGCGGAAGATTTGTTATCGCTGCCACCCTCGCTGCAGTACTTGGGGTCAGCGTCTGGGTTGTAATTGCCCTTGGAACAACTCCACTACTGGTTCTTGCAGTGCTCTCATTGCTCTTTGGTGTGCTCTTTGTACTCCCAGTGGGTGGTGCAGATGTACCTATCGTGATCTCACTGCTCAACGCATTCACAGGTCTGACTGTTGCAGCAAGTGGTTATGTGCTCTCATCAACACTTTTGATTATTGCTGGAACTCTTGTCGGTGCTTCAGGAACAATTCTGACTCGCTTGATGGCAGAAGCAATGGGACGCTCACTCTTTGGAACTCTCTTCGGTGCATTTACTGCAAAACCACAGGCAGCAACTGGCACAGCAGAAGAACGTCCAGTTCGCTCAGGATCTCCTGATGACGTTGCAATTCTTCTTAATTATGCCCGACGTGTAGTTATCGTTCCTGGCTTCGGACTTGCCGTTGCGCAGGCGCAACACACAGTGCGCGAACTTGCCGACCTTATGCTTTCAAAAGGTATTGATGTTGCATATGGAATTCACCCGGTAGCTGGTCGTATGCCAGGACATATGAACGTACTTCTTGCTGAAGCAAATGTTCCTTATGATCAATTAGCTGAAATGGATGAAGTCAATCCAACATTTGGTCAGACAGATGTCGCCATTGTTATTGGAGCAAATGACGTTGTGAATCCTGCAGCACAAACAACTCCAGGTTGCCCAATCTACGGAATGCCTATCTTGGAAGTAAATCACGCTGCCAACATCATCTTCCTGAAGCGCTCTATGCGCCCAGGATTTGCTGGCATCGAAAATGAACTTCTCTATGACCCAAAGACAATGCTTCTCTTCGGTGATGCCAAAGCATCGCTGACTAAAGTTGTCTCAGCACTGAAAGCGCTATAAGGGCTAGCTTTCTTGTAGGTCAGTTGGAGCGTTGTGCACATCCAAAATCTTGGTGCGGTTCATCGGACGCTTGGCATCGTCCTTGTATATCGCTGGAATTGAGCCAAGAAGGCCCTTCTGAAAATCTTCAAAGGCTTGCAGAACTTCACTCTTTGTATTCATCACAAAGGGACCCATCCAGGCAACAGGTTCTTTAATCGGTTGCCCGCCAAGAATGAAGAGCTCCAAGTTTGGAGAACGCGACTCTTGCTGGTTTGCAGCGCGAACAACAATGCAATCACCGTCACCGAAGACGGTGAGTTGACCCATTGAAATTGGACGCTGTTCATCTCCGACAAAACCCTGACCTGACATTGAGTAAACAAGTGCGTTGTAATCCTTGCGCCAAGGAAGTCTAAGTTCGGCACCAGGTGCAACGGTTGCGTGAATGAGAGTAATCGGAGTCTGGGTTGATCCTGGCCCAACGTGACCATCGAGTTCACCAGCAATAATTCGAATAAGTGATGCACCATCAGTTGATGTTAGAAGTGCGACATCTTTTGCTCGCACATCTTGGTATGCAGGAGGCGACCACTTCTTCACAGCAGGAAGATTTACCCAGAGTTGGAAGCCATGAAATAAACCGCCAGAGACCACTAAATGTTCTGGTGGAGTTTCGATGTGAAGAATTCCACCACCAGCTGTCATCCATTGTGTGTCGCCATCTGTAATCGATCCGCCGCCACCATTGGAATCTTTATGATCGAAGATGCCGTCAATAATGTATGTGACAGTTTCAAAACCACGGTGTGGATGCCACGGAGTACCTTTTGGTTCACCTGGCGCGTATTCAACTTCTCCCATTTGATCTAAATGAATGAAGGGATCTAACTCCGCAAGATCAACACCGGCAAATGCACGTCGAACAGGAAAACCTTCACCCTCAAATCCTTGCGGTGCAGTTGTAATGCTCTTGATACCTCGCGCACGCAAATGTGATGCATCGCTGATGCGAGGAAGAATTGTTATATCGCTAACGGTTACTGCCGGCATTGGTGCTCCTTTGAGATGAGCCAAATGTAGTTGAACTTTCAACTACATGCAACTCCGCCATTTTTTTGTGGCGTGGATGCGTAAGTCAGAGCGAAAATCGATGAGCCCTGTAAGCGGTCTAGAATATGGTCGTGAATAAGCATGCACCGAAGCTCAACAAAGTGGTTCTGTATTACGGCTTCACCCCTGTTGCAGATCCCGAGGCGATGCGTCTATGGCAGAAACAACTCTGCGAGTCTTTAAATCTCAAGGGTCGCATCTTGATTTCTCCTCATGGAATTAACGGAACTGTTGGCGGTGAGATGGCCGATGTGAAGAAGTATGTGCGCGAAACCCGTCGCTACCAAGGTTTCAAAAACATCACTTTTAAGTGGTCAGATGGAACTGGAAATGAGTTCCCTCGGCTTCGGGTGGTCGTCAAGGATGAACTCGTGGCTTTTGGGAACCCTGATGAAATAAAAGTTGACGAAAATGGTGTCATTGGCGGCGGAGTTCATCTTCGTCCAGAACAGGTAGAAGAACTTGTCAAAGAGCGCGGCGATGAAGTTGTCTTCTTTGATGGAAGAAATGCGTATGAAGCAAAAATTGGCAAGTTCAAAAATGCAGTTGTTCCAGATGTTGAGTCTTCCCGCGACTTCGTCAAGGAAATTGAAAGCGGAAAATACGATTATTTAAAAGATAAGCCGGTTGTTACTTACTGTACTGGTGGCATCCGATGCGAAATTCTCTCTGTTGTCATGAAAAACCGAGGATTTAACGAGGTCTATCAAATAGATGGTGGCATTGTGAAGTATGGCGATCGCTTCGGCGATGAGGCCTCTTGGGAAGGTTCGCTCTATATTTTTGATGATCGCATCTCTATGGATTTTTCAGATAAGGCAAAAGTCATCGGAGAATGCGATAAGTGCAAAGCTCCAACCAAGGATTTTCGAAACTGCAACACAGCATCTTGTCATCAGTTGATTTTGCTCTGCGATAACTGTGCAGCGCTACCATCTAATTTAAGTTGCACCCACGACCAGAGTCGTCACCGCGATTCTGAATTGATTGGCTAACACTTCAAGCGTACTTACCCTGATTGACTTACCTCTGCCATAAGATTGAGTAATGATTTGGTGGCCGGCGCAGATACCAACTCTTTCGCATGGACTGATTACCCTTCGTCCAAGCACTGAGGAAGATGTTGATGCGATTTTTAAGGCCTGCCAGGACCCGCTCATTCCAGCATTTACGACAGTGCCTTCGAACTACACGATTGATCACGCAATCGAATTTGTGCGCAATGTTCCCTTTGCTTTTGCAGAGCGCCGCGAAATGTTATTCATTATTGATTACGGAAATGGTGCTGATAAGAAATTTGCTGGAGAGATCTCACTTCATTCGGTCAATATTCGAAACCACACAGCTGAGATTGGTTACTGGATTGATTCCACTCAGCGCAGCAAGGGAATAGGCACTACCGCCACACAAATGATTACCGAACTTGGATTACGTGAAATTGGATTCAAGCGGATTGAAGCACTGGTTGATGTTGATAACCACGCATCTCAGAAGTTGTTAATTAGCGCAGGCTATGAAAAAGAAGGAATCATGCGCAAGAAAGTCACCCGCGAGGATCGCGGGCAGATAGATATGGCACTCTTTGCGGCAACCGATTCAACATGGGGGAGGTAGATATGGAATCACTTGTCCTACTTGTCTCTGTCTTAGTTTCCGTAGTTTTATTCAGTGCACCTATTTCAATTCTCCTCTCAAGCCGAAAAGCGCGATCGCTGACTAGCAATCTGGTGGCAAAGATTCTGCGTCGAGCTTTGATGGCCTTTGTCAGCGCTTTGGGTTCTGTTTTTTCCTTCATCTTTATCATCAGCCCAATCCCTATGTTGCTGAAGATAATTTCACTGGCAGCTCTGCTTCTGAACATCTGGTCGGTCGACCGTGAATACGGTGGGCGATTGATGACTCGCTTTAAATCTATATTTGGAAAATCGGCATGAAGAAGTTTTCGCGCGTGGGTCTCATATTTACTCTTTTATTCTCACTTCTTGCCAGCACCCCTTTTCTGCCTACTACACACGCCCAAGAGAATGTGCCACGCAAGATTCTTACCGGATGGATCCCTTATTACTCAATGAAAACAGCGCTTCCAGATGTGCTCAACAATGTAGATCTCATTAAAGAGGTAATGCCCTTCTGGTACACACTTAAATACAACGGGAAGACTAAGGCCCCCGAAATTACCGACCTTTACGCACCGGCAAATCCAAGTGTCCCGATTTCGGTTCCCCTGACCGCACTTCGCAATGCCAATCTTCAGATTATTCCTACGATTACCGATGGAACCAGTGAAGGTGTTCTCGCAGGATTACTTAAGAGCCCGACATCTCGCACACAAGTAGTCAATGCAATTGTGAATCTAGTGCGTGTCAATAACTACGATGGAATTGATCTTGATTTTGAAGGATTCGCATTTGTTGATAAAAACACAACCTGGAAGGCCACTGCTCCGCTATGGACCGCATTTGTCAAAGAGTTAAGCGTTGCACTGCATGCGGAAGAGAAGCTTCTCTCGGTAACTACTCCTTATGTGTTAAATCCTGCAGATAAGCAGAAGGGTTATTACGTATACGCCTGGGCTGCAATCGCGGATTCAATCGACAAATTGCGCATCATGACATACGACTATTCGCCAGCAAGAGTTGGTCCACAGGGACCAATTACGTGGGCTGAACGAACAGTGCAATATGCGATTTCAATCATGCCCGCATCGAAGGTGTTTGTGGGCGTCCCTGGCTATGGGCGAGACTGGGTAACGGCTGTTTCGGGAGTATGCCCAGCAAACGTTGCTAATTCAGTAAAGGTGGGAGCGAAAGCTGCAACATTCGTGATGCGTGATGCGCAATCACTTGCAGCTACTTATGGGGCAACACCAACCTATAACGAGCAGTTTGGTGAGGTCACTTTTACTTATCAAAAAGTTTATAACGGAACCACAGCCGGCGGGCTCGCGACAACTTGCACAGCATCGCGCACAGCGTGGTATCAAGACAATCGCAGTTGGGCGCTTCGAGCCGCACTTGTTACCAAATACCGCATAGGTGGAATAACAGCGTGGACATTTGGCATGGAAGAGCCACTCGCAATGGAAGCTATTCGAACAGTTGCAAAATCAATCGCTCCAGATCAAGTCAACGTTGTGACATCAGTTGATAAGAGTGAGATGAGCTATGGAACGCCATTCACAATTACTGGACAATTGAGCATTAAAGATAAGTCGCCTATTGCCAATCTTGCTGTCCGAGTCGAAGGAAAGTCTGTGGGTGAAAGCACCTGGCGCACCTTGGCAAATGCAATCACAGATGCGGAAGGCAACTTTGAAAAGTCATTGATTCTCGGCAAATCAACGTTAATCCGTGTTTATTCAGATGCAACGTGGGATAGGAGTGAAGGTCTTTCAGTTGAGATCCCAATCACCATCAGTAGACAGATAAATCTGAGCGCCCCAACGACTGCTAAGTCTGGAACACAATTCCAGATTAGTGGCAATGTGCTTCCTCGCAGCGCTGATGCCATGGTGACCCTCGAGAAACTAACCGGGAAAGAGTGGCAATCTATTACTGAAACTGTACTCACTGATGCTCAAGGTAACTTTGTCATCACGGTCGCACCACAAAATCGTGGCGTGTATACCTTGCGAACCGCTGTGAGCGAAGATGCAAATTGGGCTGCCTTAACAAGTCAAACATTTAATATCATTATCCGGTGATGGTGAAAACGGCAGATAAGGTCGAGGAAGAGATTCGCGCAATCTTTTCTAGTGATACGCCATGGGTCACCATTGTTTGGGATGACCCAGTTAACTTGCAGACCTATGTCACCTATGTGTTTATGGAACTTTTCAACTATTCCAAAGCTCGCGCCACTGAGTTAATGCTGCAAGTTCATAATGAAGGCAAAGCTATTGTTTCCACAGGAAGTCGAGAAGAGATGGAACATGATGTCGCGCGCCTACATGAATATGGATTGTGGGCCACATTGCAACGCGGTGATCAGCTGTGACCGCTACGGAAGGTTTTAAGCGCCACGGGGATCATTCATACGTTGCACAATTTGCTGACAGTGAGAAAGAAGTGCTCCTGAATTTATGTGAACAAATAATTGAACTTTTAGCAGAGCGTACAGACCATGGAAATGATGATCCACTGGCTGCAATGGTTGGAATTACATCCCATGATTCTCCACCCGAAGATGACGTGCTGCACCGTCTCTTGCCTAATGCATATGCCGATTCTGTCGATTCATCTGAATTTCGCAGATATACCGAATCAACTCTTCGCGCCAAGAAGCAGGCACATGCAGTTGTGATGCGCATACATTTAAAATCATCAGAGGATGGCACTATTGATTTAGATCACGACAATGCCAATGCCTGGCTTGGCGCGATAAACGATATTCGATTGGCACTGGGTGTGCGCCTTAAGGTGGAGAGTAATTCCAATGAACATCTTGAAATTCTCGCACCCGATGATCCGCTTCGAGGTGTCTATGCTGTCTACACCTGGCTAGGTTGGTTACAAGAAAGTCTTCTCTCAGCCCTGATTGATGATGCAGATTCGAAATCGCAACCTGAGAATTCTTAAGATGACTTCTTGTAAGATACACACATGACTCTAGAAATCTCTCGCACATTAGTTGATGCGATTCTTGAACAATCACGCGTTGAATATCCAGATGAATGCTGTGGCGTGATCTTGGGGCCAGTGGGTTCAGATAAAGCTATTCGGCATAAGCCAATGATCAATGCAGCACATTCGCCTACTTTTTATGAGTTTGATCCAAAAGATCTTTTAGCACTTTACCGCGAGGTCGATGAGAATGATGAAGAGATTGTTGTTATCTATCATTCGCATACAGAGACAGAGGCTTATCCCTCTCGAACCGATATCGCCTACGCCGGCGAACCGGGTGCACACTACGTATTGGTTTCTACCCGCAAAGAGATTGCAACAACTCCAGAATTCCGTTCATATCGCATCATTGATGGGGTAGTGACCGAAGAGCCGGTCACCATTCTCGAGTAGGAATTCTCGATTAGAGATAGCGCCGATTTTTCGACATAATTACGCCATGGCTATTGAAGTTCGCATCCCAACGATATTGCGCCCCTATACAAAAGATCAGAAAACAGTAGAGGCTCAAGGCGTAACCCTTGCTCTCATTATTAGCGACCTTGATGCAAACTTTGCAGGAATGGGTGAGCGACTACTAGAAGATGGCGCACTACGTCGCTTCATCAATATTTATATCAATGATGAAGATGTACGTTTCTTAGGTGGACTCGAGGCTCCGGTTAAGGATGGAGACTCCATCACAATTTTGCCTGCTGTCGCTGGTGGCTAAATTTGGCACGATATGACTCACTCGAATCATCGGTAGGAAACACACCTCTTATCGGTTTACCTCGTCTTTCTCCAGCACCAAATGTTCGTTTGTGGGCAAAGATGGAAGACCGAAACCCCACTGGTTCAATTAAAGATCGCACAGCTATATCAATGATTGAAGCTGCAGAACGTGATGGTCTCTTAAAACCCGGCGCAACAATCCTTGAACCAACTAGTGGTAACACGGGAATCTCACTTGCAATGGCTGCCAAAGTTCGTGGATATAAATTGATTTGCGTGATGCCAGAGAACACCAGCCCAGAACGCAGGCAGTTACTGGAGATGTGGGGCTCTGAAATCATTTCTTCACCAGCAGCTGGTGGTTCTAATGAAGCTGTGCGCGTTGCTAAAGAAATTGCGGCAAAGAATCCTGATTACGTTTTCCTCTATCAATATGGCAACCCTGCAAATACCGCGGCGCACTATAACGGCACCGGACCTGAACTGTTTAGAGATTTACCAACTATTACACACTTTGTTGCCGGCCTTGGAACAACGGGAACACTTATGGGAGCAGGGCGTTACTTGCGCGAGAAGAACCCTGACGTGCAAATTATTGCCGCCGAACCTCGATATGGTGAATTGGTCTATGGACTTCGCAATATTGATGAAGGCTTTGTCCCTGAGCTTTATGATGCATCAATTCTCACTCGACGATTCTCAGTAGGCGCCGAAGATTCCGTGAGGCGCGTTCGCGAACTCTTGGAAGTCGAAGGAATTTTTGCTGGTATTTCAACGGGTGCGATATTGCATGCAGCTATTGCTATGGGCCAAGAAGCAATCGCTGCAAAGCGTGATGCCGATATTGCATTTATCGTCTGCGATGCTGGCTGGAAATACTTATCGACCGGCATTTACGGCTCACAGGTCGAATCCGCAACCGAGGGACTCGACGGCACTCTTTGGGCTTAATCCGTTCTCGCCGTTAGACTCATCCCATGAGTTCTGCGCCAATCGGTATCCTCGATTCTGGTGTTGGCGGTTTAACGGTTGCTAGAGCAATTCTTGATCAATTACCCAATGAATCCACTTTATATATAGGTGACACAGCGCGCGGACCATATGGTCCTAGGCCTCTGGCAGAAGTTCGCGACTTCGCTCTAGAAACTCTAGATTTCCTCGTTGAACAAGGAGTCAAAGCCCTCGTTATTGCATGCAATACCGCAAGTGCTGCCATGTTGCGCGATGCAAGAGAGCGATATTCGATACCAGTTATTGAGGTAATTCAACCGGCTGTTCGTCGAGCCGTTGCTGCAACACGATCAGGTCGAGTTGGAGTTATTGGAACTCGAGCAACAATTGAATCAAGGGCATATCTCGATGCCTTTGCCGCTGCTCCGCAATTAAGAATTGAATCTATTGCTTGCCCGCTCTTTGTGGAGTTTGTAGAGCGCGGTGAAACCTCTGGAGAAGCAATCACAAAAATTGCTCGTGAGTATCTCAAGCCAATGATTGATGCCGACATCGACACATTAGTCTTAGGTTGCACCCACTACCCACTTCTTACTGGCGTCATTTCATATGTTATGGGTAACGATGTTTCCCTCGTTTCAAGTGCCGAAGAAACTGCAAAGGATCTATACCGAGTATTGGTAGAGAATAATTTGCTACGGGGCGGTTCTGAGAGCCCATCCACTCATAAGTTCCTAGCCACAGGAGATGCCCAAGCATTTGAATTACTTGCACGACGCTTCCTAGGGCCAGAAGTTGGTTCGGTGCAGCACCAAGATTTGTGAGCAATAAATTTTAATTCTAGCTTTATCCGCAGAACTAATAGAGAACGAGGAATGTAATGGCACGCAACGATGGACGCACAGTAGATCAACTCCGCGATATCAAGATTACTCGTGGCTGGTTGGATCACGCCGAAGGTTCAGTACTTGTTGAATTCGGAAAGACTCGCGTGCTCTGCGTTGCATCTTTCACTCCGGGCGTTCCTCGCTGGTTAAAAGATTCAGGTAACGGATGGGTCACCTCTGAGTATTCAATGCTGCCTAGAGCTACGCATACACGCTCTGATCGTGAGAGCGTGAAAGGAAAACTAGGGGGTCGCACACAAGAGATTTCGCGCCTAGTTGGCCGCTCATTGCGTGGAATTGTTGATATGAAAGAGCTTGGCGAAAACACAATCGTTATCGATTGTGATGTGCTGCAAGCCGATGGCGGAACTCGCACAGCTGCAATCACTGGTGCATATGTTGCACTGGCAGATGCAATTGCATGGGCTCAAAAAGAAGGTCATGTAAAGGCAAGTGCAAAACCACTTGCGGACTCAGTAGCTGCGGTCAGCGTTGGAATTGTCGATGGCGTTCCGATGCTTGATATCTGTTATGAAGAAGATGTGCGGGCAGAGACAGATATGAATGTTGTGTGCGCCGGTGATGGAAGATTTATCGAAGTCCAGGGCACTGCAGAAGGGGCACCATTTGATCGTGCACTGCTTGACTCTTTACTCAATCTTGCTGTAGCTGGGTGCGCCGAACTCACCAAATTGCAGAAACAAGCACTCGCTCGCTAAATGCCACACACGTTATTACTTGCCACTCGCAACAGCGGAAAGATTGAAGAGTTTCGCAGAATTCTTGAGGCTATTGCACCCGGGGCAATCAACCTTGTCGGCCTTGATCAATTTCCAGATCTTGCCGATGTCATTGAAGACGGCGTAACTTTCGAGGAAAATGCGCTCAAGAAGGCTCGAGAAATGTCGATAGCAACAGGGCTTCCTGCAATAGCCGATGACAGTGGACTCTGTGTTGATCACTTAAATGGTGACCCAGGAATTTTCTCTGCGCGATGGGCAGGTTCTCATGGTGATGATGCGGCGAATACGAGAAGAGTTCTAGAACAAATGCGAGATGTTCCGGATGAGGAAAGAGGAGCGCACTTCACCTGCGTCGCTGCCCTCTATCTGCCTGATGGCAGAAGCCACTCTGAAGAGGCAGAGTTCCACGGCTCAATTTTGCGTGCACCAGTGGGTGAATTTGGATTCGGGTATGACCCCATATTTTTACCCCATGGTTTCGCGCAGTCGAGTGCGCAAATGAGCGCAGAAACCAAGGATGCAATCAGTCATCGGGGAAAATCGCTTCGAGCCATTGCACCGCATGTGATTACATTGCTTGAAAACCTGGGTTAAACTTTTCCCCTATCCATCATCTTTGAACGACAACCATCTAGGAGATTACAGTGGCAGTAAAGAAGAAGTCAGCAGCGAAGAAAGCTGCGCCAAAGAAGTCAACCGCTAAGAAGAGCACAGCTAAAAAGTCTCCTGCGAAAAAGAGCGCAGCGAAGAAGAGTGCGCCTAAGAGAGCAGTCAAGAAGGCTGTTGTAAAGAAGAAGACTGCGAAGAAGGTTGCCAAGAAGTCAACCGCAAAGAAGTCAACAGCGAAGAAGACGGTAAAGAAGTCTGCTGCGCGCAAAAAGATTGCATCACAGGTTGTCATTCCGCCAGTTCCACCAGTTGGTGGATCTCGTGTAAATGTTTCAACAACCCCATCACCTGCTGCGCCACGTACTTCAGCAGCAAGTGCTACGCCAGCGGCTGCTTCAAAGCCAGCGACGAGTCCGAACAGCAAGTCGTCATCAAAGGCCCTCTTTGCAGTTCTACTTGGAATTCTCTTAGTAGGAGCAATCGTTATTACTAATTCAAATAAAGATAGCGATGAGATGGCAACTGAAACACCTGCAGCAACAGAATCTTCAGCACCTGAGGAAACACCTGCAGCAACAGAATCTGCAGCACCTGAGGAAACACCAGTTGTAACAGATCCTGCTAACGCAACAGGTGAGGCACCATCACGTTTCATTGGAAACTGGAAGGACAGCTCAAAGTCTGTCATGGTCATTACTTGGAAAGCACCAGCTGGAGAAGTAAAGGGTTACTCAATAGAGACTCGTGCAAACCTCGGTGAGTGGAAAGTTGTATCAGAGGTTTCTGCAACAACATATGCTGCAGAGTTTGCTAAGACTGCAACTGAAGGTTCAACCTCATTCCGCGTATCAGCTGTCTACCCAGATGGTTCACTCGGAGTTGCAGTTCCATTCGGCTTTGCCGGTCAGTTCGAATAAAAGTTATTGGAAAAACCCCGACCATAATTGGTCGGGGTTTTTTCATTTCAAATACTTGAGAATTTCTCCAACATAGACTGCAACACCTGTCGGCACTAAGTGAATTCCATCGGGTGCAAAGTATTCGGGATGGCCCATAGAAATTGAATTCCAATCAATTAGCGTGACTGTGGAATATTGTTGGGCAACCTCGGCAACTAATGCATTGTTCCCATCTCGCCAAGGTCTTGATACTGCAGTATTGACCACAATCACTTGCGGCTGGTCTTTCACAAGCTCGAATATTGCCTGCACATCATCACGATTTAATACTCCGTTGTTGCCTAGGTTAAAAATCACCGGTGAATTGCCCACTTGAGCCTTATCACTTTGCATGACCTCTAATAGTTCAGGCGCCTGTCGTCCAATTCGGGCATTCATCACCGATATTGGCTTTTGCGCACCAAGTGAGGAGCGAATTCCCAAGATGACCGAATCACCTGTCACCCAGAGCCCATCTGATGCCGGGGCACTGATTGAAATTTCTGGAGCGGTGAGAGCTTTCTCAATCGCAGCGCGTTGTTCATTGCCTATAGAGACTGCGCGAACGCTGACAACAGTAGCAAGTGCAAGTACAACAACGAAAACAGCTGCAAAGGTACGTGTTTGTCGCGAGCGTTCTTTTCTAGTTCTGTATTTAAGTCCTTTAAGCCAAAGTTTGAGAGCTCCTCGACGAATTGGCTGTTCCACATATCGCAAAGAAATATCAGCTAGCGCAAAGACAATAAGAATACGAAGTGCATAAAGCGCCCACATCTGACCAGCTAGATCAACGCTTGGGCGAGTAACTTGGAAAATTATCCAATGCCATAAATACATCGCATATGAACGTTGACCAATCCACACCAGAATAGGATTTTGCAGAATCGGTGCGAAGCGAGATGCCGGATGAACGACAGACATAATTATTGAGGCTCCGAAGAGTCCAGCAAGCGGGAAGGCAATTTTATATAAGGTCGGTTTGGATTCATCAATGAGTAAAAAAGTTGCGATGATTCCAATAAAACCAAAGACACCAATTCCGTCGATGAAGTCCTGAGCCTTCTTACTGACATTGATCGTGAAATTCTGTGGAATCCAACTCACGGCAAGTGCTGCACCTAAGAACAATCCAATGCTGTGCGTATCCGTTCCGAAGTACACATGGCTGACTTTCGAGGCATTTGAGGCATCGAGTGAGAATGAAACAAGAAGCAGCGTGATACCGGAGGCTGCGGCAATAACAAGTGCGGCAATTGGTATCCGACTTTTACCTAATCGCTTAAGAATAAAGTAGAGGATGAGCGGCCAAAGAAGATAAAACTGTGCCTCAACTGCAAGTGACCATGTGTGCTGAAGAAGAGGCGGCCTGCCGATACTTTCGAAATAATCTTGGTGACGCGCTACCAGCCACCAATTCATAGTGCCTGTGAGTGAAAATGGCATATCTGTGAGAAGTCGCTTGATGGTATCGGGCGCCCAAATACCAATTGCAATCGTTGTCGTGGTGACGGTAAAGATAAGGGCTGGCAGCAATCGCCGAGCTCGCGCAAGGTAAAAGCCGCGTAGATCAAGACCACCGCTCTGCTCAATAGAATCAAGGAGCAAGCGCGTTATTACATATCCAGAGATGACAAAGAAGAGATCAACACCGAGAAATCCACCCGGAATCCAATTAAAGCCCAGGTGATAAAGCATCACCGCAATTACTGCCAGTGCACGAAGCCCATCGATTGCAGGGATGTATTGGATACCGCGATTGGCAGCCATATCAATTACTTGCGCTTAGTAGCAGATTTCTTAACAGGGCGCTTTGCAGCAGATTTTTTAGTACGTTTAGGTGCGCTAATAGCCGCTCGTGTGCGCTTACTCTCCACGGCAATAGGAGCAGAACTTTTAATAGTTCCATCTTCATTTATTGCACTAGCAACTACATCGCTCATCTTACTTAAGCGAGCAAAGGCAGAATCTAATCGGTCACGAGATTGTGCGATTGCACTCTCGGCAGCAGATAACGCTTGAGTTTGCGAGCGATAGAGACGTTCAGTATCTGTGATGATCTCGGCAAGCCATGCTCGATACTCATTGACGTTCTCAGATGCTTCACCGATTACTCTCTCGGCTTCACGACGCGCAGCTGTGGCAAGTGCAGCAGCTTCGCGGCGTTTACTCTCCATAACTAGATCTGCCTCACGACTTGCCTCACGAATCAGTTCGGCTGCCTCAAGTTCAGCTACGGAAATATATTTACGCCCTCGAGTTTCAGCTCCAGCCAGGACGCTTCGTGCCTTGTTCTCAGCACCCTCAAGAACATCTTTAGCGGTACGTGATGATTCAGAAATGACACGGTCGGCAGTGGAAAGTGCCTTTGCCTCGCGAGCTTGCGCTGATTTGATCATCGCCATTGCTGTTTCGGTGGCAAGGATTTCAAACTCTTCCCTAGTAAGACCAGTGATGTCGCGACGTGAACGTAGATCAGCTAATTGAGACTCAAGATCACGAATGCGATCAACCGGGTTGGCAATAGGTTCACGATCGGTTTCTTCACGGAAACCCACCCAGTTGCGGAAATTCTTCTCTGCCATTGTGAGAACTCTCATTCGCGGTATCGAATCGGATATTTATCACCAGGCTCTACGCCCCGTGAGAGACCTAGATTAGGGCATTGCGCTACTTTCGGTAAATGGCGAAAGAGACCGCTAGGTACTGCGAAATCCATGCCGCAAGCACAAAGATGTGAAAAAGCTCGTGGAAACCAAAGTACTTGGCGTTGCGCCCCGGCAATTTCAAGGCGTAAAAAATCGCCCCGATGGAGTAGAGAAGTCCCCCGATAAGAATAGGAATTAACACCCATAAACCACCCTCGCGATAAAGCTGGGGGGTATAGATGATGGCAACCCATCCGAGTACTAAGTAGTTGGCAACATAGAGCCAACGCGGTGCGCCCACCCAAAAAACGCGGATGGCGACGCCAAATATTGCGCCAATCCAAATCACTGCCAGCAAAATATTTCTATCGCGGTTATCAAGCAGAGCAACGGCAAAAGGGGTGTAGGAACCAGCGATCAGTAGATTGATATTGGCATGATCCCAGCGGCGCCATATCTTCTTCTTCCTAGGCACCCATGGCACGCGGTGATACACGGCCGAAACGCTAAAGAGCATGATTGCCGTGATGGAGTAGAGCGCGACAGCAAACCGCAAGGATTCACGGCTGAGAATAAAGAGAACGAGTGAAGCGATGATGACTACCGGGGTGGCACCGAGGTGAAACCAACCGCGCAGTTTGGGAGGCCGGACTTCGGGATCGGCACTCATAGTAGGAAGCCTAGGGCTTTTATCGGCAATCTACTTACCCACCAGTAATGCAGGGCTAGCTGGGAGGGTGAGCGGTAAATTATGGATTTATTTTACTAAATCACGCTCAGAAGCCTTAAAAAAATGCGAAACACTTGCACGTAAGGGGGTGCGTATTCGCCCGGTTTGGCGCACAATATTGTCTGTCGGTGGTCGCTGGGGTTCCTCGAGGATTCCAATTGCCATATCCCGAACGTGCGGACCGCCCGGTCTGCATAGATAAGCACTCACGGAGGCTTAATACATGTCAGTAACACTCGACAGCAACCAATGGAACCTCGTTTATAACGTATTTTCATTCGGTTTGATCTCAATGATCGCATGCACAATCTATACCCTCGTATCACAGTCACGCGTACTTCCTAAGTACCGTAACGCTCTTGTAATGTCATCAATGGTTACATTCATTGCTGGCTACCACTACTGGCGTATCTTCAACTCATTTGGCGAGTCATCAGAAGGCATGATGGTTAACGTTTCAGGTGAGCAGGGCGCATTCAACGAGGCATACCGCTACGTTGACTGGCTTCTAACTGTTCCACTACTTCTAGTTGAAGTTATTGCTGTATTGGCACTTGCTAAGGAACTTTCAAAGTCACTTATCACTCGCCTTGTACCAGCTTCAGCTGCGATGATCGCACTTGGTTACCCAGGTGAAATTTCATCAGACCAGAACACACAGGTTCTTTACGGTGTTCTTTCAACAATCCCATTCATCTACATCCTCTACGTACTATTCGTAGAGCTTGGTAAGTCACTCGATCGCCAGCCAGCTGGCGTTGCTGAGACAGTTGGACGTCTACGTCTGCTTCTCATCGCAACATGGGGTGTTTACCCAATCGCGTACATCTTCAACATCGTTGGTGATGCTTCAGCATCATCATTCGTAACTGTTCAGGTTGGATACACAATCGCAGACGTTCTTGCGAAGTGCGTATTCGGTCTAACAATCTTGAAGATCGCTCGCATGAAGTCACATGCTGAAGGCATGCCAGCAGATCACTAATTACTCATACTAATTAGGGAAGGGCGTCGGGAAACCGGCGCCCTTCTGCTTTCCCAGCACAACCTGCATTACTATCAAGGCATGAACATTGCACGAGTAAATAATTTCCGAATGGGCGCTTATGCCGCCCTCGCTATTGGCCTCATCAATCTGCGATATCAAACTGGGGCTGATGGCAATCTTCTTAAGAGCTTCGTTTTATTTGGACCAGGACTTGCACTACTTCTCATTTCATTCACACAGCCCGGCAAAATGTGGCTACAAAGCAAGACCGCTGCAGCGATCGGAATCGTATGCGGCGGCCTGCTTCTTGCTTACAGTTTTTTAATCTAGTTCCTAACCCTTTGTCGCTTTAAATCCAGCTTCAAGGTCAGCCTTGATATCAATAATATTTTCAAGTCCAAGGCTTAGACGTACAAGTCCTGGAGTTACTCCTGCTTCCAACTGCTCTTGCGGTGAGAGCTGAGAGTGTGTGGTTGTTGCAGGATGGATAACAAGTGAGCGCACATCACCAATATTGGCAACGTGGCTAAAGAGTTCAAGTGACTCAACGAACTTCTTGCCAGCTTCAATTCCGGCTTTGAGTTCGAATGAAAGCACCGCACCTGATCCTTTTGGTGTGTACTTCTTCGCAAGTGCATGCCATGGTGAGGATGCCAGGCTTGCATAGTGAACCTTCTCAACATCTGGGTGTGCTTCAAGCCATGTTGCAACGGCCTGAGCATTTTCTAGATGGCGCTCCATGCGCAGTGAAAGAGTTTCAAGTCCTTGCGCGAGTAACCATGCATTAAATGGTGATACTGCAGCTCCTACATCGCGTAGCAACTGAAGACGTATCTTGAAGATGTATGAAAGGTTTGCACCAAATGCTGAACCTACACCGAGTGCTTGAGAGAACACCAAGCCGTGATAACTTGGATCTGGCTTATTAAAGCCAGGGAAGCGATCTTGATGTTGTGCGTAGTCAAACTTTCCAGCATCAATGATTGCGCCAACAACTGCATTTCCGTGACCAGATAGGAACTTAGTCGCTGAGTGCACCACTACATCTGCACCAAATTCAATTGGCTTAATGAGGTATGGAGTTGCAACCGTATTATCAACAATCAGTGGAACCCCAACTGAGTGAGCGATATCGGCAATCGTTTTAATATCGAGAATTTCATTCTTAGGGTTGGCAATCGTCTCACCAAAGAATGCCTTGGTATTTGGCTTTACCGCCTTCTTCCATGACTCTGGATTATTTGGATCATCAACGAAAGTTACTTCGATACCAAACTTTGGAAGCGTGTAGTGGAAGAGGTTATACGTTCCGCCATACAAGCTTGGGCTAGAGACGATGTGGTCTCCGGCTTCGGCAACGTTAAGAACTGCAAATGTAGTTGCAGCAGAACCTGATGCGAGTAGCAGTGCTGCTACACCACCTTCAAGTGCGGCAAGTCTTTGCTCCACTGCATCTTGAGTTGGATTCATGATGCGGGTGTAAATATTTCCTAGTTCAGCGAGTCCAAAAAGGTTTGCCGCATGTGTGGTGTCGCGGAACTGATAGGCCGTAGTTTGATAAAGCGGAAGTGCGCGCGCACCTGTTGTTGGATCTGCTGTTTGCCCTGCATGAATCTGCAGAGTTTCAAATGACCAATTGTTAGACATAGTTATCTCCATCGCAGTAGATGTCAGATGATTATTCTGACCAGTTCGTCACCCGGAGCACCCCACCGCGGTGGAGGGTTGCCGTCTACTAAGCCGGGGCTAATACGTAGAACTCGTGAACTGCCAGAATATTAACTCGGAAGAAATCAAATGCAAAGTTGCGAGTATCTGCTCTTTGCAAACCCCTTGCAACTCCTTTGCAGGAGACTTATTTTCTAAAGGAGAGGTCTTTCTTCTTCATCTCTGAGATGAGTATCCGAATTGCATTGGGTCCCATGCCATGTAAGTCCTTGACCAGATCGAGCGAGACTTTTCTTAGGTCACTTAATTTATAGAGACCTTCATCAATGAGTGCTCGTCGTGCTGGAGCTGCTAACCCGATTTCTCGCCATGGCCCATCGACTTCGGCATAGGCATCGAGATCTGCTTCACCGCGCACATTCTCGTTCTGGCTTACAGCTCGAGCCGCTTTTCTTGCAGCGGCCGCGCGCATGGCTTCACCGCGTAACTTTTTGATTTTTGCCGGTGATTGTTTAGCCATGGCTAATCCTGATACTCCTGATAGATCTGGTGCGGGAGGCGGGACTTGAACCCGCACGCCGAAGCACAAGTTCCTAAGACTTGCGTGTCTGCCATTTCACCACTCCCGCGTATCGCAAAGATTTCTCATCGCGATATGGGAGAAGGTTACGGGCAACTGGCCCTTGTCACCAAATAACGACGAGCCTAAGCGTGCAACCGGTAACCTTGCACAATGTCGCGCAATGAAAATACTTCAGCAGCCTCACTTGCCGACCAACTTGCCCTCGATATCCAGGCGGTCATAGCCGCATCATTTGCCCGAGGAGAAATCTCCGGCGAGATTCCGGCTGTCATCACACTGGAGCGCCCAAAGAATCGTGATCACGGCGATTACGCCACATCAATCGCGCTGCAGTTAGCAAAGGCAGCCGGCAAGAACCCGCGTGAGATTGCCACAATTTTGCAGGCAGCGATCACATCGATTGCAGGTGTAGTCAAAGTTGATATCGCCGGACCTGGCTTCATCAATATCACTCTTGACCGCGCAAGCCAGGCTGAACTTGTTCGCACAATTCTTAGCGCTGGCAGCAAGTACGGCCGCGGCTCTGTCCTGCAGGGTGTGAGAATTAACCTTGAGTTTATTAGCGCTAACCCAACCGGGCCACTGCACCTCGGTCACACCAGATGGGCAGCAGTCGGTGATGCACTAGGTCGAGTATTAAGTGCGGCCGGAGCAGATGTCACGCGCGAGTTTTATATCAATGACCGCGGACGCCAGATGGATTTATTTGGCCAATCTGTGCAAGCCGCAGCCCAAGGAAATCCGATTCCAGAAGATGGATATCAGGGGCAATACATTGGAGATCTCGCTAAGGAAGTCGTTGCTGCCAATCCTGGCATAACTTCATCAGAAGAGTTTCGGGAAGCTGCTTATCAGGTGCAGTTAGCCCAACAACAGCAAGTTTTAGAAACTTTTCACACTTCATTTGATGTCTGGTTCTCAGAACGTTCATTACACGAATCTGGCGCCGTTGAACATGGCGTTGATAAATTGCGCTCGCAAGGACATGTCTTTGAAGTAGATGGCGCAGTGTGGCTTCGCACGACAGATTTTGGCGATGATAAAGACCGCGTCATTATTAAGGCAGATGGTGAGCTCACATACTTTGCATCTGATACTGCTTATTACATCAACAAGCGAGAACGCGGATTTGATATCTGTATTTATATGCTGGGCGCAGATCATCATGGATATATCCAACGCCTTAAAGCAACGGCTGCCTGTGCTGGTGATAACCCCGAATACAACATTGATGTCCTTATTGGCCAGCTGGTAAAGATCATGGAAGGTGGGCAAGAGGTAAAGCTTTCTAAGCGCGCCGGCACCATCATCACGCTGGAAGAACTTGTGGAGAAAGTGGGCGTTGATGCAGCTCGCTACACACTCATTCGTTATCCGGTAGATACGCCGATGGTGATGGATATCGATGTGCTGCGCCGAAACACTAATGAGAATCCTGTTTATTACGTGCAGTACGCACATGCAAGAATTGCTGCGGTACTGCGTAATACTGGCGAACTTGGCATTAAATCTGACCTTGCCTCCTTTGACCCATCGCAACTCACACACGATCGCGAAAATGAGCTTCTTGGAGCCCTCTCAGATTTCCCACGCATCGTTGCTAGCGCTGCAGAATTCCGTGAGCCACATCGGGTTGCGCGTTATCTCGAAGAGTTAGCCGGCGTTTATCACGGCTTCTATGCCGATTGCCGCGTGCTTCCGCTGGGCGATGAAGCAATCGCACCTATTCATTCTGCGCGAGCAGCGCTCTGTGCTGCGACAATGCAGGTACTTGCTAATGGTCTTGATCTCCTAGGTGTATCAGCACCGGAAAGGATGTAAGTAATGAGTATGAATATGTGGTCACAGAACGCATCCCTATCTGGTGGAACACTCTCTCTTGCTGGAATTTCTGCAGCACAATTAGCAAAAGAATTCGGCACACCAACATTCTTCCTCGATGAAGGTGCGTATCGCGCCCGCGCACTTGCCTGGCATAACGGCCTGCAAAGTGAATTTGGGCCACATGCCGGAACTATCTACTACGCAGCAAAGTCCTTCATCTGTACTGCTGTTGCGCAATGGATTAGTGAAATCGGAATTGGTATAGATGTCTGCACTGGCGGGGAACTCGCAGTAGCTCTCGCTGGCGGAATCAATCCAGCAAAGATTGAGGTACATGGCAACAATAAATCTGTTGCGGAAATCGACCGCGCAGTTTCTGCTGGAGTTAAGACAATTGTTATGGATTCACTCTTTGAAATTGAGCGCGTGGCAGCGGCTGCTCGCAAGCACGGCGTGCGCCAAGGGGTCATGCTTCGGCTCACACCTGGGATCGAAGCCCACACTCACGAAAAGATTTCTACCGCCCATGAAGATGTGAAGTTCGGTTTCTCGATTGCATCCGGAGCGGCCTGGCAGGCAGTGCAAGCTGTCGCAGAACATCCAGAGTTAGAACTGCGTGGCGTGCATTGCCATATCGGTTCACAGATATTTGGAGTAGAGGCGCACGAGATAGCAACCGACCGACTTCTTGCCTTCATGGGTAAGTATCGCGACTCATATGGCGCACAACTCCCGGAACTTGATTTAGGCGGTGGATTCGGAATCGCCTATATTGATGGCGAAGTAACAGTTGAACCTGCCGATGTATTGCCCGCGATTGGTGCTGCGGTGCGAGCGGCATGTGCCAAGTACTCACTTGATATTCCCGTGATATCACTAGAACCGGGTCGAAATATTGTGGGCCCAACAATGTTTACACTCTATGAAGTTGGCACTGTCAAAGATGTTGTGCTCGATGGTGGCACAGTACGTAAATATGTTTCAGTCGATGGCGGTATGAGTGAAAATGCACGTACCGCACTTTACGATGCCGAATACACCGCTGTTATTGCCCAACGTGCATCAGCTGCGCCACATGTCTTAGCTCGACTCGTTGGCAAGCATTGCGAAACTGGCGACATCATTATTGCCAATATCCAACTTCCTTCAGATATTGCCCCAGGAGATCTCATTGCTACCCCGGCAACAGGTGCTTATGGCCGCAGCATGGCGAGTAATTACA
Organism: Candidatus Planktophila versatilis; assembly: GCF_002288345.1. Lineage (GTDB taxonomy): Bacteria > Actinomycetota > Actinomycetes > Nanopelagicales > Nanopelagicaceae > Planktophila > Planktophila versatilis_A. Next base: position 221,877 of record NZ_CP016781.1, read on the forward strand.
ATCACGTGCCTAGACCACCAGTTGTTGCTGTAAAAGATGGAAAAGCACGCGTAATTGTTCGTCGAGAAAATGAGGCAGATCTGCTTGCTCTCGATGTGAAAGAATAGGCAGATGAGCCCAGCAGATAAACCCGTTCGCGTCGGCATGCTCGGCTGCGGTGTTGTGGGCAGCCAAGTAGCACGTCTTCTCCTGGAAGATACTGCCGAACTCTCAACTCGTGCTGGGGTAAAGATTGAACTTACTCGTATCGCCGTGCGCACACTTAAGCCTTATCCAGGTTTAGCTCCAGCACTCTTTACAACCGATCCATTTTCTATTGTTAACGATCCTGAAATTGATCTCATAGTTGAAGTCATGGGTGGCATTGAGCCTGCCCGTGAACTTGCCATGTTGGCAATCAATAATCGCAAATCAATTGTGACAGCCAATAAAGCACTTCTTGCCAGCCATGGCGCAGACCTCTTTACTGCCGCCTATGCCAAAGGTGAAGATATCTACTACGAGGCATCGGTGGCTGGTGCGATTCCAATTATTCGACCACTGCGCGATTCTTTAGCTGGTGACTTTGTTACACGGCTGATGGGAATTGTGAACGGCACAACAAATTACATTCTTACAAAGATGCATGAAGATAACCGTGAATTTGCTGATGCCCTAAAAGAAGCACAGGCACTTGGTTATGCCGAAGCAGATCCCACTGCAGATATTGAGGGATTTGATGCTGCTGCAAAGGCGGCAATTTTATCTGGACTTGCCTTCCACACTCGTGTCACAGTCGATGATGTTTATCGCGAGGGCATCTCACATATCACCCTGGAAGATGTCTCGATTGCAAAATCAATGGACCACGTCATTAAGTTACTTGCTATTGCAGAGCTCACACCGGCCGATGAAATTTCGGTACGTGTTCACCCGGTCATGATTGATAAGAGTCACCCCCTTGCATCGGTGCGCGATGCCTTTAACGCAGTCTTTATTGAGGCAGAATCTGCTGGACCTCTCATGTTCTATGGTCGCGGTGCTGGTGGACAACCAACAGCATCAGCAGTCTTGGGCGATATCGTTGCAGTATCACGCCATATTGCACTGAATTCAATTGGGCAACGCGAGACTGATTATGCAGATCGCAATATTGCTCCGATTGAAACAACTAAGACAAAGTTCCTCATTCGCCTAGAAGTTGCCGATAAACCAGGTGTTCTGGCTGCAATCGCAAAGGTCTTTGCCGACCAAGGGGTATCGATTCAAACTGTCGATCAAAATGGCCGCAACGATGATGCTGAACTCATCGTCGTTACTCACAGAGCAACAGAAGGCGAACTCAAAGCAACTGTTGAAGCCTTAAAGAAGATGCCAATGGTGACAAAGATTTCAAGTGTGATTCGGGTAGAGGGAGCGATCTCCTAATGGGAATCTTCGCTAAGAAATCTGGCGCCCACCAGTGGCGCGGAGTGATTGAGGAATATCGCCATCGCCTGCCAGTCACTGCTAAGACTCCAATTGTTACTTTGCGCGAGGGTGGAACACCACTTATCTATGCCTGCGTGCTCTCGGAAATGCTCGGCAATAACGTCTGGGTAAAGTTTGAAGGCATTAATCCAACTGGTTCATTTAAAGATCGCGGAATGACCATGGCGATATCGAAGGCTGCCGAAGAGGGAGCTAAAGCTGTTATTTGTGCATCAACTGGAAATACATCTGCCGCAGCCGCTGCCTACGCCGTCAAAGCCGGAATGGTTCCGGCAGTGCTTATTCCGGAAGGCAAGATTGCATTAGGAAAATTGGCACAAGCTGTTGTGCATGGTGCGAAGTTGTTACAAGTTGATGGAAACTTTGATGATTGCTTGGTTTTAGCGCGCGATCTTTCCGAGCACTACCCAGTATCACTTGTGAACTCCGTTAATCCATATCGCATTGAAGGACAAAAGACAGCCGCCTTTGAAGTAGTCGATATGTTGGGCGATGCTCCAGATATTCACACAATGCCAGTAGGTAATGCTGGAAATATCACGGCATATTGGAAGGGCTATAACGAATATCGCAACGACAAGATTTCGAAAAAGTTGCCACAGATGTGGGGATTTCAAGCAGCAGGGGCGGCGCCTCTTGTGACCGGAACTCCGGTAGCAAAGCCAGAGACAATTGCCACTGCAATCAGAATTGGTAACCCTGCGTCATGGGATCAAGCAATCGCTGCCCGCGATGAATCAGGTGGGCTTATTGATTCGGTCACAGATGAAGAAATTCTCGCTGCCTATCACTTGTTAGCAGCGCGCGAAGGAATCTTCTGTGAGCCATCTTCGGCAGCTGGCCTTGCTGGACTTATTAAGTATAAGAACGCAGGAAAGCTGCCGAAAGATAAGACAATTGTTATTACCTGCACAGGTAATGGTCTTAAAGATATTCCGTGGGCCCTTGAGGGCGCGTCAGATCCGGTAGTAGTTCCGGTAAACGCTGATGCTGCCGCAAAAGCGCTCGGCTTGGTAAAGAAGTAACTCATGGCCAAACCAACTTTTAAAGCGAATCCGATTCAGGTACAGGTTCCGGCAACTTCTGCCAACGTGGGTCCGGGATTTGATTCCATCGCCTTAGCCTTTGCTATGCACGATCGTTATGTCGCACAAGTTCTTGATGAACCAGGCCTTGATATTGATGTCACTGGCGAAGGCGCTGACGACGTTCCGCGCACAGATAAGAACTTACTTGTGAAAGCAATCTATAAAGGTTTTGATTTCTTAGGTGGAAGACCAAAAGGCGTTGCAGTTCGTGCACTCAATGTCATTCCTCATGGTCGCGGACTTGGTTCCTCGGCATCTGCAATTATCGGCGGGCTTGTTTTAGCAAGAGCGCTCGTGCTCACTGGCACAGATAAAATGAGCGATGAGGCACTTCTTAACCTTGCAAGCGAGATGGAAGGCCATCCGGATAATGTGGCAGCTGCTCTCTATGGTGGCGCAACTGTTGCCTGGAAAGACGTTGTGAATGGAAAAGAAGTAGCGCACGCAATTCAGATTCCGGTAGATCTTCGTATTCGTGCCATGGCATTCATCCCTAGTACAACTCTTGCAACTAAGAAAGCCCGCACACTCTTGCCTTCATCAATTCCATTTGCAGATGCCCAACGCAACAGCACCAACACGGCGCTACTCATGCACGCGCTGACTATTCGTCCAGATCTATTGTTTTCGGCAACAGAGGATTTCTTGCATCAGTCATATCGAAGTGATGCCATGCCAGCCTCATTTGCACTGATGACAAAGTTACGTGCTGCCGGAGTTGCAGCCTTTATCTCTGGCGCGGGTCCTACTGTCATGGCTTTGCATACTGGCGACCAGGAAGAGAGTGAACAGCTCGCCCGTGCTGGAGGCGCTACATTTGAAGGTAAATCTCTGGAAATTGCTCCTCGTGGAGCCAGCCTGCTATAGTTTTGCCATCAGTTCGACCCGGTAAGTAAGGGCAGAGTAAGAATTGATAAATCCAAGAAGCTAAAGAAATTAACCCTGGGTTTCACTTATATAGGTAAGCCCCAAACTGAAAAGAAATACATGACAACAACAGAACCAATTCGTTCCAGCAGCCCAGAGCTCTCAGCGATGACCCTTCCTAAATTAAAGGAAGTTGCGTCTCAACTCGGTATTGATAACGCTGCGAAGCTAAAAAAGGATGCACTTGTAACAGCAATCGCAGATCTCCAGGCGTCAAACCGCGAGGCAGCTAAGGCTGAGCGCGAGGCACGCCGGGAAGCTCGCAATGCTAAGAAGGGCAACCGCGAGAATAAGAATTCCGATAATTCAAATAATTCAGATGATGATGACGATAACGATGAAGATTCATCAGATAACAGCGCACCTCAGGACCGTAATTCAGGTGAGCGCGAAGACCGTGGTGGCCGTAACCGTGGACGCGACCGTAACCGTGGACGCGACCGCAATCGCGACCGTGGAAACCGAGAAGAGCGCGAACCGGTAGTTGGTGAAGATGATGTTTTGGTTCCAGTAGGCGGACTCGTCGACATTATGGATAACTACTCATTTATTCGTACCGGTGGATACCTGCCAGGGCCAAATGATGTTTATGTTTCACAGGGACAAGTACGTAAGTACGGTCTTCGTAAAGGTGATGTTGTCACCGGACAGGTTCGCCAAGCACGTGAAGGTGAAACTCGTCAGAAGTACAACCCACTGATCACTCTTGAAACAATCAATGGCGCACCATATGAAGAAGCTCGCAACCGAGTTGAATTCGGCAAGCTTGTTCCGCTCTACCCACAAGAGCGTCTTCGCCTTGAGACAGAGCCAAATATTCTTACCACTCGCGTGATTGACTTGATCGCTCCGATTGGAAAAGGTCAGCGCGGACTTATTGTTTCGCCTCCTAAGGCGGGTAAGACCATGGTCTTGCAGGCAATTGCCAACGCAATTACAACAAACAACCCTGAGTGTCACCTCATGGTTGTGCTCGTTGATGAACGTCCAGAAGAAGTTACCGATATGCAGCGCAGCGTGAAGGGTGAAGTAATTGCTTCAACTTTCGACCGTCCTGCTGATGACCACACAACAATTGCCGAGCTTGCAATCGAGCGCGCGAAGCGTCTGGTTGAAATGGGTCACGATGTCGTAGTACTTCTTGACTCAATCACACGTCTTGGTCGCGCCTATAACATCGCAGCTCCAGCATCTGGCCGAATTCTCTCCGGTGGCGTTGATTCAGCAGCTCTCTATCCACCAAAGAAGTTCTTCGGTGCAGCTCGTAATATTGAAGATGGCGGTTCGCTTACCATTCTTGCAACAGCTCTGGTTGATACCGGATCTCGTATGGATGAAGTGATCTTCGAAGAGTTCAAGGGAACCGGAAACATGGAACTCATCCTTGATCGCAGAATGGCCGATAAGCGCATCTTCCCGGCAGTTAACGTTGTTGCATCAGGTACACGTAAGGAAGAAATCCTTATGGGAACGGAAGAGCTCAACATTGTCTGGAAACTACGTCGTGTTCTGCACGCACTTGAACCACAGGCAGCACTTGAACTCTTGCTCGAGAAGATGAAGGGCACAAAGTCCAACGTTGAATTCTTGATGCAGATTCAGAAGACAACATCAGGACCGGACGACAGTAAGTAAGCTCACTTTCCCGCGTGGATTTTGTGGATTACTGCTTTTAAGAGAAGATTGACCCCTATTGCCACCCCATGGCGATGAACTGGTTCACCGTTAATCACGGACCCAGCCATAGAAAAGGAAAAGAAGATGAAGAAAGATATTCACCCAGAATATAAAGAGACCCAAGTAACCTGTGGTTGCGGTGAAAAGTTTGTCACCCGCTCAACAGTTGCAAGTGGATCTATCTACGTTGAAGTTTGCTCAGTCTGCCACCCGTTCTACACAGGTAAGCAGCGCATCCTTGACACCGGTGGACGCGTCGCTAAGTTCGAAGAGCGTTTCGGTAAAAAAGCAGCTAACTAGCTTTCTAAAGAGACCGCATCGCAGCCGAAAGGTTGCGGCGCGGTCTTTTTATTTCTCCAAAGAAACAAAAAGAGTTATTCAAAATTACGAGCGAGAAAGGATGAGGTCATATGGCTAACGATCGTTTTGCATCAGCACATGAGATGGTGCGTGAATATCAAGAACTTGAAACAAAGATGGCTGACCCATCCATCCATGAAGATCAAGGCAACGCCCGTAAATTGGGTCGTCGCTATGCCCAGCTTGGTCCAGTCGTTGCCGGATTTAATGCATGGAAATCTGCCGCAGATGATTTAGAGGCAGCTAAAGAGATGGCAGAAGATGATGCATCTTTCGCCGCTGAAATTCCGGCAATGCAGGCAGTTGTTGAGGCAGCGGCGCAGAAGTTAGAAGAGTTGTTATTGCCGCGTGATCCCAACGATGACCGAGATGTCATCATTGAAGTCAAAGCTGGTGCAGGCGGAGATGAATCGGCGCTCTTTGCTGGCGATTTAGTACGTATGTATCAGCGCTATGCCGAAAAGCGTGGTTGGAAAATTGAAATTCTTGATATGAACGAATCAGAACTCGGTGGTTATAAAGATATTTCGATGGCGGTGAAATCAAAAGGAACGCCAGAGCCTGGAACAACACCGTATGCACGACTTAAATTTGAGGGCGGAGTACATCGCGTGCAACGTGTGCCAGAGACTGAGAGCCAAGGGCGTATCCACACTTCGGCTGCCGGCGTACTTGTCTTGCCGGAAGCAGAAGAGGTTGATGTTGAGCTCAATATGAATGATGTGCGCGTAGATGTCTATCGCTCATCCGGTCCCGGAGGACAGTCGGTAAACACCACTGACTCTGCGGTGCGACTTACTCACGTTCCCACTGGCATTGTCGTTTCGTGTCAGAACGAGAAATCTCAACTACAGAATAAAGAATCAGCCCTTCGCATCTTGCGTGCTCGCCTTTTGGCCGATGCGCAAGAGAAGGCTGAAGCTGCTGCAATGGCCGAGCGCAAAAGCCAGGTGCGCACAGTTGATCGTTCTGAGCGAATTCGCACATATAACTACCCAGAGAATCGCCTCAGTGACCACCGCGTGAATTACAAAGCAAATAACTTAGATGCTGTCCTTAACGGTGAGCTAGATGAGGTTGTGCAAGCACTCCTCGATGCTGACAGAGCAGCAAAGCTCTCCGCTACTAACTAAAGATAAAGCCTGGCGAAAACTATGGAACTTACCTTCAAAGAATTCTTACGAGGCGGTAAGGAGCAGTTATCAGCTGCAGGCTTTGCAGAGGTCGAAGCCGAACATCTCCTTGCGCACACACTTGGCTTAACTCGCATGGATCTACATAACCCGCTCACAGTTGAAAATGCACTGACTGCAATTGGAGATATTTCTATTGTGGAAGAGACTTTCTGGAAGCTACTTGATCGCAGATGTGCCAACGAACCCCTGCAATATCTCACCGGTGTTGCTTACTTTAGACATCTAGAGATCAAAGTCGGTCCTGGCGTTCTAGTGCCACGGCCGGAGAGTGAGTTACTCGTCGAATCTGTACTTACCCATATTGAAAAGTTAAGTGGCGCCATCAGTGTTGTTGATCTCGGTGCGGGTTCTGGCGCACTTGCGCTAGCAATTGCTACCGAAGCGCCCAATACTCATGTGATTGCAGTAGAAAAGAGTGCAGAAGCAATTTACTGGCTGAAAGAGAACATCTCTTTTATTGATGAAAAAGTGCGCATAGTTGAATCAGATGTTTCGACCGCCCTCGATGGCGTGAAATGCGATGTAGTCATTGCAAATCCACCATATATTGCCGACGGTCAAGAGTTACCAGCTGATGTGCGCAATCATGAACCTGCAATAGCCCTCTTTGGTGGGGCAGATGGAATGAAAGCTCCAAGGCTTTTTATCGCAGCTAGCGCGCGGCTGCTTAAGCCTGGAGGATTCCTTGCAATTGAACATCATGAATCACAGGGTGATGAAATTGCTGCCGTACTTAATATAGATTTCCAAGATATTCTTCTGCATCAGGATTTGACTGGACGTCCGCGCTTTACCACCGCGGTGAGGAGATAACGATGGCTCCTCGTATTGACCTAAAAAAAGGTGAGTCAAAGAACCATATTGCCAAAGCTCTTAAATCTATTCGCGATGGTTACGTCATTGTTGTACCAGCAGAGCATGGCTACATTTATCTAGCTGATGCGTTCTCGCATTTTGCTGTGCGTGCGATGCATGTCTTGCGTGGTGATGAGCTAGGAATATCTGCCCAAGTTCTCTGTCATTCAGCCCAGACCGTGCAAGGAATTACGCGGGATGTGCCGGGCGATGCACAGAAATTGATGGATGAATTCTGGCCGGGCTTACTCTCACTTAATCTGGCACCTAACCGAGGACTTAATTGGGATCTTGGTGATGACAACTCACTTGATTTAATTAGCATCAGAGTTCCAAAATCACGTTTCCTGCGCGCTCTGCTTAAAGAGTCAGGTCCACTTGCCGCAGCTAGTGCTTCACCGGCAGGAGATGCACCGATGCTCGCAGTTGATCGCAGTGCAATCAAGAGCTGGGATGTTGCAACCGTATTTGATAACGGGGTGCTGAAATCAGGCCAGCCCACAACTGTGATTGAACAGAGAAATGGCGGACTTCACATCCTGCGCGAAGGCGCTATTTCGGCTGCCCAAGTGAGAAAAATCGCCCCGAGCGTTTCTGAATAGTCACTACCTACCAAGAACTATTAGGCTGACGCCCATGTCCGAAACCTTCTATGGCCCAGATTTCACACTTCTTTCCAAGCAAGACCCTGATATTGCTGCGGTGTTGCTCTCGGAACTCAAGCGTCAACAGACCAATCTGCAACTGATTGCCTCCGAGAACTTCACATCACGCGCGGTACTCGCAGCCCTCGGTTCAACGCTATCGAATAAATATGCGGAAGGTTATCCGGGCAAGCGTTACTACGGTGGGTGTGAAGAAGTTGATAAGGCCGAGAATATTGCGATCGAGCGCGCACAGTCTCTCTTTGGTGCAGAGCATGCAAATGTGCAACCCCATTCAGGTGCGAGTGCAAATATCGCGGTCTATCAAGCATTTACCAAGCCGGGAGATACCGTCCTTGCGATGTCACTTCCACATGGTGGCCACCTGACCCACGGATCCAAAGTTAACTTTTCCGGTAAATGGTTCAACATCGTTTCTTACGGTGTGCGCCAAGACAATGAACTTATTGATTACGACGAGCTACGCGACTTAGCTATTGCCAACAAGCCGAAGATGATTTGTTCAGGTGCAACGGCTTACCCATCGTTGATTGACTTTGAGAAAGTACGCGCGATTTGTGATGAAGTCGGGGCAATCATGTGGGTAGATGCTGCTCACTTCATTGGACTCGTTGCCGGTAAAGCGATTCCGTCACCTGTGCCATATGCAGATGTAGTTTCATTTACTACTCATAAAGTATTGCGCGGTCCACGTGGTGGAATGATTTTATCCAAGGCAGAGCATGCAGCAGCAATTGATAAGGCAGTCTTTCCTGGCATGCAGGGTGGTCCGATCATGTCGGCAGTTGCAGGCAAAGCGATCGCACTTGCAGAGTGTGCAACTCCGGCCTATCAAAAGTATGCAAAAGATGTCATCGTCAACGCACAATCATTGGCCGCCGCCCTTGAAGCAGAAGGCATGCGCGCAGTTTCTGGTGGAACCCAGACCCACTTGGCGCTCATTGATATTCGCTCAACCGGGGTTAATGGAAAAGTAGCGGACGAGCGTTGTGGTGCGGCCGGCATTGTTCTTAATAAGAATTCCATTCCTTATGATCCAGAAGCACCATCTGTTACTTCAGGTATTCGCGTTGGAACCCCAGCAACTACAACGCAGGGAATGGGAACAGGGGAGATGAAGACAATCGCATCTCTGATTGCTCGCGCCATTAAGACAGATGATGCATCAGCACATGCTGCGATTAAATCTGAAGTGCACGCTCTTACCGCACGCTTTCCTATCTACGAGGCGTAAGTAACCCACAGCAATGCGTGAGTACTTAGTAACCCTCCTCTTAGCGGCAGCGCTGTGCTATGTAATCACTCCATTTGTGCGCACCTTGGCAATTAAGGTCGGCGCCGTTGCTCATATTCGTACTCGCGATATTCACACAACTCCAACTCCACGTTGGGGCGGCCTTGCGATGTGGATAGCCATGGCGCTCACCTTTGCCATAGTCAATCATTTATCACTTGTTGGAAAATCTTTCGGTCGTGAAACAGTTGGAATATTCCTGGCCGCCACGCTATTAGTTGCTATTGGATTAGTTGATGATCGCTTTGAACTCGATGCCCTCACCAAATTAGCAGGCCAAGCACTTGCTGCAGGAATATTGCTCCTCTTCGGTATTCAAGTTTTGTGGTTACCAATTAATGGCGTTATCACTTTGCCACCCAGCATTGGTCAATTAGTGACTGTCTTGATAGTCCTGGTAACAATTAATGCAGTCAACTTTATTGATGGGCTAGATGGTTTGGCGGCTGGCATCGTGGCAATTTCAGGGGCCGCTTTCTTTGCCTTTGCCTACCTGCTCGCCGTTGTCTATGGCTTTAATCGCGCAGGTGCACCATCTCTTATTACCGCAGTCATTATTGGTGTCTGTATTGGATTTCTGCCACATAATGCTCATCCAGCCAAGATTTTTATGGGCGATTCCGGCTCGATGTTCCTTGGCTTATTACTTGCCGCCTCTGCAATCACATTAACCGGACAGATTGATCCGAATGCAATCTCTGCCGAGAAGTTAGGGCCCACACTGCTTCCACTAGCTCTTCCCTTTGCAGTCCTTGCTATTCCACTTATTGACCTATTTTCGGCCATCATCCGCAGATTACGTGCAGGTCAATCCCCATTTAGTTCAGATAAAGAGCATATACATCACCGATTATTGCGTGCTGGAAATTCACATTTGCGTACTGCACTGATTATGTATGTGTGGACCGCAACAATTGCACTTCCTGTTGTGGTTTCAGCATTTGAACCGCTCTGGGTATCAGCACTCGTTGCAGGCCTCATGCTGGCATTTGCGATTTACTTCACAAGAAGTGGAGGGCGTAAATATGAGCAAGCAAAAAAGTAATGAAGCGCAGCTACTGCGAGGCGCCCTCGTTCCAACGTTGCTTGTTGGTCTGATTGCAATTGTGGTCTTCACTATTATTCAAGGACTTTCCGGATTTTACGGAGCACTCCTTGCGCAAGCAGTCGTGCTGATTTATTTCTTAGTGCATATCTTAGTTTCCAAAATTTCACGCAATCTTGATCCCATGAGCACCATGGCACTGGCGATGTTCTCCTACTTTGCCAAGTTCTTACTTCTCGGAGCTTTTTTATGGGCGCTGACTACTTACACCGATCGTTCCAGTATCGACCGAACCAGCTTTGGCGTCACTGCTATCGCCCTGACCTTCGCCTGGCTAGGCGGAGAAATCGCGAGTTATTTGAAGTTGAAAACTCATCTACCATTACCCCATGACCAACGAACCAGCTAACCGCCGCGATGAGAACGCCCTATGGTCGATCTTCGGCTATCTCATATCAGGGCTACTTTTTTGGGGGGGAGCTGGCTGGGCGGCAGACCATTTTCTTGAGACCACTTACCTGACCCTTGTGGGTCTTTTGGTGGGAGCCGGAGGGGCGCTTTACCTCATCTGGCTGCGATTCGGCCGCGAGTAAGTGAGCCGAAGCATATAAATCCCCAGGATTTGGATTTCACAGGGAGCCGGTTTTGCCCATAAGGTAAGCCTGCTTTACCGCTTCCCCAGCGAATGGTTACAACCCTTTTAGAGTTTCAAGGAGTGTGTGTGCGCGCGTTTGTTAACTTATACGCAGCTGGTGATGGATTCGTCCCACCAAGCACTAACGACTTCAACCTTCCTCCACTTACTGAATCAATTCCTTGGCTGACTAAGCCCGTTCTACTTGTTTTTCTCTCCGTAATTCTCGTTTCAGTTTTCTTCATTCTCTCTGCCCGCAAAGCGGCAGTAGTTCCTTCAAAGCTGCAATTTGCTGGTGAAAGCATCTACGCCTTTGTCCGTAATGATCTTGCTCGCGATGTTATCGGCCATGAATTCATGCGCTTTGTGCCATACCTATTCACCCTCTTTACCTTTGTACTCACCAACAACATCTTTGGAATCGTTCCATTCTTGCAATTCCCAGCAATGTCTCACGTTGCCTTCCCATACGTGCTTGCAATCTTCTCATTCGGAGTCTTTCACTACGTTGGTATTCGCAAAAAGGGACTGGGTGCATACCTGAAAGAGATTGCCTTTATGCCAGGTGTTCCTAAGCCGGTTTACATCTTGCTGACACCGATTGAAATTGCCACATTCTTCCTCGTGCGTCCATTGACGCTCTCACTTCGTCTCTTTGCAAATATGTTCGCGGGCCACTTGCTCTTGCTCGTATTCATTATGGGTGGTGACTACATGTTGCATGATTCACATCTGATCATGAAGTTATTTAGCCCATTCTCATTTGCATTTGGTATTGCCCTTACATTCTTCGAATTTATGGTGCAATGCCTTCAGGCATATATCTTCACCCTGCTTACAGCTCTCTACATCGCCGGCGCCCTTGCCGACGAGCACTAAACGCACCACCTAATGAATAACCAAACGAAAGGTAAGAAAAAATGACAGGCACACTCAACCTGGTCGGTTTTGGCCTATCAGCAATTGGTCCAGCAATTGCAACAGGAATGATCTTCGCTGCTTATATCAACGGCGTAGCTCGTCAGCCAGAAGCACGTAGCGTTCTCCAGCCAATCGCGTTCCTCGGATTCGCACTTGCTGAAGCACTCGCACTCTTCGGTCTCGTACTCGCATTCGTTCTCTAATAACTAAGAAGGATTAGGAAGACTAATGCGCTCAATTAATTTGCTTGCCGGGGGAGAACCACTCAACCCATTAATTCCGCATACCGCTGAATTAATCGTTGGTGCAATTGCCTTCACCCTGCTATTCCTAGTGCTTCGCAAGGCGGTAGTGCCAAAGTTTGAAAAGGCATTTACTGACCGCACCGAAGCAATTCAAGGCGGTTTAGAGCGAGCCGAAAAAGCGCAGGAAGAAGCACAGCGCGCTCTCGTTCAATACAACGAACAACTTTCATCTGCGCAAGGTGAAGCATCACGACTTCGAGAAGAGGCGCGCGTTCAAGGCGCAGCGATTATCGAAGAGCTTCGCACAAAGGCGCAAGAGGAAGCGGCTCGCATCACAGCAGCAGCACATGCATCTATTGAGGCAGAACGTCAGCAAGCAGTGACATCACTTCGTAATGAAGTGGGCGCACTTGCCGTCGAGCTCGCATCAAAGATTGTCGGGGAAGCGCTAGATGACCAGGCCCGTCAATCACGGATCGTGGATCGCTTTATCGAAGACCTCGAGAAGAGTAAGTAAGGAAAAATGAGAATTCACCTCGGAGGAAGTAGCCGTCAATCACTCGTGGTTGCACGCGCCGCACTTGATGCTGCCGTTAAAGGCGCAAGCGCTCCCACTTCATCTGAGCTCTCTTCTCAACTTTTCTTTGCCGCCGACGTTCTGGCTAAAAACACTTCAATTCGCCGTGCCTTTGCCGACCCTGCTCGCGATGCCGCCTCAAAGGGTGCACTCGTGAAGGATCTCTTTGCAAAATCACTCTCAGCGCCAGCGCTAGAAATACTCACAGATGTATCAACACTTCGTTGGTCAGCTGCAGGAGACCTAGTGCATGTACTTGAGCAGCTGGCGATTGAAGCAGAAGCATCAGCTGCAAATGTAAGCAATGAACTCGATCGCGTAGAAGATGAGCTCTTTGAGACATCTGAACTCGTGGTCGATAACTTCGAACTGCGCAAGGCGCTAGTAGGTGCCGGAACAGTGCAAGCAAAGTCAGCTCTTGTCACTGAAATACTTGGCAAGAAAGCATCAGCATCAACTGTGAAGTTAGCAGTGGCGCTGGTATCAAGTCTTCGCGGTCGCAGTATTGAAGCAGCATTTGCTGACTATCTCTTTGGCCTGGCAAATCGTCGCAATCGTTTGATTGCAGTGATTCGGGTAGCAACACAGATAACAGAAGCACAGAAATCACGCCTGGCAACGGCGATTGAAAAGCAGGTTGGGCAACCAATCCGCGTCAACATTGAGGTAGAGCCATCAATTCTTGGTGGAGTCTCAGTGAAGTTTGCAGATGAACTTGTAGATGGAAGCGTTTCACATCGACTTGCAAGTGCCGGACGTGCACTTGCTGGAAATAAATAGGAATAAAGGGGAAACTCATGGCAGAGCTCAAGATCCAACCGAATGAAATTCGGGATGCCTTAGCGAACTTCGTTAAGTCATACGATCCAGGCACCGCGGCTCGTGACGAAGTCGGAACAGTAAGCCAGGCAGGCGATGGAATCGCCCGTGTTGAAGGTCTTCCTTCAACAATGGCTAACGAACTACTTCAGTTCGAGAACGGAACACTAGGACTCGCACTTAACCTCGACGTGCGCGAAATCGGTGTTGTTATCTTGGGCGATTACGCAGGCATTGAAGAAGGAACTTCTGTACGTCGTACAGGTGAAGTTCTCTCTGTTCCTGTTGGTGATGGCTTCCTCGGTCGCGTTGTTGACCCACTCGGCCGTCCAATCGATGGCAAAGGTGAGATCACTCCTGATGCCCGTCGTGCGCTGGAACTTCAGGCACCATCTGTTGTACAGCGCCAACCTGTTAAGGAGCCAATGGCCACAGGTATTAAGGCAATCGATGCGATGACAGCAATCGGTCGTGGACAGCGTCAGCTCATCATTGGTGACCGTCAGACCGGAAAGACTGCAGTTGCAATCGACACAATTATTAACCAGCGCGAAAACTGGCTGACTGGCGATAAGAAGAAGCAGGTTAAATGCATCTACGTCGCTATCGGCCAGAAGGGTTCAACGATTGCATCCGTTAAGGGCGCACTCGAAGAAGCTGGCGCGATGGAATACACAACAATCGTGGCATCTCCCGCATCAGATCCAGCAGGCTTCAAGTACCTTGCGCCATATACCGGTTCTGCAATTGGTCAGCACTGGATGTATAAAGGCGAGCACGTTCTGATTGTTTTTGATGATCTTTCAAAGCAAGCTGAGGCTTATCGTTCAGTCTCACTTCTACTTCGTCGCCCACCAGGCCGCGAGGCTTACCCAGGCGATGTTTTCTACTTACACTCACGTTTGCTAGAACGTTGCGCAAAGCTTTCCGATGAACTCGGTGGCGGTTCCATGACTGGCCTGCCAATCATTGAAACTAAGGGAAATGACGTTTCCGCGTTTATTCCGACAAACGTAATTTCTATCACTGACGGACAGTGCTTCCTTGAAACAGATCTCTTTAACGCAGGTGTACGCCCAGCGATTAACGTAGGTATCTCTGTTTCTCGCGTGGGTGGTTCAGCTCAGACTAAGGCGATGAAGAAGATTGCTGGTCGTCTTCGTCTTGACCTCGCTCAGTTCCGTGAGCTCGAAGCATTCGCTGCTTTCGGTTCAGATCTTGATGCGGCATCAAAGGCTCAGCTTGAGCGTGGTGCACGGATGGTGGAACTGCTTAAGCAGGGTCAGTACTCACCATATTCACTCGAGCGTCAGATTGTTTCAATCTGGGCCGGAACTTCAGGTGCGCTAGATGATGTTGCTGTTGTTGATATCCGTCGCTTTGAAGGCGAACTACTGGACTTCATTGGCCGCGAACGTAAAGAGATCTTTACCGTGATCTCTGAGACTAAGCAGCTCGAAGATGACACTGTGGCCAAGATGGTTTCTGCAGTTGCTGATTTCAAGAAGCAATTTAAGTCATCAGTGGCTCCAGCTTTGAACGAAGCGGCTGCAAAGGCGCTTGAGGGCGAAGCTGCAGAAGCAATCACAAAGCACGTCCCACCGGCGGTGAAGAAGTAACTCATGGGTGCTCAACTTCGCATATATCGCAGACGGATGCGTTCCGTTAAAGCGACCAAAAAGATTACGAAAGCTATGGAGTTAATCTCTGCTTCTCGTATCGTTAAGGCGCAGCAACGTGTAACGGCATCGACTCCGTATGCAAATGAACTCACACGTGCGGTATCTGCAGTTGCTTCATTTTCTTCCACGAATCACCCATTGACGACAGCACACGAAAATCCACGACGAGCAGCGATTTTGATCATCTCGGCCGACCGTGGAATGGCTGGTGCTTATTCAACGAATGCGATTAAGGAAGGCGAAAAACTGGCAGCCCTGCTTCGTGAGCGTGGTCTGCAAGTCTCTAACTTCCTGGTTGGTCGCAAGGCTATGAACTACTACAAGTTCCGTAACCGCGAGATGGCTGGAACGTGGACCGGATTTTCTGATAACCCAACCTATGAAAATGCTCGTGAAGTTGCAGATGCGCTGCTTGATGCTTTTCTTGCAGACTCGACTGAGACAAATCTTGGTGTGGATGAAATTCACATCATCTTTACCCAGTTCAGATCTATGTTGACCCAGGAAGCAACTGCCAAGCGCATGATTCCGTTGGAAGTTGTTGAGTCATCTGAAGCAGTCCCAACAGGGTTGCTTCCAATGTATGAATTTGAACCCAATGCCGGAGAAGTTCTTAACGCACTTCTTCCGCGCTATATCCAAGCCCGTATCTTTAACGCGATGTTGCAATCGGCAGCCTCTGAACATGCTGCTCGTCGTCGCGCTATGAAATCAGCAACTGACAATGCTGAGGATCTCATCAAGTCACTTACCCGACTTGCGAACGCTGCCCGTCAAGCAGAAATTACCCAAGAAATCAGTGAAATCGTCGGCGGCGCAGATGCGTTGGCCTCAGCTAGTGCAGGGAGCGAATAATGTCAGCAACAGGTAAAGGCCGCGTAGCCCGAGTTATTGGACCGGTGGTGGATATTGAATTCCCCGCAGATTCGATGCCTTCGATCTTTAACGCGCTTCACGTAGAGACCACCATGAGTGGCACTACTCGTACCTTGACCCTCGAAGTAGCGCAGCACATTGGAGATAACCTCGTGCGCGCTATCTCAATGCAACCAACGGATGGAATGGTGCGCGGTGCTGAAGTAACAGACACTGGTTCTGCAATCTCTGTCCCAGTTGGCGATGTCACAAAAGGCCACGTATTTAACACTCTCGGTGAATCACTTGACGTTCCAACGTCATCACTTGATATCAAGGAGCGTTGGTCAATTCACCGTAACGCACCAGCATTTGATCAGCTCGAGTCAAAGACTGAGATGTTTGAAACAGGTATCAAAGTTATCGACCTTCTCACACCGTATGTAAAGGGTGGAAAAATCGGCCTCTTCGGTGGCGCCGGTGTGGGTAAGACAGTTCTTATCCAGGAAATGATTTATCGCGTAGCGGAAAACTTCGGTGGTGTATCAGTATTCGCCGGTGTTGGTGAGCGTACCCGTGAAGGTAACGACTTGTTCCTAGAAATGACTGAGACGGGCGTTATCAATAAGACAGCCTTGGTCTTTGGTCAGATGGATGAACCACCTGGCACGCGTCTACGTGTTGCACTCTCTGCTCTTACTATGGCTGAGTACTTCCGCGATGTGCAGAAGCAGGATGTTCTGCTCTTCATCGATAACATCTTCCGCTTTACACAGGCAGGTTCGGAAGTATCAACACTTCTTGG
Organism: Candidatus Planktophila versatilis; assembly: GCF_002288345.1. GTDB lineage: Bacteria > Actinomycetota > Actinomycetes > Nanopelagicales > Nanopelagicaceae > Planktophila > Planktophila versatilis_A. The sequence goes on from NZ_CP016781.1 coordinate 238,992, forward strand.
CCGTATGCCATCTGCAGTGGGCTATCAGCCAACTTTGGCCGATGAAATGGGTCAACTACAGGAGCGAATCACTTCAACACGTGGTCACTCAATTACATCGATGCAGGCAATTTATGTTCCTGCAGATGACATCACTGACCCAGCTCCACACACAACCTTCGCGCACTTAGATGCAACTACCGTGTTGTCTCGTCCGATTTCAGAGCTTGGTATCTACCCAGCTGTGGATCCACTCGATTCATCATCTCGTATTCTTGATCCGCGCTATATCGGTGAGCATCACTTCCGTGTTGCTAACCGCATCAAGCAGATCTTGCAGCGCTATAAGGATCTTCAGGACATCATCGCTATCTTGGGTATCGATGAACTCTCCGAAGATGACCGCGTTCTCGTAGGACGTGCCCGTCGCATCCAGCGCTTCTTGTCACAGAACACATTCGTGGCAAAGGTCTTTACCGGACTCGATGGCTCATTCGTTCCGCTCACAGAGACAATCTCTGCATTCGAAGCACTTGCTGATGGAAAGTACGACCATGTTCCAGAACAAGCATTCTTCATGTGCGGTGGCCTCGATGATGTTGAGCGCAAAGCTGCTGAACTTGCGAAGAACTAAGTAAGGGAAAAATAATGGCTCTTAACGTCGCACTAGTATCGCCAACACAGAAGGTGTGGTCAGGCGAGGCAACATTTGTCTCTGCTCGCACCACAGAAGGTGACCTTGGAGTTCTTCCAGGTCACTCACCTTTATTTGGCGTACTAGTCGACGGAGCTGTCAGCATTAAAGGCACCGACGGTTCCGTTAAAGAGTTCAACGTCCGTGGTGGTTTCTTATCTGTTTCAAATGATCGCGTCTCTATTCTTACTGAGAGCGTTGATTAGCCTTAAAGACTGCGCTTAAGGCAGTACTTGCACTTCGCCTTGGCCGTTAAATTGCTTGACCCGAATCCAGTCGACCTTCATCTTTAAACCAGACTTAGAATCTTTTCCGACTTCACCACCAAATTCTCCACCCATAGCGACATTGAGAATAAGTGAGAAATGTTGATTAAAGACCCATGTCCTTGGTGCGATGGAGTCTTTACTCTGCTTGAAGATAACCTCACCATCAAAGGTCCATTCAATTGAATCCTCGCTCCAGTTGATTCCATAAATGTGAAAGTTATCGGATAGTTTCTTATTGTTTAAATGTCTTGTTCCAATAGAACTTCCAGCAAAATACCCTGGGCCGTGGATCGTTGCGTATGCTAGATATGGGGTTCTACCCAAGCCTTCAGTGATGTCGATCTCTCCTGAGTTAGGCCATGACATTTCATCTATATTCTGTCCAAGCATCCAAAAGGCTGGCCAACTTCCTCTTCCCGCAGGCATCTGGATACGTGCCTCAATGGTTCCGTACTTAATCCAGACCTTCTCCTTTGTCGTTATTCGCGCGGAACTCCACTCGCAATATCCGTAGTAACAAATTTGTTTCTTCTTCGGTGAAATTTTGAGCGCAGTAATTGCTAAAGATCCACGACCTGTCGTCTTGGCATTTATATCAGTATAAATCTGTAATTCCCGATTTCCCCAGCCTCTGCCATCGCCAAGGTCATAGTTCCAATACTTTGGATCCGGCTTGCTCCCTGATTTTTCATTGAATTCCTGGGACCAGAGAAGCGGATTTCCTTCTTCAACGCTCCACGCAGTTGTGCCTGATGTTAAAAGAGTGCATAACGTGACGGGCAGAAGGGCTAGAGAGATGCTTCTTCTTAGCTTGTTTCTGCTCATAAACAATCCTTAGGAAGATCGGCGAAGTGGATCCCAATCAGGATCAAGTGCTGCATTCTTATCTATGTTGCTTACAACTGCAACACTTTCCTTGCGCGCAGCTGATTCACTAATTGAGATCAGGATATCCAATACGTGATTTCCTAGATTGGCTGAGGCAATATGATCATCTCCAGCTAGGAAAGATTGCATCATGTTAAGCGCCCCGAGGCCGCGACCATGTTTATTTCCCACAGCAGTTAACTTCTTTTGCTCTTGACCGGCTTGATACATGACGCTCTCGCCATCAAAATTATTTGGATCAGGCAATGTGATTGCACCCTCTGAACCAGTGATCTCGACAAAACCCGTCACTTCATGAGCTGCTTCAAAGCTAAAGATTGAGACAGCGCTGGCGCCGGATGCGAATTCAATGAGTGCGGTTATCTGAGTGGGCTCTTCGACCGGAAAGGATGTTCCTTTCTTGGGACCAGAACCTACAGTGCGATTCTCTTGAGACTTTGAAGAAGTTGCCGTAACTCGGGTGGCTTTTCCAAAGATTTGAACCAAGGTTGTTACGTAATAGGGACCCATATCAAAGAGTGGTCCCGCACCTTTAGCAAAGAGAAAAGCTGGATCTGGATGCCAAGAATCTGGTCCAGCGGTTTGAAAGATTGTCAGCGCAGTCAGTGGCTTTCCAATAGAGCCGCTACGAATGGCGTTTAAGCCGGTTTGTATACCCGCACCAAGGAAGGTATCGGGTGCAATACCAAGCCTTACTCCATTTTTCTTTGCAGTTTCTAGTAGCTGAGCAGCCCCAGATCTATCAAGAGCCATAGGTTTCTCAGACCAGACATGTTTACCGCGATTGAGGGCTGCAAGACTTACCTCGACATGTGCTGCTGGGATGGTGAGATTGATGACGAGTTGAATGCGGTCATTAGTGAGCAACTCGGCGAGAGATCCGCTTGCCGGAACTCCGTACTTTTTTGCTTGAGATGCAGCACGTTCTGCATCCAGATCGGCAACGAAGAGAACATCAAAATCTGGAAAGGTTGTTAAGTGAGAGAGATATTGGTCGCTGATGTTTCCTGCGCCAACAACTCCAACTCCAACTCTCTCAAATTGCATTAGCCCTTAATCGCGCCTTCCATTACTCCCTTGACCAATTGCTTTGAAACAAGGAAGAAAAGAATTATGAGTGGAAGTGTGGCAAAGAAGGCAGCACCCATTTGAGCAGCATGGTTGACGATATAAGCCTGCTCCTTCATCTGGGCAATAGCCATCTGAACGGTAAGCATTTTGTCTCCATCGAGAATAAGCATCGGCCAAAGGAAATCATTCCACGCGTTGAGGAACGAGAAGAGCCCCATGACAAGAGCCGTAGGACGTACAAGTGGGAAGACTATCTTTGTGTAGATCTGCCACGGAGATGCCCCATCAATGCGAGCAGCTTGAATAACCTCATCTGTAATTACCGCAGAGATACTCTGTCTCATCCAGAAGACACCAAAAGCTGATACCAATCCAGGAACAATGATCGCCTTCAGGTCGTTATTCCAGCCAAGTCTTGTGACAAGGATGTACATAGGAATGATTCCGAGCTGGCCGGGAACCATCATTGTGAGAAGGATGAAGGCAAAGAACTGCTTCTGTCCCTTAAATTTCAACTTTGCAAATGCATATCCGGCAAAGGTGCAGAAGAACATATGCGAGACTGCCATCGAAATTGCGATGATGAATGAGATGGTAATTGCACGACTTATATTTGCATATTGAAAAATAACATCGAAGGTGACAGGTAGTTGATCTCCAAGGGTAAATCTTGGGGGATTCTTGGCAATTTCATTCTTTTCATTCGAAGCTACAACCAGCATCCACCAAAATGGGAAGACAACTAGAAAGGTTGTCACTCCAAGGACTAGGTATGTGAGAGCCGAACCAATACTGAATTTCGGCTTCACGGTGAGTAGAGTGGGTTTCTTTGCAGTGAGAGCGCTCATCATGAATCCTTCGCAATCTTGCTAGCAATGGTCGAATTAATTAAGGCAAATATAACTACACAGAAAAATATGAATATACCGATGGCTGCCCCATACCCGAACTGGAACTTTCTAAAGGCTTCTTCATATAGGAACATTGCGAGTGTGTAGAACTGTTTATCGTTTCCGCCGGTTACTCCACCCAAAATGTATGGTTCATTAAAGGTTTGTAGTCCGCCGATGGTTGACATTGTGATGGTGAAGATCATTACATTTCTGATTCCAGGGAGAGTTACATATCTAAACTGTTGCCACCCAGTCGCGCCATCTAGGGAGGCAGATTCATAAAGCTCTTTAGGGATAGATTGCATTGCCGCTAGATAGATTAGGGCGTTATATCCGGTCCATCGCCAGATAATCATGGTAGCAATTTCAAAGTGGCTGGTGAGAGTTCCCTCCATCCAGTTGATCTTGTCCACGCCAAAGATTTGAAGTACATAGTTAATAAGACCAAAATCGCGTCCGTAAAGTGAGCTGAAAATAACTGCGATTGCCAAAACTGAAGTGACGTTCGGAATCAAAATGGCTGCACGCCAGAAGTTTGAAAATCTCAAGCGATTTCGGTTAAGGATCGTGGCTAGATAAAGAGCTAGCGCTAATTGGGGGATTGTGCCTAGCACCCAAATGCTCAATGTGTTGCGAAGGGCCTTCCAGAGAACTTCATCTTGGAGCAAATTAGAGAAGTTATTGAGCCCAATGAAAACTTTGTCGCCGAGGGGATCCCAGGCAAAAAATGCCATGTAGCTGGTGTAGAGAATAGGGAAAATACCAAAAATTAGGTAGAGGAAATAGAAGGGTGAAATAGCAAAGAAAGCTAATCGACCTTCGCCAGCGCGAAGTGAGGATTTACTTTTTGTCGATGAGTTTCTTCTTAAGCTCATTTTTCTCCATCTTTCGATATTAAAGTTTAAGAGTAAGCCGAGGGCAATACGGTGATTGCCCTCGGCTTACTTATTTAGAGAGGGTAGAACCTATGAAAGGCTCTTGATCTTCTTGATTTCCTTCATGAGCTGAGTCCATGAAGCTTCTGGAGTCTGCTTTCCAGACGCCATACGACCAACTGCTGCGTTGTAGGCATCCTTTACGGAAACCTGGTACTTACCTTCGTAAATTGGCTTCTTGATTGACATAACTACGTCAGAGAAGATCTTTCCGATAGGTGCATTGTTATACGCAATATCTTTGGCAGCCAAGAACTTTGAATCCTTGTATACCGCTGGAGTTGTTGGAAGTACGCCCTTATCTAGGAAGAGCTTGAGCTGCTGCTCAGGTGCGAGGACCCAGTTGATGAATGTCCAAGCTTGCTTTGGATTTGCTGCGAACTTAGGGATTGTTAGCTGTGAACCACCCCAGTTAGCGCCACCACCAGGCATCTGGGCAACGTCCCATGCACCTGGAATATCCTTTGCATTATTTTGGATATTTGCGAGCAACCATGAAGGACAGAGCATTGCAGCGAAAGCTCCATTGCCCATTCCCTGGTTCCAATCGCTTGACCAAGGTGCGATTTCCGCAGAGAGCTTCTTTGTAGCAAATGTTGCTGCTAGGTCGTAAGCCTTCTTTACCTGTGGAACTTCAACAATCTTGTCAGTCTTCTTGTCGTAGAACTGAATTCCATCAGCTCCTTGGCGTGAAACGCCCTCGAATAACTGGCTAACGTTATCTAGGAATGGCTGTCCAGTTGCTTCAACATACTTTTCAGCAAATGCTGTGAGCTTCGCTGTTGTTGAAGTAGCTGCAGATACAGCACCTCTCTCATTTGGCAAGCCAGCCTTCTTGAGAAGATCTTGGCGGTAGCACATTGCAAGCCCGCCGACATCTGTTGGAATACCGATGATTGTTCCATCGCGAGCTACGCCCTGTTCCCAACGCCAATTGATGAATGACTTTTCAAGCTTATTTGCCTTGTACTTTTTTCCGAGGTCTGTAAAGAGTTGAGGATATGCCTTGAAGCGAGATGTGTATCCAACTTCTACGCAAGCAATATCTGGGCCAGAACCTGCAATGAGCTGAGTCAAAAGACCATCATGATGGGCATTGAAATCTGCTGTCTTGAGATTTATCTTAATGTTTGGATTAACAGTCTCCCACTCCTTCAGGAGATTTCCCAAGTTGAGATCATTAAAGCAACTTAATGTGATCTCAACTGGAGCAGCTGTAGCTGGTGTTGTTGGTAGCACAAGTGCGCCAGCAACAGCAAACACTGCAGCAATCTTTACCTTCCGAATACTTTTAAACATTTGACCTCCAGGGTGTGTCAGCTCTCCGGGAACCGTTCCCGAGCTTCTCTTAATCCTTGCCATGAGAGCGCTCTTATCATTTCCCCTTTTTTTCAGGAACACAAGGGCTCAAAGGATGATTTTTGACTTGTTATCGGAAAGTTATAAAGCATCTTGAGTGTGAAAAGGGGATCCGAGGGGCAAATCATGAGAGCGCTCTTATATTTCTAGGGATTTCCGGTAATCTAGGCTCGTTCCTGATGTTCAGTGAAACGTGCCAGAAAAGGTGAGGTTGGCGATGGAGAAGAGCAAATTACACATCAACGGAGCCGATGGCTTTAGGGCAATTGCTTGCCTGTTAGTTCTTTACCACCACCTTACGCAGAAGATGAACCCTGACTCAGCTCCAGAGTGGTTTAAGCCGATTCATCACTTTGGTATGCGTGGCGAAGTTGGCGTGAGTCTCTTCTTTGTTCTATCTGGTGCTTTGCTCTCATATCCCTACTGGCGCTCTCTTTTCAACACAGAATCTAAACCGCGATTCTCGCACTACGCGCTTGCACGTGTGGCCAGAATTGTTCCAGCAACTTGGTTTAACCTAGTTTTCTGTACATTGATTGCACTCTATATTTACGAGATCCCGGTCAATTTCAAGATGCTTTTCTCGGGGCTATTTTTCTTTAACAGTTATCACTATTCGACATTCTTCCCCGCAGAACTTAATGGCCCCCTTTGGTCAATTGGACTTGAAGTCTCATGCTACGTGCTTCTTCCTATTGTGCTCTTCTTCATACTCAAAGTTGCCAAGAACTTCCTATCAGCATTTTCTGCACTAATTCTTTGGATTGCAGTAAATCAACTCGTCATTAACCCTTGGGTCATCGAAAGATTTATGACAAGCCAAGACGGAAAAGGATGGGATAAGGGCCTAGTTGGTGGTGCAAAGGAATGGCTTCCGTATTGGAATGTCGTCAGCTTTTTCTCACAGTTCCTCATTGGCGCTCTAGCGGCGCTGATTATCGCCAAGCTTCACAGCAATTCAAAAGGGAAGAAGCTCTATTTCGATGGCGGAGCAATCCTTCTGATTCTTGCAGCGATTGCCTTGGTAGGAATACGCCTTACTCCGGGAGCGCCTGACTCCTTCAGTCGCCAGCCGTACCTCTCTCCCTTCTATGCCTTGTTGATGGCATTTGCGCTTGTGGCGGTCTCGCAATCGGTCTATCTCTTCAAAGTCGTTGATAATCGCTTCTTTGTTTGGGTTTCCCAAATCTCTTTCGGAATATATCTATGGCATCAAGTTGTTCAGAACATTCTCCAGCGCAGCTTTAAAGAGAACTATGTGTACTTCGGTGTCACCAATCTTCGAGAATGGGGGCTACTCAGTGCGATCATCATCTTGACTGCATTTACGATCGCGGCATTTAGCTGGAGATTTTTCGAAAAGCCAATCCTTGTTGCTGCACGTCGAAAGATGGCCAACAATGCGAAATAGAATCCTTGCTATTGCAATTGTTAGCGCAGTGATTACTTCCATGACATCGCCAATATCTTACGCAGCATCAGCTCTGACGTTTCCCTTATCTACAAAAGGAAATCAGATTATTGACGCTGAAGGTAATCGAGTTATCTGGCAGGGGGTCAATTGGTATGGAATGGAGAATGAAGCAGCTACTCTGATAGGCCTCAATGCTCGCGATTACAAATTGATGTTGAAGCAGATACGGCAAACAGGATTCAACGTGATACGTATTCCTTTTTCGATGCAGACCGTAGCAAAGGGACCCGAAGTCTCAGGTGTAGCTGACTACATAGGTTCCAACAAGGAGCTTAAGGGCAAGAGCCCGATGGAAGTTCTTGATGCTGTAATTATCGAAGCCGAAAAGTTAGGGCTCATGATAATTCTCGACAATCACTCGCAGGCTGACCAAGGATATAGAAATGATCTCTGGTACGGACAGGCTGGGTTTACTGAAGATATGTGGGTATCGATGTGGAGAGATTTAGCTCTCCGCTATAAGAATTCGCCCAATGTTGTTGGTTTCGATTTAAAGAATGAGCCACACGGAAAGGCCACATGGGGAGATGGAGCTGATACAGATTGGCGTAGAGCGGCAGAGCGTGCCGGTAGAGAGATCCAAGCAGTAAATTCGAACCCACTCATTGTTGTCGAAGGAATTGAGAATCAGGTAGAAGGCGGACAACTTCTGACTGGGCATTGGTGGGGCGGAAACCTTGAAGGTGTTCGAAAGAACCCAGTGGTCCTTCCGGTAGCAAATAAAATTGTTTACTCAACACATGAATATGGCCCAGAGGTATCGCCGCAACCTTGGCTGGTAAGTAAGAATCTTGAGAAGAACCTACTGGATCGCTGGAGTAAGGGTTTTGGCTATATACATGACCAGAACATCGCACCAATTTTGATTGGTGAATTCGGCGCAATCAATTATTCAACTAAAACAATTAGTGGCAGATGGATGAAAGCCTTTACGGATTATCTGGGCAAAAAGGGCATGAACTGGACATACTGGGCCTGGAATCCAGGCTCGGGCGACACAGGGGGATTGCTCACACCTGATCTCGTTACGCTTGAGAAATCTAAGATGCCCACTATTCTAAAATTGATTAAGACGCAAGGAAAACTTCTCAGGAAGTAATTTCTATCGAGATCTAGATGCCCAAATCGCACCATTGCGGATGATTTGAGTAATGATCGGGTGAGAGACAACTTCTAAGTTGTGCCCTGGAGAGCAGATGAAAATTCTTCCTTCTCCCCATTGCCGAGTCCAGATTGCTGGAGAGATAACCGGAGATTTCCAAGGATTGCCAGAGGTCGAGCTCTGCGTCGTAGTCGCCAATACTTTCATATATGAGTCTGTCAATAACCAGTATTGTTCAGTTGTCAGTTCAAAATTTTGAAACCCTTTAGTGATTTCATCGACTTTGCCTGCTTCCGTGAAGTCAATGGTGTGACGAATAAAGAAGTCATCTTCTCCTCCGGTTCGCATCTCTTCTGGTTTACCAGGATGAGCAACGAATTTCGCTCCGATAAGTTGGTAATAGCTCTCTGATTGCGTGAATCCAACCAAGACGCCGCCATGCCAGCCAATGAAGCCTGTGCCGTTTGCAACTGCATGAGTTAATCCATGCACTGAGGATTCGTCGATCTCACTTTCGATACATTGAATAATGAGATCAACGGATGCCATGAAAACTGCGTCGGAGTAAATCTTCGGAGAATCAGAAACTGAAATCTCAAAGCCTTCTGATTCCAAAAAAGGTCGAAAGTGTTCGGTTGTTTCAATGGGTTGGTGGGCTGGTCTTCCCCCTCGAACAAAGAGAGCCTTTTTCATATCAGCAGCCTTTCAGATTCTCGCATTTGAAAAGGCTATATCAATAATGCTTGCCAAGGTAGATATCAGGTTATAGACTCACCCAGATTTGAGAGCGCTCTCAAAATTACTCGGTACGGAGGGATTTAAATGGAATATCGCAAACTAGGCAGCACAGGTATGTATGTCTCGGAAATCACCTACGGAAACTGGATCACTCACGGGTCACAGGTGGATGCCGATTCAGCGAAGAGCTGTGTGCGAGCGGCGCTCGATTCCGGCATTACAACTTTTGATACTGCAGATAGTTATGCATTCGGCCGAGCTGAGAGTGTCCTAGGAAAATCTCTCAAGGGAGTTAAGCGCGAATCCTATGAGTTGATTACAAAGATTTACTGGCCTACAGGTGAAGGCAAGAATGATCGCGGCCTCTCTCGCAAACATATTTTCGAATCCGCACATGCTTCTCTTGACCGACTTCAAACCGATCATCTAGATGTTTTGATCTGTCACAGATACGACCACGAGACTCCGCTTGAGGAAACTCTGAGCGCATTTGACGATCTCATTAGACAAGGAAAGGCTCATTACATCGGAGTCTCTGAGTGGAATGCCAAGGAAATCGCTTCAGCCTTAGCGATTCAAGATGCCAAGGGTTACACCCGATTTGTGACTAACCAGGCTCAGTATTCGGCGCTCTACCGGGTGATTGAAAAAGAAGTTGTTCCACTCTCCGAAAAGGAAGGAATTGGCCAGATTGTATTCTCGCCACTTTGCCAGGGCGTGTTGACTGGTAAGTATCTCCCAGGAAAGAAGCCTCCGGTGAACTCCCGTGCAAACGATAAAAATAGCTTGGTGGGCGGAGCTGGATTTATCTCAGGCTGGCTCAGAGAAGATGTTTTAACGGCGGTTCAGAAATTGAAGCCTATTTCGTCGGATCTTGGAATTACTATGGCGCAATTGGCTCTTGCATGGGTTCTCAATAATTCAAATGTTTCAAGCGCAATCATGGGAGCAACCACAGCTAAACAAGTAAAAGAGAATGCAAAGGGAGCTGGTATTAAGTTATCAGCTGACGTTGTATCTGAAATGAATAAGATCTTAAGCAATTTAGCTGAGACTGACCCTAAGAAGAACGAAAGCCCCAACCCTCGAGCTTAAAGAAAGCGATAAATCATGAGTATTTTCAGTGGCAAGAGAATCGTCCTTACCGGCGCTTCACGCGGAGTTGGTTATGAAGCCAGCAAGTTATTTCTAGCTGCAGGAGCCGAAGTAATCGGTACCGGAAGACACGCTTCTCGACTTGAGAAAGTCGCTCCTGAGTTGCAAGGTATTGGAAATTTCACGCCCTTCTTGGCGGATTTCGATACTGCGGAAGCACCAAAGAATTTAGCCGACTTTGTCCGCGGCAAGTGGAATTCAGTTGATTTCCTACTTAACAATGCAGCGGTACAGACATACCGAAATGATTGGCGAGATGAAGGATTAGAATTACTCAATGATCAGTGGCGCTGTAATGTTTTTGCTCAACATGAACTTATTTTTAGGATGCAAGATCTTCTAGAAAAGGGGACTGAGCCTCGGGTAGTGAATGTGAGTTCTGGTGCAGGAAGTTTGCAAGCGTTGAAAGAATCACCGGATATGCCAACATACCGGCTCACAAAATATGCTTTAGGTGGATTAACAATTCTCTGGGCAGGAATTCTCAAAGGCAAGGTTGCGGTGAATGCACTAGATCCAGGCTGGCTTAAGACAGATCTTGGTGGCCCTGATGCTCCTGGAGAGCCAGCAGATGGTGGTCAAAGAATGTGGGAAATCTGTTCTCTTCCGTGGGAAGAGACAGGTAAGTTCTGGCACGGTAGCCAAGAGATAGATTTCTAATCTCGTCAAATTAAGAGGTCTGTAAGAAACTGTCGAACTCTCTCCAGATTTCAGAGCTAACCTCATTATTGTAAAGCGCGACATTTGCCTTCACTTCTTCGGCACTTCGACATCCGACTAAAATTGCAGAGATGGCCGGATGCTGCATCGGATATTGAAGGGCTGCCTGAGCCAAAGAAACCCCTCTTTCATTGAAGAATTTCTCTATTTTCTGCGCTCGGGCAAGGACTTCCGGAGAGGCCGTTTCATAGTTGAATGTGGAACCAACTTTCGGATTGGTCAAAATCCCAGAGTTAAAGACTCCGCCCGCAATTACTGATACTCCCTTTCTGAGGGCTGTTGGCAATAACTCAATTGCAGCGCTCTGATCAAGTAATGTGTATCTCAGCGCTATCAGTACGACATCAATGTCAGTCTCTTCTATAAAGCGAGTTGGAATTTCGCTACTTGTAATTCCAATACCGATGGCTCTGACAACTCCCTCGGCACGCAATCTTTCAAGCACTGGATAAGCCTCATTAATCGCTTGATCAGCTGCTCCATCGGGATCATGTATGAATACCATTTCTACGCTTTCCATGTTCAGACGCTCGAGGCTCTCAAGTAGTGACCGCTCGATTCCAGCAGCGGAAAAGTCAAAAATACGTTCAACGGCGGCGGTGGAATTCTCCCAACCTGGATCGTCAGTTTTCTCGCTCGGAACTATCAGCCTTCCGACTTTAGTAGAGACTATAAAGCTATTTCGCGGCAGGTGGTCAATGTTTCGGCCGAGTCTTACCTCCGCAGAACCCATTCCGTAATGAGGTGCTGTATCAAAATAATTAAGTCCCATTTGCATTGATGTGGATATGACTTCCTGTACCGCGGATTCGGAAACTGGTGCGAAGAGCCCTCCAAAGGGAGAAGTGCCGATTCCAAACTCTGGAATCTGAAGACCAGATTTAAGTGTCACTAAAGTGTTATGAGCCATCAGTCCAAGTCTCCATATTCCGTAGATGAACGTTTTCCAGCATATTCTTGAGAGCGCTCTCATTCTATGTTATCCTATTGAAATGAATTTGGAAGAGACGGGTGGCTTCGCTAGTTCGGAACTCATTGCTGAGGCGCAAACCCTTACTTTAGATACCTTGACCCTTCGAGAGGCGGTCGCAATCGGCCATTTCACTACAGAACTGGCAGATAAGAAAAATCTTCCAGTTAGCATCGAAGTGCGAATGGGTTCTTGGTGCGTGTATCACATCAGCTTAGATGGAGCCTCTGAAGGCCATGATTCTTGGATAAATCGCAAATGCGCAGTGGTTGAGCACACCAAGAATTCTTCACTTTTGGAACTTGTCTTGTGCGAAGAGCAAGGTTTATCTTGGTATGAAAAGAGCGGCCTAAGCGAAAACATTTTTGCTGCAAATGGTGGCGCAATTCCACTCATGACTCATGACTCAAATTTAGTTGGCGTTCTCATCGTAAGTGGTTTGGCAGGTCCGGATGATCACCGCTTAGCAGTTGCTGGGGTAAAAGCATTTAAAGGAAAGAGGTAAAAATGCGAAATTCAAATATCTCATTACAGCTCTATACCCTACGACACGAGATTGAAAAGGATTTTGGTGGATCGATAGCCAAGGTCGCTAGTATTGGATTCTCTCAAGTCGAGCCATGGAATTTCATCGAAAAAGCAGACAGCTACGCGAAAGCTTTCGCGACTAATGGGATTACGGCTCCGAGTGCACACGCCCATCTTGTCGGAGTAGAACGAAAAGAGACATTTGAAGCAGCTGTGAAACTCGGAATTAAGACAGTAATCGAACCAATTGTGGATCAATCCAAGTGGGTAGATGCCAATGATATTAGCGAGATAGCCCATGAATTGAATAAAGCCGCCGAAGAGGCAATTGAATACGGCTTGCAGGTTGGGTATCACAACCATGCTTGGGAAATTGCAAATAAAATTGGTGAAGTATCGACTCTTGAGTACTTTGAAGAAATGCTTGAGGCAAGAGTAGTTCTAGAAGTTGACGCGTACTGGGTTCATGCGGGTGGCCTTGATGGACCAGATTTACTCTCGCGCCTTGGTAATCGCGTTCAATTCCTACACATAAAAGATGGTAAGAATATTCGCAGCTCTGAAAATATTTTTAATGAGCGCGGCGAATTAGTTAAGAGCGAAGCTAATACTCGCGAACAGGTGCCTGCCGGTCAGGGAGAAGTCCCACTTGCTGCAGTGGTTAAGACTGCGCCTCATGCCCTGCCGATTGTTGAATTTGACGAGTATGCCGGTGATATTTTCGAAGGCATCAAAGAGAGTTTCAATTATGTGAAAGGCCTACCTCGATGAGTCTTCGAAATGTAGATACCACTTCCCTACCGAAGGATTTTATCTGGGGAGCGGGTACCTCATCTATGCAAATAGAAGGTGGACATGCTTCTGGTGACAGAGGCAGATGCATTTGGGATGCATTGGGTGAAGTTCCTGGTGCAATTAAAGACGGCAGTGGTGCAAATCATCGTGGAGTCGAACACGTAGAGATGTTGGAGACGGATCTCAACATTATGAAAGAGCTTTCACTCGATTCGTATAGGTTTTCAATTTCTTGGCCTCGAGTTCAGCCAACCGGGAGTGGTGCTTTTAGCGAAAAGGGCATGGCATTTTACGATCGATTAATTGACGGACTACTAGAGCGCGATATTCAACCAAATATAACGCTGTACCACTGGGACCTGCCTGAAGAATTGCAATCCCGAGGCGGTTGGACGAATCCTGAGACGGTAGAACTTTTCGCGCAGTACTCGGCGAAAATGTCAGCACGATACGGCGACAAAGTTAAGTACTGGGCGATGATTAACGAACCGTGGTGCGTAGCCTGGCTGGGAAATTTCACTGGAGAGCATGCACCTGGTATCCGAGACCTCCCCACGGCTGTCAAAGTTGCGCATCAATTAGTTCGTGCGCACGCAAAAGGTTCACAGGCGGTAAAAAGTGAATCTCCTGATGTTCTCGTAGGTGCAGTAAATAACCTCACAAATCCGATGTTGATTGGCCCATCGACGGAGGAGAATCTAAAGGATCTTGAGATTGTCGACGGTTACAAGAATCGATGGTGGATGCAGGGAATGTATGAAGGAAAATACCCTGCTGATCTCGTCGAAATTTTTGAACGCAAAACAGGAATCTTTTGCGATGAGAATGAAATTGGAGATGTCTCCTTTGGCAGAGATTGGATTGGCGTGAACTACTACAACGCTGATGTCTTTAAAGGTGGAGGTAACGGCGCTGAGCTGTTCCCCGGAACTACATCAATCGATGGCTCTGGTTTTGGAAATGAACGCACAGATATGGGTTGGTCTTGGACTCCGGACGGAATTAAAGAGACTCTGATTCAGGTGTCCCAGAAATATCCAAATATTCCAATATTCATAACGGAAAATGGCACTTGCTACAACTATGGACCTTCAGAAGATGGCAAAATTCACGACACCAAACGAGATGAGTACCTAACTCAGTATGTCACTGCTTGTATTGAAGCGCATAAGAGCGGAGTCAACCTCAAGGGCTACTACGTATGGTCCCTTCTGGATAATTTCGAATGGGCGTGGGGCTTTGAAATGCGCTTCGGTCTTGTGTTTGTTGATTTCAAAAATAAGATGAAAAGGACTCTCAAGGAGAGCGCAATGGGATACCGGGACCTCATCCAATCATTCAGAAGGTAATTTTAAGCCTGAGAATTCCCCTAAAAACACTCACATTGATATGATGTGAGTGTGAAAGAAAATGTCACGCTGGAAGATGTGGCAAAACGCGCTAAAGTCTCGCGAGCCACTGTCTCGCGTGCTGTAAATACTCCAGAGTCTGTTTCACCTGAAGCGCTCAAGCGAATCAACAAAGCGATCGCAGATATGCACTATGTTCCTAATCGCCACGCACGAGCTTTGACCGGTGTCCGTTCTAAGACTATCGGTCTTATTTTCTTTCACGATATTAATACGCTCTTTGAATCTGCATTTTGGGGTCACGTCATCAACCCAATCTATGAAAAGTTAAGTGTTCTTGGTTACGACTTACAAATCATCGCTCACGCCAAAATGCACACCTCGAAATCGGGTGAAGATTCAGGAAATGAGTATTCTGAAGATATTGCGGAAAAAATCTCTGAGTACAACGTAGATGGTTTTATAGTTGTGGGGCAGACCCCCAAAAATTTGGAAGTTATTTTCAGCCAAGTCAGAATTCCGATGATTGCATTTGGCGCACCTCTGATCCCTACATCAACAGTCTCTTGGGTAGATACGGATAACAAATCTGGTGGAAGAATGGCCGTTGATTACCTTGTGAGCAAAAAGAGAAAAACAATTGGAATGATCACTGGTGGGCTAGAGCAATCATGGAGTGTCTCGCGATATGAAGGCTACAAGAAGGGTTTGGCGAAAGCAGGCATTGAATATGACCCTTCGCTTGTAGAACATAGTTCGAACACCTACGCAAATACTATGAGTTTAACGGAACGATTAATGCGAAGACGTCATGATATTAATGCGATATTCGCAGGAAATGATGAGATGGCATTTGCCGTGATTCAAACTTTGAAGGAACTCAATTACTCTGTGGGCTCTGATGTGCTTGTTATTGGCTTTGATAACACAAATCGTACTTTGCAAACATTCCCAAATATCACAACGGTAGGTCAAGACTTTGAAAAAATCGGGGAGTATTTAGTAACTGGTCTTTTGCAAAAAATGAAAGGTGAAAAGATTTCGTCAAGAAAAATCGCACCAAAGTTGATTATAAGAGGAAGCGCCTAAGAAGCAGGTAGTTTCTACTCGCGGATGACTTTTGCACCGAGCGCATCTAACTGCTCGGCAAAGTTTGGATATCCACGATCAATGTGGAATGCACCATCAACAGTTGTTTCACCTTCTGAAACCAACGCTGCAAGAACTAATCCAGCACCTGCGCGTATATCGGTTGCTTCAACTGGGGCGCCAGATAGCTGTGGGATACCATCGATAGAGGCATGGTGGCCATCGACAGTGATTTGAGCACCTAATCGCACTAGTTCGTTGACGAACATAAAGCGGGATTCAAAGACATTTTCGGTAACAATCGAGTGACCGTCTGCAATTGCATTCATACCGATAATAAATGGCAAGAGATCTGTGGCAAATCCAGGATAGGGCAGGGTTGCCACATCAATTGCTTGTGGTCGTTGATTCATCTGCACGCGAAATCCATCTTTAGTTGAGGTGATGATTGCCCCGGCTGTTGTGAGCTTTTCAAGCATGACTTCCATATGATCTGCGCGCCCACCATGAATAGTGATATCACCTTGCGTCATTGCGGCGGCAAATGCCCACGTGCCAGCAATGATGCGGTCTGTAATGGTGGTGTGGTCGGTTGGCTTGAGTTCTTTAACACCAGTGATGGTAATTGTTGGCGAGCCAAGCCCATCAATTTTTGCCCCCATGCCAATCAGGAATTCACCGAGATCGACAAGGTCAGGTTCGCGAGCTGCGTTATCAATAGTTGTCACACCATTTGCTAGAACGGCTGCGGTCATGAGGTTCTCTGTTGCACCAACTGATGGGAAATCTAAGTCAATAGATGTACCTGTGAGTCCATTTGGAGCCTCGGCAACGATGTAACCATGTTGGACATGTGCTTTGGCACCAAGTGATTCAAGACCTTTAATATGAAAATCAAGGCCGCGTGAGCCAATTGCATCTCCTCCAGGAAGTGCGACTTCTGCTCTTCCCACGCGAGCAACAAGTGGGCCAAGCACGTTAATTGATGCTCTCATCTTGCGCACGAGGTCATAATCTGCGCGATGCAGTGGTGTAGCCGGAACATCAATAGTGACGGTGTCGGCAGTGTGAATAACGGTGCAACCAAGACGTGTGAGCAGGTCGGACATGATTTCTACATCGGCAATATCTGGAACATTGCGGATGGTCGATTTTCCAACGGCTAAAAGCGAAGCGGCCATCAGTTTAAGGACTGAATTCTTGGCTCCTGTGACCGATACTTCACCGACCAGGCGGCTGCCACCGGTGATCCGGAAGCGGTCGTGGGACGAAGATGCCATATCCGAAGTCTACTTATAGGCTAGGCACATGGTTAATTTAACGCGTATTTACACAAAGACCGGCGATGACGGAACTACATCCCTTGGAGATATGAGCCGCACATCAAAAAATGACCCTCGCCTAGAAGCATATGCAACTGTTGATGAAGCAAACTCCACAATCGGTGTTGTGCTCGCAACTGATGAATTAGCCGATGATGTTCGCGCACTTCTTGTGCGAATCCAAAATGATTTATTTGATGTGGGAGCAGACCTTTGCACCCCAGTAGTAGATGCACCTGCATTTGAACCTCTTCGCGTGCTTGAATCTCAAATTGTCTACCTAGAAGAACAGATTGATAAATACAACGCAGATCTGGAAGCGTTGCGCTCATTTGTATTGCCTTCTGGAACATCAGCTGCGGCTCACCTTCACGTTGCCCGCACAGTTGTGCGTCGCGCAGAGCGCTGCACCTGGGCTGCAATCCATGCATTTGGCGGGGGAGTAAATCCGCTGACTGCCAAGTACCTCAACCGTTGTTCTGATTTACTCTTTGTTCTTGCTCGTCATGCAAACAAAGAGATTGGTGATCAGCTCTGGGTTCCTGGAGCAAATCGCTAGTTAAAGCTTTTCAAGTGCGCCCTGGCAGCGCTCTCTT
Organism: Candidatus Planktophila versatilis; assembly: GCF_002288345.1. Lineage (GTDB taxonomy): Bacteria > Actinomycetota > Actinomycetes > Nanopelagicales > Nanopelagicaceae > Planktophila > Planktophila versatilis_A. The sequence continues at coordinate 256,918 of NZ_CP016781.1, forward strand.
CCTTCGGAAATACAAATAAACGAGGACCTTGCTTAGTCTGGGTCAGAGTTGCCTTAATTCCAACTGCAATCAACTTCTGACGCAGTATTTCGCCTTCAATGTGATTGTTTGGCTCTGCGACCGCAACGAGAGTTCCGTATTCATCTTCTGAACCAATCGATGGGCTGCGTTCGACTAGTGACTTACCTTTAGCCGAGGTCCACTTTAAAATGAAAATGAGGAATAAGACAACCGGAAATCCGGCAAGACTCATTAAAAAGAGCTGATTGTTGACCCCACCGAGCATTTACTCGACCACCTTTGTATATGTCGCAGCCGATGCTCCTTCAGGTCGTGGATCTTGATGGCAAATCACTTCAATATTGCTGATGTATTCAAGAGTTTCAATGGGTTCTGGTGAGATTAAGAGAATGGTCTTAATCTCTTTAACTGCGCTAGGCGTTGATATTGTGCGCAAGTCACCAAGTATGACGCCCTCTTTAGATAGGACCTGAGAGTTAACTTCCCACCACACACATCCAGTTTCGGCGGCAACCTGGACTGCGCCACAAACAAATTCGCTGCATGCCTTCACTTGGGAAGCCAGATTGGTCTTTGCCGAGATAACGCTCACCAACTCTTTGCTTGTCGGCACCTTGGCATAGATTCCTGATTCAAACTCAAAGTCCACCGGTGGCCACTTTGGTTTCGGTGACGGAGTAAGGCGAATCTTCTTTCGAGGTTTTGGCTTTGGTTTTGGCTTTGGTTTAGCTGAGACGGTGGGTTTAGCAGTTGTCGTAGATGTCGTTACCGTCGCTTTGGGTGTTGCTGTTGCTTTAGCAGTGGCCTTTGGCTTTGTAGTTGCTTTAGCAGTGGCCTTTGGCTTCACTGTCGCTTTGGGTGAGGCCTTCACACTCGCCTTGGCTGTCGGCGTTGGTGTTGGCTTCTTAGTTGCAGCGTCGGCACTGGCTGCAGAAAAGGCAAGGCAGAGCGCAAGTACAAGTGCTGACTTTTTCAGTCGCGCTCCCACTTGAAACTGCGAATTGCCCAGATTAATCCCAGTACGAGCCATGCGGTAATAATGGCAAAGGTGCGCCCAGTTTCCCAATTGCCGACAACTTCACGCGTAGCAAATGAGTCAGGCAAGAAGACTGAACGGGCGCCTTGGGTCATCCATTTGAGTGGAAAGATTGCTGCTACTTGCTGCATCCACTGCGGCAGATCGGTAAAGACAAAGAAGACGCCACTGAAGAACTGCAGAACTATGACAACGGGGGAGACGACAGCGGATGCACCACGGCCTGATTTAGGAACATTGGAGAATGCAATACCCAATACCGTTGAACATGCACTGCCAAGAACTAGTAGAGCAGCTAAGAGCAACCATTTATCAGCGCTCTGTGGCAGGTTAACGCCAAAGAAGGCAACGCCAGCAGCCAATAAGAGCGCTACCTGCACCAGCATGCTGACAGTGACAAGGATGGCTTTTCCAAGGAAGTAACTACTTGCTGGCATCGGAGTTCCACGTAATCGCTTGAGCGTTCCAAAGTCGCGCTCCATCGGAATCATGATTGCTAGTTGCTGGAAACCGGTATTAACAAGTCCTGATGCAATCATTCCTGCAACAAAATATTGACTAAAGGTAACACCGTCGGCAATCGTGTTAGAAAATACTGATCCAAAGATGGCAAGCAAGATGAGTGGGAATAACATGGTGAAGACAATGGATTCACGCTGTCGCATAAATTGTTTAATCTCTAACTTGCCTCGCTGCATACCAATGGAGAAAGCGGTGGGCTTATTCATCCTGGCCCCCAATCATTTCCAGATAGATATCTTCTAGTGATGCTCGCTTAATGCTCAGCTCTGGAACTTCTCCACCAAATTGGGCCGCTAACTCCGTGACGCGTTCCGTGGGGTTAGCACTCTTCTCACTGCACACTTGTGCGCCATCTCGCCAGGAAATAGTGGCAAGTGATGTTGCGCGCCCGCCAAGTTCTGCTGGTGGTGCGATTTCAACAATCTGCCCCTTGATAATGACTGCCACCCGATCTGCCAGTGCTTCTGCTTCATCAAGGTAGTGAGTTGTCAGAACAATGGTGGCGCCTTCATCGCGCAAGGTGCGAATCAAATTCCAGAATGCTCTACGTGCTTCCGGATCAAAACCTGTAGTGGGCTCATCGAGAAAGATTAGTTCCGGTCTACCAATAATTCCCAGTGCGACATCCAGGCGACGGCGCTGCCCACCAGAAAGTGTTCGACCAAGCGCATCAGATTTCTCTGTGAGTCCAACTAATTCAATGACCTCGCGGGCATCTTTCGGATTCTTGTAATAAGTGGCAAAGTGCGAGACTGACTCATAGACAGTCAGGTCGCCGGCATCTTGAGTTGATTGCAGAACAATGCCGATGCGATCACGCCACCCTTGTCCGGCGCTGCCTTTAGTTGCTGGGTCAAAGCCAAGAACTTTCACATCACCGGAATCACGATCACGAAATCCTTCGAGTATCTCCACCGTCGTGGTCTTGCCAGCGCCATTAGGCCCAAGCAGTGCGAAGATTTCGCCCTGTTCGATTTCAAGGTCAAGCCCATCGACTGCCTGCGTCTGGCCATATTTCTTATGGAGCTGGGAAACGCTGATGACCTTGCTCATAGTGTCATCTTCTCACTTTGTGGGGCAAAATGCGAGAAAATGAAGCCATGAGCCCACGTAAGAACTACCCGAAGAATCGTCGGCCAAAGAATAACGATGAAGACCGTGAGATTAATCCATCGAATCAAAGTTTTGAAGAAGATGAAAATGGTTTATGGACCGTTCGTAAATTAACCGGTTCATCTGCAAATAAACCGTATCGCTGCCCTGGTTGTGATCAAGTGATCCCGATGGCAACTCCACATACCGTTGCCTGGCTAGATGGTGAAGAAGATAATCGCAGACATTGGCACAATGCCTGCTGGAGTAAGCGAAATAATCGCGGCCCGCGCACTGAACGCACGCGCAATGCGCCCCGTTACTAAGTAGAAGTAGACTCACGCCAATGTCAGAGCCAATCCGCCCCAGCACCGTGCTTGCCGCAACGCGCACGCCATTTACTGTTCTCACCGCTGATGGCCAAACACTTGTAGGAGAAGTGGCGACTCCTCTTTCAAACCCCACAACTGCAATTTTATGTTGCCACCCCAACCCAACGGGTGGCGGAATGATGGATAGCCACATCTATAAAAAGGCTGCTAATCGATTACCGGCAATGGCTGGAATTACAGTCGTGCGCTTTAACACTCGTGGAACAAGTAGTGAAGCTGGGACAAGCACGGGTAGTTATGACAATGGACGCGCCGAAAAATATGATGTGGAAGCGATGATTGCCTATTGCTTTGACACCCTTGGCATCAAAGAGTTGTGGGTTATTGGGTGGTCATTTGGAACAAGTATTGCAATTAGCCATGCCCGTGATATGCGAGTGAAGGGCTTGATACTGCTGAGCCCCACCTTGCTCGAAATTGTGGATAGTGATCTTGAATTTTGGGCTGTAGATGGCAGACCAGTAGTTGCACTGATTCCCGAGCATGATGATTACTTAAAGCCGGAGCAAGCACGACTGCGTTTTAGTGTGATCCCGCAAACCAAGCTGATCGCTGTTGATGGCGCTAAACACCTATGGGTCGGTGAACCATTTGTGCATAGAGTCTTAAGTGAAATCGTTGCGGTGATTGCCCCGCAGCGATTACCGCTACCTACTGAGATTTAAGACTTTTCTGCGCGAGGGATAACTACTTCTTCCAGAATTAAGATTATGGAAGCGGCAATTGGTACTGCAAGTAGCCCGCCAACTAACCCAAGAAGTGATGTACCAATGAGGGCGGCAATGATTGTTACCGCACCTGGCAGGTTCAGGGTCCGCTTCATGATTTTAGGAGTGAGAATGTAATTCTCAATCTGCACGTAAATGATGTATCCGAGGAAGGCTGAAATACCTATTGTCACTGATTGTGTGAGGGCCAGTACGGTGAAGATTGCAGCTCCGATGAAGTGTCCAATAAGTGGCACCAGCCCGCAGACAAAGATAATGATTCCGATTGCCACAGGTGATGGCAGACCAAGAATGACTCCGAAAATCGTCAAAAAGATGGCAGCCAGGGAAGAGATTAATACCTGACTTCCAACAAAGGCCCCCACGCGAGCGATAATTGCATCGGTTAGTAGCGCTACTCGTGGACGACGACTACTTGGGATCAATTTAAGTCCGAGCTCAGTCATCTGATTAAGTGAAGTGATGAAGTAAAGAGTGAGAACCAGAATAGTCAGTGCAGTAAAGGTGCCAGAGAGAACAGTCTTTCCAACGCCAACGACTCCACCGAAGGCTGAGAACAAGAGCGTGCCATCGGAAGTTACCGAACTTAGTTTCTTCTCTAAGGTATCGATGATCCCGTAGTTTTCATTGATATTGGCGATTGCAGGGTTATCTTTTAATTGGCTCAGTAGCGATGGCGCTATCTCAATGAGGTTTGTGCCTTGCGAAATAAGCGGAGGAACAATAAGTGCGCCAAAAAGCACAACTGCGATGAGCACCGATACAAAGATTATTGCAACAGCTGAAATACGTGATAGCCCCCTCTTGCGAATAGCCTCAACGGCTGGGTTTAGACCCATCGCTAAGAAGAGTGCGATCACAATCAGTACGAATACTTGACTTGCACTTGCAAGTGCTCGCATGAGAACAAAGGCACTTAAGGCACCTACTGTTGCGACAAATCCGAAATAAAATGGATGAGCGCGGTCAACCGGCGCTCCAGCTGCACCAAAATCTTGTGAAGTTGGTGAATCTTTGACTTTTCGCTTCATTCGCTCTGAAATTGCCATGCTTTATTGTAAAGCGTAAGAGAGAATAACTCCCATGGCGCTACGAATAACGGGACTGGGTGAAGAGATTGCTGCCGTCACCGGACTTTCGTGGAACCTGCCGCTGGAGCAATGGCCGGAAGATCCGTTGCTGGCCGAAAAACGAGGCATCTCCCGCCACGTAGTGCGCTTGGTGCGCTCTACCGATGACCCCGAATCTGAGGTCTACGCCGTCAAAGAGACGGTGGCAGAGTTTGCAAACCGCGAGTACAAGATTTTGCGAGAGCTTACACATCTGAATTCTCCTAGCGTTCAATCGATTGCCGTCATCGAGGGTCGCACCGATAACAACGGTGAAGAACTTCCCTGCGCCCTCGTCACTAGGTTCTTGCCGTACTCATTGCCCTACCGCGTTGTACTCAGTGATAAGAACGTTACTGGTGAAGAAGTAACGCTGATGGCCAATGCACTGGCGCTGTTGCTGGTGCGCCTGCACCTGCTTGGTTTCTGGTGGGGCGATTGTTCGCTTTCCAATACTTTATTTCGCAGAGATGCTGAAGCCTATGCCGCCTATCTAGTCGATGCGGAAACGGGTGAGTTTCAAAAAACTTTAACGGCTGGACAGCGCGAACATGATTTAGAGATTGCCCACTTTAACGTTGCAGCAGAGTTAGAAGATCTACAACTGTCGGGAGTTCTCTATCCGGGCATGGACCCAATCCGCGCAAGTACCGCACTTATCAACCGGTATCACCGGCTGTGGTCTGCACTAAAAGATCGCCAGGTACTTGATCCCACTGATCGCCACGCAGTTGAACGTGCCATGCGTCAGCTACATGACCTCGGTTTTGCAGTGGAAGAAGTCTCAGTTTCTATGGAAGAAGGCGAAGATGCAGGTCGCTTAGTCTTCCAACCCAAACTTGTTGCCGCCGGTTATCACAAGAATCGATTGCGCGAATTAATCGGGCTAGAAACAGAAGAGCTGCAAGCTAAAAGGCTGCTTGCCTCATTTGATCGCTTTCGGGGCCGCGAGAAATCTCCGAAACCACCGGTAGCCGATTCAGCCAAGCGATGGCTTGATGAAGTCTTTAGACCAACAGTTAATTTGATTCCACCAGAGCACGAAGGCAGAATTGAACTTGCTCAATTTTTTCATGAGACGCTAGAACACCGCTGGTACTTAAGTGAAAAAGCAGGACATGATGTGGGTCTGGAATTTGCGGCAAAGGCTTATATTGCTGATGTTTTGCCCTTTCGCCGCGATTCTGGCGTCACGGTACGAGTTGATGGCATGATTCAGTAATGAGCTTGCCACCTAATTTTTCTCAGGCAGTAGATTTAAGTTCACTGGGTAAACCAGCACCAGATACTTCTATTGCGATGCCAGGAATAGTTGTCACTACTGAGAATCTGCAGTCAGAGATACTTCCACTATCGAATACGAAACCAGTAGTAATCATCTGTTGGTCGAATCGTTCTGCCGAATCTGTCACCGTGCTTCGATCACTGGCGAATTTGGAAGCGGCAGATAATGGAAAGTGGGCGCTAGCAACAGTTGATATCGACACCCAGGCACCTGTTGCCCAAGCCCTGCAAGCGCGCACGATTCCCTATGGCGTTGTCTTTATCGCAGGCCAAGCAATCCCTTTCCTTGAGCAATCACTGACTGAAACCCAACTTCGGGAAGTGATGAACAAAATTCTCACCATTGCCGCAAAGCAAGGAATCGGTGAAGAGCCAGCAGAAAGTTCGGAGCCAGAAGAAGATGAAGCGCTAGCCGCCCTTGATAAGGGAGATTATGAAAGCGCCGAAGCGGCATACAAGAAACTACTTGCTCGTAAACCGAACGATAATTTTGCAAAGCTCGGACTTGCGCAAGTGCAACTACTTCTTCGCACCGAAGGCATTGATGCTCATCAAGTGATGGAGTCGGCGGCGGCGAACCCAGATGATATTTCTATTCAGATGCAGTGTGCCGATGTGGAAGTGATGAGTGGATATCTTGAGCCAGGCTTTGAACGCCTACTTCGCTTGGTTCAGGTTCTGGAAGCAGATGAGCAGAAGCTGGTTAAAGATCGCCTCCTTGAACTATTTGCTTTAGTTGACCCTGCCGATCCACGAGTGATTAAAGCTCGAGCACAATTAGCAAACGCGCTTTTCTGATGTCATCAGTGATTGACCATAGCAAAGAGAAGAAACTCCTTCACACTCTCTTTGTTTGTTTTGGTTTTGGCATCATGGCCTGGCTCCCGCGCTTTCCAGAAGTAAAAGCCAATATGCAATTAGAAAATGGCGCCTTTGGTTCACTTGTGAGCACAGGCGGAATTGGTGCATTTCTTGGACTTCTCACCGTTGGGCATATTCTCCACAAATTCGGTGCCTTTCGGGTCACGATTGCATCAATTCTTCTACTCTTCTCATCTCTGACCTTTTTGGTGCAGGTGCGCTCAAGCATTCTATTTCTGCTCTTAAATATTTCATTCGGTTTCGGAATTACCGCAGTACATGTCTGCCTGAATTCTCATGGGTTTCACCTGCTTAATCGCAGCAACATCAATGTCATCACCAGTACCGCTGGTTACTGGAGTGCGGGATCACTTGCCACATCAATCCTCTCCGGGCTATTAGTAGGCCGGGTAGCTCTCACGACCCACATCACCATCCTTTCAGTTCTTCTTACTGTGATCATGCTTTCAATAGTGATTCGACTTAAAGCGGTGCTGCTTGAACCTAATACAAGCACTGATCATGACTACACAATTAAAGACATTTTTACCTCTTTTGAAATTGATTGGCCAGTCAGCCTTGGTATGGCGTGTGTGATTTATTTAGAATTCGCACTCGGTGACTGGGGGACAATCTTTCCCAAGGAGCGGCTAGATATTTCGGCGGGCCTGAGTACGGCGCCATTTATTGTTTTCACAGCCGCCATGATTGTGGGCCGGCTTCTCATCTCTCGATTGCTAGATAAAGCACCGATTCAGGTCTGGGCCAAACGTGGAGTTATCTTTGCCGGAATCGGTTTTGGTGGCTGCATTATTGTGGCAACGCATTTGCCGGCAAATCTGACGTGGTGGTCCTACTCATTGTTCATCCTTGGCTATGCAATGGCAGGCCTTGGCTCATCATTTGTGGCACCGTCTTTTTTTGCTGCAGCAAATCGTCGCTCTAAGTTACCGAGTGCTGTGGTGGTGGGTCAGTTTGGTGTGACAAATACCGTTCTTACCTTTGCCGTGAAATGGATTGTTGCCTGGACCATTCAGTTCACAGGATCAATCGCACTTGCCATGATGATTCCAACAGCCATGATGCTGGCAACTATCTTCTTTACAAGTGCTCTCAAACAAGAGAGCGCCAGACAGAGCTAGCTCAGCCAGAACCTTCGGTGTTGCCAGCATCTGCAGCGCTCACATCAAAGATTCGGTATTTATCAATAGCTTCTTGCACAACAGATTCTTTTACTTCCCCTGCCTTAGCAAGCTCAGCAAGTGTTGCCACCGTAATTGATTCGGCATCGACTTTAAAGTGGCGACGAAGTGCACCGCGAGTATCGGAAAGACCAAAGCCATCAGTACCAAGTGAGTGGAATTGATTTGGTACCCATGGTGAAATCTGGTCCTGCACCGCGCGCATGAAGTCAGAGACGGCAATAACCGGCCCTGGTGTTCCAGCAAGCTTGTCATGGATATAGGCACTCTTCTTATCACTTGGATTGAGCATGTTATGGCGATCTACTTCTAGCCCATCGCGACGAAGTTCATTCCAGGAAGTCACAGACCAGACCGAGGCTGCTACGCCCCAATCTTCGGCGAGTAACTTCTGTGCCTTAATGGCCCAGTTCACTCCCACACCAGATGCCAGAATTTGAGCATTCTTCTTGCGCTGCTTAGAGGCAGGTGCATAGAGATAAATTCCCTTGAGCAGACCTTCAAGATCAAGGTTTGCCGGCTCTTCTGGTTGCAGGTATGGCTCGTTATAAACAGTCATGTAGTAATAAATGTTTTCACTGTTCTCGCCATACATCCGGCGCAGACCATCTTTAAAGATATGGCCGACTTCGTAAGCAAAGGCAGGATCGTATGCAACCACTGCTGGGTTAGTTGCAGCCAGTAGATGCGAATGTCCATCTTCATGCTGCAGGCCTTCACCGTTCAGGGTTGTGCGCCCAGCTGTTGCTCCCATGACGAATCCACGTACCAACTGGTCAGAGGCGGCCCAGAAGGCATCTCCAGTGCGCTGGAATCCAAACATGGAGTAGAAGATGTAGATCGGAATCATTGGTTCATCATGTGTGGAGTAGGAAGAGCCAACTGCGGTAAAGGATGCAACTGATCCCGCTTCGTTAATTCCTTCGTGCAAAATCACACCAGTAGTTGATTCCTTATAAGAGAGCATGAGTTCGCGGTCCACCGCCATGTATTGCTGACCATGAGGGGAGTAGATCTTTAGCGTTGGGAACAATGAATCAAGGCCAAATGTGCGAGCCTCATCAGGAATAATCGGAACGATGCGGCTGCCAAGTCCTGGATCCTTTACTAAGTCTTTGAGCATACGAACAAATGCCATCGTTGTGGCAATCTCTTGCTGACCGGAACCACGGCGCACAGATTCATAGACTTCATCTGCTGGCTGCGGCAAAGGCTTTGATACTTTGCGACGACGTGGAATTGATCCACCTAATTCGCGGCGACGCTCTTCTAGGTATTTCATCTCAGGTGAATCAGCTGGTGGGCGGTAGTAAGAAGGTGTGTATTTATCTAACTTGTCGTCAGTGAGCGGAATATTAAGGCGATCGCGGAATTCGATGATGTCTTCCAGCGTCATCTTCTTCATCTGGTGGGTGGAGTTACGTCCTTCGAAGTGCGAACCAAGGGTCCAGCCCTTAATGGTCTTGGCCAGGATGACTGTTGGCTTTCCATTTTTCTGTACAGCAGCTGTGTATGCGGCAAAGAGTTTGCGATAGTCGTGACCACCGCGCTTAAGTCCCCAGACTTGATCATCAGACCAACCAGCGATCATTGCGGCAGTGCGTGGATCGCGACCGAAGAAGTGTTCGCGAACAAATGCGCCATTTTCGGCCTTAAATGTTTGGAAATCTCCATCGAGGGTGGTGTTCATCAAATTAACGAGAGCGCCTTCACGATCTTGTGCCAGTAGTGGATCCCACTCGCGGCCCCAGACAACTTTGACCACATTCCAACCGGCGCCACCGAACATTGATTCCAGCTCTTGAATAATCTTGCCATTACCGCGCACCGGACCATCGAGGCGCTGCAAGTTACAGTTCACAACAAAGGTGAGGTTATCGAGCTTCTCGCGAGAGGCCAGACCGATTGCGCCAATGGTGTCGACCTCATCCATTTCACCATCGCCTAAAAATGCCCAGACATTTTGATCACTTGTATCTTTAAAGCCACGGTTATGTAAGTAGCGGTTATAGCGTGCTTGATAAATTGCATTAATCGGACCAATACCCATAGATACCGTTGGGAATTGCCAAAACTCTGGCATTAAACGTGGGTGTGGGTAGGAAGATAATCCGCCGCCTTGGTGTGAGAGTTCTTGGCGAAATCCATCAAGTTGATTTTCAGTAAAGCGACCTTCTAGAAATGCTCGTGCATACATGCCGGGACTGGCGTGACCTTGGAAGAAGATTTGATCTCCGCCACCAGGATGATCTTGTCCGCGGAAGAAGTGGTTAAAACCAACTTCATAGAGGGATGCAGATGAAGCGTAGGTAGAGATGTGTCCGCCAACGCCTACACCTGGACGCTGCGCGCGGTGCACCACCATCGCCGCATTCCAGCGATTAAATCTGCGAATACGACGTTCCATTACTTCATCGCCAGGAAATTCTGGCTCGTGTTCTGGAGAAATTGTGTTGATGTAATCAGTGGTGCGAAGTTGGGAAATTCCGATGTTCTTCTCTTGCGCCCGGCGAAGCAGGGAGAGCATTAAATAACGAGCTCGGACTGGTCCGGCTGCTGTGAGGGCGGCGTCGAAGGAGGCCTGCCATTCTGCCGTTTCACCTGGATCCGTATCTACAAGTTGATCGATTATCTGATCTGGGAATCCATCGAATTCAGTCATGGCCGTATTCTCGCCCAAAATGGGTGCAAGCACAAAAAAAGAAGGGTAAGTACAGGTGAAACCCTTGTAAATATTCGTCACATTCGGTGGACTTATCCCGTGGCAATGCGCATGGGGTTTGCTCAAGGAGAGCTCGTCCTCGAGGTGGGATATGGGGCAGATTGTGATGCCGCTCTCCGCAGCGAGATCATGAAAATTACTGGAACCAAATTTCTTGAAGGTTCCACCAATGAAGTCATTGATGCCGTTCTCTTATGGTTTCGTGAAGATGATGGCGATCTCGTAGATGAATTAATGGATGCCATGGCGTATCTTTCTGAAACCGGTTCCATCTGGGTGCTCACTCCAAAGGTTGGTCGCACTGGCCATGTGGAGCCAAGTGATATTCAAGATGCAGCGCCCACATGTGGACTCAGCTAAACTTCATCCTTAGCGGTGGCAGCTGATTGGACCGCAACTCGTCTAGTGGCACGAAAAGCGGGCAAGCGATAGATTCGCGCAATGACAATTGCAATCGGTGATGTAGCCCCAGATTTTGAGCTAAAAGATCAGAGCGGCAGCAAGGTTTCCCTCTCATCATTTAAGGGTAAGAAGAATGTAGTTCTTGTCTTTATTCCATTCTCATTTACCGGCACTTGCACCGGTGAACTCTGTGCCATCCGCGATGACATTTCAGCATTTGAAAACGATAACGTGCAAGTCCTTGCCGTCTCATGCGATTCCATGCACACTCAGAAGATCTTCGCGGCACAAGAGGGATACACATTCCCTGTTTTGGCAGACTTCTGGCCACATGGCGCAGCAGCTAAGGCCTATGGGATCTTCAATGAAGATATCGGATGCGCACTGCGTGGAACATTCATCATTGATAAAGCAGGCATTGTGCGCTGGTCAGTAGTTCAAGGCCTAGGCGATGCTCGCAACAATGGCGATTACAAAACTGCTATTGCAGCTCTCTAATCTCGCTCTTCTTACGCATGATTTTCCTACTTTCGTATATATAAAGTAGTATTCGCAAGCAACATTAGCCGGGTGGCTAGCTCAGTGGTAGAGCGCCTCGTTTACACCGAGGATGTCGGGGGTTCGAAACCCTCGCCGCCCACGTTTATCTCAATGTATTCTTCTCTCATGACGTGCAGGAAAATAACCGCAGGTGGCAAGAAACTCACCGTTGCACTTGTCATTGGAATTCTTTCTTTTAGCACTCCAAGTTATGCAGATATCTTCATGGGCTTTAACACGGATGGAACTCCAATCTATGGTCCTGAACCACAAGGTGCAACGGGACCAATAGCAACTCCAGAAAATCCAACATGGATTAAGAATCCTGATGGAAGCCCAACACAAGCAGAGCTCGACTACACCTTTATTCCAAATGCAGAAGAACGTGCAAAGCTACCCCCACCACCACCTCCACCACCAGGAATGATTACACAGGGATTTAACACCGATGGAACTCCTATTTACGGTCCTGAACCGCAAGGTGCAACAGGTCCTATAGCAACTCCGGAAAACCCAGCATGGATTAAGAATCCTGATGGAAGCCCAACGCAAGCAGAGCTTGACTACACCTTTATTCCAAATGCAGAAGAGAAAGCGCGAATCGCGAATCTAAATCCCGATAAGACTCCAACTGCATTAGAGCTTGGCTACACATTCCTGCCAAATGCAGATGAGAACGTCAGAAGCGCCACACTTGAAGAGATTCAGTCAATAGTTGAAAACGAGATTACAACCTCTAAATTTAAGAAGGTTAAGAAGGGCAGCACCTTTACCCTGACTAGCAATGTAGAAATCTCTGCGGTCAACCCATCACTGAGGGCTATCGCTGTGAAGAAGGGATCTGCGAGTAAGAAGATTTCCTTCACATACTCTGAAGATGGACAACTAGTACTGAAGGCTTCACAGAAATTAAAGGGGTATCAGCTTCAGCTCATCAGTGATGATAGGATTCTAAAGAAAATAACTCTTTAGAGCTGACTTTAAGACCATTACTACCCAAGACTATTTCTTCAATTCCTTATATGTTCTTGACGCAACCCTCGCAAGAATTGCAGAGCCTTCAGCCCAACTTAACCCGTAGACCTTCTTGAAAGCTTCTTCAAAAGTTAACCCAGTAGCAATTGCTGCTTGCACATCAAATGTCTTATCGATGCCGCCAGCAGCAACTAGGGCATCAAGGAGTATGTAGCCAAGGGAGAAGTTCAAGTCGCGAGTTCCATCTGGGCATGGAACTTTCATCCCGAGTCGCATGAATTCTTCGATGCTATCGGCCTCAAAGTCCTTCAATAGCCATCGGTTATTTGTCACCCAGCTCTTTCTCAAGGCGATGTAATCAGAATATGTCTTGGCTGCAGTAACGATAGAAATCGCTTGAGGTTGACCTTCTGCATACCAACAAGGTGTGCGGGTAGAAGGGGGTCTTCCACCTTGACTTGCAAAAATCATTCCTTGAACTGCGTGAACATACTCATGTATGTCATTTTGTCCTTTGAACTTTACGATTCCGAAGCGATCTACTGGTGTTGAGATTCCCACCAGGATTAAACCGACACCACTTGCGATATTTGTAACTGCGCCATCGCAATCAGCGCCAGAACACTTTTCTTCAGCCTGATCTGGCAGTGAAATACCAAGGTTAAATGGACTCACGTACTTTGCAGCCATTTCTCTAGCCCAAGGGATATCAGTTTTATTGAATTCCACAAACCTTACTTCTTGAGGTTGTTTCTGTGCCCCCATCACCCTTGAACCAAGCTTGACCATATCTTCAGTAACTTTGTTGGGATATCTCTCAGTAGAGTTTGGCCCGAAAGTGATAGTGACTTTGAGATCCGTGGTCTTGTATTTCTCCAAATTATCTTGTGAGTTCTTCCAGGATGAGTAAGGGATTCCTTCGTAGTTGGCTTCAAGGTTTTCTAGTGAAGTAGGAACCACTGGAATCTTTTCTGCTGGCGCACTTGGTGTTGGTGAGGCAGCACTAGATGGCTGAGCACTTGGAATTGCGGCAGGCTTTGCAACAGCAACACCCCTATTCCACACCAGCTTCTTACCTGATTTAACACAAGTGAATTTCTTTCCAGCACTTGTATTCGTGGTCCCTGCTTTTGAGCACATTGCACCTGCCTTCACGGCAGCACTGGCTGGAGCATTAAGAAATGCAGTAAGGCAGAATAATGTGAGAGCCCAGATTCCAATTTTCTTCATTACTTCAATTTGCCTTGCTAATTGATACGTAAGCGCCAGCTGTAACACTCTTTATCACCTTGATTTTGAACCCGTTTGTGATTGTCGATTCTCCGACGCCCATAGACCCAAGAAGCACTCTATTTTTTCTTGTATCGCTTCCAAATTTTGTCGGGTTGGAGACAATGTTTATAGCACCCTGGTTATCGGGAATACTGGTATCTAACGTGTAGACAATTACACCGGAATTCGCCTCTGACAGATTATCGAGCTCAGTTTTCCTTCGTAGCTCTACGACCACACCGTTAGATTGGCTTATTTTAATCATCGCAATCTTTGTTCCTGTGGAAGTGGTGCCCACGGGTGTTAAGAGATGAATTGACTCCTTGCTAGAGCTGGCGCTTATGCAATTAACCTGGTTTTCCTCGATCCAACCTAGGAAGTATTTGTTGAATCCAAGGAAATCATCCATTCCAAAAACATTGCCCATGACATCCCAACCCGCAGGCCCTCTTTCACCGGCATAAATATGGTTGAGTCCAAGCAGGTGGCCCGTTTCATGAAGCAACCAATTTTTCTTAGTTGAGTCATCTAGATATTCATCAATAGGACCGAGTGTGGCCAGAAACGAAGTTCTTCCATCAGCACTAAAACCTTGCCCACCAGATGCTCCACCCTCAGTTTTCGGTTTAAATGTGGGAGTTACTACATTAACAAAATCGTATTTCGAGAAATCTATATCAGGGTCAGCCGCGACTATTGCATCCGTGAGTAGTTTATTTGTCTCTAGGGCTTGAGCAGGAATTGAACCTGGCGCATTTCCGGCTTCACTTTTTATGTATGCGCCATAAGGAGTTGAAATACGATAAAACTTTTCTTGCAACTCGTATTTGAGTTTATATCTCCCGTAACTCATTGCAGCAAGAGCCTTTTCCGCCCACGGCACTTGAGTCTGCTTCCATACGGAAATTGCACGTTGATCTGCAGGTAGATCTGGGAAATCAACAAATAATACGATGGACTTTCGATCACCGGTTGCTGGAATATATTTTCGCTCTCTAGGAAATCCAGTGTTAAGATCTGGGTTATTTCCTGCCTTATTTAATTTACATTCAGATGCAGAAATGAAATCAGAAGCTAGCGAAACCACAGGAAGCTCCTCAGGCGCGCCAGATTGATTAGGGGTGGGTGCCTGTGTCGGCGTTGAGGAAATTATGACTACACCTTTATTCCACACCAACTTCTTACCTGACTTAATACAAGTGAACTTCTTTCCAGCACTTGTATTCGTAGTTCCTGCTTTCGAGCACGTTGCACCGGCCTTCACAGCGGCTGTGGCAGGTAGGGCAAATGCTGATAAAAGGAAGGCGGCTGAAATCGTCGTAGCCAATAACTTTTTCATAGCGCAATCCTTGCCTTAATCAACTTAGCAAGCAAGGTCTTTGTGAGAGGTTTATCTACTGGGACGTGAATCGCGCTCTTTGTTGTGGTGAATTTTGCTAACTCCTCTGGAAATAACTTCAAGATAGATCCACTAAATGGGTAGTACCCGACATGCTTCTTATTGGCCAGTAGGCCTGCAACAACCTCGCCATCAACTCTAAAGCCTGGCATGGCATAACTGACAACCTCTTGGGCCTCAGGAATAATCTGCAGAATTCGCTCGCGCATCTCTAACATCGTCTGGCGATGAGGTGAAGGTGCATTGTCGTAGTAATTCTTCACATCTACAGGGATACGCCGTGCCATATGGAAATTCTCCCAGATGCCTGCTGGTGTGGGTAGGTCTAGGTTCGCAGGTACTATGACTTTATGCGTGGACATCGGATAAAAGCTAGTAAATTTCTAGACACTTTGATGTCTGCCAGCACATTCTTACTTCTGGCCTTGATCCTTTTTATCTCTCATACCGCAGCGCCAGGTGCATTCGCCCATGCCGAGATAGCACGGACAAACCCAGTGAAAAGTGCCATTCTGACGCAGTCACCTAAATCTGTGTGGATTGAATTTGGCGAAACTTTATTAACGCTAGATAAAGAGAAAATCAATGCACTGAAAGTTACCGACTCACGGGGAAAGCGCGTTGATAAGTCACCAACGATTGTCAGTGGTGTGCGAGCAACGACGAAGATCGTGGGCACCCTGAAGAAGGGCACTTACTTGGTTACCTACCGTGTGGTCTCAGAAGATGGTCATCCAGTCAAAGGCAGCTACTCCTTCAGCGTTAAGTAGCCGCTGGCGCACTGGGTAAAGTAAGGTTCGGCTAAGAATTACATATTGCACCGCCACTTTTCTAGAGGAGAACGCCGTGAAAGCTAGCGCTAGCGACCAGCGTTGCATCCTCGATATTCAAAATTTTGACCTTCACAGCGCCACCTTAAAGAACAAGGCAGCGACCCTGCCCGAACTAGCTGAGATAACTTCGAGCACCATCAAGTCGAACAATGTGCGCGACTTACTTATTGCCGCCGAAACCGAACTCAGCGATGTCAAGCGCGAGCTACTACGTGCTGAAGGTGATGTTGAGCAGATCGTTACTCGCATTACTCGTGATGAGACCCGACTGGCATCCGGCACCGGAACCCCAAAAGAACTTGAGCAGACTCAACATGAGCTTGTCACTTTAGGCGCTCGCAGATCTGAGTTAGAAGAAGTTGAGCTTGAAATCATGTTGCGAGTAGATGGACTCAAAGAGCGCATTGCGGCTTTAACGGCAGAGGAAGCAGAGCTTGCGGCAATCATTGCTGATTTAAATATCCGCAAAGAAAATGCCATGGCTGCAATTAACACCGAACTTGAAGGAATTGCCACAGATCGTGCGGCAACCACGCAATCAGTCAGCGCTGAATTACTGGCGCTCTATGAAAAAATCCGTGGAGCAGATGGTGGAATAGGTGCGGCAGCACTGGCTGGAAATCAATGCAAGGGTTGCCACTTAACCCTTAATGCACATGAGCTGCAAAGAATCACCGGGTTGGCAGATGATGAAGTTATTAGATGTGAAGAATGTCGGTGCATATTGGTGCGTGATCACTAATGGCTCGTCACTTTAAGTTAACGGCAGATGGCGGCTCTCGGGGAAACCCAGGCCCTGCTGGCTATGGCGCAGTTGTTACTGAAAACGGCAAGATCGTCGCCGAACTCTTTGATGTTATAGGGGTGGCAACAAATAACGTGGCCGAATACAACGGCCTACTCGCTGGGCTTTCTCATATCCATCAGTTGGATAAAGAGGCAACCGTGGAAGTTGCGATGGACTCTAAGTTAGTTGTTGAGCAGATGTCGGGCCGTTGGCAGATTAAGCATGCTGATATGCGCGATTTAGCTAAGCAATGCCGCGATGCTCACACGCCATCACTTGTTACCTATTCCTGGATTCCTCGCGATGAGAATTCGCATGCCGATCGCCTAGCCAATAAGGCACTCGATGGTGGCAGTGCCCATAAACCGGCCGCCGTCATTCAACAGAATTACCTGACTGATCGCTTGCGCAGCGCTGAAATTCCGACCTTTATTTATTTTGTGCGCCACGGGGAAACAGTTCTCACACCCACCCGTAAATTCTCCGGAACTGGAGCACTTGACCCAGAGCTGATGCAAGATGGTTTGGATCAAGCAGAACTTGTTGCAGAAGAAGCTGTGAAGTTGGGTGCCGAAGTTCTTATCGCATCCCCGCTAAATCGCACCCGACAAACAGCTGAAGCAATCGCGCGCACCACCGGACTTGAAATCATCTTTGATGAAGCCTGGTTTGAACTCTCATTTGGATCATGGGATGGGAAATCAATTGAAGAGGTAAGGGAAGAAGAGCCCGATGCATATCAAGCATGGCTTAACTCAACTGCCTACGCACCCGGTGGGGGAGAGTCCTGGGACCAGGCAACAGTGCGCATTGAAGAAGCGCTCGAGAAGTTGGTGGCTGAGTACCCAGGTAAGAAGATAATTGTTGTGACACATAACGGAGTCATCAAGACTGCGGTGAGATTGGCCATAGGAGCACCAGCCGAAGCGGTCTTCCACGTTGATGCGGCGCCATGTTCGATATCCTCTATCTCTATCTGGCCATCTGATGGTCTACGCGCTGTGCGGTCAGTAAATGAAAGAGGACACTTACGATGATTTCATCGACAGAATGGCTAGTAACTGTTGCGGTACTTGGCGCAGTCATAGTTGCCGATTTAATCCTGGCAATCGTGCGCAGACATAAAGAGACAACTCCACGCGAAGCCTTAAGTTGGACCCTCTTTTACGTCGTTGCCGCCATTGCATTTGGTTACTTTCTGCCGCAGTGGGCTCCTGCTGAGTACCGCAAAGAGTTCATTGCCGGCTGGCTCACCGAGTATTCGCTCTCAGTTGATAATCTCTTTGTCTTTATCATCCTGCTCGCCACACTCAAGATCAAGAAAGAGTCGCAACAGCTCGTCCTGCTTTACGGAATTCTGATTGCGATTGTTTTGCGCGTCATCCTTATCTTCCTTGGCGTAGCACTTGTCTCCAGGTTCACCTGGGTCTTCTTCTTCTTTGGCGCATTCCTGATCTTCACCGCTTATAAGTTGGTTAATGAGAAAGAGAATGTGGAAGAAGAAGAGTCAAAGCTTGTCGTATTTATGCGCAAACGAGGTTTCAGTAACTTTGCCATCGCACTTGTGGCCCTTGGCATTACAGATTTAATCTTCGCCCTCGATTCCATTCCGGCCATTCTTGGTCTGACGACCAGCAGCTACGTAGTCATCACCGCAAACATCTTTGCGCTGATGGGCTTGCGCCAGCTTTACTTCTTACTCCAAGGACTCATGGATCGCCTGATTCACTTATCTCGTGGACTCGCATTTATCTTGGCCTTTATCGGAGTCAAGATGGTCCTCCACGCCCTACATAGCATCGGGGTTCACGTGCCTGAGATTTCACTCGAGCTAAGTTTGGCAGTCATCATTACTACGCTTACGGTTACTGCGATTACTAGCCTCTATGCCACCCGTGGTGGTTCAGGAAAAGAGAAGATTTAACCAACCCGCCCTATTGCTTCTTGCTGGCAAGAGAGCAGTATGGAACCACTCAAAAGTTAAGGAGTGGCCTATGAAGATTGGCAGCATAATCTCAGGAAAGCGCGTTGAAACTATTTCAGCTAGTGCCAGCATCCATGATTTGGTGAGCTCATTAAACTCACACCATGTCGGGGCCCTAGTTGTCTCTAGTGATGGAAAGAAAATCGATGGCATCGTCTCGGAGCGAGATGTTGTCCGAGCAATGCCGGGCAAGCTCGACCAACTAATTGGGATGCATGTTCGCGACATCATGACCGTCGATGTCCACACCTGCACCGCGGATTCGACCGTTGCAGAACTGATGACGATGATGACTGAGCTTCGGATACGTCACGTTCCAGTTGTTGCTGCCGATGGAGCCCTAATCTCGATAGTTTCGATTGGTGATGTGGTAAAAAACCATGTGAATGAACTCGATTCCGAGCGCCAGGCCCTGAAAGATTACGTGGCAAGCGGTAATTAAACTCCCGTACCATTAGCCAACGAAGAGTCGCCCGGATCACCGCGTTGCAGCTCTAGATTAATTTCTAGACTGGACCGAGGAAAGTCCGGACTTCACAGAGCAAGGTGGTGGGTAACGCCCACCCGGAGCAATCCGCGGGAAAGTGCAACAGAAAGTAGACCGCCAATAGCAATATTGGTAAGGGTGAAACGGCGGTGTAAGAGACCACCAGTGCATGTAGTAATACATGTAGCTATGTAAACCCCACCTGAAGCAAGACCAAGAAGATAGTGCGTTGCTCGCGCAAGCTATCGGGTAGGTTGCTTGAATCTGCAAGCAATTGCAGATCTAGATGGATGGTGATCGGTTCGAAAGAACTACAGGATCCGGCTTATAGGGCGACTCTTCTTTTCTAAATTCACAGGGTATTCACACCACTGGATATCGATTTGAAGAATTCGAGCAGATAAGTTCCTCGAATGAAGATTAAGACTATTGCAATTTCGGCAACAGCTTTTGTTCTATTGGGTGGAGTAATAGGAGTTCAACAATACATTTCATCGCAGATCACTTCAAAAGTTCAGCGAGAGATGCCCAATGCTTCAGGTATTAGCGCTTCTGTTCCATTGGCAGATGTACCAAGCAATCTGACTTCTGATTCAATAAAATCTGCAGAGATAAACATCAAGAGTTTTGCTCTTAAAGAGAGCGGCACAAAGACTTCGCTAGACATATCTGCATCAAGTATCAGCAAAGCAAAACCAACCCTGATTGGCTCTTTAGAAGTAACGGCCACTATTCCTGCATCAACAATTACAAAACAATCCGAATTTAACAATGCACAAATTTTGGGTAATACTCTCCAGGTTGGAGTAGGAGCTGGTGGGATGGGTACAGCGCTCCTGATTCCAAAGTTCTCAAATAGCCAGCTTTATTTTGAACTTCAGAGTGTTTCTATCTTGGGAAATCAAATCCCTGCTTCATCATTACCGGCCGATCTTCAAAATCAAATTAAAAGTAGGAGCCAAAGAAGTTTGACGCCACCTAAGGGGCTTAAAGTTAAATCCGTCTCACTCAGCAGTAAAGGACTGTCTGTTAAAATGTCCGGAAACAACATTCAACTGGGCAATCTTGGATCTGGTTTATAGTTGGAACCATGAAGCTTGATATCAAAAAAGTGTTTCCCAATAATCCTTCAAAGTTTGAAGGATTTCGCATAATTCGTTTAATTGTGTTGCTCTTTATGTTCGTTATGGTTGTTCGCAGTTGCATTCACCTCTTTGCCCCTGATGGTGGTGCTCAGAGCATCGCTGGCATTGATACATCGGTTGAAGGTGGAGATAACATCATTGCGATTTTTCACCAATGGGGCGCAATACAACTCATTCTTGCCATCCTCCTGCTTGTATTGTTTCTCCGTTATCCAGGTTTAACCCCATTGATATTGCTAACTCTTACCTTTGATCCAGTTTTGCGTTTTGTTGCCGGCCAGCAGATGAGTTTAACGACCATAGGAACACCACCAGGTGAAGCGCTAAATGGGGTAGCTTTTTATCTGCTTTTAGTTTTATTCCTAGGCTCACTTTTGAATAAAAAGCCAAACTAGATCTTTCCGGCTTATAGGGCAACTTTTCAGATTGTCTAAAAAGTTGGAACTGGTAAAATTCATATATGCGCATTTTGGCCCAAAGCAATCGGAAATTATTACTGTTCATTACAATTTTGTTATTCCTATTTTCAAATGGAATTGTTACAGTCTCTGCAACAGCTAGTTCGCATGCCAGT
Source organism: Candidatus Planktophila versatilis (assembly GCF_002288345.1). GTDB lineage: Bacteria > Actinomycetota > Actinomycetes > Nanopelagicales > Nanopelagicaceae > Planktophila > Planktophila versatilis_A. The sequence continues at coordinate 278,285 of NZ_CP016781.1, forward strand.
AGTCTACAGAATTTGGGCATGAATGAGATTATGTTCGCACAAGGCATGATCCCTCATCACCAGCAAGCCATAGACATGTCAAACATGGCTTTAAAGAATGGCGCCAGTGCCGAGATAAAGAAATTAGCTAAGGGAATCATTTCTGCTCAGCAAAAAGAGAGTAGCCAGTTGAAGTATTGGCTGACCGCAACTAAGTCATCAATGACCATGGACCACGATATGGGTATGAGTGGCATGCTTTCTAAAGGTGATTTGGCAGCTCTAAAAAAACTGAAGGGAAGTAAGTTCAATACTGCTTTTCTTAAGGCCATGATTGCTCACCATGAGGGAGCGCTAGAAATGGTCGCTCTTCTTGATGGCACAGAAATAATTGAAGCTAAGGTGATGTCTGCCGATATTCTAAAAGGGCAATCAGATGAAATCACTGTAATGAAGAAATTATTGGCTAAGACTAAATAAAGTCGGACCACCATAAAGTATGGAGAATTCAGGGTTGAAAAAAGTGTTTTATCGGTATTTCGTACTTGCATTTATCTGCCTGACTGCTCTTAACAGCCACGCAAGCGCTGCAACTCTTGATTCAGTCTCACATATACATCATGTGAAAGTTGTAGAAAGCAAGATACTTGTTTTGACCCATGAGGGGCTTTATGAGCTAGTTGGCAACAATGAGATGAAGTTAGTAGGAAAAGATAAAACTGATGTGATGGGGCTGACATCCTTAGGAAAGGTATTAGTTGCAAGCGGACACCCTGCTCAAGGATCTAAAGCACCAAACCCCATTGGCCTAGTTAAATCTATTGATGGGGGGTTAAGTTGGAAAGCCATCTCTTTGGTTGGGAAAGTTGATTTCCACTCTTTAGAAGGTGCTGGCAGTGAGCTCTATGGCACAGATTCACAGAGTGGGAATTTACTGTACTCATCAGATTCTGGAAAGACATGGAAATCTTTAGGGACGAGTACCTTTGCAGATATTGCAGTTTCACCCGAGCTGCCAGGAGTAGCTATAGCACTTAAGAATTCTGAATTGCTAATTACCGAGAATGCATTCAAATCAACAACTAAAATTAAGAATAGCCTCAAATTCACCCAGATCGAATGGCGAAATTCAGGTCTGTACGCTCTGGGCGGAAACTCGCTCTACAAGTCAACAAATTCTGGTAAAACTTGGATAAAGCTCAGCACATTTAAAGGCGCTCCTGGGATTCTCAGCGCTAGTGATCAGTTAATGCTGGTAACTGTGGGGTCAGATATCTATACATCCACCAATTCTGGAAAAAGTTTCAAAGTGATTGCTTAATCCAAATGATGAGGTGACTCTTCTTTAGATCTAGTTACTGCGAGTAACCGTGCATCTATGCAATACTTTTATCACGATGGATTGATAGTAATCGGGACTTGGTTAATCACCAGGTCCCTTTTGCTTTCCATGGCAACTCTCAAGTTATGTGCAATAATGCTCATGCACTTCGGGTTTGGTAGTAATGGGGACTTGGTTAATCACCAGGTCCCTTTTGCTTTTCCACATTTGTATTTCATCCACAGGCCCCTTCATCACATCGTTTCGATAGTGGGTAATGTCCTAACTTCACTCTCGTGATGGGGGCGTGTTGTAATTGGCAGCCTGCTCGCTTACCAAACATGCGGATTTGATACGGAAAAGTCAGAAAAAATTGTTTTAGAAGAAGATTAATTTCAGGCCTACGGCCAACGCTGAGATCAGAGTAATTTTCTGAAACATTCGTAGATCAACTCTTGCGATAAATCTTCGTCCAATCAGGGCCCCTATGGCGACCATCGGCACGGCAGGAAGGATGTACTGGAGAGAATTTAGATCGAGCAAACCGAGGCCAAGGGTGAAAGGTAGTTTTGCCAGGTTGATGATAAAAAAGAACCAGGCTGTGTTTCCTAGGAAGTTAAGTACTGAATTTTTGCGCAACAACAGATAGATACTCATGGGAGTGCCACCAGAATTGGCAACCATACTCATAAAGCCAGCTGAAGAGCCAAGAAATACCCGAAGAGTTAGCGGGTAACGAATAGTGATATCGTCATTATGTTTCTGCCAATATTGACTGACGGGGTATAGCAAGACTAGTAAGACGACAACTACTCCAATAGTTCTTTTCAGGGAGCTATCCGTTGAATGGAAGAGATAGAAAGCTCCCACAACAAAACCACATAAGACTGGAAAAATAAGAGTTTTAAGGAATTTCCACTCAACGTGTTTTTTATACACTCCAATAGCAAAGAGATCACCTACCAAAAAGAGAACAAGAAGAACTCCAGTTGATTCTTTAGCCGGCATTACTTGAGCAATCAGGGCTGCAGAAAGGAGCCCAATCCCACCAATTGCGGTTTTAGATACCCCCACTAGTAAGCCAATTGCCATCATGGTGATGATGAGGGAAGTTGTCATGAAGCATCCCTATTTAGCTTATGACTAAATGTTTTCACAAAGTCAATCCTATGGCTGCTCGCAGAGAAGACGGTCACTTGCTTTGTTTTTAAGGCGCCCTTTGCCGACCCTGCTGTGCGTGCTTATGCTGGTCGAGTAATATCGGGGCATGAGCCGGAAGAGTAAATTTCTCGCCACCTGGAAAACACTACCTAGGCAGCTTCGAAGAGTAATTGTCTCCGTCATTGGCTTCACTTTAATTGTTTTAGGTTTACTGCTGATTGTGCTTCCTGGACCTTTTACTATCCCGTTCTTGGTCCTGGGACTTGCCATACTGGCGCTGGAATTTGCCTGGGCTGATCGAATGCTTGATCAAGTAAAAGCGCAAGGCAAAAAAGTAGATCCAAGAAAGTTGCTCAAGCGAAAACCGAAAAATCCAGAGCCTAATTAAGGGCAATTCGGTACTGACGTTTTCCAGATTCTAAGGTGTAGGTGTCATAGAGCTTTCTAGCTGTTGCATTATCTTCATCAGTATTCCAATAAAGACGCGAGCAGTTATTTTCTATCGCATAGCTCTTCACATATTCAATGAGCGCTCGACCCACACCTTTTCCACGCACAGTTGAATCAACGAATAAATCTTCAAGATAGCAATGTCCGCCCTCAGACCAGGTTGAGTTCTGCAGGCTATATGTCGTAAAGCCAACGATGAGGCCATCATCAATGGCAACAGCGCACTTCATATTAAATTCTGGATCAAGAATTCGCTGCCAGGTGAGTGAACTTTGTTCGACAGAGAGCTCAGTCTGATAGAAGTCGAGATAACCCTGCCAGAGAATGAACCAACGTTGCTTATCTGTAGGTAGTGCAGCTCTAATTTCAAGTGGTGGCCGCATGGACTTCTCTACCTTTTCACTCATGCGAAGATTCTAACTGCGAGGTACTCTCTACCCCATGAGCACACGTGAATATGCAGTCATTACTGGAGCAAGTAGTGGAATAGGCGCGGCAACAGCGCGATTACTGGCAAGCAATGGTTATCACGTGATTGCTGCAGCGAGGCGTGCAGATCGATTAGCTGCCCTTGCGGCAGAAGATCAGAACATCGAAGCTTTCACACTCGATGTCACCAAGCAAGATTCAGTTGATTCACTTACCAAGCACTTGCAAGGAAAACCAGTCTCAATTCTTATCAATTGCGCTGGCGGGGCATTTGATGCAGCTGCAATCAATGACTCCGATCCGGAAATTTGGAAGAAGACATTTGATATCAATGTTGTGGGTTCTGTGCGAATGGTTAAAGCAATGACCCCGCTGATGCAGGCATTTGGCCGTGGGCATATCGTGATGATTTCATCAACTGCCGGACATCGCGTCTATGAAAATGGTGGAAGTTATGTGGCGGCAAAGTTTGCTGAAACTTCTCTTGTTGAAACCCTTCGCCTAGAACTTAATGGTCAACCGATTCGGGTGACAGAGATTGCACCTGGAATGGTCAAGACTGATGAGTTTGCCGTGCAACGTTTTAGTGGTGATACCGAAAAAGCGGCAAAGGTCTATGAAGGTGTCACAAGGCCGTTGGTGGCAGAAGATGTTGCTGAGGCAATTAGATGGTCAGTGATGCTGCCGTCTCACTTCAATGTGGATTCTTTAGTGATTCGCCCACTTGCGCAAGCACAGAGTCATAAGGTGTATCGACAACCGCTTTAACTTCTCTTTACGACTCGATACTTGGCAAGAGTGGGATCAGTTGCATAGGCGATGCGAACGCCTGCAGCACGTGAGGCCCCTAAGCCCTCAATAATCTGGGCGGTGAGAATTTCACCGGGTGCAACAACTGCAACTCCTGGTGGATATGGTGCAATCAAATCTGCTGAAACACACCCAATGGCATCATGGGCACTCACTAACTCGGTCTCTGCAAAATAAGCATCACGCATAGAAATTGCGCGCTGTGGCATAACAGACCAACTCAGAGCCGTTGCGCTCGCGCGTCGTTGTTCTTGGCTGCGCTTTAGAATCGGAATTAACGCATCTGCCAATCGATCAAAGTCACCTCTGGTATCGGCAATAGTGCCCAGAAAGACAATGGTGTCTCGATCGGCCATCTCCACCCGAATTCCTTCAGCTTGTAGATCTTGCTCAATTTCAACTCCGGAAGCCCCTAGTTGCTGCACGCGCAGAACTATCTTGGAAGCATCAAAGCGGCCAGCTGGAAAATCCTGCGGATAGAGAAAGATAGGAAGGGCAAATTCTGCCTGCACCAGCTCTTTGAAGTGATGAACATTTTCAAGCAGGGCACCGATTAACTCTTCCCCGCGAGTTTGCAGCAGTGCGCGAACGCCATCGATTGAAGCAAGTGGGGCTCCGGCTGGTGAAGTTGTGTGGGTTGTTTCAAAGCTTTGTTCTAAACGTTCTGCGCTCAGCAACGTGGTGCGGGCAAGTAAGAGTGCGGAGGCGCTATAACCAGGTAGGGCTTTATGTGTACTAGTGATCAGCGCATCAGCACCTAACTGAAATGCATGCTGTGGCAGGTGTGGGTGAAAACCAAAGTGTCCGCCCCATGCTGCATCTAAAATCACTGGAACACTCTGGGCATGTGAAAGTTCAATCAGCGCCGGCAGATCTGAGATTGTTCCCAAATAACCTGGCTCGGTAAGTAGCACCGCAATTGGTTTCTGACTCAAAGCTTTTGCAAGTTCGCCAGCTGTGATTCCGGTGGGAACACCTGTTGCGCCATCAATCTCGGGTGACATCCAGATTGGCTCAAGGCCAGCTAGAACAAGTGCGCTTAAGACTGAACGGTGGGCGGTTCTAGATACAGCGACCTTATCGCCGGGCTTTCCTAGTGCGAAGATGATCGCCTGGTTTGCATGAGTGGAACCACCTGTTGAAAAGCGTGCGTAATCTGCGCCCCACAAGGTGGCCGCCAGTGATTCAGCCATCTTCAATGTCTGATTCGTTAACTTAATTTCATCAAGGCCGCCATATAAAGGTGTATCTGCATCCACCACAGCACCTAAGTCGGCATCTAGCGCGCTCGCCTTCTGCTTATGTCCAGGAATGGTGAAAGGAGTTCTGGTGCGCTCGAAGTAGGCGAGGTAGGCATCAAGTAGCGGTGCGCTATCTCTGAGTCTGCTCATGTGGCAAGCCTAACTCTTAGTCAGAGCTGGTGAGGTCTGCGGGTAGCAAATGCGGGGCTTAGAATTAGGCCATGACATCACAGGATCGACTCCCGCAAACTCGTCATCTGGTCACAGAAATTCCTGGGCCAAAATCGACGGCGGCGATGGCGCGACGCAAAGAGGCTGTCTCTGGGGGACTAGGAACTGCGATGCCGGTCATTGTTTCGCGTGCACACGATGCGATTATTGAAGATATCGATGGCAACCGAATTATCGATTTGGGTGCGGGTATTGGTGTTGTCACTGTAGGAAACGCCGCACCTCGCGTTGTAAAAGCTGTGCAAGAAGCAGTGGAGAAATTCACTCACACCAGCTTCACCACTGCTCCATATCTGGGCTATATCGAAGTCTGCGAAGCCCTCAATCGTTTAACTCCTGGAAAATTCGCGAAGAAGTCAATCTTGCAAAACTCAGGAGCAGAAGCGGTAGAAAATGCAATCAAAATTGCCCGTCACTACACAAAGCGCCCAGCAGTCGTTGTCTTTGAACACGCTTACCACGGCCGCACAAACCTGACTATGGCGTTAACTGCAAAGAACTTGCCATATAAAGATGGATTCGGTCCTTTTGCCAATGAGATCTACCGAATGCCAATGCCATATTCCTATCGCTGGCTTGGAAATCCTGACACCATTGCGCAAGACGCACTCGATATGGTGATCCATAAAATTGAGAAAGAAGTGGGAGCACATAACGTTGCCGCCATTTTGATTGAGCCGGTTGTCGGCGAGGGTGGATTTATTGTGCCACCAGTTGGATTTATGCCAGGGCTGCAGAAGTTTGCAACCGAGAACAAGATTGTATTTATTGCCGATGAAGTGCAATCAGGTTTTGCCCGCACCGGAAAAATGTTTGCCGTCGAACATGAAGGTATGGAGCCGGACATGATCATTTCGGCTAAGGGAATTGCTGGTGGCCTGCCACTAGCTGCAGTGACTGCTCACGCTGAAATCATGGATTCATCACATGTGGGTGGCCTCGGTGGCACCTATGGTGGAAATCCGATTGCCTGCGCCGCAGCACTTGCCGTAATTGAAATGATTGAAGAAGAGAAGTTAGTCGAACGCGCAGCCCACATCGGTGACATTCTCTTTGCTGCACTGAACGCACTCAAGGCGCAATACCCAATCATCGGTGAAGTCCGCGGACGCGGCGCCATGGTTGCAATTGAATTGGTACATGCCGGAACTAAAGATCCCAACCCAGAGGCGATGGCAAAGGTGATTAAGTATTGCCAGAGCAAAGGCGTGTTGATCCTTACCGCCGGCACCTATGGCAACGTGATTCGCTTCTTGCCACCAGTTGTCATCACCGATGAGCTTTTAAAGGATGCACTCGGGGTATTAGCCGAAGGCTTTGCCTCGCTCTAGCTTGATTTTGGATTAATCACCGCAGAACCTCACCCCAGAAGGGGTGATTACTTCTTCACAATCGCCGCCGCGTGCATCACCCTTTACTCATGGCGAAGGTGAAAGGTGAGGCTCTCACCCAATTCGAGGTGACTTCCGGGGTGACCCTTTCTCGCACAGTCATTCCCACCCTTCCCCCTAATTACCTTTCTCGCAAACACCTATTCAATTTGTTACAACATCCTGCACCTCAAACAACTGTGGTGTTGGCCCCTGCCGGATATGGAAAAACTTCCCTGGTTGCAGAGTGGGCCAATACGCAGCGAGATCGCGTTATCTGGGTAACTCTTACCGAAAGTGATTCACTGGAAGAGATGTCCCAGATTTTCATTCAAGCAACTCGCAATGTGATTCCAGGTTTTGCAAGCTGGTTTGATGACGAGCCTGGAATTCGCCCGGTAGAAAATGTGCGCCGTTGGGGAAATGAGTTGATTGCAACAGGTAAGGACTACATTTTAGTAATCGATAACTTACGTCAGCACACGGCTAGGGATGTTGATATTGCCGTAAAGTTAATTGAACAATTCCCACCAAATTTGCAATTTATTACGATTAGACGAGATTCGATTGAAACCGTTTATGCAACATTTGCCTCTCGCGGACCGCTGGCAATCGTGGGCAAGAGTGAATTGGCATTTTCAGAGAGCGAGACTCAGGCGCTAGCGGGTCAATACTCAATCGATATGAATAATCCCAGAGTTAAATCTTCGCTGAATGCAGCCAAAGGGTGGCCAGCAGCTGTTTCGATGATTGCCCATCAGATTTCTGGCAGTGGTTCGGAAGTTAACTTTGAAACTGTATTAGCATCTCAATCAAACCCATTGCGAGTCCTAGCTTTGTCAGTGCTTGACACGCTGCCCGCACCTCTTCGGATAAAATTACAATCACTAAGCGTGGTAGAGGAATTTACCCACGAGCTGGCAGAGTTCATTCTTGAGCAAGATTACTCATATGACGAGATCAACCAATTTGCCCTGGATGGCAACATCTTCTCCCAGACCGGATCTCCAGAAGTTACATTTGAATTCAACTCAATTTTTCGCGAGATTCTGCTCTCCGAACTTCGGGCAGATAAATTTAGAAAAATGCGCAAACATGCAAAACTTCTGCAGTTCCATGAGCATCGAAACGAACCGAATTTAGCGCTAGAACACGCATACCTAGCTGAGGATTATGAAAAAGTAGGCGAGATTTTTCCAGATGCTGCCCGCATCCTGCAGGCAACTGGCAAAGGGCGAGAGCTTATAAGGTGGTCGATTTTTGCTGGCGATACATCTGAACTTGGCTTGTTAAAAAGAGCCACCGTTGAAATAGCGGGCCGGCTAGCTAACCTGGAATTTTCAGAGGTATCTAACATGGCAGATAAGATGAACCTTGATGCCAAAGGAACAGATTTGGAAGGTTTCATTAGCCAACTCACCCACGGCGCTAAGGCTTATGTGGATATCTCGCAGGCAAGATTTGAAGAGTTTAGCCAAGACTTTTCATTGGCGATGCAACCGGCCAATAGCCCACTGATGTTAGGTGCCGATGAGCAGCTGGCGCTCCACAGATTGGCTGCAACCCATGCCTTCATGCTGGGCCAGACATCAGAGCTAGAGCGGATTTTTGAGGAAGCAAAGACGCTAGTCAACTCTTCAAAAATTTCGCAAAACAATCTCATGCTTATGTCAATCAATGCAATGGTCCAACTAGAAATGGGTGATTACCGAAGAGCTTTTGAAGTTGCCCAAAATTGCAGTATGCAATTTACCAAGCTGGGTTATGTCGGAATCTTTGGGCCACTGGAGTCACTCTTTGTCATCGCTAGATGTCAACGTGAATTCTTGCGACATCGCGAAGCAGATGAGCGGTTCGAGCAAATCAAAACCCTGGCCGAGGGATGGAAACAGTGGCATTGGTATTTCATGGCAGAGGGAAGTTTGGCTAAAACTATGGCGATGCAGGCAAATGCGCGCGGCGCCGTTGAAGCAATCAATGGCATGCGCCGGAAAGCTTCAGAGCTGGCCTATTCGAAAGGAATTGAAACTCTCATTGATGTAGCCGAGCTCAGTGTGCGCTATGAGATAAAAGATTACGATCGACTCTCAGCACTTTTGCAACGTGTGCCTGAACTTCCACAAGTTCAACTCATCAAACTGGCACTTACTCGCCACGGGAACAAGGGCAACTCAATTGATATTGCTGGTTCCCTACCCGATAAAACTCCGAGAGAGCAGATAGTCAAACATCTTGTCATGGCCGGAGGGGTAATGGACCAAGAGCGAGTCGCCCTGCTTGAGATGAAGAAAGCCCTTGATATTGGCTCGCGCGTGGGGGCTAAGGAGATTTTCTTGCGCCAATCAGATGAGATGGGAAACTTAATTTTGAAAATCGCAAGTGAGAGTCCCACTGTCTATCTAGAAGATCTAGCTGCCAGCGTGGCCCAAAAGATTAAGAGTCGGCGTGCCGGGTCTTCCGAATTTTTAGCGCCGCTGACTAAGCGAGAATTAGAAGTATTGCGTCATCTATCAACTGATCGCCCAATTAGTTCTATTGCAATCACACTTCACATCTCACACAACACGATGAAAACTCACCTAAAGAATCTCTATCGAAAGATGGGCGTTGATGGCCGGGTAACGGCCGTGGAAAAAGCACAAGCAAACTACATTCTCTAAGTCCTACTAGTCGCGCGACTGCCCCGATTTATGCTGATAACGGCCCATAAATTCTTTTTTCATATCCTGAAAATTTCCATCAAGTAGAGCCTGTCGCATCTGATCAACTAAGCGCACAATAAAGCGTTCATTGTGAATTGTGGCCAGGGTGCCAGCAACCATCTCTTTGGCACGAAAGAGATGGCACAAGTAGGCGCGGGTGTAGTGCGTGCAGGTATAGCAATCACATTCATCATCTATCGGATTGAAGTCGCGGATAAATGGTTGATTAGAGACGTTAAAGCGCCCCTCCATCGTATAGACCGCACTGGTGCGGGCAATGCGAGATGCCAGAACACAGTCGAAGGTATCGATCCCGTTTTCAACCCCAACAAATAGATCTTCCGGGGCGCCGATGCCAAGCAGATGTTTCGGTTTCTCCTGCGGCAGCGTCGAATTCACCCAGCTCACAATTGTCCCCAGTGAATCTTTATCTAGCGCGCCACCAATACCAAAGCCATCGAATTCAATTCCGGATGAACTCATGGTCCCCAGATCACCGGCGGCTTTCTTGCGCAGGTCTTCATACTGAGCGCCTTGAATGACGCCAAAGAGTGCTTGATATGGCTTTGCTGTGTGGGCATCGGTCAATTTTTTATGTTCATCCAGGCAGCGAATGGCCCAGTCATAGGTGCGAGACATGGCCAGCTCTTGATAGGGGCGAGTGTTATGCAAAGTGGTGCACTCATCGAATGCAAACATAATGTCGGCGCCCAACTTATGTTGAATCTGCATTGAGCTTTCGGCGGTAAAGCGGTGCATCGAGCCATCGAGGTGGCTCTTAAAGGTGACGCCCTCATCATCAACATGGGCCAGTCGCTCTTTATTCTTGGCAATCACTTGATCAGAGCGAAAAGTCTGCGCATCCATCGCTAGGACCTTTTTAAATCCCACACCGAGTGAGAGCACTTGAAAGCCACCGCTATCGGTAAAAGTTGGCTTATCCCAATTCATAAATGAACCAAGGCCGCCGGCCTCATCTAGAACATCAGGGCCCGGTTGGAGATAGAGGTGATAAGCATTTGCCAGCAGGGCTTGCGCCCCGAGGTTCTCCATCGCCTCTGGCAGAACTGTTTTCACCGTTGCCTTGGTGCCAACCGGAATAAAGGCAGGGGTCTGAATCTGCCCATGTGGGGTGGTGATGGTTCCGACGCGCGCTAAACCGGAATCGGCGGCGTGGTTGATCTCAAAGGCGAAACCGTTTTTTGAGTTATTCATTGGGGCCACCATTAGGTAAGTGTGGCAGAGCTACCAAATTCGCACACGCTCGTGCTCTGCCAGCCAGAGTTCATCGCTCTGACTGACACCGAATGCTTGATAGAACTCGGGCACATTGCGCACGATCTGATTACAACGAAATTCATCCGGGGAGTGTGGGTCAGTTGCAATCCGGCGACGTACTTCTTCCGGGCGGTTCTTATTACGCCAGGAGTGCGCATAGGAAAGAAAGAATCGTTGTTCGCCGGTGAGTCCGTCAATGACTGGACTTTGCGCACCGCCCAACGCTAATTTCCATGCCTTATAGGCAATCGCCAGGCCGCCGAGGTCACCAATATTTTCACCTAAGGTAAAGGCGCCATTGACGTGGATATCTGGGGTGCTTGCTGGCGATAAGGCATCGAATTGCTTAATGAGCACGGCGGTAAGTTCTTCAAACTTGCTGCGATCTTCATCGCTCCACCAATCGACCATATTGCCATCACCATCATATTTGGAGCCTTGATCATCAAAGCCATGGCCTATTTCGTGGCCAATAACTGCGCCAATGCCGCCGTAGTTAGCTGCGATATCTGCTTCGAGATCAAAGAAGGGTGGCTGCAAGATTGCCGCCGGAAAGACAATCTCATTGGCGAGCGGGTTGTAGTAAGCGTTCACGGTCTGCGGGGTCATATGCCATTCATCGCGATCAACCGGTGCGCCAATCTTGGCAATGGCATAGGCATGATCGAACTCGGCGATTCGCCATAAGTTACCAATCAGATCACCGGCAGAAATTTCTAAGGTGGAGTAGTCGCGCCACTTATCGGGATAACCAATCTTGGGGGTGAACTTAGTCAGCTTTTCTAGCGCCTTTTCCTTCGTTGCCGCTGACATCCAGGGCAGGTCAATAATGCTTAGCCGATATGCCTCAAGCAGATAATCAACTAATACCTTCATCTCACTCTTTGCTTTTTCCGAGAAGTGCTGTTCGACATAGACCTTGCCGATGGCTTCACCGAGGGCGCCTTGAGTGACAGAGACGGCGCGCTTCCAGCGATCGCGAATCTGTGGTGTGCCAGAAAGGGTCTTGGCATAGAACTCAAAGTTCTGCTGCACGATGTCATCGGTGAGAAATGCGGCGCTGGCAGAGACGAGATTGAGTTTGAGCCAGGCGACCCACGAATCGCGCTCGCCAGAAAAGTCACCAAGAAGGGCAGAGACGGATTCAAAGAAGGATGGTTCACAAACGACCAGGGATTCAAAAGCTTTCGCTGGCACTTTGGCGTGCTCGGCCCAGAGGTCGAATAAGAATTGTGGGGCAAGGCTTTCTAGCTCGGCGCGGCTGTATTTGTTATAGGTCAGAGTTGCATCGCGATCTTTTACTTGATCCCAGTGATGACTAGCTATTTTTGTCTCCAGTGCCAGGATTTGTGATCCCACGGTGGCGCCATCTGCAATTCCCACAAGTGCGCACATCTTTGCCACATGCTCCACAAAGGCGCTTCGAATTTCGGCAAATTGATCTTCCCGGTAATAAGACTCATCGGGTAGCGATAGCCCACCCTGGCCGAGATAGAGAATATTGGTATCAGAGTCCATCGCATCGGGATAGATAGCTGCGCCAAAGATTCCACCAATGCCACGCATTTCAAGTCTAGCCATAACCGAGATAAATTCGTGCAAGTTGGTGATGCCATCGATGGCAGCTAGATCTTCGACGATGGGGGAGATGCCACGAGCCTTAATGGCATCGGTATCCATAAAAGATTTGTAGAGGTCGCCAATTTTCTGCGCCTCACCTGTGCCAGTTGCGCTCTCGATGATCTGTCGAACCTGGGCCTCGGCGGCATCATGTAGTTTGCGAAAGATGCCATCACTAGATCGGTCATCTGGCATCTGATACTCGGTAATCCACTTTCCGTTGTAGTGACGGAAGAGGTCATCTTGTGGACGGACCTTTGGATCAAGTGCCGATATTTCGATTCCAGATTTCACCGGGCTCATGAGTTCCATTTCATCGTGTGTAAAAGTAGTTGAAAGTTCAACTTTGTCATTTATAAGCGTAGTATTGCCGCTATGGCAGGGCAAAACGCTACAACACCGCGCTGGCTTAATGCTGCCGAAATGAAGGCTTGGCGCCGGTACATCATCGCTAGCCGCCGGCTGCTGGAAGCACTCGATTTAGATCTTGCTAGCCATGAGCTTTCGATGGCCGACTATGAAGTCTTGGCCCAACTCAGTGATGCCCCGGAGCGCAGGATGCGAATGAGTGAGCTAGCCGATGTTGCCATGCTCTCGCGCTCGCGCCTTTCCCACCGGATCAAGGTGATGGAGAAGGCGGGCTGGGTAAAGCGAGAGGCCTGCCCGGAAGATAAGCGCGGCTACTTCGCGGTCATGACGGCCAAGGGGTGGAAGGCAATTGTTTCTGCTGCCCCGGACCATGTGGAAAGTGTGCGCACTAGGTTTGTCGATCACTTAACGAAAGAAGATCAACGAGTGTTATCAGAAATATTTGAACGAGTAACGCATTCCCTGAAAATCAATCCGCCAGCAGAATAAAAAACCCCGCCAGTTACCTGGCGGGGTTTTTTATAAGTAAATGAATTACTTAGCTGCTGCCTTCTTACGACGACGGCGCTTTGGAGCAGCTGCTGGAGCTGCTGCCTTCTTCTTGCGACGCTTTGGAGCAGCCTTCTTTGCTGCTGCCTTCTTACGACGCTTTGGAGCAGCCTTCTTAGCAGCTGCCTTCTTACGACGCTTTGGAGCAGCCTTCTTAGCAGCTGCCTTCTTACGACGCTTTGGAGCAGCCTTCTTTGCTGCTGCCTTCTTACGACGCTTTGGAGCAGCCTTCTTTGCTGCTGCCTTCTTACGGCGCTTTGGAGCAGCCTTCTTTGCTGCTGCCTTCTTACGGCGCTTTGGTGCTGCTGCCTTTACGGCAGCCTTCTTACGACGCTTCTTAGGTGCTGCTGGTGCAGCTGCCTTCTTACGACGCTTTGCAGCCATCTGTTTTCTCCTAATCGGAAGGGTTCGGATCCGTCACCCAAACCTGTTTCGTGGATAAGTGTGACGGAATTTTGAAAGAAATACCACTACATAGTGAGAAATATTTCAGTGCGTGTCGCAAATTATTTTTTAATAATTTCTATGCATCTGCGCAAATTTGGCAGTGATTTTTTCTACGAATGTAAGAAATTTGATTGAAAATTTAGGAATTTTCCAGATTTTTGCGATTTTGGCGGTCCTTCGCCACGAATTTCTCAGATCCGAACTCGAATTTTCACAATTTCGGGCAAAAAAACGACCTCATTGGCAGAAAAAGTGCGGTGAGATGGCCTTGTCTAGTGAAAGCTCTGCGCCTCAGTGGGAAATGCTCCGGTGCGAACTTCGGTAGCAAACTCTTGGGTGGCAGCTAACAATTCCTGGCGCAGATTGCGATATGCCTTAGCAAGTTTGGGTGGATTGGCGGTAAAGCCAGCCATATCTGTCCAGACTAAAACTTGGGCATCGCATTGCGCGCCGGCGCCGATTCCAATGGTGGGAATGGATAAAGCCGCCGTAATTCTGGCCGCCAATTCGGCCGGCACAAGTTCTAGCACGAGGGCAAAAGCACCTACTTTTTCGAGGGCAAGTGCGGCCTCCAACATGGCATCGCCATCGGTGCGACCCTGCACTCGATAGCCGCCTAGTTGATGAAGTGATTGCGGAGTAAGGCCTAGGTGGGCCATGACTGGAATGCCAGATGAAGTGAGTTTTTCAACGGTTGCAATATGAGCACCTTCTAACTTCACCGCCATCGCACCGGCCTCTTTGAAAAATCGGGTAGCAGTTGTCAGTGCTTGTTCTGGGGAAGCTTCATAAGAACCAAAGGGCAGATCTGCCACGACCATTGCCCGCGCGGATCCGCGCACCACTGCGCGGGTTAAGGGAATCAAATCATCGACTGTGACCGGAATGGTGTTCTCTTCGCCAAGAAAGTTATTGCCGGCGCTATCACCGACGAGCAGTACTGGAATTTGGGCCTCATCAAAAATCGATGCCGTCAGCTGTTCATAGCTGGTGAGCATCGGCCACTTCTCACCGCGCACCTTGGCTGCGCGCAGATCAAGGATGGTCACGCGGCGATGGGAGGCGCCACCGTAAAGGGTTGTACTCATTATTTCTCCTGCCTCGAAGCCGCTTGGCGCGGTCCCCGGGTCAAAAACAATGGTACCCCTGATACGCAACAGGGCGATAATCTTGAACAATGAAGTTGCGATTGGCCCTGGCGCAGGTGAACCCAACGGTCGGAGACCTCGCGGGTAATGCCGCGATGGTTGTTAAATGTGCTCACCAAGCGCAGCTAGCTGGCGCCCACATTGCGATTTTTCCAGAGATGGTTCTGACCGGTTATCCGGTCGAAGATTTAGCGCTCCGGCCATCTTTTCAAGTAGCAAGTAAGAGCGCACTGGAATCACTAGCGCGCCAAATCAACCCGCAGATTGTCAGCATCGTTGGCTATCTCGATCACCTAGCTGGGCGACCACAAAATATGGTGGCAGTTATTGCTGGGGGTGAAGTAAAAGCCCGCTATGCCAAGTGCCACCTACCTAATTACGGCGTCTTTGATGAGTACCGCAATTTTGTTGCCGGAGATTCCACGCTGGTTGTGCGCATTCATGGCGTTGATGTGGGCATCGCAATTTGTGAAGATCTCTGGATCGATGGTGGCATCACCACCCAACTCGCAGCGCGCAAGCCTGGACTTGTCATCGTGCCCAACGGTTCACCCTTTGAGCGCGCTAAAGATGATGTGCGCTTAGAACTTGTTACCCGGCGCGCTGCCCAAATGGGCGCACCACTTGCCTATCTCAATATGACCGGCGGCCAAGATGATTTAGTTTTCGATGGCGACAGTATTGTGGTCGACAAAGCTGGCGCATTGATTGCACGTGCTCCACAATTTGAAGATGGCGTGATGCTGGTAGATGTCGAAGTTGCAACGAAAACATCGAAGCCAGATGTCATTATTTCAGAGGCACCGGTAGAAATTGCTAAGCCACTGATTCCCGGAATCGCACAGCGCCTTGGCGATGAAGAGCAGATGTGGAAGGCCATTGTTGTGGGGCTGCGCGATTATGTTGCCAAGAACGGATTTACCTCCGTCCTACTTGGTTTATCTGGCGGCATCGATTCTGCCGTTGTGGCAGCCCTGGCTGTTGATGCCTTGGGCCCGGAGCATGTGCATGCGGTTGCTATGCCAAGTAAATACTCTTCCGAACATTCCATCGCTGATGCGCAAGCGATGGCCAGTGCCACTGGCCTTGGTTTTCGCGTTATTGAAATACAGAAGATGGTCGATGCCTTCACTAGCCAAGTCGAACTGACCGGACTTGCCGAAGAGAATGTGCAGGCGCGCGTGCGCGGCACCACTCTGATGGGACTCTCCAATCAGAGTGGCCAC
Organism: Candidatus Planktophila versatilis; assembly: GCF_002288345.1. GTDB lineage: Bacteria > Actinomycetota > Actinomycetes > Nanopelagicales > Nanopelagicaceae > Planktophila > Planktophila versatilis_A. Next base: position 294,616 of record NZ_CP016781.1, read on the forward strand.
TTGGTGTTAGCAACCGGAAATAAATCAGAGCTGGCGTGTGGGTACTCCACGCTCTATGGCGATGCCGTCGGTGGCTATGCCCCGATTAAAGATATTTATAAGACCGATGTTTGGGCACTTGCGCGTTGGCGCAATCGCGTTGCTATCGAAGCTGGCGAGGTTGCTCCCATTCCGGAGAACTCCATTACGAAGGAGCCATCGGCTGAACTTCGACCTGATCAGAAAGATTCTGATTCTCTACCTGAATACGAACTACTCGATCGAGTCCTTAAGGCATATGTCGATGAAGACCTAGGACACGATGCCCTGATTGCAGCAGGCTTTGATAAGGAGTTAGTGATTCGCGTGATCGGCATGGTCGATCGGGCCGAATACAAGCGCCGCCAATATCCGCCTGGCACCAAGGTCTCCCAGCGTGCTTTTGGTAAAGACCGACGCCTGCCTATGACAAGTAAGTGGCGCGAACTCTAGTTTTGTAACATGGGCGTAACGTGACTTTGGCACGATGTGACCATGTCCCCAGACTCAGCAAATCGGCTTGAAGAAAACATGAGCAAGCAGCAAGAGTTCGTCCTGCGCACGGTGGAAGAACGCGATATTCGTTTTATTCGCTTGTGGTTTACCGACATTCTTGGCACCTTGAAATCTGTTGCCATTGCACCGGCCGAACTTGAAAATGCATTTGAAGAGGGAATCGGTTTCGATGGTTCTGCGATTCAAGGCTTCGCTCGCGAATTTGAATCAGATATGTTGGCAAAACCTGATCCGGCAACTTTTACAATCTTGCCCTGGCGGGCAGAGGCGCAAGGCGCTGCTCGTATGTTCTGTGACATTACCTTGCCTAGCGGGCAAGCCTCCCCGGCCGACCCGCGCAATGTTTTGCGCCGCACCTTAGCGAAAGCTGCTGAGATGGGTTACACCTGTTACACCCATCCAGAAATTGAATTCTTTCTCTTCACCTCACAACCGGAAAAAGGTGTGGCACCTGTTCCGGTTGATCAAGGCGGCTACTTCGATCACACACCTGCAGTTGTGGGCCACGACTTTCGCCGGCAAGCAATTACTTTGCTGGAAGCAATGGGAGTCTCAGTTGAATTTAGCCATCATGAAGGCGCCCCAGGACAACAAGAAATTGACCTTCGTTATGCAGATGCTTTAAGCACTGCCGATAACATCATGACCTTCCGTCATGTGATTAAAGAAGTGGCCCTTAATCAAGGCTTCTTTGCCTCCTTTATGCCCAAGCCCTTTACCGAACATCCTGGTTCTGGAATGCATACCCACGTCTCACTCTTTGCAGGTGAGAAGAACGCTTTCTATGATGACAAGGCTGAGCTCAACCTCTCTGCTGTTGGTCGCCAATTTATTGCCGGTATTTTAAAACACGCTGCTGAAATCACGGCCGTCACAAATCAGTGGGTCAACTCTTATAAGCGCTTACAAGGCGGGGGAGAAGCACCTTCCATTATTAACTGGGGCCACAATGATCGTGGGGCGCTGGTGCGGATCCCGATGTATAAACCAAATAAAGAGAACTCCACCCGGATTGAATTTCGTTCTCCAGATTCAGCATGTAATCCATACCTTGCCTATGCCGTGATGTTGGCAGCAGGGCTGCAAGGTATTGAGAAGAAGTATGTGCTGGAAGCTTCCACTGATACCCAGCTGCTTCCATCAAATCTAGAAGAAGCAATTACCGTGATGGAGAAGAGCGAACTCGTGCGCCAGACCCTGGGCGAACATGTCTTTGATTACTTCCTGCGCAATAAGCGCTCTGAGTGGCAGGACTATCGCCGCCAGGTGAGTGCCTATGAGTTAGATCGTTATTTACCTGTTTTGTAACTCTTAGTAATAGAAATCAGAATTTTGCTACAACCAGGAGATTCTTTTCCAAGAGTGACGCCAAGTTACCCAGTTCCGTAGAAAGATTCTGCTAGAAATAGCCCATCCGGAGAGCATCTGCCCTCCGGATGAGTGTTCGGTTCAAGCACTTGGTGGAGGCTCGCCGTTTATGCGGCGGGCTTTCCTTTTTTCAATAATTTCAAAAATAGATTTGAATATCTCAAAAAGGAATCTCAGTAATAAAATTACTGATTCCACTTCGTCCTCCTCCCTCGTTATGCACTCTTTGTGCAATCTCTGGCTAGTTGCCAGAGAGAGTTAGCGAGGAAGCAGCCGTTGGCTCACAAGAAGCCTTCGATGAGGGAGTTGAAGCGAACAGGCGGAGAATATTTCGATTAGCCATCGATATTGCCGAGAAAATGGCTGGCTGTGGATATAACCTGAGGTTATGGCTAAAGAGATTAATACTCAGAAGATCCGTAATTACAACCTCGTTGCAGGTTTCTTCCACCTCGTTCAAATGGTGGTAGTGCTTGTCCTATCGAGTGACTTCACCTTGCCTATTGTTGCCCGCTACGCAGCAGGACCTCCAGGAAGTGATTTTGCAGAACCTGTCACTCTGCTCGAGGCTCCAATCGGAATAACAGTTGCAATCTTCTTGGGCCTTTCAGCCTTCTTCCACTTTATTGTTGTAAGCCCACAATTCTTCCCGCGCTATGCCGCCGGCCTTGCGGCTCACCGCAACTACTTCCGTTGGGTTGAATATTCAATTAGCTCATCAGTAATGATTGTTCTTATTGCACTCATTACTGGCGTCTCTGATGTTGTTGCAATCATCGCCCTCTTTGGGGTCAATGCATCGATGATTCTCTTTGGCTGGCTGCAAGAGAAATATGAAGAGCCAGGAAATGGTGGATGGCTTGCATATATCTTTGGCTGCATTGCCGGTGCTTTTCCTTGGCTTGCGATCTTGTTCTATGTGCTTGCTATCGGCGGCCCAGGTGATACCAAGGCGCCTGCATTTGTTTATGGCATCGTCTTCTCAATATTTCTCCTCTTTAATACCTTTGCCGTTGTTCAATACCTTCAATATAAGAAGGTTGGAAAATGGTCAGATTATTTGCGCGGTGAGAAGACTTATATAACGCTCTCACTTGTGGCTAAATCTGCACTCGCATGGCAGATCTTCTCGGGGACCTTAATTCCACCTCAATAAGCCGCTTGATTGAATATGCATTCTCGCGTTATGCTCCACCCACTATGAAGCTCCGCGGACTCCTCCTTATCCGCCGTAGCGAGGCCTAAAGACCGGTCTCCTCGCTGCGGAGTTTGGTGTTGCCGGTAAACCTTTTTTTCCGACTACCAAACACATAGGAGTTAAGTGAAATGAATTTTCCAAAGCAGAAGCCTTCCAAGATGCCGGTGCATCGTTATGCACCTTTTATTCCAGTTGAATTAGAAGACCGCACCTGGCCAAGTAAGAAGATGACAGTGGCACCTAAGTGGTGCTCAGTAGATCTTCGAGATGGCAATCAAGCCCTGATCGACCCAATGGACACACCTCGAAAGCTTGCGATGTTTAAGTTACTTGTCGCCATGGGCTATAAAGAGATTGAAGTTGGTTTTCCATCAGCTTCGCAGACAGATTTCGATTTCGTGCGCAAGATTATTGATGAGGGTTTGATTCCAGATGATGTGATCATTCAGGTGCTTACCCAAGCCCGGGAACCGCTTATTCGTCGCACCTATGAAGCAATTGCTGGTGCTAAGCAAGCGATTGTGCATCTCTATAACTCGACCTCAACCTTGCAACGCCGGGTTGTCTTTGGTCTTGATAAAGATGGCATCAAGAAGATTGCAACCGATGGCGCTCAGCTCTGCCTTGAACTAATGGCCACCGTTCCAGAGACCAAGGTCTCCTTTGAATATTCACCTGAGTCATATACCGGCACCGAGCTCGAATTTGCCGTTGAGGTATGTAATGCGGTTAATGATGTTTGGAAGCCAACGCCGCAGTGGAAGACGATTCTGAACTTGCCAGCTACCGTGGAAATGACAACACCGAATGTCTATGCCGATTCCATCGAGTGGATGTGTAGAAACTTAAATAACCGCGATAGCGTCATTGTTTCACTTCACCCGCATAACGATCGTGGCACAGGTGTTGCTGCTGCCGAACTTGGATATTTAGCAGGAGCAGATCGCATCGAAGGAACGCTCTTTGGTAATGGTGAGCGCACTGGAAACGTATGCCTTGTCACTCTTGGCATGAACTTGGTTTCACACGGCATCGATCCACATATTGATTTCAGTGATATTGATGAGATCCGTCGCACGGTGGAATACGGCAATCAATTACGCGTGCCAGAGCGCCATCCTTATGGTGGAGACCTAGTTTTTACCGCGTTCTCTGGTTCCCACCAAGATGCTATTAAGAAAGGCTTTGAGCATCTAGAACGCGATGCAAAGGCTGCTGGCAAAGAAGTCGATGATCACTTCTGGGCTGTTCCCTATTTGCCGATTGATCCAAAAGATGTGGGTCGTTCCTATGAAGCAGTAATTCGGGTGAACTCTCAATCAGGTAAGGGTGGAGTTGCCTACTTGATGAAGAGTGAACATCACCTTGATCTGCCACGTCGCCACCAAATTGAATTCTCCAGAATTGTTCAGGCAAAGACTGATCATGAGGGCGGGGAAATTACAGCAGACCAGTTGTGGCATATCTTCGAAGATGAATATCTGCCAACAGATTCTGCGCCATGGGGCCGCTTTAGATTAAAGGGAATGTCACAGAACTCAGTCATGGGTGAAGATGTTCAACTAACAATCAAGATTACAGATCGCAGTGAGCCAGTTGAGCTTTCTGGAACTGGTAATGGTCCAATTGCTGCCTTCTGTCACATCATGCAAAATCATGGTGTTGATGTGCGAGTACTTGATTTCCACGAGCACGCGCTCTCTTCCGGCGGCGATGCAACTGCTGCGGCATATCTTGAGTGCGAAATTGATGGCCAAGTCTTCTGGGGAGTCGGAATCGACCCAAATACAACGACTGCTTCACTTAAGGCCGTCGTGTCTGCAATCAATCGCGCTATTCGCTAACTACCGTACGCAGTATGTCTGCACCTCAATCCAAGCTCTATCGCGATGAGGCAATTATTTTGCGCACGCAAAAACTGGGTGAAGCAGATCGCATTATTACGTTGCTCACCAAAGAGCATGGGCGTATTCGTGGTGTGGCAAAAGGTGTTCGTCGCACCATGTCTAAATTCGGTGCGCGCCTAGAGCCTGGCAGCCATGTAGATATCCAGATGCATGCCGGCAAGACCTTTGACACCATCACTCAAGTTGAAGCGATTATGAATTACGGTGAAGCACTCACCAACGATTATCAGCGTTGGACAATTGCTCACGCCATCCTGGAAACCGCTGAGCGCTTTACCCAGCAAGAAGAAGAGCCAGCCCCGCAAGAATTTAACTTAGTAGTTGGTGGAATGAAAGCACTTGCTGATAATCGTTATGACTCATCGCTGATCCTCGATGCATTTCTATTGCGTTCACTTTCTATTGGTGGTTATGAACCATCGATGACAGCATGTTCTCGTTGTGAAAAGCCAGGGCCGCATCGTTATTTCTCATTAGTTGGCGGCGGATCAGTTTGTATGGATTGCCGGCCTTCAGCTGCGGCGACAGCATCAGCAGAAGCGCTCGAGCTGATGCAAGCGCTATTGCGTGGTGATTGGGATGTGGCTGAAAAAAGTGAAGCTCGCCATCGCCGAGAGGCTAGTGGTTTGGTTACTGCCTACCTACAATGGCACCTGGAACGTGGACTGCGAAGTTTGCCGATGGTGGAAAGGGCTTAACTAGAAATACATGAGTAAGAAGATTGATATTCCCCAACACATCGCAATCGTGATGGATGGAAATGGGCGCTGGGCAAAAGAGCGCGGATTACCTCGCACTGCCGGACATCAAGCTGGTGAAAAAGTCCTATTTGATTTAGTAGAAGCTGCAATTGGTTTTGGTGTGAAAGAGATCAGTGCTTATGCATTCTCGACTGAGAATTGGAAGCGCAGCCCAGAGGAAGTGAAGTTCTTGATGGGCTATAGCCGCGAGATGCTGCGCACTCGCCGGGATAGTTTGAATGAGATGGGAGTCAAGATTCAATGGCTCGGACGCCCACAGCGGCTATGGAAATCAGTGATTTCAGAGCTAGAAGAGGCGCAAGAGTTAACAAGTAAGAATAAGAAATTGACACTTAATATGTGTGTAAATTACGGCGGGCGCGCTGAGATCGTTGATGCCGCAACCGAGCTGGCGCGCGATGTGAAGCGTGGAAAAGTAAAAGCTGATTCCATCAATGAAAAGACGCTAGAGAAGTATCTATATTCACCCAAGATGCGCGATGTCGATATGTTCTTGCGCTCATCAGGAGAGCAGCGCACCAGTAACTTCTTGCCGTGGCAATCAACATATGCCGAGCTCGTCTTTATGGATGTCTTGTGGCCAGATATGACGCCAGAATTACTGTGGAAAGCGATTGAGATTTATTCGGGGCGCGAACGCAGATTTGGTAGCGCTTAGCACTTAGCGCAGAGGCCAAATATTTCTGCAGTGTGGCCAACTTCGCGAAAACCATGTTCTTCCGCCATTACTTTTGCCCACTTCTCAATTGCGCCGCCTTCAATTTCAACAGTATCGCCACATGACTTGCAGACTAAATGATGATGGTGAGCCTCTCCACAGAGACGGTAGATCGCTTCGCCATCATCACGCCTAAGCACATCGACAATCTTGTCGTTGACCAAACTCTGTAGCGAGCGATAGACGGTGGTTAAACCGATTCGTTCACCTTCACGTTGCATGAGTCGGTAGACCTCTTGCGCACTAGCAAAACCGCCAGCGCGTTCAAGTGTGCTTAAAACTCTTGGATTAGATCGAGACATTTATTCCATACCGTGAAGGTAGCCGACTAGCGCCCACATGATTCCAACGCCTACTAGGGTCGCAAGAATTGTGTAGCGAGATTTATGTCGAGAGTGTGCTTCCGGCAAAATATGTGAGGTTGCAAGGTAGATTACAATTCCGGCAAATACTGCGAGATAAATTCCGACGAAGTTGTCACTGATTGCAAGAGATGCGCCAAGTGCGGCGCCGCTGATTCGAGCGATGGCATCTACGCCAAGTAGCCAGATACCCTTCTTGCCCCATGAACCGCTCTTGATAAGGAATGACACGGTATTCAGACCATCACTAAAGGCGTGAACTAGGAGCGCGATAAAGACTGCGATTCCAAGATTGTTACTTACCTTGAAGGCAACACCGAGAGCTAGACCATCAAGAAATACGTGACCACCCATCGCAACGGCGCCAAAGGCACCAGCAATATTGGATGAGTGATCATGGTCGTGGCCATAATCAGATTCGGCTGGTTCGTGGGAACCAAAGATTTGCTCATAGAAGTGAAGAAGTAAGAAGCCACCGATAAGTGCTATCGAGGCTGCCGGTGCATGAAGCACCTCTTGGGTATTGAGTTCAAAGATTTCAGGCAGTAAATCAAAAGCAACGAGCCCTAGAAGAAGTCCGGCAGATAATCCAAGAACCAGATGAAGGCGGTCTTTCGATCTGATTGCTAGATATCCACCGGTTGTGGTTGCGATTGCGGTCAGTGCCGCCAGGATGATTGCGATATTCATAGTCGGAAAGTACCATAAATGAAAATGATTTTCATTCCCATACCCCACCACTCTAGGCTCAGCCCATGATTGCAATCGCCCGATTTGAGCTCCCCTTGGCCGAAGGAGAGAAATTCCGCGTAGAACTAGAGGCGGTGCGCGATGTCTTGGCAGAGGCAACCGGCTTTATTTCAGGTGTGGTTGGGCAGAATCTAGATGAGCCAACGCTCTGGGTGCTCACAACTGAGTGGCAGAACGTCGGCTCCTATCGAAGGGCGCTTAGTTCTACCCGCGCAAAATTAGAAGCAATTCCGGTTCTTGCCAGAGCGATCGATGAGCCTGGAGCGTACGAGTAAACTAAGTACACGATTTCAACGACCGTTGTAATTCGCCGACAGCCAGCCGGATGGAGATTTGTAATGGCGGTAGACCGTTTAGAAAATATTGTTTCACTCTCAAAGCGTCGTGGATTTGTATTCCCTTCCTCAGAAATTTATGGCGGCCTTCGAGCATCTTGGGATTACGGCCCACTCGGAGTTGAAGTCAAGAACAACGTAAAGCGCCAATGGTGGAAGTCCATGGTGATGGGCCGCGAAGATGTAGTTGGACTTGATTCATCGGTAATCCTTGCACGTGAAGTCTGGGAGGCATCAGGTCACGTTGCAACATTTAGCGATCCGCTAACCGAGTGCACCGCATGTAATAAGCGTTATCGCGCAGATCATTTAGAAGAGCAGTATGAAGCAAAGCATAAGAAGAAGCTTGATTCACTTGCTGATATGAACTGCCCGGCATGTGGCAACAAAGGACAATTTACAACACCTAAACAATTCTCTGGCTTGCTTAAGACTTTTCTTGGCCCAGTAGAAGATGAGACAGGCCTTGCATATTTGCGACCTGAAACAGCCCAAGGAATCTTTATTAACTTTGATAACGTGATGACAACTTCACGTAAGAAGCCACCTTTTGGTATTGGCCAGATTGGTAAATCTTTCCGCAATGAAATTACCCCAGGCAACTTCATCTTCCGTACTCGTGAATTCGAGCAGATGGAGATGGAATTCTTTGTGGTTCCTGGCACTGATGAGGAATGGCATAAGTATTGGATTGAAACTCGTCTTAATTGGTATAAGGATCTAGGAATTAATCCAGAACGTCTGCGCCTATTCGAGCATCCAAAAGAGAAGCTTTCACATTATTCAAAGGGCACAACAGATATTGAATACAAATTTGAATTCAACGGAACTGAGTGGGGTGAGCTAGAAGGTATTGCTAACCGCACCGATTTCGACCTCAAGGCGCACTCTGCTGCATCTGGAAAAGTTTTGTCCTACTTTGATCAAGAGAAGAATGAGCGCTGGACACCTTATGTGATTGAGCCAGCAGCCGGTGTGGACCGCTGCGCGCTCACATTTATGATGGATGCATTTACTGAAGATGAAGCACCGAATGCAAAGGGCGAGATGGAAAAGCGTGCGGTGATGAAATTTGATCACCGAATTGCTCCCGTAAAAGCTGCGGTATTGCCGCTTTCTCGTAACGCTGATTTGTCACCTAAAGCGCGTGATTTGGCGACAGAGCTACGCAAGAACTGGAATATCGATTTCGATGATTCCGGTGCTATCGGTCGCCGTTATCGTCGCCAAGATGAAATCGGTACTCCGTACTGCATCACCATTGACTTCGAAACTTTGGAAGATCAAGCGGTCACAATTCGCGATCGCGACACAATGGGACAAGAACGTATTGCACTTGATCAAGTTCAAGCATGGCTAGCACCTCGTCTACTCGGCTGCTAGCGCCGCTAGAACTCCCTCTTAAAGATGGAGTTCATTTAATCGATCCGCCAGTAGTTCTGGCACCGATGGCCGGAATTACCAATGCACCATTTCGCATGCTCTGCCGCGAACAAGGTGCCGGTTTATTTGTCTCGGAAATGGTGACTGCGCGCGCATTACTAGAGCGCATCCCGGAAACACTGCGCATGATTGAACCAGGTGCTGGCGAGTGGCCACGTTCGGTGCAGCTCTATAGCGTTGACCCACACCATATGGCCGAAGCGGTCAAAATGATTGGGCGCGAGAATCTAGCTGATCATATTGATATGAACTTTGGTTGCCCGGTTCCGAAAGTTACTCGTAAAGGTGGGGGAGCAGCGCTTCCCTTTAAACGTAATCTTTTTCGTGAAATTGTGAAAGCTGCAGTAGAAAACGCAAAGCCTTATGGAATTCCAGTCACAGTCAAGATGCGTATTGGTATCGATTCAGATCACCACACTTACTTAGAGGCAGCAAAGTCAGCCGCTGACTTAGGTGTTGCTTGGGTGGCTTTGCATGCGCGCACTGCCCAGCAAATGTATGAAGGAAAATCTGATTGGTCTGCCATCGCCCAACTTGTAGAACATTTAAAACCAACCGGTGTTCCGGTATTAGGCAATGGTGATATTTGGTCTGGCGCCGATGGCATCGAGATGGTTCGTCAAAGCGGATGTGCGGGAGTTGTTGTGGGCCGTGGTTGCCTAGGTCGCCCGTGGCTCTTTGCTGATTTAGTGGCGGCTTTTAACGGTGAAAGTAGCCGGGTATTGCCCACTCTGCATGAGGTGCGGGAAGTCATGTTTCGCCACGGCGAGCTGATCGTTGAATACTTTGAATCTGAAGATCGTGGTTGCCGCGACTTACGTAAACATATGGCCTGGTATCTCAAGGGCTTCAGTGTGCCATCAGAGCTGCGCCGTCAATTTGGAATGGTCGCTTCCTTAAACGAACTTCGCTCCCTACTGAATCAATTAGATGATCAGCCCTATCCGGTTGAAATCGGTGACAAACCTCGAGGTCGCACAAGTAGCGGTCGCCCGCCAACTTTGCCAGATGGATGGCTTAATGATCCCGATGAAATGATTCATCTTGATGCTGAAGATATGTTCTCGGGTGGTTAATGTTTAAGTTAATCAGGCGAGTTATCTCCTTGGTGCTGGCAGTAGTTGTCATCATTCCTACTTACGCACTCTTTGTTACCTGGAACTCGGCTCAGAACCCAACCTTTCGTTCTACGGCAGAAGTCATTGTTGTGCCGGGGGCGGCCCAGCTCAATGGCGCACCAGGTGAGGTATTACTTGCACGCCTGATTGAGGCAAAGCGAATCAAAGATGCTGGATATGCACCACTTATTATCACCGTGGGAGCAGGTGCACCCGGTGATCGCACAACTGAAGCAGCCGCTGGGAAATATTGGTTGACCCAAAACGGAGTTGCGAAAAATAGAGTTATCTCAATTCCGGTAGGGCGCGATACTTTTTCCCAGACGCAGGCATATATCAAAGAGATGAAGAGTCGAAAGTTATATAACGTCATCATTGCAACTGATGCTTATCACTGCCAGCGCACCATTACGATGGCAAAAGACTTAGGAGCAACTGCAACATGTTCACCTGCCAGCACTGGGCCAAATACCCTTGCAAAATCACGGTATCGATATTTGATTCGCGAAGCCGGTGCCTATCTGGCATACATCACGCTAGGCAGACGAGGCATTCATATCAGCGATCACCTGACTAACAGCAAACTTGTAAGGTATGTGTATGACCCAGTTGCCTAAGGCATATAGCGCTGCCGATCAAGAGAGATTTCTTGATGAACCGGCAAAGCGTGCTGGTCGCACTGAATTCATGCGCGATCGCGCCCGTGTTATTCACTCTGCCGCCCTTCGTCGACTAGCTGCCAAAACTCAGGTCGCAGTTCCTTGGGAGAATGATTTTCAACGTACTCGTTTATCTCACTCACTGGAGTGCGCCCAGATTGGTCGCGAACTAGGAGAATCACTTGGCGCAGACCCAGATCTACTTGAGACTGCATGTTTGTCACACGATATGGGGCATCCACCATTTGGTCACAATGGGGAAGAAGCGCTAGCCGATGCTGCGCAATCATGTGGTGGCTTTGAAGGAAATGCTCAGAGTTTTAGATTACTCACCCGCATTGAAGCCAAAACTGTTTCAGCAACTGGAAAAAGTCTTGGACTCAATCTGACTCGAGCATCACTTGATGCCGCAACGAAATATCCGTGGACGAGAGCAGAGAATCCGCGCAAGTTTGGCGTTTACAGCGATGACACGGAAATTTTCACTTGGGTCCGTGCAGGTGCACCCGATGAGCGCAAATGTATTGAAGCTCAGATCATGGATTGGTCTGATGATTGCGCATACTCCGTACACGATTTAGAAGATGCCATCTTTGCTGGCCAAGTGCGGGTAAAGAATTTTGATAACGATTTTGAGACTTTATACAAAGAGATGACAGTGAACTACGGCAGCGATGCCACCAAGAGCGAGGCCGCCGCCGCCCTCACACGTTTGCAATCACTAACGTGCTGGCCAACTCACTTTGATCGCACACATCGCGCCCTTGCTCGCTTAAAAGATACGACTTCACAACTGATTGGTCGCTTTGTTCTGGCTGCCGAACTTGAAACTCGCAAAGTTCACGGCGATGGTCCATTGACTCGCTATAGCGCCAATCTTGAAATTCCACGCGAAGCAAAAGTGGAGGTTGATTTCCTGAAGGCAGTTGCTGGGCACTACTTGATTAGCGCTGCGGCGTCGCAAGAGCGCTATGCAAAACAACAAGTAGTCATTCATGATTTGGTGCAGATGCTCTTCGATGCAGCCCCCAGCGAACTGGATCCAATCTTTGAAGACGATTGGAAGCAGGCCACAAATGATTCAGAGCGGTTACGTATTGTCATTGACCAAATTGCTAGCCTGACCGACCCCGGCGCATATGCCTTACACGCCCATCTCTCGCAAGCTCCCGCAAAGCGTAGATAAGGTAGGAACATGAGCGGGCGGATTAAGGCTGATGACATCGTCTATGTGCGCGAGCATGCACATATCGACGAAGTTGTTTCAGCAGCTGGCGTTGCGCTAAAAAATGCGGGCGGGGGACAGAAGAAGGGGCTCTGTCCGTTTCATGATGAGAAATCTCCTTCCTTTCACGTCACACCTTCCAAGAATTACTATCACTGCTTTGGTTGCGGTGTTGGCGGGGATGTCATCGATTTTATGATGAAGACAGAGCATTTGAGTTTTACCGAAACAATTGAACGGCTTGCCTCTCAAATTGGTTACACCCTTCGTTATGAAGAAGGTGGGCCAGCACAACCGACTTCCCAGCGTTCACGTTTATATTCAGCCCACCTAGCTGCAGCCAAGTTCTATCAAGATCTGATTAATACTTCCCCTGATGCCGCCCATGCCCGTGATCTGCTTACTAAACGTGGATTTGATAAGGCCGCATGTGATTTATTTGGAGTGGGCTATGCCCCCAATAGTTGGGATGCATTAACTAAGCATCTGCGCGCCGCCGGATACACCATTGAAGAGTTAGAAGAAGCGGGACTTTCTAAGATGGGTGAGCGCGGACCTATCGATAAATTTAGAAATCGCATCATGTGGCCGATTAAAGATATCTCCGGAGATATCGTCGGATTCGGAGCTCGTAAATTAGCTAGTGATGAAGAAGATCAAGGTCCTAAGTATTTAAATACCTCAGAAACTCCTATCTATAAGAAGTCACAAGTACTTTATGGCCTTGATATGGCAAAAAAAGAGATTGCCAAGAGTCGTCAGGTAGTTGTCGTTGAGGGCTATACCGATGTGATGGCATGTCACTTGGCCGGAATAACAACTGCCGTTGCAACCTGTGGCACAGCATTCGGTGATGATCACATCCGCATTATTCGCAGACTACTGATGGATGCCGATACCTTCCGCGGTGAAGTGATCTTCACCTTCGATGGCGATGCCGCTGGACAAAAAGCTGCCATGAAAGCATTCGGTGATGACCAGAAGTTTGTCACTCAAACATTTGTGGCAGTTGAACCAGATGGTCTTGACCCCTGCGATCTGCGCCAACATAAAGGCGATCTGGCCTTGCGTGATTTGATTGCAAAGAGAGTGCCACTCTTTGAATTCGCCATTCGCACCGAACTTAAAAAACATGATCTGAACACCGCCGAGGGGCGCGTTAATGCGCTCAACACCGCAGCCCCCCTTGTTGCAGCGATTCGAGATAAATCACTTCGCCCGGAATACATCAAATCGTTATCAGGGTGGTTAGGAACAGAGACCGAAGTTGTCACCGCTGCGGTGAATGCAGCGCTGAAGAAAGTGAGCACAACCCAAGTTCAGAGCGAGGCACCGGCTGCCGATGCGCAGTGGCGACCTAATCCGACTGAACCAACGTTGATGTTAGAGCGAGAGGTATTGAAAGCTAAATTACAGATGTCAGGACTTGTCTTTGGCTGGAGCACTATTGAAGATGAGGCATTTACTCATCCGGCATACCGGGAACTACGCCGCATTATCGATTCATTTGGCACCGAACCGCTAGCTCTGGAAAAAGTTGACGATGATCGCATGAAGCAACTATTTACTGAACTCTCGGTGGAACCAGTGCGCACAGATGGGGCGGTCTCTGAAAAGTATGTTTCTAGTATCGTTGCCAGATTACGAGAAGTACTTGTCAGTCGAAAGATTGCAGATCTGAAATCAAGTCTGCAGCGCCTTAACCCGGTTGAAAATCAGGAGCAGTACAACGCAGCATTTGCAGAGTTGGTTGCCCTGGAAACCCAGAAACGTGGGCTGCACGAACTCTCCATTAGTTCGCTCTAACGTGGGCATTTTGGCGCAGGCTTACCCCCTGCGGTAGAGTTGCGCCTCATTCCCTGATAGCTCAACGGCAGAGCAGTCGACTGTTAATCGACAGGTTCTTGGTTCGAATCCAAGTCAGGGAGCCACGCGCCACGGCTCGCGATATCCTAAAGTTATGAACGCATTGCAGAGTATTTCCCGAGGTGCAATGAGTTCATGGGCCACGCAGAATCGAGCCCCTCGCCTGTTACGTGTATTTCTCGGTGCCACCTTTATCTATGCCGGATGGGATAAAGCATCTGATCCTGGGTTTCTCACACAAGGTGAGCCCACATATATCGGTACCCAGTTAGCTGCCTTTGCGGCAAATTCACCGATCGGATTCTTACTTAATCGCATTCTAGATCATGCAACCTATGTCGGAATCTTGGTCATGGTTGCAGAGTTTGCAGTTGGAATTGCAACTTTGCTCTGGGTTGCACCAGCGACCGCTGCCTTTGGTGGATTTTTACTTTCAGTAACGCTCTGGCTTTCTAGCTCTTTCTATACAACTCCATATTTCTTGGCAGGTGATAGCGCATATGCGGTGATGTGGCTTGCTTACTTACTACTACTGATTGGGAATCGACGAATGCCTGCTACAAATTTTCAGCGCCGAAGTGTCTTGCGCACAGCGATTGTGGGCGCCCTAGCCGTAGCCGCAACCTTTGCCGGAAGAGCCTTACCAAAGAGTTCGGCCTCAGTGAAATCTTCAACGAAAGGTAAGGGAGCGCAGATAATTAAAGTTGCCGAACTGCCTGTGGGAAAGACATTTAACTTTGTGCATTCGGCACAAGGGGTCCCAGCAATCCTCTTTCGCACCAAGGCTGGCGTCTTTGCATACTCAGCAATCTGCACCCACGAAGGTTGTTCAGTTACTTATAAATCTTCATCGAAGAAACTCATCTGCCCTTGCCACGCAGCGCAGTTTGATCCATTTGCTAGCGCTAAAGTCGTTTCCGGGCCGGCTGAAAGACCGCTGGATAAAGTAAAAGTAAAGATTAGCGGTGCGTGGGTGGTTGAAGCCTAAACTCTCTCAACGCTCTCACTGCTCTAACAGGAAAATCACAGAAGAATAGGGAAGCATCATGGTTATGAAGAACGCCAAAGTTATCGCAGCCTTTATTGCAGGAGCTGCCATTGCGGGCTCAGTTGCAACTGCCTCAACAAATTCAACCAGTGTTGTGAAGGCATGTGCTGATAAGCGCACCAATGCGCTCTATCTCTCGCCTACCGGCACCTGCACTTCGGCAAGAACACTTGTTGAACTCGGTGGCAGTGAAATGAATGCAAAGACCATTTCTTCGCTGGTAACTCCATCGGTCGTCTCGATTAGCGTTACCGCTCCTTCGGGTTCTGGCACGGGTTCCGGATCGGTCTATCAGAGCACATCTGCATTTAGTTACATCATCACCAATAACCATGTGATTGATACGGCTGTGACATCGGGAACAATCAAAATAGAACTGACTAATGGCAATCAGTATTCAGCAACGATTGTGGGACGAGATCCTGGATATGACCTAGCAGTACTCAAGGTGCAAATAGGAAATCTTCCAGCCATTACCTTGGGAGACTCTTCTAAACTCAGCGTCGGAGATCCTGTTCTAGCGATCGGTTCCCCGCTCGGATTGGCTAGTACAGTCACAAGCGGAATCGTCTCTGCACTTAATCGCCCGGTATCAACTGGCACACAAGATGCGCAGTCTTATGTCAATGCAATCCAAACAGATGCCGCCATTAACCCTGGCAACTCAGGCGGAGCACTCGTCGATGCCGCAGGACGCCTCGTTGGAGTTAACTCTGCCATTGCCACAATATCTTCAGGTGCGGCAAGTGGAAATATCGGACTTGGATTCTCAATTCCGATCAATGAAGCAAAGCGTGTGATTGATGAAATCATTGCAACTGGAAAATCAAAGCGCCCAGTTCTTGGCGTCTACTTTGATCCTGCCTACACAGGAGTTGGTGCCAAAATTACTCAGCTCAGCCCCGGTGAAGGAGCAGAGAAAGCTGGCATCCCAGTGAACTCAGTTCTTCGTAGTATCGATGGTGTGAAGGTTGCTAACTCGGAAGCGGCAATTGTGCGCATTCGCTCTTATGCACCAGGTAGCACAGTAACTGTGGTGGTAGATCTACCAACGGGTGCCAGCAAGAGCTTTAAGGTAACTTTAGGTTCAGCACCGTCGCTATAGGAAGATAACTTTCTTTTTACAGCTTCACATCTTTGAGTTGCTGTGCAGATTGTTCTGGCTTCATATCCATAATAAATGCGCCCATGGCGGATTCAGAACCGGCTAAATATTTAAGTTTGCCTGGCGCTCTGCGCACGCTCGTGATCTGCCAATGCAACCGCAGGACATCGCGCCCTTGGCGCACAGGTGCTTGATGCCAGGCAGCGATATATGCCATATCGATACCAAATACTCCATCGAGGCGCTGCATTACTTCGATGGCAATCGATGGAAAAGAATCACAGACAGCAGGTGCTAACTCTGCTAAATCTGCAACTGGTTGCAGGGGAGTGACGTGAATTTCAAATGGATAGCGTGAGGCATACGGGGTGTAGGCAACCCAATGTTCATTCTTGGCAATAACTCGAGTGCCATCACGAAGTTCGCGCGCAACTACATCATCAAAGAGCACGCGCCCGGTCTTGGCGTGGTGTGCCTTTGCGACTTCAAGCATCTTCACAACACGTGCTGGTAGATATGAATAAGCATAAATCTGCCCATGCGGATGAGCCAAAGTAACGCCGATTTCTTCACCGCGATTTTCAAAAGGCGCGATATGTTCAATAAAAGGTTCTTGCGAGAGTTCGCGGGTGCGATCACGCCAAGCTTCTAGCAGTGTGCGCACTCTTTGGGCAGAGAGTGTTTTAAAGGATCCACCGTGATTGGCCGTAAAACAAATTACTTCACACTTGCCGGCAGCTACTCCTTCATCGGTATCGGAACCGACCATATCGGGCAAGGCAAAGTCACCATCTGGTGGACGCATTGAAGGTGAGCGATTATCAAAGACAACAACTTCAAAATCATTTTCTGGAATCTCCGTCAGTAAATCACCTGTGGTGGGACAGAGCGGACAGAGTTCTTTTGGTGGCAAGAAGATGCGAGCTTGACGATGGGCTGCCATTACAACCCACTCATTGACTAATGGATCAAGACGTAGCTCGCCAATACCTGGTTGCACTTCAGCAGGGCGTTGATCTGCAACGGTGCGGCTTTGAGCCGCGGTGTCGTAATAACGAATTGTTCGGCCATCGCTCATGGTGCGACTTGTGCGCACTACACCGGCAGATAGCTCGAGGATTTCATCCATAGTGCGCCTACCTTATCGCGGGGGAGTTAATTCTTAATCTGATTTCGGCAGCCATCAGTGGCCGGTTTGCTCGGAGCCTTCTTAGTCGGCTTCGGTATCGGTGTTTCTCCCTGAGTAATCGTCAGATCAACTAGCGTCTTTGCATCTGCGTGAGTTCCAGAAGGATCTTTATATGCAACGCTGCCAAACCAGGTTCCAGCAGGAAGCCCAGAAATTGAAAGCGTCCACGACCCGCTAGATTCGCGCTCAACTTTCTGAACAACAGTTGGCTTAATTGCATTTGCAGATGTGAAATACAACTTGACCGAGCCAGTGACAACAGGTGAACTGTCTGGACGTGTGACCTCAATGGCAATCACCGCACTCTTATTCGTCGTCGTTGCCTTAACAGATGAGATTGTGATGGTTGAACTTTCACCGACTGGCATTAGATCTGCTGGATCTGGGGACCACGAGCCCGTGAGCAGTGATTCAAATTTCTCAGAGGTGCCACCAAAGACATTGAGATCTAATCGATTACCTGGAACGCCATATTTGGGTGCGATTCCACACGAGGTGTATTGCCACATCGTCCAATTAGCTGAGCATTGCGCCGTGGTCCACGAGTGCACATAACAACCACCTGGTTTCACATTAGGCCTTGCCTCTGGCTTGGCTGGGTCAATTGTGTATTGGGCGATCCATAACGGATATTGTGAAAGTTCTTTGTCCCGGTTCAAGGCATTTTCCAGAAAATGTGGCGAAGAATAAATCAAAGGCGTGCGACCTGTCTTATCTTTGAGTGTGGCAAGGAAGGTCTTGCTCCAGAGCGTTGCCTGTGCGCGAGTTGCGTATTTACTACATGAGCCAGAAGAACTGACTTTGACGCAGTTGTTTTCAAGATCTAGTACGTATGGCAAATCTAAATCATTAAAGCCGCCCAGCGCCTCAACTCTCCAGATAACTTTCTGAGCTTGCGCCCGAGCATCTCGTTGAACTGCGGCGTTGGTTGTCACATTGGGTAGGAGCGCATAGTGATAAAAACCAGTGTGGATTCCAGCTTCTTGTGCGCCAATGCGATCAGCCTTCACATACTTCAGAGCTAGGCGATCAGAATACTCTCTAGTATCTGATGCCTTAATCATCACGAAATCAATTCCAGCAGCACGCATTTTCTTGAAGTTAATTGGCTTATCGTTTGGATGCTGCCATCTACTGATATCTGCGCCATGAATCTTTCCAGCAGGACCCGCTTCTACTAATTCTGCAGCACGTGCTGGGCTGGCATGAAAGGCAAAGGAGAGAAATGCCAGGGAGAGCAGGATGGTAAGAAATTTTCTCATTTTTCTACGATCACAACCGATTCACCGAAAACATCAAGAAAAGCACTTTGCAATACTGAGCGATGACGCAGGCGTGCCTCTTGATAGTCATGGCCGGTTGCTAACTTATTGCTATCACTGAAATCTAAGGTCAGGCGCCCGTTATCAAATGATTCAAGGCGGGCATCAAAGTAGGCAATCCAAATAACTCGGTCTTGGCTTTCAACTAGATCAAGGACTTCATTCCAGCGCACCCGAATTTTTGCCAGGGTAAGAGCGGAAGACATGCGCAGAGATTACCGCAAGGCGCCTTAATGTCTTGGCGCACCGAGCCACTTGAAGTATTCGCCGGCTAAGACAACGCGCAGATTACGGCGACGATCTGGGGTGATAGATAGGTGCTGTGCGATGCGCGCCACAATCTGCTCAACTGACTTTTCTGAGACAAAGCGCACCTTAGCAATTTCAGAGTTGCTTAGCCCCTGTGCCACAAGGCGCAGCGTCTCAATCTGAATATCGGTGAGCTCATTGAGAACTGTGATGAAATCTTCCTTATGAATTGAGGTATGCATATTGATCCAATTCATCTTTGAACCATCTGTTGCAGATATCACGCTCTGTGCAAGAGCTCCGGTGATGACCGACAAATCTGAGATGCTGCGCTTAAGAATTATCTTAGAACCCGGTGGAATGTTTTTTTCCATGAGGCCAAAGAGGCGCAGATCAGGACAGGATGTTGTAATAACTATTCCCAGTGCTGGATTTACATTACGCAGCTTCTGCAATAAGACAATTGCCGCTTCACCTGAGAATTGCAGGTCAATTAAGACAGCTTCGGGTTCAAGTGAGCGAAATAAGTTCTCGGCCATGAACTTATTTGGCGCTTCTCCCACAACATTGACGCTATGAAGGCGAAGTGAGGCAGCCATCGTGGCCAGATCAAAGGAATCATCGTTAACGAGTAAGACTCGAGCAGTTGATCCCTGTCGTGTGAGCACATGTAATGATAGGACGCATCGCGCCCTTTGTATCCTGGGGGTATCCCTATCGAGACACCAAGCTTAAGCCTCGAATTTATATCCTAATCCGCGGATAGTTTGAATGAGCAGTGGGTTAGCCGGATCATCTTCAATCTTTGAACGCAGACGCTTGATATGAACATCCAGAGTCTTGGTATCCCCGTAATAATCTCCGCCCCAGACGCGGTCGATGAGTTGGCCACGAGTGAGCACCCGGCCAGCATTGCGCATGAGAAATTCGAGAAGTTCAAATTCTTTCAGAGGTAAGTTGATCAGAATCTCATTGACGGTGACTTGGTGACGGTCAATATCCATTCGGATGCGACCAGCTGCTTGTATGGAAGAATTGGCGTCGGATCCTGATTCATCGGGTACACCACGGCGCATCACAGCTTTGATTCGCGCAACTAATTCACGCGATGAATAAGGCTTTGTGACGTAGTCATCAGCGCCAAGTTCAAGACCAACAACCTTATCGACCTCTGAATCTTTAGCGGTGAGCATGATGATGGGAACAGGAGATGTTGTGCGAATTGCGCGGCAGACATCTATTCCAGAAACTTCCGGAATCATGAGGTCTAACAAGATGAGGTCGTAATGATTTTTCTTAAAGAGCTCGAGGGCAACACGTCCGTTTTCCGCAATTTCACTCTCAAATCCTTCTTTTCCAAGAAGAAAGGAGATTGCCTCTGAAAATGATGTCTCATCTTCAACAATCAGTATTTTGGTCATTGTGTAACGCCTCCGTTAGGTGTGTAAATCGGCAAACGCAGCGCAAAGGAAGAGCCAACATTGGGCGAGCTCCATACCTTTACTTCTCCGCCATGATTTGAAGCTACGTGCTTAACAATTGAGAGCCCGAGTCCGGTGCCACCAGTTTCGCGTGAGCGCGCAGGATCCACGCGGTAAAAGCGCTCAAAAATACGATCTTGTGCTTCCTCTGGAATTCCAATGCCTTGATCTGCCACGACGATTTCCACAATGCCATCACTTGAATTAGAGGAAACAGCTACCTTTGTATTCTCCGGCGAATAGTTAATAGCATTTTCAAGGAGATTGTGAATTGCCATAATCAGTTGTTCGCTATCACCGAGTACGACTACTGCTGGGATATCTCCAGCAGCGACTGAAATTCCTTTAGCTTCCGAAGTTGTCTTGACCAAGTCAATCGCCTCATTAATCAGGTCAGCCACGTTATTTTCAGTCGCCACTTGAAGTGGATCTGAATCCTGGAGCCGAGAAAGATTGATGATCTCTTGCACAAGGTCAGTCAGGCGCTTGGCTTCAAGCTGCATACGTGTAGCAAACTTAACGACAGATGCGGGTTCATCGGCTGCCGAGAGAACAGCTTCACTTAAGAGTGAGAGGGCGCCGATTGGAGTCTTTAATTCGTGTGAGATATTTGCAACAAAGTCTCGGCGTACCTCGTGCACGCGTTCTGCTTCACTCTCATCACTAAGAAGAACAACGATGTTATCGACATCTTCTAAATAGATTGCGCGCACAGTGAGCTCTCGCAAACCTTCGCCAATGGGTCCTCGTGGAATTTCAATCTTTCCGATATGTCGCTGATGTGTGCGCCTGACAACACGAATTAAGGCAACTAATTCAGGACTAGTGATACGACCATCGCGCAATAGATTGAGCGTTTCAACGCCATCGGTTGCAAATCGAACGACCTCACCCGGGGCGACAAGCATCGCATCTTGATCGAGTTGCGATAACACATTGAGAAAAGTAGGTGAAATCTCATCTACGACAACGTCATTTTCATCGCGACGAAACCACATGGCAATAGCCTAACCTCTGCCTGGGACGGTTTACCGTCCGTTCACCTTTAGTCATTGCGAAATTCACCAAGTTGTCCTACCTTGTCCCCGTGGCACTCATCCGGTCGGTCTTTCAAGAGGAACTCGACGGGGTATCACAGTCACTCGTTGACCTTTCGAATATGGCCTCTGACGCAATTCATAGCGCCACTCAAGCACTGATTGAAGCTGACCTGAAAATTGCCGAAGAGGTTATTTCTTACGATGAAAAAATTGATCTCTATCAGCATGATTTAGATACACGTATCATCGATATTATTGCTCGTCAGCAACCTGTTGCATCAGATTTGCGCGCTCTAGTCACAGCGCTACGCATGAGCGCTGATTTAGAACGGATGGGTGATCTTGCGCATCACGTTGCTAAGGTGGCTCGACTTCGACACCCAGCGAATGTTCTTCCTGCTGAACTCAAAGATCTGGTTAACCATATTGGCTCTGTAGCAGAAAATATCTCTCGCAAGATACCGACGGTCATTGAAACTCGTGATATCGAGATGGCCTTGCAGCTAGAAAAAGATGATGATGAAATGGATAAGTTACACCGTCAGCTAATTGGCACAATGACCAATAGCTCGTGGACCCACGGCATTGAATCAGCCGTTGATATCACTTTACTTGGACGTTACTACGAACGATTTGCAGACCATGCCGTCTCAGTCTCCCGCCGTGTCTATTTCTTGGTTACAGGAACTTTCGCTAATCCAACTCGCTAGACTTTAATAGTGAGATTAGGCGTACTCGATGTCGGTTCTAACACCATACATCTGCAGGTAGTTGATGCGCACTTAGGTGCCCCGCCGATTCCAAACTCTTCTCATAAATCAATTATTCGTCTGACTGAATATCTGGATGAATCAGGTGCGATTACTCAATTAGGTATCGCCAAGATCACCGATGCGATCCTTACCAACATGAAGGATGCAGCCCACTTAAATATTGATGAACTTCTCGCCTTTGCAACCTCTGCCATCCGGGAAGCAGTCAATGCAGATGAAGTGTTAGCTCACGTCAACCGAGAATGCGGAATTGATTTGCAGGTACTCAGCGGTGAAGAAGAAGCACGATTTACATTCCTAGCTGCCCGTCGTTGGCTTGGATGGTCGGCCGGAGATTTATTGGTGCTCGACATAGGAGGAGGATCGTTAGAAATTGCTCGCGGAACTGATGAGAACCCCGCTTTTAAGACTTCTGTGCAATTAGGTGCGGGCCGTCTTACCCGAAAATTCCTGAGAGGCGATCCTTTCACAGCCAAATCACTGCGTACTCTGGAAGAGTATCTTCAAGATGCGATTGCACCACTTTCGCAATCACTTTCAACTTATGAAAAAGATGTTGCTACAGGGACAAGTAAAACTTTTAGAACGCTGGCAAAGATTGCAACTACTTTTTATCCAAAGTTTGGTCCACACTTAACTTACAGCGCATTAGAAGCAATGGTGCCTAAACTGCAATCTCTCGATATTGAGGGAAGAAAGGCTATGCAATCAATTTCGGCAGAGCGCGCCCCACAGATTGTTGCTGGAGCAATGGTCGCCAAAGAGTTGATGAAGACACTTAATTTGCAAGAGATTCAGATCTGTCCATGGGCCCTTCGCGAAGGCATCGTCTTGCATCGCCTTGATTGGATAGAGCGCTAATACTTAAAGGAGTGCAGTCTTAGTTAGAAATGCTTAAGTAATCAAGGCCCACAATTTCACCGCGCACGCGGTGCACAATCCAGGCATCACCCGGTTCAAGTTTAATCAAATCCTTATTCTTTAACTTGGTGTTAAGGATCCCGCGTAGCATCGAAGGAATCACAGGGTTGTGGCTGCAGATGAGAATGTTCTTCTCATCTTGTTTGAGCGCATTAGCAAAGGAAATTGCCTTCTCTGGATCTAATTCAAAACTCTCTTCATTGAGACTTGGCACAGCGGTAATCGATAATCCGCGAGCATGAGCAAGGGGAGTCACAGTCTGCACGCAGCGGGTGTAGTCCGAGGTATAGAGCTCATCGATGGCAAAAGGCGCTAAGTGTTTAATCAATAGTTGCGCTTGATCAAAGCCAGTTTCATCTAGGGTGCGATGAGAATCTGCTTCATCCCAGTCACCGCGCTCAAGTGATTTTGTATGGCGCAAGATAATCAAGGTATCTGTGTGCTGTTCTTCGCTCATGAATTTTTCAATAATTGATTTATCAGAGTCATGAGTTGCCTGCTCCAGTGCCTGGCTGGGAGATAGCCATTTCATCTGGTCAACTTCTTCGTTGGGTACAAACTCACTGTTAGTAAGCGCGCAATGTGCAGCCCAGTACTTGACTCGCTTTGCCTCACCCGATTCTTCATACTCAACGGTACCTAGTTGTCTGGTAAATGTGGCGCGAATTCCAGTCTCCTCTTGCACCTCGCGGTAAGCACATTGCAGCGCAGTCTCACCCATTTCCAGCTTGCCTTTAGGCAGCGACCAATCGTCATATCGTGGTCGATGAATGAGTGCTACCTCTATCGATAAATCAGAATTATCACGCCACAGGAGAGCCCCGGCTGCTCTAATCATGAACGGTTATGTCTATCGATGAAGTGATCTTGGAAGTTAACTAGGAGATTTCCATCATGATCCTTAATATTTCGAACCCAGTTATTTTCTTCAGTTAGCTTCCAGGTCGAATACTTATCTGAGACAGAGTCATCAAGAATTCCTGCAAGTCGCTGCTTATGCTTTTCAGATTCGATGAGCACCAGTGATTCCACTCGGCGATCGAGGTTTCGATGCATCATGTCGGCGCTGCCGATGTAGTAATCCTCAGCTCCACCGTTGCGGAAATAATAAATACGTGAGTGCTCTAAGAATCTTCCTAAAATTGAGCGAACCTTGATATTTTCTCGGCGAGCTTGGGTATTTAAGCGAATTGAACAAATACCGCGCACTACAATTTCAACCTTCACTCCAGCATCAGCTGCTTCATAGAGTTGGTCGATAATCTCTTCATCAAGAAGTGAGTTGAGTTTAAATCTAATCCACGCTGGCTTGCCATCGAGGTGGTGACGAGTCTCGCGCTTGATACGAGCAATCAGCCCCTTGCGCAAGCTGTGAGGGGCAACCAATAACCGTGAGTACTCATGTTTGGTTGAATAACCAGAGAGTTCGTTAAAGAGACGAGAGAGATCTTCTCCCAAAACAGGATCAGCGCTGAGGATTCCAAGATCATCATAGAAGCGAGCAGTCTTTGGGTTGTAGTTACCTGTGCCCACATGGCAGTAGCGACGTAAGGTGTCGCCCTCTTCACGAACTACTAGCGATAACTTCGCATGCGTTTTCAAACCCATGAGTCCATAAACAACATGCACGCCGACTTCTTCTAACTTTCTAGCCCAGCGCACATTTGCCATTTCATCAAAGCGGGCACGGATTTCAATCACCGCAAGTACTTGCTTGCCGGCTTCGGCCGCTTCAATCAGCGCCTGCACGATGGGTGAATCACCGGAAGTTCGATAGAGGGTCTGCTTAATCGCCAATACATGTGGGTCTCGTGCTGCATTTTCTAGGAAATTCACAACGGAGGTAGTGAAGGATTGATAGGGGTGATGCAGCAGAATTTCACCTTTTCGAAGCGCGGTGAAGAAAGAATCACTTGAATCTAGATCAACATCGCGCAGCTCAGGTGCGGTCTCACTTCTAAATGGCGCATACTTCAGCTCCGGGAAATCAAGATCTGCGATCTGGTTCAGGCTGCGCAGATCAAGGGGCGAGTCATATTTCAAGACATCGATAGGTTCGATTTTTAACTCATCCATAAGTTCGTTCAGAACTTCGGGATGAATGACCTTATCCACCTCAAGGCGCACGGGCGGCCCAAAGCGACGACGAGTAAGTTCCTTCTCCATCGTCTCCAAGATGTCATCAGTCTCATCTTCATCAAGGTCAAGGTCTTGATTTCGGGTCACACGGAAGAAGAAGTGATCTTTGAGTGTGACACCGGGGAAGAGCTCAGAGAGATGCTCGGCAATAAGTTCGTCGATGAGCACAAAGCGAATCTTTGACGGATCTGAGGTGCGAATAAAGCGTGGAAGATTGGTCGGAATCTTAACGCGAGCAAAGCTAATGTCTTGATCTTCACTGGATTCGATATTGATACCGATATTAAGTGAGAGCCCGGAAATATATGGAAATGGGTGTGATGGATCCACAACCAGGGGAGTCAGCACTGGAAAGATTCGCTTGTCGTAGTAATCCTTCAGCTGACTTCGTTCTTCCTCTGTGAGTTCGCTAATCTTGCAAAATTCAATGCCATGAGCGGCAAGCTCAGGGATGATGACATCTTTAAATCGCTCGGCTTGGATATTTACTAAATTCTGGGTGCGCTCAAGGACGATTTTCAATAATTCTCTTGGTGTGTAACCGGCAGAATTGGGTGTAGTCACACCTCGCTCAATTTTGGCTTTCAGTGAGGCAACGCGCACCATAAAGAATTCATCTAAATTTGAAGAGAAGATTGACAGAAAGCGCACTCGCTCAAGGAGTGGAATAGTGGGATCTTCTGTTAGTTCCAGCACGCGGGTATCGAAATCGAGCCAGGTTAATTCTCTATCCTGGTAATTCGCTAACTGTTCTCTCACGGTCTAAGAATGTCCTATTTCGGTAAATTGTAGGTAATCAACTGATGAACGACCTACTTTACAAGCACTCCACCCATTATGGGAAAAGTGCGTTGAGCCTAAGCCTGGCTAGAACCTGGCGCGAAGTTGATCAAGGGCTCTTTGCACAAAGAGTGAAGTCTCCAGTGGAAGCACCCAACTCTCTTGTCCTTGCACCTTCTTGCCAAAATTTTCAATCATGAGTTGGTATGGATCTACTGCATCAAATTCTTCAATCTTTTCACCTAAGCGCAATTGACTTGGTGAGTTCCATGATGTGAATGCTTCACTGCCAATAAGTTCAACAGAACCTTTACTTCCGTGCACGATCAAGCTTTGATTTTCTGACAGCTCAAAGGAGGCCACACCTTGTGCAGTAATGGAGCCAGCAAAGCGCAGCTGCCAGCTGGTGGTCAGATCAAT
Organism: Candidatus Planktophila versatilis; assembly: GCF_002288345.1. GTDB lineage: Bacteria > Actinomycetota > Actinomycetes > Nanopelagicales > Nanopelagicaceae > Planktophila > Planktophila versatilis_A. The sequence continues at coordinate 321,327 of NZ_CP016781.1, forward strand.
TCCGGTCGGCCCCATTGTGACATCACAGTTTTGAATTTCCACCTGCGCGTTATCACCAACTAAGGCCGCCATGGCATGCAGTGGATACACGCCAACATCAAAGAGCGCTCCACCTCCCATAGCCGGTGAGAGTCGATAGTTGCCGTCAATGTTTGCTGGGAAAGTAAATGATGACTCAATCGAGTGCAACTTTCCGATATTTCCAGCTTTCACATAATCAACTAACCGTGCCATGCGTGGATGCCAACGTGACCACACTGCTTCAACGAGCAATCGATCATTTTCACGGGCAGTCTTCACCATGAGCTCAACTTCACTTGAGTTAATAGCAAATGGTTTTTCACATAAGACATGTTTACCTGCCTTAAGTGCGGCAACGCTCCACTGGCAATGCAAATGATTAGGAAGGCTGATATAGACGGCATCAACTAACGGATCATTGATTAGTGCTTCGTAACTCTCATGAATTGTTACAGGGTTCAGTGCTCGTGATCGCGCTGAGTCTCGACTAGCCACTGCCTGCACGATCGCACCCGATGCTGCATGCATTGCTGGTGCGATTGCTTTAGTTGCAATCCACCCTGCACCCAGCAGTCCCCAACGAGTGCTTGTCATCGCAATAGTGAAGGTGTGACGGAACGGCCATTTGATTGCGCTGACTCTTCAGCTGCCTGCATGATTGCAACGACATCACGGGATTGGGCGGTGGTGACATTCATTGGGGTGTTCTTCTGTAAATAGGCGACAACGCTTTGGTGGAATGAATAGGGAGCAGGAGCAGAGTTGGCAATAACTTCCTGGCTACCATCGGCGCGATATACGGTAAGAATTGCCGGTAAATCAGCGGGCGCTGTCCCAGCAGCTGGATCCCAATTACCGATAATCGCTCCCGTTGTTCCTAATACATAGAACTTTGGTTTACGAGCCGCGGCAAGATCTGAATTGGTAAAAGTTGCGCGAGCCCCACCTGCGAAAGTGATTGAAACATCTGCGTGATCAGCATTTGTCACATGTGTCCAGAGACGTTTTTGATTAATCCCGGTGACTGAATCCACCTTCCCCGGAATGATTGCCAAAATTTGATCGATGAAGTGGCTGCCCCAGTCAAAGATGGCACCACCTGAGACTTCGACCATTGAGTGCCAATATGAACATGGCTTGGAGTAACCGCCGACAAAGCTCTCATAAGAGAAGACTTCACCGATACTTCCATCATCAATGAGTTTCTTCATCGTCACAAAATCGGCATCAAAGCGACGGTTTTGATAGACAACAAGCAGCAGGTTCTTTGCGGCAGCCAACTCCATCAATTCATCACACTCTTGCACCGTCAGCGCCATTGGTTTTTCCAAGATCACATTAATTCCGCGGGCTAGTGACTCCTTCGCCCATTGATAATGGCTGTTGGGTGGAGTTGAGATAACAACAAGTTCAAGTAGTCCAGAATCCAGCATCGCAGTTGAATCGGCAAAGGTTGTGACATCAGGTGCTAAGAGTTGCGCAGCAGCCAATCGCTCCGGATTTGTGTCAGCCACAGCTACAAGTTGCAGACCTGGCGTTGCCGCGATTGCACGGTTGTGCTCATCACCTATTGCCCCATATGCGAGCAAGCCAACGCTTATCGTGCCGGAACTTTCGGACATTCAAACCCCTTTTAGTCTTGCACTATTGCACTTCGAGTGAGGCGGGTCGGGCTCGAACCGACGACGACCAAATTATGAGTTTGGGGCTCTAACCAACTGAGCTACCGCCTCGTCGGGGATGAGTTTAAGGAGTAGCATCACATAAGTCCAAGTTAAACGAGGCTTTCTTCAGGAGTTCATCATGCGCGTAGGTATACCAAAAGAAGTGAAGAACAATGAATTTCGAGTCTCCACCACTGCAGCCGGAGTACATGCACTCGTCCTCGCTGGTCACACCGTATTTGTTGAAAAATCAGCCGGCGTGGGTTCTGCCATCACAGATGCTGAATATGAAAAAGCTGGCGCCACAATTCTTGCTACCGCCGATGAAGTGTGGACTAAGTCTGAGATGATCATTAAGGTCAAAGAGCCAATTGCCCAGGAATATCCACGGATGCGCAAGGGGCAGATTCTCTTTACCTATCTTCATTTGGCGGCATCACGTGAATGCACCGATGCAATCATTAAATCTGGCATAACCGCGATTGCCTATGAAACTGTGGAATTTAATCGCACCTTGCCACTGCTTGCGCCAATGTCAGAAGTGGCTGGACGTATGTCTATTCAAGTAGGTGCAACCGCGTTGCAGAGCCCTAATGGCGGACGAGGGGTATTACTTGGGGGAGTTCCAGGGGTTGCGCCAGGCAAGGTTGTTATTTTGGGTGGTGGAAGTGTTGGCGTTTCGGCTGCTTCAATGGCAGTTGGATTGCGCGCTGATGTCACCTTGCTTGACATCAATTTAAAGCGGTTGGCAGAAATTGATGACATCTTCCAAGGGCGTGTGAAGACAATCGCATCATCACCGTATTCAATTGAACAGCATGTAAGTCAGGCAGATCTGGTAATTGGCGGAGTTCTCATCCCAGGTGCCGCGGCTCCTAAGTTAGTAACTGATGCCATGGTGGCAAAGATGAAACCTGGCTCCGTTCTTGTTGATGTCGCAATTGACCAAGGTGGATGCTTTGAAGGTTCTCGCGCTACAACTCACGCCGATCCAACATTTAAGGTTCATAACTCACTGTATTACTGCGTTGCAAATATGCCAGGTGCTGTGCCAGCCACATCTACAGCGGCACTTTCAAATGCAACACTTAAATACTCACTTGCCTTAGCAAATAAGGGTTGGCAGCAAGCAATTTCTGACGATGCTGGATTAGCTGCTGGACTCAACGTCCACGAAGGAGAGATTAGGTACGCGGCAGTCGCTGCTGCGCACGCTTAAAGAATTAGTGTCGCTGAATCCCTCTGCGTCCCCAGAACTCCCAGAGGGCCATCACACTCAAAACAAGTGCGAATCCGAATAGAACATCCTCTGCTGGAGCGGAGAAGAATCGAAGTCCCACAATCGCATCAGGGTTGTACATCACGATATTTCTTGAGGTGAGCCACCAATTTGTAAGAAATTGGAATGGCAAGATGATTGCATAAGAGGTCCAGAATGCTGGGCGCGTGAGCATGGAAGTTTTAAAGAGAAAGAGATCTGCCATAACCGCAATGGCAAATGCGGTAATTGCGATGTCAGAGTAAATCATTCGCCGAACTCATCTTTACGCCAGTGTGGTTTAACGGTGGTGACGCCCTCAATGGTAAAGATAGCTGCCATCGGAATCACCATAAAGAAAATGTATTCCTCTAGTGGAATACTAAACGGGCCGTAGATTCCTAACATTTGTTCCCGATCGAAGAACCAGTGACCTTGTGCGATTGCATAGGCATCCCAAGCAAGAAAAAAAATACTGATAGGCAGAACACTTATTGCAACTCGCTTGATGCGACGCAAGACGCCGGTCTTCAAATAGATCTCCAGCCAGGCCGAGCCGCAGAAGGTAAATATGAGCATCGCCATATAAGACCACTGTTTCATGCCTGCATTTTTGCATATAACTCTGTGAAAAATTGCTACTGTGTTCGCTATGAGTGAGACCAAATTACGGCTCTTTAACCTAGTTCGCACTCTCTCCAGTGCAGCTGTGGCCATCGCTACCGTGCTCTCACTTCTCTTCTCGCAGTGGCTTGGAACAAACTCCCTGGGCTGGCAGTTAGTTCTGGCAACGATCGCACTGGCTATCGGTATTCCACATGGCGCCCTAGATCACCTGGTGACACTTCCCAAGGCGGCACCCATTCGGATGGCGTTATTCATCATTCTTTACGTTGCCATCGCGCTGCTGGCTATTTATGCAATCCTGCGATGGAACGTCTGGGGGTTCATCTTTGTGGTCATCATGAGTGCAACCCACTTTGGAATTGGAGATGCAGCATTCTTAAGTGAGAAAGATTCACTCGATGGTAGCTCCCGAATCCCAGCTTGGTTCTATGCCCCAGCAGCAGGCCTGCTTCCAGTTGCAATTCCGCTGGTTAACAGCCGCAGTACTGATGCGTTGGAAAAAGTTAATCCGGCGCTGATTAATTGGCATAGTGGGTTCACTACTGAAATTCTGATTCTTGTTGCTGCAGTAACAACTCTTTCACTTTTAGCCCTGCTTCAACGCAAGCGTTATCGAGATGCACTCGACATTCTGCTCTTGGCTGCCCTTGCCTCATTCGCACCACCGCTTGTGGCATTTGCCGTCTACTTCGGATGTTGGCATGCAATGCGCCATACCGCTCGTCTTACCTCACTCTTACCAAATTCAGAGAGTGCATACTTGCGAGGACGCCCTGGTCAGGCCTTTGCCTCCGCTGTAATTCCAGGGCTGCCAGCACTTGTTGGAACAATAATCTTCGTCGTTATTTTGGCTGGCTTTTCACAACAAGATCTCAGTGACAAATTCTTATGGTTGACCTTGGTCACAATCTGGGCGCTGACAGTTCCTCACATGATAGTCACAGCCAGATTAGACCGCGCCGCACTGAGGAAATAAGTTTCACCTAGTTACTCTTGCCCACATGCTCAAGAAAATTACTGTTGTGCTCTTACTTCTTAGCGCTACGCCTTCAGCACATGCGGCACCTGTATATGTATTTCCGGTGGCAAATTGCGAAGTGAACTATGCACGAGCCCACCATGACTATGCCGCAACAGATATTTTGGCAAAGGCGGGCTGCAAATTCGTGGCACCAATTAACGGCGTTGTTGATGAGGTAAATCGGGTAGATACCTGGCGGAGTCCACCTAATCTAGGAATCACACGAGGTGGTTTATCTGTGTCAATTATTGGTGAAGATGGTGTTCGTTACTACGGTTCACATCTGCGATCCATTCCGCTTAGCATTCAGCCGGGCGTTGCAGTTACCGCAGGGCGCATCCTCGGAGCAATTGGAGCTACTGGAAGTGCGCGCGGAACATCGCCACATCTTCACTTTGGAATTTCCTGGCCAACACCGCCAGATACGTGGTGGGTGCGTCGTGGAGAAGTTCTACCGTGGAAATATTTAGATGCCTGGAAGAACGGTAATGATTTATCTCCCGCGAAAGCTGTTGCTGCAATGAAAGCTAAAGTTGGCGAGATACCACCGGAGCCTAAGAAGTAGTTATTTTTTGGGAAAAAAATAAGGCCCGCACGATTTCTCGCACGGACCTTATTTATAAGTGAATTTAGTTAGCGTTCACTGCATCTGCCTGAGGACCCTTAGGACCCTGGACAACCTCGAATGACACTGACTGACCCTCTTCAAGGGACTTGTAACCGTTTCCTTGGATTGCTGAGTAGTGAACGAAAACATCTTGTCCGCCACCATCAACTGCAATGAAACCGAAACCCTTTTCAGAGTTGAACCACTTAACTGTACCTGTTGCCATATTTTTTACTATTCCTTCGATATGTGTAGGTGTTCGAGAATTCCTCGACCACCAGTCTTCGTCTTGCGTTCAGCCATACCGAGTAAAGAAGTAAATCTAACAACGGGTACTGATTAAAGCGTCCGACTAGGCAAAAGCGTACCGGCAATACATGGGTATTCCTATTCCGTAAACAGCTCATACCAACCCAGATCACGCTCAAAAAATGGCTGGGGATTCACAAAGTCAGTCAAAAGTTGTATAAATGAGGTACTCAACTACCAAAGAGTAAGCGTTTGTGGATCGGGGAAGGTCGCACAAGGCAGCCTTGGTAGGAGTTTTTCATATGCACGACAAACGCTATGCCGGATTGATTACCATCCACTCGGCGCCATCACCCCTGCGCCAACATATTGAGTGGGGGCTGAACGCAATTCTTGGCATCACACACGAGTACTCATGGCGTGATCAACCACTAGCAACCGGCACCTTACGCACCATCATTGAATATCGCGCACCACTTGGAACTGCGGCAAAAATTGCAACGGCGCTCAAGAATTGGCATTACTTGCGTTTTGAAGTGCAAGAGTTTTGTAGCCAAGGCGCTGAGTTCTTTCGCTTCACCCCAGAGCTAGGTATACATCGCGCCTTCACCGATGGAACTGGTTCGATACTGATTTGCGAAAATGTTATCCGTAAGTCACTTGCCAGCTTTGATGATGTAGAAATTCGTGAGAATTTAGAGGCAGCACTCGGAAGTGCATGGGATTTAGCACTCGAGCCAATGCGCGGGGTAGATCTACAGGAAGTTCACAGACTCAGAGCTATATAATTAATTTATGACTTCACAAGCACCCATGACTTCCATCGAACGTCGCCGATCAATTCTCTATATTGCAATTGCACTCATTCTTGCAATTGCCGTCGGCGGGGGACTTGTTAAAGTCGGCGCCGGTTTTGCGGCACGCAGTGCAAATGGCATCACAGTCACTGGCTCTGCTAAGACATCTGCTACCGCCGATAATGCTGTCTGGACACTCAATGTTTCACTCACTCGTCCAACTGTTTCTGAGGCAGTGACCAAGGTGGGCAATGATGTCGCGGCGGTCAGCAAATACCTCACCGATGGTGGAATTCCTGCCAGCGCACTCACACTCGGTTCAGTCTCTACCTATGCCAATGAAGAGTATGCAAATGGAAATAACACCGGAAAGATTCTTAACTACCGCGCCTCCCGTGATGTTGTTGTTCGCTCGAAAGATGTTGATCTCATCGCTAAGTTAGCTCAAGGCATTGGCACAATTCTGCAAGCCGGAGTGGCAGTCAATAATTACGGACCGCAGTACTACCTCTCCACTCTTCCGGCCTTGCGCCCTCAGCTATTAGAAGAAGCGATGAAAGATGCCAAGATCCGCGCGCAAGCAATTACCAAAGCGGTTGGCGGAAAAGTTGGTGCGGTGCAGGCTGTGCGCTCTGGTGTATTTCAGGTGACAACTCCAGATTCAACGATGACCCAAGATACTGGCGCATATGACACATCAAGTATTGAAAAGACTGTGACATCTACCGTCTCAGTTACCTTCGACGTTAAGTAGCAGCCCTTAGAGCGGAATATTGCCGTGAGATCCACGGCGATATTCACTTTCACCTAAAACTTTAGCAATCGCACTGCGTGTCTTATCAGGCTCAATCATTTCATCGACCGCCCCTATTTCAATGGCGCGGGCAACACCGCCAGATACCTTCTCGTGTTCGGCGGCAAGTTCAAGTTCCATACCTTCGCGTTGTGCTTCCGGTAGATCTGCCAATAATCTGCGGTGCAGCACGCGCACAGCAGCAACTGCGCCCATCACCGAAACTTCAGCTTGTGGCCAGGCAAATACTCGAGTGGCACCCAGTGACTTTGAATTCATGGCAACGAAAGCTCCGCCATAGGCCTTGCGGGTAATGACAGTGACACGAGGAACTACAGATTCAGCAAATGCATGCAGCAACTTGGCGCCACGTCGTACGGCGCCTTCCCACTCTTGGCCAATGCCGGGCAAGAAGCCAGTGACATCTGCAATAACAATGAGCGGAATACCAAAGGCATCACACGTACGCACAAAGCGCGCCGCTTTCTCTCCTGCTGCCGAATCAAGCACGCCACCAATAACTTGTGGGTTATTAGCAATCACACCGACCGTGCGCCCACCTAGCCTGCCAAGAACTGTGGTCATGTTCTGTGCCCACATATCTAGTAGCTCTAGCTTTTCGCCATCGGGATCCAGAATTGCATCGACCAGCGGATGAACTTCATAGACGCGCTTTTTAGATTCAGGAACTAAGTGAGCAAGTGGAACATCTGCCACAGTTGGCGACATCAGACCTTGATTAGAAAAGAGTGAGACTAAATCTTGAATCTCACTAAAGGCAATATCTTCGGTGGGGGCAATAACGTGAGCAACGCCAGAGTTCTTACTATGCGCCTCCGGGCCACCGAGTAGCGCCATATCAACAACATCGCCGGTGACAGATTTAACGACATCGGGACCAGTCACAAAGATGCGACCTTCTGGCGCCAAGACAACAACATCTGTCAGCGCTGGACCATAAGCACCGCCACCTGCTGTGGGGCCAACGACGAGTGATAACTGGGGGATGCGCCCACTTGCTGTGACCATTGATTGAAAGACTTCACCGAATGCATTTAAGGATGCAACACCGTCACTAAGCCGGGCTCCACCTGAATGCCAGATTCCAATTACCGGAACTTGGGCGCCCATCGCTGCGCGGTATGCCTGCACAATAACTTGCGAGCCCTCAATGCCCAGTGCGCCACCTTTACTGGTGGGATCGGATGCAAAGACGACAACTTTATTTCCTTTTACTAACCCGGTTGCTGCAACCATTCCGCAATCTGTACGCGGTAGCAGAAATTCAAATGCGCCGTCATCTGTAAGTCTGGCAATGCGAGCCTCAGGATCTAGCGAAGTGACTGGGGGTGTCATGGTTCTAGATTAGAGCGATTTGAATGCAAGCACCACGTTGTGGCCGCCAAAACCGAATGAATCATTGAGCGCTGCGATATCTCCGGCTGGAAGGGCGCGAGGCGTGTCGCGCACGACATCGACTGTGACAGCTGGGTCTAAGTTCTCGATATTAATTGTTGGGGGAGCAAGGCGTTCTTGCAGCGCCTTGACGATAAATACAGATTCAATTGCGCCAGCGCCACCCAGTAAGTGGCCAGTCATTGATTTTGTGGCAGAAACTGCAACGTGGTCAGCATCGGCACCTAACGCTTTGCGAAGTGCGTTTGCTTCGGCAACATCTCCTGCCGGAGTAGATGTTGCGTGAGCGTTTAAGTGAACAATATCTTTTGTGGAAAGCCCGGAGTTGGCTAGTGCAAATTTAATTGCCCGCTGTACGCCGCCACCATCAGGATCAGGTGCGGCAATGTGATAACCATCGGATGTGAGCCCTTGTCCGGCAATCTCGCAATAAATCTTTGCCCCACGTGCCTTGGCACTTTCGTATTCCTCAAGAATAAGTACGCCGCCACCTTCACCGAGTACAAAGCCATCTCGATCAATGTCATAGGGGCGAGATGCTGCAGCTGGATTGTCATTACGTGTGGAGAGCGCTTTCATCTGACCAAAAGCAGCCATCGGCAGTTGATGAATAGCAGCTTCCACGCCGCCAGCAACAATAATGTCAGCGCGATTACTCTTAATCATTTCGTAGGCGTATCCGATTGCTTCGGCGCCAGACGCGCACGCACTAACAGGAGTGTGAACACCAGCCTTTGCTTGAAGTTCCAGACCAACATTTGCCGCTGGCCCATTGGGCATCAGCATCGGAACAGTATGCGGGCTAACACCGCGCGCACCTTTTTCTTTTAGGATATCAAATTGATCAAGAAGAGTGATGACGCCGCCAATGCCAGAGGCAATCACAACACCGAGACGTTCCTTTTCGATCTCATCCGGTGAGCCAGCATCTTTCCAGGCTTCTCGGGATGCGATCAGAGCAAATTGTTCGGAGCGATCAAGGCGACGCATTTCAACGCGCTCCATCTGATCTGCCGGTTCGGTCGCAACGCGCGCCGCAAAGTGCACGGGTAGGAGTTCTCGCCAATCTTCAGTGAGAAGTCGAACACCACTCTGGCCGGCTAAAAGCGCCTTCCAGGTTGTGGCAACATCGCCACCGATTGGAGTTGTTACTCCAAGGCCGGTGACGACTACGCGACGTTGTGACATAGAGCTATAAATTCTTTACCTAAGCTACTTACGCTGCAGCGTTAACGATGAAGTTAACTGCGTCGCCCACTGTTGCAAGCTCAGTTACCTTCTCATCAGGAATCTTCACACCGAAGCGCTCTTCGCAGGCAACGACAACTTCAACCATGCTTAGTGAGTCAACTTCTAGATCATCAGTGAAGCTCTTATTAAGTTCGATTGATGCAGCTGGGATACCCGCTACTTCTTCAACGATCTCTTTAATTCCGGCAAGTACATCTGCTTGTGAAAGCGCCATTATTTTTCCTTTACTTAAGTGAACCTACGTATCGGGGACAGGTGTGTAATTGTCTATGAAAAGGGGCTCTACTTCCCAGTAAATCGGTAAATATTCGGGAAAAAATTATGGTTTTGGGGGTAATTCAACGACTTGGCCCGCATAAACGAGACCTGCGCCATAGCCAATGAGCAACGCCAGTTTTCCATGTAGCTCTGGGTGTTGATCAAGGAGTACGTCCATCGCAAGTGGAATAGAGGCCGCCGATGTATTTCCATTGACGCGAACATCATCTGCAATGACAACTGAATCGGGCATGCCCATCTCTTTCGCCATCGTTTCAATGATGCGCATATTTGCTTGATGCGGAATAAATGCAGCAATGTCATTCACGGTAAGTCCGGCAGCCTCCATAGCTTTCACCGCCGCTTTGCTCATCGAAAATACTGCCCATCGATAAACTTTCTGACCTTCTTGGGAAATATTCGGCCACTTACTTCCAGCCTTTGTTAATTGTGTTTCGACATCGCGCACCTCAATCCAGGAAGGATTCATCTGGATTGCATCACGGTTATCAGCATCAGAACCCCACTCAACTGGGCCAATGCCAGCTTCGCGTGATTGACCAATGACAACGGCTCCTGCGCCATCGGCAAAGATAAATGCTGTTGCGCGATCATCGGGATCTGTGAAATCTGAAATTTTCTCCGCACCAACTACGAGCACAGTCTTGGAAGTTCCGGCCTTAATAAAATCGTGTGCCATGGAGATGCCGTAGGAAAAGCCAGCACACGCGGCGTTGATATCGAAGGCAGCTGCTGTGGGATGACCGAGTCGTTGCAAGATGGCTGTTGCGGCAGAGGGCATTTGAAAAGGAAAGGTGACGGTGGCAACGATGAGAGTATCAATATCGCTAATACTTAATTTTGCTTTAGCCAGTGCATCTTCCACAGCCCACGTTGCCATATCAAGCACAGATTCTGAATCATCTGCAAAGCGGCGGGATTCAATACCTGTGCGCTGCTGAATCCATTCATCACTTGATTCAATGCGATCAACAATTTCAGAGTTAGGCACCAACCGCTTTGGTCGATAGGAGCCAACGGAAAGTATTCTGCTCTCACTGCCTGACTTTGAAGCAATCACCTTAGACATTACTTGCCTCCGTGTTGAGCAATGAATTCATGTGCTGATTCTAAGTCTGCCGCAGATTTCAGAGCGCACTGCGCAATACTCGGAGTTGCGCGCTTGATGAGCCCCACCAGCGTGCCGGCCGGAGCAAGCTCAATCACGCCAGTAACACCTTGGGTTACGAGTGATTGCATACACAGATCCCAGCGCACTGGATTAGCAATTTGATTGACGATGCGATCCAGTGTTTCGCGGCCACTACTGACAACGCCACCATCTTTATTAGAAAGCAGTGCAACGGTTGGATCACCGACCTTCATCGTTGCGGCAAGTTCTCGCATTGGTTCCACCGCTGGCTGCATATAAGAGGTATGAAATGCGCCAGCAACGGCCAGCGGGCGCACGCGAGCACCGTCAGGTGCCAATTGCGCAAGAGCATCGAGATCACCGGCTGCAACTATTTGTCCACCACCATTGTCATTTGCCGCAACTAGTCCTAAATCTGTGATTGCGCGCAGCACAACCTCGCGCTCTCCACCGAGTACTGCAGCCATTCCGGCAGGAGTAACACTGGCGGCCTTCGCCATTTCAATGCCACGAGCGCGTACTAATTTCATTGCATCAAGTGGAGTAATCACACCTGCAACAACTGCTGCCGTTATCTCGCCAACAGAGTGCCCTGCCACGCAAGCGAATTTCCCATCTGCGTTAAGGGCGCGGGCGGCAAGTAAGCCTGCAGCAACAATCAGCGGTTGTGCATTGGCAGTTTCTTTGATTTCTTCGGCATCGGCTGTCGTACCAAGGTGAATCAGATCTAAATCAATGGCATCAGACCACTGCTTCAATAAATCTTTGGCATCAATATCTTCTAGCCACGATGCGAGCATTCCTGGAGTTTGCGAACCTTGACCGGGAGCAATGATGGCGAGCACACACTTAATATAGTAGAAGAGAGCGGTGGAAGTCCGCGCTTACCTGCCTGTAACGAGAAGTTCTAGGAAACTCGCTCATCTTCGAGCATAGATATTGCGACATCTTGCTTCTTGTTAAAGTCTGGGAAGTACAAATCTGCCGGCTCTGCTGTACTTTTATTTCGCGCCATATGAATGAGCTCTGTAATTGAAAGAATCAATAGCGCTGGGAGTAAATCTACGCTGCGCTTAAGAAACCAGGGTGTGCCATTTTTTAGCATCCATTTAATGGAATCTTTCCGATTTCGATTGTTGATGGGATCAATAACAATCTCGTCAATATGAAAACCACGTTGGCGAAGTAGATGTGCAAATTCTTGGGCAATGAACTGATGCCCATGCTTACTTGGGTGCATCCGATCCACATGCCACTTATCGCGCTCATATATTCCTTTCAGTGAGCGAGTTTCGAGCAAGATGGCGCTGTATTTGCGAGCTAACTTACGAGTCACATGATTGACAGCAGATACTCGGCGACGACACACACGCGCAACCAGGTATGGCATCGGAACAATCTCGGTTGGATCATGGAGTTCAAGAAGCATTACCTGCGCTCCGCTTTCCACAATATCTTTGAGGGTGGCGGTGAGATTTTCTTCAAATACTTTAGGGGAGAAGCCATTGCGCAGCAGGTCATTGCCGCCGACGATCACGCCCACAAGTTCAGGTTCATGGATAAGAACTTTTGGAAGTTGTTCAAAGCGAACTTCCTTCGAGCGCGCACCAGGACGAGAGACATTGAGGTATGCCAAGGGTTCGTTAAATGCTTTGACTAAGTGGTAACCCCAACCGTAGTAATTACCGAATGAATCAGAGTCACCCACACCAGAGGCTGCGCTATCTCCCACAATTGCGAAGGTGATTGGCTTATCCATGTTAAGCCGCGCTTTTATTTGTTGGGCGATGTGCAACCGGAGTAGCACCACCGAGTCGACCTAAGCGCATAATTGTCTCTGACCACGGGAACTGTTCTGCTTGGGTGCGACAGCGATCTGAGAGCGTGGCATCTTCAGTAATTTCATCGAGCAAGATTTGAACAGCATCGGCAAATGCGCGTCCGTTATTTGCAGCGGTCAGTCCGACAAAGTCGCCATTGTGATCTACAAGAAATTCACCGACCGCACTTGTCTCTGATGCCACGACCGGAGTTCCACTTGCCAGAGATTCAAGTGCTGCCAGGCAGAAGGTTTCAATCGGACCTGGTGCAAGTGAGATATCGGCTGATGCAATCATTTGGGCGAGTAACTTTTTATTTGCCACATAACCCCAGAAAGTTACGGGGATATCGCGCGATGAGTCATAGAGCTTCTTATGTAGTGGTCCACTACCGATATAGACAAGGCGGGCGTTAATTCCACGATCTAGTAGCTCGCGCAAGGTTTCTAGTGAACGCTCTGGTTTCTTCTCCGGGGAGAGGCGACCACAGTGAACTAGCAGAACTTCTCCACCTTTGATCATCTTCGTGCGAAGTTCTTCATTACGAAAAGCTGGTGAGAAAGTTTCCAGATCCACACCCAGTGGCACCCGCACCACATTCGTGGTTCCAATTTCATCAAATTCAGCTGCCGCAAAGTTGGTAGTGGTAACCACAAAATCAAAGCGAGATGCCAGGCGAGTGTTATGCCAGACAACAAATCGCTTCAGCGGAACTCCGAGATAATTCTTGACTAGACCACGCAAAGTTTCGTGGCTAAACACGATTGCCGGAATGTTGCGATCAGCGGCCCACTTACCCAGACAGGAGAGCGTGAAGCGATCAGATACTTCGATGCGATCTGGCTTAAGTGAGTTAAGAATTGTTTTGACGCGATAGGTGGAACGAATTACACGGTAGCCACCGCTAAAGGGAATCTGCCATGAAGGAAGTGAGATACAAGCACCGTGAATTGTCTCTTCACGCCCAAACTTCTTTCCGGGAACCACATAGATAAATTCGTGGCCTTCGGCTGTGTAACCGCTACCAAGGTTATGCAGTGTGGTCTTGATGCCACCTGATTTAGGCCCGTAGAAGTTAGCGATATGAATGATTCTCATGCGACTAGTTCACCCTTTCTTGCAACCTGGGCAATCGTCTGGCGGTAATAATCAATGAGCTGGGCGTTGATGTAATCCCAGGTGCGATGCTCTACTGAACGACGGGCAGCTACCTGCATCAGATCAAAAGCGCTGTGACTACGAAGTGTTGATACCGCTTCTAGTAGCGCGTATGAATCAGCGGTATCAATAAGCAGGCCAGTAATGCCATGATCGATTAAGTCAACCGGACCACCAGTATCAGGGCCAATCACTGGAACGCCTGCTGCAAGTGCTTCTTGAATCGCTTGGCAGAAAGTTTCATGCTTGCCGGTGTGTACGAAAATATCAAATGAGGCAACGTAGCGACCAAGTTCAGTACCAGATTGATATCCAACAAAGCGTGCATTTGGTAGCTCGCGCTTTAGGCGCGCTTCGGCTGGGCCGCCACCAACAATCACAAGTTGAATATCAGCTTGGCGATCTAAAATGGCAAGGTCATCAATTCGTTTTTCATTAGCAAGGCGGCCGACGTAGCCAACAATTAACTTGCCGCTATCTTTCCCGCGAATATTTTCACGAAGTGATTCATCGCGGCGAGCAGGATCAAATTTCACCAGATCCACACCGCGCTTCCAAATCTCAACGTTCTTAACTCCAGTTGCTTCAAGATCACGGCGAGCCCATTTGGAGGGAGCCAGTGTCAGGTCGGTCGACTGGTGAATACGTGCCACCCACTTTTTCAAAGTGTTGTGGGCAATTGTTAAACCGTAGTGACGAGCAAAACCTGCGATATCAGTTTGATAGACCGAGACCGTTGGAATTCCGTTCTTCTTGGCAAAGCGGGCGACGTAATGTCCTAAGAAGATGGGTGAAGCAAGGTGAATGACATCGGGTGCGAAACCTTCAATTAGTGGCTCCAGATATTTACGAGGAACACCCATTGGAATAAGCTTTTTCATCGCAATGCTTGGCACATGTTTAATCTTGTAATCTAGGTAGTGAGTAGGTGCGCCTTCACTTTCTGGTGCGATGATCAGAACTTCGTGACCTTGCACTTTGCAATATTCGAGTAAGCGCAGGACTGAGTTGGTGACGCCATTGACCTGTGGCAAAAATGCCTCAGTCACCACTGCAATACGCAGTGTGCGCGGTTTATCTATCTCAATCATGTGAGAAGCATGTGAGGCTCTCACATCTAGATTTTTCCCTGCGGGTTACATGTCTCTGAATAGAAGGTGAACCGTTGGTTGAGAGTTTTGCGCCTCTTTCATCCTTCCGAAAGGGGCTACTGACCGGTAACATCTGCCCCATGAAGATTGCCGTCTGCATCAAACAGGTGCCTGATTCCTGGGCTGAGAAGAAGATGGTCAACGGCGTACTCGACCGCGAGAGCGTTGATGCAGTCCTTAATGACCTTGATGAGTATGCAGTGGAAGAAGCACTTCGTATCGTTGAAGCTCATGGCGGCAATGAAGAAGGTGGTGCGCACACCGTGACCTTGATCTCTATGGGCCCAGAGCGCGCAACGGATGCACTTCGCAAAGGCCTTTCCATGGGGGCAAACGATGCAATCTTGGTAACAGATGCTGCGTTGGCAGCAGCCGATGCGCTCTCAACCTCGCGCGTATTAGCTCAAGTAATTGGTGATGGCGGATATGACATCGTCATCTGTGGCACCGAATCTACTGATGCTCGCATGAGCGTGGTGCCGGCGATGATTAGCGCTCGCCTTGGTTGGGCGCAACTGACATTTGCCGCAAAGGTAGTTGTTGATCCGGGCGGGAAAGTATCCATCACTCGCGTGACAGAAGCGGGCGTTGATGAAATAAGCGCTGCTTTTCCAGTAGTAATCAGCGTTGTCGAGAAAATTAATGAACCGCGCTATCCATCCTTTAAAGGAATCATGGCGGCGAAGAAGAAGACGATTGAACAAAAGGATTTGGCGGCAGTGGGAGTAAGCGCCCAAAGCGGTTGGTCAGAAGTTATTGATGCCACACCACGTCCTGCTCGCGCAGCGGGTGTGAAGGTTAATGATGAAGGTGGCGCCGGTGATGCGCTGGTTAGCTTCTTGGCTGAGAAGAAGTTGATATGAGCACAGTATTTATCCTGGTTGATTTCTCGGGTGAAAAAGCAAGTAAGACAACAGCTGAGATTGCAACAGCTGCGGCCCGTATTGGCACAGTCACAGCCATAGTTCTAGCTGGCGCCGGAAAAGGTGCGGCACTTGCGGCAACTGTGAATCAAGGACCGATTAGCGAGATTATCGTTATTGAATCTGATGATTTCACATCACACGGCGTTGCAGCATCTGCCGATGCACTAGCAAATCTTGTGAAAGAAAAATCTCCAGCGGCAGTTCTCATTGCATCACATGCATTTGGAAAAGAGATGGCCGGTCGCGTGTCTGTGCTCTGTGATTCTGGGATTATTACCGATGCCATTGATATTGCAAGTGATGGCAGTGCCACACAATCAGTCTTTGGTGGTTCCACTACGGTGCAATCAAAAGTTTCACACGGCACACCAATTATTACGGTGCGCCCCAACAGCATCGATGCCGATTTCACATCGTGCGCACCTGCTATCACAAATGCAACTGCCACAATTAGCGCCGATGCAAAAAAAGCAACGGTTTCATCTACTCAACCTCCATTAAAGGGCGGTCGACCAGAGTTAACCGAAGCCAACATTGTTGTCTCGGGTGGCCGCGGAACAGATGGCAACTTCACGGCCGTTGAATCATTTGCAGATTCATTGGGCGCAGCGGTGGGCGCATCACGCGCCGCAACCGATGCTGGTTGGTATCCACATTCACATCAGGTGGGACAGACTGGCAAGACAGTAAGCCCGCAGCTCTATGTTGCCTGCGGAATTTCTGGCGCAATTCAGCACCGCGCTGGAATGCAGACCTCCAAGACAATCGTTGTAGTCAATAAAGATCCAGAAGCACCCATCTTTGATATCGCAGACTTTGGTGTAGTCGGAGACTTGTTTAACGTGCTACCTAAGGCCACCGAAGGCGTGGTTGCTCGAAAAGGATAAGTAGGCCAGACGAACTAGAATGCTCCCATGAGCGTCTATCTCGATCACGCGGCCACTACGCCGATGTGTGAATCGGCAATTGGCGCCATGAATACCGCTCTTCGCAAATTAGGTAATCCCTCATCACTTCATACGCAAGGTCGTTCTACTCGCAAAGATGTGGAAGATGCGCGCGAGCAGATTGCACGTGCTGTGCACTGCCAACCCAGCGAAGTGATTTTTACCGGTTCTGGCACAGAGGCAAATAACGCAGCAATTAAAGGTCTCTTCTGGAATTCACCGAAGAAAGTCATTGTCATCTCCAGCATTGAACATCATGCCGTTCTTGATCCGGCGCTCTGGCTCGTTGAACATGAAGGCGCCGAGCTGATCCAGATTCCAGTGACAACCGATGGCGTTATTGATCTTAAATTCTTGCGGGCACTTGTTGCCGCGCGCGGATCAGAAATTGCACTGATCTCTGTGATGCATAGCAATAACGAGACCGGTGTAATGCAGCCGATTGCTGAAGTAGTAAAAATAGCAGCGGATATTCCGGTGCATACCGATGCCGTGCAGAGTTTTTCTAAGGTGCCTCTTTCTTATAAGGATCTCGGCCTCTATGCCATGACAATTAGTGGCCACAAAGTTGGTGGCCCACTCGGAATCGGCGCACTGATCTTGCGTCGGGCAGTTGAGATTCCAGCACTTCTTCATGGTGGGGGACAAGAGCGCGATATTCGAAGTGGAACCCTGAATGCGCCATCGATTGTGGCACTTGCTGCCGCTATTGCGGCAGGTGTTTATGATGCATCGGCAGTTGCAAAATTACGTACTGACTTTGAAGAAGGAGTGTTGCGTGCTCGCCCTGATGCTGTGATCAATGGCCAAGGTGCACCGCGCTTACCTGGAATTTCAAATATTACTTTTCCCGGAACCCAGAGTGATTCACTGTTATTGCTAATGGATTCAGAGAAAGTCTCCTGTTCCACCGGCGCTGCCTGCACCGCAGGTGTTCATAGACCTAGCCATGTATTAATGGCGATGGGCCTTACCGATGTCCTCTCGCAATCTTCGCTGCGTTTCTCATTTGGTGCCACTAATACCCAAGCAGATGTTGATTACGCGCTCTTGGTCTTGCCCAGTGTGATTGAACGTGGACTTGCAGCAAACGCGGTAGGTAAGAAATGAAAATTATTGCCGCCATGAGCGGAGGAGTGGACTCTGCAGTTGCGGCAGCTCGCGCAGTAGAGGCCGGACATGAAGTTATCGGTGTGCACTTAGCACTTTCTTCTAACCCGCAGAAATATCGAAGCGGTGCGCGCGGTTGCTGCACGATTGAAGATTCACATGATGCTCGTAGAGCTGCAGATGTCATCGGTATTCCTTTCTATATCTGGGATATGGCCGATGAGTTTCATGAAGGTGTGGTGGAAAACTTCATGAGTGAATATGCCGCAGGGCGCACGCCTAATCCGTGTCTGCGCTGTAATGAAAAAATCAAATTTGCCGCAGTCCTGGACCGTGCAAAGGCGATGGGCTTCGATGGCGTGGTTACTGGCCACTATGCGCGTACCGAGGAAACAAGTAGAGGTCGAACGCTTCATCGCGCAGTTGATCCGCTAAAAGATCAGTCATATGTATTGGCGGTTTTAAATCGCGAACAGATTAACGGCGCTATTTTTCCTTTGGGGGATACTGAAAAAGTAGATATCCGCATTGAAGCCGAAAAGCGTGGGTTAGCTGTCGCGCAGAAGCCAGATAGTCACGATATTTGTTTTGTTCCATCGGGAGATAACGCCGGTTGGTTGCGAGATCGACTTGGTAGTGAAGTTGGTCCAATTGTTGACCAAGATGGAACAAAAATTGGCGAACATAAAGGCGCTTACACCTACACCATCGGACAACGTAAAGGTCTAGGTCTCTCGGTTGCCGCCCCTGATGGTTCTCCACGCTTTGTCTTAAAGATTGAGCCTGTGACAAACACTGTTGTCGTAGGTGCACGCGAAGATTTGGCTGTGAGTTCAATGCGAGGTGAGCGACCAATCTTCTGTGGTCCAGCGGTAGGAGCAGCGCCCACGCGCGGCTTTGTTCAGGTGCGAGCACATGGCGCAGCACTTGATTGCACCTATTACTTAGATGGAGCGCACCTGGTTGCAGAACTAGATGAACCTCTTCTTGGACTAGCTACAGGGCAAGCAATGGTTATCTACGATGGCGATCGCGTCGTGGGGTCGGCCACAATCTGCGAGACCGCATGAGCACCCAAGCGCGACATCGCATCACTGAATTAACGCAAGAGATCCGTGATCATCAATTTAAATATTATGTATTGGATGCTCCCACCATTACCGATGCCGCATTTGATTTACTCATCAAAGAGCTAGCAGCACTGGAAGCAAAGCATCCAGAATTACTTGAACCAGATTCACCCACGCTGGGTGTGGGCGGGGGATTTTCCACCACATTTGATCAACACGATCACATCGAAAAGATGATGAGTCTGGACAATGTATTTGATAACACCGAACTTGATTCCTGGTTTGAGCGGGTTGAAAAAGAATCAGCAGTTGGTGCTTTCTTATGTGAACTTAAAGTAGATGGCCTAGCAATTAATTTGCTCTATGAAAATGGACAGCTCACGCGCGCACTTACTCGTGGTAATGGCACTACTGGTGAAGATGTCACCTTAAATGTGAAAACGATTAAGGGCCTGCCACATACTTTGTCCGGCAAAAACATTCCATCGCTGATTGAAGTTCGCGGTGAAGTCTTCTTACCGGTTGCCGCTTTTAACCAACTCAACGAAGAACTTGAAGAAGCAGGTAAGCCACTCTTTGCTAACCCTCGTAACTGCGCTGCCGGTTCACTGCGCCAGAAAGATCCAAGAATTACAGCATCTCGTGCGCTAGATGTTGTGGTGCACGGTATTGGTGCACGTGAAGGGATTTCATTTGATTCACAATCTGATGCTTATGCAAAGCTCAAAGCCCTAGGTCTTCCCACATCTGCTCGCTTTAAGGTGTGTAAGAGTCGAGCAGAAGTTCTGGCATTTATTGAAAACTACAACCTGCACCGCCACGATGTGGAGCACGAGATTGATGGCGTTGTGATCAAAGTAGATTCGTTGGCAGAGCAAGAAAAACTAGGTTTCACATCCCGCGCTCCAAAGTGGGCGATTGCCTATAAATATCCACCGGAAGAAGTAACTACCAAGTTACTGGATATCAGAGTTTCTGTGGGTCGCACCGGGCGCGTAACTCCATTCGCATTTATGGAGCCAGTCAAAGTCGCCGGATCTACGGTGACTAATGCCACCCTGCACAATCAAGAAGAGATCGAACGCAAGGGCGTATTAATTGGCGATGTTGTCATTATTCGCAAAGCAGGAGATGTCATCCCAGAAGTCTTGGGTCCAGTTCGAGATAAGCGCACGGGAAGTGAGAAAGCATTTGTGATGCCGACTCACTGTCCTGAGTGCGCCTTTGAACTGCGCGCGATAACTGAAGGCGATGTGGATATTAGATGCCCAAATACTAGAAGTTGCCCCGCGCAATTACGCGAACGTATTTACTACATCGGCTCGCGCGCAGCCCTTGATATCGATGTGCTTGGTTATGAAGCAGCTGTTGCACTGCTGACTGATTCGATTATTACTGATGAAGCCGACATCTTTAACTTGAGTGAGAAGTCGCTGATGAAATCTCAGTTCTTTCTTAAAAAAGATGGCACAGCCGGAAAGAATTTAGAAAAGCTATTGGCAGCGTTAGAAGAAGCAAAGAGCAGACCGCTCTGGCGCACACTTGTGGCACTTTCGATTCGCCATGTTGGGCCCACCGCGGCGCAAGCGTTAGCCACGAATTTTGGAAGCATGGATGCCATTGCGAGGGCTTCGGTGACAGAACTTGCCGACATCGATGGCGTGGGTGAGGTCATTGCGCAATCGGTTATTGAGTGGTTTGAAATTGATTGGCATCGCAACATCATTACCCAATGGACAAAGGCTGGGGTGGCGATGGTTAACGCCAAGGGCGCGGATCTGCCGCAAACCTTAGGTGGACTCACCATTGTCGTAACCGGCGGGCTAGCGAATTTCACTCGTGATTCGATTGCCGAGACAATCACGGCACATGGTGGAAAGCCATCATCGTCAGTATCTGCAAAGACGGACTATGTATTAGTCGGCGCCGACCCAGGTTCTAAGCTGGCAAAAGCGCAAGAGTTAGGCGTCAAGATCATCGATGAAGCGCGCTTTTTAGAACTTCTTGCAGGTAAGTAGTAATCTTCATCCCATGTTAAGACTTAGTGAAGAAGCGACCCGGGTACTTCCAATGCCTCCTTACGCATTTGGACTCGTTGCATTTGGGATTTTCGGCTTTCTTCTCTACATCACTCTTCGCTTAGATAAGTAACGCCCTTGCGAGTAGGGCTATACGGCGGCACCTTTGACCCGATTCATAACGGGCACGTTCACGTCATTGAACAATTAATTGGGCGCAATATTGTTGATCGCCTGCTCGTTGTGCCAGCCGGACAACCGCGACTTCGCGAACATGAACCGAAGGCAACCGGGGCTGAGCGCCGGCAGATGTGTCAGTTAGCAGTTAATTCTTTAGCACCAGAAATTAAAGGCAAGGTGGAAGTTAATCCGATTGAGGTACTGCGCGAAGGCCCGAGCTACACCATTGATACCGTGGAAGCAGTTGCCCAGACCTACCCAACAGATTCCATCTTTGTCGTCGTGGGCACCGATGCCTATACCAATATCGATCACTGGCATCGCGCTGAAGAGCTTAAGAAAATGGTTGAGTTCGTTGTGATTGATCGCCCAAATTTTCCTGGCACGCCTAACCTTGATGTCGATGCCATTGCCGTGTCGGCAACCCAGATTCGCGAACACCATTCTGATGAAGTACCCGCAGCAGTTGCTGCATATATAAAGGAGCACAATCTCTATGCCAGCAAGTAAAGCCTGCGTTGAACGCACCCAAATTGCCGCTCGCGCTGCTGCCGATAAATTCGGAACTGAACTTGTCGCCCTCGATCTTTCGGAGCAATCAGTATTAAGTGAAGTCTTTCTGATTGTCACCGCCACCAATACCAAGATGGTTGATTCGATCGCCGATGAGGTGGAAGAGAAGTTACGTCTTGCTGGTGATAAGCCACTTCGCCGGGAAGGAACCGCGGAATGGATTTTGCTTGATTACTCAGATCTCGTTGTGCACATTCAGTCCAGTGAGCTTCGTCGTTACTACATGCTCGATCGGCTGTGGAATGACTGCCCCAAGATTGAGTTAGAAGTGGTCAAAGAAGAGGTTGCACGTGGGTAACCAGATAATTCTCTGGCGTCACGGCCAAACCGATTGGAACGTTGCAAATAAGTTTCAGGGACATACTGATATTCCACTCAACGCAGTGGGTCATTTTCAAGCACAGCATGCAGCGCCCATGTTGGCAGCCATTGCCCCGACCATGATTATTGCTAGTGATTTAGTGCGAGCACAGAGCACCGCGCACGAACTAGTAAAACTCACCGGACTTGAAGTATTAACCGATGCACGTTTGCGCGAGACCAACTGCGGAAATTGGGAAGGTCTGACCGGTGATGAAATACGCAAGGTAGATCTTGATAATTTACGGCAATGGTCGATGGGCGGAGATAACCCAGCCGGTGGAATTGGCGAACGTCGCAGTGAAGTAGGAGCACGTGGTGTGGCAGCGATTAACGCCGCACTTGTTGGCAAAGATAATCAAAGACTTGTTGTTGCAACACATGGTGGAACAGCACGCACAATCATTGGCACCTATCTTGACCTTCCCATTCCATTCTGGTCACGCATCGGCGGACTTTCCAATGCGCAATGGTCGATTCTGGAAGAATCACCAAAAGGTTGGCTTTTGGTTGAACATAACGCGGGATCTATTCCAGAGCCTGTAATGGGTGAAGAATCCGGCGGAGTTATCCCGGATTCAGTGCGGTAAAGTTCGCACTCCTGAACGACAACGGGGATATGGCGCAATTGGTAGCGCGCTTCCATGGCATGGAAGAGGTTAGGGGTTCGATTCCCCTTATCTCCACGTGAGTACTGAACGCGAACACGCGGCCTACGATTTTGCATACGTGCAAGAGAAGTGGCTTCCCATCTGGGACACACTCCAACCATTTAAATCAGGTCGCGCAGATGATGCCCGTCCGAAGAAGTACGTGCTCGATATGTTTCCTTATCCATCGGGTGATCTACACATGGGCCATGCCGAGGCATACGCACTCGGTGATGTAATTGCTCGCTATTGGATTCAAAAAGGTTTTAACGTCATGCACCCCATTGGTTGGGATGCATTTGGGCTGCCGGCAGAAAATGCGGCAATCAAACGTAATGAAGATCCACGTATTTGGACTTATGAAAACATCGCAACGCAGAAAGCTTCGATGCGTCGCTATGCCTGCTCTTTCGATTGGGATCGCGTCTTTAATACTTGTGACCCGGAGTACTACAAGTGGAACCAGTGGTTATTTACCAAATTACATGAACGTGGCCTGGCCTATCGCAAAGACTCTGCCGTTAACTGGTGTCCTGGCTGTCAGACAGTTCTTGCCAATGAACAGGTAGTAGCAGGGCTCTGCGAGCGTTGTGATACCGCGGTAACAAAGAAGAAATTGAATCAGTGGTATTTCAAGATTACTGATTATGCCGATCGCTTACTCGATGACATGTCTGAGTTAGAAGGCAAGTGGCCAGAGAAAGTGCTGATGATGCAGCGCAACTGGATTGGTCGCTCCCAAGGTGCCAATGTGCAATTTGTAATTGAAGGGCGCACCGAGCCAGTAACTATCTACACCACCCGCCCCGACACGTTATATGGCGCAACCTTTATGGTGGTGGCCGCAGATTCCGCACTTGCTGCCGAACTTGCTAGTGGCACACCAGTAGAAAAAGAGTTCACCTCTTACTTAGAGAAAATTAAAGCGGCATCCGATATCGATCGCTTAGCGACAGATCGACCTAAATCTGGTGTTGATCTCAAGCGCTTTGCCATCAACCCAGTTAACGGAGAAAAACTGCCTATCTGGGCATCAGATTATGTTTTAGCTGATTACGGCACCGGCGCCATCATGGCGGTTCCGGCACATGATCAGCGTGACCTTGATTTTGCAAAAGCGATGAAGCTGCCCGTGCGGGTTGTCGTTGATACTGGTGAAGAAGATCCAAGTGAGACAGGCATTGCCACAACAGGTGATGGAAAAATTATTAATTCAGGCGCACTTAATGGTCTTTCCAAGGCAGATGCAATTGCGGCCATTAATAAGCAGTTAGAAGCCGATGGACTTGGTAAGTCAGCACGAAATTATCGCCTGCGCGATTGGCTCGTTTCGCGCCAACGCTATTGGGGCACACCTATTCCTATCGTGCACTGTGAAAAGTGTGGCGAAGTAGCTGTTCCAGATGCAGAGCTTCCATTGCTCTTGCCTGATGCAAAGGGACTGGATTTAAAGCCAAAGGGGCAATCGCCACTTGCTGCGGCAACTGAGTGGGTTAATACGAAGTGCCCTAAGTGTGCGGGGCCTGCCATGCGCGATACCGACACCATGGATACTTTTGTTGATTCATCTTGGTATTACCTGCGTTATCCATCGTCAACGAATGCGACCGAACCATTTAATCGCGCAGATATCGATACCTGGCTACCGGTGGATCAATATGTCGGCGGAGTAACTCATGCCATCTTGCACCTGCTCTACTCCCGCTTTTTCACCAAAGTACTTTTTGATATGAAGATGCTCTCTTTCACAGAGCCCTTCACGCGCCTACTTAACCAAGGCATGGTTGTTATGGATGGCTCTGCAATGTCGAAATCTCGCGGCAATCTGGTGCGCCTATCTGATGAACTAGAAAACCATGGCGTCGATGCCATCCGTTTATCAATGGTCTTTTCTGGTCCACCAGAAGATGACGTTGATTGGTCAGATGTCTCGCCATCCGGCTCGGTGAAGTTCTTAAGTCGCGCTTGGCGTTTATCAGGTGATGTCACATCAGCTCCAGGAGTTGATTTCACAACTGGTGAAATTAGTTTGCGTAAAGCAACACATAAAGCACTCAACGATGCCGCCTTTGCAGTTGAATCATTTAGATTTAACGTTGCGGTGGCGCGTGTGATGGAGTTAGTGAATGCAACGCGTAAGGCAATTGATTCAGGGTGTGGTCCGGCAGATCCTGCGGTGCGTGAGGCAACGGAGGCAATAGCCATCATGCTCTCACTCGTTGCTCCCTTTACAGCAGAGGAAATGTGGGAGCGACTTGGCCACAAACCAGCGATTGCAACTGCTGGCTGGCCAGTAATTGACTCAGCGCTATTGGTCGATGATGAAGTAGAGGCCGTTATTCAAATCAACGGCAAGATTGTTGATCGGATGAAGGTTTCACCAACAATTGGTGATGCTGATTTTGAGGCTGCCGCACTTGCTTTGCCTTCGGTCATGGCGGCGCTAGCGGGTGCCAGCCCGAAGAAAGTGATTGCTCGCGCTCCCAAGCTTGTCAACATCGTTCTGTAATCAACAGCTAGACCTGATTCATCATTTTCCTACCTAGATCTACCCCACCATCTGCGGATGGAAAATCAATATCTCGAGAAGGCACATAACTGGTGGAGTGATCTCCACTATTCATCAACACAAAAAAGAGCGTTGGCACTGGTTGCACTGCTCGTTCTACTTATCTCCGGCCTCTTTGTCGCCCGCGGTGCTTCGCAAGAAGTAGTTGCAGCCCCTATTGCACTTGATGTGCAAGAAATTACTCAGGAAATCATCGTCGATGTTGCAGGCGCTGTGATAACTCCTGGGGTGTATTCGCTGCCGATGAACTCACGCGTTGTGGAGGCAATCAAAGCTGCTGGAGGACTGAAGAAGGGCGCTGATACTTATGATATTAATCAAGCGCGCATCCTTAAAGACGGCGAGCAGATATATGTATTTGCCGCAGCAACATCTTCTGGTGGTGTGGCAAAGAGAGTTGTGCGCAAGAACGGACCCGTGATGATTAATCGGGCGACGGTGAAAGAGTTTGAGGCACTCGATGGAATCGGGCCAGTGCTGGCAAATCGCATCGTGGCCTATCGAAAGATCAATGGTCCATTTACTGTGATTGAAGATGTGATGAAGGTTTCCGGAATTGGAGCGGGAACATTCGCAAAGTTCAAAGAGAAGCTGCGCGTCTAATTGATAGCCGCGCCCTCGCATTGGGGGGCGCGGTGTGGGTGGGGGCGCTGGCGCAGAGTTGGAGTCCAACCTGGGCAGTAGCAGCCATGGCTGTTATCACCGCAGTTTTCTTATATAACAAGCGGCGTTTGGCAGTTCTGCTTATTGCCATTGTGCTTGGTGCAACGATTATGTCGATAAGAATTGCGGCTCTTGATTCCAGTGCGATTAACCAATTTCGGGGCGCGGTTACAACTGTTGAACTACAGGTAACGACAGATCCTAATCGAGTGGTTCCAAAAGTCTTTGGTAGTTCCTTTGCACCTATCACTTATTCATTTATGGGCCAGGCGCTTCGAGTTGATGATAGATATTCAATGCGGATTCCGGTGCGCGTGATTGTTTCTAATAGAGTCGTGGAAACTTTGTTGCCCGGTCAGAAGATTCGGGTGCAGGCTAAAGTGTTGGAGAGTAAAGAGGGGCGAGTTGCTGCTCTACTGATTGTTAAGCAGCGCGTTGAAGTACTCACTCAACTCTCGCGCTGGGCGAAAGGATTGGCGCATATTCGCCTAGGACTGCGCAGTGCAACTGGCGGCGAAGATGCTGGTGCACTTATTCCCGGAATGGTCATCGGCGATACTAGTAAACAGAGCGTTGAATTTAAGAACCAGATGCGCAGATCAGGCCTTACCCACTTGGTGGCTGTCAGTGGCGCCAACTTCGCCATCGTTTCAGCCTTTGTCTTGTGGGGAATGCAATTTATTTTCCGCAAAGTTAATTATCGCCTGATTGCCACTGCGATAGCACTGGCTGCATTTATCGCACTGGTGCGGCCATCACCTTCTGTCTTGCGCGCCGCTGCCATGGCGGCGGTCTTACTTGTTGCTTATGGCACCAGACAAGGGCGAGATCCGCTGCCGGCGTTGGGCTTTGCGATCGCAGCTGTAGTGATTTTAGATCCCTTTCAAGCACGCGATGCGGGTTTTGCACTCTCTGTTTTAGCAACTGCTGGGTTGTTACTTCTGGCACCGAGGATAAAACCGAAGTTCTTAGCACCCCCCATTGCAGCGATGGCTTTTTGTGCTCCTGTCATTGTCGCTTTATCTGGATACATCAGCCCCATGAGCATCATTGCCAATGTCTTAGCTGCACCCGCCGTTGCTCCCATCACCATTGTTGGATTCATTGCTGCCCTTATTTCACCTTTTGCGCCGTGGCTTTCGCATCTGCTTATTCTGTGCGTGAAGCCACTTGCGATCTGGATTGTCTGTGTTGCGAAGTGGAGTGCCGGTTTTCCAGTCTTCACCTTAAAGACCGGGCTCTATGGATTCCTCATTGTGGCAGTACTCATTCTTGCTATCTATCTTGGTAGAGCAAAGGTCGCAATCGCGCTACTCATCGTTGTTATTTCCTTTTCCTGGGCACAGCGATTTCCAGCAGGGGATTGGCA
Organism: Candidatus Planktophila versatilis; assembly: GCF_002288345.1. Taxonomy (GTDB): domain Bacteria; phylum Actinomycetota; class Actinomycetes; order Nanopelagicales; family Nanopelagicaceae; genus Planktophila; species Planktophila versatilis_A. The sequence goes on from NZ_CP016781.1 coordinate 349,006, forward strand.
GATTGCCAACTGCGATATTGGCCAAGGTGATGCGATGGTGATTAATTTGAAGCACCACCGCGCAATAGTTATTGATGTGGGTCCTGATCCACAATTAATTGATAGGTGCCTGCGCCAGCTTGGAGTACGTGAGATTCCGCTCTTGATATTGACCCATATCCACGCGGATCATGTGGGGGGATTGGCGGGTGCGGGAAAGAATAGAAAGATCGGAACAACTTGGTATGGAGATGTATTTGCTGGCACCCGAGCCACAATTGAAGATGTGAAGATAGAGGTGAAGTGGCCTGATCGCGCGGGTGAATACACGCCAAATAACTCCAGCATTGCGGTGCTCTTTACTTCATCAAATTTCACACTCTTCGCCGCCGGTGATATCGAACCGCCGGTGCAGAGCCAACTGGTCTCACGCATTGGCGAAGTAGATATCTATAAAGTGGCCCATCATGGCTCTAGATTCCAGGATTTAGATTTAATGCGAGAACTCTCACCACAGATTGCTGTCATCAGCGTGGGCGCAACTAATACCTATGGACATCCGGCACCTGCCACCATCTCGGCCTTGACGCAGTTAGGCGCTAAGGTATTGCGTACTGATATTGATGGGGCAGTGGCAATCAAAGCAACGAACCATCAATTTTCACTACAACGCAGCAAGCGCTGGTTTAGATTTTTCTCTTGGAGTTAGGAGGCAGGTGAAATGAACCCTTTCTATCTCCTGCTCGGTCCGGAAGGCGCGCTAGCAGATCGCGCACTGGCCAAACTTCTAGCCCAACTTAAAGACGAGAACGCCGAAATCACAACAGTGAGTGCCGCCGATGTCATCGTGGGCGACATCGCAGATGGCCTAGCACCATCACTATTTTCCGAACGCCGCGCGCTGATTGTTAAAGATTTGCAAGATTTGCCGGAAGAGTCAAAAGATGAAATTACTCGCTATTTGGATTCCCCGGATCCCACCATGACCGTGGTCTTCGTGCATAAAGGTGGCGTCAAAGGCAAGGCGCTGCTGGATGCAATTAAGAAAGTGAAGCCAGAAATCATCGCCTGTGAGGCGATGAAGAAAGAGGCTGATAAAGAGAGCTTTGTGAAAGATCTATTCCTTGATGCTGGACGCAAGGCAACACCAGGTGCCATCAAAGCTTTAGTGGGCGCACTGGGAAATGAACTGCGGGAGTTGCAATCAGCCGTTTCGCAAATCTCACTTGATGCACCAGCAGGTGCTATCGATGAGGCGATCGTTGATAAATTTCATCAAGGGCGAATTGAAACCACCGGATTTGATGTTGCCGATGCCACTATTGATGGCAATCTGCCGGTGGCACTTGTCACTCTGCGTAGTGCACTTGAAACCGGAACAGATCCAGTCATGGTCACATCTGCCATCGCCTCATCGCTACGTAGTTTGGCTAAAGTTTCTGGAACAAATAAAGGAAGCAAATCATTTGAATTAGCTGGTCAACTAGGAATGGCGCCATGGCAGATTGATAAAGCCCGTCGTCAGTTGCAATCCTGGACACCTCGTGGAATTGCAACGGCCGTTGAAGCAATTGCCAAGGCTGATGCTGATGTGAAGGGGGCGGCATCGGATCCGATATTTGCCCTAGAAAAAGCGCTGGCGAGCATCACCGCCGCTCGCGCAGCCCGCTAATTTGAGGGCCGTTTTCTCGATTTTGGGCTGATACCCCTGCGCTGATAACCTACCCCTCTGCACAAATCACAAGGTTTGGCTAAAAACACACAGACGGAGCTATCAACGTGGCAAATATCAAGTCGCAGATCAAGCGTATTAAGACAAACGAGAAGGCATACCTTCGCAACAAGTCTGTCTCATCATCTATCAAGACTGCTGTTCGCAAGTTCCGCGACGCAGTTGCCAAAGGTGATGCTGCAACAACAACTGCTGAACTACGCGCAGCTTCAAAGGCTCTTGATATTGCAGTCTCAAAGGGTGTTCTTCATAAGAACGCTGCTGCAAATAAGAAGTCTTCAATGGCTAAGGCTGCTGCTAAAGCCGGCGCACGTTAATTCATATCTATCAATTCACGATAGAAAGATAAAGGTCGCATAAGTGCCTGCAATATCTATTGCCAAGGCGCCGCAACCAGCAGCAACTAATCCGGCGCAGATTCGAAATTTCTGCATCATTGCCCACATCGATCACGGTAAATCAACGTTGGCCGATCGCATGCTCCAAATTACCGAGGTAGTGGAAGCACGCAATATGCGCGCCCAGTATCTAGACCGTATGGATATCGAACGCGAACGCGGCATCACCATTAAATCCCAAGCAGTTCGCTTGCCCTGGCGCAGCGCACTTGATGGCCAGGAATACATCCTGAACATGATCGACACTCCAGGTCACGTGGACTTCACCTATGAAGTTTCTCGCTCTCTTGCTGCCTGTGAAGGTGCAGTGCTGCTCGTTGATTGCGCCCAAGGCATCGAAGCACAAACGCTGGCAAATCTGTATTTGGCGATGGAGAATAACCTCACCATTATTCCGGTGCTTAACAAAATTGATCTACCTAACGCCCAACCAGAGAAGTTTGCGGCAGAACTTGCCGGACTTATTGGTTGCAAAGTAGAAGATGTATTACGCGTCTCTGGCAAAACAGGCGATGGCGTTGCCGATTTACTTGATCAAATCATTGCTCAAATTCCAGCGCCTGTGGGAGATCCTGATGCACCAGCGCGCGCACTGATCTTTGACTCTGTCTATGACTCATATCGGGGTGTTGTTACCTATGTTCGCGTTGTCGATGGACACATCAAGCCGCGCGAGCAGATTCAAATGTTTTCAACTGGCGTCAAGCACGAAGCACTGGAAGTAGGTGTCATCTCACCAGAACCGTTGCCATCTAAGGGTCTGGGTGTGGGCGAGGTGGGATATTTAATTACTGGCGTAAAAGATGTGCGCCAATCACGTGTGGGTGACACCATTACAAACTTTGCAAGGCCAACGAAAGATCCACTCGGTGGTTATAAAGATCCGAAGCCCATGGTCTTCTCTGGTCTCTTTCCACTTGATGGCGCAGATTTTCCGGTATTGCGAGATGCGTTAGAGAAATTGCAACTCAATGATGCCGCCCTGGTCTATGAACCAGAGAGCTCAGCCGCGCTTGGCTTTGGTTTTCGTTGCGGCTTCCTTGGCCTATTACATATGGAAATCGTGCGCGAACGCTTAGAGCGTGAAGCAAAACTGAATCTTATTTCAACGGCTCCGAATGTGGTCTATCGCGTGACGATGGAGGATGGCAAAGAATTCGTTGTGACAAACCCTTCTGAATTTCCCGATGGCAAGATCAATAGCGTGAAAGAACCGATTGTGAAGTCGACGATTCTGGCGCCAGCAGAATTTATCGGAACCATTATGGAGCTCTGCCAAGAGCGTCGTGGTGTCATGCTCGGAATGGATTACATCTCCGAAGATCGGGTGGAAATCCGTTACACCTTGCCGCTTGCTGAAATAGTCTTTGACTTCTTTGATCAATTAAAGAGTCGCACTCGCGGCTATGCCTCTCTTGATTATGAAGAGCTCGGTGATGAAGAAGGTAATTTGGTTAAGGTCGATATCTTGCTGCAAGGTGAGGCAGTCGATGCTTTTAGCGCCATTGTTCACCGTGATAAGGCATATTCCTATGGTGTGATGATGACTGGCAAGTTACGTGAACTCATTCCACGTCAACAATTTGAAGTTCCTATTCAGGCCGCTATTGGATCGCGCATCATTGCCCGCGAATCCATTCGTGCGATCCGCAAAGATGTTCTGGCAAAGTGTTACGGCGGAGATATTTCACGTAAGCGCAAACTTCTGGAGAAGCAGAAGGAAGGTAAGAAGCGGATGAAGATGGTGGGACGTGTTGAAGTTCCACAGGAAGCCTTCGTTGCAGCCCTTGCTACCGATGCTGATATCGAGAAGATTAAAGCAGCGCGCAAGCTCGAATCCTAAAGCGATGCTCTCGTTCTACGTCCATATCCCATACTGCGTGCGTCGCTGCGGGTATTGCGACTTCAATACCTACACGCCATCAGAGCTCCAAGATGGGGCAACTTTAGAAATTGTCTCCGGTGATTACATCGATGCTGTGCTCAAAGAGTTGGCAGCAGCCCCACTAGATGAAGTGCCGACTATCTTCTTTGGTGGCGGAACTCCATCACTGCTACCACCAAAAGATTTAGGTCGTGTTATTACCGCGATTAAAGAGCGTAATGGCCTCACCGAAGATTGTGAGATCACGCTGGAGGCAAATCCAGATTCAGTGACGCAAGAAAAGTTGGAGCAGCTGATTGCGGCGGGTTTTAATCGCATCTCCTTCGGTATGCAATCATCTAATCCAGAGGTATTAAAAGTTCTTGATCGCACGCATAACCCGGAGAACGTGCGCAAGGCTGTTGATATGGCGCGCGCTGCCGGATTCTCATCAGTCTCAGTCGATCTGATTTATGGCAGCCCCGGAGAGTCATTGGCTGATTGGGCAGCAACTATCAAAGAGGCGCTCTCACTTAATATCGACCACATCAGTGCTTACGCACTGATTGTGGAGGAAGGCACAAAGTTAGCTGCCCAGATAAAACGCGGTGAATACACCATGCCTGATGATGATTTGATGGCCGATATGTATTTACTTATTGATCAGCAATGTTTACAAAAAGGTTTGAAGTGGTATGAACTTTCAAATTGGTCGAAACCGGGCCACCAATGCCGCCACAATATTGCATACTGGAAATCAAATAATTGGTGGGGACTTGGCCCAGGTGCGCATTCTCATATCGACAGTAAACGATTCTGGAATGTGAAGCACCCCAATGCCTATAAAGAGAAGGTCTTCGCCGGTGATTCACCGATTAAGGATTCGGAAGTGTTAACGGATGAGCAACGAAAATCTGAATACATCATGCTCGCACTGCGTATGCCAGACGGTGTGAAGAAGGCGGCGCTGACTGTGGCGCAATACGAGCGCACGATGGAGTACATCAAGAGCGGGCATGTGATTGAAAAGCAAGACGCGCTGGCGCTGACCCCGACAGGTCGCTTGATTGCCGACCGCCTGACACATGAAATGCTCCGCTAAGGCGCACCGGTTAAGATTAAGACCTCATGACTACCGATAGACGCCTAGAGATTCTTCGAGCAATCGTTGATGAATATGTAGAGACCCAAGAACCTGTGGGCTCAAAGGCGATTGCTGATAAACGCGCTCTTGGCATCAGCCCGGCCACTATTCGTAATGAAATGGCAGTGCTGGAAGAAGAAGGCTTTATTACCCAGCCTCACACCAGTGCCGGGCGCATACCAACAGATCTTGGATATCGACTCTTCGTCGATAAGTTATCAACGATTAAGCCACTTTCAACTGCTGAACGTCGCGCCATTGAAACATTTCTTGGTGGTGCACACGATCTAGATGACGTTGTTAAGCGCAGTGCGAAGTTACTTGCTGATATCACTAAGCAGGTAGCAGTTGTGCAATACCCAATTCTTGGCGATTCTCACGGCCGCGACATGATGGCTATCTCAGGAACAGCAAACCTTGCTCGCTCAGGTGATGATTTAGGCTCCACCCTTTCTCCGATTCTAGAAGCGCTAGAAGAGCAGGTAGTTTTGCTGCGTCTGCTTAGTGATGCTCACCCCACTGTGCACGTGACTATCGGAAGTGAACAGCACGAGGCGAACTTGCAAACAACTTCGCTTGTCACAGTTGGCTATGGCCAAGGCGAATCACCAATGGGGGCGCTAGGAATCATTGGTCCCACTCGCATGGATTATGCAGGATCAATTTCGGCAGTCTCAGCTGTTGCTCGCTATATCGGTCGATATATCACTGAGAGTTCAAGGTAATGGCTGATTACTACGGCTTGCTTGGTCTTGATCAGGGCGCATCACAAGATGATATTAAGAAGGCCTATCGAAAGATTGCTCGCGAACTACACCCGGATGTTAATCCTGATCCAGAAGTACAGAATAAATTTAAAGAAGTGACTGCTGCCTATGACACCTTAAGTGATCCACAAAAGCGTCAGCAATATGACATGGGCGCACAAGGTGGTTTTGGTGGTGGATTCGGTGGCGGTGGATTTAGCGACATCATGGATGCCTTCTTTGGTGGTAGCGCTAATCGCGGACCACGGCCACGGATGCGCCAAGGACAAGATGCCTTAATTCGCATTGAAGTAGATCTCTTTGAAGCTTGCTTTGGGGTGGAGCGCGAAATCACCTTGGAGTCAGCTGTTGTGTGTCAGAAGTGCACCGGGCAGGGAACAGCGAATAACAGCGCGCCATCGATGTGTCCGGTATGTAAAGGTCGCGGTGAAACACAATTTGTGCAGAAGTCATTCCTTGGTCAAGTGATGACATCTCGTCCATGTAATAACTGTTCTGGTTACGGTTCGGTCATCTCCGATCCTTGTCGGGAATGTGCTGGCGACGGCCGAGTACGTGCCCGCCAGACAATTAATGTGAAGATTCCGGCTGGTGTTGAAACTGGAAACCGAATTCAGATGGCGGGACGCGGAGAAGTAGGTGCTGGTGGTGGACCAGCAGGAGATCTCTATGTTGAAATTGTGGAGACAGATCACGACTTTTTACTTCGCGATGGCGATAACTTACATATCGCAATTGAAGTCTCCTTTACCGCAGCTGCACTCGGCACGACCGTGAAAGTGGAAACCTTAGAAGGTCCGGTCGACCTACAGATTAAGGCTGGCACCCAGAGCGGTGCCACACTTCCTATCAAAGGCAAGGGCATGACTCGCCTTCGCACTGCTAATCGCGGGGACCTCATTGTCCATGTTGATATTGCAACGCCTCATAAGCTCTCTCGAGAGCAAGAGAAGCTACTCAAGGAATTTGCGCAATCACGTGGTGAAAAATCGGGCGATGTGAAGATTAAGGGACATAAAGAAGGTCTCTTTACTAAATTTAGAGATTCATTCGGTCGCTAGTGCTCACACTTTTCTTTGTTGATGATCTTCCCACCACGGTGGGCGACAAGTATGAATTTGCGAATGAGGATGCCAACCACGCTATTCGCGTGCTGCGTATGCAAAGTGGTGGTTACTTCAACTTAAGTGATGGCAAAGGTAATTGGTCCCACGTTGAGATTGTGGAAGTACATAAGAAACATCTGACAGTTACTGTCCTTGAATCTGGATTCCAAGAGCCACTTGAAACTACCTTCACCATCATTCAAGCGATACCTAAGGGTGATCGCATCAAAGAAGCGATTGAACTCTGCACCGAAGGGGGCGCCGATCGCATCGTGATGTGGAAGGCAGCGCGAAGTATTGGTAAGTCTGAAGACAAAATGGAGAAGTTACAGAACACCGCCCGTGAGGCAAGTAAGCAATCGCGTCGATTTAGAATCCCTGCCGTTGTTGGAGTAGCAACGACTGCCAACATCATCGATGAGATTGCCAAGGTTGATCTGGCAATTGTTTTTCATGAAAGCGCCACGATGAAACTTTCCCAAGTGATAGTTCCAGGGGCGAAGAAGATTGCCATCATTATTGGCCCCGAAGGTGGGTTAACAGATGATGAAATCGATGCTTTTGCAGCAGCTGGTGCAAAGGTTGCGCTCATGGGGCGCCCAATTCTGCGCTCGGCCCATGCTGGGTTAGCCGCACTTTCTGCCATCAACACATCGCTTTCCGTGTGGTGAATTCACCCTATTAACGATAGATTTTCAGTTATATGGAACGCCTGTTGATCACGGTACCTCCCGCCATCTCGATGGTTTCACTGCTCGGAATAAGCGATGCAAATATGTTGGCTATCGAAGCCGCATTTCCTTCAGTCAATGTCACCGTACGCGGCAATGAAATTACCTTGCGCGGTCCTCATATCGATTGCATTGCGATGGAAAAGCTCATTACCGAGATGATGGTCGTTATTCGCTCCGGTCAAACACTGAATGTGGATGCGGTCTCGCGCAGCATTGCCATGTTAGAAGCGATCCCAGAGCAGAGCCCAGGTGAAGTGCTCTCACTTAATATTGTCTCTAATCGCGGTCGCACCATTAGACCTAAGACTGCCAATCAAAAGCTCTATGTCGATGCGATTGAAGAGAACACCATCACCTTTGGAATTGGCCCAGCTGGAACCGGAAAGACTTACCTTGCAATGGCAAAAGCAGTTGCTGCGCTGCAAGCGAAGAAGGTTAACCGCATCATTTTGTCACGTCCTGCTGTGGAGGCAGGAGAGAAGCTCGGCTTCTTGCCTGGAACGCTCAATGAAAAAATTGATCCATATCTGCGCCCACTCTTTGATGCGCTGCACGACATGATTGATATTGATTCAATTCCGCGCCTGATGCAATCAGGTGTGATTGAGGTGGCACCGCTTGCCTTTATGCGTGGTCGCACGTTAAATGACTCATTTATTATTCTTGATGAAGCACAGAACACAACACCAGAACAGATGAAGATGTTCTTAACCCGCCTGGGCTTTGGTTCCAAGATGGTTATCACCGGTGATGTCACTCAGACCGATCTACCCAACGGTCAGCGTTCCGGGCTTGCCATTATTCGCGACATCTTAAATGGCGTTGATGACATCTCCTTTATGGAGCTCACCGCAGATGATGTAGTTCGACACCGACTTATTGGTGACATTGTGAAGGCATATGATGCTTACGATGCAACCAAATCGGCTCCTCGTTCACTTCGTAGCAACTAAGTCCTGTCATGAGCGTTGATTTAACAAATCGTTCTGGGGCTTTGGTGCCAGAAAAGCAGATGCATTCACTGCTTGATTTTAGTATCACCTATATGGAACTTCATCCGGATTGCGCCATCTCACTTACCTTTGTTGATGTAAATGAGATGGAAGAGCTCCACATCAAATGGATGGATGAATCTGGACCGACCGATGTGCTCTCTTTTCCTATGGATCTTCCAGAACATGATGGTGAGATTGTGACCTTGGGCGATATCGTGATTGCACCAGCTGTTGCAGCTAAGCAAGCAAAAGATGCCGGACATAGCACCGAGCACGAGATCTATATCCTTGCTACCCATGGACTACTTCATATTCTTGGTTATGACCACGCAGATCCGGATGAAGAGAAAGTAATGTTTGCCCTGCAGGAGAAGATTGTGAAGGAGTGGTCACAGAAGTGAACCAAGTTCGAAAGAGCATCAGCCTTGCCCTGGCATTTATCTACACCCCGATTGCTAAGGGTGTGATTGCACTCGGTAATCTGATTACCCCTGATAAAGGTTTCAAGTGGGGCCTATTTACGAACGAGGACGAATTCCGAGAACTGATGGATCACGCCCACGTTCAAGGTCTGGTGGAATCTGATGAACACGAGATGCTACAAAATGTATTTGAACTAGGTGACACCTTGGTGCGCGAACTGATGGTCCACCGCACAGATATGGTCTGGATTGAACGAGATAAATCACTGCGCCAAGCACTTTCATTGGCGCTGCGCTCTGGTTATTCACGAATTCCGGTCACCGGTGAAAACATCGATAACGTTATTGGTATTGCCTATGTGAAGGACTTAGCTAAGCGCGCCTTAGATCACCATGAGGCAGAGACAACTGAAAAAGTAGAGCAGCATATGCGCCCTGCTGTCTTTGTCCCTGAAAATAAGGAAGCGGCAGAGCTACTTAAAGAGATGCAGCGCGATCAGATTCACTTAGCAATCGTGGTCGATGAATACGGTGGCACCGCGGGCATTATTACGATTGAAGATATTATTGAAGAGATTGTGGGTGAGATTGCCGATGAGTATGACGATGGCGTTGAAGAGTTCAATTGGATATCAGAGACAAAAGCGCGCGCTAAGGCTTCGATGCATATTGAAGATTTAGCCGATGAACTTAAAATTGAGATAGACCGCGACGAGTTTGAAGATGTAGATACCGTGGGCGGATATATGGCGGAAAAACTTGGCCGTGTTCCAATTGCTGGTTCGACCATCAACTTACATGGCTACTCCATAACATCTGAGCGCCCATTAGGTCGCCGTCGCCGAATTAGCTCAGTTATTATTGAGCGGCTGGATAAGGAGGTTGATGAGCATGAATAATCCAGAAGATGCAAAGCTGGTCACCCTTGCCACATCAACTCTTGCTCGCAGTGGCGCCGAACAAGCAGCAGCGCTGCGTGATTCAACCGGGCGCACCTATGTGGCAGTCAATGTCACATCACCATCACTGAACCTCGATGCCTTTGAAGCTGTGCTCACAGTTGCCCTCGCATCTGGAATTTCTGGAATTGAAAGCGTGGTGGCAACTGGATCAAGGCCGGCGAATGTGAAGGCGATTAAAGACTTCACACCAACTGCGACCGTATTTTTCGTTGCAGTAAGCGGAGAAGTTATCTCGCTTTAGGCATCTGGCGCTAGGAAAAGATAAGATTGTCCAATGCGCGTCGTTCGATTTACTCCATCACCTGATGCTGGACTAGGAAACGACCCACTCTTTGGAATCCTGGAAGATGATGATCAGATAACAATCATTTCTGGAGATCCGATTTATCACGGTATTCAAAAAACGGCAGCAAAGGTTGAGCTGGCAAAGGTGCGCCTGTTGGCCCCGGTCATTCCGCGCTCAAAGATTGTCTGCGTGGGAAAGAACTATGCCGACCACGCCGCTGAAATGGGTAGTGAAGTTCCGACCGAACCCATCATCTTCTTAAAACCAAATACATCTGTCATTGGCCCCGGCGACACCATCGTCTGGCCGGCGATGGCGCCAACGATTGATTATGAAGCAGAGCTGGCAATTGTTATTGGTCGAGTGTGTAAAGAAGTTCCGAAGGAGCGCGTGAAAGATGTGATCTTTGGCTACACCATGGCAAATGATGTGACTACGCGCGAGCTACAAAAGCGCGATGGCCAATGGACGCGTGCTAAATCATTCGACACTTTCTGTCCTTTGGGTCCATGGATTGAAACTGAGTTTGTGCCTGGTACCCAGCGCATCTCACTGACTGTTAATGGTGAAATCAAGCAAGATGCATCAATTTCACAGATGATGTTCGGTATCGAAGATATCGTGCACTTCGTTACCCAAGTGATGACCCTGCTACCTGGAGATGTCATCATTACTGGAACACCTGCCGGAATTGGTCCGCTACCTGAAAAATCTACCGTCACAGTTTCGATTGAGGGCCTGGGCGAGTTAACAAATAAAGTGAGTGCGCGCCCATGAGTACAAAGAGAGCAGTCAAAGTTCGCTTTGCGCCATCGCCAACGGGTGACTTGCACGTTGGAAATATTCGCACCGCACTCTTTGATTGGGCATATGCCCGTCACACCGGCGGCACATTCTTATTCCGGATTGAAGATACCGATACCACTCGCGTTACCGATGAATATATTCAGGCTGCCATCGACACACTTAAATGGCTTGGCTTGCAATGGGATGAAGGTCCAGAAGTAGGTGGGGCTAATGGTCCTTATCTGCAATCACAGCGACTTGATATCTATGCCGAGTGGGCGCAGAAGTTTCTTGCCCAAGGCGATGCCTATCACTGCTACTGCTCACCAGATGAGTTAGAAGCGGTGCGTGAAGGACAGCGCAAAGCAAATGTGGCACCGGGCTATAACGGACACTGCCGTGACTTAACTGCCGAGCAGATTGCCGCCTTTAAGGCGCAGGGCCGAGAAGCGGTAGTGCGTATGCGGATGCCAGATGGCAGCACCACCTTTACTGATGAGATTCGCGGAGATGTCACCTTCGATCATAAGTTTGTGCCGGACTTTGTCTTGGTGCGCGCAGATGGTTCACCTCTTTACACGCTCGCAGTTGCCATCGATGACATCCTCATGGGTGTTACCCATGTGCTGCGTGGCGAAGATTTACTTTCATCCACCCCGCGCCAGATTCGCGTCTATCAAGCGATGGGCGTTAAGTTAGAAGATTACCCAGTCTTTGCCCACCTTCCCTTTGTGATGGGCCAAGATAATGCCAAGCTCTCTAAGCGCAACGGTGAAGTCTCTATCGCCTGGTATCGCGAACAAGGTTATTTGCCGGAAGCAATCTGTAATTATCTAGCACTGCTTGGTTGGTCTCCTGGAGATGATCGGGAAAATATCTCGATGAAGGAGCTGACTGAACTTTTCACTGTGGAAAAAGTGCACTCATCACCTGCTCGCTTTGATATGAAAAAGCTGGAGGCGATTAACGGAGATAAAATCCGCGCGCTCTCACTCGAAGATTTCACGACCTGGACCCTGCCCTTTTTGAAAAAGGCAAATGTAATTGCCGGAACAGCTGAAGAAATCGAGCTAGTAAAGAAGGCGCTGCCTTTGATTCAAGAGCGCATTGTTAAACTCGATGAGGCACCGGCGCTGCTGAACTTCCTCTTTGTGAAAGAGTTTGCAGTCGACCCAGATGCGGTGGCAAAGATTAGCGATGATGCGGCAAAAGATATTCTTAAGCGCTCAAAGAAAGAGCTAGAAGCCTTGGCTGATTGGAACCACGAATCTATAGAAGGCGCTCTTCGTACCTCGCTGATTGAGGAGTTAGGACTCAAGCCACGTATTGCATTTACCGCACTTCGTATTGCAACAACAGGTAGCACCATCTCCCCACCTTTATTTGAATCGATGGAGTTACTTGGCAAAGATGCCTGCCTGACTCGTATTTCTGCAGCTCTGGCTCTGTAATTTCTACTGTGATGGTGGGGTAAACTTCTCACCTTGCCACAAGGAGAAAAATCAATATTGGGGTATGGGGTAATTGGCAGCCCTGCTGATTCTGGTTCAGTAAGTCTAGGTTCGAGTCCTGGTACCCCAGCGATTACAACTAAATATGTTTGTCCTAGTTATTTTTTGGCACGGCCCCGTCGTCTAGCGGCCTAGGACTCTGGCTTCTCAAGTCAGCTACGAGGGTTCGAATCCCTTCGGGGCTACAGATCGTCACTTTCATCTATTGCGATGATGTGGCGTTAGCAATTAGAACACCAATTTTGTTAAGCAATGGTGCCGGGCTATCAATGCATTTCTGCACATCAGATTCAATATCGGTAAGTGCATAAACTTTTTTAAACTCTGTCTCGCCACTGATATCTGCTTGTCCGCAGACCATCATCACTGGAATACCAAGAGATTGCGCAGCTTTGAGCACCCCCATCGGCGCTTTGCCACTGAGCGATTGTGAATCAAATTTTCCTTCACCAGTAATTACCAAATCGGCGCCGACAAGGAGTTCTTTAAATGAGATGAGCTCCAGTACTACCTCGATGCCGCTGCGTTGTTTTGCGCCAAGGAAGGTAAAGGCCATATAGCCCGCTCCACCTGCCGCCCCGGCACCGGATGAGTTGATATGCCCACCGCCTGAAATGGAGGCGAAGTGAGTAATTGCTGCTTCAAGAATTGCAACATCATTAGGTGTCGCACCTTTTTGAGGAGAGAAGATATGTGCAGCACCGTTGACGCCCAACAGGGGATTGGTGACATCACTTGCAAGAATGAATTTCGCATCAGAGATACGAGGATCGAGCTTGCTAATATCGATAGCTGCCAAGTCAATCAGCGCGCCACCGCCATGGCCGATCTCTGCTCCACTGTTATTTGTTAGGCGTGCTCCGAGTGCTTGAAGTGCTCCAGCACCAGCATCGCTTGTTGCCGAGCCGCCGATTGCAAGAATGATTGTCTGCACGCCGTGATCGAGTGCTTTCACAATCAATTCACCAGTGCCAAAAGAAGTTGCGGTCAGTGGTGCAAATTTCTTCTCACTTAGTTGCCCCAGACCTGATGCCTCTGCCATTTCAACGATGGCAATGCCATCTTTGATAGCAATGCGGGCCGAGACTGGGTTTCCAGCCGGTCCAGTTACTTGATAAGTAAAGGCTTCAAAACCAGAGTGCAGCAAGGCGGCTAGTGTTCCTTCACCACCATCACCGATTGCAACAGCACGTATTTCGCATGTCGGGATTACAGTGAGTATTCCTGCTGCAAGTGAGCTGGCAACTTCAAGAGATGAGGCGCTGGCCTTAAAGGAATCGGCGGCAATCACTATCCTCATATCAGAATCCTATAAGCAGGTTAGTGCGCTAGTAAGTACTAAAGCTGCGCAACTCGAGCCTTTGCAAGTGCAACCAGTAATTTGGCATCGACATCCCAATCAGATGGGACCTGAATCGTCTTCTTATTTACTTTGTATTCTGTGAGCTTAGGTGCGAACTTAGCGATGATTCCATCACCCCACGGACCAATTAAAAGATGGTTTTTCAATACTGAAACACCCAGAATGTAATCTTCGCCCAACTTCAGCATCGGATGATTCCACGCGATGACAACCTTCATCTCAGGGTATTGGCTCTGGATTGCTTTAAAGATTGCCTTCACCGTCTTCTTCTTCACCGCATCGTGCGGCTCAAGATAACTTGTCAGAGTCGTAAACCGCTTTGAAGTACTCGAACCGCGGTGGGACATGACCACTGCATTAGCGTGTGCCTGACTAAAGCCATGTTCTTCTCTCAAATATGCAATCTGCGCCGGGTATTTGTCTTCACCCAAATCCTTAAGGCGCGCAAACCAATAAGACATCGGCTGCCCATACTTCTTCTCTATTGCAGGAAAGAAGGCGGAGCGATCTCCGGACTGTGTTGCCATAAGTGAACTCTAGCGCTGAGACTTATGCCGATCAGCCATCATATCCATCAGCGCAAAGAGCACTCCGGAAACAACGAATGTCATATGAATACCAATACGCCATCCTTCACGCTTGGCATCATAAGTTCCTTCTTGCATAAAGTCTTTCAGTAGCTCAATGACCGAGATTGCAACTAACGAGCCAATGAGCTTGATCTTGAGGCCACTGAAATCAACGTGACCCATCCAGTGTGGACGATCTTCAGAGCCTTCCGCAATTGCCATCTTGGAAACAAAGTTTTCATACCCAGCAAAGAGCACGATGATGATCAAGTTAGCCAGGAGCACTGTGTCGAGCAGTTCAAGCACTTCAAGAGTTACTTCTCCGGTTGTGAGATCTGTCAGGTGAGTAATCATGTGCCAGAAGGCGTCAAAGAAGCGGAACAAGATTGGTACTAGGGCAAGTGCGAGTCCTAAATACAGGGGAGCAAGTAACCAGCGACTGGCAAAGATAATCTTTTCAATAAGTCCTTCTAGCATCTTCACATGACCTCCGAGTTGGCTCGCCCTCGAGTGAAGGCATGCCGAAATTATTACAGCCACCTACCCGACTTCTTGGGAAAAAGGGCAACATGGCTTACTAATATTTCCTGAGAATCCCTTTTCCACGAGAAACCATGCTCACTCTGCCGTCGAAAGCTAACTACGGCAGTTGCACCACCTTCTGCACAATCTCCTCCGCAGTTGCCGCAGCACCTAACTCAACGCTGACGTTGGTAGCAAAACCGCGCAGCGTGGCCTCTGATAACAAGACCATCTGCGCTGCTATATCTGTCATCCAATAAAAAGCGCCCGGACCCACTTGTTCAATCAGCTCGGCTGCTTTCTCAAGTGCTTCATCACTAAATTTTTCAGAATCGTTGCGATTGTCAGCTAGAACTCGTAAGAGATATGCACGAATATCGGTGGCATCACGGCGCACCTGTTGATGTCGATCGAGGATTTCAGTTAACTCACGATCCATCGCCTTATGTCGAAACCAGTTGAACATGAGATGACTCTAAATCTGGGCACTGACATCAGGTCAGAACTATGCTCTGCCCATGACCCTGGCAACCCGCGCCCTGGCAGCGATGCTGCTCATCGCTGGTATTGCCCACTTCATCGCTCCTAAATCACTTGATGCCATCGTTCCGGCATTCCTACCTGGTGGCCCACGCCTCTGGACTTACTTAAGTGGCGCGGCAGAGATTGCAATCGGCTTGGCGCTCTTAGCACCACTCTCAATGAAAATCGGCACAATATCTATTCGATTACTTGCTGCCTATGCCGCACTCTTTCTCTTTATCGCCGTCTATCCTGCCAATATCAAGATGGCTATCGATTGGCGTGATCGCCCGATGCCATATCCACTCATCGCTTTCGCACGGCTACCACTGCAATTTGGATTGTTCTACTGGGCTTGGTCAATTATTAAAGCGTTAAAGCGGTAGCTAAAGATATGAAAGCAAAGACCAAGAACGGATTTGCCCCCAAAGTCTGCCTTCGTTGCAATCTGGAATTTGAATGGCGAAAGAAGTGGGCTCGCGATTGGGAGAATGTGAAATATTGTTCCGAGAAATGTAAGGCAGGTAAGTAGCTGTAGTATCGGCCAGTAGTTAATGAGGAAAAACTAATGAGGGAAGAAGGAAATCATGGGAGCTTGTCAGTGCGGTCACACCAGAGATGAAGAGAAGAATTGCGATGGAACACATAAGGTCGTTAGGGCCGTCAAAGAAGATTTAGCTGTGAAGTTAGAGGCTGCTGGCTTTCCACATGCCTCTGAATTTGTGAAGAATAACTAAAGCCCTTTTCGCTGGGCCATCATGGGAGCTCATGAAATAACGGTTATCTATGATGGCCAGTGTCAGTTATGCAAGAACTCCATTTCTTGGATAAGTAAGAAAATAGCCATTCACGCACTAGATTTTCACAGCACAGACCTCGCTCAATTTCAGTTGAGCACAGAGCAATGTTCGCGTGAGGTCTTTGTGATCACCGAAGGCAAGCGCTATAGCGGAGCACGCGCCGTTGCCTTCTTGCTTAAAGTGCGAGGAAACAGAGTTCTTTCAGCGCTATTAACTCTTTCTGGCCCCGTTGGTCGCGCTGGCTATCGCTGGGTGGCCGGACATAGAAACTCATGGCCGGTCAAAGTTCTTTCCAGGATTTTAGAAAACTAAATCTTTCCTTGCTCTAACCCTTTAAGTACCTCCTTCGCCCGCATTTTCAGCTCTGGCAGATCACTTAAGCGATTGAGCCCATACACCTGTTGGCTCATGCGATGGTTTTTTACAAATGTCTCTCTATGACGGTCAAGAAAATCCCAATACAAGGTTGTAAAGGGACAGGCCGTAGCGCCGACTCGTAACTTTGGGTCATAGATGCAGGACTTGCAGAAGTTAGACATACGAGAGATATAGGCACCACCTGCGGCATAAGGCTTAGTCATCATCGCCCCGCCATCGGCATGCACTCCCATACCAATCACATTGGGCACCATCACCCACTCGGTGGCATCGATAAATACTTCCCGCATCCAATCAAGGAATTCCTGCGGGTTTGTGCCGGTAACTAGCGCTAAGTTTGAGAGCACCATCAGCCGTGGAATGTGATGGACCCAGGCGCGATCTTGGATATCGCCCACAATCTCTTTCATGCAATTCATCTGCGTGGCAGACGGGTCAGAAAAGAGCGGCAGTAGTTTTCTGGTTGCAGCTAACTGATTGTTATTGCGGTAATCAGGGCCAAGAAACCAATACATACCATTGACATACTCACGCCAGCCAATGAGCTGGCGGATAAAACCCTCGGCCGATGCAATTGGAATAGCGCCAGTGTTATATGCCTTCATCGCGGCATGAATGACTTCACTGGGATGCAAGAGGCCATTGTTGAGATAAGGAGAGAGAAGTGAATGATGCAGCGCCCAGTTATCAGTTGTCATGGCATCTTCGAGCGGGCCAAATTCGGCGAAGTGATTGTCAATAAAGTTCTGCAGCACCTTCAGTGCGCCCTTGCGAGTAGTGGCCCAGGTTGTTGTTGGCGTGTGAGAAAGCTCGGCAGCCACCTGCAGATCAATCTCATCTCGCTTATGTTCTAGATAAGCCGGGCCCTCATATTTTCTAGGCGGCGGCAGCCGATTCTCTTTATCAAAATTCCAGGCACCACCTTCGGGCTCTTTGCCATCCATCAGAACATTTAGCCGGGTGCGCTGCTTGCGATAGAAGTTCTCCATCAAATAAGACTTTTGCTCACTGGCCCATTGAGTAAAGAGCGGGCGAGGAGTTAAGAAGAAATCATTATCAATAAATTCCGCACCATAGCCTTGAAGCGCGTCATACTGCCGAAAAGAACTTGGCTCCGCGCAGATGACGGGAAGTTTTGGGTATTTCTCTGCAATCTCTTTCAAGCCATCGAGCGTGGTTGGCGCTTTGATGTATTTGACGGTGAAACCTTCGGTCTCTAATGATTGTGCAAAGTGGCGAGCGCTAGAGATGAGAAAGAAGAGCCGCTCTTGATGCCAGTTGCGCCCAGTTGTCATGCGGGCACTTTCGACCATGACAATCAGATCAGTGGCTGGGTCGGCCTCTTTTAAGGCGCCAAAGTTGCGATGCAGATGGTCGAAGGGGATATAGATAATCCGCTTAAATGCATCAGCTCTCGACATGAGGGCAATGGTAGGTCAGTGCGCTTCAGGAGTTTAATTACACTCCAGTGGGTTGTCCTGCCAGAATCAACATAGATTCACTGCTGAACATATACTCGCGCAATGAAAATCAAGAGCGCGATTGCTGGAAGTTTACCCAAGCCTCATTGGCTCGCTGAGTCAGAGCAGTTATGGGCGCCCTGGAGGCTAGAGGGAGAAGAGCTTCGGGAAGCTAAAAACGATGCGATGACTATCGCGGTGGCAAACCAACTACGAGCAGGCATCGATGTCATCGGCGATGGGGAACAGAGCCGCCAACACTTTGTGACTACATTTGTGGAAAATCAAAGTGGTATTGATTTTAAAAATAAGAAAACTATGCGCATCAGAGATCGCTATGACGCACTTGTGCCAGTTGTTGTCGATCAAATTCATCGGGAGCGCTCAGTCTTTGTTGAGGACGCTAAGTTCTTGCGCACACTGACCGATAAGACCCTGAAGTTCACCCTGCCTGGGCCGATGACGATTATCGACACCCTCTTTGATCAACACTATGGAAGCCGTGAGAAGTTGGCATTCGCTTTCGCTGAGATTCTAAATGCTGAGGCAAAGGAGCTAGTTGCTGCTGGAATCGACATTATTCAATTTGATGAACCAGCTTTCAACGTCTTCTTTGATGATGTCCACAATTGGGGTGTGGCAGCACTTGAGCGGGCAGCAGCTGGACTGAGCAGTAAAACGGCAGTGCATATTTGTTATGGCTATGGCATAGAGGCCAATATCAAGTGGAAGAACACTCTCGGTGATGAGTGGCGCCAATACGAGAAGATCTTCCCAATGCTGGCCCAAAGCTCGATTGACCAAGTCAGCCTTGAGTGCCAAAACTCGAAAGTGCCGATGGAGTTAATAGAGATATTGCGGGGCAAGGAGATTATGGTCGGTGCCATCGATGTTGCCAGCAACACGGTAGAAAGTGCCGAAGATGTGGCAAAGGTCTTGCGTGAGGCACTTAAGTATGTGGATGCTGAGAATTTGTTAGCGTGTACAAATTGCGGAATGGTCCCACTTGCAAGAGATGTGGCCAATGGCAAATTACAAGCGTTAGCAGCGGGCACGGCTCTGATCAATAAGGAGTTGGGTCTGTAGCTCGCTCGAAGCTAACTAGCCTCGCTAGGCCCCATTACTCTAAGAAAAAAGACCCCACCATTTCTGATGAGGTCTTTAACTTGTAGCTCTATCTTGCGATGCTCTGACGAAAATTCAGACCACTTTTAGAAACAACCCCTTAACGCAATAGAAGATTATCAGATAAAAAGTATCCACACAGATTTTTTCTACGTCTTTATCGTGTCCAACTAATGCGATTGTTCGCTCACGTCCGTGTAGCTCAGTGGATAGAGCAACCCCTTAACGCAGGGTTAGGTCGTGGGTTCAATTCCCACCACGGGCAGTTATGGCACAGAGGGCTCCGTTGCGTTAGCGGGGCCCTTTGTTTGTAACTCTCGGTAACTTTTCTTTGAATTGCACCTCGCTCCAATCTGTAATTGGATTACCCACATGCCAGAGCTGCCCGAGGTTGAAACAGTACGCAGAGGATTGGCTCATTTTCTGATCGGCTACCGATTCAAAAGTGCTGCCGGTCTTCATCCCCGGGTAGTAAAGCCAGCATCGCTGCAACCACTTTCAGCTGTTGTCGGCGCACAGATCAAGGGCATTAATCGCCGCGGTAAGTTCTTATGGTTCGCACTCGATCGCGAGCTAGCACTCGTTGCCCACTTAGGAATGTCGGGTCAGTTTCTAGTAGCACGTAAAGATCGTCCAGCACCAGGTCATGTACGGGCGCACTTTGAGTTAAGTAAAGGCTTCAAAAAGCAGGAGCTGCTCTTTAGTGATCAGCGCACCTTTGGTTGGTTATCGGTAGAGCAGTTAATCGATGGCATCCCACAATCTGCCCGCCACATCGCACTAGATCCCTTTGATGCAGCCTTTGATCGCAGCGCGGTGATAGCCAGAATGAAAGCTCGGAAAGCAGCGATTAAGAGTGTGATCCTGAACCAAGAGATTATGAGTGGGGTTGGCAATATTTATGCTGATGAATCCTTATGGCGAGCAAAGATTCACCCAGAGATCCCCGCATGTGATTTAAGTGTGAAGAAGATTGGCTCACTCGTAGATGCTGCCGTGCAAGTGATGGCAGAGGCGGTAGAAGTAGGTGGCACCTCATTTGATGCCATGTATATCAACGTCAATGGCGAGAGTGGATTCTTTGAAACATCCTTAGCTGCCTACGGCCAAGAAGGTGAGCCATGTCCACGGTGTGGTCGAGGGATTAGAAGGATTGCCTTCGGTAACAGGTCATCACATTTTTGTCCGAAGTGTCAGGTGGTTCGCTCATAGCTCCAGTTCAAGACTAGGGGCTGACATTTAGGCGAGACCGCCTTGTTGATAGGTAATAGGTAGATGAGGGCTTCCGTGTTCCACCCACTGCGTCAGAATTGCAGGTGAAAACAGCTCCGACATAACCATCTCTGCAGCCCCACGCAATCCGCTGCCATCTCCGGTGTCACCCAAGCGAATCTCTAGGTCACGCGTAGCAAGGGGTAGTGAGCGGCTATAAACCGTCTGTCTAATCGATGCAAGTAGCAGATCGCCTGCAGATGAAACTCCGCCACCTATGACAATTACTGATGGGTTGTGAAAGTTAACAAGCGTTGCAAGGATTTTTCCTATCTGTTGCCCAGCGCCAGTAATGGCATCTACACACCAGTTATCTCCACGCAGCGCTCCTTGTGTCACATCTGTTCCAGTGAGAACTCCATTTTTCTTCAATTGTTGTTGTAGGAACGGGCTCAGGGCTTTTGTCGCAGCGATATTTGCTTCGCGTGCAAGGGCGGCTCCACCAGCAACAGCTTCAAGACAACCAACGTTTCCGCAGCGACAGACAATATTTGATGGCTCACCCACGGCAATATGGCCGATATCGCCAGCGCACCCTTGGGCGCCGCGATGCAAGATGCCTTTAGAGATGATTCCGCCACCAATACCGCTACCGATTTTAATATAGATCAACTCTTGATTTTTGGAATTTTGGTTTAACGAATATTCACCTAACGCCATTAGGTTTACATCGTTATCCACCCAAACAGGAGCGTTGAAAGTCTTCATGAATTGTTCGCGTACCAAACTTCTATCCCACCCGGGCATAATCGGTGGCGACATAGGTAATCCAGTTGAGAACTCAACCGGGCCAGGAAGGCCAATACCAATTCCCCACAGAGCCCCGCTCTGTTGATTTTTCAACTTTTTAAATACCTGCTCCACTTGCTTGAGAACAATCTCTGGACCATCTGCGATATCGGTTGCAATGGAAGATACTTCTCCAATATTTCCGCGCAGATCGGCGCAGGCGACGCTGAGGCCAGAAGCACCTAATTGAGCTAACAGGAGATAGCCACTTTGGTGATTGAACTCGACCATGCGCGGTGCTCGACCTCCAGTTGAGGTTCCTAGCTCACCTTCGATTGCCAACCCTTCTTCGATTGCCAATTCAACATATTTGGCAACAAGCGTGCGGCTCAAACCGGTAGCCCGTGAGATGTCAGGGCGGGTGCTAGCCCCAGTTGAACGAAGGAAATTCATGAGATCAGAGAGGAGGTGAGCCTCATTTATATCCAGCATCTCGACCCTCCCAACTTGGTGGCTTTTTTGGTTCCCAAACTTTAGCACACGCTTGTATAACATTTGTATAACTCATCACTCTATTTGTAGATTAAGACTTGACTTCAGCATATAAAAGCATAAGTTATGCCCATGGTTCGATTGAGTATCCAAACTCGCAAGACTGAAATCGAGGATATTTATGTCTAAAACAATGTTGGCAGCACGACTTCATGCAGCAGGGGACCTTCGGATGGATTCCATCGAAGTGCCCACTCCGAAATCTGATGAAGTACTAATCAAAGTCCATAGAGCGGGAATTTGTGGAACTGATCTACACATTGCAAAGGGAAACTTCCCAGCACCGAATTTACCCCTCACGTTGGGACACGAATTTTCAGGAACGATCGTCGGGCTAGGTAGTGCTCAATCATCATTAGCCATCGGAGCAAAAGTAGTAGCTGATATCAATATTGCATGCGACTCTTGCGAATTTTGTCGTAAGGGTGCCAAATTGTTCTGCCCAGAAGTTCGCCAACTAGGAGTGCATGACGCCGGCGCGCTTGCCGAATTCGTCGTTGCCCCAATAAAGAATGTTTACGTACTTCCCGATTCAATCTCACTTGATGCTGCCGCATACGTAGAGCCACTGGCATGTGCCATCCATGGTCAAGATCGAATTGGTATCCGGGCAGGGGAGACGATCCTCATTATTGGTGGGGGACCAATGGGACTTGCCCACGCTGCGCTAGCTAAATTACATGGGGCGGCACAAATCATCATCAGTGAGCCAGATCCCCATCGCCGAGAGATAGCCAAAAAAATGGGTGCAGATATAGCAATCGATCCCATCAATGAAGATCTTGCCGCGATTCTTAAGTCAAAAACCAACAACATCGGACCAGATGTTGTGATTGAAGCAGTTGGAAGCATTCCAACTTATGAAGCTTCTGTGGCGTTAGTTCGCCGCGGAGGACGCATCCTCGCTTATGGGGCTGCGCCGCAGGATGCGAGCATGCAACTCCGTCCATTCGACATATATGCAAAAGAGCTGACGATTGTTGGCTCTTATGCAGGCACTTATGACACGTGGCCACGTGCCATAAATCTAATTGCTGCTGAGCGATTTAACCCAGCTCACATAGTTGACTGCATTCGACCTCTTTCAGAGGCCGTGGAAGCTATTAAGAGCCTTGAGAGCGATCGCTCAATAGTAAAAATCCATATCCAAGTTTCATGAGAATTCGCTCAAGAAACTATTCGAAAGGTTAAGTAATGGAGAAAAATACAATTAGAAAGCATCGGAAAGGGCTAGGTGGAGTTGCCGCAATTATTGCGCTTTGTACTGCAATGAGCACAGCAAATCTAACTCAGGCCAACGCTGCAGTAACACTCAATGCAATCTTCCTGCCTGCGACATGGGGAACCGTTGTTAAAGACACGCTTGCACCTGAATATGAGAAGTTGACTGGCGTAAAGGTCAATGTTCAATTAATTGGCCGCGATGAGATTTACCAGAAGATGGGTACCCTCTTTGCTGCAGAAGATGCAAGCTACGATATTTTTAATCTGGACTACAACTGGATTCCAGAATTTGGACGCGCTGGATACCTAGTCCCACTTGACGACGCGCTGTCTGCGGCAGATAAGGCTGACTTCCTGCCTAAGGCAGTGGCAGTTGGAACTTACAACAAGAAACTGCTTGGAATTCCACAGACAATTCACCCTGCACTACTTTGGTACCGCGCTGATCTCTATAACGATGCAAAGATCAAGGCTGAGTTCAAAAAAGATACAGGTGCAACACTTGTCGCTCCAAAAACAATGAAGGCTTGGGAACAACAAGCTGCTTGGTTTAATGGAAAGACTCTCAACGGAACTAAGGTTTATGGTTGGGCCGCGCAAGCAGCTAAGGGATATGGAAACGTCCATACTTGGTTGAGTTTTGCATATAGCTATGGTTGCGAACCACTAGATGGAAAATTCACAAAGTCCCAACTCTCTACTCGTAAGTGCCTCGCTGCTACAACGCAGTGGAACAAGATGATGAAATTGATGCCACCAGGTGCCAATGACTTCACTTATGACAGCGTTACACAGGCAGCTCAGCAAGGCACAATTGCAACTGCAATTCAGTGGTCTTGGGGTGCATTTGCAACTGATATCCCTGATGCTTCACAGACCGTTGGAAAATGGAGCTTCACACAGATTCCTGGTGGAGATGGCAACAAGGGTGTATCACACTTAGCTGAATGGGTAATTTCAGTATCTAAGTTCTCTAAGAGCCAAGATGAAGCGAAGAAGTTCGTTGCATGGCTTGAAACCAAGAACAATGACGTCAAGCAGGCATCACTTGGTGGCGGAGATCCAGTCAGACTCTCAAGTTACTCCAATAGCATTCTCACAGGAGAAAAACTTGCGGGAACAACTACTGATCGTTTCCGTCGTTACCCAACTGTATTAAAGGCAATGGAACTAGCACGCCCACGGCCATTCTTCCCTGGCGAAGAAGCTTGGGAAACTCTATTGAGCACACAACTCAGCGCAATCTCCTTAGGACAAAAGAACGTGTCCCAAGGTTCTAAAGCTGCTGATAGTGCAATCAATAAGTTCCTAAAAGACTAGCCAAGAAAAACTCTAAAAGGAGAACACACGTTGAAGACCCTTCAGGTAGATCGCACACCTAAAAAGTGGAACGATCTCAGCAGAACTGAGGGGTCTTCGCGTGCTCCAAAGAACCGTCACCTAAGTCGATATATATCTGTCTTCCCTGGCGTCGCGCTTCTATTAGCTCTCTCCGTCTTTCCCAGCCTCTATTCAATAGTTGTATCTTTTCAAAAATGGGTACTTACCGACCCAAAAGGTCGAGAATTCAACGGTATAGATAACTACCGAGAGTTACTTTCAAACCCAGATTTCTGGCACTCTCTTAAAGTCACCTTAACTTTCGTTCTTTTAACGGTCCTCATTGAATCGGTTCTGGCTTATATGTTGGCCCTACTCTTCTTTAGACCAATGCCCTTTCACCGCCTAATGCGCACACTCATATTAGTACCAATGCTCACCGCTCCCATAGTGATCGGAATGCTTTCGCGCTTCATGTTTGATTCCCAGTTTGGAATCATTAATAGTTTCTCCGAGTCCCTAGGTTTAGGTCGCCATGATTTCTTAAGTGGTCTGCATAGCGCATTTTTGACGCTGGTCGCAGTGGATATCTGGCAGTGGACACCATTTCTCTTCCTTATCTTTCTTGCCGCCATGCAATCTGTTCCAGAAGAGTTAATCGAGGCAGTCAAGCTCGATGGCGCTTCCAGACTTCAGATCATCACACATATATTTATTCCACTGATGAAGTACCCCATCATCGTGGGAGTCACTCTCCGTCTGATTGACTCCTTCCGTGTGTACGACCTCATTTATGCAACTACACGTGGTGGGCCAATTAACCTGACATCGACGATGTCATGGAGCATTTATGAGTCAGGATTTAAGATTCTAAATGTCGGACTCGCATCAGCCTATTCGGTCATATTCCTTGTCACAGTCTTAGTGGTTTCCAGCTTCTTCTTAAGAAAACTGGCCAAGGAGAGTGACCTTTCATGAGCGCTAAAACCATGAAGAAATCCAGAGCTATGGATCACGTGAGACTTGTGCTTGGAATCTTTGCCACACTTATCTTTATCTTTCCAATCATTTGGATGGTAATGACTGGTTTCAAGACTGGAAATCAAGCCTTTAGTAATAGCACCTCATTCTTCTTCACACCAACCTTAGATAACTACCGAGAAGTTTTCTTCGAGAGTGATTTTAAGTCAGCTGTAGTTACCAGCTTCCGTGCCGTCAGCATATCAGTTGTCCTGACCGTGCTTTTAGCATCCGGGATTGCATACCCCATGGCACGTTTTCCTTCCAAGAGATTAGATGGCCTTGCCTCTTGGATTATCTCGCTGCGAATTGTGCCGCCAATCGTCACGATCATTCCACTCTTTTTGCTACTGAAGAACGTGAACTTGACCGGCTCTATCTGGTCTCTGGTTTTGGTCTATACATTTATGAACATCCCACTGGCAGTCTGGTTACTGCGAGGATTCTTTAAAGAAGTACCGCGCGAGATTGAAGAGGCTGCCGAACTTGATGGCTTGGATAGTAAGCGAATCTTTTTCAAGATCGTGCTTCCACTATCGGCTCCAGGTGTGGTTGCCACTGCATTGTTGAGTTTTGTATTTGCGTGGAATGACTTCCTATTCGCCAATATTTTAAGTGGCGCTACAACCCGTACCGCCACCGTTGGACTCACCGAGTTTGTCACTCCGGTAGGTACTGCTTGGACCACCATCATGGCGGCAGGAACAATTGTGGTGATTCCAGTTTGGATTGCAGCTTTATTTGCTCAGAAGTATCTCGTCCGTGGACTCACCATGGGCTCAGTGAAATAGATAAAGGGAGATAGTCATGCTCAAGTACGCCTACAACATGCTGGTATATGGAACAGAACCAATCGAGTTAGGTATCGCTCGATTAGCAAAATTTGGCTATGACTATGCCGAAATTGTAGGTGAGCCAACACAAATCTCAGCTGCCCAATACGGCCAGGCTTTGAGCAAGCACAATATGCCCGTCTCCTCGATCGTCAGTATCTACACCCCTGAGCGAGACTTAGTCAGTAGTAACCCTGCGATTCGTGCAAACACCGTTGCCTACATCAAAGGAAACGTAGATTTTGCCGCAGAACTTGGCGCAAAAATTGTTACTTTGACTCCAACCGCCTGTATGAAAATTAAGCCCGAGGTAGATATTGAGCAAGAGTGGGCCTGGGCGGTGGCAGGTGCTAGAGAAGCAGCGCAATACGCATTTGATCATGGCGTGCGCTTAGCGCTAGAACCGTGGAATAGATATGAGAGTTACCTGGTCAATCGCCTTGATCAATCCATTCGAATGGTAGATGAGGTAGATAACCCAGGAATTGGTGTCATGGCTGACACCTTCCATATGTCTATTGAAGATAAAGATATCCCAGGTGCGATTCGTAGCGCCGGCAAGCGCTTAGCACACGTGCACTTGGCGGATTCCAACCGTGCAGCTCCAGGTGAAGGATTCCTAGATTTCACTCCGATTGTTGAAGCTATTAGAGATGTTAATTACCAAGGTGTCTGCTCCTTTGAACTACTTCCTGCAGCAGGAGACATTTGGGGAGTATTGCAAGGTGGGAAAGCACCAGAGTTCTTAGATCCATATACAGAATCTGCAATCAAGTATATGAAGAACATTGAAAAGAGCCTTGGGATGAGTGATGTCAAATAAAATTGGTCTCTCTACCTTCGTCCTAGCTTCACCTTTTACCAATGCCGATCTGAACCTCATGGGCAAGGTAAAAGGCATGGGATATGACGTAATAGAGATATGTATTGAAGATCCAGCCAAACTCTCATCAGATCAGATACTTTCGGCGGCAAAAGAGCATGATCTGCAGATTTCGATCTGTGGCGCATTTGGACCTGATCGCGATATCTCACATGAAGATGCGAAGATTCGTGATTTGGGAGTTCAATACTTAAAGACCTGTGTCGATTTTGCAGCCGAAGTCGGCTCATCATTTGTCAGCGGCCCGATGTATTCAGCAACTGGCAAAGCGCGTTTACTTTCCCAACCAGAGCGCAAAGAGCAGTTCAACTGGGCGGTAGATAGCTTGAGTACCGTTGCCAGCTACGCTCAAAGTCGCAATGTTGGATTGGCCATAGAGCCACTGAATCGTTTTGAAACTGATTTAATCAACACAGTAGAACAAGGCGTAGAACTCTGTCGCGCCGTTGGTTCTGCCAATGTGGGACTTTTAATTGACACCTTTCACATGCATATAGAGGAGAAATCACTCTCAGCCGCCATTGAAAGTGCAGCTCCATATATTTTCCATGTTCAAGTCTCGGAAAATGACCGGGGCACACCTGGAAAAGGTCAAGTCCGCTGGGACGAATTCTTTGCCTCACTTTCAAAAATTAATTATGGTGGCCAAATAGTCATTGAATCATTCCTGCCCACCGTCAAAGAGATTGCTAGAGCAGTATCTGCCTGGCGCCCGGTCGCCCCATCAATGGACGCGTTAGCCATTGATGGGATTAAATTTATCAAAAGTATCGCGGCTAAACATTTGGATGTGAAATAGCTAATGACACTCAATAGCTTTGATATCAAGCAGAAAGACTCAACTACTGCGATAACGAAAACTCTCAACACCGGGTTAGTCGGATTCGGATTTATCGGTGAAGTACATGCCAGGGCTATCCGGGCAGCGCATGGCAATATTCGATCAATCGCCGGGGAGACCTTAACAGAGGCACAAGATGCCGCTGCGAGGCTAGGTGTTGCTAACGCGGTCACCATCGAAGATATGGTCAAAGATCCTGAGATAGATGTGATTCACATTTGTACTCCAAATGTATTTCATGCTGAACTCGCCGAAATTGTCATCAGGGCCGGAAAGCATGTTATCTGCGAAAAACCACTTGCAGTATCTGCCGAGCAAGCAGCGCATTTAACGGCTCTTGCCGCCGAATTTGGTGTGGTTGCAACGGTTCCATTTGTCTATCGTTATTATCCAAGTGTGCGAGAAGCACGCTCTAGAATTTCGCAGCTAGATGAGCCCTTAGTCCTGCTTCACGGTTTCTATCTACAGGATTGGCTTTCACGAGAAACAACCTTTAATTGGCGTATCGATCCGGCTTTAGGAGGCCCCTCAAGAGCCTTTGGCGACATTGGAGTTCATTGGTGTGACCTTTTGGAGTTTGTCACCGGCCATCGAATTACTCGCATTAGCGCTCAACTCTTAAAGGTATTTAATACAAGAGGTGAATTTAAGGGGATTGAGACTGAAGATGGAGTGAGCTTGATCTTCACTACAGATAAAGGAGCACAGGGTTCACTTGTTGTCTCTCAGGTCTCAGCCGGCAGAAAGAACAAACTATGGTTTTCATTCGAAAGCCCGACCGAGAGCTTTGTCTTTGATCAAGAATCACCCGATGCCTTGTGGGTTGGCGGCCTTGATACAAACCAAATCGTGATGCGAGGTTCGACAGCTGATTCAAATGAATCTCGAGAGTTCTCATTTCTTCCAGCCGGACACCCACAGGGGTATCAAGACTGCTTTAACCGCATGATCAGTGACACTTATAGTGCTATTTCAGGGTTACCCACCTACGGTTTACCTACTTTCCAAGATGGATTGCGCGCTGCTAAGTTAACAGAAGCCGTGTTGCAATCAGCGCAATCAGGGGGTTGGGTGGAGATTAAATGAAGTTAGGGTTTTTAACCGCATGTCTTCCCAAACTCTCTCTTGAGCAAATTGCAGATTGGGCTGTGCTGCAAGGCTATGAGTCCCTCGAGGTCGCTGCCTGGCCTGATCTCGGTGAACGCCCATTTATTGCCACACATTTAAATGTTGAGAATCTAAGTGCGCAATATCTAAATAGCGTAAAAACTATCTTTGATTCCCGTGGAATCGAACTTTCCTCGATTGCCTTTTATGACAACAATTTACATCCTGACCAATCTGTGCGCGATGAGGTAAATGCACATGTAATCAAATGCATTGATGCCGCTGCAGCCTTAGGAGTCGAGACGGTGGGCACATTCGTGGGACGTGATTGGAATAAACCGGTGCGTGAGAACTTAGCTATGGCCAAGGATGTCTTTGCCCCACTTGTTAGCCATGCTAATTCAAAGGGCGTGAAGATTATTATTGAAAATTGTGTGATGGAGGGCTGGCACCCAGATGGCTATCCGGGCAATCTTGCTTATTCTCCGGAGCTTTGGGAGTGGATGTTTGGATTAGGACTGTATTTGAATTTTGATCCTTCACATTTAGTGTGGATGGGAATTGATCCAGTGAAGGCGATAAAGCCTTATCTAGATCGCATTCCACACGCACAGGCTAAAGATATTCAAATTGATCTAGACCGTAGGAATCATTTTGGATTTCCAGGTAAGGCTGTACAACGAGAGAACCCATGGGATGTCGGCTGGTGGAGATATCGCGTACCTGGGCTAGGAGATGTTGACTGGCGTCGACTCATCGATGAGATGTATGACGGTGGATTTACTGGCACACTTTCAGTTGAGCATGAAGATCCCGTCTGGGGAGGAACCGAAGAGAAAGTCAAAGTAGGCTTAAAAGTTGCCTATGACACCTTACGTCCATTGATAGTTCAATAGGGAGAAGAATGAGTCAAAATCTATTTATGTGCGTACGGTTTAAAGCCAAACCAGAGCGAAGAGATGAACTTCAGGCCCGTTTACTGGAAATGGTGGAGATTACAGTCAAAGAAGAAGGTTGTCTTTTCTATGATCTTCACGTCGATCGAGACGATGAGAGCATTTTCTATTTCTTTGAAGGCTGGGCGAGCCAAGGTGCACACGATATCCATGGGCAAACCGCTCATGTGCAGGCCCTAGTTGCTGACGCACCTGGATTAACAGTCGATGGCATACGTTTAGAGTTCATGCATAAGATCTCGCCAGCCAGACATTAAGAAGCAACGCAAGATAAGTTCTCATTGCTACCATTTCGCCCATGAAGCCAGTGGTTGCAATCGCTTTAGTTCTTAGCATTGCCTTACCACCCACCTCCGCCTCAGCTGCTACTTCGATTAAGCCAGGTGCTGAATGCAAGAAACTAAATCAAGTAGCAACTTCTTCTGGTGTGAACTACATCTGCCTACAAAGCGGTAAGAAGCTCAGCTGGAGCTCACAAGCAGCCAACTATGAGAAGACTAAGTTAAAGGCGTATGCGCAAATCCGCGCAGGGGCAGATTCTGGAAACCTCGATAACGTCGAGCTGGTTTATCACATCAGCAGTAGCTTCCCCAAGGATCTTAAGCAGCTCTATACCGCCCAAGTGGAGTATGCCTCCAAACTCTATGGCTCACTCTTTGCTAAAAAAGAGGTAGTTAATATCTACATGTATACCGAGAAAGATGAAAAATACTTACGCACCCAACCGATCTTGGCTGAATTTCTAGATGAGCATCTTCCTTGGTTTCAAGCTTGGCGCCAAGGCAAGGATCAAGAACATAACCTCGGACTGGCAGCGTGGTTTAAGGAGGGCCCTCCTGGAGTCCTAGCAGGTCACGCTGGTGTTCTAGCCTCAAGCAAGGCATCTGCCAAAACGATGCGTAAGTATGCAATTCAAGTGATGCCGCATGAGTATTGGCATGTAGTGCAGGATTACTACTTCAAACCTACATTTGAAGATAAATTCCAAGCAAGAGCCGATAAGAGTTTAGATGGCCTAGATTTCTACACCCTGCACTTCCCAACCACCTTCCGAGAAGGCTCAGCAAACACCATCTCCTTTGCCATGGCCGCAAATACCAAGAAAGAGTATCTAGAGCTCTACCGCTATTTCATCACCGAGTTAAAGAATTACAGCCACCTAAAGCTGATCACAACGCTGACTTCAACACAGAGCGTTGAAAAAGCCTTGAAGAAGATTGAAGATAGGCGCACATTTTCAGAAGCCCATGAGGCTTCATATCCACTTGGTTCACTGCTCTATGAATGGGTAATTGCCGAGTATGGATTTGCTGCCTATAAGAAGATTCTAGAAAACCAGGTGACTGGTGAAACCTTTGAAGACAACATCCAGGCATCCTTAGGCATGTCAGTTGCTGAGTTATATAAGAAGGGGGCGCCTCATATCTTGGCGGCGTTTAGCGGGCGGTGAAAAAGGTTAAGGAAGCAGCTCCTGGAAATCATCCACCCGCAAGTAATCCTTAAACATCTGCACCGATCTACTCGTTGCCTTCACCTTTGATAGGTGAAACTTCGCCTCCCACCTAGCCAGTCGAATAAAAGGCTCATTACGCCATGATGGCACTGATTCAAAGAGCACTCGTGCTTGCAAGGCGCCCCAATCAGAGATGCTGCCGGCAACATCAAGAAAGTGCAGCAGATCCTTTGCTGCCTCTTCCTGAATGCGCTTAGTTGCACTGATGGGAATCCCGTATCCATTCATGATCGAGTGCCGCCCCAGTGGCAGGCTCACCCCATAATCAGCACCTAACTTGCGATTGAATTTCAAACACACCTCACAGACATTCCATGAGTAACGTCCGGTGCCACCTGCAACTGATGAGGCACACATGTAACACAGGTGAAATCCACTAGGGCAATCAACTCCTGGGTAGGGTTTATAGACTTTACATCTACAGACTTGCATTCCGTGCCCGGCAGATGTGAGACCAAAACAGGTAGTACAGATAAGTAATCCAATGGGTGACATAGCAAATAGTCCTTACTGGACCTCATATATAGAGACCCGCTCTTCCAGCGGTGTCTTTCATCGCTGGCAGGTCTTCCTTTAGAACCACCGTGCGCGAGTAATGCGCGGATTGGTACTAAGCAAGCTAAAGGGCTTAACGCTTAGTTCTTGACCTAGGTAAAGGGTAGCAGGGGGGAGTGACAAGCATTAAAAATCAACCTGATGAGTCGGAGTAAACGCAAGTAAAGACTTACGCGCTGCACCGCTTGCAAAAAGCCGAGTAAACGCAGAATTTCTACTGGTAATTGGGGGTTGTTATGGGCGCATAACCTAAACTAGCGAGATGAAGAAAAATCTTCCAGTATTACTCGCTTTGACTTTTTTGATTAGTTCTTCCTCTCCTGTCCAAGCAGCTGGCGGCCTTGATGGTTTTGTCGTGATTCCTGGATTTACCGAGATTTCGTATCCGACAAAAGTGACAATTGGAACCTCAGGTTGCAAGACAATTAAGTTCAGTTATGTTAATGACGAAGATTTAGTTCAAGAAAATTCTGCTTTCTTAATTCAAATATTGCACAAAACTAAGAAACAAAGTCACGGATTTGGTGCCTGGTTTTCCACATTGACCGCAAACCCTAACTCAATCGAATTGGGTCCAATGCCTCGTGCCGGGCTCATCAGTGTAAAGATTTGCAAAAAGAAATGGACTATCGGATCTGGAACGAGTAAGGCATTGGCTGCGGCCACTCCACCAGGTGCCTATCGAATCTATTTTACAGCTGGGTACGTAGACTCGATAACAGGGGAGCCCTTAGAGGGCAAAATTGAGATATTCAAGGATCTTAAGGTTTCCTAGGAGCAGAAGGTCACTATTCCGGTTTCCGAATTTTCTACAAGCTTTTGATCAGTAGATACAAAGGAACCCTCAGTTTTTTTGAGTTTTTCTGCAAGACTTAGGGTCGAGCGGAAATAGTTGCAAGCTTCCATCGGATTGTTCATGTCATTTAGATAAATCATTGCGAGTTGATAAGTTGATGTAAGGTCGTCATTCGAGGATGCTTTCTTATACCAAATGATTGCATCTGTAGGATTTTTTTCACTTCTAAATATTTCACCTAATACTCTCGCTGAAAGAATATTATTCAACTTTGCTGACTTTAACAACCAAGTTTTTGCTTCAGTAAGATTCTTGTCCCCTTTATAATAAGAATATCCAGCCGCGAACATCGAAACATCATCACCTGCATTACCTCCTATGATCCCCCATTTCTTGCCTTCCACATAGTTTTTGTCCCCGATCGTTAAGTGCAGAGCCAATTTTCGAACATCGGTGATGTTCCCTTCGTTGGCGGACTTTGTGATCCATTTTTTCCAGACATCAATTTTTTGCAAATCGTACGAGAGAGCAATTAACCCAGCACGAGCTAATGGATCACCTTCCTCCGCCGCCTTTTCATACCAAATGAGCGCCTTTGAATTATTTTTTGAAGTTTCGTAGTACTTGGCTAGGTAAGTACCGGCAGAAACATTCCCCCAGTCAAAAGCGTCAGAGAGGTAAGCAATTCCTGCTTTTGTCTGTCCAGCACCCAACTGATCAATACCATATAACAACTTGCAGCGTGCCCCGCTAGTTGTCTTGATTTGGTAACTCGCGCATCTATTTACCCAGAAGTTGTAATTCTTATCATCTTTACGATCTAGATAAATCTGGACTAGCCCCTCCATACTTCTCGTGTCGTCTTTGTAAAGATTGACGGCTTTTAAGTAATAGGTTTCAGCTTCTTTCTTCTGTCCACTTTGATCATAGAGTGCAGCAAGATAATAAGTAGAACGATCATCGTTTTTGGAAGAAGCGGATTTACATGCCGCAATCGCATCTTTGGAATTAGAGAGAAACAACTCTTGACATTCGTTTGAGTTGAATTCCGTTGGCTTGGGGCCGGAGGTGATCGACCCTCGAGATGCTGGACTTGCCGTGCCGGATGGACTTGCCGTGCTGGATGGACTTGCCGTGCTGGATGGACTTGCCGTGCTGGATGGACTTGCCGTGCTGGATGTGCTTGCCGTGCTGGATGTGCTTTGAGTAGTTGTAGACGAATTTAAGCCAGTTAAAATCACGAAACCGATTGAGATAGCTACAATACTTGAAATCATTAAGTGCTTTTTATTTGAGGAAACAAACTTACTCAATCTACTGCGAGATTTCAGCGGTCGGGGCCGCTTTTTCTTACCAAGTAAGAACTCGATGTACTCTAAGGCTCTTTGATGTGTTTCTAGAGCTTCTGGTCGATCCGATGGATTTTTCTCGAACAGTGGGAGCAGAAATTTGGTTTGATTTTCAGTAAGCCCTTCTAAATCAGGCGAATCTTCATTGATGCTACGCATTAACTGAAGGTCATTATCGCCTTTCCAAATACTTCTACCTTTTCCAGCGTATGCGAGTGTGGCTGCAGCACTAAAAACATCCATCTTCGGGTTGGATTTGATAGTGAAATGCTCTGGTGAACTGAAGGGCGTGGAACCTTCGCGATCACCAAAGATAGCTGTTCTAGTTTGCCCTGATATATGTGCTATTCCAAAATCAATTAACTTATTTCCAGTTTCACCTAGGATTACGTTGCTTGGCTTTATGTCTTTGTGAATAACTCCTAACTTATTTGCCGTAACTATTGCATGGAATAAATTAGCGGCTAGATTGAACCAGGCAATTTCTTCCAGAGGCCCTTCATATTTAACTTTATCGTGGAGTGTAGGACCGTTAATAAACTCAGTTGCGATCCAAGGGAGTTCGCCCGTTAAGTCAGAATCGAGGATCTTTCCGATGGAGGGATCTGAAAGTTTTGAAAGTATTTCAGCTTCAGTTACAAGGCGACTACGTGCATTATCTTCTTGAACAAATTCTTGTCGGATGACTTTGATCGCCGCTTTTTGTGCGCCTTTCTCCGCTAGAAATACAGTTCCAAAACCGCCTTCGCCTAATCGACCGTTGATGCGCCAACCACCCAGTTCATTAGGGTCATTTGTCTTCTTTGGCTCCATGGCGCACCTCCTTAAGTTGAATTATGAAGGGAGTTGGAAGGAATAGTTAGTCATTTGGGGTCAAAGATTCTGAAATGCTCAAAATCAGAAGTAACTGAGCCCATTTGGACACCTTAGGCGGGAGACTTCTGTCTTACTATAGGTTTTATGACAAAAACACGGGTTGCAGTTCTAGCTGCAACATTCCTATTTGCGTTTAATTTCCAGCCAGGATGGGTATCAGATAACTTTTGGTATAAAGCTGATTTCTATAAAAGTTTGCCCTTTGAGGTTCCCTACCTTATTTATCAACTTATTTATGCATTTATAGCGACATTTTTAGCGGAATGCGGAATTCGATTTGTAAAGAGATTCACATAACGCATATATGATACAACTTTATGGAATGTAGTCCGAAGCACAATCAGGAGTTCCAGAGTTCCAAATTTTGACGACTAGATTATTCTCAACCCTGACAAATCGAAATTCAGGACAAACTTTTTTCTTAAACAATAATTCAAAATAGAGTTTATCTACAATCGCTTGAACGCCTAGATTGCTGACCTTTAATTCATAGCCGACATCAAGCCAGGTCTTATTTGGGTAACCAACAAGCCTAAACTGCAGATTAGTTATTGGTGGGACGGGCTCTGAACTTGAGCTAGTAAGTGGAACCGACCAATCCAGACCTCCATTCGCCTCAAATGAACGACCGAAAATACTTGAGACAACTACATTCGCAGCCTCTGCCGAACTCTCCTTCAGTGATCCAGAAGAGCTTGGAGCAGGTTTTGGAGTGAGACTTATTGAAGCTAGAGGTGATGGGCTTGCTTTAGGCGTAGAACTCTGACTAGTTGAAACTGAGGGTTTAGCTGATGAAGTGGAATCTGCTTCAGGACCAGGTGATGATGTACTTGACGCCTTAGGGGAATTGTTACTTTGGGAATCAAAAAGACCGTAGATCCGAGTTCCTGATAATAAAAGTCCAATGAATAAGAAAAAGGCGACTATAGAATTCCCAACGTAGAACAAGAGACCGCGCCTTCTCTTCTTCTTGATTTTTGATTTGCGCACCCATTCAGATAATCCCTTGGAACTATCTTTTTTCCCGTAGCTTGCGATCAGTTCAAGGGACATCGTGTAAGCCGATTCAGATGTTGGTCTTTCAGAAGCATCCTTATTTAGAAGTGGTAAAAGAAAATTTTGCTGCAGCTCGCTTAATCCAGAGAGATCTGGCACATCTTCATTAATACTTCGCATCAATTGTAGTTCTGAATTACTCTTCCAAATAGTTCGGCCCTGTCCTGCAAATGCAAGAGTGACTGCTGCTGAAAATACATCCATACCAGGCAAGCTCTTTCCAGTCGAACTCTCAGGTGAGCTATATGGGCGCGATCCTTCGAATTCTCCAATATTGATGATTCTCGTTTGGCCAGAGACATGTGCAATTCCAAAATCAATTAGTTTATTTCCGGTTTCACCGAGAATTATGTTGCCTGGCTTGACATCCTTATGGACAACGCCTGCGGTGTGTGAAGTTCGCAGGGCATGGAAAAGATTAGAAGCCAAATTGAGCCACGAAAGCTCTTCAAGAACGCCTTCGTATTTAACCTTTTCTTCGAGCGTAGGACCATTTACAAATTCGGTTGCAAACCAAGGAACTTTAGAA
This sequence comes from Candidatus Planktophila versatilis, assembly GCF_002288345.1. Lineage (GTDB taxonomy): Bacteria > Actinomycetota > Actinomycetes > Nanopelagicales > Nanopelagicaceae > Planktophila > Planktophila versatilis_A. Next base: position 385,842 of record NZ_CP016781.1, read on the forward strand.
TTCAAATCTGCATCAATTATTCTCGCGATGTACGGATCATTTAATTTCTTTAGTGCTGCAATCTCAAGTTGAAATCGTTCGACACCTTCACCCTCAAGAAAATCACGAATAATCTTAATTGCCGCTTTTTGAGCACCTTTCTGGGCCAAGAAAACAGTTCCAAAGGCACCTTCACCTAATCTGCCGGTGACACGCCATCCGCCTAATTCATCCGGGTCATTCGCTTTCTTTGGCTCCAAAGCGCACCTCCGTTAGTTGAATTATGAGGGGAAGACGGTGGTATTCCTAGCCAATCTCCGATCAATTCTGGTGGAACTAGATCAATTGGAGCAGGACTTCCTCAATCTTCTTAAGATCTTGCTTTGATGCATTTGAAAGAGATGCTGTTACAACAGTATTACCGCTTTGGAGGGACACATTTAGTAGTCCTTTTCCCGCATACACAAGGAATTGTGCCTTCATCGCTTTAACAAATTGAGAAATCACATCTTCTGATACTCCAGGGGTTAATTGAATTTTGAGCGGCCTACCTGATATTTCAAGATCATAATTGTCTACATTTTGCAGAGCAGCAGAACTAGTTCCTTTATTAGTCACCGCTGTTGCTCTTTTCTGAAAGACAGCAGAGGTTCTAGCTTCAGTTATGTCACCGAGCATTGTGGTCCAAGTTCTCGACGCACCGTCTTCCAGATTATTTAGTTTTCCTGTCAACGGGCTTGCATGATTTTCCTTAATTTCTATCGAAAAAGTTGGACCTAGTTTTTCTGTGGCAAAAAGCTCCCATTGCTTGAGATATGTTGTAATTGCCTTTCGGCTGATCAAGCCTTTCTTGCTAATGCCATCGGAAAAATCTTCCTCATCATTTTCCGCTATTTCTCCAGCACTAACATCTGAAAGCAAGTCGTGGGTTTCTTTTATCCATTTATAGAAATCGGCGGCATTTGACACGTCCTTCTTTAGGAACGCATTAGACCTATTCACCACTTTCTTGAGCTCATCTGTACTTAGGAAGGGGGAGTACACCTGGGGCAACGAGCGATCAGGTTCTAATATATTTAGATGAGCATTCACGCAGCTCGCACGATTTCGACTTAAGTTCAGCGTTTTTTGATGCTCAAGAACTAATGCACTGATTTCAATGACGACTTCCGGTAGGTCAATGTTTTTGGCATCAGACGTGGCGAGCTTGTAAATCATGTCGCTAAGTTTCTGACGGCCAGCCAGACCAGATACAAGCGCCGCTTTTGCGAGCGCCGAATAAGTCTTCTCATCCAACTTGCCTAAACCCTTGCGCTCCCAATAGGTCGAGATTTCGATACTGGCAGCAGCCTCGGTAAGTAGGCGAGCACGATTCGCCTCAAAGCCAAGGTCGCGCTCTAAGCGCTCCTTTATCTGCTTGCCTGTCATAGATGCCATTGTGCCTCCGGTTTGCTTCTATAAGAACTATATCAAGTTCTATAAAAAATGGCTATACGCCTCTCCAGGCCTACGAGCCGTCCCATTACGCTCAAATTAGCCCTGGAGTGACACGCCGAAGGAAATACTTTGCCAAATGGCCTTGACTTCCTATCTTTCTATAATCTACTATAAATCTTATAGAAGTGATAGACACTTCAAGAGAGGCAGAAATGTTAAGCAAGAATTCAATAAAAGCAGTTAGAAACAATGCTTTTAGATGTGTGGTCGTTGGTTTTAGTGGAGTGGCACTGGTCATGTCACTCTCAGCTTGCTCGCCTTTGAGCTCACTCAAATCAGCCTATGAGGGTCAGCCTTTCCCTCAGATGCCAGCTCCCGAGGTAGCTACATACGTCCTGGACTTATCGGGGTCCACATATCCAACAGCTCAGTTGGAGGCTTTGGGATCAGGAATCACTGATTTCATCGCAGGACAGTCATTGGGTAATCCATTCGCCCAATCACCCGTAGCTCCACGGGGGTTAAGCATTCAGTTCGTAACCAAGAACTCAGCCCAAGCTCCTCGAATTCTCCTAGTCTCAACTAAGACGAGCCAGAGCCTCTATGAGTACTTAAAAGAGAAGACACCCAACCTAGAGGGAGCACTCCAACTCTGGGATGGCTTGGTCAACGCACGAACTCAAATTTGGCAGGACTCGGCACTTGAAGCCAACCAGGCTGAATGCGTCGAGGCGGTTGTGTCGATGTTAGGTCGTCAACAACTTCTCCCAGATGCTCTCAGATTCCCAGCAGGCATCATCTGCCAAGACGCAAAACAAACAGCAACATCCTTCAAGCGCCTTCAAGACTTTGTAGTCAACCCAGGGGTTCAAATGGGTTCTGACGTCAAAGGTGCAGTCGAAGCGAGCTTGAAAAATCTAGCAACAGCAAAAGCGGAAAATCCATCAGCACGCCTGACTCTTGTAATCGCATCTGACATGGTTGACGAGGTTTCACTCACTCTTCCTGGTCGATTGAACGGAAGCGATTCCAAGAGCGTGTGTGACATGGCAGTCCAAGATGCAGGAAACGCCGCCAATGACTACTCGTCTGTGAATGTAGTAATTGTAGGCGCTCGCAATTCGAAAGTGAATACAAAAACACTGGATCAAGTTCAGGGTTACTGGACTTGCTACTTGAATCAAATCGGAATCACAAACGTAACAGAGCAGTCTGATCTCTCAGGCTTCTAATCAACCAAACCCATAAAAATAGGAGAAATATCATGAAAAGTAAGTCAACATCATCAGCACCAAAGGAAGCCATCAAGGATGCTCGCAAGCAGGGTCGTCGTGATGGAAAGAATCAAATTCCTCGTCAAGAGTGGGCGCATAACAGCGTCCCCTATTTGATGCAGTTACAGCGTCAATATGCAGCATTTGGTAGAGAACTAGATCTGGATCTTGAAGAGAAGAAATTAGCGAAAGAATCACAAAAAATTAGCGCAGTTCGGAATGAAATCCAAGAAAAAGGTAAGTCTCAAGCACTTGCTGACAGCTTAGCTGTCGCACAGGCAGAGTTGGCCTCTGCTCAAGCAAAGCTGGATGGTGGAAGTGACGAAGTTCCCATGGCGAAATTCGCTCGTGTTCGTCAAATAGGTAACACGTTCTACCTACCGTTCCTGTTCTTACTCTTTATTGGTGAATTCACAATTACCGCACCTGCCTTTAGAGTTCTACTTGGTGAAAAAGTAGGACCGTCATTGATCGTAACGTTAGCTGTAAGTGGATTGTCAGTGGGGGCTGCTCACATTCTTGGCATCTACTTCAAATCGCTATTCGACCGAAATCGCCCAAAGTCCGGCATTTATCATGTGATGTTTAGCGTCGTTGGCGTCCTATTGGTTGGAACAATCACCTTCTTGTCCAACATTCGTGCCCGTAATGGTGTTCTGACTTCAGGCAACCTTACTGGTATGACAGAAGATGAAAAGATCATCTATCTATGGATCTTCTATACGCTTTTACAACTTACATTTATTGGCGTAGGAATTGTAATTTCTTTCATGCACTATTCAGAAATTGAAAGTTCAGTAGCCCGCGCCAAGCGCAAAGTCTGGTTTCTTCGCAATCTACAAAACCGTCGAAATACTGCCAAGCTCAAATCAGGTGCGTCTGTAGAAGAAGCAGATATCGACACATCTAAGATGTTGGATCAAGAGCTCGAGGTGCTTGAAAGCAAGAAGATCCTTCTTCGCGCACAGTATGAAGAAGTTGTGGCCGTCTATCGTGGTGCAAACATCCAATCTCGTCGGGACGAGATGAGCGGTGCTCATCCATGTCTTCAAGCATCGGAGTTGGATTTTCGTACTTCGGGATTTGAATTCAATACAGAACAATTGATGGGTGTCCGATGAAGAAGTTGTTTGCTTTAGCAAGTGTCATTCTTGCTCTAAGTGTTTCTTCGGCAGGGTCTCCAGCAAGCGCTGGTAGTCCAACCTTGAGAGTTATTGACGGGGACACCATTACCTTGAGTTCAGGAGAGAAGGTCAGGCTCTTGCAGATTGATACCCCAGAACTCAATCCAGCCGAGTGTTACGGCAAAGAAGCACGGAGTGCGCTATTCACTTTACTGAACGCTCCTGGAGAGCTGACATTAAAGTCGGATCCAAAACTCGACGAGCGGGATCGCTACGGTCGACTGCTTCGATACGTCTTTGTTGGCAAGACAAATATCAATCTCAAATTAGTTGAAATCGGTGCGGCAGCCCCTTACTTCTATCGGGGGGAAAGGGGTCAGTACTCAGCCCAAATCCTTCAAGCCGCACTCAATGCAAAAGCTAAGTCATTAGGTCTATGGAAAGCCTGCCCTAGCACTCGACTAACTCCAGGTAATGTAGTCACAACTGCTGCGGTCGTCAGTGACCTCAAGGCAGCAGTCGTTTCAGCTGGAGTTAATTGCGATCCCAACTATGCAGGTTGCATCCCATTATTCACATCGGATCTCGATTGCGCTGACATCAAGCGTCTAGGTCTAGCTCCAGTGAAGGTCATTGGTATAGACGTACACAAACTTGATCGTGATGGCGACAGAGTCGGGTGTGGCAAATGATCTGCATAACCTTTTTCAACGCAAACGCGCGGATATACAGCCCAATCCCTAGATGTCTGAGGAAAATGAATACAGCAGAAAAGAACGACTATGCGTCCCAGCTGTCTGACTACGTCTTCTCACTGGGAGAGCGTACTTTTTCACCACCAACAATTGAAATCTGAGGAGTACAAAATGTTTAATCAAATCGGCAATTCACTTACAAAGTATGTTGATTTTCAGGGAAAATCTACAAGAAAAGAATTCTGGAGTTTCTTCCTATTCTTCTATGTAGTCACTTTCATAGCAGGCGGTTTAGATGGTTTATATGGAACCGAATTTATTGGAGCTTTTGCCTTCGTTGCTCTCATTTTGCCATATTTGGCAGTAGCTGTAAGGCGCATGAACGATGTTGGAAAAAGCGGCTGGTTCATCTTGGTACCTTTTTACAATCTTATACTCGCCCTTAGCCCTACGAGGTCTGAGAAAACGAGTCATGATTATTGATTGCTAACTACTTACTCTCTTCCCTGTATTTGGTTACGTATGGCGAGAATACCTTTTTGAACAAAAGCACTTTGGAATACATCCACTCGAAATATTGTTCTTGCTTACTCTCGTTAAATACGTCAGGAACTGTCAAATAAATCCCAAGCCCAGCAGCTACTTTTCCTTCAAACCAAGAAAAATCCTCACCAAGCTCATTCTTGATTTGTTCGTAGTTGTCATTGAGGTATGAGAACAAAACTTTGTCATTGGGGATGTATAGCTCGCATCCAAATCGCTGCTTTTGCGTATGAACTGTTAGAGCAATGTGTGAAATGGAGTTACCCATGGAAAAGTTCAGCCAATGCTGCGGTGCTGGAGTATGAAGTTTGATCTGCTGATCTTTGGATCGGATATATCCACAAAGGTTCTGCCAATATTCCAGCTGACGAAGTTTTGTTGAGCTGACATCGCCAACCACCGAGGTGCTTTTCAAAGTTGCCGCCCAGTCATTCTTGACGCTGATAACTTCAAATCTTGGCGCTGGCTTCGAGTCACCAATTTGCCATACTTCAATCTTTATTAGGAAGCATCGAATATCATCGTCAAGGTGCTCGTTTAGCCATTCGACTGCTTTCAAATGCTCTGGCAGAACATCTTTTACAATCCAAATTAAATACTTTGCATCAAGACCAGCTGCATAAGTGATTACCTTTCCTAGGTGATCATGATTTGTCGCCTCAAGCTGATTCTCAATAATTATTTTGTGACCTGTTCTTGGCTCTTCAGCCAAAATATCGATACGAAAACGACCGACCCCAATCTCAGTACCAGTAGGTTCAATGTCTATCCCAATTTGCTCAGACAGCAGCTCTAAGTTTTCTGGCTTCACGAGCCAAGCACTGAAGTCTCGGGCTTCATGCTCCCAAACTTTACGGACATCAACTTTTTCGAGTTTCCCTAATTGAGTCATTGTTCTCCTTAGTAGTTTTCTCGGATGTAAGCGTATGCACGGTCAAATAGATCACCAGCAGGCGGTAGACCTGAGTTTTTAAGAATCAGACGAAGCTCTTGTCGAACCATTCGATCACCAGGGTGGGATGTTTGCCAGCCTGTACCTCTCACTGGTTGTACTAATGAATCTACTTTCTCTACAACGCTTTCGATAACAACTGGGACACCTTGAGGTTTGAACTCTTCAAATATCTGAGTCAGTGCACCTTTGCGAGGATCTATAACTTTGATCTCGTTGATGCGACCCTCATCATCAGCACGCTCTGCCTCTAGCAAGTCTTTAGCGAGTTCTAATAGATGGCGCAGGAACTCAACACTCTCTGCGGCACTTGAAATGCGACTCAGGCGAAGTAGCTCTAAGCGTTCAGCCAAAGACTTCCAAATCTTTATTCCAGTAGCTCCCGCAATTCGAGCCATGATTCGCTCTTCTAATCGCTGCAATACTTCTAGAGCTGTTGGCGCAGGTTGTCCAAGCTTTGGTGGCGCTGGGAAGAGCCCGTTATCTCGAAGCGCTTCTAGGACTTCAGCATCCATCGCAACTTTGTCGAGCTTATCCGCATCAATGGTGATTCCAGTTAGGTGTGTATGAACAATCTCCATGGTCTTTGCACCGAGCTTTTGCCAGAGCAAAAGATCAGCAGAATTATTTGGAGCAATCGACGCATAGACCCGAGCCAAGAATCTGTAGCTTTCTTCAATCGGGCGAAGCTTGGTATCTGGCCATAGGAACTCAAATAGACCCTGACAGCGCATGAACTTTGCAGCAAACTCATCACGCTTTTCGATTGTGTCTAAGATTTGCTGCGCATCATGGATCTGATTAAAGACAGATGCTTCCTTATCGACGCTCTCAAATTCAGAAATAGTGTTGGCAACTTCAGCAGTCAGTTCACCTAGCAAAATCTCAACATCTTCTTGATTCTGTCCTGGCTTCATTGTGGCCTTTGTAGATAAAGCCTTTGCAAGCTCCTTGCCAAGACCCACATAATCAACAATCAGACCATGAAGTTTTTGTTGGCCCGTTATTGGGTTGGTCCATCTACGGTTAGTTCGGCAGACAGCTTGGAACAAGGTATGGGCTCGAAGTGGCTTATCTAAATACATCACACCTTCAATGGGTGCATCAAACCCAGTTAGAAGCTTGGCTGTAACAATTACAAACTTGAGTGGATCATTGATATCTCTGAATCGATCCTTAATCGTTGCCTCTTGCTCACGATCAATATTCCAGCGATCCCACTCCTGCGGATCATCTTTAACGGTCGTCATCACAACGGTTGCCTCTTCGCCTTGATTAAGTAACTTAGTGATCTCGTCGTAATAAGCCACACAAGTTGCTCGATCAAAGGCAACAACCTGTGCCTTTAGACCAAGGGGTGCGATACGAGCTCTGTAGTGATCAACTATGTCTTTACAGACTGCCTCAATACGATCTTTATCTCGAACCACAATGGAAATACTTGAAGCCCTTGCTGCAAGCTTTCCTCGTTGTTCCTCACTTAAATTCTCATCATCTGCCAACTGATCAAAGGCAGCTTGTAAATCTTCGCCATTAAAGTGGAAGTTAACTAAACGAGTCTCAACGTGCACAGGCAGCGTTGCCCCATCATGGATAGAACGCTCAACTGAGTAATGGTTAAGCGCACCATCTGGATCATCCAAATCGCCAAACATAGAAAAGGTGTTCTTATCTTCTGTCGATATCGGTGTACCAGTAAGTCCAATGAACTTCGCATTAGGCAGCGCCTCACGCATATCTAAACCAAGGCGGCCCTCTTGCGTTCTATGTGCTTCATCAACCATCACCACAATGTTGGCTCGATCATTAAGTAACCCAGCCTCGGCAAATCTAAATATCGTCGTGATGATCACGCCACGTGCATCATTTTTTAGCAATGCTCGAAGTTCATCTTTTGTCTCAGCGGTCTTGAGAGATTGAATACCCACAGATTTAAACTCGGATTCAGTCTGTTGAATTAGTTCCAAGCGATCCAAGACAATCACAATTGTTGGAGCATCCAGTTCACTTTCATGGCGAAGCTTGGCCGCTGCATATGCCATCGCAAATGTCTTACCCGAACCTTGGTGATGCCAGATCAATCCCTGTTTCTTCTTAGGATCCTTACAACGAGCAACTATTGCTTCTACCGCTTCAACCTGCGGATAGCGAGGAATCACCTTGGTGCGAAGCGCCCCATTGGCAGTTCTGCGGGATGAATACAAAGTAAAGGTGCGCAAGATATCTAGCACCATCGCTGGAGTTAGCAATAACTCTGCAGATCTCAACATGTTAGGTAAACCTGGAGGCATGATCACATCAGTCGTTGATGACCAGTTCAACCATAACTCTGGCGGCTGTCCCACTGCGCCATATCTAAACTCACGTCCCTCTGAAGCAAAAGACAAGACATTGGGAACAAAGAACTCAGGAGTCTTCTTCTCGTAAGCATTGTGAACATCTGTTGCACCATTTAGCCATGAGATGTTCTTATCCTTTGGAGTCTTCATCTCACCAACAACTAGAGGAAATCCATTGACCCATAAAACGAGGTCATATCTACGATGCTCGCGGCCTATGTGAAAAGTAGCCTCTGTCGTAACTCGCAGAGTGTTCGCCTTGGGATTTTCAAAATCAATCAGATTAACTTGGACATCTTTATCTGTGCCAATGTATTTGATAGTTCTGCGGCCACAAAGCCAAGCAACAAATTCTTCGTTAGAAGCAACAAGTCCATCGTTTCGAACACCGAGTAGAACAGCTCGTAACTTTGAAAGCACCTCTTCAGCTCGAGCAGGAACCTTTGCGATATCAGGATTCAAGCTAACTAACCCTTTGATTAAATCATCATTTAAGAAAACACTTTCAAATGGGCGTCCAAGAGTTTCATCCTCTGCCCATATCCAACCAAGTCGAGAAAGATGGTCTGCCAACCCCATCTGAACCATCTTCTCGTCGATGCTCTTTTCGATCTGAGACATCATTACGCAGCACCCATGATTTTGTCGTAGCTGGCAGGGATTAGGTGTTCTCCGCTGAGAAGATCCGACAACAATCCAGACCTTAATTGTTTTGCCTCTTCGATTACTCGAACTGATTGGGCAATCTCACCATCAAATAAAGAAATCAAATTCACGATTTCAAGTTGCTTTTCTTGTGAAGGGATTACAAAGGAAATTTTGGCCAGGTTGCCTCGTGAGATTCGTTGACGGGTAGTTCCTGTAAGAAGGGAGAAAGCTTCTGTTCGAAAATCAGATGAATTAATCAGTAGAGCAAGAAACTTCTGCAAAGTTTCGTTACCAGTTCTAACAATTGCTACATCCACGACTGTTGCGCACACAGGCAAGCCTTCTGGAAATAGACATGCTCTACCAATGGGATCTGGCATTCGAGCAATCAAAACATCGTTAACTTCTAGTTTTGTACAACCTAGCCGATTGAACTGTTCTCGATTCATCCAACGATCTGACTTGTTCAAAAAGGTGCCATCCCCAATGTCTGCAAGCTGTAGCAGACGATAATCACCCTCAGGGTCCTGGTCTTTAGATTCGACCCAGTCTCCATCGGCAAATAACCCGTCTGCACATATTTCGCCAAGAGTTGTCTCAATCCAATCATCGCTGCCTGTCGTCAACAACTCATGTAGTACAGCATTTCTAGATCTTTTCGCACTATCTAATTGTTGTTGTAGGGCTTCGATGTAGGAATCAACTGAAGTAATGAGGTCAACAATTCTTTTTTGTTCGGGGAGTGGTGGAAGGTGAACTGGTATATCCATCAAAGCGGTGGCGCTCAGAGTCTTACGCCTCAGAACGGAACCAACTGTCCTCTCCCGCATTGACTCCCAAAACGGGTTATACCGACACAATAATGAGAGATATTGTGGATTCAAGTTTTTGGCATCGATATCAAAAACTGGAAAAACTCCAGAAACATGGAAACCGCTGTGTTCTTTTGTTGTCACTTGAATTGGGGCTTCCCAAGCAGTTATAGACCGCAAAACTAATTGATCAGGTTCAATAGGAGTGAGCTGCTTGTATGTTGTCTTCCCTCCAATAAATGGAGGGCGGGTAACAAATCCCCTTCCTTCCATCATGACACCAATCGCAGGATATTCTTCCCCGTCTACAACCTTAATTTTCTTTTTCGATTGTTTGATGTATTTTCCCAAAGGCACAAATTCCCAACCATTACGCATAGCCAGCAGCCTTTAACTTAGCTAGCAAAGCCTTTTCGGCAACAGCTAATTCACTACGAGCTTGATCAAAGGATGCGAGCGCATCCTGAACGTCAACAACTTCTGCAGCATCTGCTTTGAGATAGCGACCGATGTTGAGATCCCAATTGTTCTCTTCAATTTCGTCATGAGAAACTAGGCGTGCTGAAATATTTTCCTTTTCGCTCTCGCCCAAAGTCTGGTAAACAGAGAAGATATCTTCAACATCTTCATCTGTTAGGAAGTTCTGAGCTTTACCCTTACCAAATCGCTTAGACGCATCAATAAAAAGTATGTGTTTCTTTCGCTTCTTATCTTTGGTTGCTCTAAAGAACATCAAGCTGGCTGGGATGGTTGTGCCGTAGAAGAGGTTTGGTGCAAGTCCGATAATGGTTTCAAGGAGGTCTGATTCAATGAGGTGCTTACGAATGGTACCTTCTGCGCCACTTCTAAAGAGAACTCCGTGGGGCATAACAACACCAACTCGGCCAGTCTCAGGCTTCATCGAAGTGATCATGTGTTGCACCCATGCGTAGTCGCCATTGTTCTTCGGTGGCACTCCACCGATTGCTCGTTTATGTGGATCTGTCGCCCATTTATCTGCTCCCCAATCTTTCAAACTAAAGGGAGGGTTGGCAACTACTAAATCAAATTGATCAAGCTTGCCTTTTGCATCTATGAATTTTGGTTTTTGCAAGGTGTCTTCACGTCGAATCTGTGCATCTTCCACTTCGTGGATGAAAAGGTTCATGCGTCCGATAGCCGCTGAGGTTTGGTTAACTTCTTGACCATAGAAGCGCATCTGGCGAACAGAGCCACCTGATTGTTTTACTTCGGCAGCGGCTTCGATCAACATACCTGCAGAGCCACAGGTTGGGTCATAGATGGATTCTGTTGGTTGAGGGCCAAGGATGCGAACGAGTAAGTGGACAACAGCACGAGGGGTAAAGAACTGGCCTGCGCTTGTGGAGCTTTCATCAGAGAAGCGCTTGAGCAAGTATTCGTAGCCACCTCCTAGGAGATCGTTCGAGACTTTGCTGGGGGAGAGATCTTTTTGGCTAAAGTGGCTAACAAGTTTTTCAAGACGCTCAGGTGGCATCTTGTTGTGATCAGCCCATGGAGCATTTCCAAAGATTTGGGCTAATTGATTTGGATTAGCTTCCTCAATTTTTTGCATGATATTTTGAATAAGCACACCATGGTTTTCAGCAGCTCGGCGAAGATCTGCCCAGTGGCAGCCCTTGGGGATTTGAAAGGTGTGAAAGTCGGCAGCTGTTTCATCATCGATATCCTTGCCGAACTTCTTGATTGCTTTCTCTTGCTCTTCATCCCATGTGTCGCTTAGGCGCTTGAGAAAGAGGAGAGGAAAGACAAAGTCACGTAGGTTTGCGGGATCTACTGGGCCACGAAGGATGTTGGCAGAGTCCCAAAGCCACGACTCAATGTCTTGCTGGGTGGCTTGGCTCATCTGTGGTGATCCCCTTAGCTGTCAGTAACGATTGTGCTAAAACTAGTGCCCAGCGGTGACATTGTGAAAGGAATCCAATTTTGAATCCATGAATTTATGGGTTCGCTTGCTTAATCAAGCCTTTTCAGGCAGTTCAACAACCCCACCCAACACCGGCCGCGCCGCATCCGCCTCTTTCTCCAGCTTATGCAACTCATCTAATAGCGGTCCGTAGCCTTTCTCATTGACTACCGTGGCCGAGCCTAGGAATCTATTGAATTCTCGTCCGGTTCTCACACTAAAGCGCACTCCTGATGTCTTTTGTCGGTTTGAAACGCTCAGGAAGTAATCAGATTCATCATCTGTGGTGGAGGCCATGAGGAGTTTGTCGAAGTCCCATTCCCGAGTGTGGTTGGGGCCAGTGAAGATGAGCCGTTCGGTGGTGAGCATGACAACGCCTTGATCCTTATCCATCTGTTGCTCTTCACCAGGTACTACTTGTCCGCGCATCGCACCCACGCGAAAGCGAATGCCAGCACCTACCGGGATGCTGACCCCGGAGGAGCCACCAACGTATTGAGATGGCGTGCGACCTGTTTCATGAAAGATGCCTGTGGCAGACCAGAGTGTGTGCTCACCAGGTTTTTGCATCAGTGAGTTAGGCACTGAGTCTTCACCTTTGGATGCTGCAGTAAAGACGGTGATGAGTTTGGCTAGCGTTGCGCGATCATCTTCCCATTCGGCAAGTGCTGCGCTGTGTGCTTTAGCGGCAGCGCTTGCTGCCCGCTTTGCTTTGAAATCTGCGAAGAAGCCCATGGGGTAAGGGTAGTCACTGGCAGTGACAAATAGGGTTTGTGGGAATAAAAAACCCGCAGATCACTCTGCGGGTTTTTCTCTGTAGCTCGCGCTAGAGAGCACCATTGACTAAGTTCACTAAAGATAGCACTTAACAATGGCTTTCTCTCGTGCGTCTGCGAAACAGAGCACCTCTATGACTAAGTGCGATAAGGGTATCAAGACAATCCACATTTATTGATTCTTTCTCTTTAATCCACAGCAGTAAACAATCTCTGACTTTGCTATGGGTAACTCATTTACCTTCCGCTTGTGTCTCGCTGTAGCTCAGCGGATAGAGCACCTCTATGACTAAGAGGATGGCCGCGGGTTCAAATCCCGCCAGCGAGACGCACACTTAGAGGCCCCGGGACTAGTCACCTGGGGCTTTTTTGTTGCAATAAAAAACCCGCAGATCACTCTGCGGGTTTTTCTATGAAGCCCTTATTCGAAATCTCCACCACGACCGGTCAAGCGCTCACGCTTTTTGGATGGTCTATCTGCTCGCGTGACAAGAAAGAGAACTGCCACGGAGTAGATAGCAATGAGCGCTAGACCAATACGCATTATTTAGCCTAGAACTGCCCAGACAACGAGTGCGAAGATTCCTAGACCAAGTCCAACGATGGCGATAGCTGAAAGTGAGAGTAGACCACGTGAGTCAGCAATCTTCTTTGTGAGCGCGCTCTGTTCAGTTGCTGACTTGAGATCAGTCAGAAGTGCTTCAGCCTCACGCACAGCGGCGTATTGCGAGATGATGGCCAGGATTCCAGTTGCGGCAGCTACACCGATAGTGAGGTATTTAGCGCCATCTGAGGCGTTTTCAAAGGCGCCGATTGCAGCTAAGACAAAGATGCCGATCAGAACTAGTGCTGGTGCTACCTGTGCCTGAATGATCTGTGCGCGCTTTTGATTCCATAATCCAATTAAGTCTTGAGCCTTCATAGGTAACTCCCCCTTGTTGAGAAAACTACAGAACTTACTGTAGCGGCGCCCAGAATAGGGCAGTGGCATGGCCTGCGCGAGCGGAACGCGTGAACCAAAGGTAAAAACTTAACCCCATCACTAGACCTCAAGATGAGGTCTAGTTAAGAGTCAGATAGAGCGCAGTACCGCTGTGACTATTCCTAATACTTCACACCCATCACCATCGATAGGTGCAAAGTCGCTATTGGCTGGAAGTAACCAGATGTGGCCACCCTTGCGTGAGAAGGTCTTGACGGTGGCTTCGCCATCAATCATCGCTGCCACGATCTCGCCATTGTTGGCATCTTTTTGTTGGCGAATAACAACATAGTCACCATCGCAGATGGCGGCATCGATCATTGATTCACCTTTGACTTGCAACATGAAGAGATCACCTTTACCGACAAGTGATTCAGGTAGTGGCATGGTGGCCTCTACCTGTTGATCTGCAGTAATGGGAATACCGGCAGCGATTGCGCCAACTAGTGGAATAAAGCGAGTCTTATCGGTGTGGGCGCCGGCGCCGGTGAGATGCTCAGGTAGCACAACTTCCATGGCCCGGCCGCGGTTCTCATCGCGGCGGATGAAGCCCTTCTCTTCCAAGATATCGAGCTGGTATTTAACTGATGCGGGGGAGTTAAGGCCAGCGGCATCGCCAATTTCTCGCATAGAGGGGGCATAGCCCTGGGATTCGGATGAGGTCTTGATGAATTCAAGGATGGTGATCTGGCGAGCTGAGAGCTCGGGCTTTGTAGTCATACACATATTCTTCCACAGGTTGGGGATAAATTCAAACAAATGTTCGAAAATAACTTGCAGGTGTCGGTGGGGGCAGGTATGGTTTACCCATCGAACAAGTGTTCGAAAACCTTCCCCAAGGTTTAAGCAGTAGCAGGAGCTGAGAACCATGAGCGCTATAACCCTTACAAATCAAGGAGTTTACGCAAGTAACGCTAACTTCCGTCCGTCCGGCACCCAGTTAAATCGCCGTGGTCGTCTAGCTCGAACCCTCGTGGTGCTCTCTCTTGCCATCGTTTTAGCATCCCTTGTCAGCGCCAACGCTGGGGCTGGCACCGAGGTAGTTCCGGCCGCTGCCGGCTCATTTATCACCATCAGAGTGGCACCCGGTGAGACCTTGTGGTCACTAGCTGCTCGCGTTGAGCACGATGGGGATCTGCGCTCGCTGGTCTCAGAGATTGTTTCAGTCAACTCACTTGCATCAGTTGATCTCACAGCTGGCCAGAAGATCCGCATCCCGCTGAAGTAGGTGCTAACCTTTACCTATGGTTTCTAAGGTAAAGAGTAAGAAGAAAGTTTCTGCACCGAAAACTCGAGCCGGTCGTACATCCACAAGTCGTATTAGTTCTAAGAACCAAGTGACCATACCCGTAGATATCCTACGAACGGTTGGATTACAGGCAGGAGATGACGTGGAATTTGCATTCAATGACGCTGGTTTTATCGAGGTACGCAAAGTGGAAGAGAAGAATTTATTTCTTGAGCTCTCTCGCGTTGCGGGGGATACCTATCGCGGCTTTAACCTGGAAGAAGAGAGAAAACTTAATTGGGATTAGTGCTTCTGGACTCATCAGTTTTGATTGCAATTCTTAATCCGGAAGATAAACATCATCAGATTGCAGTGGATAGCTTTTCAGAGTCACATCGCTATCAATTCTCGGCCCTATCCATCACTGAAGTTCTACCCGCTGCCTTTAAGGCAGGTACCTCCCAGGCCGTCATGGGAAAACTGCTGCAGATAGCCACCGAGATCATCGCCCTCGATAGCAAGATTGCCGAGCTGGCAGCCTCGATCCGCGTGAGCCAAGGGCTAAAAACTCCCGATGCCATTATTAGCGCCAGTGCCACCCAGACCAAAGCCCAGCTCTGGACCCTAGATGCCAAGCTCGCCAAGGCTCACAAAGGCGCTCGCCTGCTGGCATAAGGCTCATCCAGCTGCGACACGCGAAAGAGGTCAGCGCTTCATCCTGCAGAGTCTCAAGAAATACTTTATAGTTCCCACTAGATGTAGGGGTCGAAAGCAATAAAACTTCCATAAGTAGTGTTTTTACGGTAGTTTTACCAATTCGCTAATACATGCGTTTATTGGAAATTCTAGGTATTTCGAAGGGAGACACGCCGAGATGATTTGCCCGTTCTGCAGACATGATGATTCCAGAGTCGTTGACTCTCGTCCGGTCGTTGATGGCACAGAAATCCGCCGCCGCCGGGAATGCCCTAAGTGCGGTCAGCGCTTTTCCACCCAAGAGGTGGCACTTCTTAACATCATCAAGCGATCAGGGGCCACTGAGCCATTTAGCCGCGAGAAGGTTCTTGTCGGCGTGCGCAAGGCGTGCCAAGGTCGCCCAGTAGATGAAGATGATTTGGTTTTACTAGCCCAGCGAGTTGAAGAGAGCCTTCGCGGAACCGGGCAAGCAGAAATCGAAGCTCAAGAGGTAGGAATGGCAATTCTTGCGCCACTACGCGAACTCGATGAGGTGGCCTACCTCCGATACGCATCTGTGTACCGTAACTTTGCCTCCCTTGAAGATTTTGAAGGTGAGATAGCACTTCTCCGCGCACTACCTTCAAATGCACGACAGGCAACACCAGCATCACAAGCATCACAAGTAAGAACACCAGAAAAAACATCATCACTTAATCAGAAGACGGGGAAATAACACATGTCAGAGACGGTCATCAACCGACCAGCATCGAAGTTTAAGACAGGCAAAGGTCTTACTATCGATCGTATTTACACAACAGAAGGCCTTCACCCATATGACCAGGTCACATGGGATCGCCGCGATGTTGTGCAACAGAATTGGAAGACCGGCGAAGTTGTTTTCGAACAACGCGGTGTTGAGTTTGCAGACTTTTGGTCAGTAAATGCTTCAACTATCGTAACGACCAAGTACTTCCGCGGAGCAGTCGGTGCTGAGAATCGTGAATGGTCACTCAAGCAAGTTATTGATCGCGTAGTTTTAACATATACAAAAGCTGGTAAAGAGTACGGATACTTTGCAACTGAGAAAGATGCAACAATTTTCGAGCACGAACTTACCTACATGCTCTTGCATCAGATCTTCTCATTTAACTCCCCAGTCTGGTTTAACGTAGGAACTGCCTCCCCGCAGCAAGTTTCTGCCTGCTTTATCTTGTCTGTTGATGACACGATGGAATCAATTCTTAACTGGTATCGCGAAGAAGGAATGATCTTTAAGGGTGGCTCTGGTGCCGGTCTTAACCTTTCCCGTATTCGTTCATCTAAAGAACTATTGAAGTCAGGTGGAACCGCATCTGGTCCCGTCTCATTTATGCGCGGAGCTGATGCCTCAGCTGGAACAATCAAATCTGGTGGTGCCACCCGTCGCGCAGCCAAGATGGTTGTCCTCGATGTGGATCACCCAGATATCGAAGAATTTATCGAGACCAAGGTCTCGGAGGAGCAGAAGATTCGCGCCCTGCGTGATGCTGGCTTTGATATGGACTTGGGTGGAAAAGACATCATCTCGGTTCAATATCAGAATGCAAATAACTCAGTGCGCCTTTCCGATAAATTCATGAGCGCTGTAGAAAAGGGCGAGCAGTTTGGTTTAGTTGGCCGCTCAACTGGTGAAGTGATTGAAACCGTAGATGCGCGCGCACTCTTTACCAAGATTGCCGAAGCAGCATGGGCATGTGCCGATCCTGGAATTCAATTTGATGACACCATCAATGATTGGCATACCAACCCAGAGACAGGTCGCATTAACGCGTCAAACCCTTGCTCTGAGTACATGTCACTAGATAACTCATCCTGTAATTTGGCTTCCCTGAACTTGATGAAGTTCCTGAAATCAGATGGTTCATTTGATGCCAAGACATTTGGAAAAGCTTCCGAGCTGATCATCACTGCGATGGATATCTCAATTTGTTTCGCAGATTTCCCAACAGCGCCAATTGGTGAGACCACTCGCGCATATCGCCAGCTTGGAATTGGTTATGCAAACCTTGGCGCGCTCCTTATGGCATCAGGTCTTGCCTATGACTCAGAAGGTGGCCGCGCACTAGCTGGTTCCATCACTTCACTTCTAACTGGCATCACATACAAGCGCTCCGCAGAACTTGCTGGCATTGTTGGACCATACGATGGCTTTGCCCGTAATGCATCTGCCCACACTCGCGTGATGCGCAAGCATGCTGCAGCATCGTCTGCCGCTAAGCAAGAGACCACACTCGATATCGATGTCTGGACCGAGGCAAATAAGGCATGGGATGCATGTCTTGCAACCGGTGACAAGAACGGCTGGCGCAATGCGCAGATCTCAGTTCTTGCACCAACTGGAACAATTGGTCTGATGATGGATTGCGATACAACAGGTATCGAACCTGACTTCTCACTAGTGAAGTTTAAGAAACTCGTTGGCGGCGGTTCTATGCAGATTGTGAACCAGACCGTTCCAGCAGCTCTTCGCAAGCTTGGCTACACAGATGAGACTACCGAAGCAATTGTTGAATTCATTGCCGCAAATGGTCACGTCATTGATGCACCAGGACTTAAGCCAGAGCACTATGAAGTATTTGACTGCGCACTGGGTGCCCGCTCAATTGCGCCAATGGGCCACGTGCGCATGATGGCTGCCTGCCAGCCATTCCTATCAGGTGCTATCTCAAAGACAGTGAACCTGCCAGAGGAAGCAACTGTGGAAGAAGTGGAAGAAGTTCACTTCCAAGCATGGAAGATGGGCATTAAAGCACTCGCCATCTATCGCGATAACTGCAAAGTCGGTCAGCCACTTTCTGATGGCAAGGCGAAGAAGAAGGATGCACCGGTAGAAGCAATTGCGGAACCAGTTCGTAAGCGTCTTCCTAAGTCACGTCCATCCACAACAACATCGTTCTCAGTCGGAGGCGCCGAGGGTTACATGACCGCTGGCGCATATGCTGATGGCGCACTCGGTGAAGTCTTCTTGAAGCTCGGTAAGCAAGGATCAACTCTTGCCGGAGTAATGGATGCTTTCTCAATCGCAGTATCTATCGGACTTCAATACGGAGTTCCACTAGAGACATTCGTTGAGAAGTTCACCAACCTTCGCTTCGAGCCAGCAGGCATGACAGATGATGCAGATATTCGCATGGCGCAATCCATGATGGATTACATCTTCCGTCGCTTGGCACTTGATTACTTGCCATTCGAACAACGTTCAGCAATGGGTCTCTACACCGCATCAGAGCGGGCAGCAGCCCTTGATAACGGTGGCGAATACGCACCAATTGCGAGTGCTGATACCCCAAAAGCACCTGCGGCTGTGGCGGCTCCTGCGGCTGTAAAAGCTGAGGCCCCAAAGCCGGTAGCGGTAAAGATTGAAGCAGCACCAGCGCAACCACTTGCATCAATACCTGTTCAAACAATCGGTTCATCATCTGATCTCCTAGAGTCAATGGGAATCAAATCTGATGCACCGCTCTGTATGACATGTGGAGTCAAGATGCGTATGTCAGGTGCTTGCTTTGTATGCGAAGGATGCGGAAACACATCTGGTTGCAGTTAATTCTTGTCCAACCCCGTTCAAAGGCCCCGTTGAGAAATCAGCGGGGCTTTTGCATTACGCAGAGTAAGAAAATCCCTCGACTTGGTTACAGGTTGGGGGATTTTTTCCTTCCCGAAGCGAAAAATTCACCGCCCTTAAGTTGAAAACTACTCGTAGGTGCTATCTTTTCGCATACGAACAGATGCTCCTCTGCGGACGGGTATTTGGTGGCCGGCAAGTCAGCTTTGATTTAATTCGAAGGTGGCTACCGGCCTCGTATGTAAAAATGGAACACCGCCTTGAGAATTCTCAAGACGGTGCCCAACTTCGATTATGCAGTATCCGAGTGCCCGTCGTTCTTGCGGCGGGCATTCATTATTTCCAATAACAGAAATATCAGTCTGCACACGCACGCAAGAATTTCTAGGATTTCTGATGTCTTCATAACTTCTCCTTATCTCTCATCCACCACAACATGTGGTGGAATTTCTGGGGGAAGTCAGTGACGGAACCCATTGAGAAGAGGAGTCGAAGCAGGCGAAAAATAGGTCTACGAGCGCTCTTAATTTCTAGAATTTTCGGGCCGTGTGGATAAGTAGTAGACTGTTGATCAGTTGTTATCGGGGTCGATGTAATTTCGAACCGGCGGTTATAGTCCGCGACCCGCACACATCCAGTGGGCGGTTGACTCAGTGAAACTCTGAGACCGACGGTTAAAGTCCGGATGAGAGATAACAGCGGAATCGGTGCACCATGTTTATCGATGACGCCTACGCGCATCTATGCTCGCTCAGCCGTGTCGGCTTGGGTGGCACATTCCCCAACCCAAATGTTGCAGCTGCTATCTATTCAGCAGATGGTGCGCTGATCGCCGATGGTTTTCATAACCGCGCGCAATCCGCCGATCACGCCGAAGTTGTTGCTTTAAAAAAGGCGGGGGCTGCAGCGCGCGGTGCCACGATGGTTATCTCACTTGAACCATGTGCTCACACCGGAACAACTCCGCCCTGTGCGCAAGCAATTATTGATGCCGGAATCTCACAAGTTACTTATGCCATTACTGATCCCAACCCGATAGCCGCCGGGGGAGCGCAACTTCTCACCGCTGCCGGTATCACGGTGGAACAGCAAAAGAGCGCCGAACTGGAATTCATCCAACGAGCATGGCTGACTAAGCAGCTACTAGGTCGCCCGCTGATGATCTGGAAAGTTGCTATGACACTTGATAGCAAAGTGGCGGCAAGTGATGGGACATCACAATGGATTAGTGGGCCCGAATCTAGGGATGACGTGCAGGTGCTACGCGCACAATCTGATGCCATTGTGATTGGAACAAATACCGCAATCATTGATAACCCACATCTAGTGCCTCGTGGTCATGCTGCTCGTCCAGTGCGCATCATTTGCGGAGAACAAGTGGTGCCACCTACCCATAATGTTTTTGATGAGCAAGCTCGCACCATTACTGTGAAATCAAAGTCGATTCCAGAGCTGATAAAGGTGTTAAGCGATGAAGGATTTAACCAAGTATTAGTTGAAGCAGGTCCCACACTGGGCTCTGCCCTGATGGCAACTGGAAATATCGATGAACTCATTATCTATCAGGCACCAAAGCTACTTGGCGCGGGTAAAGAATTTGTCAGCCATCTCGGTATTTCCACGCTGGCAGATCACATTGGCTTGGAGCTGATATCAGCTGCGCAATTTGGTAGCGATACCAAATCCCATTACCGAATTGTGAAGGGGCGCTAAATGTTTACTGGTCTTATTACAGAACTTGGCACCGTGCAAGGCATTACTCGCGGAGAAAGCTCTGCCGTCTTTACTATCACCGCACCACAGTCGGTAGCCGGCCTTGGCCTGGGCGACTCAATTGCCGTCAACGGTGTGTGTCTGACCGCGACTTCAATTACTGACGATTGCTTCACCGCAGATGTCATGGTGCAGACGCTGAAGCTGACCTCACTGTCTGAATTAGAAGTGGGTTCACCTGTGAACTTAGAGCTGGCGGCAAAGCTTGATATGCGCATGGGCGGACATATTGTCCAAGGTCATGTCGATGGTGTGGCCACCGTCGTTGCCCACACACCCGGTGAAAAATGGGCGCAGTTAGATCTCACAATGCCAGCAGAATTAATGAAGTATGTAGTTGCCCAAGGCTCGATCACACTCGATGGTGTGTCACTGACGGTGGGCGCACTCGATGATGCCACCAATGGCGTGAGCGTCTGGCTGATTCCAGAGACGCTAGCCAAGACAAACTTGTCCGCAAAGAAAGCTGGTGGGCTAGTGAACGTGGAAGTAGATGTTTTGGCCAAGTATGTCGAGCGACTACTGAAGAAAGGTGTTGCCGGTGGAAATTAACTTTGCAGATAGCCTAGATCGATTTAGACGCGGTGAGATGATCATCGTTGTAGATGATCACGAGCGCGAAAATGAGGGCGACCTCATTATGTTGGCCGAGTATGCAACGGCTGAGAAAACTGCCTTCATGGTGCGCCACACCACCGGCATTCTCTGTGTTGCAATTACGAGCGAGCAAGCGCGTCGTTTGCACCTTCCTTATATGGTCGAACAGAACCAAGATGTGCGAAAGACCGCCTTTACCGTCTCGGTTGATCTGGCCCAAGGAATCACTACTGGAGTCAGTGCGCAAGAGCGCACCGCAACAATTCGCGCACTGGGTAGCGCTAGATCGCTACCAACAGATTTCATTCGCCCCGGACATATTTTTCCACTGATTGCTAACGGTCAAGGGCTGGCTGCACGTAAGGGACACACTGAAGCCGGTGTGGCACTTGCCGAACTCACCGGCTCATATCCGGCGGCGCTGCTCTCAGAAATTGTGGCAGCAGATGGTTCGATGGCGCGCGGCCAAGAGTTACTTGATTTTGCACACGAGCACCAAATCCCAATCGTTTCGATTGCCGATATCTATGAGTACCAAATCAAGTTAGAACATGTGCCAACGCTAGTGAACTATCCGGCTTATGATTTTGAATGGGTCAAGGTTCAGTTGCGAAACGCTGAGTGGGATATTGCAACTTATCCATCACTGAAGCACCGTGAACAAGTAGTGATGCGCTTTGGCCGAGAAGAAAAAGTGCCGATGGTGCGTATTCACTCGGAATGCTTCACCGGCGATGTGGTGCACTCACAGCGCTGTGATTGTGGACAACAGCTAGATGCCGCAATTGCTGCCATTGAAGCCTATGGCTGCGGATACATTATCTATATGCGCGATCACGAAGGTCGCGGCATTGGGCTGACTGAAAAACTTAAGTCCTATACCTTGCAAGATCAGGGGCTGGACACAGTCGATGCCAATTTAGAGCTGGGCCATGTCATCGATTCTCGTGATTGGTCTGAGGCAATAGCCATCTTAAAGAACCTCAAGGTGAGCTCAGTGAAGTTACTCACCAATAACCCAGAGAAGATAGCTGCGGTCACAGAATGTGGAATCACCTGCGAGCAGGTCTCCCTTGCTATTGAAAGTAATGAATATAACGAGAAGTACCTATCTACTAAGCGCGATCGGCTTGGACATAGGCGCACCCAAGGGAGTAAATAAATGGCCGGTAACGCACCTGCAATCACAGTTCCGCAACTGCCTAAGGCAAGGGTGGCCATCATCTCTTCCTCCTGGCATCTAGATATTTGTAGTGATCTAGTTGCTGGTGCCACCCGTGCGCTGGAAGCGGCCCAGGTGAAGAAGATCAAGACCATCTATGTCCCAGGTTCTTTTGAGATTCCGTTGGCCGCCCAGAAGATGTTTGAAAAGGGATATGACGCAGTCGTTGCGGTGGGGCTAGTACTCAAAGGTGAAACCCCACACTTTGATTATGTCTGCCAAGGTGTCACCCAAGGTGTGATTGATGTGCAATTAAAATGGTCAAAGCCGATTGGTTACGGTGTGCTCATGTGTGAAAACCTCGAGCAAGCTATTGCGCGCTCGGGGCGCCCAGGCAGCAAAGAAGATAAGGGTTACGACAGCGCTATTGCAGCGCTGACACTGCTTACGCTCTAGCGCCAAGGGTGTCACCGCTTGAAATTTCTTCGCGCGGAGCCTACATTTGCGTCCCCACGGCGGGCAAACTTTTAGGAAAAGGAAAAGGAACAATGAAAGCATCAGTACTTCATAAATACGATGAGTCTCTTACTGCAAGTAACTGGGTCACATATGAGGATGTTCCAGATCCAAAGATTACTAAGCCAACAGATGTGTTGGTAAAGATTGGTGGCGCCGGCGTTTGCCGCACCGACTTGCACGTGATCGAAGGTCAGTGGCGTTCACGTATGGATCCAGATGGCAAGACCCTGCTTCCATACATCATGGGCCATGAGAACGCTGGCTGGGTGGAAGAAGTTGGTTCCGAAGTTGTTGGCCTTAAAAAAGGTGATCCAGTAATTTTGCACCCACGTCTATCTTCTGGTTTTGAAATTGAACACCGTCGCGGTGAAGATATGCACGGCACTGGAACTTTTCCGGGAGTAAGTGAGAACGGTGGCTACGCCGAAGCACTTGTCACCAGCGTTCGTAACATTGTCGCCCTTCCTAAATCACTCGCACCTAAGGCAGTTGCTGCCTATGCCGATGCTGGTCTTACCGCCTATCACGTTGCTAAGAAAGCATCTCGCACACTTTTGCCAGGTCAGTTTGTTGTGGCCATCGGTGCAGGTGGACTTGGCCACATTGGAATTCAATGCCTGAAGGCAATGTGCGCCGCTGAAATTATTGTGGTCGACATGTCAGATATGGCGCTTAAGTTGGCTAAAGAGAGCGGGGCCGATCACGTCATTAAGGCTGATGGCAATGAAGTGGAAGCTGTTCTGCAGCTGACAAAGGGCTTCGGCGCGGAAGCGGTAATCGACTTCGTGGGCGAGAAGGGTTCAATCAAGAAGGGTCTAGCAATGACTCGCGCACTTGGTAACTACTACATCGTTGGTTACGGTGAAGATATCCAGATTTCAGCGCTCGATCTCATTACAACTGAGCGCAATATCGTCGGTAACTTGGTCGGAACTTGGGCAGATCTCAACGAGCTCATGTCCTTGGCTGAGCGTGGATTAGTTCACCTATCAACCGTGGAGTATGCGCTCAAGGATGCCGATCAGGCGCTACATGATCTCAACGCTGGCAAGGTTAAGGGTCGCGCAATTCTGGTTCCTTAATATCAAAGTTAAGAAACCCAAAAGAAGTTCTCAGTAATACCTTGTAAAGTCTCGGAAGACCACCTCATCGAAGGAGATGAACTGCCAGTGAAAAAGATTGAAATCGCGCAGTTCGGTGGCTCCGAGACTTTGCAATTGGTAGATGCACCTACCCCTACTCCTACAGGTACCCAGCTACTGGTGAAGGTGGCAGCCGCTGGAGTTAATTTCGTAGATATCTATCAACGCAATGGAAATCCCGTTTATGGCATGACTACGCCATATACCCCAGGTATGGAAGGCGCTGGAGTTGTCGAAGCAGTAGGTAGCGATGTTAGGACAATCAAAGTTGGCGATCGCGTTGCCTGGACCTGGGCGCTGGGAAGTTACGCCGAATATGCAATCGTGGAGGAGGCGAAAGCGGCAATCGTTCCGTCGGGCCTTGAGTTAGAAGAGGTTGCGGCATTTATGTTGCAGGGAATTACTGGCCATTACCTCACCAACTCCACTTATGAAATTAAGGCAGGGGATATCGCACTTGTGCATGCTGCCGCTGGCGGCACCGGAAGTTTGATTGCACAATTAATTCTTCTTAAAGGTGGAACCGTCATTGGTACGACATCCACCGAAGCCAAGGAAGCAACTGTTCGAGCACTAGGTGTGCAACATGTGATTCGCTATGACAAAGAAGATTTCGTTGCCGAAGTAAAGAAAATTACCGGTGGCCGTGGAGTCGATGTGGTCTATGACGGAGTGGGTGCAAAAACTTTTGATCAATCACTACTTTGTCTAAAACCCCGGGGCATGATGGTGCTCTTTGGCGCAGCAAGTGGCGCGGTTCCACCATTTGAAATTATGCGATTGAATTCTTCTGGCTCTCTCTTTCTTACCAGGCCAACACTTGCCCATTACGTGGCAGATGCCGCCGAATTTAAGGGGCGCTGCGATGCGATCTTTGATTTATTACTCAAAGGCAAGTTAACGGTGCGCATCGATAAGCGCTACGCCCTGGGCGATGCGCATAAGGCGCATGATGATTTAGCTAGCGGCAAGACCAGCGGCAAGCTCATCCTCGTTCCCTAGCGCAAGCTGCCGTGTTATCAAATTGTTATAGAAATCGTGTTACCAAACCGTTATAAAGGCCACTGCACAAGCGTTACAGGGTGATAGCCGATGATCATTCCTCACGATTTCAAACTACCCAAAATATGAATTCTGCGTAATATTCGGATGCTGCAAAAGTTGCGAGGGAACTTCGGGGGAAATCTCGGGGAGAAGCTTGTGAAACTTGGAAGCGAAATTTCATCTGATTATCTTCAGATGAGTTTTAAACAACACTCTCAAGAAATATTCCTGAAAGGAATTTTATGTTCACAAAGAAAGTAAAGACTCTACTTGCCGTAGCGCTTCCAATTGCGCTTGCTGCATCAGTAGTAGTAATTGCACCTGCATCAGCAGGTGGCACTCTTACTCGTACACCAGGCCAAGAAGTTTCATACAAGGCATACGGTGCTGAGTACGCAAATGTTGCAACCACAGCTGATGGAGATGACGCTTGCTCTTGGTATGAGACATCAAAGAAGGATTACTCAGGTAAGACTCTTCGTGTCCTCACTCACGCGATCCCTAACATGGGTAAGCCAACAGCGCTTCACGCTAAGCAGTTCGAAGAGCTAACAGGTGGAAAAGTTGAAGTTGAGCACGTCTCATTCGGTGACCTCTACGCTAAGCAGCTTCGTTCATACCAGACAGATACAAACCAGTACGACGTTGTATTCAATGGTTCATACCAGATTGGTGATTTCCACTCTTACTACGCAAAGGTTCCAGATTCAGTAACCAAGGGCAAAGGTTCACTTGCAACCCTTACACCTCTTTACAAGGAACTTTACAAGTGGGATGGCGAGACCAAGCTCTTCGGTATCGACGCTGATCGTCACTTCCTCAAGTACCGTACAGATGTCTACGAGAATGCAGCAGCCAAGGCTTTCTACAAGTCAAAGACTGGCAAAGAGCTTGCAGTTCCAAAGACATGGAAGGAATACAACCTTCACGCAAAGACATTCAATGGCTACAAGGCAGCAGGTCAGCCAGCAGGAGTTAAGTTCACTGGAACAACAGAAATCACTCAAAAGGGTGGCCTCATGTTCGGTGCATTTATCGACCGCGTTGCACCATATGCAAAGAATCCAAACGTTAAGGGTGGATTCTGGTTCGATGAAAACATGGTTCCACAGGTCAACAACCCAGGCTTCGTTGCTGGTCTAACTGACTTCGTTGAAGCAACCAAGTTCATGCCAGTCGGTGGAAAGAACTTCGACCTTTCAAAGGAAATTGAATCCTTTGGACGTGGAGATTCACTTCTTTCTTACACATGGGATGATGCATGGTCAAAGTCAAATGAGCCAACAAGCCCAATCAAGAACAAGGTAAAGGCTGCACCTCTTCCAGGAGCTGAAAAAGTCTGGAACCGTGTGACAAAGAAGTGGGATACACCTAAGGGTGGAGTCAACTACGCGCCATACATCGCATGGGGTTGGTCATCAGCAGTAACAGCTGCATCACCTGCAAAGGCGATGGCATTTGATTACCTCTGCTTCTGGGCAAATAAGGCGAACCACAAGCTCGATCTCACCATCGGTGACATGGGCGTAAACCCTTCACGTACAGAAGACTTCACATCTGACTTCTGGGTAAAGGAAATGAACTGGGGCAAGCCAGCAGTAGATTCATGGCTCGGAACAATGCAGAACTACGAGAAGAACACCAACCGTGTGTTCGACCTCCGCGTTCCTGGCGTTTCTGACTACATGACAGCTATGGAAAATGCAGTTGCAAAGGCCCTTGCAGGTCAAGCAACACCACAAAAGGCACTCGATGAGGCTGCTAAAGAGTGGAATGCAATTACAAAGCGTGTAGGTATCACTAAGGTGAAGTCTGCATACCAGAACGTAATTGCGCTTGAAGATAACATCAAGTAAGTAACTCGTTCGAAGGTGTCGCGCGGTCAGATTTTTTGGCCGCGCGACACCCATGAGTTTTGCATAATGACCCGGGTAATGGTTTTATTGCCCCTTAATTAGCGGGCAGAAGTGGAGCAGGATCTCAGTGAAAAAAGGTTACCCACGGTTCTTTCTTCTTCCAGGCTTGCTCTTGCTTATCGCAATTATTATCTTCCCGCTTCTCTTCACGATTCGTGTGACTTTTTCAAGCTGGAACGTTTCTCAATCAGGACTTAATTTTATTGGTGGGGAAAACTGGGGCGAGATGGTCCGTGACACCCGTTACTGGGGCTCACTACTTAGACTTTTCTATCTCTCATTTTTAACGGTAGCAATTCAGTATGTCCTCGGCTTTGCCATCGCGCTCTTCGCTTGGAAGGGAATAGCAGCGCGCCGCTTCTACCGAGTTCTCTGGTTGGTTCCAATGATGACAACACCATCACTTATGGCAATCATCTGGCGTTCGATCTTCACCGAAGATATTGGTGCACTCAATGGACTTCTCACCCGTGTTGGCCTCAGTCCAGTTAACTGGCTCACCGAAAGTGGACCCGCGAACATTGCAATCACTATCGTCGAAGTCTGGCAGTGGACTCCATTTATGTTCTTGATTCTCTTGGCCGGACTTCTTAGCTTGCCGAAAGAACCATTTATGGCAGCGGCAATTGATGGCGCTAGTGCGTGGAAGACATTTGCGCGGGTAACTTTCCCAATGATGGCGCCAATCAGTATTGGTGCAATCATGATTCGTTTAATTGATGCCTCAAAGATCTTCGACTCCGTCTTTACTATGACGCGAGGTGGTCCTGGAAATGCAACTGAAACACCAGCGGCCTATATCTTCCAGCGCAGCTTGCAGGACTTCCAGATTGCCTACGGTTCCACCCTGGCACTGATGTATTTGATTCTCGCAATCTTGACTCTGACCATTATCGGAAAAGTCTTTGCCCGTCTATCGAAGCCTCGGGGGATCTAACTGATGTATAAAGTCTTAAAGGCAACCTTCATCACTATCTGGAGCCTCTTTGTTCTCTTCCCGATTATGTGGGCGATTACGACTAGCTTTAAGCCAGAGTCTGCCGTAGTAAATGGCGCAACCTTCATTCCATTCTTGGAGTTTCAACCAAGTCTGATTGGTTGGAAAGCAATCCTTCCTGGTCCAGATTCACTGACAAATCTGCTAACACCAACGTTGAACAGTTTTATCGTCACCGCAGGTGCTACTGCAATCTCACTGATCTTTGGATCATTGGCCGCCTACGGACTCTCTCGCTTCACCTACGGCTGGAAAAACTACAGCAACGCCGACATCATCTTCTTCTTCGTCTCCCAGCGCATCATGCCGCCGGTAGTTCTCGCTATTCCATTCTTCCTCTTGCTCAAAGAGCTTAAGTTACTTGATACCCACCTCGGATTAATCCTGGTTCTTACTTCTGGCTTGATGCCGATTGTGGTCTGGTTGATGGTTGATTTCTTTAACGCACTTCCACGCGAAATCGATGAGATGGCGATGTTAGAAGGATGTAATCCAATCCAAGCTTTCTTTAGAACAATCCTGCCGCTATCTAAGCCAGGTCTGACTGTCGCTGGCATGTTCTGCGTCATCTTTGGCTGGAACGATATCTTCTTCGCCCTCACACTCACCGCAACAAAGGTGCTTACCTTGCCGGTTGCTGTCATCGCCCTGAACGGCACTGTGACGCCTTATTGGATCCTGGCCGCCTCTACGGTCTTCTCAATTATTCCGTTGGTCGGGCTAGCCTTTGTGATTGAACGATTCTTATCTCGTGGAAACCTTGGCGGAGCTGTTCGATGAAAGGTATCAAGTGTCTTTAATACTTAAAAACGTCTCGGTAACTACCGAAAAAGAAGGCGTGATCCTGGACGATATCTCCTTTGAATTTAAGCCTGGCCGTATCTACATCCTGATTGGACGTACTACATCGGGCAAGACCTCGCTGATGCGCGCCATCGCCGGCCTTTTGCCTATCGATAGCGGTCAAATCACCATGAATGGTGAAGATTTTGAGGATAAGCCAATCTGGGAACGCGATGTTGCTGTGGTCTATCAGCAGTTTATTAACTATCCCAACAAGTCAGTTCTGCAAAATGTTGAGTTCCCGCTACTTCGTAAAGGGCTTAAGAAGTCAGAGGCGCGCGAAGTCGCCCTTGCTTCGATCAATAAAGTTGGGCTCAGTGACTACCTTGATCGCAAACCAGCACAACTATCAGGTGGCCAGCAACAGCGGGTGGCGCTAGCTCGTTCCCTGTCTCGTCAATCTCACATCATGTTACTTGATGAGCCATTGATGAACCTTGACTACAAGCTACGCGAACAACTTCGAGTTGAATTTAAGGAAATATTTAATTCTCAAAAAGATGCAGTAACAATCTACGCCACCACTGAACCTCCGGAGGCGCTCATTCTTGGCGCCGAGATCTTGGTGATGCACGAGGGTCGAATCATTCAATACGGCAGCCCAACAGAGGTCTATGAGCAGCCACAGTCGACCACAGTGGCGCGTGTAATCAGCGATCCTCCGATGAGCATCTTGCCGGTCTCACTCTCTGCCGGAGAAATTCGTTTTGGTGATGGTTATTCGCAACCAATTCCGGCGAAGATGAAGAACTTTAAAGAAGGCCATTATCAAGTAGGTATCCGGGCAAATGACATTGTCAGTGCTAAATCTGGTGGCGAAAAGGGAACCATCTCCTTGGTAGAAGTCTCTGGTTCTGAGACCCTGGTCTATGTTGATACGCCAGCCGGTGAAGTAGTTCTTCAAATGGAAGGTATCCACGACGTAAAAGTCGGTGAATCAATCTCGATTGAACTTCCGGGCAACCGTTTATTCCTATTCGAAACTAATGGGGCGCTCTGTGTCTCACCAGATAGCGCAGGGGAGTAACGATGGCTAAAATTACGCTCTCAAATATTGGGCATTCCTATAATAAGGATAAGGATCAATCAACCTGGGCACTTAAGCCCCTTGATATGGTCTGGGAGTCCGGTAAGACCTATGCCCTTCTCGGTCCTTCTGGCTGCGGCAAGACCACCATTCTTAACACCATCTCAGGTCTGGTAACCCCGCACCAGGGCCGTTTACTTTTCGATGATCAAGATGTTACTGATATTCCTACGGCGCAACGAAATATTGCGCAAGTCTTTCAATTCCCAACCATTTACAGATCTATGTCGGTATTTGAAAATCTCTCATTCCCATTGGTCTGCCGCGGCTGGAAGCCCGAGAAGATTAAGGCGCGAGTGCATGAGATTGCTGAGATCCTAGAGATCACAGATAAGTTGGGCCGCTCAGCGGTCAAGCTCGGCGCCGATGAGAAGCAGTTGATCTCACTGGGTCGCGGTCTGGTCCGCGATGACGTGAGTGCGCTACTGATGGATGAACCGCTCACAGTGATTGACCCACAATCTAAGTTTGAGCTACGTAAGAAGATCAAGGCTATTAATAAGATCAATAACTTGACCGTTATCTATGTGACCCACGATCAGTATGAGGCGATGACCTTTGCTGATGAGTTGCTGGTCATGAGCTTTGGTGAGGTAATCCAGCGTGGAACCCCAGAGCAGCTATTTGAAAAGCCTAATTCAAAGTATGTCGGTAACTTCATCGGCTCACCAGCCATGAATTTCTTGCCGGTGGAAGCTAAATCAAGTGAGATTTACTTTGGTTCGACAAAGTTAAAGACCGGCTCTGCCCACACAGCGGTCACAGGCAAGGCCATTGAAGTCGGAATTCGCCCTGAGTACGTTTCACTTGTAACGAGTGCGGGCGAGAATGTGATTGAGGCAGAGCTACTAGGCCATGATGACCTAGGCAGCGTCCGAGTCCTTAAATGTGTCTCTGGGGGCTCACCAATCTCGGTCAAGATCCCGCGCAGCGAAGGGTTGCCTGCTGGCAAGAACCTGTTTTTGAAACTTCCTTCCGAGAAATCCTGGCTCTACCAAGATGGGCATTTAGCCTAACTCTTCGTTACCAGATTGTTACATTCCATACCATAGAGCGCTGCAAATCACCTAATTTTCGCCTTGCGGACTGTAACGCTATGACTTACATTTTCCCAAACACATTTCGTGTGCAAGAAGAAAGGGAACACATGAAGGATGGAAAATTCGTTCTTGATGCGCATACCGGTTTCTGGGATGCCAGCAAAGAGAACATTAAAAATGAATATGGTTTAGCTTTCGCTGAAACATTTTATGCATTTCAGAGTGGCTTTAATCCACCAGATCCAAAATGGACAATGGACTTTGATAAAGAGTTCCGTAAGGTAGATCCAGATTGGTATCTCCACCACATGTTCGTACGTGGTGAAATGGATATGGCTATTCTTTCTACACAGGTGTTGATGGATTTCTATCACACAGGATTTACAAACTCAAAGCGCAATGCTGAGATGGTTGCTCGCGCACCAGAGCGTCTTATCGGTCTTGGTGGAGTAGATCCACGCGATAAGAACGCAACTCGTCACATGCGTGAGCAGGTTGAAGGCGATGGTATGAAGGGCTTCAAGTGGTACACCGCTGAATGGCGCGGAGAATCACGCGGTTGGAAAGCAAATGATCCAGCTGTATTCCCTTGCTACGAAGAAGCAATTGCAATGGGCGTTAAGAACATGCACTTCCATAAGGGCCCTGCTGTAGAGCCTCTTTCAATGGAGAAGTTCGACGTCTATGACATTGACGAACCATCATCACTCTATCCAGAACTTAACTTCATTGTGGATCACATTGGTCTTCCACGTTTGGATGAGTTCTGCTGGATTGCTGCACGTTCAACAAACGTGTATGCATCACTTGCAGTAGCAAACGCATTTATTCACAAGCGTCCACGCTACTTTGGTGAAATGATGGCGAACCTGCTCTTCTGGCTCGGCGAAGACCGCATCATCTGGGGAACAGACTTCCCAATTTGGTACCCACACTGGATTCTTGATGAATTCATGGAATACCAGATCCCAGACGATATCGCTGAAGAGTTTGGCGTTCAGCTAACTCCTGAAATCAAGGCAAAGATCATCGGTGGAAACGTCGCACGTCTATACGGCATTGACACCGATGCAAAGCTCAAGAAGATTGAGAACGATGAATTTAGCCAACGTCGTAAGGAATTCCTTGCGAACAAGGCTTCCTACGTCGGTGCTTAATTCTTAAGCGACCAAGTTAGTTACTAAGAAAAGAAAGAAGTCATGTCTACAACATCCATGAGTATCGAAGAAGAAATTCGTACTGCGGCAGGTAGTGTTCCCGATCCTGAAATCCGCAAGACCATGGCTCAGCTAGGCATGATCGATGAAGTAGAGCTGAGGGAGGGTGGTAACGCGATTATCCGTTACCACCTGACCTCGCCTCTCTGCCCTTCCCCTTTCGCCATCTCAATCGGCAAAGAGATACGTCGTCGCGTAGAACTAGTTGAAGGCGTCACACGCGCCACAGTTGAAATTCGCGATCACTTTATTGCAAAAGATATTGCTGCCAAGGTCAATGAGGTTGAGATTGCAAAGGATGCACCACCATGGCTATAAGGTATGAAACCGGCAGTACTTATTTTCCTGGCTATGAAACAGCCGAATCAGTTATTGAGTATTTATCAGCAGATGAAGTAGCGCGCAGAAGCCTTAAGAATCGACGCGAACTCTCACTGTTAGAAATTCCATCTGTTATGCGCGTTGCCTGTATTTTGGCTGAGCGCACTAGAAAACCAGATATTTGGATCCGCAGCGCAGTGACAACTCTTGATCGATTCGCGCGCGAAGTCTGCGATGGAGATTTAGAGGCAGCGCTCAAGGCTGGCCAAGCTGATCCACTCACAGCAGAGCTGCTGAACCAGAAGTATCTACAGCTGCACCAGGACCTTACTTCGGTCCAACTTGCGGCCCTAATCTTGGGACCAAAGCTGTGGTGGGCATTTCACGGAGTAGATGTTCCTTGGGTAAAGCAGTTCACCACCGTGCCACGTCCACATATTGCAAATAGCAAAAAGGGTGACTTTGACCCGGTTGTGCGTTTGTTAATGCTCAGCCTTGTTGGCACCGGACTTGATTTTGAAGAGCTGGAAAAGATTAAGGTCAAGGATTCTGGTTCATTAGATATCGATGGAAATATCGTGGAAAATCCATATAGCGATCCACTTGTTCTCCAGTTTGAGACAAGCGAGGGACCTCGTATCACCTTCTTAGGCGAAGAGGCTCGGGAAGCGCTCCATCAACAATTAGCTATCCGTAATCCAAAGTCTGAAGATCCACTCTTTGCAGATGCGGCAGATTTCAAGCGATTTATGGAACATGCTGCCACTCGTTCGGAGTCCATTATTGAGACCGTGAACGGTGTGAATAGCGAGCTATGCAAAACTGTCGGAGATTTCTTCCTTGAGTGGGGAATTCCAGGACGTAATTTCTGGAAAGAGAACGGTCTTACTCGTCCCGAGGATTAAGAGTAAAGCGCAATTGTTAACGCAGTGGTAAAGGGCCAGGCTAACTGGCTTTAAATATCAACTATTAGGGATTATTTCTCAAAACTCCTATCTAAATGGGAGTTCCTGGTTTAGGTTCCTATCATGGTTAGCAAAAAGTACAGAGTTATTACTGCGGCCATCTTGGCTTTTGCGAGTCTGGGAGCATTTAATTCTTTTGCTAACGGCTCGGAGCTGTCGGATGGAGGTTTTTTGCTGGGCAATCCTTGCCTTGGCAGCAACGAAACTTATACTTCAAGATCCATAGCTATTGACACGACAACCGAAGAAAAAATCGCTGGTATTTGCTATCCGTCACAAAACATTCCTACAACCTTTATTTGGACAAAGGATCAGAATTCGACACCATCATATAAATACCCTAAAGGTAAAGTAGCTTTTGGGCGTCTCATTGACGAAAATAAGTGCACACCTAATGAAAATCTGGAACCGTTCTTAAGAGATTTTCCTGACACCAAATGTGATTTGGAAAAGAAAGTCTGGTGGAGTAAAACGTATCTCAAAAAAATTGTTGTTGCAGATTTCCTACCGACTTCAACTCCAAGTCCAGAATCAACTCCAAGTCCAGAACCAACTTCAAGTGAGCCTATGGGACCCAAGCCGATAGATCTGGAAAACGGAATATTGGATGATGCTTCACCAGAGTTTGTTAAGTCTTCCATCTTGGCTGCCGCAACCTATTTGGCAATTACGACCTCTGCTGTTTTGAGAGCATCAATTCCAGTACCCTCTCAAAATTCGGCTAATTCACCAGGCCCAAACAATTCAAACCGGTCAAATTTTCCTGAAGTCATGGAGTTGCGTAGTCGCCGTGAACGCAAATTTGGTTCTGGTAAAGGGATGCGGGGTTTCTTTAACGGCCCGATAATTTCACTGGATAAATGGTCATTCTTTACTGTCAAAGTTCCCGCCTTCATCCGCAAAATTGGAAAAATCTCACCACCCGCAGCGACAATTTTCGGTGATGCTGATTATTTACGTGCATCCACTGGTGCATTTTCACTTATTTTGTATCCGGTTGCGCTTTGCCTAGGGATCTTTGAATACCTGGGTACAGATAGCACTGATAAAACTTCTCCAATTCCCTCGAAGGAGTTCCTGATTTTGGGCTTAATTCTTGGTTGCTTCGATGCGCTAGCGGGTGCTATTTCGGCCATTACTTTTGCCGTTTTATTCTTTTCCTTTGAGCTTGCAGGCAAGTCAGCCGGGATACATTGGCATCAAAATTCTGCAACTTTGATAAGTATCTTCATTCTTATAACTGGTCCTGCTCTTTTTGCTGGTGCCATGCGTCGTTTTGATGGAGTTCATACTAATCGGACGGGTAGATGGGAGCGACTTGTTGATTATGCGCTAAGTCCCATCGTTACAGCTTGGATTATCTGGAAGGTTCTTGAAGCGCTTCCGGAGATTGCTGGGAACGAGGATGCAATCTCGGCGAGTACCTGCAAATTGATAGCTGGCATTTCATGGGCTTTAATTGTGCTTAGGTATTTCGCAGAAGGAGTTACTGCCAAGCACTTCGCACTTCGAATTAATGAGATTGTGACAGAAGCTGTGCCAGTGCCAAGATGGTCAAGAGTTTTTCAATACCTACGCAAGGGAGCTTGGACTTGGCTACTTGCTAGTGTCTTCCTTGGGGCCATGACCCTGCCTACTTGGTTGCTTGTGGGTCTGGTGGTGCTACCTGGTCTTGCACTTATTCTTAGAATTAATCCGAGTGCAAGATTTGAGAGGTTTAATATCTCTGGAACGCCAAGGCTAGGACTGATGGTTGCTATCGGCTTAATTCTTACAGGGGTTATTGGCGATGATGAAGCTGATATGGTGAATGTGAAAGTCCTTGCAGTTGCACTTATTCCGGTGCTCTATTTCAGCATCATGGAAGCGCTGACTGAATCTAGCTTTAAGGCACCGGCGTATTTCTACAAAACTAGCATGGGAAGAATTCTTTATCGTGCTGCATCGATAGTCCTCTTCGGATTAATTCTCTTCACAATCTGGGATTCAGTCTTTAATGGACCTGCTTGAAATTCCAGTTAAATGCGCCGTCATAAAGCCAGGTGAGCGACTAAGTACTAGAACTTGCTGGGCCTGCCATATTAGCCAGTACCACTGCTCGCCCTGACTCTAAGCGAGCAATTGGCACTCTAAAGGGGGAGCAGGAGACGTAATCAAGGTGCAGTGAGTGGAAGAAGTGAATACTGCGTGGATCTCCACCGTGTTCACCGCAGACACCAATTTTAAAATCTGAGGTGTGAGCACGTGCTTGCTCGGTTGCGATGCGCACCAGCAGCCCCACACCATCTTGATCCAGTGATTCAAATGGATTAAAGGGCACGAGCTCTAAATCTAGATAGCGCGGCAAGAAGCTTGATTCCACATCATCGCGGCTAAAGGCCCAGGTCATTTGGGTTAGATCATTTGTTCCAAATGAGAAGAAGTCGGCATGGTCTGCAATCTTGCCGGCAGTCATAGCAGCGCGAGGAGTCTCAATCATGCTACCGATTGGAATATCGAAGTGTTGTCCGGTGCCGGTAAGAGTATTGGCAATTTCTTCTTCCAGGGTCTTGCGCAAGTATAGCAGCTCTCGCTGGGTGGCAACAAGTGGAACCATGATCTCTGGCATTGGGTTATGGCCAAGCTTTCGAACTTCAAGACAGGCATGCACAAGGGCGCGAACCTGCATCTTAAATAGTTCGGGAATCAAAATTCCAAGGCGAACTCCACGAAGACCCAGCATTGGATTAGATTCATGCAGGCGTTTCACGGCGGCAAAGACTGCTTGTTGGCGCGGAGAAATTTCTTCTCCGAGTGCTTCTGCGCGCGCCATCTCGGCGCTGAGCTCTGCAATATTAGGCAAGAACTCATGCAGTGGTGGATCAAGCAGTCGGATTGTCACTGGAAGTCCAGACATCGCCATCATGATGCCGACGAAATCGCCGCGTTGTAGTGGTTCCATTTCGGCGATGATTCCACGTTGCGCTTCTTCATTTTCAGCCAAAATCAGGCTCTCAACATAGGCACGGCGTGGTCCTAAGAACATATGTTCTGTGCGACAGAGCCCCACACCTTCGGCGCCGAGAATGCGGGCGCGCACGGCATCTTCTGGGGTATCAGCATTAGTTCGAACCCGCAGCACACGTGAGGCATCTGCATGCTGCAAAATGCGGTCTACCGCCTTTACAACGGGTGTTGCCTGTGGCGAATTAGCATCAAGCTTGCCTTCTAGGTAGGCGGTAACGGGGGAGGCAATAGTAGGAAGTGCACCTAAGTAGACGATGCCACTTGTGCCATCGATAGAGATCACTTCACCTTCATAGACGGTGAGCGCACCGACGGTAAATAAGTTAGCGCGCTCATCAACTGAGATGCTCTCTGTTCCACAAATAGCTGTCTTACCCATTCCACGAGCCACTACAGCTGCGTGAGAAGTCTTGCCACCGCGACTGGTGAGAATTCCTTCAGAGGCAACCATTCCCACTAGATCATCAGGGCTGGTTTCACGTCTTACCAAAATTACCTTATGTCCGGCGCGTGCTAAATCAAATGCTCGTCTTGAGTCAAAGACAACTTCACCGACGGCGGCGCCTGCTGAAGCTGGGATACCGCGGGCAATTTCAGTTACCTGTCCGGCCAAATCGAATTGCGGGAACATGAGGTGACCTAGCTGCTCACCAGAGATTCTAGAGAGGGCTTCATCCATAGAAATCTTGCCTTCATCGACAAGTTGTAGGGCAACGCGAAATGCTGCTTCGGCGGTGCGCTTTCCTACGCGAGTCTGAAGGATCCAGAGTTTTCCGCGCTCTACTGTGAATTCGATATCGCATAGATCGCGATAGTGATTTTCTAGAAGTGACATCACTCGCTCTAGCTCTTGGAAAGCCTTTGGCTCGCGTTCATTCATCTCAACTAAGGTCATGGTGTTACGGATACCGGCAACCACATCTTCACCTTGGGCGCGATCTAGATAATCGCCATAGCTTCCATTTTCACCGGTGGCTGGGTTTCTAGTGAAGGCAACGCCTGTTCCAGAGTCATCACTGAGATTTCCAAATACCATTGATTGAATATTTACCGCAGTACCTAAATCAGATGGAATGCGCTCACGTTGGCGATAAATCTGGGCACGCTCTGAATTCCAAGAGTGGAAGACTGCTTCCACAGAGCTAATCAGATGCTGGCGTGGATCTGTTGGAAAATCCTTACCGGTCTGGGCTTCAATCTCTCTAATGAGAGCCTGTGATAGGGCTTTTAGGCCATCTACAGTTAATTCTTGAATGCTATTTACGGAATTTGCTTCAAGAATTCGAGCTTCAATTTTCTTGAAATCAGCCGGCGGAATGTCGCAGACGATGCGGCCGAACATATCGATGAAGCGGCGGTAGGAATCCCAGGCAAATTTGGCATCACCAGTTTGCTTTGCAAGTGATTCGGCAACTTCTGGAGTCATGCCGACATTGAGAACAGTCTCCATCATGCCTGGCATGGAAAACTTTGCACCAGAGCGAACAGAAACTAAGAGTGGATTCTTCGGATCGCCAAATTTCTTATCAAGCATCTTCTCGAGTTCGCGCAGTGCGCTTTCGATTTCACCAGTGAGGGAAGATGGAATGACGCCAGATGCCAGAAATTCTCGACAAGCTTGGGTGGTGATGGTAAATCCCGGTGGTACCGGAAGACCCATCCGTGTCATCTCGGATAAATTGGCACCTTTGCCACCGAGGAGATCGGCCATAGAGCGATCTCCGAAGGTGAACGGATAAACCAGCGGCGTTGCAGGCATGGAGGGATGATACATGCTTTTCAAAACGGGGGACCCAACGCCCTGACATGCCAGAAGCAGCCTGCTGTTGTAGAGTCGGAGCAGAATTTGCTAGCAGGGGAGAATGCGATGGAGGGGTTGGTCAGCTGTCTCTTGAGCGCCGATGCCTTGAGTGAAATGCGGCGGAAGGTTCATCACACCCGTAAAACTGCCTCGCTACCCACAAGTGAGGTAGTCACGGCCGAGATAATTTCTCACGATGTGAGAGTCATTGCCGAGTTTCTTGCCGAAGAGTTTGAAGACGATGTCGTGGAGCTCTTTCGTTCCAGAGTGGCCCCTGATCCGTGGCCGGAGATTACGAGTTGGGATTACCCGGGGCCTTGGGTAAATGCCCACTCAGAAACTCTGGTGCGCATCCTGGATTCAGAAGCGTCAATCAATATATTTTCTAAGAGCGGTTCCTTTTCCCTTCGGATTTCGGCACTGGATTAGGGATAAGTCACCTACCTTTACCTTCGATTTTCGATTATCATTTTGCCATGGCGAAAAAAGTTATCTCTAGACATCGTGCGGCAGCTAAATTCGGTTGGCTGGGAGCCCTGATTGCTCTTGGTTTCACTCTCTTCTGGCCCAGCATCTATCCAACAACAATCATTGTAAACAGTGCCCTTGGATATGTAATTGCCTTCATCATTAACTACTTCTTTCGCATGGCAAAAGGCAAATAAAACTCTCCTAATTTCTTCTTATTAGTGGTGCGCCCTGCTACTTTGGCTCCATGAAAAATACCTTGAAGCAGGGCCTGCCGATATTTGCAATCTCATCGAATATGAGAGCCGGCCTCATTCTCATTGGCCCGCTACTTCCAATTCTTAAAGAAGAGTACGGAATCAGCGTCTTTACTGAATCAATTCTGGCTGCAACACCACTGCTCTGCTTCTCACTTTCCGCAATTTTAATGCGCAGTATTAGCCGTCTAGGAAATACCAATCGTGTTATTTCCTACGCCATCACACTGCTTACGCTCTCACTCTTCTTACGTACTACCTTTGATATTGCATCCATCTTGATTTTCTCCATCACACTCGGTATTTCGGTGGCTGTGCTTAACTACATGTTGCCGGTCTGGGTAAAGGAGAATGGCACCTCAAATGCGGGGCTACTGACCGGAATCTATGCCTCTGTCATGGGTTCTTGTGCCGCGATTTCACTTGCCATCACCGCTCCACTTGCAGAAGCATCTTCCTACACCTGGCGCCTGGCCATGCTTCCTTGGTTCATCATTGGCGCCCTCACCGCGCTGTGGTGGTGGATCAAGATTCCTAGCTCTTCGGTATCTGATGTTGTTGAAAGCAAGGAAAGTTTCTGGGCAAATCCACTATTTAAGAGCAGCTCTGCTTGGTCGATCACCATCTTGTTCGGTCTGCTGAACATGATTCACTACGCATCAGCGACCTGGTTACCAACCATCTTGATAACTAAAGGCTTCACCTTGGTCAACGCGGGAATTCTGGTTGCGGTAGCAACGTTGGTGGGATCTCTGCTTAGCTTGGCCGTTCCGCACTTTGCGGCAAAGCGGAAAGATTTCCGCATGGTGTTAATTGTCTTCTCAATCTTCCTGGCGATTTCCTACTTTGCTATCTCAGTTGATACCGGCATGAGCCTCTGGGTCTGGGTCATCCTGGGAAATATTGGGGTTTATGTAACATTCTCAATCGCTTTATTCTTGGTTGTCTTCCGCGCAGCAGATGCTGCAAAGACCAAGTCACTTTCCATCATGATGCAATCAGTTGGCTATGTGATGGCGACCGTTTCGCCAATCATTCTTGGCAGACTCTTTGACATCACCGGCAATTGGGATCGCGCGCTCTACTTCATCATCGGACTTGCAGCGCTACAGGTATTTGTTGCCATTAAGGCCGGATCTAACGAGAAGGTTTAACTCGCAGCGATAATCTGATTAAGCAAGGGTTTATTTTCAGATAGCAGCTGTAGCTGCTGCGACACCATTGTGCGTGCTCGCGGTTGGAAGGCTCCACTATCTCCGCCCACATGGGGGGAGATGATGACGTTTGGTGCCGACCAGAGCGGATGACCGGCCGGTAGTGGTTCTGGATCGGTCACATCTAAACCAGCGGTAATGCGCCCGGTGTGAAGTTCGGCAACGAGAGCGTCGGTGTCGACGATGGCACCACGAGCGACGTTAACCAAGGTGGCGCCATCTTTCATCTTCTTTATACGTTCTGCGTTCATAAAGTTCTTTGATTCAGGAGTGAGTGGCAGAATTAAAATAATGACATCGAGCTTTGGAAGATAGGCATCAAATTCTGCAATTTTTATTGAGCCATCGCTACCACTTCGCGTGAAGGCGGTGACTTTAGTTTCAAACATCTCTAACAGGGATCCGATTCGCTTGCCGATATGGCCATAGCCAATGATTCCAACGTGTGAGTCAGCAAGTGCTGGCTTTGTTGTGCGCTTCCAGATGCCCTGCTTCTGGTTATCCATAAACTCGGCAAATCCGCGGCGGCAAGCAATCGCTAGACCAATTGCCAGTTCTGAGGTGGAGACATCGTGGATTCCGGTTCCATTACTCAGGCTTACTCCTTGCGGAATATGGGGCAAAATATCTTCATATCCCGCTTGGTTGTAGTGCACAACCTTAAGGTTTTTCATCTTCGGAATAATTTCAATGGTCTTAAGACCGCCCATATAGCTGGGAACGTAGAATTCAATCTCATCAAATTGCGATGCAGACGGAACAAATCCATCAGTTTCTAGGTGTGTCATGCCGGCGGGAAGAGTGAGATCACTCCATTGAGTCCAGATCTTCATTACTTTATTGATCCCATCTTCTCATTGCGCCGAATTATAACCATTTATGACTATGAGCATGATGACAAATCCACGGGCAGATAGAGTGCGACCATGAGCGATTTATCTGCGCAGGTGCGAAAAGCACTCGATGCGGCAGTAGCAGCTATTGGCGGATCAACGCGCGAAGGCCAGATTGAGATGGCCGAAGCAGTTGCGAACGCGCTCACTGATAGACACCACCTCATGGTCCAGGCGGGTACTGGCACAGGCAAATCTCTTGCCTACATTGTTCCCGCACTGGTTCATGGTCGAAAAGTGTTGGTAGCGACAGCAACTCTTGCTTTGCAGAGACAGTTGGTAGAACGTGATTTACCAGCAGTTGTGCCAGCGCTGGAAAAAGTGCTGGGGCGCGAGATTACTTATGGAATTTATAAAGGTGTAGGCAACTATGTCTGTCTGCAGAAGATGAACGCCGATGACACCGATCCAGATGGTGAGTTAGTTCTGGAATCTTCTTATCTAGAAAAAGATGCCAAGCGCTT
Source organism: Candidatus Planktophila versatilis (assembly GCF_002288345.1). Taxonomy (GTDB): domain Bacteria; phylum Actinomycetota; class Actinomycetes; order Nanopelagicales; family Nanopelagicaceae; genus Planktophila; species Planktophila versatilis_A. Next base: position 427,563 of record NZ_CP016781.1, read on the forward strand.
GATTGCTTGGGCTAAGACGCCGGGAGTTTCGGGAGACCGAGATGATGCACCGGATGTAGATCGCAGAGTATGGGCGGCTAACTCTTTATCAGGGCGTGAATGCGTGGGCGCTGATGTCTGTGCCTGGGGCGCGCAATGTTTTGCCGCGAAGGCAAAAGCGAAAGCGCAAGAGGCTGATGTTGTTGTCACCAACCACACCTTGCTGGCCATCGAAATAGTTGATTCGCATCCGATTTTGCCGGAGCGCGATGCCGTGATTTTGGATGAAGCTCACGAGTTTATGGATCGCACCACACAAGCGGTAACCGAAGAGCTCACATCAGGGCGGGTGCAGAGAGCTGCTGCCATGGCTCGCAAATACTCACCTGGCAAGCCAAGTGAGGCGCTGACGAAGGCAGCCGATAGTTTTCATGATGCGATGGCTGATTACGGTGAAAGCGTGAAGAGTGATTTTGCAGCGCAAGGTCGCCTGGAAGATATTCCAAGTATGTTAGAAGCACCGATTCGAAAGTTAAAAGAGAGTTCAACGGCATTTGTGCAGATACTGAGCGCCGATGATGAAATCATCGATCCTGATAGCAATGCCGAGCGCGCTCGAGTAAAGGGTGCGGTGCAAGAGATTGCAACGACTGCCGGCAAGTTACTTAAAATGGGCGATGAGCATGTGCTCTGGTATGAGCCAACATTTTCCACCTTGCATTTGGCACCACTTTCGGTCTCACACGTCTTGCGCAGCAATTTGCTCACTAAGACGCCAGTGATTGCCACCTCTGCCACGTTAACTGTGGGCAATAACTTTGATGCGATGGCGCGCAGTATTGGTTTCGTTGTGGGAACAGATGCTGATGCTGAAAGTGATAGTGAAGATATCGACCCAGCAAATGTGCAGATGCTCGATGTCGGATCTCCCTTTGATTTTGCTAATCAGGGAGTTCTCTATCTGCCAAAACATTTACCAGAGCCAGGTCGCGATGGTCCGAGCAAAGAGGTACTGGATGAACTCGGGGAACTGATTGACGCTGCAGGCGGTCGCACCCTTGCTCTCTTTAGTTCCTGGCGCGGGGTGGAGGCAGCAGATGCCCACCTGCGTGAAGTATTAGTTGATTTACCGATTTCGATTATCACGCAAAAACGTGGTGATGCGGTGGGGCCTCTGGTAGAGCGTTTTGCAAAAGATGAAACTTCTATCTTGCTCGGCACGATGTCGCTATGGCAGGGCGTGGATGTGCCAGGAAATTCCTGCATTTTAGTTGCCATCGATCGCATTCCATTTCCGCGTCCCGATGAACCGGTCATGTCTGCCCGATCATCGCTAGCTGATGCATCAGGTGGCAGTGGATTTATGCAGGTATCAGTACCGCGCGCCGCGCTGTTATTGGCGCAAGGAACAGGTCGTTTGATTCGCAGCATTGAAGACCGAGGCGTTGTGGCAATCCTTGATTCAAGAATTGTCACAAAGCGCTATGGCAGCGTGCTGCTTAACTCGATGCCACCGCTGTGGCGAACAAGTGATGGGGCAGTGGTGCGCGAATCACTTCGCAGACTTGCCTCAAGTGTGGATGAGTAAGTTACTTAATCGCAATCTTTACTGAGCCATTGCTCATCTGCCACATTCCAGCTTTGGCTTCTGCGTGATAATCGAGAACACATGTTCCTGGCTTACTTGCCTTAAGAACGTTGGCCTTGATTGAGCAAGATTTAGAGGAGGTCATATACATAACTACTTCACCAAAGTTCGATAACTTCGGAAGTGATTTACTCGAACCGACTTTCAGTGATTTTGGCAGTGTGCCAATCTTCTGGGCTCCCGGTGTCAGGATGAATGGGAAGTTACCTGTTGCCGCCGCTGTGGTTGCATTCCCGGCTGTTGCATAGCCAAGTGCGCATTGCCCAGCGCCTTTGAGGGCGGTCAATGTTCCATCGGCATAGGAGCATTCAGGTGTGAGAGATGTGAAGGTAATTGGAAGCCCTGATTTAGCAGTTGCCACAATCTTGGCAACTGCGCGGTAAGCCAAGTTACTTGGCATATTGCGAACTAGGGCTGTTCCATTCAGGGTGACAGTGATTTCATCAGCGGGAAGTGTCGGCGCTGGGGCACCGGCTCTAAAAGTAATGGGCAAGAACTTATCTTCTGAAGTATCAGTACCAGCTGTTCGATCTAAACGGAAGAAGAGTCCACATTGGGTAGTTGTGCAATCGACTGTGACGCCCTTACCGGTAATGGATCCAGAAATTTTGACCTTAATCGCACCCGTTGAAATGCTTGAGCCTGGCTCTCCGGTTCCGGTTACCCATAGTTGATTTACGTCATCACACGTTACCGGGCGAGCAGCACCTACTGGTGCGATGCATTGTTGAATATACATTCCAGCTTTTGTTGGAAACTTAGTGAAACCGCCATTGATTGTGTCTCCGGCTGGATTGAGATTTGTCAGGGGCGCACTTGCGAAGGCAAAGGTCTCTGCCTGGGCTGGTGTTGATATGCCGATGGGGGCAACTAAAGCGATGACGGTAAGTGCGATGAAAGCCTTCTTATGTGCGGTAAACATGTTTCTCCTAGTTTCGTAGCTGATTTACTTCTTAAAGGTGACGGGAATGAATAGATCGTGGGTGCGATCGCCTTCATGCAGGTGATCTGATCTGACTGTGATGGCGCATTTAACTTGGGTGCAGTCGTGCTTACCAATTTTCTTTGTTACTCGAACTTTCTCAACAAAACGTCCACCAGGTGCGAATGCGATTGCTAACCCAGTGGCATAGGAAGGTGCGTTAGATGAGATCCAATAAGAAGCATCGCCAATACCCTCTTTATTGACTCCTCCACCACATGGTGTGGGAGGCTGACCTTTCTTAGGCAGCAGGCAATAAGCGAGATAAATTCCTACAGTTTCATCAAATCCTTGTCCTGATACTGCTATCTCTTGTCCACTCTTCACCTTCGTAGCAGATGCGCTAAATTTTTGACCATCTGCGCCAACGACAGTGGTGGCAGCTATAGCAGGTGCCGGTAGCGCAGCAGCAATGACGACTACCGTCATAACTACCCACTTCCTACGCATGCTGGCAAGAATAGAGAAGGTGGTGCCTAGCTTTATCCGACAACTATGCCGGAACTTGTCGGCAAAAAATTTGAGAGGATTCATTCATGCGTAAAGAGCGAAGTGTGATCACCTTAGGTGTTCTCACAATCACATCTGCTGCGCTCTTACTTACCGGTTGCAGCAAGGTGCAATCAACGGCAATTGAGATTTCATCGGCGCAAGTGACCACCATTGAAAGTAGTGAAAGTCCGCTAGCGCAGAAAGTTGTGGCACTTGCCAATGGCGCCGGAGAAATAATCTCTGCCATGGGATTTAAATCAATACTGATTGGCCGCGATATTGCTAGTACTGATGCAGACCTGAGAAAGGTGCCGGTAGTGACATCCGGACACCAAGTGATTGCGGAGAAGATAATCGCCCTCACACCAGATCTGGTCATTATTGATAAATCCACCGGCCCGCAAAGCGCGCTCGATGCCTTAGCAGTGGCCGGAATTCGGGTAGTGAAAACGCCAGAGGCATGGACGCTAAGTGATCTGCCGGCGAAGGTTGGCGCCATAGCCGATGCCATCGGGGCGCCGGCAAGTGGGAGTGCCTTGAGCGCGGCAATGAATTCTTCCTTGAGCACACTCGGTACTGCAGAGCGAAAGAGTCGAGTTGTCTTTCTCTATCTTCGCGGTGGCAGCTCCATCTATTTAATTGGTGGAAAAGGATCAGGTGCTGATTCGTTAATCACAGCAATCGGGGCGCAAGATGTTGGGGCGGCAACGCTTGCTAATCCATTTAACGCTATGACAAGTGAGCTCATTGCTTCACTGAATCCTGATGTCATTCTGGTGATGAGCAAGGGGCTGCAATCAGTCGGTGGCCTCAAGGGATTGGTAGAACTTCCCGGAATCGCACAGACTGATGCCGGCAAGAATAAGCGAGTGATTGCCGTCGATGATTCACTGCTGCTCTCTTTTGGTCCGCGCACCCCTGATTTATTAAGTAAGTTAAGTGCGGCAATGGCAAAGGCGATGAAGTGATGAAAAAGATTGCGCCACTGATTCTTTTACTTCCCATCATCTCTATCGTTGCGCTATCACTCGGTGCGACCGAGGTCAGTGAACTTTTTCGATATATCTTTAATCCATTTCTTAATCCGGAGAGCGCATCACACCAAATTATTTGGCAGATTCGCGCACCGCGTGTGGGAGCAGCGATTCTGATCGGCGCAGCACTGGGTGTGGCTGGCTGCCTTGCTCAGAGTTCTACCAATAACCCCTTGGCAGATCCAGCAATTCTTGGAACCTCAGCCGGTGCATCTCTCGGAGTTCTACTTGGGGTACTGACCAACTTAGTCAGCATTGGCTCAGCCGGCGCCGTTGTCTGCGCAGCAATTGGTGCGATGGCGGCAACCTTGCTGACATTTTCACTCGCTCGCTCTGCCCTGCAGTTGATTACTATCGGCATTGGCGTCTCGGCAATTCTGAGTGCAATTGTGGGGCTCACACTTTCAGCGGTGAGCAGACCAGATGCGCGTTCTATCTCTTTCTGGTCATTTGGTTCACTCTCACTGGTGAGTAGCAAGACGCTTTATGTTGTGGCCCCAGTGCTCGTCATCGCTGCTGTGATTGCCTGGAAGATCGCGCCAACCCTTGATCTACTTTCGTTAGGTGATGCATCGGTCAGACACATCGGACATAACGCACAGCGCATTCGCTTATCCGCATTTGCCATCTTGGCAGTTCTTATTGCAGTGACTGTCTCCAGCGTTGGCTCCATTGCATTCCTAGCTCTGGCTGCCCCTCACATAGCGCGCTACTTATGTGGCCCACGCAACCGGGTGCTGGTTATTTATTCAGGACTGATTGGCGCACTTCTACTCCTCATTGCAGATACCGCAGCACGTTCTGCGATTCCACCCTTTGAACTTCCGATCGGCCTTTTGACATCACTGATTGGTGCACCGATTTTGATACTCACTCTTAAAAAAAGTGGTGACATATGGCGCTAATTACGATTGAGAAAGTCTCCATTATTCGCGGTGGAAAGAGCATCCTTACCGATTTCAGCGCCAGGATTGAACCGGGAAAGATCACGGCAGTTATCGGGCCCAATGGCAGCGGGAAGAGCTCATTGCTCGGCGCTTTGGCCGGCGACCTACCTATTACTTCTGGGATGATCACTATTGCTGGTCGCGATCTAAAAGAGATTTCAGCTGTAGAACAATCACAGCTGCGCAGTGTTGTCTTGCAAAATAGAAATTACTGGCTTTCCTACACCACCCGGGAACTGATCGAAATGGGCCAAGGACCAGCCGAACTTGCGCGCGTGGACGCTGTGATGAAGAGCCTTGATATGACCAGATATGAAAACCAGAGCGTTACTACTTTATCTGGGGGAGAAGCGCAGCGAGTTGAGATTGCGCGGGCGTTGATACGAGATACGCCCATCAATTTATTAGATGAACCCTTATCGGCGCAGGATGTGCAGAGTAAAGCGCGGATTATTGCGCTCTTGCAAGAGTTGCGAGATCAGGGGCGAACAGTTTTGGTGATTGCCCATATTGATAAGAGCTCTTTATCCTGGTGTGATCAGATCATCGATACATTGGCGCAATAGCGGCCAACTCTTAGCAAAGCTGGGATGTAATGGCAGGCGTGTAACATCATCAAATTTCACCCAGCGCACTTCAAATGATTCATCGTTGAGTTCGTGGCCCTCAAGTGATTGATTTGCGCGGGCAATCACTGTTGAGTAACTCCAGCCCTGGTGATCATCGGTAAAGGTGTGAAGCGGCTCTAGATCACCGGGGTTGATGCCAGTTTCTTCTACCGCTTCCCGAATCGCACCTTCCATGACACTTTCATGCGAATCTCGCGCACCACCTGGAATTCCCCAGGTGTCACCGTTATGCACCCATGGTGCGCGATGCTGCAAGAAGATAGCGCCGTCACGAATAATGAGTAGCCCTGCTGCGCCGTGGACGCCCCAATGTTTAGAGCCACATACGCATTGGATCCATCCATCTCCATCGCGGGCAGCCATGGTCCTACTTTCTCATATCTATCCACAACCGGCACGATTGAATCGTTTCTGCGCGCTCAAGGGAATTAACCTCCCGCGCATGAAGAGATTCTTAGTAATCGCATTACTACTGACGACTATTTCACCTCCAGCGCATGCCCAAGATTGCATCGAGCGAGCATGTATTGATGTTTATACCCAGGACGGCAAGATTGTCATTGAAGGGCGTAAAGGAACGGGTGCAGTGCAAAAGAAAGAGGTAGCACCAGCTCCCAGTAAGACTAGAAAGCCAGTCATCAAGAGAACTTTTACCCCACCACCGAAACCAACCGGGAGTGCAAAACCGAAGATTATTACTGCTACTAAAAAACCAATAGTGAAAAAACGGGTAAAGCCCGAAGTAGCCCCCACGGCAACATCGCTGAGTGATAAGTTAATTGAAATTCTGCCCACTGCCGGTATCGCCTATTCCCCCTCATTTCAACCACTGATTAAAGTGCCGGTCTTCTTCTGGTCCGATATTCCAACTATTGTTACCAAAAAGATTGAAATCGTGGGCGAAGTTGTTGAAGTCTCCCTTAAACCCACCTTCATCTGGCATTACGGCGATGGCATCTTCTTTATCACTCGCGACGCTGGCGCACCTTTTCCAGATGGACAGATCCAGCATTCATATTCCAATCCGGGGCACTACCTCATCCAACTCGTTACAAGTTGGGATGGTGAATTCACGGTGCAAGGTGTGAAAAATCGGATTCCGGGAAAGATTGAATCAGTCTCAATTCTGCCGATCACAGTTGTTGCTGCGCCCACTCGTTTTACTCCTGCTACTTCACTTCATCGATAAGAAAGGCTTCCCATGACCACCCTGACTTCACCGCACGATCTGCTCGCTGCTATTCCATTTCTGATTGGCTACCACCCAAGTAATTCACTTGTTCTAGTTGCACTCAATACCGACTCAGTTGATAAAGATGCCGTTGGCATGGCGATGCGGGTGGACTTGCCCGTTGACCTATCGTGTGAAAGCTATGACCTACTTGCCTCACACTTCACCCGCGAAAGAGCTGATGGCGCACTACTTGTCGCCTACACACCTGCCGAATCAGCAGCTGGCGAGACAGTACTGATAAATGCCAGTGCTGCACTCATGCGCGCCGGGATTGAGATTAGAGAGTCACTGCTTGTGCAAAGTAATCGCTTTCGCTCACTTCTCTGTATTGATTCAGCGTGTTGTCCTCCAGAAGGCAGCCCAGTTCCAGAAATTGATTCATCGCGCATCGCCGCTGAGCACGTTATTGCCGGACACCCCATGCCCTTTGCCACCGTCGGCGAATTGATTCATTCAATCTCTGCGCTGCCATCTGCCGCTCATGAGTCTTGGATGAGTGAGGTCAACCAATTCATCATTGCTAGCGATGCGAAAGAGTTAAATCACATGCAACGAGATGGTGCAACGGCTGTCATTGATTTAGCAGGTGAATATCACGTGGGTAGGGGAGCAGAAGATCGCGAATTGGTTGCCAGGGTTATTGGCCGCATGAGTGATATTCAAGTGCGTGATTTCGCACTGGGTAGTCACAGCCTTGAGAGCGCAGATTCTTACTGGCGGATGTGGCGCGATTTATTAGTTATTGCACCCAATGGTTTTGTCGCCCCCATTGCATCGGTCTTTGCCGCTCTTGCCTATGAACGGGGTGAGGGCGCCCTGGCCCAGAGGGCGCTCGATCGTGCGTTGGCAGATAACCCGCAATACTCGTTGGCGGTGCTACTGCGGCGAGTATTTACGGTGGGCTGGCCAGCGAAATCCTTTACCAAGATGCGGGCAGAGCTACACCCCAAAGTAGTTGCCACAATTTTCGGGTAATATTTGCACTGGTCACGAGTTCTAGTTCAAAGCCCCGGCTGACTAGACGGCAACCCTCCACCGCGGCGGGGTGCTCCGGGTGACGACCAGGCAGAGCTCTTAGCTGCAAGTGCGTGAAGGATTTACCAATGAGCAGAAAAGTTAACTTCGATGTCACCGGTGCGTGGCTTGAAGGTGATGATCCAGGTGATCGTAAATTTATCAAGATTGGTGATTTACTTCTTGAAAATGGCGAAACTCTGCCAGATATCACCATTGCTTATCAAAGCTGGGGCACGTTAAACGCTGATAAGTCCAATGCAATTTTAGTCAACCACGCTATGACCGGTTGGTCTGATGTTCCCGGATGGTGGCCGCAAATGGTGGGTCCTGGGCTGCCATTTGATACCGATAAATACTTTGTGCTCTGTCCCAATGTCATTGGTGGTTGTCAAGGTTCAACTGGCCCAGCAAGTATTGCCCCTGATGGAAAACGTTATGGTTCCCGCTTTCCCATCGTCACTATTCGTGACATGGTCAACGCCGAGATTGCTTTTAGTGATGCGCTCGGAATTGATAAGTATTTACTTGCAGTGGGTCCTTCACTCGGTGGCATGCGTTCCCTGGAATGGGCGGTGCAGTTACCGGAGCGAGTCAGTGCCATCTGCACCATCGGATCTTCCGCCGTTGCCACCGGGGATCAAATCGGAACGTTTTCGGTGCAGATTCAGGCGATTAAATCTGATCCTTACTTCAACGGTGGCGATTACTACGAACAAGAGCGAGGCCCGGTTGACGGTATGGGAATTGCGCGCCGGATTGCCCATCTGACATATCGCACCGAATCTGAGATGGACGTGCGCTTTGGTCGCCAACTACAAGGAGATGAGACTGGGCGTTATGCCGTGCAGTCATATCTAGACCATCAGGCCAATAAGCTGGCAAAACGCTTTGATGCCAATACCTATATTGCTCTCACTGATGCGATGAATTCTCACGATATCGGCCGGGAGCGCGGTGGCGTGGTCAAGGCCCTGGCCAGCGTGAAAGTTCCAGTGGTAGTTGTCTCCATCGATACCGATCGCCTCTTCGTCCCTCGACTTCAGGTTGAGATTTCAGAGCTGGTTCCGACCGCCGAGCCGCCGATTGTCATCAGCTCCGAGTTCGGCCATGACGGATTTTTGGTGGAGAGTGAAGCCATGGGCGCTGCTATTCGCCACGCCTTGCATGTTGCGGGTACAATATAGGTATTACTTCGAGCAGTTCGAAGAAAAACCAAAAGGACAATTGTGGCTCGATTTAGTGCGCTCAAAAACAAGGCAAAGAGCAAGAAAGCTGCTCCAGCAAAGAAGACTTCTGCGAAAAAAAAGGCCGTTGCTAAAAAGGGCGTTGCTAAGAAAGCACCTGCGAAGAAGGTTGCTGCTAAGCCGGTAAAGCCAGCAAAGATTGAAATTAAGAAAGAACTCACCGTAAAAGAGATTCAGCAGCTCGTTGATTTAAAGAAGGCTATTGCGCGCCAGAAAGAGATCATCGATTCTCTCGCCGCAAGTGGCATTGATAACTATCGCAAGGCGGTTAAGAAAGAATTTATGCCGTTGGCATTGGAAGCTCGCGCATTAGACGTTGAGATTCCAGAGGCAACAGAGAAGGCTCGCAAAGCTGGCCTGGGCGCTCCAAGTCGCATTCTTTCAAAGGCGCAGCTAGCCCTGATTGCCCCAAAGGTCGAGCCGAAGTCTGAAAGTGCCAAGAGTGAGAAAGTCGCCATTGTGCTCGATGAAGATGGCAATGAAATTGTTGTCGAAGAAGTTGAATTAGAAGATGTCGAGACGCTGATTGCAGAAGCTTCAGAAATTGTTGATGCTGAATCAGATGGTAAAGATCAGCCGCGTGTTGTCACCCTATCGGATGAGACTAAGAATGAAGCGGGCTCATTTACCCTCCTTGACTCTGATGCCGATGATGAAGAAGAAGATAAGAACGAGCGTGAGAAGCATAAGAAGGATTTGAAGAATGTAAATCTCGTCCTTGAGGCTATCAACGGCAAGATTCAGGGAGTAGAGCTTCCACCAAAGAGCAATATTGATCAGGTAGAAGCAAAGGCACTTACCTTTAAGCAGATTCAACAGCAATTTGCGATGAGCACCTTTAATGAGAAGTCCGCAAAACTCATCGCTGAAGCGGTTAACCAGGGCCACCTCAAGAACCTAGAAGATTTGCAGTACTTCTTTAACGAACAAGCTCGATTTATTCAGATTGAAATCAAGCGCCTGCCACCAGAACAGACAGTTCTTACAGCTGGTGCGACCGCAGACCCAGTAAAGGATTACCTGAAGCAGATTGGTCGCGTGGCACTTCTTAATGCCGAACTTGAAGTTGAACTTGCTACTCGCGTTGAAGCCGGCCTCTTTGCCGAAGAAGCGCTGAAGCACACGAAGAAGCTAGAGAAGAAGATGAAGCGCGAGCTGGAGTGGATTGTCGAAGATGGAAAGCGCGCCAAGAATCACTTGTTGGAAGCAAACCTTCGTTTGGTGGTCTCACTTGCTAAGCGTTATACCGGTCGCGGAATGCTCTTCCTTGATCTGATTCAAGAAGGAAACCTCGGTCTTATCCGCGCAGTAGAGAAGTTTGACTACACCAAGGGCTACAAGTTCTCCACCTATGCCACCTGGTGGATCCGTCAGGCAATTACCCGTGCCATGGCAGATCAGGCTCGCACCATTCGTATTCCAGTACACATGGTTGAAGTCATCAATAAGTTAGCGCGCGTGCAGCGCCAGATGCTGCAAGATCTGGGTCGCGAACCGACACCGGAAGAACTTGCTAAAGAACTTGATATGACACCGGAGAAGGTTGTCGAAGTTCAGAAGTATGGCCGCGAACCAATTTCACTTCACACCCCACTAGGTGAAGAAGGAGACTCTGAATTCGGAGACCTCATTGAAGATTCAGAGGCAGTTAAGCCAGAAGAGTCAGTGACCTTTACTATCTTGCAGGAGCAGTTGATGCAGGTGCTGGGCGGGCTTACCAACCGCGAAGCCGATGTTATTAAGGCTCGTTACGGGCTCACAGATGGACAGCCTAAAACTCTTGATGAAATCGGCAAGGTTCACGGTGTTACACGTGAGCGTATTCGCCAGATTGAATCTAAGACGATGTCAAAGCTGCGCCATCCATCTCGTTCGCAATCACTGCGCGATTATCTGGATTAACACCAGATGGCCGATGCCCAAGCCTTTATCAATCCTAAGAGCGGATCTATTCGCATCACTGGGGTAGTAGAGCTAGTCGATGCTGATGGCAAAGTGCTTGAAACTATCGAGAATCCAAAGTTCTGCGGTTGTGGTCAATCAAAAGAAAAACCCTTATGCGATGGTTCGCATAAGGGCGCTCTTAAAGAGTAATTACTTAACTTCAACCAACTTCTCTGACTCATCCTGAATCGCTGCAGCTACTGCCTTCAGCTTTTCAGCATATTCCTTGCCGTGATGGGCACAGAACATGAGTTCGCCACCATTGAGCAGAGTTGCACGCACATAAGCTTGTGCACCACAACGATCACATCGATCGAGGGCATTCAGAGGTGTGGATTCGAGGATTACTTGCTCGGTCATCGCGCTCTCCATTTCGCTTAGTGGGAAGTTCTGGTACTTCTATGGAACATCATGCCAGTTCTCTTTATTCCCCGCACGGTAAATTGATTCCAATTATGTAAATTTTTAGCTATCTGAGCGCATATTCACCGATTATTAGGGGATATCTCACCTCAATTACCAATATCTGAGATGTCCCGGCGCGCTTACGCAGATGCGAAGCATTCGCTGGCTAACCTTTGCCACCGTGGCTGACGAATTGAACTTTACCCCTGAGGTGGATTCTAAGGATAGCTATACCGCCAAAGACCTCGCAGTCCTTGAAGGACTAGACGCAGTTCGCAAGCGCCCGGGTATGTATATCGGTTCAACCGATTCCCGCGGATTACAACATTGCCTCTGGGAAATTATTGATAACTCAGTTGATGAATCACTGGCGGGGCATTGTAAGAAAATTGAAATTAATCTTGAATCAGATGGGTCCGTTGAAGTACACGATGATGGTCGCGGAATTCCAGTTGATAAAGAACCAAAGACAGGTCTTACCGGTGTTGAAGTTGTACTGACCAAGCTCCATGCCGGTGGAAAGTTCGGTGGTGGTTCCTATGCCGCATCCGGTGGTCTCCACGGTGTGGGCGCATCGGTTGTGAACGCCTTGGCCGAGCGCCTTGATGCTGAAGTAGATCGCAACGGCAAGATTTACTGGATGTCATTTAAGCGCGGTGTTGCTGGAATATTCGATGGTGATGGACCGAAAGCAGAGTTCACGCCGCAATCAGGTTTGCGCACCATTGGAAAAGTTTCGGCCAAGGTAACTGGCACCCGTATTAAGTGGTGGTCAGATCGCCAAATCTTTTTAAAGGATGCCGAGCTTGACCTCGATGATGTCTATGCCAGAGCTCGTCAAACATCTTTTCTTGTGCCAGGGCTTTCTATTACTGTTAACGATAACCGTAAGAAAGAGAAGACCACCCAGACCTTCTTCCATAAGGGTGGCATCTCTGAGTACTGCGATTTCTTACAACCAGATAAGGCTGTTGGTGAAGTAATTCGTATTTACGGCAGCGGCCATTATCAAGAGACTGTGCCGGTACTAGATGACAAGGGCCATATGGTCTCAACCGATGTTGAGCGCGATATGGAAGTAGATATTGCAATGAAGTGGGGCGAGGGCTTTGACACAACACTTCGCTCTTTTGTAAACATCATTGCCACCCCCAAGGGCGGCTCACACGTGCTTGGCTTTGAGCGCGCCATCACTAAGGCCTTTAATGAAGCGATGCGCAGCGCTGGCATTCTGAAGAAGAACGAGGCCGATGTCATTAAAGACGATGTCATGGAAGGTCTGACCGCAGTAGTCACAGTTCGTATGTCAGAGCCACAGTTTGAAGGACAGACCAAGGAAGTCCTCGGAACCGCAGCTGCGACAAAGATTGTCTCCACGGTGGTTGCCGATAAATTAAAGGAATTCTTTGCAACTACTCGCCGTATTGATAAGGCGAACGGCAAGTTGATCATGGAAAAGATTGCTGGTGCTTCTCGCACCCGTATTAGTGCTCGTGCTCATAAGGATCTGCAGCGCCGTAAGAACGCACTGGAATCATCTTCTCTTCCGACAAAACTCTCTGATTGTCGCTCGGAAGATGTCACACGTACTGAGCTCTTTATCGTTGAGGGCGATTCCGCGCTGGGCACAACCAAAGCAGCCCGTAACTCTGAATTCCAAGCGATCTTGCCGATTCGCGGCAAGATTCTCAATGTGCAAAAAGCATCACTTTCCCAGATGCTCGATGACAAAGAGTGTGGCTCCATCATTCAGGTCATCGGTGCTGGCTCTGGAAAATCATTTGAGTTAGATGATGCTCGATATGGCCGCATTATCTTGATGTCAGATGCTGATGTTGATGGCGCACATATCCGTTGCCTACTACTTACCTTGATGTATCGCTATATGCGCCCGATGCTCGATGCTGGCCGGGTCTTTGCTGCAATTCCACCTCTGCACCGCATTGAAACAATGGGTGTGGGCGGCAAGAAGGGTGAGTACATCTACACCTACTCCGACGATGAGATGAAGCGAATTACGGCAGATTTAAAGAAGACCGGCAAGCGTTGGAAAGAGCCGATTCAGCGTTATAAAGGTCTGGGTGAGATGGATGCAGATCAGCTACGTGAGACCACTATGGATCCTGATGCCCGCACGCTGCGCAGAATTACTGTGCCGGATGCCGAAGCTGCCGAGAAGATGTTCGAGCTCTTGATGGGATCGGATGTGGCCCCACGTAAAGAATTTATTGCAACAGCTGAGATCGATCGCGAGCAGATCGACGCTTAGTTCTTAACACCGGGCCTGGGGTTCGATCCCCTCGCTACTCACTTCGAGTTTAAGTAGTTCCTCAAAAAATTGGCACTACTTCTTCTTAAATCCCTTTGGACACTTCGCATTGGGTCCAGTGACATTCTTGGTCAGTTTGCCTTTTACGCAGTTTATTGAAGTAGTTGGCTTACTGGTCGAACTCTTGATAACTGCAACTTGCTGGGCGACAAAATCTTCAGCTTGCTTAATTAAATCTAAGTGCTTAAAGACTGGAGAAATAAAACCCATCTCTCGTGGGTGTTTTTCATTTGCAGGTGCATTAGTTGCCCCACAGGCATAGAAATTCATGCCAGTTGAAATTCCTTGCCCAACATAAAGTACTTCCCCTTTATAGGTGGTTGTAAGCCCACCACCAGAGTCACCAGGACACCCTGAAAGATTTGTTAATAGTGTTTCATTCGCTAATTCGATGAGCCCTTGTCCTTGCAGCCAGGGAAAATCAGACTTAGGAGCCAAGTTGGATTTATTTATTCTAGGAAGCTCACTTGGACTTTTATTGGGATTATTCCGATCCTCAGGACATGGATTCTTCTGCCCGGGATCACAACGATCTCGATACTCACCGTATCCATGCCAAGCTACCTCTGCTCGTGCCTTTACTAATTCAGCCTCAATTTCTGCAGTCATTAACTTTGCTGGAGAGACGGTAGCTAAATCTTTATCTAAGACAAGAACAATAAAGTCGTTAAGGGTCCAGCCTGTTGATGATTTTTTGTAGTCACCCACAAAAGTCTTAATAACCTTTGCTCTACCTTCAGCATCCTTAGTTGAAGAGTTAGGTTTACCCACAGTTATAAACTTTGGCGCAATTAAAATACGATCACCATTGTTATCAAAACGGTAATGGGCGTGTGCAGCGCTAAAGACAATCCGTGGTGAATATAAGAATCCGCTCCAACCGGCCATCAAGTTAACTTGTGAGGGTTCCTGCTGCCCAAAGATTGGAACTGCTCGGGGGTTGTCGAGATTAACTGGCGCATTTAATCCGGCCTGAGAGACAGGCGTCGAGGAGAAAATCAGCGCACTTATAGCCAAAAGGGATAGAGCAACTTTGCGCATAACTCAAAGTACCAGCAAGTCTTTCTCAGTCAAGAGTATTGAAGAGCCCAAACTCTCGAGAGTCCCGCACGACCCACAATCGGCTGTAAATGGTGGTGTTTAATCAATACTGACTAAGTCGAAATACTCTTCTTTCCAAATATCCTCATCGCCATCAGGCAACAAAATCACCCGCTCTGGCTTTAGGGCCTGGACGGCGCCCTCATCGTGAGAAACCATGATGACCGCGCCTTGATATTCACCTAAGGCTCCCAAGATCTCTTCACGGGAAGCTGGATCTAAGTTATTCGTTGGTTCATCGAGTAAGAGAACATTGGCAGCAGATACAACCAGCGTTGCTAAAGCAAGACGAGTTCGTTCTCCACCTGAAAGCACCTTTACCGGCTTATGAACATCGTCTCCTACGAAGAGGAATGAACCGAGAACGTTGCGAGCTTCTGGTTCACGTAAGTCATCTTTAGAAGACATCATGTTTTCCAGAATGGTTCGCTCGAAGTCGAGCATTTCATGTTCCTGGGCGTAGTAGCCGAGTTTGAGCCCGTGGCCATGTTCTACTTTGCCGGTATCTGATTCAAGTTGGTTGGCAAGAATTTTTAGTAGTGTTGTTTTTCCAGCACCGTTCAGGCCCAAGATCACTACGCGTGAGCCCTTATCAATCACACAAGATACGTCGGTGAAGATTTCAAGTGAGCCATAGTTCTTTGATAGCTCTTCACCTGACAGGGGAGTCTTGCCACATGGGGCAGGAGTTGGAAAGCGAAGTTTTGCCACCTTATCTTTAACGCGCACATCATCAAGTGATGATCGTAGTTTTTCGGCGCGACGTAACATGCCTTGGGCGGCAGTTGCCTTCGATGCCTTAGCGCGCATTCGCTCGCCTTGCTTTTGCAAGATTTCTGCTTTCTTCTCCGCGTTAGCGCGCTCTTTCTTGCGGCGGTGTTCATCTTGTTCACGCTGTAAGAGGTATTGCTTCCAGCCTAAGTTATAGACATCGATGACATTTCGATTGCCATCGATGTAGAAGACTTTATTGACAACTGTTTCAATCAGATTCACATCGTGGGAGATGATGACGAGGCCACCTGAGTAATTAACGAGGTAGTTTCGAAGCCAGATAATCGAATCAGCATCTAAGTGGTTTGTCGGCTCATCTAGGAGCAAGGTTTCGGCACCTGAAAAAAGGATGCGAGCTAGTTCAATACGTCGGCGTTGACCACCGGAAAGAGTGTCGAGTTGATTGTTAAAGACTGCCTCGGAAACGCCAAGTGAGTGGGCAATTGCTTCGGCTTCAGCAGTTGCGGCATATCCACCAGCTGCGCTGAATTCAGCATCTACTCGGGTGTAACGCTCGAGCGCTTTTTCAAGTTCGGCGCCTTCAGTAGTAGACATCTCGTGCTCTACTTGCGCCATACGTACAGCAATTTGGTCTAAATCGCGCGCAGATAAAATTCTGTCTAGCGCGGTTCCTTGATCTTCACCCGTGCGTGGATCTTGTGGCAGATAGCCAATTTTTCCGGTGCGCTGAACGCCGCCACCTGCAGGTTGGGTTTCACCTGCGAGGACTTTTGCGAGAGTGGATTTACCAGCGCCATTACGCCCAACGAATCCGATTCGATCCCCATTGTTGATACGTACTGTGACCCCTGATACCAAAAGGCGTGCACCAGCACGGAGTTCAAGAGCGGTTGTTGCAATCATTTGGGCGTATCTTCCCACAGTATTTACCTTGGCATTTCGCGCCCCGTACACTCAGAACCATGTTTAACCTCACGCTCCTTGCACTCCTTCTGATAGTCCTGTTATTTCTTGGATATCAGATTCGATTGAGCAGGAAACTGGGTGCCAAACTCAACCAACTCATTAAAAGTGAGAAAGAGCTGCGAAAGAGTGTGCGCGAAGTAAGTATCACAGCCCGCGCCGATTATCAACAGAGTGAGTCCTATGCGCAGTTACTGAACTTGCTTGCACTCGATGCACCTATTCCGCCAACACGTGGCTGGGCAGCTTCTCCTGATGTGCTTCTTACCTTGGTGCACAGTGCACGTAGTTCTGATGTTCGCACCATTGTTGATTTAGGATCTGGTGTTTCAACGCTGGTCCTTGCCAAAAGTGCTCCGCAAGCCCGAGTAATTAGTATTGATAACTCACCAGAGTATGCGGCCAAGACTCAGCTATTACTTGATAGCCATGGAATAACCAATGTAGAAATACGTGTGGCCCCCCTTGCCCCACATGCATCAGGTAATAGTTGGTATGAGACATCAGTATTTGCCGATATCACCGAGATTGATCTGCTCTTTATCGATGGGCCACCAGCAACGGCCGATGGCCAGGCGCGTCACCCAGCCTTTACCGAACTGCTCAAGAAACTCAGTGCCAAGGCAGTTGTTGTCTTAGATGATGCTGGGCGCGATGGCGAGAAGGAGTTAGCGAATAAGTTTGCTGCTGGAATTTCGACACATATGGTGGAATTTCTTGATCACGAAAAAGGTACAGCAGTAATCCGACCTAAGTAACTTACTCTTTGCCGATTCGGGTGCGTCGTGGTGTGGCAAATGCTTTGCTTACCGCGGTGAGCTCATCCGAAACCTGCTTGCGGATTGCTTCTTCGCTCTTGAGCAATGTAGCAAGGGCTGCAATTATCCCTTTGAGCTCTTTTGATTCGGTCTCAAGTTCGAGCTTGCTCATCTTGGTCAGCCGGCGCAGCGGCATATCTAGAATGTAGGTGGCTTGTTCGTCGTTGAGTTTGAAACCTTTAATCAACGCTTCTTTGGCAGCTGGGGCATCATCGCTACCGCGGATAATCTTGATGACCTTATCGATATCGATAATTGCTTTCAGAAGTCCATCAACGAGTGAGAGTCTGTCTTCCGCCTTTGCTTTACGAAATTCGGAGCGCCGGCGCACAACTTCGATGCGGTGATCGATAAAGACCTGGAGCAGTTCTTTTAGGCCAAGTGTTTGTGGCTTGCCCTTGACCAGCGCTACTGCGTTGATTGCAAAAGCATCTTCCATCGGAGTGAGCTTGAAGAGCTTTTCTAGAACATCTTCTGGCTCAAAACCATTCTTGAGTTCAATGACAACATTGGTGCCGGTCTGACCATCAGTAAGGTCGATGATGTCGGAAATGCCTTGAATCTTCTTCGCTTTGGCTAGGTCGGCAATGCGCTCCACCACTTTTTCGGGGCCGATGTTAAATGGCAACTCCTTGATAACAATTCCCATTTTGCGAGAAGTGACTTTAGAAATCTCGGTGGTTGCGCGCACTTTAAAGGAACCTTTGCCGGTGGCATAGGCTTCGCGAACACCTTCCAGGCCAACAATTTCACCACCGGTAGGAAAATCAGGTGCCGGCACATGCTTCATCAATTGATTCAGCGTTGCCTTGGGATTATCAATTAAGAACTTGGTGGCAGCGATTACTTCACCCAGGTTGTGGGGGGCCATATTTGTGGCCATACCTACGGCGATTCCAGAACCACCGTTTACAAGCAGATTGGGAAATGCGGCCGGCAGCACAAGTGGTTCTGCTAATTGACCGTCATAGTTCGGACCAAAATCAACGGTGTTCTCATCTGCTTCGGCCACCATCGCCATTGCAGTGGGGGCAAGGCGCGCTTCGGTATAACGCATCGCAGCTGGACCAGCATCGAGTGAGCCAAAGTTTCCATGGCCGTCAATGAGAGGCAGTTGCATAGAAAAAGATTGCGCCATGCGAACAAGTGCGTCATAGATTGCTGAGTCACCGTGTGGGTGCAACTTACCCATTACTTCACCAACAACACGCGCGCTCTTTACATGTCCGCGCTCAGGGCGAAGACCCATATCTGCCATCTGATGCAGGATGCGGCGATGTACTGGCTTTAAACCATCACGTGCATCAGGAAGTGCGCGTGAGTAAATAACGGAATAGGCATATTCAAGAAATGATTCTGACATTTCGGATGAGACATCGATATCAACGATCTTGCCTGGAAATTCGCCCGGCTTTGGTCCGGCTAGCTTTGCCGTCTTTTTGGGAGCTGCTTCCTTCTTCGTTGCCATGGCGCGTATTCTGCCAAGGCATTGTGCTAAATCTTGGTACCTACACGCCTTCGGAGGCCATGAGTTAGCACTCATGAGAAGATACCTCGGTGCACTTGTCGCAAATCATGCCATCAATCTTTTCTTCATTGGGGCTAGCAAGTGCAGCAGATTCAATCAGCGCCGGGCAATCTCCATCAGGTCGTGAACTCCTCTTTCTCATCGATGGCTTTGGCGCAGATGTATTAACAACGTATGCATCGCTGGCACCGACTCTTGCTTCACTTCTGGCCCATGCCACCGTGCAGACATCATTTCCATCAACGACTGCAACGAGTCTGGCAACTCTGACAACAGGTGAAATGCCTGGCACCCACGGAATGCTCGGTTACACCGTGCAAGTTCCGCGCAGTGGGGGACGAATACTCAACACACTCAAATGGGATGAACGTGTGGACCCAGTTATTTGGCAGCCAGTTCCCACTCTCTTTGAACGAGGAATGGCAGCTGGAATTACCACCACTCACGTGGCAGCTAAGCGATATGAAAACTCTGGTTTTACGCGCGCTGTCTTTCGCGGGGCGCATTACAAGGGCGCAAATATCACCAGTGATTTACTCAAAGAGACTATTGATGCGCTGAAAGTGAGCCCATCATTTGTCTATCTCTATGTCAATGATCTTGATTCAGCCGGACACTCAGATGGCGTGGGCTCGGATAAATGGCTGGCTGCGCTCACAAGTATTAATCAGCTGGCGGCGCTGCTCATTGAGCAAGTACCGCGCGGAACCAGAATCTGGGTCACTGCAGACCACGGAATGATTAACGTGGGCGAGAAAGTTGTGCTGGGACAAGACAATGAATTACTAACTGATATTGCCGTCATTGCTGGCGAGCCTCGAGCTCGCCATTTATATTTGGGACAGAAGGCTGATTCACCGCAGGCTTTGTCTGAAGTAGTTAATAGATGGAATGAATTCTTTGGCGAGAAAGTAACGCTGCATTCTCGCGCTACCGCAATCGCATCAGGACTCTTTGGGGCAGAAGTTTCGCAAGCTGCGGCAGAGCGCGCAGGTGATGTGATTGCTATTGCTCAAGATGGCCTGGTCTTACTTGATCCGGAGCGGGCAGATAAAGAGGGCGAGATGGTGGGCCATCACGGTGGAGATTCGGAAATTGAGAGTTCGGTGCCGCTTTTAGTAAGAGATGCTAACTAGTTCTCTTCTGGTTTTTCTTCTGTTTTGTGACCAAACATAATTTCATCCCATGATGGAACTTTTGCTCGAGCGGTAATTCCATCTTGGGAGTCCGCTGGTGTGGGAGTCTCGCGGATTACTGCAAGGCGAGGAGTTTCAATCTTCTCTACTGGAGCCTCCACCGGAAGTGTTTCAAGAATCTCGGCAATACGTGAAGGATGAGTAGGTTCAGAGTGGATGATTCCAGATGAGAATGGTTGCGCTGGCGCATCTTCATCAATGAGCCAAGCACCGTTAGCATCGCTGGCAGCAAGTGCGCGGCGAGCTAAATCAAAGTTCCAGGTGGCAACACCGCTGCCATCGCGATTTGGGTAAGAGAGTTCGATATGCCAGGTGCCATCGAGAAGACGCCAGGTGTTCCAGGAAATCTGATCGATATCGACACCACGTGGAGCAAGTTTGGCGATTACAACATCGAAAAATGTCATTTCGATGCGGTGAACATCTTTGCGCATCACTAGTTCACGTGCGCGATCAAGGATGTATTCGCGCTCTTGCATGATGGGACCAGAGAATCGCTCTACTTTTTCAAGAGTGAGGTGGCCTTCGCGAGCGACTTGTTCCATGCTCTCACCAGCACGTAGTCGACGCTGAATCTCTTTTACTGACATCGTTTCGGTGGCATCGACGCTCGGAACTGAGGTCAGCCGTTGTTGATTAACCGTTGCACGAAGTGTGTCGCTAATCCGAAGTGAGAACTCGCCTCCTTGATTATCAACGAGTGATAGATGGCTACCATCGTCAGATTTGCCGGTAAGGCGAAGCTCGGTCATGAGGTGAGAATATCCGATAGGGGAGCATTTTATAGATAGCTAGAGCCCCTAAGATGCGAGTATGTATGCACAATTGTTGTCCTTGGCCCAGAAAGTCGGCGCCGAAGCCGGGGCGCTTTTGCTGGATCGACCATTGGCATTTGAAGTTGAATCCAAGTCAACGGCAATCGATATCGCCACCCAGATGGATGTAAGGGCTGAGAAATTTATTGTGCAATCACTGCTTGCCGCCCGCCCCGATGATGGAATTATCGGGGAAGAAGGAGCGAGTGTCGAGGGAAGTTCAGGAATTACCTGGCTTATCGATCCACTCGATGGCACCGTCAACTATTTCTATGGCCTTCCCGGTTGGAATGTTTCGATTGCAGCCAAAGATAGCAATGGCGTCATTGTGGGTGTTGTCACTGCGCCAACCATTAACTCAACTTGGTGGGCAACCCGTGGCGGTGGTGCGTTTTATAACTCGCATCCAATTCGCTGTAATGAGCCGATTGAATTGGATCGCGCACTGATTGCAACCGGATTTCAATACGATGTGGCACATCGCGTGACTCAGTTAGCAGACTTTGCAAAGTTGGTTCCTGTTGTGCGCGATATCCGTCGCAATGGCGCAGCTGCAGTTGATCTCTGTCATGTGGCAATGGGCGCTATCGATGGCTATTACGAGGCCGGGCTTAAAGAATGGGATTGGTCTGCCGGTGGATTAATTGCCCGTGAGGCTGGCGCAAAATTTGCCCAATATGGAGCGGTGCCCCAACAAATCACGGTGGCCGCTGGCCCGCATCTGCACCAGCAGCTGGTGGCAACTCTCGGTTTCTCCGCGTAATTTGCTGGGGTAAATACCCGATTTACGCTCAAGGCCCCTTCTATGGCAAGATAGCCCATCTGCACGGCGATATCCGTGCTTTATTGATTAGGTAATGAACAGGACCATAAAGATGAACATTCTCGACGTAGTAGATGCTGCCTCACTCCGCAAGGACATTCCGCAGTTCCGTGCTGGCGATGAGCTTAAGATCCACGTCCGCGTTATCGAAGGTAGCAAGTCACGCCTTCAGGTCTTCCAGGGAATTGTTATTGGTCGCCAAGGTGAAGGTGTCCGCGAGACATTTACAATCCGTAAAGTTTCATACGGTGTTGGCGTAGAGCGCACCTTCCCAGTTCACACACCAGTTATTGAAAAGATTGAACTCGTAAAGAAGGGCGATGTACGTCGCGCCAAGCTTTACTACCTCCGCGACCTTCGCGGTAAGGCAGCAAAGATTCGCGAAAAGCGCGATGGCATTGAAGGTTACGGCGATGGAATTCTTTCAACTCCAGTTGCTGAAGTTCCAGAAGTTGTAGCGGCAGTCGTTGAAGCCCCAGTGGTGGAAGAGGTCGTAGTGACCGAGCCAGTTGCAGAAGCAGTGGTTGAAGAAGTTGTAGCAGAAGCAGTTGCTGAAGAACCAGCTACTGAAGAAAAGCCTGCCGAGTAACTTCACTCATATGTCACGCAAGGGCTCAGTCCTTCGTGAGTTCCCGATTCTTGTAATCGTTGCGCTCGCTGTTTCACTTCTGATTAAGACATTCCTTGTTCAATTCTTCTTCATTCCATCCGGCTCAATGGAGAACACACTCCAGATCCAAGATCGGGTGGCGGTTAATAAGCTTCCCATTATCTCCAAGGATATAAACCGGGGCGATGTTGTGGTCTTTAGAGATCCCGATAATTGGTTGCCAGAACCATTTTCTGCTGATGAAAATAGAATTGTGGCCAAGATTAAAGAGGGGCTCGTCTTAGTAGGCGTGCTTCCTAATCCAGCAAAGCAATACCTGGTGAAGCGAGTGATTGGCGTAGCTGGAGATAACGTCATCTGTTGTTCCAAGAGTGGCAAACTGACAATTAATGGCAAAGAGACAACTGAGCCTTATATCTTTGCTGGCAATAAAGTGAGTGAGATGGACTTTAATATTAAAGTTCCAGCAGGCAAGATCTGGGTAATGGGCGATCATCGATCAGCATCTGCTGATTCTCGTTATCACCAAGATGATGTCAACAATGGATTTGTTCCGGTATCAAGAATTACTGGTCGCGCCTACGCCATTATCTGGCCGATAAAAAATATTGGCATCATTTCTTCTCAAAATCCAATTAAGTAACGCATCTTGATGAAGGCATCTCGATGAAGGCTATTGAGACGTTACTTCAGGCCGCAGGTATTTCTCCCATCGCCGGTGTTGATGAAGCAGGACGCGGGCCATGTGCTGGACCACTTGTGATTGCCGCAGTGATTCTGCATGATCCATCGGCACCAGAGTTAGCTGCGGTGCGAGATTCAAAAGAGATTTCAGAGAAGAAACGCGAAGAGTTATTTGATGTGATTATGAAGCTGGCAACGAGTGTCTGCGTCATTCGGGTCTCGGTGCAAGAAATTGATGAACGCGGTGTGCACGCAGCCAATCTCGATGGCATGCGCAGGGCGGTGAAGGGTCTGACTATTGAACCGGCCTATGTTCTAACCGATGGTTATCCAATCCAAGGGCTAGCTATTCCTAATGTGGCAGTCTGGAAAGGTGATCAGGTAGTAACGGCAATTAGCGCTGCCTCCATTATCGCCAAGGTCACGCGTGATCGCGAGATGATTGAACTCGATAAGAAATATCCGCAATACGGTTTTGCCGGACATAAGGGCTATATCACGGCGGCACATACGGCCGCCTTGGCAGAGCATGGACCTTGTGTAGAACATCGCAGGTCGTTTTCAAATATTGCAGCCCTGCTGGAATAGTTTTACACAGCACCATATGTACAGTGGTTTTTGAGCAGCTGGTGCAACTACGGTGCCCACATGCGCCTACTTACAGATGATGTGAAGATACAGAGACTGGCGCTCTTTAACGCCATTGAAGCTGGAAATACTTACTGGGCGCGCCAAGTTAATGAATTTGGTATCGCAATGGTCTATGAGCATCTGGCACTAGGTGTCTATGACGCCACAAAATATGGCGCAATTACTCAGAGCATCAGCGCCTTTAACGCAGATGAAGCACTTGCTGTAATTACTCAATCTGGCGGTGTCTTTATTACTCCCGAAGATCTCAGCTGGCCCACGCGCGTCAATCAATTAGCAATCCCGCCGCTGGGTCTGATTGTGAAAGGTGATCTTTCTATTCTGAACAATCCTTCTCTTGCCATTGTGGGAACGAGAAATCCAACACCTTATGGCGTGCGTTTAGCTGGTGATTTTGCAGCAGGTTTTGTCGATCGAGAGTGGGACATCATCAGTGGGGGAGCATATGGAATAGATACCGCCGCCCATCGTGGGGCGCTGGTGGCAGAAGGGCGCACGATTGCCGTGATTGCTTCTGGCATTGATGTGCAATATCCGGCCGGTAATGCACGACTCTTTGATGAGATCTGTGAAAACGGTGCGATCATCAGTGAAGTAATGCCGGGCGTCACTGCGATGCCCCATAGATTTCTAATCCGCAATCGCCTCATTGCCGCGCTGTCCTTGAGCACACTCGTTGTCGAAGCTGCATTTAGAAGCGGATCACTGCGCACCGCCCGTGATGCGGCAGAGCTCATGCGTCCGGTGATGGCAATTCCGGGACCAATTAGTTCGCCATCATCGGAAGGGTGTCATCGACTTATTGGTGAACGTGCCGCTGAATTAGTGACATCGGTTGCCGATGCGATGGAGTTGATTTCCGCCCTTTAGGTAATGCTCGTGTGAAGTGAGAGAATATGCGTATGAGTGAATTCCGTTCCGGCTTTGTCGCAATTGTCGGCCGCCCTAACACTGGAAAATCAACTCTCATTAACGCACTAGTTGGTAGCAAGATTGCAATTACCTCTCCGCATCCAAATACCACCCGCCATGCAATTCGCGGAATTGTGAACAACCCAGAATTTCAAGCAGTGCTTGTAGATACTCCGGGAGTGCATAAGCCAAAGACGCTGCTGGGCCATCGCCTCAATGCGGTAGTCAGTGAGAGTATGGATTCGGTAGATATCGTGATGATGTGTTTACCTGCTGATGAAACTTCTGGGGCCGGAGATGAGTTCATCGCAGCAGAAATCGCGAAGCATCCACGGGCAAAAAAGTTTGCATTGGTGACCAAAACAGATTTAGTTTCAAAGAAGAACATTGCCACTCGACTTTTAGGTATCTCTGCACTTGCCAACGGATTTACCTGGGATGAAATCATTCCTATCTCTGCGGCAATTCATGAACAGATTGATTTACTCGAAGAGCTCATTGGCAAGAACCTGCCGGCGGGGCCAGCTTTCTATCCAGAAGATATGAAAAGCGATCAAGGAATTGAGCAGCTTATCTGTGAACTTATTCGCGAGGCAGCCATGCGCGATGCGCGAGAAGAGTTGCCACACTCGATCATGGTCACCATTGATGAAATGTCAGAGCGGGAAGAGAAGGGCAGCCGCCCATTTTTTGATATCCATGCAACGATTCACGTTGAGCGCGATTCACAGACCGGAATTATCTTGGGTCATCAAGGTGAGCGCCTTAAAGATATTGGAATGCGGGCACGAAAAGATATTGAGCGTGAACTTGGCGCAAGAATATTCCTCGGTCTTCACGTGAAAGTTTCCAAGGAGTGGCAGCGCGATCCTAAGTTACTGGAAAGACTTGGTTTTATTGAGCGCTAAGTGCGCCGGTGGCAAGTGCAATCAGGAGTGCGCAACCTAGTACTACGCGATAGATAACAAATGGTGTGAAGGTCTTAGTTGTAATAAATTTCATCAGCCAAGCAATAACGCTATAGCCGACAACAAATGCCACAACTGTGGCGGCCAAGATCTCTGGCATGGAATAGGCCGAGACCGTTGAATCTCCCATGGCAGCTCTTAATTCATAGAGTCCACTTCCGAATACCGCCGGAATTGCGAGCAAGAATGAGTAGCGCAGAGCAGCTTCGCGTTTGTATCCAAGAAATCTACCGAGGGCAATCGTTGCACCAGAGCGGGAAACACCGGGAATAAGTGCAAGAGATTGAGCGAATCCGTATGCCAAACCATCTTTGATGTTAAGTGATTCCAGTGTTTTCTCACGCTTACCAATATGGTCGGCGTAACCCAGGATCAGTCCGAAGAGAATCAACGAGATCGCTACCACCCAGAGTGAACGGAAATGGTTGGTGATGTAATCCTGTCCGAGATAGCCAAGGATTGCGATGGGGAGCGAACCGATAATGATGAGTGTTCCTAGTCGAGCCTCCGGTGAACCATCACGAGTTACCCAAGCGCGGATAATTCGCGCGATATCTTTTCTAAAGTAGAGCAGCACTGCCAGCTCGGTACCAATCTGGGAGATTGCAGTAAATGCCGCCCCGGGATCACTGGCATTGGGCAAGAATTCACCGACGATGCGTAGATGCGCACTAGAGGAGACTGGAATGAATTCAGTTAATCCCTGAACTAATCCAAGAAAGAGCGCTTCCAGCATTGTCACAGTATGGCGTTAACTACGCCGTTGCTCGCTTCCGGCTCGCTAAGTAAGAACCAATCAGAACTAAAGGAAGGCCGAGTGCCATTCCCGTTGTGAAGGGTTCATTAAGAATGATGACGCCGAGCACGACAGCGAATGCAGTATTGAGATACGTCACCAGCGATGCGCGAGCTACACCAATGATGGCCGAAAGAGTAAAGAAGGCCACAAATGCTGCGCCTGTGGAAAGAATGCCAAGACCGATAACGGAATTTACTGCCCCCATTGAAATCTCATGCGCTGGCCATTGCACCACAGTGAATGGAAGATAGAAGAGAGCGGAAATCGCCATGGCAAGACCGTTGATTGCGATTCCAGAAACTCCGGGTAGCGCTGTTTGCACCATCATCACAGCGTATGAGTATCCAACTGCAGCAATCAACACCATGAATATTGAGAGCGCGTCAGCTCCACCTTTGATGCTTTCAATTCCTACAACTGCAACCAAACCAATAAATCCGAGGAGGATTCCCATCAGTCGAGTGCGATGCCAGACAGTCTTATCGCCACGCATCGAAGCAAAGATGGTCGCCCAGATTGGAACCGAGGCAATGAGTAATCCCGCTAGCCCAGAGGAAATCTTTTGTTCTGCGGTGCCGATAAGTATCCAGGGGCCAATCATTTCTAGCAGCGCATAGGGTGCGACGTATTTGATCCCTCGAATTGCTGGCATCAGCGCCTTCTGTTTGATGGCAATGGGAATCAAAATGGCTGCACCAATTGCAGTTCGAAGAAAGACAACAATCGCTGGAGTAAATCCATTATCCGGATCCACTGCAACCTTAATAAACAGGTACGGAATACCCCACAAGAATCCAACTAGTACAAAGAGGAACCAGCCGCGACGTGAAATTTATTAACCGTCCTCTCCATTAGCCTGGGTACCTGCCGGCGCATCCATGCCTACCAAGCGGTAAGTACAGGGCTATGGCGCCAATGGCACAGGTGAAAGGTTAGACTGTGCCAGTCAATGATGACTACCATTTAACCTTTTCTTACTTGAAATAACAGATGATTTTGGAGCATGTCATGCGTATTGGAATTCTTACTGGTGGTGGAGATTGCCCAGGACTTAACGGCGTCATTCGTGGAGTTGTAACAAAGGGAATTAAAGAGTACGGATATGAATTCGTAGGTTTCCGTGATGGTTGGAAAGGCCCGCTTGAGGCGCTGACTATGCCGCTAGATCTAGCAACAGTGAAACCCATTCTTGCCAAGGGTGGGACCATTCTTGGGTCATCACGTACCAATCCTTTTAAGATTGAAAATGGCGTTGAACGCATTAAGCAAAATCTTGCAGACCAAGGCATCGATGTTCTGATTGCAATTGGCGGCGAGGACACACTCGGTGTGGCAACAAAGCTTGATGCCCTTGGAGTAAAAGTAATCGGAGTTCCAAAGACGATTGATAACGACCTGAACAATACCGATTTCACATTTGGATTTGATACATCAGTAAATATTGCGATGGAGGCAATTGATCGCCTGCACACCACGGCTGAATCACATCACCGCCCGCTCATTGTTGAGGTCATGGGCCGTCACGCAGGCTGGATTGCACTGCATTCCGGAATCGCTGGCGATGCTGCCTGTATCTTGATTCCAGAAGTTAAGTTCTCAGTCGATAAAGTCTGTGAATATGTGAAGTCACGTTTTGCAACTGGCACAGCTCCCATCATTGTTATCGCAGAAGGTGCTATCCCGCAAGATGGGGACATGATTACCAAAGACCAGCCACTTGATGCATTTGGCCACGTTCAACTCTCTGGAATTGGTGATTGGCTTGCTAAAGAGATTGAGATAAAAACTGGCTATCAAACTCGTTGCACAGTTCTGGGTCACATCCAGCGCGGTGGAACTCCTTCGGCATTTGACCGAGTTCTTAGCTCGCGATTTGGACTTGAAGCAATTACGGCAGTCCATGACGGAGATTTCGGAAAGATGATGGCGCTGCATGGTACAAAGATTGCGCGCGTGCCATTGGCATCGGCAACTGATGTCCTTAAGACCGTTCCCTTCGAGCGCTATGAGGAGATCACTTCGTTCTTTGGCTAATCTCGCTCCGAGATTGCAACTGAACGCTCTACGATTATGCCTATGAACTCTTCCTCAAAGCTGGATAACCTCTTTGACCCCACGCTAGTTGCTGCGCAGCAACCTAATTGGCCTGGTGGCAAAGATGGCGCGCCACTTGCTAAGGCGGTTGCTGATCTCAAAGCGTTACCGCCACTTGTCTTTGCTGGTGAGTGCGATGATCTAAAAGCAAAGATTGCCGAGGCTGCAGCAGGTCGTGCATTCTGGTTGCAAGGTGGAGATTGTGCAGAGACATTTGCCTCAGCCACGGCAGATTCCATTCGTAATCGAATTAAGACAATCTTGCAGATGGCTGCGGTATTGCAGTATTACTCAAGTTTGCCGGTAATCAAGGTTGGACGCATGGCTGGACAGTTTGCCAAGCCACGCTCTAACGACCTGGAAACTCGTGGTGATGTAACTCTTCCGGCGTACCGAGGAGATGCGGTGAACGATATTGAGTTCACCGAAAGTTCTCGCACACCAGATCCGCAACGTTTGGTGCGCGTCTATAACACCTCTGCCGCAACACTGAACTTGGTTCGAGCATTTACGCGTGGTGGATTTGCCGACCTTCGTCAGGTGCATGAATGGAATAAGGGATTTATCCGCGATTCAAAGTTCGGTGAGAAGTACGAACAGATGGCTACTGAAATTGGCCGAGCACTTGCCTTCATGGCATCTGCCGGTGTTGATCCGGAGCAATTTAAGGCCGTAGATTTCTATGCCAGCCATGAAGCACTCATCATCGAATACGAGAAGGCGTTGACGCGTATTGATTCACGAACAGAGCTACCGTATGACGTTTCTGGGCACTTCATCTGGATCGGTGAGCGCACAAGGCAACTAGATGGTGCACATGTTGATTTCGCATCTAAGGTGCGCAATCCAATCGGAGTGAAGTTGGGGCCGAAATCAACTGTGGAAGATGCGCTAGCGCTGATCGCCAAACTCAACCCCGATGATGAACCAGGGCGCATTACCTTTATTACGCGCATGGGCGCTAAGACCATCCGCGAAGTACTTCCCAAACTTGTCGAAGGCGTTACTAAAAGCGGAGCACAAGTGCTCTGGGTCTGTGATCCCATGCATGGCAATACCTTTGAATCAAAGAATGGCTATAAGACCCGTAACTTTGAAGATGTACTAGATGAAGTGCGTGGCTTCTTCGAGGTGCATAAGAAGCTTGGCACCCACCCAGGTGGAATTCATATCGAACTCACGGGTGATGATGTCACCGAGTGTCTTGGCGGGGGCAATGAGGTCTCGGAAAAGGATCTCGAGTCGCGCTATGAGACAGCGTGCGACCCACGCCTGAATCATTCGCAGTCACTTGAACTCTCATTTTTGGTTGCCGAAATGTTACGCGACCGCTAACTTTGCCAAGGTGAGCCTGCTTCTCTCCACTTTCCAAACCCCGATCGGAACTCTCAATCTCATCGCCGATGAGCATGTGGTGCTGGCCGCTAATTTATCGAGCGTGAAGGCGCTCAAGGAAAGTTTGAGTCAAGAAGACTCGGTGCGGGAAATCACTAGCGTGAAGAAGATTCCAGTCATCACTGATTTGCTCACCGATTACTTTGATGGCGATATCGCTGCCTTAAGTGCAATACATGTGCGTCAATCGGGTGGTCATTTTTCACAAGAGGCATGGAAGGCGATGAAGAAGATTCGCCCCGGCCAAGTCATTTCCTATGCCGAGCTTGCGATTCGGGCCGGAAGTTCAGCTGCGATTCGGGCAGCGGGAAGTGCATGTGCCAAGAATGCAATTGTGCTGGTGGTGCCGTGTCACCGAATAGTTAAGACCGGGGGATCACTCGGTAATTATGCCTACGGTTTAGATAAGAAAGAGTGGCTACTTCGCCACGAGGGCGCGCTGTAATATTGCAATTGCTTCATCGCATTGCCCATCACTGACATCCAAATGAGTGACAAGACGTGCGTAATGTTTACCAAGTGCGCTAATCCATAACCCAGCTTCGCGGCAGCGGGTGTTTAATTCGGCCGCTGTCATGCCCATACCAACAAGGTCTAGTCCCACAATGTTTGTATGCACGTTATCTGGATGCACAAGCGATGGATTAATTGCATGCATCGCGCGGGCAATCTTCTTCGCCTTGGTGTGATCGTCGCCAAGCCGAGTGATGTTCTGATCTAGTGCGTAATGGCCGGCAGCGGCGATGATTCCTACTTGTCGCATTCCAGCGCCATAGCGCTTGCGCCAGATGCGCGCCTCTGCCACTCGTGCCTTGGTTGAAAGCATGAGTGAACCAATCGGGGCACCTAAGCCTTTGGAGAGGCAGACGCTAATAGTGTCAAAGTGCTTTCCGTATTCGAGTAGTGAAACTCCGGATGCGACATGGGCATTCCAGATGCGGGCACCATCTAAGTGCATAGAAATTCCACGAGCACGCGCGGCTCGAGCCAGAACTGCAATCTCATCAATGGGTTGAATCGTTCCGCCACCAAAGTTGTGGGTGTTCTCAATTGCGATAGCAGTCGTTGATACTAAATATGGACCAGCATTTTCATGAGCGATCGCAAGTGGATCCTCTGCCCGCAATATGCCATGTGTGGACTGCCAGGAGCGAGTAGTGATTCCGCTAAATGTTGCAGCGGCTCCGAGCTCGGCGCGCACGATATGAGAACTAGTTTCGGTCAGCAACTCTTCGCCAGGTTTAACTAAGGTGCGAATTGCTAATTGATTTGCAAGTGAACCAGTGGGGCTAAATAGACCGGCCTCGTGACCAAAGAGTGCGGCAACGCGTTCTTCTAGTGAATTAACGGTGGGATCATCGCCGTACACATCATCACCGACAGCAGCGCCAGCCATTGCAGCTCGCATCCCAGTGCTGGGCGCCGTGACGGTATCTGAACGTAGATCAATTGCCATCTTTAGGCCTCCTTAAGCACAATCATAAACATGGCGGCGAAGACTAGAACACCACCAAATAATGTGCGTAGTGAGAGGGATTCACCACCGAAAATCACGGCAAAGAGGGCGGCAAAGACAACTTCCATGGTCAAAATAACGGCGACTTTGGTAGCTGATATATGTGCCTGCGACCAAGTCTGCACAACAAAGGCGACGGCTGTGCAAATGATGGCGGTGAAGAGAACGACATACCAACCATTGCGATCTGGAGGTGCTTCATAACCTTGAATAAGTGAGATGAAACCTGTTGCTAGCGCACACGTTGCAAGTTGCACGATGGTCATGGCATAGACATCGAGTCCATTGCTCCATTTACTTAAGGCGATGATGTGAGCGGCAAAGGCAATGGCGCATAAGAAGACTAAGAACTCGCCATAGCCAAGGTTCCACCCTTTAAGTGAGAGTAGAGCCAGACCCACGGTGGCAAGGAGAACGCATCCCCAGGTGAAGGCAGTGATTCGCACACGTAGAACGAGTGCGGCAATCACTGGTGTGGCAACAACATAGAGCCCGGTTATAAATCCGGTAACGGCGGCGCCGGTAAGTGCCAGACCTAGCGTTTGCAAAATGTATCCGGCTGCTAGAAAAAGACCTGCGATAAATCCTTTCCACAGTATTTCCCGGTTAATTGATTGAATGACAGTGGGTTTTAGTAAGAACATGGCAATGACGGCAACTAGAAAACGAGTGAAGAGGAAGCTGTTCACACTTTGGCGCTCAATCGCATCTTTCATAACCACAAAGGCAAGGCCCCATGCTGCAGAAACTAGGAGCAACGCCCAAGGCGCCAAACGCATCTTTAGCGCATGCGAAGAACTCATCCCCGCAACTTCTTTAGCAGTGCAATTTCAGCACCGTGCTCGGGCTCCATTCCTGGAGTTTCAAGAATCAGGGGAGCGTTGGCAACAGCTGGGTGATGTAAGAGTTCTTTAAATGGGTCAACGCCGATAAATCCTTCACCAATATTTTGGTGGCGATCTTTCAGGGCCCCACACACATCCATTGAGTCATTGGCGTGAATGAGTTGAATACGTTCGATGCCAGCAACTTCAACTAAGAGATCCAACGTTTCTTTCATCCCACCCTTTTTTGCAATGTCATGGCCTGCGGCAAAGACGTGGCAGGTATCTAGACAAATTCCGACTTTTGGATGGTATTCAAGGGCCTTTAAATAGTATTCAAGATCTTCAAGGCGCTTTACTAGCGATTGCCCCTGCCCGGCGGTGGGTTCTAGCAGCAGGTATGGCGCATCATCTGAGAGCGCCTCAAGAATTGGCATCATGCCTTTATTAATCTGCTTCCACGCTTTATCAATAAAGTCTTCATTAACTGCCGAGCCGGTATGAACCACCACACCTAACGCGCCAATCTCCTTACCGCGCTTGAGCGAGTACTCAGTTGATGCCAATGAATTCTTATAGGTGCCTTCGGTAGGCGAACCTAGATTGATCAGAAATGGTGCATGCACATACGTTTCAAGATCAAGTGCCGCCGCTTTTTCTCGGAAGATGGCATCTGCTTCGTGGTTTGTTTCCGGCATCGCCCAACCACGAGGATTAGATGTGAAGACTTGAATAGCTTCAGCGCCAGTAAGTTCGGCATAGGCGATAGAACGCTTAGCCATTCCGCCAGATGTGGGGGTGTGGGCGCCGATACGAGGTTTCTTCACCGGCTCACCCTACTGTGATGGTTACAGTACTGCCACGTTTAACCTTCGTGCCTACCTTCGGTGAAACAGAAGTGACTTTCTTTACCGCTTTTTTGCCAATCTTCTTCACAACAACTTTGAGTTCGAGATCTTTCAGGCTTTGAATCGCTAGCGATTCCTCGATGGAGAAGACATTAGGAATATATGCAAATTGTGAACCTTTAGATACGACGAGCTCAATCTCTGCACCTTTGTTAACGCTCTTCCCACCTTCGGGCTTTTGCGAGATAACTTCACCGGCAAGTCGCAACTCACTAAAGCCGTAGATTGAACTCACCATGAAACCAGCTTCGGTAAGTTCATTGAGGGCTTGATCTGCACTCTTGCCCACATATGATGCAATTGCAATTTGCTCAATTCCTCTAGAGATGCGAATAGTAATTGCGGTGCCACGCTTTACCTTCTCGCCAGAACTTGGCACCGAGCCAATCACATAACCCTTGGGAACGGTGAGGTTAAATTCTTCAATATTTGGTTGTAGCGACAGTGGTAGTTTTTTCACTAAATTCGCAGCAGCTTTTGGAGTCAGACCAGCTAGTTGTGGAATCGCATAACGCTCTGGTCCTTTAGAGATAACGAGGTCAACAATTCCGCCTTGATCAATGCGTCCGCCGCCTTCGGGAGAAGATTCAATAACTCGCTCTGCGCCAATCTCTTCGCTAAATCGTTTTTCGGTAACGACAAAGGTGAGCCCGAGTGGGTCAAGTGCGGCGCGTACTTCATCTTGGGTCGCACCCACGGTGGAGGGAACAACAACGCGGGAACCTGGCCCAATCAGGGCATACCAACCGAATATTCCAAGTGCGACTGCCAACCCGAGTGCGATAAATCTATTTCGCTTTACTCGTTTACTTATCTTTTTCCGCTTTTCCACTTGGGCCGTTGTTTCCTGGGCTTTTGGAACTGGAATCGCAGCGGTAATTTCGCGCACTCGCTTGCGCAGTGATTTAGGTTCCTTCTTCGGGCGCATCGGTGCAATGGGGATATCTAATTCAAGACTCAGCTGGTTCTTCTTGGGATTTAAAGCGCTGAGCTCTTCAAAAAATGCTCCAGCATCGCGCGGACGCTCGTCAGGGTTAGCACTGGTTGCCCGGTAGATCAGTTCATCCAGTGCCTTGGGAACGTTATCCAAGACTGAACTTATCTTTGGCACTCGGTTATTGACATGCATATATGCCACTTGAATAGGAGCATCACCTTCAAATGGCTTATCTCCAGTAAACATCTCAAATGCCGTGATGCCAATGGAATACACATCACTTCGGGCATCTGCGATGCCACGTTGCACTTGCTCTGGCGATAAGTAGGAAACGCTGCCGAGAATCACACTTGATTCAGCCGTCATTGTTCCGCCCAGTAGTGGCCCCTTTGCCAGACCAAAATCTGCAATCTTGATGCGACCTTCTTTGGAGATCAAGATATTTTCAGGCTTAATATCACGGTGAACAATGCCAATTTTATGGGCAGCAGCAAGAGCGCTTAAGACTGGTGATAGAAATTTGATGCCATCATCTATCGATAACTTGCCACGTTCATTGAGGTATTCCCGAAGGGTGTGACCTTCGATGAGCTCCATGACAAGAAATACTGCTGGTGTTCCATTTTGGTTCCAGCCCTGGTCTTGAACGGCGACAATATTGGGATGTGTTAATGATGCGGCAGCTTTTGCTTCGCGAATAAAACGTTCCACAAATTGCTCATCTTGGGCAAGGTGTGGATGCATGATCTTGACTGCCACTTTGCGATCAAGTCTGGTATCTACCGCCTCATAGATGCTTGCCATTCCACCGTTGGCCAGCTGGCGGATGAGTTGATAACGCCCATCGATAAGCTCGCCGGTCAGGTCAGACATAAGACAAATTCTAGGTAGTGAGTATGAAATCCGCGGCGTTCTGCGTACCTTCGAGGTGAAAGTGTTGCTCCTGCAGTGTGAGCCACTTCTCCATCGGAACTCTTATTGATTCGCCATCGCGCGCGATAACCCGCGCCAAACCTTGCTTATCGTTGATATCTATCCAGATTAAGGCAGCGAGTGAAGAGCGGATAGAACCTTGCCCGCTTCCCACACCTTCTAAAATCAATAATTGCGTGCGCGGCACTTCTTTTGCTTCATCGAATTTTGCCTCACTCCAGTTGTAGGAAGAATAGGAAATATTCTCTGATTTCTTATGTAATCCGACGATATTCGATAGGACTGATGAGAAATCTTCATCGAGTGCGCCATCCCAGCCATCGTAGAGATCATCCATATGAATCACGGTGGTGGAAAGTGATGTGGAAAATGCGAGTGCCAGGTTTTGTGCAAGGGTGGTTTTGCCACCACCTGCCGGCCCATCGATTGCAATGATGGGTTGTGCTACACCTTTACAGAGATCTAGTAGCGCGGCGGTGAGCTCCATACCAACTGCTCCATCCCAGTGCTGCCATGATTGTAAAGAGTACATAGAGCAACGTTGTAAAGAGTAACCCTTGTGAGGCATAGAGGGCGACGTATCCAGCATCGACTACCAGCCAGAGCGGCCAGGTCTCATACTTTTGATAGACCATCAGCATTTGCGCGGCAAAACTTCCAAAGAAGAGAATGGCATCAACGTAAGTAGAGGCTGCTCCCAAAGACTTAAGTACTGGGCCAAGTGCCAGAGTGGAAATCAAAATCGCAGCCAGGATATAGAGGCGATAAGAGTTCTTTACTGGTCCTGGTTTAGCACCGGTTGGTTCCCAGCCAAACCAGCCAATGATGGCTGCTGCAATAAAAATCAGTTGTAGAGCGGCACTGGCATAGAGTTCATACTGCAGAAAGAAGACGCCATATAAAACGCTACTTGCCGCCCACCATGGCCAGGTAACTCGCTTTCGAGTAATGCCCAGTGCGACGCCGATGAATGAGACTAGGGAAGCGATGAATTCGAGATAAGAGACGTCATATCCCCATGCGGTAAATAGAGTTGAAAACAAGATACACCTGCCATTTCTAGATCCGCATTACCGGACCAGTCAGACGGTCGACTTCAATGAAGTCCTCTCAGCCACCTTGGCTCCCGTGCGTGCAAACTCTAACCGATACGAGCCACAATTGCCTGCAAAAAAGCAAGGCCAGCTACTTTGGCACGGCGAGCTGTGGATGTCTTGGCCCGCCTATTAAATATGTCATAGCCAATGGCTTCGACTTCATCGACGATGCCGCAGTAGAGCTCACTGGCGGCACGAATACATGGGCGAGACTCCTTATCCAAGTATGAGATTCCCACCTGTGACTCTGCTTGCAATTGGCGCACGCGCGCGATTTGAAACTTAAGTGCTGCAACAATCTCGGGCGTTAACTTTCTACGTTCTAACATCTCTCTATCAACACCGAATTGCGCAAGTTCTTGCAAGGGTAGATATACCCGGCCGCGGTCAAGATCCTCACTCACATCACGGATGAAGTTAGCAAGCTGGAATGCAATCCCTAACTTCTTGGCCGCTTCAAATGCTCGCTCATCGGAATAGCCAAGGATGGGAACCATCTCAAGGCCGATGACGGCGGCAGAGCCATAGACATATTCAAGTAAGTCTTCATATGTTTGGTAGTGCGTGACGGTTAAGTCCATCTCCATCGAGTGTAAGAAATCCACGAAGTGCTGATGGGGAATAGCAAACTTTTTAGCCGTATCTACTAAGGCTCTGCCAATGTGATCAGTGGAGCGCCCTGCCGCTAAATCATTTAATACACCGGTACTCCAACTGCGAAGCGCGTCCGCCTTCTCTTGGGGCGTGAGCGTTGATGCTAGATCATCGACAATTTCATCGGCATAACGGGCAAAGCCATAGAGGGCGTGCACGTATGGTCGCTTGTTCTTGGGAAGTAGTAGCGTCGCTAGGTAATACGTCTTGCCATGCAGCGAGTTCAGGCGCTTGCATTCAAGGTAAGACGCTTGGAGCAACGCATCCATTTACTTGACCGGACCCACAATGCGTTCGGCGGCAAGGCGACCTGAGATGAGAACCATCGGAACTCCCACACCTGGTTGGGTGCCACTGCCGGCAAAGACGACGTTTTCAAAACCGGCGGCAATATTGCGAGGTCTAAATGGACCGGTTTGGAAGAAGGTATGTGCGCTAGCAAATGGTGCACCCTGCTCCATACCTTGTCTCTGCCAATCAAGTGGGGTTGTCATTACTTCGGTTTCAATGGCAGCGCCAAAGCCGGTATAGCCACGCTCTTCTAAAGTCTTAATCATGGAGTCGCGGTAAGGCCCGGACTGTTTGTTCCAATCGATATCTGCAGTCAAGTTAGGAGTTGGAAATAAAACGTAATACGACTGCTTGCCAGCTGGTGCCAAGCTGGGGTCGTCATGAGATGGCACTGTGACAAGCACAGATGGATCAGACATCAACTGCTTCTTCTTAATCAATTCATCGAAGACGCCATCCCAAGATTTACCAAAGTGAATATTGTGGTGGGCAATATGGTCATATTTCTTGGAAGAGCCCACAAGGAGGGTGGCACATGATGGTGAGTACTTCAGACGCTTGATATTTAGTGGTGTCTTGCCAAGTAGCTCGCGCCACACCACCGGCAGATCTGGGTTCATCACAACTACATCGCACTCAATGCGCTCACCGGTATTGGTAAGTACCGCTTTCACGCGACCATTCTGCTTATCAAGTAAGGTCACTGTGGTGTTGTATTTAAATTCAACGCCGTGCTTAGTTGCCGCAGCTGCTAGTGCTCGAGGAACTGCGTGCATTCCACCCTTAGGAAAGAAGACACCGTTGACTGAGTCCATATAGGCAATGACGGCATAAATTGCTAAGGCCTGCTGCGGACTTACACCGGCATACATGGCCTGGAATGAGTAGACCTTTTGCAGACGAGGATCTTTCAGAAATTGATTTACCTTTGGTTGCAGACGTTTGAAGCCACCGAGTGCGATAAGCCGAGCCAGGTTAGGTGTGAGTAAGTTCAGGGGAGAGTCAATATTTCTATCAATAAAGTCATTCATTTCATACTTATATAGCTTGGTGACAAAATCAACGTAACGACGATAGCCAAGTGCTTCTTCGGCAGAGACTTTGGTGCGAATCTCTTCTTCCATCTGCGCGGTGTTGGCATGGACATCAATTTGTGAACCATCGGCATAGAAGGCGCGGTATAACGGAGAAAGTGGCATTAGCTCAAGCCAATCCTTCATATCTTCACCAACGCATGAGAAGGCATCTTGAATCAGGGATGGCATTGTTAACACAGATGGCCCGGTATCAAATGAGTATCCATCTTTTTTAAGCAGACCATTTCGTCCACCAGGCACAGATTCACGTTCAATAACGGTGACTTTTCGCCCGGCGCCAGCAAGTCGCATCGCTGCGCTGAGGCCAGCTAAACCGGCTCCGACAACAACAACATGATCGGTAGGGCCTTTTACACGTGCAACCATTAGTGACTCCTGCGGATAGCGCTATCGGCAAGTGCCAATAGAAAAGGTTGAGCATCTGCGGCAATGGCAGATGATTGAGCTGCAATCTTTGATTCTGTCGCCAAGCCGTCGATGAGCTTTTCAACCTCTGCCACGGCGCCAGTTTCAGTGATGATGGTACGCAACTCCTCGATTCGCTGCACGGTGAGAGTTGGGTTGCCCAGGTCACGTTGCAATTCTCGCCGAGCTGGTGCACTGGCTTTTTCTAGCGTCATCGCCATCAATACCGTGCGTTTTCCTTCGCGTAAATCATCACCGGCCGGCTTTCCGGTCACATCAGGATTACCAAAGATTCCCAATAAGTCATCGCGCAATTGGAAGGCTTCTCCGAGTGGCAGCCCGTATGCCGAAAGAACATTGAGCAGTTGGCCGTGTTCACTCTGTGCCGGGCTTGCAATCACTGCGCCCAGGTGAAGCGGGCGCTCGATGGTGTATTTGCCAGATTTATACCGAGCAATACGTAGCGAACGTGCAACGCTAAATTCTTTCTCTCCGGCTTCTCGCACATCGAGATACTGACCGGCCATTAATTCAATGCGCATCTCATCGTGAATCAGCAGCGCCGCCAGCAAGCTCTCGTGCGATAACCCTGCGTTATGTAACATGTGATCAGACCAGACCAAAGCCAAGTCGCCAAGTAACACTGCAGCTGCTGCGCCAAATTGTTCTGGAACTCCCGCCATAGATCCTTGTCTGTGTAGTGATTCAAAGTGGCGATGTATGGCAGGTTTTCCACGGCGGGTATCTGATCCGTCCATGAGGTCATCATGAATAAGTGCGCATGCTTGCAAGAGTTCTAGGCTGGCCATTGCACGAATATCTGTGCGAGTGGGCGTAGCGCCGGCGGCCATAAAGCCGGCGTAAGCAAAGAGCGGACGAAGTCGCTTGCCACCTTCGAGTAGATAATCTTCGAGTGCATCGCAGACCGGAATTAACTCAGATGCGATGCTGGTCAGGTAGTCGCGCTGTTCTGCCAGGTAGTGGGTGAGCTCTTCCTTGACGGCGCTGCGCACGCTATCGATACTTGAAGTGAGCTCTTTATCCACGGCGCAACGATACTCTGAGGCAGTGGAGAAAAGCAGCGTGCGAAGTGGAGTTACGTACTCCTTTGAATTTTTCCCGCCTAAGGATGTCGAAGGTGAAGCGCGGCTCTGGTCGGCGATGTCGCAACTGGAATCAATATCCCCAGACTTTATCTCTGTGACCTATGGTGCAGGTGGAAGTACGCGAGATCGCACCATTCGCATCACTTCTGAAATCACTGCGCGAACACATATTCCCACCGTTGCACACTTAACCTGTGTGGGCTCAACGCGCGATGAGCTAGGTGAAATTCTTGGAAAATATCGCGATGCTGAAATCACAAGCATTTTGGCGCTGCGTGGTGATCCCACCGGTGGACCGCGAGCACCATGGGTTCCCACGCAAGGCGGACTCAATCACGCAGATGAATTAGTCACCATGGCAGCTGAGTTCGGTGGATTCACAATCGGTGTTGCAGCATTTCCTGATGGCCATCCGAGTTCTCTTGGAGATATTGATAAAGATATTGAAGTCTTACTTGAAAAGCAGCGACGCGGTGCAACATTTGCAACCACGCAATTCTTCTTTGAAGTAGATAAATGGAAAGCGCTGGTCGATAAGTTAGCGGCCAAAGGTTCCAGCCTTCCCATCATTGCTGGCATCTTGCCGGTGACAAATGTGAAACAACTTAACCGGATGGCAGAATTGGGTGGAACACCAATTCCTTCATCCATTGCAGAGCGCTTTGCAGCAGTAGAAAATAGCCCAGAAGATGTCAGTAAATTAGGTGTGGAGATAGCCACAAATCTCTGCCATCAATTACTAGAAAGTGGAGCACCAGGACTTCACTTCTACACAATGAATTCATCAACTGCTACCCGTGAGATTTATGCACAGATTAAAGATGAACGATGAGTGCACTGACTGAGCAAGAATTCAAAGAGCGCTGGAGCGCTCTTCATGGGGGAGCGGCGATTAAAGGCGCAGTTGCTGGCTGGCTCAGCTTTTCCTATCAAGTTGCACGCGTATGTACGGCGCTGAAGTTCACCCCAAATTTCTTAACTCTCCTTGGACTCGCAACTGCTGTTGCGATGGCATTTTCAACAAGTGCTGGCATAGCACTAGTTCTTCTTGTCGTCTCACTATTCTTCGATGGCATCGATGGAAGTGTCGCCATTGTGCAGGGGCGCGAAAGTAAGTGGGGCGCAGTTCTTGATTCCATTGCTGATCGCATCTCGGAAGCGTGTTGGCTCTACTTTGGTTGGACTGTGGGAATTCCGGCCTGGGCAGCAATTCTGATGTGGACGATTGCATCAACCCAGGAATATGCCCGGGCGCGACTTGCCTCCCTTGGCCACTCTGAAGTTGGAGTTGTTACGGCAACAGAGCGTCCGGTGCGAGCAATCTTCCTGGCACTTGTTCTAATTATTTTTATCCTAGATATTCCAGGAGTTACTTACATTTCCTACGCCTTCATACTTCTTCTTCTGGTCAGCTTCGTGCAAGTAATGAGATTTGCCAAGAAGACCTTGTCTTAATCGAGAATTGCGTTAGCAACTATTTCGGCGCTTAACCCAACTAGTGGCAAGCCGCCACCAGGATGGGCAGAGCCACCAACTAGATAGAGCCCTTTAATAGGAGAACGATTTTTCGCTCGCGAGAATGCTGAACGCGCTCCATTACTTGAACTTCCATAGATTGAACCACCTGGTGCATGCACGCTCTCTTGTAAATCAAGTGGGGTGCGAATTTCAAGAACTTCTAGCCGCTCACGCACCGCAATTCCAGTAGCCTCAATCTGATTGATGATTGAGTGGGCATAGCGTTGGTTAAATTCAGCATCACTCCAATCGAAACCACCTTCGTAGGGGTCATGTCGTGGTGCATTAACTAAGACAAACCAGGCTTCGTGTCCAGCATCTTTAACCATCAGCGGATCTCGTGGGGCGCAGATATAGATAGTAGGTTTTTCAACGGGAGTTTTGCTGGTGAAGATTGATTCAAATTCGAGATCGTAATTTTCAGGAAAGAGAATTGTGTGGTGAGCAAGTGGTTCAGCTGTACTCGGTTTGAGCCCCAAGAGCAGTGAAAATCCAGCAAGGGACGGCTCTGATTTTGCGAGCTGCTTACGAATCTTTACCACTTTATTTGTCGGTGCCATCAGGTTGTTATAGACAAATTGGGCATCAGCATTTGCCACAACGCGATCAAATTCTTCATGATGGCCCTGGACCACAACGCCTGTGACAGTACCCGACTTAGTTGTGATTTCATCAACGTAGGTATTTAGGCGAATAGTGACTCCAAGTTTTTCACAGCGTTCTGTAATCTTTTCAGAGAGCGTGCCAACGCCACCTTTTACATGCCAAGCACCAAAAGCCTCTTCTACAAATGCGATAGTGGAAAGCACAGCCGGTGCCACCCGTGGATCTGAGCCGCTATATGTTGCATAGCGATCCATGATCTTGGCCAAATAGGGATTGCGAATTCCGATTCCACGCAGTGATTTCCAGGGGGCAATCGTCTTGAGATCGCGCATTAACCTGGGTCTTTTAAGTAATGAGAGCGGAGATTTCAACTCTGATTCCACGAATGGTCCACGCGAGACATCCCACATCGCCTCTGCTTGGCGCATGAGCGCATCCCATTCAAGGGCAGCTTCTTCTCCAAGTGATTCAGAAATTGCGGCCAGAGTTTTCTTGCGAGAAAGATTAGAAAATTTCACACTCTTGCCATCATGGAAGCGGTAATCAAAGGAAGGATTTACTTCTTCAATCTCAAGAACGCGCCCCATGACATCTCCGGTGCGCTGAAAGAAATCACGATATACAGCTGGCAGAGTCAGAAGTGAGGGCCCGGTATCAAATGCATAGCGGCCAATCCATTCAGTTCGGCACTTTCCGCCAGTGCGATTGGAGCTTTCAAAGATTGTGACGAGATGACCTGCCTTTGCTAAGCGAGCTGCCGTGCAAAGTCCGCCGATACCTGCGCCCACAACTGCAATGCGTTCAGGCTGTTTTACCTTTCCTACGTGTCCGGTCATACGGTGCGACCTTTCCACTGAATACTTCCGCGCTTGGCCCAAGAGTAAGCGATGAGATAGAGAAGAAGCGCCGCAGATAGTGGATGCAAGAGTGCGTAGAGCGGATTAGAACGAGCACGAATAGCGCTGAGTGCTCTCGTTAATGCAATGCAGAAGAATGCGATCCAGCCAATGAAGTAGCCATCGAGTATGAGAAGCAGTGGTGCTAGACCGGTTGCTGCAATAAATAGCGAAGCAACAATGGCGCCGAGTGCGCCACCGAATGCTTTGTGAAGAGATTTGCCGTAGCCCTGGCGAATCTCATCAAAGCTTGTATACATGCGCGTGTGTGAAATCCCGGAACCTTCAGTCACTACGCCTGAAAACCCGGCGGTAATCAGTGATCTAGCTAGTTCTACATCATCAAGAATCTTGGCTGAGACAGATGTAAAGCCATCAATTGCACTCAAAGCTTTGGCGCGGATAAGAAAGAACTGTCCATTAGAAACCGCGGTACTTCGATGTGGGACTTTTTCGGCCAGGCGCAGAATGACAGTGCTCATCCAAGACCAGTGCAGTAGAGGCTGAATCAATTTTTCACTGAAAGTGCCTGCGATTTGGCGCGGATATGGTGAAATAAAATCTAGTGATAGATCTTGGAGTTGATTGACCGCACGCGAAATGGCATCGGGTTCTAATCGCACATCGGCATCGAGGCAGATAATGACTTCACCTGTGCTTCTTGCAAAACCAGTGTGGAGGGCAGAGACTTTACCGAGCCAACCTTCGCGTGGCCCATCGGCTTCAATCACAGAAAACCGAGAATCCGCACCGATTGCTGCTTTGAGCACCTCAGCTGTGTTATCAGTTGATAGATCATTAATGATGATTACTTCAAGCTGGGCAACACCTTTTTGTGCCACTAGCGCTGCAACACACGGGCCGATATTGGCCTGCTCATTGCGTACAGGCAGCAGCACGGTTACTGGCGTGGAAACCGCCGCCTTATTGCGAGGAATTCGAATGGTAAAGAAGTTAAAGAGTGCGATGAGCAAGATGAGATAACACAGG
This sequence comes from Candidatus Planktophila versatilis, assembly GCF_002288345.1. Classification (GTDB taxonomy): domain Bacteria; phylum Actinomycetota; class Actinomycetes; order Nanopelagicales; family Nanopelagicaceae; genus Planktophila; species Planktophila versatilis_A. The sequence continues at coordinate 471,317 of NZ_CP016781.1, forward strand.
ACAAAGAGTGCAAAGCGCATCAGAGGCTAATCTTTATTACCGAGCCAGCTGGAGAAGAAGTACGGCGTAAGAATCACTCCCATCACAAATCCAGCGAAGACGGCCAAGCCTGGGCGATCAAAGAAGAAGAGATTGCCGATGAACCCTGAGAACCAAGTCCAAATCAATAGCGCATCGACAGCAACAAGTGAAGCGCTCTCTTTGCGTCGCTCGCGCGGCAGAATCAGATGCAAAATTCCGGTTATGACTAACCCGGAAAGTAACCAACCAAAGGCATTGGAAAGTGGAACATCGGGTGTGAAGGGCACGTGTGCACCAGGTACTTCCCACGTCCAACGACCGGCGGCAACCATCTGTGGATCAAGAAATAAATCCCAGGCCATCAGAAGTGCCCCACCGTAGATAAATACCCAGTGGGTTGTGACTCGACGCGCTGCTATGAGTGCTGGATGCACCATCATTAACCAGGCAAAGGGAACAACGAGTGGAACACCAAAGAGTGCAACACCTAAAGATGAGTCATATTCATAAGTACCAAAGGGCCACCCAGTATGTAAGCCAAGGGATTCTATTCCTAGGCCGAAGAGAAATACCGCTGGCACATATCGTGAGGAGTATTTGAATCCATAAGAGAGATGACCATGCAAAATCATGGCCAGGGCCCCGGCATAGACAGTTGCGATTGTGACAATACGAAGTGCTTCACCGCCGATGAGCGGATAGGAAATCTGCAGAGCAATAGTGAGTGCAACGAGTGAGTAAAGGAAGTTGCGAGTTTTCGGGGAGACTCCGCCACGGCGTCTGCGACGTGGGTTGTAATGGCGGATCGACATGGGTCAAGTCTGCCTTACTTATGGGTAATCGAAGAAATCTCACCTCGAAGTTCCAGGACTTCAAAGCGGGCAAAGAGTTCTTCGCTATACCAATCAATATCTTTAGTCTGTGCTATCGCCTTTTGATGTGCGGCGCCCTTATATGCAAAATCTCGCAGGGCAGATGCGGATTCCCATAGTGAGAAAGTCCCTTGTAATCCGATAGGTGCTTCGCCAATTCCTATGGCAGCAATAAAGCCTGGGGATTGATGCAAATCAGTGACAACAGGAGGTACTGATTTCCAAAAAATGAAGTTCTTACTCCACTTAATGCGCGCACGTGTAATCGCAGCAATCTTTGCATCAGCGTTTAGTTGTGGCGCTGTGAAATCAAATGGGTTCTGCTTCGCCCACAGCCCGTGTGATGACAGAGGAGTGAGCACTGCGCGAAATTCAGAAGTCGAACGGCTGCGCCAGGCATTAATCATTGAAGATTGATCAAAGGTGGGGAGCTGGTCTTTTTTAATTACGACCACCATGCCCCAGCGATAGAGATTTGCATCATTGGGTGTAAATGTTTCACCGCTGCCGGTGCCCAGCATCTTGGCAAATGAAATTCCGGTGAACAATCGCGCGCGCAGAGCGTGGCTTGCCATGCTCATAAAGGCGAAAGGGATACTCTTACTTTTGACGGTAAAGAAGTAAGCGACCGTGACTCTCTCATCGCTACTCATAGGCAAAGGATACCCAGCATCCATGTTGAGCAGAAAGTTAACCAGTGAATTTCTAGGCACAGCCACCCTGATTGCCACAGTTGTGGGTTCTGGAGCGATGGCCACAGCGCTAAGCAACGATGTTGGAATCCAGTTGCTGATTAACACCATCGCAACTGTCTTTGTCCTCTACATCCTAATCACCTTACTTGGCCCCATCAGTGGCGCCCACTTCAACCCTGTTGTTACTGGAGTTGATTTTTTCACCAAGAAAATCAAGGGCAAAGAGTTTTCGCTATACATCATTGCGCAACTGGCAGGTGCTGCAGTTGGAGCAATAGTTGCCAATCTGATGTTTGAGTATTCTGCAATTTATATTTCAGAAAAAGAGCGCACCGGTGCCCATCTGCTGCTCGGTGAAGTCATTGCCACAGCGGGTCTGATATTAATTATTCACTTAGCGCTCAAGCAGAAGGAAGATAAGAAAATTGCCCGCTTGGTTGCCGCCTGGATCGGAGCTGCCTACTTCTTCACCTCCTCAACCTCCTTTGCCAATCCAGCGGCGGTCTTTGGCCGCATGTTCTCAGATACCTTCTCTGGAATAGCACCTAAGTCAGCGCCGCTATTTGTACTGGCCGAAATTATCGGCGGCCTGCTCGGATACCTAGGATTTAAAGCACTCACCTCTAAAGCTAAGTCAGGAAAATAAATGAGTAAGCCAAGTGTTCTCTTTGTCTGCGTTCACAATGCAGGTCGTTCCCAGATGGCAGCGGGTTTTATGCGCGAGCTCGGCCAAGGTCGTGTTGAAGTACTCTCTGCCGGCTCTGCGCCAAAAGATTCCATCAACCCAGTCGCAGTTGCAGCGATGGCTGAAATCGGAATTGATATTGCCAATAACACTCCCAAGATTCTTACACCAGAAGCGGTGCAACAATCAGATGCCGTGATCACTATGGGCTGCGGTGATTCCTGCCCTTACTACCCAGGTAAGCGTTATGAAGATTGGGTACTTGATGACCCTGCCGGACAAGGAATTGAATCTGTGCGCGTGATTCGTGATGACATTAAGGGGCGAGTAGAGAAGTTACTTGCGGAGTTACTCGCTTAATTGCCAACGACCATTGGCTGTGCGCCGGTGCAGGTAATGAGCTCTGCATAAGTGGTTGGGTAAACCGCATGCGGATGGCCGGCAGCAGCCCAGACGATGTCGTAATCGTTTAACGCTTCATCAATAAGGATTATTTCTGGCTTGGAAATCCACCCTAATGGGCTCACGCCGCCGACTGAATAACCGGAAACTTCCTTCACATAATTAGCATCTGCGCGGCCTAGTTCTGTAATTCTTAAATTCTTAGCAACCAACTCGGTATCAACGCGATGACGGCCACTAGTGATGATTAGAAGTGGATTGCCGGATGGAAGTTTGAAGATTAGCGATGATGCAATTTGGCCAACTTCTATGCCAAGACCATTGGCAGCATCGATAGCGGTGCGCGCAGTTTCAGCAAGGATATTTACCTCACCTTTCACACCGAGCTTTGTGGCTGCTTCCTGAAACCTTTTAACTGCAGCCTTCTCCAGAATTCCATCCATAGGTGAACTTTATGAGATAGCGTCGCCATATGTCTTTGGGTGCTCTGACTATTTATCAGCGGGGGATTCGGGCTCGTAATGCGCTCTGGGCATCATTTTTCCTCCTTGGCTTTGCCAGTCGCGCTATTTTTGTCGTTGCCGTACAAGTTAAATACATCAAGGTGCGCGAACTTAATTAAATCCAAGTAGTAATCACGGTAAAGGTTGCCAGGGCAAAGAGCAGGTAGGCAAAGGATGCGCGCAGGACTTTAGGGTTGGTGCGATGGGCCTGCGATGATGCAATTTGGGCAACAACAATGGCGGCAGCCCCAATAAAGATTGGGATATGCCACTGCACATCGTTCCACTGATCTGGGCGGCCCAAGAAGGCGGTGAGTGAGTTGATGCAGATAATAAAAAGTGCGGTTCCGGCAGCGACTACTTGCGGTGTTCCAAAGAAGAGCACGAGTACTGGTAGCGCTATGAATCCGCCGCCTATTCCGAAGAGTCCGGTAATGGAGCCAATAACTAGTGACATCACTATGAGCACTGGTATGGGCATGCGCTTTTGTTCTTCAAGTTTTGGTGGGCGCAACATAGAAGCACCGGCAACTACCAGCACAACAGCTAATCCAGAAGTAATAAATGCATCAGGTAATTTATCTGCAATCGATGAGAAGCCGAGGTTGGTAATGAGCCCGAACGCCCAGATTACTAAGGCATCGCGATAGAGCACCTGCTTCTTGCGTGCTTTCGGAATGACACCGGACGCAGCTGCCAGAAAGACTACTGCGATTGCAGCCGTGGTTGCTTCGTTCGGGTCAAAGCCAAAGCCATAGATGAGAATCGGCACAGCGAGCATTGCTCCACCTGCGCCAACAAAGCCAAGTACTGCGCCAATAAATGATCCAGCAATGAGGGCTCCGAGGATTTCCATAGCCGCATCTTTCCATGAGAATGCGAAAGCCCCCACGATTTCTCGCAGGGGCTTTCGTGAATTACTGGCTAATTAGAAGTTGAAGAATGCAAGATTTCCGACGCTTGGTCCCAAATCTGTCACTGTTCCCCATGCGATGAGAGCGAAGAGGATAAGTGAAGCTCCGGCAAGTGCGATGTCCTTGTTAAAGGCGATCATTTCGTTCTGCTTCGCTGTTGGATCAGTCTCTTTCCAGAAGTTATGGAATATTACTGCGGCCAGGATGAGCGTGATTGCGAGCAAGAGCGCGCCAAGGTCTACCCAGAATCCGGCTGCGATGTAGATACCGCCAAGCAGGAAGAAGAGACCAGAAATCATTACTCCGAGCTTTGCAGCCGGTAGCTTCTTGTACTGGGCATAACCTGTCATCGCTTCAAGCTTTGCAAAGTGAGCGATACCTGATGTCACAAAGATAAATGCGAAGAGGATTCGCCCGATTACTAGAACTGCGTTCAATTGATTCTCCTAAAAGTGGGGGTGGGTCTTACTGCTAAGAGTAGTTGAAATTTCAACTATATTTCGCCGCGCCACGCATGATCGGGCTGCCTAGTTGAGCGTGAATCGAGGGGGAGTTGCCCTTGTCAGAGCTCTGGACTACTTTTCGAACATCTGTTCGAATATCCACAGGTACCAGGGGAAGTAGTAAAAGATGGCAGCAGAAGTAGTAAGGCCGCACGAGGTCCTATCCGATGGTGGGCTCACACCCATTGAATTCACCTTTAAAGGTAAGCGTTTTCGTATCCATGCAGTTTTATCTAGATGGTGTGAAGCAGGCGGATGGTGGAATCGCATTAGCGATGGAAAGTTTCGCCCCGATGATCAAGCGCGCGCACTCTGGACGGTGGAGGCGGCGCCGATTGGCGCGCTGACAACCTTCCAACTCGAACGCGATGAGACAACGGGTCAATGGATTATTAGAGCTATCTAACCATGAGCTTTATTCACTTACGCACAGCAAGTGCCTATTCATTTAAATATGGCACTACTCAACCACGCGATCTTGTTGCTCGCGCATCTGAATTCGAGATGCCCGCTTTGGCACTAACAGATCGCGATGGCCTAGCTGGCGCGATCCGTTTTACTAAGGCGTGTGTAGCTCATGGCATCGCACCGATTATCGGAATCAACCTGCCGATCTATCTGGGCGATACATCGGGTGTCTTACCGCGCGTCACAATCTTGGCGCATGGCGATGGGGGATGGCGCAGTTTGGTGCGCTTGATGACCGGCATACATATGAATACCGATAGTCGAAAGCCGGTACTCAAACCCGAGCTCCTTGAAAAATTTAGCCAGTACACATCTCAGCTGCATCTGCTTCATGGCCCGGAATCACCGGTATCGCAGGCGATTGCCGCCCATCGCTTTGATAGCGCCCTTGATATCTTTAATCAGACCCGCGATCTCTTTGCTGACCATGCCATCGAATGCGTCTCGCACTTGGTGGCCGGTAATGGACCGCGCTCTACCGTGCACGCAGCGCGCAGTCTTATCTTTGCCCGCGATAACGATATTGATGCGGTGATTACCAACGCTGTGCGGATGCGTGATCGCGCTGATGGTCCGGTTGCTGATGTCTTAGATTGCGCTCGCCAATTAGTGCCGCTGCATCCACGCAATGTTGAACGTCGAAATGCGGAAGCCTATTTAAAGAGCAGCGATGAAATGATTGCACTCGCTGCTGAAATCGCACGCGCAGCAGGTGAGCGCACGCCACGTTTACTACTTAAAACAACGCGTCAGTGGGCCGAACGCGCAGTCTTATCACCACATCGCGATATTGGGTTAGGTGCCATTCATCTACCGGAAGCCCATGTTGTGGGCGCTGATTCACCTGCTGCAATGCGCACACTTTTGCGTACTCGCGCTGAAGCAGGAATCAATTGGCGCTATCACGATGGCGTCACCATCGCAAAGGCGCGGGCACGTCTTGATGATGAACTGGCAACAGTTGCAACGCTGGGATATGAGTCTTACTTTCTTACCGTTGCCGATATCACCGATATGGCGCGCGCTGCCGATATTCGGGTGGCAGCACGTGGCAGTGGCGCCGGTTCATTGATCTGTCACCTACTTGGAATCTCTGGCGTTGATCCGATGCAACATGGGCTACTCATGGAGCGTTTTTGTTCACCGCTGCGCCGGGCGCTACCTGATATTGATATTGATGTTGAATCTGCAAGACGCCTTGAAATTTATGAGATGGTCTTTAAACGTTATGGCGCCCAGGATTGGAGTAAGCCAGGTGCTCTTTCGCGGTGTGCCACAGTTGCCATGGTTGATACCTACCGCGCCCGCCATGCAATTCGCGATGCCGGAGCGGCGCTGGGCATGCCGGCGATTGAGATTGATTTATTGGCAAAGTCGATGCCGCATATTCGAGCCGGCAATATTGATGCCGCGCTGAACTCGCTACCTGAGTTAAAGAATATGAATACATCGGCGCCTTTAACTCGGGCAACGATTGCTCTCGCTGCCCGCCTTGATGGTCTGCCGCGCCACCTTGCCATGCATCCATGCGCGATGGTCTTATCTGATGCAGCTTTCCTTGACCGGGCACCGATACAACTCAACGCTGGTGGCTTTCCGATGGTGGAATTTGATAAAGATGATGTGGAAGATATTGGTTTACTTAAGCTCGATATCTTGGGCGTGCGGATGCAATCGGCTATCGCACACGCCGTGCATGAAATTAAACGAATTGAAGATACCGAAATAGATATCGATGCCGTGCCACTCGATGATGCCGATACCTATAACCTGATTCAATCAACGCGCACACTCGGTATCTTTCAAGTAGAGAGCCCCGGGCAACGCGAACTTGTGGGCAAGTTAGAGCCACGCACATTTAGCGATCTGATTATCGATATCTCACTCTTTCGACCAGGGCCGGTCAAAAGTGACATGATCCGCCCATTTCTTGAAGCCAGACATGGCTTTACTCCGGCACGCATCATTGATCCCGACTTGCTTCCCATCTTGTCGGAAACTGAAGGTGTTGTGGTCTTTCACGAACAGGTAATTTCAATCATCTCGGTCATGACTGGTATTTCACTTGCCGCCGCTGATGAGAAACGTAGGGCTTTGGGGGATAGGAGCGGTCAACAAGAAGTCTGCGACTGGTTCTTTCCTGCTGCAACCCAGCGCGGATATGAGTTACAGGTCATCACTGAAATCTGGGAAGTATTGCGCGCCTTTGCATCCTTTGGTTTCTGTAAAGCACATGCGGCTGCCTTCGCCCTGCCCACCTATCAATCAGCCTGGCTTAAAACCCATCACCCAGCTGCATTTATGGCTGGGGTCTTAACGCACGACCCCGGTATGTATCCCAAGCGACTCATGCTCGATGAAGTGCGCCAGTTAGGTGTGGGTATCGCACCGCTTGATATCAATAAATCAGCTGCTGATTACCACGTGGAGCGCACCCTCGATGGTGATGCAATCCGAATCGCTTTCGCTACCGTTGCTGGAATTTCTGCAAAAGAAATTGCATCCATTATTGCTGGTCAGCCCTATATCGATCTCGCCGATTTCTACCGCAGATCTGGCGCCTCAACTCCAGTGATTGAAAACCTTATTCTCACTGGGGCTTTTGATTCGGTGCACAGCAATCAACGCGATCTGCTGCTGCACTTTAGCGATCTTCAGAAATCTCCCGTCACCCACCTTCCTGGTTCCCAACTCACCTTTGGTTTCGCACCACCTGCACTGGAGAGCAGTGGTCTGGCACCTATGAATGCAGCTGAGAAAGTTCGTAGTGAGATCAAGCATCTGGGTATGGATGTCACCGAACATATGCTTAGCTTTTATGCGCCATTTCTTAACGCAATTGGGGCGGTGAAATCATCGGATTTACTTTCCTTGCGTTCGAAGTCTTCGGTACTTGTGGCTGGCGTGAAAGTTGCTTTACAAACTCCGCCGGTGCGCTCTGGTCGCCGCGTTATCTTTCTTACCTTAGATGATGGCTATGGCTGCAGTGATTCCACCTTCTTTCCTGATGCGCAAGTCGATCACGCATCTACCTTGTATTCGACATCGCTGCTTTTGGTGCGTGGGCAAACTCGGCGCACAGGTGCACGTGGCATATCAATACGGGCAACAGCGGTGTGGGACTTAAGCCTGGCCTACGAAAAATGGCGCGTGCATAGAGATAGTGTGGCGATATGAGTGAAGAGCTGGTGCAAGCAACAATCTTGCATGTAGATATGGATGCGTTCTATGCATCTGTGGCTGAGCTCGATAACCCGCAATATAAAGGTAAAGCCCTTGTTGTTGGCGCTGGTGTGCGGGGCGTAGTTCTTTCGGCAAACTATGAAGCGCGTAAATTCGGTATTCGCGCTGCTATGCCGGTGGGACGAGCAAAGCGCATGGCTCCTCATGCCATCTTTATCGCACCAGAGCATCATCGCTATGCCGAAATTTCAGAGCGAGTGATGACGATATTTAACTCCTTCACACCCCTTGTTGAACCCATCTCACTTGATGAAGCATTTCTTGATGTGACAGGTGCGCAGAAATTATTTGGTGATGGACGCGAGATTGCCGCCAAGATTCGGGCGCAGGTAGAGCAGGAAGAGGGAATTACCTGTTCGGTGGGAATTGCACAATCTAAATTTATTGCAAAGCTAGCATCGCAACACTGCAAACCTAATGGCATGCTAGAAATCAAATCAGATCGAATCTTGGAGTTTTTACATCCACTTCCGGTGCGGGCGCTATGGGGAGTGGGCCCTAAGACAGCTGAATCACTGGATCGACTTGGGCTACATACTGTTGCCGATATCGCCAATACTCCGCGCTCCACTCTCGTGCGAGCCCTCGGAGATGCCACCGGTGAATCACTCTATGAACTTGCCTGGGGTCGTGATTATCGAAATGTGATTCCAGATGAGCCAGAGAAAAGTATTGGCAATGAAGAAACTTTTGCCCGCGATATTGATAGCCCGGAAGAGATATTGGCGGAGTTCTTGCGCATGGCAGAGAAGGCAACGGCGCGTTTGCGAGAGCGCGGCTTATTTGCCAAGACCGTGACGATGAAGATTAAGTTTGCAGATTTCACAACACTCAGCCGAGCCAAGACTTTACCTATCGGAATCGATGGCACACATGAGACCTATGAAATTGTGAAGAAGTTATATCTAGCCCTTAACAATGAAGGTGCACGGATTCGCCTGGTTGGGGTCTCACTGAGTAATTTGCTTGATGAGGCACCGGTGCAGCTAGAACTTGGAGCGCGCGAGCGCGGGTGGCGCGATGCCGATACCGCTATCGATAAGGCGAAAGCCCGTTTTGGCGGGGGCAGCGTGCGCCCAGGACGGCTGATTACGGGGGATTCTGGCGATAGTGAGGCGTAAGTAGCGCAAGAAAAAGAAGTGTTCTACAGTGTGTATATGTCTTTATCTGATCGTGAGCGCCGCTTATTGGCCGAGATGGAAGCTGCCCTAGCAACTGATGACCCAGGGCTAGAGTCAAAGTTGGCTGGCTCCACCATGACTGCTACCAAGCCTCGCCTTCTGCTCGCACTGGCCCTGGTCGTTCTAGGCATTGGCGTCATATTTGCCGGCCTGATCTCAAAGACCACCCCAGTGGGAGTAGTGGGCTTTCTGATCTCCCTCACCGGAGTCCTTACCCTGGTTCGCTCCCTTGGCGCTGTGGCAAAAGGCGCCCCACGTGCTAAAACTTCCCGTAAATCACTTTCCCAGCGGTTAGATGAGCGTTGGGAACAACGAGATCTCTAAGTAAGCGCCATACCTCACCAGCCCTGACCCTACGGTCGGGGCTTTTTTACGCCCATTTTCAGCCCAACTTGAAAGGGGAGGGGGAGGGAAAATAATGGCAGAAAGTGGTGATAAAAGGGGGAAAGTGGTGTAAAGTGGGGAATTGAGCGGGAATTTCACGCTTACGCCACTTGGGGAAGGGGTTCGATAGCGATGTTTCTCGGTACTCACGAACCACGCCTTGATGAAAAAGGACGGCTGATCCTTCCCGCCAAATTCCGGGAAGAGCTCTCACCAGGTCTAGTCATTACTAAGGGTCAAGAGCGATGCCTCTATGTATTTCCCGCAACTGAATTCGCAACGATTACCGAGACCTTGCGGCAAGCACCTGTGACTGCAAAGAGCGCTCGCGATTACCAACGCGTGATGTTTGCCGGCGCCCACGATGAAATTCCTGATCGCCAAGGTCGCGTGACGATTCCACAAGGACTTCGCACCTATGCCGGTCTTGAAAAAGAGTGCGTAGTAATTGGCGCCAATACCCGCGTTGAAATTTGGGATAGCGCTGCTTGGAATGAATACCTCGCTGATCGCGAAAAGAGTTTTGCTGATGTTTCTGAAGAAGTTTTTCCGGGACTTTTTTAAAACATCAGCAAAAAATATTTATAACTGAATAAGAAGTTCACAACTAAATAGAGCGCTCATTTGTGGCCACCGCCGACCTCTCCTTACCAGTTGGGCCGGCAGCGACGTCCCTTCCCCGGCGTCGCTATCGCAATAGATCCGTCGGCCGGCGGTGACCAGAACTGAGCGCTTAGCTAGAGACATCTGAGAACGGGGGAGAAGATGCAACACATTTCTGTAATGCGCGATCGTTGCGTAGAACTCCTTGCCCCTGCAATTGAAAAATCAGAGAACCCAGTTGTTATCGATGCAACTCTTGGTTTAGGTGGACACACTGAGGCGCTTTTAGCGAGATTTAAAAATCTCACCGTCATCGGTATTGACCGAGATGAAATCGCGCTGGGTCGAGCGACAGAAAGACTTACCCCATATGCAGATCGATTAAAGACTGCCCATTGCGTCTTTGATGAAATTTCTGCAGTAGCAAAAAGCTTTGGTTTTAGCCATATCAATGGCGCCCTCTTTGATTTAGGGGTTTCCTCCATTCAACTTGATGAATCAGAACGTGGTTTTTCCTACTCCCAAGATGCCCCTCTTGATATGCGTATGGATCGCAGTCAAGGAATTACCGCATCTGAAATCGTTAATACCTACGAGCCAGGCAAATTAGTTCACATTCTTCGCGCCTACGGGGAAGAGAAGTTTGCAACCCGCATCGTTGAAAACATTGTCAAAGCCCGCGCCAAAGCGCCCTTAAATTCAACGACTGAACTTGCCACGCTAGTAAAAGAGAGCATTCCGGCCGCCACTAGGCGCACCGGTGGGAATCCAGCAAAGCGCACCTTTCAGGCCCTACGTATTGAAGCAAATGATGAACTTGGAGCAATTTCGCGCGCTCTTCCCGATGCCCTTGATTTATTAATGGTCGGCGGACGCTTAGTTGTGATGTCGTTCCAATCGCTGGAAGATCGCATCGTAAAAGAGATTTTTGCCGAAGCATCAACATCTAAGAGTCCGCGCAATCTTCCAATCGAACTTCCGGAATACGCGGCCAAATTCTCACTTGTCTTTCGTTCAAGTCAGACCCCGTCGGAGGAAGAGCTAGCGAGCAATCCACGCTCTGCTTCAGTTCGTCTTCGCGCAATAGAACGGGTGGCTGCCTAATGTCACTAGCAACTGCCCGCGCGCTATTGCCTTCGCGCACACCGGCTAAGAATCGTAAACCGGTGGGGGAGCGAACTGCCGATGTCATTCTTGGGCTATTTCCTGATGTGAATAGCGGAGCACGCGCTACTCAGAAATACTTTGCCAAGTTTCTGACAATTGTCAGCTTAGTTGGATTTCTTGCACTACTTGGAATCAATACCTTGCTCGCGCAAGATGCCTTTACGCTCTCGAATCTTAAATATGAAGCTAAACAGTTGGCAGATCAACGAGATGCGATTAATCGCGCTATCGATTCACATGCGGCGCCAGAAAATCTTGCTGCCGCTGCCACGCTGCTTGGGATGCGCCCATCTGAGACACCGGTATTCCTAGATCTCACTCCTGCGGTGGGTGCAACCAATGGGTAATCTGCGCCTGGCTCATTCAAGGATTGCCATCCTTGTTACTGTCATCTTTGGCGTGCTTATCCTCTTTGCCTGCCAGCTTGTTCGCGTGCAAGTGATTCAAGCCAATGCATATCAGGCAAAAGCTGCGAATGAGATGCAATCCACGAGAGTCATACCTGCCCCCCGTGGTGAAATCACCGATGTTAACGGAATTGGCTTTGCTCGTAGCGTCTCTGCTATCAATATTGTGGTTGACCAAACTCAGATTACCGATCCGGCCCGGGTCGCAGCATTTGTTGCTCCGATTTTAAATCTACCGGCCGAAGATATTCAAAGCAGCATTACGGGTACTCGAAAGTATTCAATTGTGCTTAAGAATGCGCGTCCAGCGCTCTGGGATCAACTCACAGAAGAGCTCTATAACTACAACAAAACACTCGCGGGCAAGGAACTTGAGAATCGAATCATTGGTTTCTTTCCAGAACGTGTATTCATTCGCGAATATCCATCCGGTTCCCTGGTCTCATCACTGATCGGTTTTGTGCGCGCCGATGGCATTGGCGCATCAGGACTGGAATCAGGGCAGAACTCATTGATTACCGGCACCGATGGTCGTTACTCCTATGCGCGTGGGTATGGTGCTGAAATTCCGGGTTCGCAGCGCGAACTAGTCGCGGCCAAATCAGGAACCAATATTCGTCTCACAATTGATCGTGATGTTCAGTGGGTTGCAGCCGAAGCTATTGCGACAGCGGTAAAGGATTCGGCGGCGTCGAATGGAACGGTCATCGTGATGGATCCAAAAACGGGTGAAATTATTGCCCATGCAACTGCACCCACCTTTAATCCCAATAATACAAAAAGCGTTGAACTCTCACTGATGCGAAATCCATCAGTACAAGATGTGTATGAGCCGGGCTCGACTGGCAAAGTAATGACGATGGCAGCAGCACTTGAAGAGAAAACAGTTTCGCCCACAACAGTCTTTACCGTGCCTTACATGCTTAGACGTGGTGGTGAGGCATTTCATGACCATGAAAAACATCCCATTCAACATCTGACTACTTCCGGAATTCTTGCCGTCTCTAGCAATACTGGAACTATTCAGGTGGGTGAAACTCTCAGCCACGATACTTTATATAGCTATTTGCGAAAGTTTGGAATTGGATCAAAGACTGGTTCTGGACTTCCGGGTGAATCAGCTGGCCTCTTACGTCCCGTCTCGGATTGGTCCAGAACAACAGCTCCCACAGTTGCTTTCGGTCAAGGGTATTCACTGACAGCAATGCAAGCGACGAGTGTCTTTGCCACTATTGCAAATAATGGAGTTCGTGTTTCTCCCACAGTGATTGCTGGAACAAGTGATGCATCAGGACACTTCACGCCAGCTGCCAATAGAAGTTCCACGCGAGTGATCAGTGAAGACACAGCGGTAAAGCTACGAATCATGATGGAGAGCGTTGTCTCAGCCAAAGGTACGGCGCCGAGTGCGGCTATTCCTGGTTATCGAGTGGCTGGTAAGACAGGAACAGCAAACCGATACGACCCAAACACTGGTCGCTACAGCGGTTACACCGCATCTTTTATTGGATTCGCACCAGCAGATGCTCCTCGATATGTCATCAGTGTTACTTTGCAGGATCCCAAGAATGGCCACTGGGGCGGATCACTTGGTGGACCAGTATTTAAGAAGGTAATGACTTTCGCATTGCAATCAGAAAATGTTGCACCCACTGGAACCAAGGTGCTGCCGGTGGCGCTGACTAAATCAGAGCTGGCACGAGCTCGCGTCACACAGATTGCGACGAAAACCCAATGATTCGCCCGCTTACAAATTTCTCCCTCAACCTATCTGAGGTGGCGCAACTTGTAAGCGCTGAAAATACCGAGGCAATCAAGAAATTAGCTGCAGGTATTGAAATCACAGGAGTAGTGCACTCTGATTCCGAAGTTGAAGCTGGAGATATCTTCTTAGCAATTCCAGGAACAAAGGTGCATGGGGCAAGCTTCATCGCAGCAGCTGTTGCTCGGGGAGCAGTTGCAGTTGTTACTGATCTAGCTGGCGCAGCCCTCACAAGCGCCCTGCCTACCTTGGTAGTAAAAGATGTTCGCAGCGCTGGCGCCATGATTGCCTCATCTTTATATAAAGATCCCACTCGGGACTTAGCCACTATCGGCATCACCGGCACCAACGGCAAGACCACGGTATCTACCTTGCTCTATCAACTCTTTGCAGGTGCCGGGCGCGAGACAGGACTTATTGGCACGATTGAAACCAGGATTGGATCTGAAGTTCTCAAAAGTGTGAGAACTACGCCGGAGGCACCTGAATTACAAGCGCTAGCTGCGGTGATGCGGGAGCGACATATGCGAGCGATAGTGATGGAGGTTTCCAGCCACGCGCTATCCATGAATCGTGTGAAAGCTTCTCACTTTGCAATCGTTGGTTTTACTAATCTCTCGCAAGATCATCTTGATTTTCATAAGGATATGGAATCTTATTTCGCAGCTAAGGCAAAGCTATTTACGTATGAGTATGCTGATCTTGGTTTTATCAATATTGATAATGAGTATGGCGCAAGACTGGCGGCGCAGTGCGAAATCCCAGTTGTCACACTTTCGCGAACCAATAGCGCTGCCCAATGGCATTTCACTGCGATTCACACCATTGCATCAGGAGCTGAGATCAGTATCAGAGGTAACGGTGGAATTCTGATTGAGAGTAAAACTTCCTTACTCGGTGGATATAACTTAGATAATCTATTGATGGCAGTTGCCATTGCCCACGAATCTGGAATTGATCCTGTTGAAATCGCTGCACTGATTCCTGCTCTTACCGGAGCCCCCGGCAGAGTGGAACCTATTTCACTAGGACAGAATTTCACCGCACTGGTGGATTATGCGCATTCACCTGATGCGGTTGAGAAAGTACTTGCAGCAGCGCGCGAATTCACAAGTGGGAAAGTGATTGCAGTATTAGGTTGTGGTGGAGATCGAGATGCCACCAAGCGCCCTCTGATGGGGCAGGCACTTGCCAGCGGTAGTGATGTGGCAATCTTTACTAGCGATAATCCACGTAGCGAGAGTTCAACAGAGATTTTGCGCCAGATGACAGCGAAGGTGGATATCAAAGAGCCATCAAAGATTATTGAAGATCGCTTAGCTGCTATTTCCTATGCGGTGAACCTGGCTTCTGTTGGGGATACTGTGTTGATTCTGGGTAAAGGTCACGAAGTGGGTCAGGAAGTCGCTGGCGTTATTACTCCATTTGATGATCGACTCACGCTGGCGCAAGCGATTGAGGCTAAAAAATGATTCCTATGCAAGGGTTGAAAATCGCAGAAATTGTCGGTGGCACATTCTATGGTGATGATGTCACGGTCACACAGGCACCTGTCATTAATTCTGGGAAAGCGATTACGGGTTCCATCTTTCTTGCAATTAAGGGTGAGAATGCGGACGGCCATGATTTTGTGGAAGATGCACGTGCACACGGTGCGGTGCTCACGCTAGGAAGCAAGGCAGTACCTGGTCCTCACATTATTGTTGATGACGTCATTGTCGCAGTGGGAAAATTGGCGCACCATGTTCGCATGCAACTGCCGAACTTGACTGTTATTGGAATTACTGGCTCACAAGGAAAAACAACGACAAAGGAGTTACTGGCATCAGTACTTTCCAATGTTGCCAAGACGGTTGCCCCATCTGGAAATTTCAACAATGACTTGGGAATGCCAATTTCATTATTAGAGTGCACGGAAGAGACTCGATATTGTGTTGTGGAGATGGGTGCGCGCCACGAAGGTGATATCGCGAAGTTAGCTGCCATCGCCGTACCCAATATTGGGGTTGTTCTTAAAGTTGGCTCTGCCCATAAAGGTGAATTTGGCTCAGTTGAAATGATTGCGCGAACTAAGTCAGAGTTAATCTCGGCTTTAGCACCGAGCGCCGTTGCAATTTTAGGAACTTATGATGAGTTCACGCCCAAGATGGCGGCGCTTCATAGCGGAAAGACTTCTTACTTTGGCGAAAAAAGTAACTGTGATATTCGTGCCACAGATATTGAATTCCGCGAAGGCAGAGCTCATTTTGATTTAGTTACACCGGAGGGCAGAACCGCGGTAGGACTACGTATCGTTGGCTTGCACCAAGTTGCCAACGCGCTTGCCGTTGCAGCTGTTGCCACCGAACTCGGACTCTCACTTGATCAGATTGCTGGTGGGTTATCAACGGCAGAATCTGGTGCTAAATGGCGGATGGAGATTATTGAACTTCCGCAATTGCTTTTGATTAACGATGCCTATAACGCCAGTCCAGAGTCCATGGTTGCAGCCCTGGGCACATTAGCTCTCTTTGCCCAAGAACGCGGGGGAGAGTCATGGGCATTCTTGGGAAAGATGCACGAGCTCGGCGAGTCATCCCAATCTGACCATGCCGCTATTGGCACCCTTGCCTCTGAGCTTGGAATTGACCATCTGGTCTGTGTCAATGCACCGGAGTATGCAAGCTCAGCAGAAAATGGATCTCACACCACAATCCATTTATGTGCGAGCAAAGATGAGGCGAGTGATATTGCGCGCAACCTCAACCAAGGTGATGTGGTCTTAGTCAAGGCGTCTCGTTCCGAGAAACTTGAAGAGTTAGCGCAATTGATTTCGGTGCAATGGAGTGAAGGGATGGTTGCAGAGTGAAACTTATTTTGGTCGCTGGCGCCCTCGCACTCTTCTTCTCTCTCTTTGGTACTCCCGTATTGATCAAAGCACTTGCCCGACGTGGCTATGGGCAAATAATTAGAGATGACGGTCCAACTACCCACCACACTAAACGTGGCACACCCACTATGGGCGGCATCATCATTATTTTTTCCGCGCTCATTTCATACTTACTTGCCCACTTAGTACTGGGAAGCACGATCTCAGTTTCAGCAGTTCTTATCCTCGGTCTGGTTGTGGCACTTGGACTCGTTGGTTTTCTCGATGACTACATGAAAGTCGCGAGACAGAATTCAGCTGGAATATCAGGTAAGGCAAAGATTTTTGGCCAAGTATTTTTTGCTTCCATCTTTGGATTTCTCGGAACTCATTTTCCTGATAAAGATGGCCTGACTCCTATCTCACTTAATCTCTCGACCCTGCGCGATACCAGCATTTCACTCGGTCCAATTCTGGTTGTTGTGTGGATTGCATTTATGGTGACCGCTACAAGTAACGGAGTCAATCTCACCGATGGCCTTGATGGTCTTGCAAGCGGTGCATCTGTGATGACCTTCCTTGCTTTCATACTTATTGGAGTGTGGGAGTTTGGGCAAAGTTGCGCGGTAGCGGTAACAGCTAATTGTTATAACGTTCGAGACCCACTTGACCTCGCAGTTCTTGCTGCCGCATTTGCAGGTGCCTGTACCGGATTCCTGTGGTGGAATGCATCACCGGCCAAGATCTTTATGGGTGACACCGGCTCACTGGCACTCGGTGGAGCACTGGCCGGGATGGCTGCTTCACTACGTGTAGAACTTCTCTTAATTCCACTTGGCGGAATCTTTGTCATCATCACACTCTCAGTTGCACTTCAAGTTATCTACTTCAAAGCAACTGGTGGAAAACGCTTATTTAAGATGGCTCCGTTGCAACACCATTTCGAATTGCTGGGTTGGGGTGAAGTCACAATCGTGCTGCGATTCTGGATTATTGCTGGCTTGAGCGTGGCGCTCGGACTTGGACTCTTTTATACCCAGTGGGTTGCCGGATAAATACCAGGTAGCTATGCCACAGAATTTATATGCCGAATTATCTGACAAGCGCATCCTGGTAGCAGGGGCAGGTGTCACAGGAGTTGCTGCAGCGCGTGCACTGATCAAGCGTGGCGCGCAGGTAAAAGTCACGGATGAAAAGGTTCGAGAGTTGGAAGGTTTTGAGCTGCTTGCACTAGCTGATGTAGAAATTTCAGAGTTTGATTTACTACTTCTTTCTCCAGGCTGGCGCGAAGATCATCCGCTGGTGAGCTCTGCCCGAAAAAAAGAAGTTCCCATCATTAATGAGATTGACCTCGCCTGGAGCCTTAAAGGCCCTACTCAAAAATGGATTGGCCTGACCGGAACAAATGGCAAGACATCAACGGTAGAACTCACCGCACACATGATTCGTTCCGGCGGAGTTTCTGCTCTCGCCTGCGGAAATGTAGGAACAACCGTGATTGAAGCTGTTGAATCCCCAGAAAAGTATGAGTTCCTGGTTCTCGAACTTTCATCTTTCCAGCTGCATTGGTTAGAAGATGCGCATTTCGTCTCGGTAGCAATTCTTAATATTGCCGAAGATCACGTTGATTGGCATGGAAGCCTTGATGCCTATGCTGCAGATAAATTCTCTCTTCTAGAAAAGAGCAATACTGCGATTCTTAATGCAGAAGATGGACGGGTAGTTACACATAGTGCGCACTGGCAGGGGCGGAAGGTATTTTTCTCACTGGATACTCCGGCGCCAGGTGAAATCGGAATCGTGGAAGAACTCCTTGTTGATCGCGCCTTTGTGGCAGATGCCCAAGAAGCGGCCATGTTCTGCGAACTCGCTGAAGTATTGCCTACCGTTCCGCATAATGTTTCCAATGCTCTTGCGGCTGCAGGGCTAGCAAGAACTGCTGGTATCGATCACGAGAAGATTCGGGCAGCGATTACGACATTTAGACCAGGACGACATCGCATTGAAACTGTTTTAGAGAAAGATCGCATTACCTGGATTAATGATTCAAAGGCTACAAACCCACACGCAGCAGCTGCCTCTATCATGTCAGCACTTTCGGTGATCTGGGTTGCTGGTGGGTTGGCGAAGGGAGCAGCGATGGGAGATCTCATCGAGCGAGTCAAGAGTCGGGTTCGCATTGCCATTCTTATTGGCGCCGACCGTGAATTAATTGCAGCAGAGTTGCGTTCACACGCCCCACAGATTGAAATCATCCTGATTGATGCACCTGCTCACTATCAAATTGGTGCACCTGATAACTCTCTTTTGGAGTCGGTAGTCAGAAGCGCGCGCGATAAGGCGCTGCCAGGGGACACGGTTCTCCTTGCACCTGCGTGCGCGTCTATGGATCAATTTCTCTCCTACGCCGATCGTGGAGATAGATTTACCCAAGCAGTTAAGAAGGTAGTTGAAAATGGCAACTAAGACACGTGAAACTTTCTTAGCCAAACCCGTCAATCATTTATACATGCTATTGGTGAGCGCCGGCGCACTTAGTTTCTTAGGGCTAGTGATGGTTTTTTCTGCCTCATCAATCCATGCACTTGATACGCGTGGAACTGCGCTAGCCATAGTTATACGGCAATTCGTATTTTTGCTCTTAGCACTTCCGCTAGCAGCCTATCTTGCAAAGTTAAGCGCTCAGCAATGGAATGCATTCGGCAAACTTGGATTTATCCTCTCCATTGCAATTCTCATGATTCTCTTGATTCCTGGAGTTGGTAGGACGGTCAATGGAAATACGAACTGGATTGATTTCAAATACTTTGATGTGCAGCCAAGTGAAATTGCGAAATTCTTTATGATTCTATGGGCGAGCCATCAATTGGCTCGGCGAGAGCAAAGTGGCAAGTTTGATACTCATGTTCTGAAGTTGATTGCCCCCGCCTTCTGTTTCATTCTCTTCTTAGTGATGCTAGGCAGGGACTTGGGAACTGCCTCGGTCATTGCCGTGATTTTGGCTGGGTTACTATTTGTTTCAGGAATCAGATTGCGAGTTTTCGGCACTATCTGCGTAATTGGTGCCATGATATTTGCAGCACTTGTCGTAACATCGAGCTATCGCATGCAGAGATTCTTAGTCTTTCTGGATCCATTTGCACCAGAAGATTACAAAGATCTCGGATGGCAGCCAGCCCACAGTTTGCTCGGACTTGCCAGTGGTGGACTCTTCGGTGTCGGTCTCGGTGGCAGTCGTCAAAAATGGGGAAACCTTCCCGAGGCACATACAGATTTCATCTTCTCGGTCATCGGTGAAGAGTTAGGACTTGTTGGGACACTGGGAGTTCTCGTACTGATTGCAACTTTGATTTACTCTATTTTTAGAATTGGATTACGCGCACAAGATCCGATGACTCGATATGCATGTGCTGGAATCGGTGTGTGGATTGCAGTGCAATCATTTTTGAATATTGGTTCGGCAACAAGCCTTCTTCCGGTCGTAGGAGTCACACTGCCGCTCGTCTCCTACGGTGGTTCGGCACTCGTTGCAACAATTTGTGCCCTGGGCTTTGTGGCCGGTGCGGCTCTGCGCGATCCTGAAGTGCGAAGAGAAATTGTAAAGAAGCGCCAGAAGTGACTCACATTCTCTTTGCCGGTGGTGGCACCGCAGGACATATCGAACCTGCTCTCGCCGTTGCTCGTCAGTGGAAATCAATACACCCCCAAGACCGTATCGATTTCCTGGGCACTTCTACTGGGCTAGAGACGAGACTGATTCCAGAGGCAGGATTTAACCTGCTACTCATCACCAAAGTTCGCATCGCACGTTCACTCGCGCCTTCATTAATTCTGGCACCGCTGACGCTGATCAAATCTATTGCGCAGTGCCTGACACATCTGCGCGGTGTTGACCTCCTTGTTGGATTTGGTGGATATGTTTCCGGGCCGGCATACATTGCGGCAGCGCTCAGGCGCGTTCCCATTGTTATTCATGAAGCAAATGCCAAGCCCGGTATGGCTAATCGCTTAGGTGCACTTTTTACAAAGCACACTGCTGTTGCTTACCCTGTCACTACTGGTTCACTTGCGCATTCACTTATCGTGGGCCTGCCGCTGAAAGAAAATATTGCGCTGGCATTTTCACGCGCCGAGCAAAATTGGGCTGGTGCGCGAGCAGCGGCTAAATCCGCCCTCGGCTTCGATGGGCAGAAGCCGCTGATATTTGTCTTTGGCGGCTCTCAAGGATCGGCTGCTATCAATAGCGTGATCACTGAATCTAAAGGCGAGCTGGCAGTGCGAGGAATTCAAATTTTGCATGGCGCTGGCGGCTCAGCCGAAATCATGTCATCGGATGAGAACTACCAAGTTCACCCCTACATTTCCGATATGGCAACAGCGTATTTAGCAGCTGATCTCATTATTTCTCGAAGCGGCGCTGTGACATGTGCTGAGGTGGGCACCTTAGGAAAGTTTGCGCTCTTTATTCCGCTGCCAGTAGGTAATGGTGAACAGCGACTGAATGCCGCAGAGTTAGTCAGTAGCGCTCGAGCAGAAATTTGTGATCAAAGAGAGTTCACATCTAGTTGGCTCATCAGAAATATCGAGCGACTTCTGGCAAAGAGCGCCCAGTGCCAAGCAAGTGGCTCCGCGAAAGATATGCAGGCAGCTGCAAAGATTGCATCACTGATGGAATTTGTGCTGGCGGGAGGAAAGTAAGTGCACTCCCTACACGGTAAGAAGATTCACTTCATTGGAATTGGTGGTTCTGGCATGAGTGGGCTGGCGCGCATCGCCCTCTCTGATGGAATTGCCGTCAGTGGCTCAGATTCCAAAGATTCCACTGTGCTCAGCGCCCTGGTTGCTCTGGGCGCCACCGTGTATTCACAGCATGCAGCTGAAAACGTTGTGGGAGCTGATGTGGTGATCTATTCAACGGCTATCTCATCTACTAATCCTGAGATGTCATATGCAGTGGAGCGATCCATCCCAATCCTTACCCGAGCGCAAGCACTAGCTCAACTCATGGTTGGCACAAAGAGCATTGCAGTTGCCGGAACACACGGGAAAACCACGACCTCATCGATGTTGACCGTTGCCTTGCAGGCATGCGGAAGCGATCCATCATTTGCCATTGGTGGCACCTTGATGGCATCGGGTGCCAATGCACATAGAGGCACGGGTCAATATTTTGTTGCCGAAGCAGATGAATCTGATGGGTCATTTATTGAATACAAACCACTGTCAGCAATTGTTACTAATATTGAACACGATCACGTTGACTTCTTTCACACCCCGCAAGAGGTAACAACTGCCTTCGCCAACTTTGCTGCCACCATTTCACTTGGCGGATTTCTTGTTTACTGCGCCGATGATGAGGGTGCTCGCAAGCTAGGTGCGCAATCACACCCTTTCACCACCGTCTCTTATGGCGAAGCTGAAGGTGCTGACCTTCGCCTTGATCAGATTTCACTTCTGCCGATGGGATCCAGCGCTCGAGTTATTTGGCATGGTCGCACTGTGGGAACACTGGAGTTGCAGGTTCCGGGCCATCACAATGTGCTCAACGCAGCCGCATGTATTGCAATGGGGCTCAGCCTGGGCGAGCCTATTCACCAACTACTAGCTGGCCTTCATAGTTTCCGTGGTGCTGGGCGCCGCTTTGAACTCAAAGCCACCGAACATGGAATTCGGATTATTGATGATTACGGCCACCATCCGACTGAAATATCTGTGACCTTAGATGCGGCGCGCAGATATGCAGGTGATGGACGTGTGCTTGTTATCTTCCAACCACATCGCTATTCCCGCACTCAGGCTTTCCTCAATGAATTCGCAACCTCACTTGATAAGGCTGATGATGTCACGTTGCTAGAAATCTACGCCGCAAGTGAGAAACCAATCCCTGGAATTTCGGCAGAGCTGATTGCCGAGAAGATGCAACATGGACACTTCATCCCAAATTTTGCACTGGCTGCAGAGCGGATGATCGAGTTAGCCAAACCTGGAGATGTAATCATCACCCTGGGAGCCGGGGACGTTAATTCGTTAGCTCCCATCATCGCCGAAGGGCTGAACAAGCGCTTTGCCTAGAGTTAATCGATTCTCACTTATCGCAGCGACGCTGCTGCTAATTTTTGCTGGTCTGATCTATCTCTTTGCATGGTCTTCGGTATTTACCGCCAAGAGCATTGTCATATCTGGGGCGCCAACTGTGGAATCAAAGAAATTAGTTCTTATGACATCCGGTGTTCTGGTTGGGCAAAAAATCGCACGCATCGAACCGCGTTCGGTTGCTCAACGCTTGAGTGCGCTGACTTGGATTCGTGATGTGCAAGTCTCACGGAATTGGATCAGTGGCGATGTGGGAATTGCAATTGAGCCTCGAAAACCCAGTGCATACTTTGCTGGCAAAACCATTGACTCCACCGGGACGATATTTCTGCTCCCCGGATTTAAGGGAGCAGATCTGCCCTATGTATCTGCCTCTACGCCAGCCCTTGGAGTCGATGCCATCGCCCTCTTTCGCTCTCTTCCACAAACATTTCGGAGCAGGATAATTTCCCTATCGGCACGTAATGAATCCAACTTCTCCATGCGCCTTGCATATCAGGGCAGAGAGCTGGCGGTGAAGTGGGGCGCTAACGAGAAAAACGCCTTGAAGGTTCAAGTATTTAACGCCTTGGTGAAACTGCCTGAGAACAAGAATCTTCGTAGAGTAGATCTTTCGGCTGCACATGCACCTATTGTTAAATAGCGATGAGTGATCAATCTTTTTTACATTGATTTCTGCTAAAAATGTATCAATGTGTAGTTGAGAAAATAGTTCGTGGCGGTCTTTGATTACTACTACCTAACGCCATACCTTCAGCGCAAAGATAAAGAGAAGAAATGTAAGTCTCAAGTCGAGGTTTACAGTTCGCAAGGGGGACTCACGTGGCTGCACCACAGAATTACTTAGCTGTCATCAAAGTTGTCGGTATCGGTGGCGGTGGAGTAAATGCAATTAACCGAATGATTGATGTCGGTTTAAAAGGCGTTGAGTTCATTGCAATTAATACAGATGCGCAACACTTGTTAATGAGTGATGCCGATGTGAAATTAGATATCGGTCGCGCATCAACAAAAGGTTTGGGAGCAGGCGCTGCTCCAGAAAAAGGTCGACAAGCAGCAATCGATCACACCGAAGAGATTGAAGAAATTCTTCGCGGTGCAGACATGGTCTTCGTTACCGCTGGTGAAGGTGGTGGCACCGGAACTGGTGGCGCACCCATCGTTGCAAAGATTGCGCGCGATCTCGGAGCACTCACCATTGGTGTTGTCACAAAACCATTCTCATTCGAAGGAAAGATTCGTTCCCGTCAAGCAGATGAAGGAATCGAGCTACTTCGCGAACAAGTCGATACTCTTATTGTTATTCCAAATGATCGACTCCTTGCAATTTCTGATCGTTCCATTACAGCAGTGGATGCATTTAAGAGCGCGGATCAAGTTCTGCTTTCAGGTGTTCAAGGAATTACCGAGATCATCACACAGCCAGGTTTAATTAACCTCGACTTTGCCGATGTGAAGACAGTGATGACTGATGCTGGATCTGCATTAATGGGAATTGGTTCTGCGCGCGGTGAAAACCGAGCAACCAGAGCTGCTGAATTAGCAATCTCAAGTCCACTTCTTGAGGCTTCAATTGATGGAGCGATGGGAGTTCTCCTATCTGTTGCAGGCGGCTCTGACCTCGGTCTCTTTGAAATTAACGAAGCATGTGAATTAGTACAGAGCGCGGCGCATCCAGAGGCACGAATCATCTTCGGAACCACAATTGATGACGCCCTCGGTGATGAAGTACGCATCACTGTTATTGCCGCTGGTTTTGCAGGCGGGGAACCAACAAAGGTTCAGATGCCGGTTATTAACGCATCGACTTTGGGCGGAGTAGCTGATCCCATTCCTTCTAATGATCCGCTCTCTGTCGCACTTGATCTCGACTCATCTAGTCCACGTAAGCGCGTAACCTTTGAAGAACTGATTGCAGAAGATGAGATAGATGTACCAGATTTTATGAAGTAGGCCAGAGGCTCATCGCCATGAAATCGGCTCTATGAATTACCGCTTTACCAATCGCACCGGAGGCGCAAGCACCGGTGCTTTTGCGTCTGCCAATCTTGGTTTCCATGTGGGAGATGACCCTGATCATGTCACTGCCAATCGCGCGCGGTTGTCTAAAGAGTTTGGCCCAGTGGCTTTTATGACACAAGTGCACGGTGATCGAGTAGCAGTTGTGGAAGATGTCAGCGATCTAGACCCCACAGCCGATGCTTTGGTTACTGGAATCCCGGGCATAACGCTGGCAGTGCAAGTAGCAGATTGCATTCCACTCTTGCTCATCTCCTCGCAATCAGTTGCCGCAGTTCATGTTGGAAGAAAGGGACTTGTGAATGGAGTAACGCTGCGCGCGCTAGAAGTGATGCGAGACATGGGAGCGCGTGATATTCGAGCAGTCTTAGGACCTGCAATCTGTGGCGTGTGTTATGAAGTTTCAGAAGACATCTTCACAGAGGTGACTGCGCTCCACCCTGCTGCTGCATCAAGAAGCGCGCAAGGTAATCACGCTCTTGATTTACCGGCTGCCCTTGTCAAAGTACTTCAGGGCCAGAAGATTGCAGTTGAAATTGCGGGTGGGTGCACCGTAGAAAGTAGTGAGCTTTTTTCATACCGTCGAGATGGAGTGACGGGACGCCAGGCTGGGTTGGTCTGGCTATGAACCGTCGCGATGAGATAGCTGTGAATTTGGCGGAGCTTCAGGGCAAAATTACCCGTCCTGATATCACGCTGATCGCTGTGACAAAGACTTATCCGGTAAGTGATGTGCAGATTTTGCATGAGTTAGGTGTGAGAAATTTTGGCGAGAATCGGAACGAAGAAGGGTTGGAAAAAGCTGCTCAAGTAGAGGGGCGATGGCATTTTCAGGGAGAGATTCAAAGCCGCAAGCTACGAGATATTGCACGGTGGGCAGATGTCATTCATTCACTCGATGATGCATCTCACGCCACGAAGCTAAATTCGGTGACTGAAAAAGAGATCGATGTTTTTCTGCAGCTTTCACTCGATGGCGACCCGGCACGAGGGGGAGTAAGGGCTTCAGAGCTTGCCGCCCTTGGCGCACATCTGCACACTTTGCCGAATGTGAATCTGGTCGGATTGATGTGTGTGCTGCCACTTGGCGTCGAAGCGCGGATTGGCTTCACCGAAGTTGCAAAAATCCATCGTGATTTTCAAGGTGAATTTCCCGGCGCACAATCGCTATCGGCTGGAATGTCGGGCGACTTTGAAATTGCCATTGATTGCGGTGCGACACATATACGCGTGGGTAGCCAAATCCTCGGGATGCGCCCGCCCCACGGGTAACCTATTCACATGTCAGCACTCAATAAAATGATGGGCTTCCTTGGCCTGGTCGATACCGAGCAAGAGGGCGCAATCGCAGAAGTTCCATCACGTCCTGCTGCCCCACGTGCGCAACGCGAACGCACAGGCGTCACAGTTCTTGGTTCACATAGCGTTTCTCATTCAGCAAGTCAGCCGGCAATGATGGAAGAGTCAGCTGCTCATTACAACATTGTCACTTTGCAGCCACGTTCATATTCAGAGGCTCGCAAAGTCGGCGAGTACTACCGTGAAGGTAATCCGGTCATCATCAATTTAGATGACATGGAAGAGAGTGAACGCAAGCGCCTTGTTGATTTCTCAAGTGGACTGGTCTTTGGACTTCATGGCCGCATTGAGCGAATTAGCCTAAAAGTTTTCTTGCTCTCACCTGCAAATGTGAATGTGAGCAACGAAGATAAAACCGCTGCGCAAGCAAGTTTCTTCAACCAGAGCTGAGGTTATTTTCTATGATTACCTCATTACTGCTGCAAATAATCGGTCTGTTTAAGTTTGCCCTCTTCGCCCGAATCATCATTGATTACGTCAGAATGTTTAAGCGCGACTGGCGCCCATCGCCATTTCTCTCATCAATATTTGAAGTGATTTATTCGGTTACCGATCCACCGATGAAGTTCGTCCAACGCTTCGTACCGCCACTTCGTGTGGGCGGAATAGCACTTGATCTCTCCTTTATCGTGATCTTGATTGCACTCAGCTTGCTTCAGCGAGTAATTCTTATAGTTCTGTAGTTTTTTTCGAATACTAAGCTTTACTCAGCTCGACATTGACACCGAGTTCACTCTCAATAGTTGCAATAGTGGAATCTTCCGTCATGGACAGTGCGAGAACCTCATCTGAGATATGTGCGATATTGGAGTTAATTGTTGCAACCATTTCGGCAGGTGCGTTCCACTTGACGTAAATCCGGTCAGAGATATCAAATCCATCACTCTTTCTGCGCTCTTGAATGAGCCGAATTACTTCGCGCACATGACCGGCGGCAATCAGCTCGGGGCTAAGTGCTAGGTCGAGGGCAACGCTCTCGCCATCGTGGCTAGCGACCA
Organism: Candidatus Planktophila versatilis; assembly: GCF_002288345.1. GTDB lineage: Bacteria > Actinomycetota > Actinomycetes > Nanopelagicales > Nanopelagicaceae > Planktophila > Planktophila versatilis_A. The sequence goes on from NZ_CP016781.1 coordinate 498,444, forward strand.
TCCATCCGCTCTTTGGTACTTCAGTAATGACTAGGTCATCTAGATCCAGTGCGAACTGACCAACTTCTGCCGATCCAGAACTCCGCAACTGCTTTACAAGTGCGGTGGCATCGGTTGCGCTAATAAGTTTGGCGACATCCTGAACTGCCTTTCCATATTTAGCACCGAGTGATTTGAAGTTAGCCTTAACAGAGATATCCACCAGATCCCCATCAGCATCGGCGATATCTTCCAGGTTAATCACATTGAGCTCATCAGAGATTTGCTCTTTCATATCGGTAGGCAACTGGGCCCAACCTTGGGCAGAGATTAAAGCGCGCTGGAGCGGCTGGCGAATTTTGATTCCAGATTCAGCGCGCGCTGAGCGGCCTAGTTCAACAACACGACGAGTCATTGCCACATGAGCATTGAGTGAGCGATCGATAAGTTTTGGATTAGAGATAGGGAAATCTGTGAGGTGGACAGAATCTGAAACATTGGTATCGGCAACTCGCACTAGCTCCTGCCACGCATGTTCAGTAATGAAGGGAACCATCGGTGCAAGTAGTTGCGTTAAGGTCACCAAGCATTCGTGCAGAGTGGCAAGAGCTGCCGCATCACCATCCCAGAAACGTCGACGTGATCTGCGCACATACCAGTTAGATAAATCATCAATAAAGCGCGCTAGCACTTTACCGGCGGCCTGTGAATCAAAATCGTTATATGCAGAGTCAACTTCTGCGATGAGAGCATGGAGTTCACTGATAATCCAACGATCCATCAGTGAACGATCTTTTAGGGCCGGGCTCTGGGACAGTTCGAATTTAGATGCCTCGGCATAGAGGGCGTGGAATGAGATTGTGTTCCAGTAGGTAAGTAGAGTTTTTCTGACCACATCAGATATCGCATCGTGTCCCACACGGCGGGCAGACCATGGCGAACCAGCTGCCAACATGTACCAACGGACCGCATCGGCGCCATGTTGATCCATCAGCGACATTGGCTCCAGCACATTGCCAACATGCTTACTCATCTTGCGACCATCTTTATCAAGAATATGGCCCAGACAGAGAACGCTCTTATATGAACTTTGATCAAAGACCAGCGTTCCAATCGTCATCAGGGTGTAGAACCAACCGCGAGTTTGATCAATAGCCTCGCAAATGAAATCTGCTGGGTAGGCAGCCTTGAACTTCTCAACTGAGCCAGCCTTATGTGGATACCCCCACTGCGCAAAGGGCATCGCACCTGAGTCATACCAACAATCGATGACCTCGGGAACGCGGTTCATGACCGATGCGCACTCACTGCAGGCAAATGAAATGTCATCTACGAAGGGGCGGTGTGGATCTAAGTTACTCAACTCTTGACCGGCAAGTTCGCCCAACTCCTTCAAGGAATCAACGCAGACTTCATGCTTATTTTCACAACGCCAAATGGGCAGTGGAGTTCCCCAATAGCGGTTGCGTGAAAGAGCCCAGTCGATATTGTTATTAAGCCAATCACCGTAGCGACCAGTTTTAATGGTCTCTGGATGCCAATCAGTCTTAGCATTTTCACGAATCAATTCATCTTTAATGGAAGTCGTGCGGATATACCAAGAGGGCTGTGCGTAATAAATCAGCGCGGTGTGACAGCGCCAGCAATGTGGGTACTCATGCTCATATGGTTGGTGCTTATAGAGCGCCCCACTTGCTTTGAGCTCTTTTACCAATGGCTTGTCAGCATCTTTAAAGAACATGCCACCGACTACTGCAACCTCAGGTAAGAAAGTTCCATCTGGTGCGATGGGATTTACTACCGGCAATCCGTAGGAACGGCAGACCAATAAGTCATCGGCGCCAAATGCGGGGGATTGATGCACCAGACCGGTGCCATCCTGGGTTGTGACATAAGTAGCTAGAACAACAAAATGAGAATCTGGAATATCAACGTAGGTAAATGGACGGGTATATGTGGTGCGCTCTAGATCTGCGCCCTTGATTGTCTTGAGAATCTCGTGTTGACCAGCAACGACCGAGAGCAATGGCTCGGCAACTACCAACACTTCACTGACATCATCAACAGTAGCTTTAACTACAACGTAATCAACATCTGGGTGCACGGCAATTGCGGTATTAGATACCAACGTCCAGGGCGTAGTTGTCCAGACAAGTAGCGATGCCTTTAGATCAGAGAGTTCACCCGATGTGATGGGAAAGCGCACATAGACAGATGGATCAACCACAGTTTCGTAACCTTGCGAGAGCTCGTGATCAGAGAGCCCAGTTCCACAACGTGGGCAATAAGGTGCTACTCGATGGTCTTGAACAAGCAGGCCCTTCTTCCAAATTTCCTTAAGGCTCCACCACACAGATTCAACATATTCAGGTGCCATCGTCCAATATGCTTCATCGAAATCAACCCAGAAACCCATTCGCTCGGTCATCTGCGTAAATGCACCTACGTGTCGAGTTACTGATTCACGACACTTATCGTTAAATGGTGCGATTCCGTACTTTTCAATATCGCCTTTTCCTGCAAAGCCAAGTTCTTTCTCCACTGCAATTTCTACCGGTAGGCCATGACAATCCCAGCCTGCTTTACGGGTGACGTATCTACCTTTCATGGTTTGATAACGAGGAAATACATCTTTAAATACTCGAGCTTCAATGTGGTGAGTTCCGGGCATTCCATTGGCTGTCGGTGGACCTTCATAAAACGTCCAAGGTTCTTCACCCGCGCGAGATGCGGTGCTCTTTTCAAAGATTTCGTTATCACGCCAGAATTTCAGGATTGAGTGCTCCATTGCGGGCAGATCAATCTGGGCGCCGATAGCGCGAAATGGTGATGACATAAAAAATCCCCCAAGAAGTAAAGAACTCTTGGAGGGACGAACTGCGCACAGTTCGCGGTACCACCCGCCTTGTACTGACCGCCATGATGCGGGCAATACCTCTTTATTAGCTCACATCGGCTGGTTCTACCTCGCCCTTTTGGGGCGAATCTTCCAGCGTGCTCCCGAGGTGATCGCCTCTTCAACGCACTTTTCCTGCAAGGTATTACGACTGTAAGTCTAAACCATGCGTGGCAAAGTTGGTTACGAAGAGAAAAAAGCATAGGGTGCGCGGCGTGCCAGGTAAAAAAGTAGCAAAGAAGGCGACCAAGAAGGCTGTCGCCAAGAAGGCTCCTGCGAAAAAAGCAAGCAAGAAGTCGCCTGCAAAGAAGACTGCTGCGAAGAAAGCACCGGCCAAGAAAGTTGCAGCTAAGAAAGTTGCTGCAAAGAAGGCACCGGCAAAGAAAGCAGCGGCAAAGAAGGCAGCTGCACACAAAGCACCTGGTCGCCCATTTCCATCGAAAATTGGTAAGACAACTCTGACGGTAGATGAGAAATCACAGACTGTTTCAGTTGCAACAGTGATGGCACCAACAACCGCACCGGTTGTTGAAGAACGTCGCTTAGTGATGCCGCCACCACCACGCCCAGAAAAAAGTGGAAAGAAGGTTGCACCACTTAAGCCAATCAAGGCCGCACCTACGCCAGTTCTTGCAGCTGCGGGTGAAGCGCCATGGAGTGCGGCAGAACTTAAGATCGTGAAGGCCGAGATTTCAAAAGATCTAGAGCGTTATCGTAAAGAACTCACAAGAGTTGAAGAAGAGATGAATGAATTGATTTCAGATTCTGGAGAAGGCGCTGGAGATGACCAAGCTGATTCCGGAACAAAGACTTTCGAGCGCGAACATGAGATGTCACTAGTTAGCAATGCAAGAGACATGGTCTTACAGACCGAACGCGCACTAGAACGAATTGAAAATAAGACCTATGGACTCTGTGAAGATTGCGGCGCCGCTATTGGTAAACCTCGCCTACAAGTTTTCCCCCGCGCAACTTTGTGCATGATCTGCAAGCAGAAGGAAGAGCGGCGCTAAGGTGCGCCGGATATTTCTCACCGCGTGGACCATCTGGCTCTTTGATTTTGCGACAAAGCAATGGGCAATTTCAGCGCTAGAAGTTGAACCCAAGAAAATTCTAGGTTCATTTCTACAACTTTCATTGGTGAAAAATCCGGGCGCAGCATTTGGCTTTGCTACTGGCCTCACACTCCTGTACTCAATCTTGGCAGTTGTTGTAGTTGCAACAATTGTCTACTTCGCTCGCGCGATTTCATCTCGAGGGTGGCAGCTCACAGCAGGACTACTACTGGGTGGAGTCATGGGAAATCTCGCAGATCGCGCCTTTCGTGAGCCAGCCTTCTTTCGTGGACATGTCATTGATTGGATCGAACTACCGAATTGGCCGGTCTTTAACATTGCCGACTGCGCAATCGTGATTGCGGCAGCTATTGCATTCGTTTTGAGCGTCAGAAATGTTCCACCGATTACACCAGTAAGGTAGTCACATATGAGTAGAGAGTTAAGAACGCTGAGTGTGCCTGAAGGCGTAGCGGGCGAGCGAATTGATAGCGCCCTGACGCGAGTTCTCGGTCTTTCGCGCACATCAGTAGTGAAGTTACTCGAAGATGGTGATATCAAATCAGATGGATGCGCTATGCAAAAATCTGATCGAGTTACCGCAGGACAAGTCATTGAAGTTCTTCTGCCGGCACCGCTTAATCAAGACCCTATTCCACTGACCCCACTTGAAGGTCTTACCGTTGTGTATAACGATGATGACATTGTTGTTATCGACAAACCGGTTGGCTGCGCGGCCCACCCCAGCCCTGGTTGGATGGGTCCCACAGTTGTTGGTGCACTGATGGCTGCTGGTTACACAATTTCGACATCAGGCCCCGCAGAGCGCGCAGGTGTGGTGCATCGTCTCGATGCCGGCACATCTGGGCTCATGATTATTGCCAAGACAGATGCCGCGTATTTAAAGTTAAAAGAGATGTTTCGCGATCATGATGTTGAAAAAACTTATCACGCACTTGTGCAAGGACATATGGATCCCTCATCTGGAACTATCGATGCCCCGATTGATAGACATCCCAAGGAAGATCATCGCTTTGCCGTTGTTGCAACCGGTAAAGAGAGCATCACGCACTATCAAGTTATTGAGTATTACCGCTCTGTCTCATTAGTGAAGGTGGAGTTAGAGACTGGGCGCACACATCAAATTCGAGTTCATTTCTCGGCGCTAAACCATCCACTTGTCGGTGACACTACTTACGGCGCAGATCCAGTGTTGGGTAAAAAAATGAAGATGTCTCGACCTTGGCTTCACGCTTTAGAGCTTCGCTTTAACCACCCGATTACAGGTGTGGCACTTGAGTTAGTTGCGCCATACCCACCCGACCTACAGGCCTCTTTGGCGTTGCTATCCGAGGCAGTTCTGCCTTAGGCGCTAATGTTGCGCCACCATGTCATCTGAAGATTTTTCAGCTTCACGGGCATCGACGAAAGACTCGTTTGTACATCTACATGTACATACCGAGTACTCGATGCTCGATGGTGCCGCGCGCGTCGGTGATCTCGTTAATGAGGTAGCTCGCCAAGAAATGCCGGCCATTGCAATGACAGATCATGGCAATGTATTCGGTGCTTTTGATTTCTATAAGCAAGCAACTAAAGCAGGCGTCAAACCGATTATTGGAATTGAAGCTTACGTTGCACCTGAATCACGATTTGATAAGAAGCGCGTTCAGTGGGCCGATGGCGGCGAAGATGATGTCTCTGGCGGCGGGGCATATACGCATATGACGATTTTGGCTGAGAACAATCAGGGGCTAGCCAATCTTTTTAAGCTCTCTTCTCTTGCCTCACTAGAAGGTTATTACTACAAGCCCCGGATGGATCGCGAGCTGATCTCCAGATATGCCGATGGACTGATAGCAACAACGGGCTGCCCGGGTGGAGAAATCCAAACGCGTCTGCGTATGGGAAATTACAAAGAGGCGCTATGTGCGGCCAGTGATTATCGAGATATTTTCGGTGCCAATAATTTCTTTCTAGAAGTAATGGACCACCATATTGATATTGAGTCTCGCGTCAAAGCTGATCTACTTAAACTGGGCAAAGAACTTAAATTGCCACTGCTTGCAACGAATGACCTGCATTACACATTTCATGAAGACGCCGCAGCCCATGAAGCTCTGCTCTGTGTGCAATCTGGTTCTACCCTGGCTGATCCCAAGCGATTCAAATTTGAAAATGATGAGTTCTATCTAAAAACCCCGGCCCAGATGCGCGAACTCTTTAAGGAGATTCCAGAGTCATGCGATAACACCTTGCTCATCGCTGAGCGTTGTAATGTGAAACTACGCGAAGATGAGAACCTCCTGCCTGCCTTTGCTGTGCCGCAAGCAGAGACGGAAGATTCTTGGCTGCGCAAAGAAGCAGAACGCGGATTGCATGAACGTATGAAAGGTAAGGCAACACCAGAGCACGTCACGCGCTTACATTACGAACTCGATGTCATGATCAAGATGGGTTTTCCTGGTTACTTTCTCGTCGTTGCAGATCTTGTCGCACATGCCAAGAAAGTCGGAATTAGAGTTGGTCCAGGACGAGGCTCGGCCGCAGGTTCACTTGTGGCTTATGCACTCGGCATTACTGGTCTTGATCCGATTGAGCACGGACTTTTATTCGAGCGCTTTCTGAATCCAGAGCGAATCTCAATGCCCGATATCGATCTCGACTTTGATGAACGTCGTCGCTCAGAAATGATTCGCTATGCAACTGAAAAATATGGTGAAGACCGTGTTGCTCAGATCATTACCTACGGAACTATTAAATCAAAGCAATCGCTCAAGGATTCAACGCGAGTTCTGGGATACCCATATGCCATCGGTGAAAAACTCACTAAGGCACTTCCACCATCGGTGATGGGTAAAGACATCACTCTCTCTGGCGTATTCGATAGTAAAGATGCTAGATACGGAGAAGCGGGGGAGTTTAGACAACTCTACGAAACAGATCCTGACTCCAAGCGAGTGGTAGATCTTGCTAAAGGTCTAGAAGGCCTGAAACGACAATGGGGCGTACACGCAGCTGGCGTTATTCTCTCGCGCGAGCCTTTATTAGATGTGATTCCTATTCATCGCCGCGAAGCAGACGGTGCCATCATTACTCAATTCGATATGGGAGCTTGTGAATCTACTGGGCTGCTTAAAATGGATTTCTTGGGACTTCGCAACCTTTCGGTATTAGATGACGCCCTACTTAACATTAAAGCCAATCAAAATATTGATGTAGTTCTTGAAGACTTACCACTGCATGATAAGAAGACCTTCGAACTTCTCTCACGTGGTGACACATTAGGTGTATTCCAACTCGATGGTGGCCCGATGCGAGCACTTCTTCGCAGTATGGCCCCCGATTCCTTTGCTGATATTTCAGCTGTGATTGCACTCTATCGACCAGGGCCAATGGGTGAGAATGCGCATAATAACTATGCCGATCGAAAGAATTCACGGAAACCTGTTGAACCAATTCATCCTGAGTTAAATCTTCCGCTACAGGAAATTCTTGGCGATACCTATGGTCTGATTGTTTATCAAGAGCAGGTAATGGCAATTGCACAAAAGGTGGCGGGCTTTACCTTAGGTCGCGCAGATCTATTGCGTAAGGCAATGGGTAAGAAGAATAAAGAGATTCTAGATAAGGAGTACATTCCATTTGAAGCAGGAATGAAATCCAACGGTTTTTCCGAAGCTGCAATACAACGGCTATGGGAAGTGTTGATCCCCTTCTCTGACTACGCATTTAACCGAGCGCATAGTGCGGGCTATGGTGTGGTCTCGTTCTGGACTGCCTACTTAAAGGCAAATTACCCGACTGAATATATGGCGGCGCTTCTGACAAGTGTGCGCGATGATAAAGATAAGTCAGCGCTCTATCTCTCGGAATGCCGGCGCATGGGTATTAAGGTCTTGCCGCCAGATGTCAATGAATCAGATGCCGAGTACACACCACGTGGTGTGGATATTCGCTTTGGCTTAGCTGCGATCCGCAACGTTGGTGAAGGAGTAGTTGCCTCGATTAAAACTGCCCGCGCTACAAAGGGGGCATTTACTTCCTTCGGGGACTTCCTGGCAAAAGTTGATGCCAATGTGTGCAATAAAAAGACCATTGAATCATTGGTTAAGGCCGGTGCATTTGATTCCTTAGGCCATCCGCGTAAGGGCTTGATGGCTATCCATCTTGAAGCCATCGACTCTGTCATTGAAACAAAACGGGCGGAGGCAATCGGTCAATTTGATTTATTCGGCGGTGATTCAATTTCACAAGTAGCAAGTATGGATATCGAGATTCCATCGACGGAATGGGACAAGTCCACGCTACTCACCTTTGAACGAGAGATGCTTGGTCTCTACGTATCTGATCATCCGCTGCTTGGGGTGGAGCACGTGCTTCGTTCACACACAGATATGACTATTAGCGAACTGCTGGATGAAAGTCCGGCCGATGGCGTTGTGACCATCGGTGGATTAATCACCGGCATTCAACGAAAAGTTTCTCGCCAAGGTGCATCATGGGCGGTAGTCAATGTGGAAGATCTAGAAGGAGCTATTGAAGTTCTCTTCTTCTCAAATACATATAATCAATATGCACTCTCTCTCACCGAGGATCGTGTTGTAGTTGTTAAGGGTCGCTTCTCGCGCACTGATGAACAAGTCAGATTTACCGCCCTGGAAATGAAGATGCCAGATATTTCCGGAGCACCAACAGGGCCATTACTTATCACCTTGCCAGCAACGCAAGTCACACCTCCGATTGTCGAGCGAATTAAAGAGATCCTGCGTTCTCATCCTGGAAAACGTGAAGTCCATCTGCACGTGGTCGATCAGCAGAAGACCACCACTCTTAAAATTGACGCGCTAGTAACATCATCGCCAAGTTTGAGCGCCGACCTCAAAGCAATTTTGGGGCCGGAATGCCTGGTCCGGATTTAAGGAATCGGTAATCACGTCACGTGATGCAGCGCTAACAAAGTAGAATGAGGGCGTGATTCGCACCCTTGATTTGCGTGGAAAGAGCCTTGATAAGGCTGGCTATCAACGCCTGCTTCCACGGGCGACGCTAGATGTGGCACAAGCAATGGTTGCAGTCGAACCGATTTTAAAGCGCGTTCGCGAGGGTAGCGAAGCAGACCTGATTGCACTTGCGCAAGAATTCGATGGCGTAAGGCCAGCATCAATCAGAGTTCCACAATCAGCGCTAGATGACGCACTTGCCCAATTAGATCCGGCAGTTCGCACTGCGCTAGAAGTTTCTGCCGCGCGCATTCGCATAGTGCACAACGATCAGATTCGCACAGATTCCAAGACCACTGTTGTCGATGGTGGTGTCGTCACTGAAAAATGGGTACCGGTTGATCGCGTGGGGCTCTATGTTCCAGGTGGGCGCGCGGTCTATCCAAGTAGTGTGATGATGAATGTGATTCCGGCCCAGATTGCAAAAGTTTCTAGTATCGCTGTTGCTTCACCGCCACAGAAAGAGTTCGGTGGCCTGCCACACCCAACAATTCTTGCAACGTGCGCGCTCCTTGGAATCACGGAAGTTTATGCAGTCGGAGGAGCGCAAGCGATTGCACTTTTCGGCTATGGAATGAAAGATCTCTGTGCCAAATGTGATTTAGTCACTGGACCAGGAAATATTTATGTCGCCGCTGCCAAGCGCGCACTTCGCGGAATCATCGGTATCGATTCAGAGGCCGGTCCTACTGAGATTGCTATCTTGGCTGATGAAACTGCAATTGCAGCAGAAGTTGCCGCAGACCTGATTAGCCAAGCTGAACACGATGTGATTGCCGCTGCAGTATTAGTGACCACATCAGAATCACTTGCTGCAGATGTGATTGCCGAGCTAAAGGTGCGAGTGGCAAAGACGAAACACGCAGAGCGCATAAGAACTGCGTTATCAGGAATTCAGTCGGCGATAGCAATTGTTGATTCAATCGAACAGGGTCTGGATGTTGTCAACGCCTATGCGGCCGAACACTTAGAGATTCAGACAAAAAATGCGGGTGTCGATGCGTTGCAGATTCGCAATGCTGGCGCGGTATTTATCGGTCGCTTCTCACCAGTATCACTCGGTGATTACTCGGCAGGCTCTAACCATGTATTGCCTACTGGGGGATGCGCCTGTCACAGCAGTGGACTTTCGGTGCAAACTTTCTTACGAGGGTTACATTTCATCGAGTATGACCAGAAAGCATTTACAGATATTGCAAGTACTGTGATTACTCTTGCCGAAGCTGAAGATCTTCCGGCACATGGTGAAGCGATGACTGCTCGATTGGAAAATTTGTGATGAGTCAAGATTGGCCGTCGTGGTTGCCCTTGCGCGGTAATCTGCGCGAGCTCTCAGCTTACGGTGCACCGCAATTACCCGCCGATGCGGTCTTAAATACCAATGAAAATCCATACGCGCCATCACCTGAACTGGCGCAGGCAATTGCCGCGCGAGTGTTAACTGTTGCAAGTACCTTAAATCGCTATCCAGATCGTGATGCACTATCTCTGCGCACCAAGTTGGCAGAGTTTGTAAATTCTCTTTCTGCAACCTCTTTCACATCTAAAAATATTTGGGCTGCTAACGGCAGCAACGAAATTATTCAATCACTCTTTTTAGCCTTCGGTGGGGGGTCAGCTATCGGCTTTACTCCTTCTTATTCGATGCACCCCCTCATTGCTCGTGTGTGTCAGGTTGCGTGGACAAATGGTTCTCGCAGAGCTGATTACTCACTTGATATTGATAGCGCAGTTGCTCAGATTCAAAGCTCAAAGCCTTCCTTAACTTTTATTACAACTCCCAATAATCCAACCGGATCTGCAGTCACCTTCGATGAAATCGAGAAGTTAGCTATCAACTCACCTGGATTGCTTGTTGTAGATGAGGCCTATGCAGAGTTCTCAGATGAAGCATCTGCGGTAACTTTGATTGAGAAATATCCACATGTGGTCGTCATTCGCACAATGAGCAAGGCTTTTTCATTTGCCGGTGCGCGCGTGGGATATCTAGTTGCCCACCCATCGGTGATCGATGCCATGTTTTTAGTTCGTTTGCCGTATCACCTGAGCGCTCTGACTCAAGCGGCCGCTGAGGTGGCCCTTGATTTCAGCACCGAACTATTGGCGACAGTGGATCAACTTCGCAGCGCTCGAAATCAGATGGCGCAGGAGTTAGAAGAATTGGGACTCACCGTCCTTCCAAGCAGCGCCAACTTCCTGCTCTTCACCGGTTTTGAGCAGTCATCGCCCGAACTCTGGCAGGCACTGCTTGATAGAGGAGTTCTCATTAGAGATGTGGGATTATTGGGCTACCTAAGAGTCACCATTGGCAATGTGGCCGAAAATAAGAAATTTATAGATTCACTATCGGCATGTCTAGGAGTAGAAATATGAGAACAGCACGCGTTGAACGCACTACGAAAGAATCGAGTGTTCTAGTTGAACTTAACCTCGATGGCTCTGGTGAGATCTCAGTAGATACCGGCGTTCCCTTCTTCGATCACATGCTTTCACAGCTCGGAAAACATTCTGGATTTAATCTCACCGTGAAGACATCAGGTGATGTCGATGTTGATTCACACCACACTGTGGAAGATACCTCTCTCGCTTTTGGTCAGGCTCTTCGCGAGGCGCTAGGTGATAAAGCTGGCATCCGACGTTTTGGTGATGCGATGGTTCCACTCGATGAGGTTCTGGTTCAGGCAGCTGTGGATCTTTCGGGACGTCCATATTTAGTGCACCGTCAACCAGAAATTGTTGAACTAATTGGAACATTTGATACCACACTGGGTAAGCACATTTGGGAATCCATTGTTGCAGAGGCTCGAATTGCACTGCACGTGCGAGTTCTTGAAGGGCGCAACGCCCACCACGTTTTCGAGGCACAATTTAAAGCAGTGGCACGCGCACTACGCGATGCCGTTGCAATTGATCCACGAGTTGCAGGGATTCCTTCAACAAAGGGATCTCTCTAGCTTCGTGATTGCAATTCTCGATTACGGCTCTGGAAACCTTCGCTCAGCTCAACGAGCCTTTGAAACATCCGGTAAAGAAGTTCTTATTACCTCTGATTACGAAACTGCCCTCAATGCTGAAGGCTTAGTCGTTCCGGGTGTGGGTGCATTTGCTGCCTGCATGCAAGGACTTCTCAAGGTCCGCGGAGATCAGATTGTGCGCGAACGTTTTGCGGCAAAGCGTCCAACTCTTGGAATTTGTGTTGGTATGCAGATTCTTTTTGCACGCGGCATTGAACATGGCGAGCATGCGGGAGTTGGAATGTGGGGCGCCACTGTTGAAAAACTCAACGCACCGATATTGCCGCATATGGGATGGAATACCGTCCGTCCTGCTGCAGGTAGCACGCTCTTTGCAGGAGTTGAAGATCAATCATTTTATTTCGTGCACTCATATGCAGCGAAAGAATCGGTGAGAGTGATGTCCACCCTTGCCCATCATGGTGAGGATTTCATTGCCGCCATAGAAGATGGCGCGCTGAGCGCTACCCAATTTCACCCAGAAAAGTCATCCGATGCCGGAATACATGTAATTAAGAATTGGACGCAGACGTTATGAGTTATTTAGAGCTACTTCCAGCAGTGGATGTCAAAGATGGTCGCGCCGTCAGGCTTGTCCAAGGCGAACTCAGCGCCGAGACTGCTTACGGCAATCCGCTTGAAGTTGCCTTGGAATTTCAAGCAGCAGGGGCCGAATGGTTACACCTGGTAGATCTCGATGCCGCCTTCGGAATCGGTGAGAACAGTGCGCAGTTAGCAGAAGTTGTTGGCCGACTCGATATCAAGGTGGAGCTTTCTGGGGGAATTCGTGATGATGAATCACTTGCGCGAGCACTTGCAACAGGATGTACTCGTGTCAATCTTGGAACTGCAGCGTTAGAAAATCCAGAGTGGACTGCTCGCGTGATTGCCGAACACGGTGATCGGATTGCGGTGGGCCTTGATGTGCGCGGACATGTTCTTGCCGCACGTGGGTGGACCAAAGAAGGTGGAGATCTCTTTGAAACTATTGAGCGCTTAGAGCGTGATGGATGTGCGCGCTATGTGGTTACTGATGTAACTAAAGATGGAACTCTGCAAGGACCAAATATTGAGTTACTCAAAGAGGTGTGTGCTGTTACTTCAAAGCCAGTAGTTGCATCGGGTGGAATTTCATCTTTGGCAGATATCGCCGCACTTTCAGCGCTGAACTCACTTGGCGTGGAAGGTGCGATTGTGGGCAAAGCGCTCTATGCCGGTGCCTTCACTCTTGCCCAAGCACTCGAGCAGACACGATCATGAGTCTTTCCGTACGAATCATTCCGTGCCTTGATGTCACTGATGGCCGAGTGGTGAAGGGAGTTAACTTCACAGATCTTGTAGATGCGGGCGATCCGGTAGAAATGGCTGCGCTCTATAACAAAGAGGGCGCTGATGAACTCACCTTCTTAGATATTTCGGCAAGTGTTGCCGGGCGCGAAACAACTCTTGATGTGGTGCGCCGAACTGCCGAACAAGTTTTTATTCCACTGACGGTAGGCGGCGGTATTCGCACGGTGGAAGATGTGGACCGCTTACTACGTGCCGGTGCGGATAAAATCAGTATCAATACTGCCGCGATTGCGAGACCAGAACTCATCTCTGAAATTGCAGATCGTTTTGGTTCGCAAGTTCTTGTGATCTCTATCGATGCCCGCCGGGCCCGAACTGAATCCGGTTTTGAGGTAACGACTCATGGCGGTCGCCAGAGTGCTGGCATCGATGCACTTACTTGGGTTGAAAAAGCATGCGCACTAGGAGTCGGTGAAATATTGCTCAACTCAATGGATGCCGATGGAACTCGCGCCGGATATGACATCGGAATGATCAAGGCAGTACGAGCTGTGGCAAAAGTTCCCCTAATCGCAAGTGGAGGGGCGGGAACCCTGGAAGACTTCAGCGCCGCCCTGGATGCTGGGGCCGATGCCCTGCTTGCAGCAAGCGTCTTTCACTTTGGGGTGCATCGCATCGGGGATGTGAAGAAATATCTGACTGCTCAGAATTATTCGGTGCGCAATACCCAGAGCGCGTAAGGCAGAATGAGCACATGAGAGCTGAACTTTCCCCAGAAATACTCGCGCTCTTAAAAGACCCAACAACTTTGATCCCTGCAATCGCACAAGATGTTAATTCCCGAGAAGTACTCATGCTTGCCTATATGAATACCGAAGCACTCGCGTTGACTCTTGCAACCGGCAAGGCAACTTACTTTTCCCGAAGTCGCAATGAGATCTGGGTAAAAGGTGAAACATCGGGACATACCCAGATGGTGCATTCGGTGGCACTTGATTGTGATGGCGATGCACTTCTGATTACCGTCGACCAAGTGGGGGCCGCCTGTCACACCGGTGACCAGACTTGCTTTCACCAAAGCCTTGGTAATTTCTCATGAAAATTAAAGAATTTCGCAAGCACGCACAATCTCACAATGTCATTCCGGTTTATCGAAAACTTCTTGCTGATGGCGAAACGCCACTTAATATCTATAAGAAGTTAGCTCAAAATAAGCCTGGGACCTTTCTGCTGGAGTCGGCAGAGCACGGGGGAGTATGGTCCCGATATTCATTTATCGGGGTGAAAAGTCAGACCACGTTGACCGAAAAAGATGGGCAAGCGCTCTGGATTGGAAAACCTCCGGTAGGAGTTCCGACAGGAGTCGATCCACTGACTGCGCTACGTCAAAGTGTTGCCCATTTAAAATCACCAAAAATTGAGGGCTTACCAACTCTGACCGGTGGACTCGTTGGATATATGGGCTATGACGCAGTGCGCCGGTTAGAGAAGTTGCCAACAACTTCTGCGCGCGATATTGAACTTCCTGAAATCTCCTTCATGCTTACCAGTGATCTAGTTGTCATGGATCACTCAGATGGCACCATCATCTTGATTGCCAATGCAATCAACTGGGATGGATCAAGTGAGCGCGTCGATGATTCATATCGTGATGCAGTCTCTCGCTTAGACCGGATGCAAAAGGAGCTACTCGGTTCCATCGCTGGAGATGTATCGGCCCTTCCCTCCTTTGATAAACCTATCTTTGATCGCAGTATGAGCGAGCAAGATTTCAAAAGCAAGGTGGAAATTGCAAAGGAGGAAATTCGTGCAGGTGAAGCTTTTCAGATAGTTCTCTCGCAGAGATTTTCCATGCCTACCTCGGCTGATGCGCTTGATATCTATCGCATGCTGCGCCTTAATAACCCCAGCCCATATATGTATCTCTTTAGATTTGAAGATGGATATGACGTTGTTGGTTCAAGTCCGGAAGCACTTGTGAAAGTCACCGGTAAGCAAGTGATGGTGCACCCCATTGCCGGAACTCGCAAACGCTCTGACTCCATTGAAGAAGATGTGCGATTAGGCGAAGAGTTACTGGCAGATCCTAAAGAGCGGGCAGAACATTTGATGTTGGTAGATCTGGGACGTAATGATTTAGGTCGCATCTGCGCACCTGGTTCTGTTGAAGTAATTGATTTTATGCACATCGAACGTTATTCCCATGTGATGCATATTGTTTCTACCGTCGTGGGCGAACTTGCAAGTGATAAGTCACCGATTGACGCACTCTTTTCAGTCTTTCCTGCCGGAACACTCTCCGGCGCTCCAAAGCCGCGAGCGATGGAGATTATTGAATCCCTTGAGCCCACACGTCGCGCGCTCTATGGTGGAGCAATCGGATACTTTGATTTCACCGGCAATATTGATACCTGTATCGCGATTCGCACGGCGCTGGTGCATAACGGGATCGCATATGTGCAAGCTGGCGCCGGAATTGTTGCGGACTCTGATTCCACTGCCGAAAATGATGAGACCCTTAATAAGGCAGCGGCTGTTTTGGGCGCTATCGCAGCTGCCAATGAGATGAAGCGATAAAAACGGTGAAAATTCTCATCTCACTAATCTGCGTGGCAACGATTGCAATTATTCTAAGTCGCAGACTTCGACTCTCAACTCGGTATGAGCGAGCTCCGCGAACTCTCACCCAGTGGAACGCACTGGATAAAGGCATCGATCCCACAGAGGAAAAGCAATGAGCGTTCTTGATTCAATTATTGAGGGTGTCCGTGAAGATCTTGCCATGCGTCGACTGCCGCTATCGCAGATTCATGAAGCGATGGAGAATGCGGCAAAACCACTAGATGCTTATGCATTCCTTTCACAATCTGAGATGAATGTGATTGCTGAAGTAAAGCGATCATCTCCAAGTAAGGGCGCACTTGCACCCATTACAGATCCAGCTGCGTTAGCAGAGCAATATCAAGAAGCCGGTGCAGCTGCAGTCAGTGTTCTTACCGAGCGTCGTCGTTTTGCCGGCTCACTTGAAGATCTCGATGTGGTGCGGGCACGGGTAACAATTCCGGTGCTTCGCAAAGACTTTATGGTTGATGAGTATCAATTCCTAGAAGCACGGGCACATGCCGCCGATATTGTGCTTCTTATTGTTGCTGCTCTTTCTCGTTCTCAACTCAAGGATTTTTATGACCTCTCCTGCGAACTTGGGATGGCTTCACTGATTGAAGTCCACACTGCGCAAGAGCTAGAAAGTGCGATGGAGATTTCACCACGCATGATTGGCATCAACTCTCGCAACCTTAAGACTCTCGATGTCGATACCCGGGCCTTCGCTGATCTCATCCCGCAGATTCCCGATGAGATTATCCGAGTGGCCGAGTCTGGAATCTCGAGCCGAAGTGATGTTCAGGGTGCGCAAAACTGTGGAGCTTCTGTGATTTTGGTCGGTGAAGCGCTGGTTAAGTCTGGGGATCCGATTTCTGCGATGCAGGAGTTGCTGGGTCGCCGGTAGTCTTGGGCTTATGACTACGACTGCCGAGAACGCGCTAGCCGAGATAGCCGGACATTTTGGTCCCTATGGCGGCCGGTTCGTTCCCGAAGCACTTATCGGTGCTCTTGAAGAGTTAGATGCGGCAAGAATTTTTGCCCAAACCGATCCAACTTTTATCGCCGAATTAGCAGAGTTACATCGCACCTATACCGGTCGTCCCAGCATCATTACAGAGGCAAAAAGATTCGCTGAGCATGCAGGTGGAGCGCGAATTCTGCTCAAGCGAGAAGATCTCAATCACACTGGAAGTCATAAAATAAATAACGTTTTAGGTCAAGCACTTCTGACAAAGCGAATGGGCAAGAAACGCATTATTGCTGAGACCGGTGCCGGTCAACATGGTGTTGCTTCAGCAACTGCTGCGGCATTGATGGGTCTTGAATGTGTTGTCTACATGGGCGAAGAAGATACAAGACGTCAATCACTGAATGTTGCGCGCATGAAGTTACTTGGCGCCGAAGTTATTCCAGTGACGTCTGGTTCTCGCACACTCAAAGATGCAATTAACGAAGCAATGCGCGATTGGGTTACTAACGTTGAGACAACGCATTACATGCTGGGCACAGTAGCCGGACCGCATCCATTCCCATCGATGGTCCGTGATTTCCATAAGATTATTGGCGAAGAATCTCGCGAACAGGTATTGGCACTGACCGGAAGATTGCCGGATGCCGTGATGGCATGTGTGGGCGGCGGATCTAATGCAATTGGAATTTTCCATCGCTTTATTTCCGATGAATCTGTACGACTGATTGGACTCGAGGCAGCAGGAGATGGTGTTGAAACTGGTCGCCATGCAGCAACTATTACCGGGGGATCACCGGGAGTTCTTCACGGAAATCGAACTTATGTATTACAAGATGCCAATGGACAGACAATTGAATCTCATTCGATTTCGGCGGGTCTTGATTATCCGGGTGTGGGCCCAGAACATGCCTACCTTCATGACGTAGGTAGAGCGGAATACCGAGCTATCACTGACGCGCAGGCGATGGAAGCATTCTCACTTCTTTCAAAGACCGAGGGAATCATTCCTGCGATTGAAACGGCGCATGCTCTGGCTGGTGCGATGCAGGTGGGTAAAGAACTTGGTCCTGATGCAATTATTCTGATTAATCTCTCTGGCCGCGGAGATAAAGATGTGCAAACGGCGGCGCAGTATTTTGGAATTCCACTTTAAATGAGCACACCGCTTGAAACCCTTTTCACTACCGTTCGCAGCGAAAATCGCGCAGCGCTTATTGCTTACATCCCGGCAGGTTTTCCCACTCAAGAGGGATGCAAAAAGGTAATTCAAGCATTTGTCGATGGCGGCGTTGATGCAATCGAAATCGGTTTTCCCTATAGCGATCCAGTGATGGATGGCCCAACGATCCAAGCTGCAGCCGATAGGGCGCTATCGCAGGGCACTGGGGCGAAGGAAGTTTTCGAAGCACTCAAGCACGCCACAGATTTAGGTGTGCCAGCAGTTGTGATGACGTATTGGAACCCGATTGAAAAATACGGAGTAGAAAAGTTTGCCCAAGCGATTTCAGACAACGGCGGCTCTGGTGTTATTACTCCCGATTTAACTATTGAAGAATCAGCAGCCTGGACGGCCGCTGTTGCGCAAAGTGAAATTAACTCAATCTACGTTGTTGCGCCAAGCACGAAAGATGCACGACTTACCAGTGTGACTGATCATTGCAGTGGTTTTGTCTATGCGGCTTCACTGATGGGTGTGACAGGAACACGCACAAGTGTTTCATCCGGTGCGCCAGATCTCGTTGCTCGGATTCGAAAGAGTACGGATACGGCGGTGGCGGTGGGACTCGGTGTTTCAACGAGAGAGCAAGCCAAGGGCGTGGCAGGGTATGCCGACGGTGTAATAGTTGGGTCAGCATTTATCAATAAACTTTTGGAGTCAGAAGATGAAGCAAGTGGTTTAATTGCTGTGCGTGAGTTAGCGGAGCAACTATCACAAGGGGTACGTGAAGGACGATGAGAGAATTTAAGTTGTGGTTTGGTCTAGCTTCACGATTGACCTTGGGTGGAGTTCTGCTCGTTGCTGGATATTTAAAGTATGACGAGATTGATAAATCGCAGATGGCTGTGCGAGCCTACGAAATGCTTCCTATCGCTCTAGCTAATTTCATCGGCATAGTTCTGCCATTCGCTGAAATCGGGATGGGTTTGCTTCTGATCCTCGGCGCAGCTACTCGAATCACAGCAGCGCTCAGCGCCTTGCTCATGGTGGTCTTCGTTATTGGCATCTCACAGGCGTGGGCGCGAGGCCTTTCTATCGACTGTGGCTGCTTTGGAGGGGGAGGCCAGGTTGAGCCTGGAACTGCGAATTACATCACTCCACTGCTACGAGACACCGGCCTATTGGCCCTTGGGATTTATCTTTTTCGCTACCCACAAAGTAAATTTAGCCTTGATAAATCCTCGCAGAAACTGAATCTAGAAAAAGGGATATGAAATGAGCGCGAAGCCACAACCTGGGAAAGATAACTTCACTCGCAACCTTGTTATTGGTGTTGTACTCGGTGTAGTCCTAATTATGCTCGTACCAACGATTATCTCTAAGCAGACCAAGCTAGCTGCAAAGATTCCAGCGAGTGTTTCCGCAGAACGAGGATATGGAATTGTCTTTAATGGTGAACTCACCGGCGTTCCTGTCCTTGATATTTATGAAGATTTCCAATGCCCTAGCTGCGCACGTTTTGAAGGAACCCAAGGTCAGTACCTTGACTCAATAATTGAAGATAAGAAGGCAACTGTTGTCTTCCACACTCTCTCATTTCTCGGTCCCGAATCCGTAATCGCGGCAAATGCAGCAGCATGCTCGGCCGACGAAGGTAAATTCTTAGCTCTCCACAAGATGCTCTATCAGACTCAACCTCGAGAAAATTCCGGAGCCTGGACTAATGAAGCACTTGTTGCAGCTGGGGAATCAGTGGGTATTAAGTCAAAAGAATATGAAAAGTGTGTCAACAATGGCACCTATGCTGATTGGGTGGGAAATGTGCAAGCCTCCGCTGCACAGAGTGATGTGAATTCAACTCCAACAGTCTTTATCAACGGTAAGGAACTAGATCGCAATGCCTATTACGATCCGGCTCTCTTTATCGCCGCTGTAGAGCGCGGATAATTTTTGCGCAGTGCAATTCCAACGCCAACTATTTCGGCGTTTGAAATTGGTCCGCTCACGATCCACTTCTATGCTCTCTGCATTATTGCCGGGGTTGCACTCGCAATCTGGTTAGGCAATCGCAGGTTTCTCACCTACTTCCCGCAAGGAGTGGGTGTCGTTGCAGATGTTGCCGTATTTGCAATCCCTGCTGGTGTAATCGGTGGCCGTCTCTATCACGTAGTGACATCACCAGAAAATTACTTTGGTGCAAATTCTCGGGCTCTTGATATCTTCAAAATCTGGAATGGCGGCCTTGGAATTTGGGGCGCGATTGCACTCGGTAGCGTGGTTGCCTTTTTTTACTATAAGAGAATTGCATCGGCGAAAGATTTGCCATCTTTTGCCTATTTTGCCGATGCACTTGCACCGGGTATCGCAATTGCCCAGGCGATAGGGCGCTGGGGAAATTGGTTTAATGCTGAGCTCTTTGGTCGCCCACTTGATGCACCGTGGGCACTTTCGATTCCACTGCAATCTCGCCCGGCTGGATATGAAAACTTCGAAACCTTTCACCCCGCATTTCTCTATGAATCACTGTGGTGCTTTCTTATTGCCGCAGTGTTACTCGCCGCGCGAAAGCGTCTAGTCCCAGGATCTATCTTTCTGCTTTACATCACACTTTACTGCTTCGGGCGTTTCTTCTTTGAAGCTATACGTATTGATTCGGCCCAGTCTTTTGCCGGACTTCGCCTGAATCAATATGTTGCCGGATTGTTGTTTCTTGGGGCAGGTGCAGCATTTCTGAAGTTTTATCGACGGACAAGGTAGGATTCGCATATGGCTTTAGAGGATGTATTCCAGCGCAATCTGCATCACCGCACCCACCGTGCTGGTTGGTTGCGGGCTGCCGTCCTTGGTGCAAACGATGGTTTAGTTTCAACTGCCTCGCTCATGATTGGCGTTGCAGCTGCTCGCGCCGGTGAGCAGAGTTTCCTTATCACGGCAGGTGCTGCCGGAATTGCCGCTGGTGCGATGTCGATGGCTGTTGGTGAATATGTCTCGGTTAGATCACAAAATGATATTGAAGAATCAGACAGACTCCTGGAGATTGAGCATCTAGCAATTGATCCGGAAGGCGAGTTTGAAGAACTTGTACATATCTATATGGAGCGCGGGCTATCTCGTGAACTTGCGGTGCAGGTTGTTCATGCCATGCATGAGCGCAATCCATTGGAAGCGCATCTACGCGATGAACTAGGTCAGCATCCGCATACAAAGGCACGTCCAGTGCAAGCAGCGGTGGCATCGGCAATCGCATTTACGCTCGGAGGGTTAATTCCATTTGTGGGCGCATTCGCACCGACCTTCGGAGCAGCCGCATCGAGCATCGTTGGATTCACCATCGTGGGTCTGGTAATTACCGGAGTTGTGAGCGCGCGCACAGCTGGGGCGAAGATACTGACCCCGACACTGCGAGTCATGGCGGGCGGCGTCTTGGGTATGGCTATCACCGCCGGGATTGGTCACCTCTTGCATTTGAGTGGCATCTAAAGCACCCCCTTGCTACCCTTTTGACCAGTAGATTTTAAGATAGTTGGGCCAATGATGTCCCTGAGTTAGCTAGAAATAGAGGGGCATCAGCGAATGGCACTTTCATCGAATTATCCTGTCGCAGAGGGTCTTTACGATCCTGCACAAGAACACGATGCATGCGGCGTTGCGATGGTTGCCACCTTAAATAAAATTGCTACACATGACATTGTTGCCAAAGCACTTACTGCACTTCGCAATCTAGAACACCGTGGCGCATCTGGTGCAGAACCAGATAGTGGTGATGGTGCCGGAATTCTGATTCGAGTCCCTGATGCTTTTTATCGCGCCGAAGTTTCATTTACGCTACCTGTCGAAGGATCCTACGCAACTGGAATAGCATTTATTGCACAAGGCGCCGAGGTTCGCGCACAGATTGCAAAGCTCGCAGATGAAGAAGGTCTCACCGTCCTTGGTTGGCGCGAGCTACCAATTAATTCTTCTGCTCTAGGAAAGACCGCCCTCTCTGTTATGCCGCGCTTTGAGCAACTCTTCGTTGCTGGAAAGAAAAATGAATCAGGAATCGCTCTTGACCGTTTGGCATTCGCACTTCGCAAGCGTGCTGAGCACGCACTTGATCTCTATTTCCCTTCATTGTCATCACAGACAATTGTTTACAAGGGCATGCTGACAACCGGACAATTAGAAGAATTCTTCCCAGATCTCAGTGATACTCGTGTTGTTTCTCCACTGGCTCTGGTGCACTCACGTTTTTCTACCAACACATTCCCATCATGGCCACTTGCCCACCCGTATCGATTCATCGCCCACAACGGCGAAATCAACACAGTAAAGGGAAATAGAAATTGGATGCGAGCTCGCGAATCACTTCTTGAAAGTGATGTCTTAGGCAAAGATCTAACCCGACTATTTCCTATCGTTGAAATGTCAGGTTCTGACTCAGCTTCATTTGATGAAGTACTAGAACTTCTCTATCTCGGCGGTCGCTCACTGCCACACGCAGTTTTGATGATGATTCCAGAAGCGTGGGAGAACCACGCGACCATGTCACAGAAGCGGCGCGACTTCTATGCATTTCATTCCTCACTGATGGAGCCATGGGATGGACCAGCCTGCGTTACTTTCACAGACGGCCACCAAGTGGGCGCTGTGCTGGACCGCAATGGTTTGCGCCCATCTCGATACTGGGTAACAGCTGACGGTCTCGTTGTTCTCGCCTCTGAAGTAGGCGTACTTGATATTCCGGCGGAGAAGATTGTCCGTAAGGGTCGTTTGCAACCAGGAAAAATGTTCCTAGTTGATATCGAAGCTGGCCGCATTATTGAAGATGATGAGATTAAAGATTCACTAGCTGATGCCGCGCCATATGGCAGCTGGTTAGCCGATGGAATGATCAGACTTTCAGATCTTCCGGCGCGCGAACATATTGTTTATCCACACAAGTCAGTGCTGCGTCGTCAAAAGGCATTTGGATATACAGAGGAAGAAATTAAGATTATCGTCACTCCAATGGCAAAAGGTGGGGGAGAAGCACTTGGTTCCATGGGAACTGATACGCCAATCGCTGCTCTATCGGCAAAGCCACGCCTGCTCTTTGATTACTTCACTCAGCTCTTTGCGCAAGTAACTAATCCGCCACTGGATGCTATTCGTGAAGAGTTAGTAACAAGCTTGGGTGGAGCTATCGGTCCAGAACACAATCTGCTTGATCCTGGTCCTGAGTCATGCCGCCAGATTTCCATTGCCTTCCCGGTAATTAACAACGATGAGCTCGCAAAGATTATTCACGTTAATGCCGATGATAATTATCCTGAACTTGAGTCCTACGTTGTTCGGGGACTCTTCCCGGTCACAGGTGATGGCAACACCCTGCACACTCGTTTGGAAGAGATTAAGAAGGAAGTTTCCCAAGCGATTGCTAATGGCGCACACATCATCGTTCTCTCTGATCGTGATGGCGATGCCGAAGATTGCCCAATTCCTTCACTTCTACTTACCGCCGCCGTGCACCACCACCTAATTCGTGAGAAGACTCGCACCAAAGTTGGCCTCGTTGTCGAAGCGGGCGATGTTCGAGAAGTTCACCACGTTGCACTTCTGATTGGTTATGGCGCAGCTGCAGTAAATCCATACCTAGTGATGGAAACTGCTGAAGATTTAGTAACGCAAGGAGTTATCACCGGCATTACCCCGGAAAAGGCGGTTGCCAACGTTATTAAGGCGCTGGGCAAAGGCGTTCTTAAAGTAATGTCCAAGATGGGTATTTCAACTATCGCCTCCTATACCGGAGCGCAGGTCTTTGAAGCGATTGGTCTGGGGCAAGATCTCGTTGACGAATACTTTGTCGGAACCACTTCTCGTTTAGGTGGAGTGAGCCTGGATGTCATTGCGCAAGAGACAATCAGACGTCATCACCTGGCATACCCGGTTGGGGGAGAGATTCCTGGCGCCAAGCGCTTAGCTGTTGGCGGGGAATATCAATGGCGCCGCGATGGTGAGCCACATTTATTTAATCCAGAGACCGTTTTCGCACTTCAGCATGCAACTCGCAATAAGCGTTATGACATCTTCAAGCGCTATACCAATCAGGTTAATGATCAGAGTAAAACTCTGATGACTCTGCGTGGGCTCTTTGAATTTAACACCTCACAGCGCGCGCCAATCTCTATTGATGAAGTTGAGCCAATTTCGCAAATTGTGAAGCGATTCTCAACTGGTGCGATGTCTTATGGCTCGGTTTCACAAGAAGTCCATGAGACGCTGGCTATTGCCATGAACCGTATGGGCGGTAAATCAAATACAGGTGAAGGCGGAGAAGATGCCTCACGCTTCCTTCCGATGGCTAACGGTGATTCCAAGAACAGTGCAATCAAGCAAGTTGCATCCGGTCGATTTGGCGTGACAAGTAATTACCTCACCAACGCCACAGATATTCAGATCAAAGTGGCACAGGGTGCTAAGCCTGGTGAAGGTGGCCAACTTCCTGGATTCAAGGTCTATCCATGGATCGCACAAGCACGTCTTTCAACTCCCGGTGTGGGACTCATCTCCCCGCCCCCTCATCACGATATTTATTCGATTGAAGATTTAGCGCAATTGATTCATGATTTAAAAAATGCTAACAAGGATGCACGTGTGCACGTCAAACTTGTTGCTGAAGTGGGCGTGGGAACCGTTGCAGCTGGTGTCTCTAAAGCACACGCAGATGTTGTTCTTATCTCTGGCCATGATGGTGGAACAGGTGCATCTCCTCTTACTTCACTTAAGCATGCGGGTGCTCCATGGGAGCTAGGCCTTGCCGAAACCCAACAGACGCTGCTTCTTAACAACTTGCGTGATCGCATCGTTGTGCAGGCAGATGGGCAGATGAAGACAGGTCGCGATGTAGTGATTGCAGCGCTACTGGGTGCAGAAGAATTCGGTTTTGCAACTGCGCCATTGGTTGTTTCTGGTTGCATCATGATGCGTGTGTGTCATCTAGATACATGTCCGGTCGGTATCGCTACCCAGAACCCAGAGCTACGTAAGAAGTTCTCTGGAAAGCCTGAATTTGTTGAGACATTCTTTGAATACATTGCCGAAGAAGTTCGTGAAATTCTGGCATCCCTTGGTTACAAGACATTGCTTGAGGCAATTGGCCACGTGGAAAACCTTGATACCCGCGCCGCTATTGATCACTGGAAGGCGAGCGGTTTAGATCTTTCTCCACTTCTGATGCGCCCTGATGTTGATTCGCCTTTACATAACACCACACAGCAAGATCACGGATTAGCAGCAGCACTTGATAACAAGCTCATCGAGCTATCAAAGGCAGCGCTTGAGTCCAAAGAATCTGTGCGTATTGATGTGCCAGTGCGAAATGTGAACCGCACGGTTGGAACAATGTTGGGAGCCGAGATCACACGTCGTTATGGGTCCGAAGGACTTCCTGCCGGAACTATTGATGTGACGCTGCATGGATCTGCGGGCCAATCACTGGGTGCTTTTATTCCACAGGGTCTGACCATTCGTATGTATGGAGATGCCAATGATTATGTGGGCAAGGGAATTTCAGGGGGCCGAGTAATCGTGCGCCCAGATGAGAAGGCCACATTTAAATCTGAATCAAATGTAATTTCCGGAAACGTCATTGGATATGGGGCGACATCAGGAGATATCTACATCCGCGGTCTTGCTGGTGAAAGATTCTGCGTGCGCAACTCTGGCGCTACTGCAATTGTTGAGGGCGTGGGCGATCACGCACTTGAATACATGACCGGTGGCACAGTGGTCATTCTTGGCAAAACTGGCCGAAATATTGCAGCAGGTATGTCTGGTGGACGTGCTTTCGTGTTAGACCTTGATACCGCAATCGTTAATACCGAGATGGTTGATGTCTTGGCAGTGCCGGCAGATCAGCGCGAAAACCTTCGTGCCTTGCTATCTTCTTTCCACGTTGAAACGGGTTCAGAAATTGCAGAATCAATCCTTAAGAATTGGGAGACAGAGCTCGCGCGCTTCTCACTGATTATGCCTCGTGATTACGCTCGTGTGCTAGCAGCGATTGAGAAGGCTAACCGAGAAGGTTTACCGGTTGATGAGTATGTAATGGAGGTTGCAGCAAATGGCTGATCCAAAAGGATTTATGACGACTCCGCGCGAGACGCCCAAGCGACGTCCGGTCGATGTTCGTATTCAAGATTGGCGCGAAGTTTATGAACCTCAATCGATGGAACATCTGCAAAAGCAAGCAGGTCGTTGCATGGATTGCGGAATTCCGTTCTGCCACTCTGGTTGCCCCCTAGGTAACCTGATTCCAGAGTGGAATGACCTGATTTTTCGTGGCGATAAAGTCGAAGCTATTGATCGTCTGCACGTTACCAATAATTTCCCTGAGTTCACGGGTCGCCTATGTCCTGCGCCATGTGAGACAGCGTGTGTTGTCGGAATTAACCGCGATGCTGTCACCATTAAGCAGATTGAACTTCGCACCATTGAAGAAGCATTTGATGATAACAATGTAAAGCCGCTAGCCCCTGAGCGTCTTACTGGAAAGACTGTGGCTGTCATTGGCTCTGGCCCTGCCGGGTTAGCTGCGGCGCAACAACTTACTCGCGCTGGTCACACAGTTGCTGTCTATGAGCGAGCAGATAAAATTGGTGGCCTGCTTCGTTATGGAATTCCAGAATTTAAGATGGAGAAGCACATCGTTGACCGCCGACTTGCACAGATGGAGCAAGAAGGAACTCGATTCCGTCCAGGTGTTGATATCGGCGTGGACCTCACTGGCGCCCAACTTCGCAGTACCTACGATGCAATCGTTCTAGCAATCGGTGCAACGCAGTGGCGTGATCTTCCCATTCCAGGGCGCGAAAACAAGGGCATCTACCAAGCAATGGAATTTCTTCCTTGGGGAAATAAGCAAGCTTTGGGAGAAATCGAAGAGTCACCTATCAATGTTGCTGGAAAACATGTAGTCATTCTTGGTGGCGGAGATACCGGCGCGGATTGCTTAGGCACTTCGATTCGACAAGGTGCGGCCAGCATCACGCAAATTGAAATTATGCCGCGACCAACAGATGAACGTCCTTCATCACAACCTTGGCCGACCTACCCAATGATCTATCGCGTATCTAGTGCGCATGAAGAACTCGACAACCGAGTCTTCTCAGTGAGCACACAAGAATTTATTGGCGATGGAAACGGGAACCTTAAAGCTCTTAAGATTGTGGAAACTAAGTTTGAAAATGGAAAGTTCGAACCTGTTCCAGGCACTGAGCGCGAGATTCCGGCGGACTTTGTCTTCCTAGCTATGGGATTCACTGGACCAGAAAAGTCTGCCATCATCGAACAACTTGAAGTTGGCCATGATGATCGTGGCAATATTTCCCGCGATGAGAATTTCCAATCAACTGAAGAAGGAATCTTCGTGGCAGGAGATGCTGGGCGCGGGCAATCACTGATTGTCTGGGCGATAGCCGAAGGTCGCGCAGCTGCTGCAGCTGTAGATCGCTACCTCGTGGGGGAGACGCAGTTACCTTCACCGATTGAGCCCACTACTCGCTCGCTAATGGTTTAAATCAGGTTTAACCCAGTGGCTTAATCGCCATTACACCCGAAGTTCACGTCAGCGACGCCGTAACTTCACCACAAGCCTAGATAGGGTAATCACATGCGTCGCGCAAAAATAGTTTGCACCTTAGGTCCAGCAGTTGAGTCTCCAGAGAAAGTAAAGGAGCTCATCGAAGCCGGAATGAATATGGCTCGCTTAAATCTCTCCCATGGTTCCTATGAAGAACACCAAGGGCGCCTAGACCGAGTGCGTGCAGCTGCGAAAGAGGCAGAGAAAGCTGTTGCAGTTCTGGTTGATTTGCAAGGACCAAAGATTCGTTTAGCTCGATTTGAAAACGGACCACACGAGCTATCACGTGGGGATATCTTCACCATCACCACCGATGAAGTTGCTGGCACAAAAGAGCGCGTTGGTACTACTTACAAGGGGCTGCCAGGAGATTGCAAAGCTGGCGATCGCATTCTTATCGATGATGGAAGAGTTACCGTTGAAGTATTGGAAGTCAAGGGCAACGACGTCATTACAAAATGCACCCAGCCGGGTTTTGTCAGCAATAACAAGGGAATTAACTTGCCGGGTGTGGCAGTTTCGGTGCCTGCGATGTCAGAAAAAGATGAGGATGATCTCCGTTGGGGACTACGTGCTGGAGCGGACTTTATCGCTCTCTCTTTCGTTCGAAATGCAGCAGATGTGAAAGTTGTTCACGCCATCATGGAAGAGGTTGGAATTAGAGTTCCGGTAATTGCAAAGATTGAAAAACCTCAGGCGGTAGCAAATTTAGAGGAAATTATTGCCGCCTTCGATGGAATTATGGTTGCTCGTGGCGACCTCGGTGTTGAGCTGCCTATTGAAGATGTTCCGATGGTGCAAAAGCGTTGTATCGAGCTCTCCCGTGATGCGGCAAAGCCAGTCATAGTTGCAACACAGATGCTTGATTCTATGATGAGTAACTCTTCTCCCACTCGCGCGGAGGCAACAGACTGCGCAAATGCGGTACTTGATGGCGCAGATGCACTCATGCTCTCAGGAGAGACAGCCGTGGGTGAATTCGCTATTCAAGCGGTGCAGACAATGGCTCGCATTATTGAACGCACCGAAGAGCTTGGGCTTGACCGAATCCGGCCATTAACAAAAAATCCACGCACCAAGGGCGGTGCGATCACAAAAGCGGCGGCCGAAGTAGGGGAAATTTTGGGTGCCAAGTTCCTGGTGACATTTACTCAATCTGGTGACTCTGCGCGTCGGATTTCACGACTTCGTTCATCAATTCCTATCATTGCAATCACTCCTGATGTCGGTACCTATAACCGGCTGGCACTGACGTGGGGCGTTGAGTCATTGATAATTTCGATGGTCAAGCACACTGATGAGATGGTTTTACAAGCAGATAAAATCCTTATCGATGGAAAGCGTGCTGAAATAGGCGAGCCTGTCGTGATTGTCGCTGGATCTCCACCAGGAATACCTGGTTCAACCAATGCGATGCGAGTACACATTGTGGGTGATGCCGTAAACGGCGTTGTTCCTGCGTATCGTTAATCCACAACGCTCACCGTTTCACCTATCTGCCGACTTCTAATACGATATGGGCTCACGCCTCGGTACTCCAACGGTAGAGAGGGCAGTCTCAAACACTGCATAGTGTCGGTTCGAATCCGACTCGAGGCACATGAGCAATGAAGCGGGTGCCAAGAAGGCTGTCAGAATTCTGGTTGCCGAAGATGAGGCTCTTATTCGTATGGACCTCGTGGAAATGTTGCAAGAAGCAGGTTATGACGTCATTGCCCAAGCAACTAACGGCGAGGAAGCAATTGCACTCGCGTTAGAACACCAACCGGACCTTGCAATTCTTGATGTGAAGATGCCGGTGCTTGATGGCATTTCTGCGGCAGAAAAGATCATTGCAACTGCGCCAGTTTTAATGCTGACCGCATTTAGCCAACGTGAGCTCATTGACCGCGCGCGCGATGCTGGAGTGATGGCATACGTGGTTAAACCATTTACTATCGGCGATCTTGTTCCTGCAATTGAAATAGCCATCAGTCGTCACACACAGATGCAATCACTGGCACTTGAAGTTGCAGATCTTCATGAGCGACTAGAGACTCGTAAAATTATCGATCGCGCAAAAGGAATCTTGATGAAGGCTTTGAATCTTTCAGAACCTGAGGCATTTTCCTGGATTCAAAGGGCGGCGATGGACCGACGCCTTAGTATGAAAGAGGTTGCCCAGGCCGTGATTTCACCTGAGGCTGCCCTGGATAAATAGCCCCACTTTGGGGACTTTCGTAACCAAAAAGTAATCACTCACGCGGGGAAAGCTCGAATTCCACCTTGTCTCAACCACAGGTTGAGCATTACTCTTAGCGCTTCCCTGTCCCGGGACACATGAAAGACGAAACAGGAAGGCAATACATGAATAAGAAGATCGTAAGCGGCTTTGCAATAGCTGCTGCTGCAACACTTGCATTCGGTGCAGTTGCAACAGCTCCAGCGAACGCTGCTGCTAAGAAAATAAAGCTTGCATACATGGGCCCACTAACTGGTGGAGCTGCATTTCTAGGTACGGATCAAATTCCTGGTGCAATCTGGGCAATCGATCAGTACAACCGCACAAACCCAAAGGTGAAGATTGAGCTTGTCAAGGCAGATTCACAGTGCGATCCAACAGTTGCTGCAAACGTTGCTCCAGGTGTTGCTGCTGATAAGGCAATCATTGGCGTCATCGGAACAGCATGTTCTGGTGAAGCTCGTAACTCATTCCCAGCATATAAGGCTGCAGGTCTGACTATGGTTGCTCCATCAGCTTCAGCAGTGGACCTTACAAACAGAAAAGCGAAGTCGAACGGCTTCCCAATCTTCCACCGCGTTGTTGCTAATGATTCGTACCAGGGTCCAGCTCTTGCTCGCTATGCAGCAGACGGAGTTGCTTCACCTAAGTACTACATGATCGATGATCAGTCTACTTATGGCGCACCACTCATCAGAGAAAACGCAACTCCAACTGCAAAGAAGCTCGGCACAATCGTGGGAACAGATAACTTCCCAGATGACACCAAGGACTTCACATCAGTTGTTGCAAAGGTAAAGGCTTCTGGAGCGAATATTGTTCTATTCGGAGGTTATGACTACACAGCTGGTCCACTCATCAAGGCACTTCGCGATGGTGGATATAAGGGTGTATTCGCAGGCGGCGACGGAGTTCAGACTTCTGGCTTCGTAGGACTTGCAGGCGGAAAGGCAATTGCTGTAGGCGTCAAGATGACTGCAGCAGATGTTCCATTCAATACATTGCTTACAGCAGCACAACTAGCTGACTTCACCAAGGTAACTGGTGTGAAGGTTCCTGGTCTATATGCAGGAACAGCATGGACTGCGGCCAACGTCTTCATTCAGTGCATTAAGGAAGGCGCATCAACTCGTTCAGCAATCCAGAAGTGTGTAAACAATGGCACATTTACTGATGCTGGCGGAAATAAGTTCAAGTTCGATCGTTACGGTGACCCAACAACAGCTGCAGCCGTTGGTGGATATATCGTTACGAAAGACGGCGAAACCATCTACGACAAGATTGCTTAATAGCTTCTTTCACGTAGTTAAGTAGTTGCAAGGCAGTAAGCGTGACCACCACCCAGTTAGTCTGGGTGGTGGTCACGCTTCATAACACTCGCTAGTTTCGAGATTGGTAAAAATGAATTTTTCAGTGCTCCAAAGTCAATTCGCCTCCTTGGCTTTCCAAGGGATTGCGCTGGGCCTTATTTACTCCCTAGTGGCTCTGGGGTACACCATGGTTTATGGAGTCCTTAGACTCATCAACTTTGCAAATTCTGAAGTATTCATGTTGGGAACATTTGCAACACTCTACGTAGAGGCGCATATTTTCAAGATAACAAATGATTCCGAACAGTTACACGGAATAAAATTAATTTTAGTTCTACTGGCGGCTCTCGTTGGCTCCATGGTCGTTTGCGCCGTGCTCGCGATGCTTGTTGAATTGGTGGCCTACCGAAGATTACGAGCGCGGGGAGCAAATAGACTTGCATCCTTGATTTCGGCTATTGGCGTTTCAATATTTCTTCTTGAAGGCGTGCGAATCATCACAGAGTCACGACCAATGGCTGCTCCCCGGGTTCTGCAAAAGTGGAGTTTTGGAACCGTGTGGGGCGCCGATATTCGCATCGATACAGTTCTTACAATCATCATCCCAATCGTGGTGTTCGTAATCCTAGATCGCTTCGTCACTAAGACTCGTCTCGGCAAGTCAATTCGCGCGGTCTCTATGTCCGAAGAGAATTCGAAGCTGATGGGAATCAATATCAACCGTGTTATTACTTTGACATTCTGCATTGGAGGCATCACCACAGGAGTCGCTGCGTTTTTGTATACAACAGTCTATGAGAACACCGTCTTTAAAGTCGGCTTCACAATGGGCATAGCGGCATTTACTGCAGCCGTTCTAGGTGGCATTGGAAATCTTCGAGGAGCGTTTTATGGTGGTTTGGCTCTGGGAATTCTTGAGCAGTTCGCTTCGGCGATTTTAGGTGGCCAGTGGAAGGCCGTTACTGTATTTATGGTTTTGGTTGTAGTCCTACTATTCAAACCGAACGGCCTCTTTGGTGAAGCTGTTCAGCAAACGAGAACATGATGAGTAAATTTGGTAATTTCAATCTTCGCGATAAAGGTGCTGCCATCTGGACCGGATGGAATCGTGCGACTCGAACAATTTTTGTTCTGGTCATTGTTGGTCTTGCGGCACTTCTTCCATTCTCCGCACAGTGGGGCCCTACTTCTTTCCTGAATACTCCCATCACATCTTTTGAAAATGTATTGGTTTATCCAATAGGGATGTTCGTTCTCATGGCCCTTGGACTCAATATCGTTGTAGGAAAGTCAGGACTTCTCGATCTCGGTTATGTTGCATTCTTTGCTATTGGTGCCTACACCCAAGGAATTATGTCGACTACGCTTGGTTGGAACACCTGGGAAATTATGCCTTTTGGAATTGGATTTGCGATGCTCTCCGGTGTGCTACTTGGACTTCCGGCGCTTCGCTTACGTGGTGATTATTTAGCAATTATAACTTTAGGCTTTGGTGAGATCGTGCGAATAGTGGCGCTAAATCTGAGCGCTACTGGCGGCAGTGAAGGAATTCCTGGAATCCCGAACCCACCTGCTGTCCTTGGATTTAAGTTCGATTTGATGCACCCGCAAGATTTCTTCTGGCTTGTGCTCTTCATGATTCTTTTAGTTATTTGGATGATTCGTCGCTTTACCGTTCGTCGTCCCGGTCGTGCATGGGAGGCCATCCGTCAGGATGAGGATGTTGCGGCACTTATGGGTGTCAACACTCTTATCTACAAGCTCTGGTCATTCGTTATCGGTGCCGCAGTTGGTGGGGCCGCTGGCGTACTTTATGCATCCAAAGTGATGGTTATTTCACCGGATATGTTCAAGTTCGATGTATCAATCTTAATTCTTGCCTGCGTCGTCTTCGGTGGTATTGGAAACATCTGGGGTGTAATCCTGGGTGCCTCCATTCTGGCGTACTTGCCAGAGCGCATCCGATTTATCTCCGATGCACGTCAATTGGTCTTTGGGCTAGTTCTCATCATCATGATGAATTTACGTCCAGATGGCCTCTTGCCCCGTAAGAAGCGAGAAAAAATTGAAGAGAAGAGGACGATGTAATGTCGAAGAAACTTCTCGAACTCAAGAACGTCACCATTAAATTCGGTGGTGTCACAGCTCTGAATGAAGTCGATTTCCATGTCAATGAGGGCGAGATTTGCGCTCTCATTGGACCAAATGGTGCGGGCAAGACTACGGTCTTTAACGTTGTGACTGGTGTTTATCCTCTAACATCTGGTGAGATTGTGTTTAACGGTGAAAACATTAATGGCAAGAAGCGTCACCATATTGTTAAAGCTGGCCTTGCTCGTACATTCCAGAATGTTCGCCTCTTTGGAGATATGACCGCGCTAGAAAATGTTCAGACCGCAGCGGATGTTCACAAGAAGACCGGTCTAATTCGCGCCCTTTTTGGAACACCATTGAATCGCCGCGAAGAGCGAGATGGCAAGGCTCGCGCTCATGAGCTTCTTGAGTTTATGGGAATCAATCACCGAGCAGATCAGTTGGCTAAGAATCTTCCCTATGGTGATCAGCGACGTCTTGAAATTGCACGTGCACTAGGCACAGAACCGAAGTTGATTTTACTTGATGAGCCAGCTGCGGGATTTAACCCCGCGGAGAAGGTTGCGCTGGCTGAAACGATCAAGAGAATCCGCGATAAGGGATATACCGTGCTTCTCATTGAACACGACATGTCACTGATTATGGGAATCTCTGATCGTGTTGCGGTGCTGGATTTTGGCCAAAAGATTGCAGATGATCTTCCATCAGTAGTTCAAAATGACCCTCGAGTAATTGAGGCCTACCTGGGAGTGCCTGCGGATGAATCTTGAAATTAAGGACCTTCGAGTTCACTACGGCAAGATTGAGGCTATTAAAGGTGTCTCAGTTGTTGTCAATCAAGGTGAAATTGTAACTCTGATTGGTGCTAATGGAGCAGGTAAGACAACGATTCTTAAGACCATCTCTGGTCTTCGTCCAGTTTCCAGCGGAAGCATCACATTTGACGGTGAAGATATCAATAAGATTCCAGCACACAAGCGGGTAGATCTCGGTATCTCGCAAGTTCCTGAAGGTCGCGGAATTTTTCCGGGTATGACAGTTCTGGAAAACCTTGAGATGGGAAAGTTTAATCGCAAGGATCGTAAATCTGAGATGAATCAAGACCTTGATCGCGTTTACACCTTATTTCCACGTTTAAAAGAGCGTGTCGCGCAAGCCGGCGGAACTCTTTCAGGTGGCGAACAGCAGATGCTTGCAATGGGTCGTGCGCTCATGGCTCGTCCGAAGGTATTACTCCTTGATGAGCCATCTATGGGGCTAGCACCACAGATGATTGCAAATATCTTCCGCATCATTACCGAGATTAATAAGCAGGGAGTAACAATTCTCCTGGTTGAGCAAAATGCCCAGCAGGCACTACAGCGTGCTCATCGTGCGTACATCCTTGAGACTGGAAATGTTACGAAGGAAGCAAAGGCTGCAGATCTACTTAACGATCCAGCTGTTCGTGAGGCATACCTGGGAACAGGTGCGCACTAGTTCCGTATTAGGAATTATTCTTACGAATTGAGAATGAGGCAGGTGATGCGAGCTGTACAGGTTCGCTGACCTGCCTCGTTTGTTATTACGATCTCATAGACACATAACGTGCGGCCCAATGAAATAGGGGTAGCAACTGCTGTTACCCAACCACTTGTTGCTGATTTATGGTGAGTCGCGTTGATATCAACGCCAACAATTTTGCGATCAGGACCAGCATGTAATTGCGTTCCAATGGAGCCAAGTGATTCAGCAAGCACAACATTGGCCCCGCCATGGAGCAATCCAATTGGTTGCGTGTTTCCCTCAACTGGCATCCGAGCAACAAGTCTTTCGGGGGAGACTTCAAGCATCTCGATGCCCATCTTGATATCGAGGGCGCCTTGTCCGCGTTCTTTGATGATTGCTAGGTAATCTGGTTGCGTCATAGTTGATGAGTTTATATCTAAGATGAGCCTATGACCACGAAGAGATTACTTCTTATCGATGGTCATTCCATGGCATACCGTGCTTTTTTTGCTCTCCCAGCCGAGAATTTCACCACTGCCCAGGGCCAGCACACCAATGCAATCTATGGTTTTGCAACGATGCTCATCTCCCTTCTAAAAGATGAAAAGCCCACCCACGTGGCGGTGGCCTTTGATGTCTCTCGCAAGACATTTCGCACCGAGATTTTTCCTGAGTACAAGGCAAATCGAGCAAAGACACCTGATGAGTTCAGATCTCAGATGTCATATCTCAATGAATTAGTAAAGGGTTTTGGAATCTCGCAATTCTCACTTGAAGGATTTGAAGCAGATGACCTGATTGCCACAATTACCAAACGCGCAGAGAAAGAGGGCGCAGAGGTATTGATCTGTACTGGAGACCGTGACAGTTTCCAGTTGGTCACAGCTCAAACAACTGTTCTCTACCCCAAGCGTGGTGTGAGTGAGATGGCGCGCATGACCCCGCAATCAGTGCAAGAGAAGTACGGAATGACGCCGGATCAGTATCCGGATTTTGCCGCACTTCGTGGGGATCCCAGCGATAACCTGCCATCAATTCCTGGTGTCGGTGAAAAGACGGCCGCAAAGTGGGTTGTGGAATATGGCTCTCTTACCGAACTACTTTCAAAGGCTGCGACAGTGGGTGGCAAGGTGGGTGAATCACTGCGAGCAAATATCGATAACGTGGTGCGCAACCGTGAACTCACCCAACTTATTCATGATGCACCCATCACCTTTGAAATTGATGCGCTGGCATGGAAGGGAGTTGATGACTCCAACCTCACCGCTCTCTTTGAGCAGTTGGAGTTTAGAACGCTCAAAGAACGCTTGAAAGCTATCTCAACGACGCTAGCTACCGTGAAAGATACGCAGAAGAGCAAGAGTGCTGACTCGGCGCCCTCACTCTTTGGGGCTGAAGTTACTTCCGAAATTCTTTCGGCTAAAGAGGCCGATGCAAAGATTGCCTCACATACAGGTCCAATCGCGATTGCGTGCGACTTAGTAGATGACCAACTTCAAAGATATGCCGTAGCTCTTTCTAAGAGTTCAGCTTTTCTTGTTGATTCACTTGAGATGGGTTCATGGGCAAGTGATGCGAAGGTAGAAAAAATTGCCCATGACGGGAAAGCCATTGCTCGCCAAGGAGTTCTCACCGGTGTTGTTTTTGATACCTCACTGGCTGCATATCTGGTTAACCCTGGCGTGCGCGCACAAGATGTTTCAGATCTACTTGAACGCTGGGGAGATGGCAGCCAACTTGATGAGTCTTCTGCTGAACAACTCTTATTAACTACGGCATGTGCACTCTTTGGTCTTCGTGATTCACTGACCGCAGAGCTAGAAAACCGTGGTTTAACTAAGTTATATAACAAACTCGAACTTCCGATAGCAGATTTACTGGCAATTATGGAGAACCGGGGGATAGCAGTAGATAAGAAGGAGCTTCAAACCCTGGCTGCCTTCTTTGATGCCGAGGTCGCGCGCGAGACCAAGAATGCTCATGAGGCTGCGGGACATGAATTTAATGTTGCTTCCCCTAAACAGTTGCAGGTTGTTCTCTTCGATGAGCTCGGTTTGCCTAAGACTAAGAAGATAAAGACTGGATTTACAACCGATGCCGATGCGCTCTCATGGTTATTTGAAAAGACATCACATCCTGTCTTGGCGGCACTTTTGCGTATTCGCGAGACGAAGAAGTTGGCAACCACAATTGAAGGACTTGTTGTTGAAATCAAGAGTGATAAGAGAATCCATACCCACTTTGCCCAGACAGTTGCTGCCACAGGGCGCTTGTCCTCAGTTGCGCCCAATCTGCAAAATATTCCGGTGCGCACCGAAGAAGGTCGCAAAATTAGAAACTGCTTTATTGCAGGAAGTGGTTATGACGCACTCCTGACGGCTGACTACAGCCAGATTGAAATGCGCATCATGGCTCACTTATCAAATGATGAGCATTTACTTGCAGCTTTTGAATCCGGTGAAGATCTACATGCAACTGTTGCCGCCGAGGTATTTGGTGTTAAGGCAAGTGATGTCGATCCTGAAATGCGTAGGCAAATTAAAGCGATGTCATATGGCCTTGCCTATGGCTTGAGTTCATATGGGTTAGCTGTTCAATTAGATCTCACTCCACCTGCCGCCCAAGATTTGATGGATCGATATTTCGAGCGTTTTGGTGGGATTCGCGATTACTTAAAGACTGTTGTCGATGATGCGCGCAAGGTGGGTTACACAGAAACAGTGATGGGACGTCGCAGATACTTGCCCGATTTGCTTCACGATAATCGTCAACGTCGAGAGGTAGCTGAGCGCATGGCTCTCAATGCTCCAATTCAAGGATCGGCCGCTGACATCATTAAGCAAGCGATGCTTAACGTGCAGCAGGCGTTGGTCGCCGGTGGTTACAAATCTCGGCTCTTGTTGCAGGTTCACGATGAATTGATCCTGGAAGTAGTAAAGAGTGAAGTTGATAAAGTCTCTGAACTTGTCCGCATGCAGATGGGCAGCGCATTTCCACTTCGGGCGCCGCTGGATGTCTCAGTGGGAATCGGTGCTAGTTGGAATGAAGCGGCTCATTAGCGATTTATCTGAATAACAGGCCCTGGTTGCCCATATTTTGAGGCTGGGATTTGCTACTAAATCACCTTCACACGTATTCTTGCGCAGTCCTGTCCCTACTACTTTCTATCCCTACGGAGCACCTTGACTACTCAAATTGCAATAAATGACATTGGTTCAGCGGAAGATTTCTTAGCCGCAATTGAAGGAACAATCAGAAATTTCAGCGACGGAGATCTCGTCGAAGGTACAGTTGTACAAATTGATCGCGAAGAAGTACTCCTCGATGTCGGCTACAAGACAGAAGGCGTAATTCCAGCACGCGAACTTTCAATCCGCCACGATGCAGATCCAAATGACATCGTTAAGGTCGGAGATCGAGTAGAAGCTCTCGTATTGCAGAAGGAAGATAAAGAAGGTCGCCTGATCCTTTCCAAGAAGCGTGCTCAGTATGAGCGTGCTTGGGGAGATATCGAAGGCAAGAAAGAGCGCGACGAGGTTGTCGTGGGAACTGTTATTGAAGTTGTCAAGGGCGGACTCATCGTCGACATCGGATTGCGTGGCTTCTTGCCAGCATCACTTGTTGAAATGCGTCGCGTTCGTGACCTCACTCCTTACATCGGTAAGCAGGTTGAGTGTCGCATCATCGAACTCGATAAGAATCGCAACAACGTAGTTCTTTCACGTCGTGCATTCCTTGAACAGACACAGTCACAATCACGTACTGAATTCCTGAACCAGCTCCAAAAGGGCCAGGTTCGCACAGGTGTTGTCTCATCAATCGTTAACTTCGGTGCATTCGTTGACCTTGGTGGCGTTGATGGTCTTGTTCACGTCTCTGAGCTCTCATGGAAGCACATTGATCACCCAGGTGAAGTTGTTGAAGTTGGCGACGAGGTAACTGTTGAAGTTCTCGAAGTTGATTTTGAGCGTGAGCGTGTCTCACTCTCACTTAAGGCGACACAAGAAGATCCGTGGCAGGCATTTGCTCGCACCCACACAATCAACACTGTTGTGCCGGGCGTCGTAACGAAGCTTGTTCCATTTGGTGCATTCATCCGTGTCCACGAAGGCATTGAAGGCCTAGTTCACATCTCAGAGTTGGCAGAACGCCACGTTGAGATTCCAGAGCAGGTTGTTGCCGTAGATGACGAACTATTCGTGAAGATCATCGATATCGATCTTGAGCGTCGTCGCATCTCACTCTCACTTAAGCAAGCAAATGAAGGCCAAGAAGTAGAGATCGAAGCATTTGATCCAACTCAATACGGAATGTCTGCTCGTTATGACGCAGAAGGAAACTTCATCTATCCAGAAGGATTCGATGCTGATACCCAAGAGTGGAAGCCAGGCTTTGACTCACAGCGCGAGGAGTGGGAGCGTCAATACGCTGTTGCTCAAGAGCGCTTCCTTGCACACAAGAAGCAGAAGGCAGAAGCAAAGGTTGCGGAAGAAGCAGCTGTAGTTGCCGCCGAATAAGTCTTAAAGAAAGAGAGACTCATACGGGTCGCGGGGTGTTACTTAACCTCGCACACCCCGCATGGGTCTCTTTTTTCATCCTCAGAGATAGGCTAGCTCCATGTTAGTTGTTGCACTCACTGGTGGCATTGGTGCAGGAAAGTCCACTGTGGCGCAATGCTTTGCCGAACTTGGGGCGCTAGTAATCGATGCGGATCAACTCGCTCGTATGGTCATTGAACGAGGAACCGATGGTTTTGCTGAAGTCTTACTTCGTTTCGGAGATGAAGTAATTCAAAATGGTGATATCGACCGTAAAAAACTTGCTGAGATTGTTTTCAGCGATGCGTCAGCACGAGCAGATTTAGAGGCGATTATTCATCCGCGGGTTCAGGCGATCTTTGCCGAAGCAGTGGCTGACCTAGATCACGATGACATCCTGATTTATGAAATTCCATTATTGGCAGAAACAAATGCGGCTGAGAAGTTTGACTATGTCATTACCGTTGAATCAGATTTAGAGCTACGCAAGGAACGCTTGCTTAAGCGAGGACTCTATATTTCACAGATCGAGAAGCGGATTGCAGCCCAGGCATCACCTGAATCTCGAGAAGCTCTTGCTGATACTGTTATTTACAACAACTCTGATGAAGATTCGCTCCTGCGCCAGGTTGAAAATCTCTGGGAGAGCGTTCTTCTGCCGCAGTCGCTAGGCTAAGAGTGTGCGCCCAGTAACTGATCTCCAGCGGAAAGTCGCGCCCTTTCAGGTCATAAGTGATTACATTCCAGCCGGAGATCAACCAGCGGCAATTGAGGAGATCGCAAAGCGGATCAATAACGGCGCTCAGGATGTTGTTCTCTTAGGTGCTACCGGAACTGGAAAGTCGGCAACCACGGCTTGGCTGATTGAACGTTTACAACGTCCCACACTTGTTCTCGCGCCAAATAAAACCTTGGCAGCCCAGTTGGCCAATGAATTTAGAGAACTGCTGCCTAATAATGCGGTGGAGTACTTCGTTTCATACTATGACTACTACCAACCTGAAGCCTATGTTCCGCAAACTGATACCTTTATTGAGAAAGATTCAAGTGTCAATGATGAGGTCGAGCGACTTCGTCACTCAGCGACCAACTCACTTCTTACTCGCCGCGATGTTATTGTGGTTGCAACAGTGTCTTGTATTTATGGGCTTGGAACGCCGCAGGAATACATAGACCGGATGATTCGCCTGAAAGTGGGCGATGAAATCGAACGTAATGCGCTGCTACGTAAGTTTGTTGATGTTCAATATAAGCGAAACGATATGGCCTTTGAGCGCGGCACCTTCCGGGTTCGAGGTGACACCGTAGAGATAATTCCGATGTATGAAGAGTTGGCTGTGCGTATTGAAATGTTCGGGGATGAGATTGAGAAGATTATGACGCTCAATCCGCTCACCGGTGAGATTGTCCATGATGAAACTGAAATCTATATCTTCCCGGCAACCCACTATGCCGCCGGTCCAGAGACGATGAAACGCGCTATGGGGGAGATTCAAGATGAGCTTCAGGTGCAGC
Organism: Candidatus Planktophila versatilis; assembly: GCF_002288345.1. GTDB lineage: Bacteria > Actinomycetota > Actinomycetes > Nanopelagicales > Nanopelagicaceae > Planktophila > Planktophila versatilis_A. Next base: position 539,181 of record NZ_CP016781.1, read on the forward strand.
TCAATCTCTTTACCAAGCAAGGCAAGTTACTTGAAGAACAGCGCCTTCGCATGCGTACTACCTTTGATTTGGAAATGATGGAGCAACTGGGTTTCTGTTCTGGCATTGAAAATTACTCACGTCATCTAGATGGACGCGAAGCCGGATCTGCGCCCAACTGTCTCCTTGATTACTTCCCGGAGGATTTCCTGGTTGTCATTGATGAAAGTCACGTGACTGTTCCACAAATTGGTGCGATGTTTGAAGGCGATGCATCACGTAAACGAACCTTGGTGGAACACGGATTTAGATTGCCCAGTGCACTAGATAACCGACCACTTAAGTGGCCGGAGTTTTTGGAACGCACAGGGCAGAAGGTTTATTTGTCAGCCACACCCGGCAAATATGAGATGGAGAAGGTCGGGGGAGATGTCGTTGAACAGGTGATTAGACCGACTGGGTTGGTTGATCCACAAATCATTATCAAGCCAATTAAGGGGCAGATTGATGATTTACTCTACGAAATCAATATTCGGGCAGAGAAGAATGAGCGCGTATTAGTTACTACTCTGACTAAGAAGATGTCAGAAGACCTTACGGATTACCTGCAAGAGCGCGGAGTGAGAGTTCGCTATCTTCACTCTGAGGTAGATACCTTGCGACGTGTTGAGTTACTACGTGAACTTCGTATGGGTGAGTACGACGTCCTGATTGGAATCAACCTCTTGCGCGAAGGACTCGATTTACCGGAAGTTTCACTTGTCGCAATTCTCGATGCTGACAAAGAAGGCTTCTTGCGTTCTGCAACTTCACTGATTCAAACAATTGGGCGCGCCGCTCGAAATGTTTCAGGTGAAGTCCATATGTATGCCGACAATATGACCGCGGCCATGACCAAAGCTATTGATGAGACCAATAGACGAAGAGCGAAGCAGGTTGCGTATAACCTCGAGCGCGGGGTGGATCCCCAACCGCTACGTAAGAAGATCAGCGATATCACTGACCTCATCGCCCAAGAAAGTGATGACACAGATGACATCATGGCCGGAATTAAGGGTAAGAAATCTTCGGCGGCCCTGCCATTCTTATCGAAATCAACGGATTCCATGCCGCGCCAAGAACTCATTGCATTGATAGGCTCCCTCACCGAGCAGATGCGTGGCGCAGCCGATCAACTTCAATTCGAACTTGCTGCTCGCCTGCGTGATGAATTAAAAGAGCTAAAGCGTGAACTTCGTGGAATGGATGAGGCTGGTACGTGAGCATCGATAAGTTAGTCGTACGTGGTGCGCGCGAGCATAACCTCAAGGATGTTTCTATTGAACTTCCACGCGATGCACTCATTGTCTTTACCGGCCTTTCAGGCTCGGGTAAATCAAGCCTTGCCTTTGACACCATCTTTGCCGAAGGTCAGCGTCGTTATGTCGAATCTCTTTCCGCCTATGCCAGACAGTTCTTAGGTCAGATGGATAAGCCTGATGTCGATTTCATTGAAGGCTTATCTCCGGCAGTTTCTATCGATCAGAAATCAACGAATCGAAATCCACGCTCAACGGTGGGAACAATTACCGAGGTCTATGACTACTTCCGACTGCTCTTTGCACGTGCTGGTCGCCCGCACTGCCCAGAGTGTGGCAAGGCTGTTTCCCGACAGAGCCCGCAACAAATCGTGGATCAAATCCTCACCATGCCGCCAACAACTAAGTTCCAAGTATTGGCACCAGTCATCCGCGAACGTAAAGGTGAGTTTGTCGAACTCTTTGCAGAGTTAGTTACGCAGGGCTACTCCCGCGCTCGAGTTGATGGGGAAATCATCCAACTCACCGAAGCGCCAAAGCTTAAAAAGCAGGAGAAGCACACCATCGAAGTTGTCATCGATCGCCTGACAGCTAAAGCTGAGAGTAAATCTCGCCTGACTGATTCGATTGAGACTGCCCTCAAACTCGGCAATGGCTTAGTACTTCTTGATTTTGTTGATGCCAAGAGTGGTGAGAAGGAACATACCTATAGCGAGCACTTAGCTTGCCATGATTGCAATCTCTCTTTCGAAGAACTTGAACCGCGCTCGTTCTCTTTTAACTCTCCATTTGGAGCGTGTGAAGAATGTTCTGGAATCGGAACTAAGTTAGAGGTGGATGAAGAACTCATTATTCCTGATGATTCAATCTCCATAAATGAAGGTGCTATTGCACCTTGGGCTGGGGGACAGTCATCAGAGTACTTCCTGCGATTACTTGAAGCGCTGGCGCTGGAACTCAAATTCTCACTCGATAATCCTTGGAAGAAACTCTCGGTTAAAGCCAAAGAAGCAATTATGAATGGCTTTGATTACGAAGTTCATGTCAAGTATAAGAATCGTTATGGCCGTGTCCGTAACTATTCAACTGGCTTTGAAGGTGTCATTCCCTTTATTCATCGTCGCCATGGTGAAACCGATAGTGATTACAGCCGCGATAAATACGAGGCATATATGCGCGAGACGCCATGTCCTGCTTGTAAGGGTGCGCGCTTGAAGCCAGAGGTACTTGCGGTCACGCTAGGCGGAAAATCAATTGCCGAAGTATGCGCACTTTCTATCGATGATTGCGCAACGTTTCTCAAGCAAGTGACCCTCAATAAGCGAGAAGCACAAATTGCTGAGCGCGTTATGAAGGAAGTTCATGCCCGGCTAGGTTTTTTACTTGATGTGGGCCTTGATTACTTATCACTCGACCGCCCGGCAGCAACGCTTTCTGGCGGTGAAGCTCAACGTATTCGTCTTGCAACCCAGATTGGTTCCGGACTTGTCGGAGTTCTCTATGTCCTAGATGAGCCATCCATCGGACTTCATCAACGTGATAATCGCAGGTTGATTGAGACCCTAACGCGCCTTCGCGATCTTGGAAATACTCTGATTGTTGTTGAACATGATGAAGAGACCATTCGCACTGCAGATTGGGTCGTTGATATTGGACCTGGTGCCGGCGAGCACGGCGGTCGAGTCGTTGTCTCAGGTTCCTATGAGGAACTGATTGCATCGAAGGAATCAATTACTGGTGCTTATCTATCGGGGCGCAAATCAATAGAGATTCCAAAGACCCGTCGTGCAGTCGATCCAAAACGTCAATTGGTGATTAAGGGCGCGAAGGAGAATAACCTCAAAGATGTCGAGGTTAGTATTCCGTTGGGACTCTTTGTCTCAGTGACCGGAGTATCAGGTTCTGGTAAATCAACACTGGTTAACGACATTCTCTATACGACTCTTGCAAATAAGCTCAATGGTGCACGTCTAGTTCCAGGTCGTCACCGCACAATTACCGGCATCGATCAACTAGATAAAGTTGTGCATGTTGATCAATCACCTATTGGGCGTACACCGCGATCTAACCCAGCAACTTACACCGGTGTCTTCGATAAAGTTCGCGCCCTCTTTGCCGAAACTACGGAAGCGAAAGTGCGTGGCTATCAGCAGGGTCGTTTCTCCTTTAACGTCAAAGGTGGACGGTGCGAGAATTGCTCTGGAGATGGAACCATCACCATTGAGATGAACTTCTTACCTGATGTCTATGTTCCGTGCGAGGTCTGTCATGGCGCGCGCTATAACCGGGAAACTCTTGAGGTTCACTACAAGGGCAAGACCATTGCCGAAGTTTTGGATATGCCGATTGAGATTGCGCATACTTTCTTTGAATCTGTTCCCACTATTGCGCGCTACCTCAAGACCTTATGTGATGTGGGCCTTGGCTATGTGCGTCTAGGTCAATCAGCTCCCACTCTTTCAGGTGGAGAAGCCCAGCGCGTGAAGCTTGCGACCGAGCTACAACGCAGATCAACAGGGCGCACGATCTATGTCTTAGATGAGCCAACGACAGGACTGCACTTTGAGGATGTCAATAAACTGCTCGGTGTTCTTAAGCGCCTGGTGGAAAGTGGAAATACCGTGATTGTGATCGAGCACAATCTCGATGTCATTAAGTCTTCGGATTGGGTCATTGATATGGGACCAGAAGGTGGCTTCCGCGGCGGAACCGTCGTTGCCGAAGGTACTCCAGAAGATGTGGCAAAGGTGAAAGCTAGTTACACCGGGCAATACTTAGCTGAAGTTCTGGCAACTAATCGCGCGATCGTTAAGAAAAGCCCAGCGAAGAAGAAATAATGGCGGAACCTTCCAGTTATCGCCCACGCGAGATTCCTGAAGAGCCAGGGGTATATCGCTTCTATAACGCTGATGACAAAGTCATTTATGTGGGTAAGGCGAAAAATCTAAAGAATCGATTGACAACCTATTTCGGTTCCAATCTTGCGCAGAAGACCTATCGCATGGTGCATGAAGCGGTGCGAGTGGACTGGACCATTGTCGCAACCGAGCTAGAAGCGTTGGCGCTGGAATTTTCCTGGATCAAGCAGTATCACCCGACGTATAACGTGCAATTTAAGGACGATAAGTCTTATCCATATCTGGCTATTTCGATGGCCGATGAATTTCCACGAATTTTCGTTACCCGCAAAGAGAAGCGTCCCGGACTTAAATACTTTGGTCCTTATACAAATGCCTGGGCGCTGCGTAATACCTATGAAGTGCTCCTTAAAGTCTTTCCGGTCCGCTCCTGCAGTGCTGGAAACTTCCAGCGCGCACAGCGAACAAAGCGGCAATGCTTACTTGGAGATATTGGTAAATGTGCCGCGCCTTGCGTTGGTTGGGTAACACCACAGGAACATAGAGAGATTGCGGAGAAGCTCGATTCATTTATGGAAAAAGGGATGGAGAACTTGCTGCCAACCTTACGTACGGAGATGGAGTTGGCGTCGGACTTAGAAGAGTTTGAACGAGCTGCGCGTCTGCGCGATCAGATTGAATCTTTTGAGAAAGCGCAGCGCTCAACACAAGGCAATCTCTCTGATGACCTCGATGGTGATTTCATCTCAATCCATGAAGAAGGACTTCATGCTGCTGGTTCAATCTTCATGGTTAGGCGCGGTTCCATTAAAGGTTCGCGTTCCTGGATAGTGGATCAGGAAAAAGCCCTGGAAGGAGATGATCAGATTGCCTCACTGTTCTTCTCAATCTATAGCCAGAGCGCACCAACAGATATTCCACATGAGATCTTCCTTAATCAAGAACCGGTAGATCGCACTGCACTAGAAGACTGGCTCTCGTCCATCCGTGGTGCTCGAGTTGCTATTAAAGTTCCACAGCGTGGTGAGAAGGTGGAGCTCCTGCAAACAGTTGAGCGCAATGCTCATTACGCACTTGTTCAGTATTTAAGTAAGCGCGCAACAGATGCTGCAGTCTCGGGTAAGGCGCTGCTTGAACTTGAGGAAGAGTTACAGCTTTTGCGCACCCCTCTGCGCATTGAGTGCTATGACATCTCCAATATTTCAGGAACTACAGTTGTTGCATCTATGGTCGTCTTTGAAGATGGCCTAGCAAAGAAGAGCGAATATCGCCGCTTCATTATTGATACCGATACGGCACAGGATGACACTCGAGCCATGCACCAAGTAATTACCCGTCGAATGAAGAGGTTATTGGCAGATAGAGATGTCAATAAGAGCGAGGTTGCTGAAACTGGTGGAAAGTTGAGCAAGTTTGCCTATCCACCACAGCTAATCGTTGTTGATGGCGGCGCCCCGCAAGTTGCTGCAGCCGCGCGAGCACTTGATGAACTAGGAATAACAGATGTTGCCTTATGTGGCTTAGCAAAGAGACTGGAAGAAGTCTGGATGCCAGGGGATAAAGATCCTTTGATCCTGCCGCGAACAAGTGAAGGCATGTATTTACTACAGCGCATTCGAGATGAAGCTCATCGATTCGCAATTACCTTCCACCGCAGCCGTCGCTCCAGAGTGATGCTGGAATCTCTCCTCGATGAGATTCCACAACTGGGAGAAACACGAAGAGCCGCGCTCCTTGACCGTTTTGGGTCAGTTACTGCGATGCGCAAAGCCAGTGCGGATGATTTAGCTGCAACACCCGGAATTGGAGCCACCATTGCCGCAATTATCTATAGCCATCTGCAATCGCTATCAATTCCAGCGGTGGATATGAATACTGGCGAGATACTTGACAGCTAGGGGAGAATACGAAGCATGAGCACAAAAGAGCTTCTGGTTCTCACCGGAATGTCTGGCGCCGGGCGATCCACAGTTGCCCACGCGCTAGAAGATCTTGGCTGGTATGTCGTTGATAATTTACCGCCAGCACTCGTTCCTCAGTTGGCAGAGCAAGCCCACGACACACACGCATCGTTAGCCGTTGTCGTCGATGTTCGCGGCGGAAAATTCTTCGATGAACTCAGTAGCGCACTTGATACCTTAAAAAAGTCAAGCGTTCCTTATCGTTTGCTCTTTCTAGATGCCACAGACCAAGCACTTGTGCAGAGATTTGAATCAACGCGCAGACCGCACCCGCTACAAGGGAAGGATCGCATCGTTGACGGAATTGCACGTGAGCGAGCAAAACTGGAAGAGATACGAGCTGGCGCAGATGTTGTTATTGATACATCTAACCTGAACGTGCACCAATTAGAAAAGCGTACGAGTGAGATATTTGCTGCCGGAATGCTTCCCAGTATTCGCATCAATGTGCTCTCTTTTGGATATAAGTATGGAATACCGGTAGATGCCGATTTGGTATTGGATTGCAGATTCATTCCCAACCCGCATTGGATTCCAGAACTCAGACCAATGAATGGCCTAGATGCACCGGTCTCAGAAAAGGTTCTTTCGAGTGAGGGCGTTGCAGAATTTGTGTCGAGTTATGTTTCGGTCGTGCGACAGATGATTCCGGGATATTTTCGAGAAGGAAAGAAGTATGTGACGATTGCAATTGGTTGCACCGGAGGTAAACATCGCTCGGTTGCCATTGCAGAAGAAATTGCCAAGCAGTTGATTACCGTCTCCTCTGATCTTGAGATATCAGCGCACGCAACACATCGCGATGTAGGGCGGGAATGATTTCACAGAAAAAAGTTGTCGCACTCGGTGGTGGTCATGGATTAGCTGCAACCCTGACAGCGCTACGACAATTCACAACCGAGATCACCGCGATAGTCACCGTTGCAGATAACGGCGGATCCAGTGGAAGGTTACGGGAAGAATTTTCCATCATGCCACCGGGTGATTTAAGAATGGCACTGGCTGCGCTATGTAGTGATGACGAGTGGGGTCGTAGTTGGGCGCAAATTATGCAATATCGCTTCACGAGCACGGGTGAACTCAATGGTCATGCTGTGGGAAATCTTCTGCTGGCAGCACTCTGGGATCGCGATGAAGATACCGTTGCTGGTCTTGATCGGGTGGGCGCACTCTTGAAAGTTGTTGGTCGCGTTCTGCCGATGGCGGCGCAAGCACTAGATATTGAAGCAACCTTTGAAGACGCTAGCGGCACACACATTGTCCGCGGACAGGCAGAGGTAGCAACAAGTAACGGACGATTGAAATCACTTCGCATCATTCCGGAAAACCCTGATGCGCGTGCAGAATCTATTGCGGCGATTGCCGATGCGCAGTGGATCACGATGGGGCCTGGCTCCTGGTTTTCTAGCGTTATTCCACATTTACTTGTGCCCGCGCAGCGAGCAGCGCTGGTGGCTTCACCTGCCAAAAAGATTCTTTTACTCAATCTAGATTCCACCGATAAATCTGCGGGGGAGTACGCCGGGTATTCACCACTAGAGCATTTGATGATTCTCAATGAATATGCACCGGATTTAGTATTTGATGTTGTTGTAGTAGATGCCTCATCTTCGGGGGCCGAGGAATTACAGCGCCATCTTTCAACTACAGGTTCAGAGTTTATTGCCGCTGATTTGCGCAGCAAAAGCTCGCCCTTGCATCATGATGTCAATAAATTGGGTCAGCTTTTCGCACACATAGATGCAGAAATACTGGTTGGATAACCCCATGGCAATGACCGCTGCAGTCAAAGACGAGCTCAGTCGTCTTTCGGTAACCAAGCCTTGTTGCCGAAAGGCCGAAGTCTCATCGCTACTTCGTTTTGCAGGTGGGCTTCATATCGCCGCCGGCAAGGTAGTTATTGAAGTCGAGCTCGACACATCCCAGAGCGCTAGACGGCTGAAGAAAGATATCGCCGACATCTACGGTCACGATAGTGATTTGGCAGTTCTTTCTTCCAGTGGCCTACGTAAAGGTTCACGTTATGTGGTGCGTGTTATTGAATCAGGCGATGCTCTTGCTCGCCAAACAGGTTTGATTGATGCCAATGGTCGCCCGGTTCGCGGACTTCCACCTCAAGTAGTTGCGGCAAATGTCTGTGATGCCGAAGCAGCCTGGCGTGGTGCCTTTATCGCACATGGGTCACTGACTGAACCTGGTCGTTCCTCATCACTTGAAATTACCTGTCCCGGACCAGAGGCAGCACTTGCCCTAGTTGGCGCAGCTCGCCGTTTGAATATCGTGGCCAAAGCTCGAGAAGTGCGCGGAGTCGATCGTGTTGTTATTCGAGATGGCGATGCCATCGGTGTTTTGCTTACTCGCTTAGGTGCGCATGAAAGTGTGCTTGCTTGGGAAGAAAGGCGTATGCGCCGGGAAGTTCGCGCGACAGCCAACAGACTTGCAAACTTTGATGATGCCAATCTGCGGCGCTCTGCGCGAGCAGCCGTTGCGGCCGCAGCTCGCGTGCAACGTGCGATGGAAATTCTCGGTAGTGAAATACCAGATCACCTCAAAGAAGCCGGTGAACTCCGTATTTCACATGGACAGGCAAGTTTGGAAGAACTTGGATCACTTGCAACACCACCTATGACCAAGGATGCAATTGCTGGGCGTATTCGTCGGTTGCTGGCCATGGCCGATAAACGTGCCGGTGAATTAGGTATCCCGGACACCGAAGCTGGATTATCACCTGACTTATTGGGTGAATAACAGGTTAAAGATACGTGGTTGCGTGCAAGCAACCGGGGAGAAGCAGCTAGAGCACTGGTAGAGTGCGCACTAAGCCCCCAGCGTTGTGGCGTTAAAAATAGCCACCTTTATCTGGGGCAATAAACAATGTAAAAGAGGTTTCACATGATTAATGTCGGAATTAATGGTTTTGGACGCATTGGACGTAACTTTTTCCGTGCCGCACTCACCAACCCAAATATCAATATCGTCGGTATTAATGACCTGACTGATAATGCAACACTGGCACATCTGCTCAAGTACGACTCAATCTTGGGTCGCCTTGGTCTTGATGTCACATATACCGATGACAGCATGAGCGTCGGCGGTAAGACATTCGCAGTATTTGCAGATCGTGACCCAGCAAATCTTCCATGGGCTTCGGTTAAGGCAGATATTGTTATTGAATCAACCGGCCACTTCACCAAGGCAGCAGATGCCAAGAAGCACATTACAGCCGGTGCTAAGAAGGTAATTATTTCAGCGCCAGCTTCAGATGAAGACATCACCATCGTGATGGGTGTGAACCACGATAAGTATGACCCAGCCAACCACCACGTGATTTCAAATGCATCCTGCACAACAAACTGCCTAGCTCCGATGGCTAAAGTTCTTCACGATAACTGGGGAATTGTTAAGGGCTTGATGACCACTATTCACGCCTATACCAACGATCAGGTCATCCTTGATTTCCCACATAAGGATCTCCGTCGTTCCCGCGCGGCTGCCACAAATATGATTCCTACATCCACTGGCGCAGCTAAAGCCATCTCGCTCGTTCTGCCAGAGCTCAAGGGCAAGCTCGATGGTTATGCGATGCGCGTTCCAGTTCCAACAGGGTCCGCGACCGACCTCACCGTTGAACTTGCCAAAGAGGCGAGCGTTGCCGAGATTAATGCCGCAATGAAGGCAGCTTCAAACGGAGCACTCAAGGGATTTCTTTCATACACTGAAGATCCAATCGTCTCTTCAGATATCGTCACCGATCCATCTTCTTGTATCTTCGATTCCGGCCTGACTAAGGTAATCGGAAATCAAGTCAAAGTTGTTGGTTGGTATGACAACGAATGGGGTTACTCAAACCGACTAGTTGACCTAGTGGGATATCTTGGTAAATCTCTCTAATGACTTCATTGGTCGATCTAGATGTTGCTGGTAAGCGGGTATTTCTCCGGTGCGATCTCAACGTTCCTTTAAAGGAATCAAAGATCACAGATGACGGTCGTATCCGCGCATCGCTACCAACAATTAGCGCACTCCTTGAAAAAGGTGCGAGCATTGTTATCGCGGCGCATCTAGGTCGCCCAAAAGGTGAAGTAAAACCAGAACTATCGCTAGCTCCAGTAGCGGTGCGCTTAGCTGAATTGCTTGGAAAACCAGTGCAATTTATCCCGGCAATTACGGGAGCAGATGTCACAGCAAAGGCAGAAGCTCTGGGACCAGGTGAGATTCTACTTCTGGAAAACATTCGCTTCGCATCTGCTGAGACATCTAAAGATGAGCGTGAGCGTTTAGCTTTGGCCACAGAGCTAGCGAAGTTAGCTGATATCTATGTGGGCGATGGCTTTGGCGCTGTGCACCGTAAACATGCTTCGGTATTTGATCTTCCCAAGTTGCTGCCTCATGCAGCAGGAACTTTGGTATCTGCCGAAGTTGAAGTGTTAAAAAAACTCACTGTTGATCCGGTGCGCCCTTATGGAGTTGTCCTTGGTGGGTCGAAGGTTTCCGACAAGATAGGTGTCATCGCTAACCTGCTTGGAAAAGTAGATGTGATGGCTATTGGCGGAGGAATGCTCTTCACCTTCTTAGCTGCACAAGGCAAGGAAATTGGAACTTCACTTGTTGAAGTAGATCTGATCGATACCGTCAAGGGTCTGATCAAGCAGGCCGAAGATTCTGGGGTTAAGTTATTAATCCCTGCAGATATCGTTATTGCTCCAACATTTTCAGCCGATGCAACTCCTACTCTTGTTAGCGCCGATGCGATTCCGAATAATCAGATGGGACTTGATATTGGTCCTGAATCAGCTGCTGCTTTCGCTGCGGCGATTAAGAATTGCAAAACAGTTTTTTGGAACGGTCCAATGGGCGTCTTTGAATTTCCCAAATTTGCAGCCGGAACCAAAGTTGTCGCACAAGCGCTGACTGAAGTCTCTGGAATTTCAGTAGTTGGTGGTGGCGATTCCGCGGCGGCGGTTCGAGCACTTGGATTCGAAGATTCCCAATTTGGCTATATCTCAACCGGCGGTGGAGCATCACTTGAATACCTTGAAGGAAAAGAGCTCCCTGGTCTGACCGCACTTGATCTGTAGCATTCGACACCAAAGGAGAACCAAATGCGTAAACCGTTAATGGCGGGCAACTGGAAGATGAACCTCAATCACCTTGAGGCGATTGCAGTTGCTCAAAAACTCGTCTACTCACTTGCCGATAAAGATTACGACGAAGTCGATGTTGCAATTATTCCTCCCTTTACCGATATCCGTTCCATTCAGACCATGGTCGATGGCGATCGCCTTCGTCTGCAATATGGCGCGCAAGATCTCTCTCCGGAAGCATCTGGTGCTTTCACGGGTGATATCTCTGGCTCGATGCTCGCAAAATTAGGCTGTACCTTTGTTGTGATTGGTCACTCGGAACGACGCGCCATCCATCATGAAGATGATGCACTTATTAATCGCAAAATCAGAGCGGCACTTACCCATGAGCTCACGCCAATCTTCTGTGTCGGAGAAGATCTACCAGTGCGCGAATCAGGTGCTCACGTTTCACATGTCATCCGCCAAGTGCGGGCAGGTCTAGAGGGATTTCATAAGCCAGAGCTGAAGAAAATTGTGATTGCCTATGAACCAGTGTGGGCAATTGGAACCGGCAAGAGTGCCACACCAGAAGATGCGCAAGAAGTATGTGCGGCTATCCGGGAAGAGATTGAGCAGATTGGTTCTGCAGAAATTGCTGCAAATATGAGAATCCTCTATGGCGGTTCAGTGAAATCTTCCAACATTGCAGAGATCATGAAGCAGGCTGATGTCGATGGCGCCCTCATTGGGGGAGCAAGCCTTGACCCAGAAGAGCTGGCAAAGATTGCCAAGTTCCACACCCAGGCGTGATTCAAGAGTTTCCCATTCATTCGGGTATCCTGTTCCCCTACCTCTAGAGGAGTTTCACCGTGGCTTTAGCGCTTTCAATCTTTCTCGTCATCACCAGTTTCTTGATGATTCTCTTGGTTTTACTCCATAAGGGCAAAGGATCAGGACTCTCTGATCTCTTCGGCGGCGGAATCTCTTCCAACTACGGAGGCTCTTCTGTAGTTGAAAAAAATCTTGATCGCATCACCATTGTCGTTGGTGGCCTCTGGTTTGCCGGTGTCGTAGCTCTCTCTCTTGTTTTGAAAGGTTAATTCATGGCAAGTGCTATTCGTGGCAGTCGTGTCGGTGCTGGCCCAATGGGCGAGGCCGAGCGCGGAGATCAGATTGAACGCGCCACCGTTTCGTATTGGTGTGCAAATGCCCATGAAGTAAGACCATCGTTTGCGGTTGAAGAGACGGTCGTTATTCCTGATCAATGGGATTGCCCTAAGTGCGGCCTTCCGGCAGGTCGCGATAAAGCTAATCCGCCATCAGCGGTTGTCAATGTTCCTTATAAGACTCACCTTGCTTATGTGAAGGAAAGACGCACAGATAAAGAAGGCGAAAAGATTCTTGAAGATGCCTTGCGCAAACTTCGCGGGGACGATATCGAATAAAGATTTAGATTAAAGATTTTTCGCAGCTGCGAGAATCTGATCAATACCCACTTTGCGGTTCTGCAGATGCAGACGTAAGAGTGGGTATTTTCTTGCCGCAAGTGCGCGGTTATCACCTATCGCTTGCGCCATCAATAGCGTGCGTAGTGAGAATGATTGACCTGGAATTTGGTAATCAGTGTGTGTCACACCAGTAATCTGTAAGAAAGAACCATTTTGCTGTCCACCTTTATGAAACTGTCCCGTGGAGTGCAGGAATCGTGGACCCCAACCAAAAGATGTTGGTCGTCCTGATTTCGCTGCCAGAATTGATCGCAGCTCTGCAATCTTCTTATCATCTCGTCGATCTAGGTAGGCCATGATCGCGATGTAGCCACCCTCTTTTACATCTTCGATAAAAGTTGCCAGCGCATCTGTGAGTGATTGGCCTTCCCCAAAGATTTCAACACCGGCATCTACTTGCCGAGGCCTAAGCTCTGGAATTTCGTTCTTCCATTCAGCTAAGCAGGAAGATGTCTGTTCTTTAGCCTCGGTGACATTGGGTTGGTTGAAGGGATCAATTTTCAGCGCGAGGCCGAGGAGGGCTGTGACCCATTCCCAGAAAATAAAGTGAGCACCGAGTGCGCCTTCGACAACTAAATCAGTTTCGTTGCCGCAATAGCTCACTGTGAAAGCACCGCCGATTGCAGCGTTAGTAGTGTTCTCTGTGACTATCGGCAGGCGCCCGACTGAGTTCTTCCCAGTTGATTCTGCAATCAGTTGCTCAATCCAATCTGATAAGCCAGGCATATCTGATTGCGCATCAGTGAATCCGATGTATTGAGCGCTCTGGGTTGCAAGGAGATAAGCGGTATCGAGTACTGGTTGGGCATCAGCGATGAAAGACTCTTTTTCAATACGTGAATCATCCAGCAGTGTTTTTACAGGTGAACCAGATAGCGCAGAAGGTGCCAGTCCGAAGGCGCCAAGCACACTAAATCTTCCACCGACCTGAGGGTCGGCGTTTAGAACCGTGAAGCCTTGCGCGCGCGCATCAACATCTAGGGGAGAGCCAGGGTCAGTCACAAAAAGGAAATGGTCGACGGGCTTTAGTCCAGCGTCTTCAAACTTCTGCGCTAAGAGAGCGCGTTGTGAAGCTGTTTCAATTGTGGAACCAGATTTAGAACTCACAATCACCAGTGTCTTACTCAAATCACCGTTGAGTGCGTGCACGGCATAGTTCGGATCAGTTGAGTCGAAGATAAAAACATCATTTTTGTAAGTCTGAGCGATGACCTCAGGGCCAAGTGAAGAGCCTCCCATTCCGCAGAGAATGATGCGGGAGAGTGAGGAAAACTTCGTCACTAAGGCATCTAGCTGGGGGAGCAGAGCTGCAGAAGTTGTTGGTAAATCAACCCAGTTCAAACGAATGGCAGCTTCTGCGGCGGCAGCTGCGCCCCATGTGTTTGCATCCTTCGCCGCAATCTTTACATGCGCTTTCGCTAAAGATTTATAGAGTTTAGACTGGCGATCGACTTTAGAAAGCGCGCGCCCAGATAACTTCATTTAGCCCAGTGCCTTCTTGACCGTACTGACAATTGCGTCCGGTGTAAAACCAAATTCGGTAAAGAGTTTGTTACCCGAAGCTGATGCACCGAAGTGGTCGAGCGAGATAATCACACCGCTATCACCAACGTATTCACGCCAACCTTGAGCTATTCCTGCCTCGATACTCACACGCAATGATTTCTTTGGAAGTACAGATTCTCGATATGCAGGAGTCTGCTCGTTAAACCATTCCAGGCAGGGCGCACTCACAACGCGAGTGGAGTGACCATCTTTTTCTAGTGCGATCTGAACATCGAGTGCGATACCGACTTCTGAACCAGTTGCGATGATGACAATTTTTGGTGCAGCGGAGGCTTCCTTCAAAATATAGGCGCCCTTATCGACCCCGGTTGCGGCGCCATGGGTCGTGCGATCAACTGTGCGTAAATTCTGACGAGACAGCAGAATGCCTGCTGGCTCTTGTCGTGTGAGGATTGAGCGCCACGCTTCGGTAACTTCATTAGCATCTGCCGGACGAATGACGGCAAAGTTTGGAATAGCGCGCAGCGCTGCAAAATGTTCTATCGGTTGATGTGTAGGGCCATCTTCGCCTAAGCCAATCGAATCATGTGTCCAGATAAATGTGCTGGGAATATCCATGAGAGCTGCCAGGCGCACGGCGGGTCTCATATAGTCGCTAAAGACTGCAAATGTTCCACCGAAGGATCGAGTAAGACCATGCAGAGTTATTCCGTTAAGAATGGAGCCCATTGCATGCTCACGAATACCGAAGTGAATAATGCGACCATAAGGATCGGCGTTCTTCATCGCACTTGTTGCAGGCAAGAATGAATTCCCACCTTCAATAGTGGTGTTATTACTATCTGCTAAGTCTGCAGATCCGCCCCAGAATTCAGGAAGCACCTTTGCAATGGCGTTGATGACTTGTCCGGATGCGGCGCGAGTGGCCACCTCTTTTCCACTTTCAAAGACAGGAAGATCTTTATCCCAGCCTTTCGGCAGTTCTTTTGTGACAAGGCGGGCAAGAAGTGCTGCGCGCGCTGGATGGACTGACTTCCACTCGGTGAATTTCTTACTCCACGTGGCATGCGCTGCTGCGCCGCGATCTTTCACAGCGCGAACATGGGCAAAAACTTCTGCCGGCATTGCAAACTTTTCTTCTGGATTAAGCCCCAACTCAACCTTAGTTGCGGCAATCTCTTCATCTCCAAGAGCTGAACCGTGAGACTTGGCAGTGCCACGCAACTTAGGGGCAGGCCAAGCGATAACAGAGTGCATGCGAATCAGAGATGGCTTGGCCGTGTTGCTTTTCGCAGCAATCATCGCTTTATCTAGTTCACCGAGATTAATGTTGCCATCAGGAAGTGCTGCGACTTCGTGGACATCCCAGCCATATGCGCGATAGCGAGCAGCAACATCTTCGGTAAAGGCAACGTGGGTATCGCCTTCAATTGAGATGCGATTATCATCATAAATAATATTTAGATTACCAAGTGCTTGCGTTCCGGCAAGTGAGGATGCTTCACCTGATACACCTTCTTGTAGATCACCATCAGAACAGATAACCCAAATGGAGTGATCAAAGAGAGACTGGCCAGCAGGTGCTTCAGGGTCCAGAAGTCCACGTTCATAGCGCGCAGCCATGGCAAAGCCGACAGCAGTTGCAACTCCAGCGCCGAGTGGACCGGTTGTCATTTCAACTCCCACTGTGTGGCCGTATTCCGGATGTCCTGGTGTCAATGAATCGAAAGTTCTAAATGACTGCATATCCTGCATCTCAAGCCCGTAGCCGCTGAAGAAGAGTTGTGTGTAAAGAGTTAGTGATGAATGACCGCAAGAGAGAATGAAGCGATCGCGGCCTAACCAATGCGGGTTGGCCGGATAATGCACGAGATGTCGTTGAAATAAGTTATATGCCACTGGCGCGAGTGCCATCGCGGTTCCGGGATGGCCATTTCCGACTTTTTGTACCGCATCCATCGCGAGGGCGCGAGCATATGCAACCGCGCGATCATCGAGTTCGGTCCAACCAGCTATCTGTGTCATCTCTCTTCTCCTTATGCGTGTTTACGTACAACTGAAAGCCGGATTCGCCATGCCGCAATCCAGACGAGAACGGAACCAAGTAAGTGCAGCATCACTAATCCTTCTGGCACTCCTAGGAAGTATTGAATATACCCAATTAGGCCTTGAAGAAGTGTCAGAATAAAAAATATCTTAATCCAACGTTTGGTCTCAAAACGAAGATTGGGGGAGAGGAAGAAGAGAACGGTAACAACAATTAAGAGCCAGACTGCGGCACTATGAAAACGAGTAATGGTAGTGATACCAAAATCTAGACGAGGGGCATCGACATCACCGGCATGCGGACCAGATCCCGTGACTAGCGTGCCAATAGCAATTGCGACAAATGCCAGAGTGAGGTGAAGTAAAGAAAAGCGTGAAATTCTCACCTGAGATGCAGATGTTCGCACTTGCGGATGATGTCTCCTGGAATGCAGTGATGTAGCTGCGGCAATGAGTGCTATTGAAAGAATGAAGTGCGATGCCACAGCGAGTGGGTTCAGATCAGTTAATACTGTAATTCCACCCAGGACTCCTTGACCTAAAATTCCCAAAATCTGAGTAGCAGCTAAAAATCTTAGGTCGCGACGTCTGCTGCGAAACACGGCAATAAAGGTTGCAAGAGCAGCAAAGAGCAGTGCGAATGTGAGTAAGCGATTTCCGAATTCAATCCATGCATGAAAGGCGCCTTCAGCTTGTCCTTCAACTGGTAGATAAGAGCCGGGCACGCACTCTGGCCAGGTGGGACATCCCAAACCCGAGCCGGTCACGCGCACCGCTCCTCCGGTCACGACTAAGGCTGATTGAAGAAAGAGCAGGAGGCCGGTGAGGGTTGGCAGTAGGCGATTTGCAATCGTCCCGGATTTACTCACGCTGCGTAGCCTATGACCTACACATCGGTAGGACGCGCCGGCTCGAGTGGCAAGGGCGAGGGAATTACGACACAATAGTGTTGTGAAAATCGATGACCTCAGTACACGTGATGCTGTAGCGCGCTCGGTTCTAGAAAATGGTCCCTCCACTGCGGTAATCCTTGGCGCCAGACTCAGACTTACGCCTCCAGGCATTCGCCGCCATCTTGAAATTCTCGTCGCCGATGGAATTCTGGAAGCGCGCGATCCGCATGTGGCTCTTACGCGAGGACGCGGTCGGCCTTCAAAAGTTTTCGTGATGACCGATGCTGGTCGGGAACAGTTTGAGCATTCCTACGATGACTTAGCTGTTGCCGCTTTGAAATTCATGTCATCGCAATCCGGAGAACATCAGGTCTATGCCTTTGCCCAATCTCGCGCAGATGACATTGAGCGCAAAGCAACTGTGGCCTTGGCTAAGTCGCCGAATAAAACAGAAGCGCTGGCAACTTTCTTAACCGAGCAAGGTTATGCGGCAAGTATTGAAGTCCATGCCAATGGTGAACAACTCTGTCAGCACCACTGCCCAATCGCACACGTGGCCGCTGAATTCCCCCAACTATGCGAGACCGAGACCGAAATCTTCTCCAAGATTCTAGGAACACACGTGCAACGACTGGCAACGATTGCCCATGGTGATGGTGTTTGCACAACGTATATTCCAAAGACTGTCAATAATAAAAAAGTTACAACTACCGCTGGAAAGGCACACAAATGACAACAGCACATCCAGAACTCGAAGGCCTCGGAAATTACGAGTACGGCTGGTCAGATAGCAACGATGCCGGATCTAATGCAAAGCGTGGTCTGAGTGAAGAGGTAGTTCGTGACATTAGCTCTAAGAAATCAGAGCCACAGTGGATGTTAGACCTGCGCCTGAAAGGCCTTGATCTCTTCTACAAGAAGCCAATGCCATCATGGGGTTCAGATCTATCCGGTATTTTCTTTGACACCATTAAGTACTTCGTGCGCTCTACTGAGAAGCAAGCAGCCACCTGGGATGACCTTCCAGATGATATTAAGAACACATACGATCGCCTTGGTATCCCAGAGGCAGAAAAGCAACGCCTAGTTTCTGGTGTTGCAGCCCAGTATGAATCTGAAGTTGTCTATCACTCAATCCGGGAAGACCTTGAGAAGCAAGGCGTGATCTTCCTTGATACAGATAGCGGCCTAAAGCAGCACCCAGAACTCTTCAAAGAGTATTTCGGAAGCGTTATTCCGGTTGGTGATAATAAGTTTGCAGCTCTTAATACCTCTGTCTGGTCTGGTGGTTCATTTATTTATGTTCCTAAGGGTGTCCATGTTGATATTCCATTGCAGGCATATTTCCGCATCAACACTGAGAACATGGGTCAATTCGAGCGCACACTGATTATCGCTGATGAAGATTCATACATTCACTATGTTGAGGGTTGCACTGCACCTATCTACAAGTCAGATTCGCTTCACTCAGCAGTTGTTGAAATCATCGTTAAGAAGGGTGCCCGCGTTCGTTACACAACGATTCAGAACTGGTCGAATAACGTTTATAACTTGGTAACAAAGCGTGCCACATGTGCCGAAGGTGCAACGATGGAATGGGTCGATGGAAATATTGGCTCAAAGGTCACCATGAAGTATCCAGCTGTAATGTTGATGGGTCCTCACGCAAAGGGTGAGACTCTCTCACTTGCATTTGCCGGTCCTGGCCAACACCAAGATTCTGGTGCAAAGATGGTTCATGCTGCGCCGTATACATCGTCTTCAGTAATCTCTAAATCAGTTGCCCGCGGGGGAGGCCGTACCTCTTATCGCGGACTCGTTCAGGTGCAAGAAGGTGCTCATCACTCAGCAAGCACAGTGAAATGTGATGCGCTGCTGGTAGATACAATTTCACGTTCTGACACATATCCGTATGTAGATATTCGCGAAGATGATGTTTCAATGGGTCACGAGGCTACTGTCTCGAAGATTTCAGATGATCAGCTTTTCTATCTCATGTCACGTGGACTCAATGAGGATGAAGCGATGGCAATGATTGTTCGTGGGTTTATCGAACCAATCGCCCGCGAACTTCCAATGGAGTACGCACTTGAACTTAACCGCCTGATTGAATTGCAGATGGAAGGTGCTGTCGGATAATGACAACACTGCAATCAAATATTCTGGAAAAGCACACCCCTTCCGGTCGGGAAGAGGCGTGGCGCTTTACCCCCCTGAAACGATTAGGTGGAATGCACGATGGAACAGCTACACCTGTTCTGCGTAATTCACTCATCGCTAAAGGCGACCTACCTTCGGGAGTGACTTTAACCTGCACAACAATCACGGCAGTGACCGAGACTGATGATGCGATCGTTAATCGAATTCGTGAATTCACAGATCAGGGAACGATTCTTGAGATCGCATCCAACGCTGAAGTTGCAAGCCCAATCTTTCTAGGCCGCACACCAGGTGCTCTAGATACCGCAGAGTTTGCTCGAGTACTGATCAAGGTTGGTACCCACGCGAAAGCAACGGTCATCATTGAAAACACCGGCGATACTCATCTGGCAGAAGATTTAGAGATCCAGGTAGGCCCAGGGGCCCATCTGACTTTGATCAGCTTGCAAGAGTGGGGCGCGCAGACAATTCATGCAGGTCGACATCACGCGATCGTGGATCGCGATGCAACATTTAAATCAATCGTTGTCACCGTCGGTGGCAACCTGGTTCGTCTGCTTCCGACTGTTGATTTCATCGCACCAGGTGCATCATGTGATCTCTCAGGAGTGTATTTTGCAACTGCCGGTCAATTCTTTGAACATCGCATGTTTGTAGATCACAAGGTACCAAATGCGAAATCTCGCGTGAATTACAAGGGAGCACTCGCAGGCGATAAGGCACATACAGTGTGGATCGGTGATGTCTTCATTCGCGCCGCAGCTGAGGGTACAGATACCTACGAACTTAATCGCAATCTCTTGTTATCAGATGGCGCACGCGCTGACTCTGTTCCTAATCTCGAGATTGAAACCGGAGAAATTGTTGGCGCCGGACACGCATCTACAACCGGTCGTTTTGATGATGAGCAGCTCTTTTATCTCATGTCTCGCGGAATCAATATGGAGGATGCTCGTCGCCTTGTTGTTCGTGGATTTTTCAATGAAATCGTTTCAGAGATCGGAATCGATGAGATTCAAGATCGCATCATGACTCGAATCGATAACGAATTAGCAAAGGCAGGTAAGTGAAATGTCTGATCTCTCACTAGCCTCTCTGACAGAGGGAAAACCGCTACGTTTTGAAAAAAATGGCGAGTCAATTTGTGTTACGCGAGTGGGCGCTGAAGTTTTTGCAATATCTGATACTTGCAGCCATTCAGAAGCCTCGCTCTCTGAAGGCGATATTGAAGGATTCAAAATTGAATGCTGGCTCCATGGCGCAGAGTTTGATGTTCGCACGGGCGAAGCCCTTACGCCACCAGCTGTAGCACCAGTGAAGTCATACCCAGTAACCATCGACGGAGACTCCGTCACGGTAGAGATGTAACGGAGATAGATATGAGTACTCTAGAAATTCGCGGCCTGAAAGTATCTGTCGAGACCGAACAAGGCGCAATTGAAATTCTTAAAGGGGTAGATCTGACCATTAAGTCAGGAGAAACTCACGCAATCATGGGTCCCAACGGTTCCGGCAAATCAACACTTGCCTATTCCATTGCCGGACACCCTAAATACACAATCACTGGCGGAACTGTGACACTCGATGGCGCAGACGTACTCGAGATGACTGTTGATGAGCGGGCGAAAGCTGGACTTTTCTTAGCGATGCAATATCCGGTAGAAGTTCCGGGAGTTTCAGTCTCCAACTTCCTTCGTACTGCAGCAACTGCCCTACGTGGTGAAGCACCAAAGCTTCGCGAATGGGTCGGAGAAGTTAAAGCGGCGATGGAGACACTCAAGATGGATCCTTCATTTGCACAGCGCAACGTTAACGAAGGATTCTCCGGTGGTGAGAAGAAGCGCCATGAAATCATGCAGCTTGAACTGCTCAAGCCTAAGTTTGCAATTCTTGATGAGACAGATTCTGGGCTCGATGTTGATGCTCTTCGTATCGTTTCCGAAGGTGTTGTTCGTGCCAAAGAAGCCAACAACCATGGAATCTTGCTCATTACGCACTACACCCGAATCTTGAAATACATCAAGCCAGATTTCGTACATGTGTTTGCAAATGGTCGCATCGTTGAAGAAGGTGGCCCAGAGCTAGCAGATAAACTCGAAGCGAATGGATATGCCGAGTACGTAAGCGCTTAATATGTCCTTTAATGCATCTGTCATCGCACAGGATTTTCCAATTCTTTCTCGGAAGATTCGCGATGGCAAACGCCTTGTCTACCTCGATTCAGGTGCGACGAGCCAGAAACCAAATGTGGTCATCGAGGCGCAAAGTGATTTCTATCGACTTCATAATGCAGCAGCGCATCGAGGTGCGCATCAGCTCGCTGAGGAAGCAACGGATGCACTTGAAGGTGCGCGTCAGATCGTGGCTAGCTTTATCAACGCTGATGTTGATGAGGTAGTTTTCACAAAGAGCGCTACCGAAGCGCTGAACCTAGTTTCTTATGCGATGGGCAACGCTGAAAAAGGTAATAGATTTCACCTCTCAGCCGGCGATGGAATTGTCGTCACTGAGATGGAGCACCACGCAAACCTCATTCCTTGGCAACAATTAGCAACGCGTACTGGCGCCTCACTGTCGTGGTTTGAAGTAACCCCTGATGGACGCCTTGATCTCTCCAATCTTGCATCGGTCATTACGGAAAAGACGAAAGTCGTCGCACTGACACAGCAATCAAATGTTTTAGGCACAATCATTCCGCTGGAAGAGATTGTTAAGCGAGCACATGAAGTTGGTGCAGTTGTTGTGCTCGATGCATGTCAATCTGTTCCACATATGGCCGTGGATGTGAAAGCACTCGGTATCGATTTTCTGGCTTTTTCAGGGCATAAAACGGTCGGCCCTACCGGCATTGGAATCTTCTGGGGACGAAGTGAGCTGCTTGCAGAACTACCACCGTTTCTCACCGGTGGCTCCATGATTGAAAACGTCACGATGACCTCTGCAACCTGGGCACCGGCGCCACGTAAATTTGAGGCGGGTGTTCCCAATATGGCGCAAGCTGTTGGACTAGGAGCAGCGCTTACCTATTTGACAAAGATTGGCATGAATCAGATTCACGAACACGAACGTGCTCTGACTGAGTACCTTATTAATGAGTTTTCAACTATAGATGATTTAAAAGTAATTGGTCCACAAGATCTACATATGCGTGGTGGAATTGTCTCGTTCTCAGTAGGGGAGATTCACCCGCATGATTTAGGACAATATCTAGATAGCCAGGGGATAGCCGTGCGAACTGGTCATCATTGCGCATGGCCGCTCACTCGCAAGTTGGGCGTTCCAGCTACTACTCGAGCTTCGTTCTATCTATATAACACAAAAGATGATCTCGACGCCTTAGTCGCTGGGATTCGCGGCGCACAGAAGTATTTTGGATAGCCATGCAATTAGATAATCTCTACCAGGAAGTGATTCTTGATCACTATAAGAATCCACAGCATAAGAAGTTAAATCCAACCTTTGATGCTCAAGTTCATCACATTAATCCAAGTTGTGGCGATGAAATCACGCTCAATGTCACTCTCGATGCGGGCCTGGTAAAAGAAGTTTCTTGGGATGGAGTTGGCTGTTCTATTTCACAAGCAAGCACATCGATTCTCACTGATTTACTTATAGGCAAGAGCCTTGATCGGGCGCAAGAAATCTCTGATGCATTCATGCACCTGATGCAGAGCAAAGGGACTGAAACCGGCGATGCCGAACTCCTGGAGGATGCGGTAGCTCTGGCTGGAGTTTCGCAATACCCGGCCCGCATTAAATGTGCGCTCTTAGGCTGGATGGCATTTAAAGACGCTTCCGTGCAAGCAATAGCAAAGAATTCATAAAAAGAAAGTAGGATACGGATATGGTTGCAAAGATTGAAGAT
Source organism: Candidatus Planktophila versatilis (assembly GCF_002288345.1). Lineage (GTDB taxonomy): Bacteria > Actinomycetota > Actinomycetes > Nanopelagicales > Nanopelagicaceae > Planktophila > Planktophila versatilis_A. Next base: position 562,321 of record NZ_CP016781.1, read on the forward strand.
GTAAACGAGGCAATGAAAGATGTTGTCGACCCAGAACTAGGAATCAACGTTGTTGATCTTGGACTGATTTACGACATCATGGTGGATGAGAACAACATTGCCGTGTTGAACATGACTCTCACATCAGCTGCTTGCCCACTCCAAGATGTTATTGAAGATCAGACCCGCGAGGCGCTTAAGCCATTCACCGATGATGTGAAAATCAACTGGGTGTGGATGCCGCCATGGGGCCCAGATAAAATTACCGACGATGGCAGGGAACAGCTGCGCGCTCTCGGCTTTACTGTTTAGTTTTTTATGTCCCAACATGCAGTCTGGATGACCTTTCGCTCCATGACCGCTGATCCATCGGTGAAATCTCAGAAGTTAAAGCCTGGAACGATTAAGCGGATCTTCACCTATGGAGCTCCCTATAAATCACAGATTCTTATCTTTCTTGCAACCGTTGTGATTGAAGCGCTCTTAATAATTAGCACGCCACTCTTACTGCGTGAATTGATTGATAAAGGAGTAATTCCGAAAGATCCCGCCTTGGTGACCAAGCTCGCTCTTTTGGTGGGACTACTAGCAGTTGTGGATGCGCTAGTTAATATCTTCGGGCGATGGTTCTCTGCACGCATTGGTGAAGGCTTGATATATGACTTACGTTCTCAGTTTTTCGCACACGTTCAAAGGCAATCTATTGCATTCTTTACGCGCACCCAGACTGGTGCGCTGATCTCGCGAATTAATTCAGATGTTATGGGTGCTCAGCAAGCTTTCACTGGCACCCTGTCTGGCGTAGTAAGCAATGTTGTTTCGCTGGTACTTGTTGTTACGGCGATGCTCATTCTTTCCTGGCAGATCACAGTTGTCTCACTGCTACTTCTGCCAGTATTTCTTCTTCCCACTAAATGGGTTGGTAAGCGTATTCAGGCGCTAACTCGTGATGCCTTTAATCTCAATGCAACGATGTCGAGCACCATGAATGAACGATTCAATGTTTCCGGTGCGCTCTTGGTCTCCCTTTATGGGAAGCCAGCAAAGGAAGAGAGCTTCTTCCGCACACGCGCACGTAAAGTTGCTGATATTGGAATTCAAACAGCAATGCTCAATCGCATCTTCTTTGTCGGTATCACCAGCGTTGCAGCTGTTGCTACCGCCTTCGCATATGGAATTGGCGGCCATCTAGCTATTGATGGATCAATTACGGTGGGAACACTTCTAGCTATCACCGCATTATTGGCGCGGCTATACGGACCACTGACTGCACTCTCTAATGTGCGCATCGATGTCATGACTGCACTTGTCTCTTTTGAACGCGTATTTGAAGTGTTAGACCTTCATCCGATGATTGTTGATCGCCCCGGAGCCCAGCAACTAAAGCAACAGGAACTGAGCATTGAATTTAGAAATGTGTCATTTTCCTATCCAAAAGCAGAAGAAGTCTCTCTTGCCTCACTTGAATCTGTCTCTAAACCGGAGACGGTAGATAGCGGACAGATATTGAATTCAATTTCATTTACTGCGCCAAAGGGAACACTGACGGCGATCGTGGGACCATCAGGTGCTGGAAAAACCACGATGAGTGCGCTCTTGCCTAGACTTTATGATGTGACAGAGGGTGCAATTCTTATCGGTGGCAGCGATATCCGCGACTACACAGTGCAATCACTCAGAGATAGCATCGGTGTTGTCATGCAGGATGCACATCTCTTTCACGAAACAATCGCTGAGAATTTACGGTATGCCAAGGAAGACGCTACCGAGGAAGAGATGATTCAGGCGTGTAAGTCGGCCCAAATATGGAATCTAATCTCTACACTTCCCAATGGCTTTGAGACCATGGTGGGAGAGCGTGGTCATCGACTTTCCGGTGGCGAGAAGCAGCGTTTAGCTATTGCGCGGCTATTACTTAAAGCGCCATCAATCGTCATTCTTGATGAAGCAACGGCGCACTTGGACTCTGAAAACGAGGATCTTGTGCAAGAAGCACTACGTCATGCGTTGAAAGGTAGAACTTCGATCGTCATCGCACACAGATTAAGCACAGTGATGCAGGCAGATCAGATTCTGGTTCTGGAAAAGGGTCAGATTGTTGAGCGCGGAACGCACGAGGAGTTAATTCAAGGAGCGGGTCTCTACTCCGAACTATTTGCGCGTCAAGACCTCACGACGAATGAGAAACCTTCCGTAACCGATTAATCCACCAAAGAAGACCCATTGCAACGCATAAGCCATATGGGGTCCATCGGAGAGTTCTGGAAGTTCTGCAGGTGCAGCCGGTGACAAGGCCGGATCTGAGCCAGAAACTAAGTCAAGATAGAAATCTTCACTTGTAGCTCCACCTTGAGCATTTGCCTTCGAAACCAATCCAGTATCTGAGTTAGTCGGTATTGCAAAAAATGATCCCCGAGGTAACGAACTATCTAATCGCAGGCGTCCAACAATCTCTACATCACCTGATGGAAGTTTCGGCAGTGTAGGTCTGGTTTGTGCGTTCTTTCCTGCCTGAACCCATCCACAATCAACCCAGTAACTTCTTCCACCCGTGTCATTAAATTTAGTGAGAAGTTCGAAACCATATTTGCCCTCGAAGTATCTATTTCTGAGAAGTATCTGGGTGTCAGGGTCAAAGCGCCCGCGCGTGGTTACAGGCTGCCATTCGTGGTTCGCTGGTTGATCTTGTACTGAGGCTAGTGAGACCGGGGTCATTGTTGAATGTTTTTCGATAATGAAATTGCGCTCGTGCCTGGCAACACCGCGATGGTATTGCCATTGCGCCGCCCAGAGACAACCTGCAATGAGAACGAGCGCAATGACTGACTTAAAAAACGAAAATTGCTCACGCTTTTTTGTACTACTCAATTCCTCGCGGCCTCTTCTTGAGTATCGCTGATCCAGGAATTACGGTCTCACGACCAGCATTTGCAACAACTACTGCAATATAGGGCAGGATGACAGCGCCAACGAGTGCGAACCATCGATACGGACTTGGTAGTAGGACAGTCAAAATAAAGCAGGCTGTTCGCACCATCATGGATAGAAAATATCGACGTTGCCGCGCACTCTGGTCTTTGGAAAGGCCAGTTGACGCGCTAGTAATATCAAAAGCAGCATCTTCTTTAGCCATAGCCCAACAGTAGGGTAGTTTTCTCTCATGAGCGAGCCGACTTCCATCGCATTAGTTACCGGCGGCAATCGCGGAATTGGCTTAGCTATTGCGACCGCTCTCAAAGAAGCGGGTCATCGCGTTGTCATCACTTATCGCAGCGGCACCCCACCCACTGGTTTTGATGCAGTCCAGATGGATGTCACCGACTCGGCGAGTGTTGAATCAGCTTTCACAAAGATTGAGAGTGAGATCGGTCAACCAGAAATTATTGTGGCAAATGCTGGAATTACCAAAGACACTCTGGTCTTGCGTATGACTGATGAAGATTTCGAAAGTGTGATTGATGCTAACCTCACTGGCGCTTTTCGCGTTGCTAAGCGCGCCACCAAAGGTCTCCTGAAATTGAAGCGTGGTCGCCTGATTTTTATCGGTTCAGTTGTGGGTGGGGTAGGAGCTGCCGGGCAAGTGAACTATTCAGCTTCTAAGTCTGGGCTAGTTGGAATGGCTAGATCTTTTTCAAGAGAACTCGGATCACGTGGCATCACTGCCAACGTTGTTGCCCCGGGATTTGTAGAGACAGATATGACGGCAGAACTCGATGAGAAGCGCCGGAGTGAAATTGCGGCACAGGTTCCGCTCGGTCGATTCTGTTCAGCACAAGAGATTGCAGATGTGGTCACATTTATTGCATCTGCCAAAGCTAGCTATATCACTGGCGCCATCATTCCTGTTGATGGCGGACTTGGAATGGGGCACTGATATGGGAATTTTAGAGGGCAAGAATATTTTGGTAACTGGTGTTCTCACCGATGGCTCTATCGCTTTTCATATTGCTCGCTTGGCACAAGAAGAAGGTGCGCAAGTTGTTCTTACAGGTTTCGGTCGCGGCCTTAGTCTGACAACTCGTATCGCAGGACGCCTGCCAAAGCCCGCTCCAATTCTTGAACTCGATGTAACAAATCAGGAGCATCTTGATGGGTTAGCAAAAGAGGTAAAGAAGCACCTTCCACACCTTGATGGAGTTGTGCATTCGATTGGTTTCGCACCTGAAGCAGCACTGGGTGGCAACTTTCTCAATACTGCTTGGGAAGATGTGGCAACGGCGGTGCAGGTCTCTGCCTACTCTTTGAAATCACTGACAATGGCATGCCATCCGCTATTTAAGGATGGGGCATCTGTTGTCGGACTCGATTTTGATGCCCAAGTTGCCTGGCCAAAGTATGACTGGATGGGAGTTGCCAAAGCAGCCCTTGAATCCACATCGCGCTATCTCGCTCGCGATCTTGGAAAAGATAATGTTCGCATCAACCTCATTGCAGCAGGTCCGATTAGAACCATCGCTGCTAAATCGATTCCTGGATTTAGTGAATTTGAAAACGTCTGGAATGAGCGCAGTCCATTGAAGTGGGATGTTGCAGATCCAGTGCCGGCAGCGCAAGGCGCAGTTGCGCTACTCAGTGATTGGTTTCCAAAAACGACGGGCGAGATTATTCACGTCGATGGTGGCCTGCACGCGATGGGCTAAAGCCCTTTTCAAGCGAGGATTTTTCTATTTGCCCGCACTCGGGTAGCCTTTGCCTCAGACCAGTAGCCCACAGCTGCTGCAAGAGGAGCTCACCGCTCCCACCTCTACTGCTTCGGCGGATTGGTTTGTCGGATTTAAATCTAGGATTCTAGATTTATCTGCCTATGCGGTGCGCGAATTTTGCGGCAACTTGGATACACAAGTGAACCGAACATAGGAGCAGAAATCACAACAGAGCCCCGCATTAATGACCGTATCCGCACACCCCAAATTCGTCTCATCAATTACACAGGTGAACAAGTTGGAGTTGTAGATATCGAAGCAGCGCTAGCTATGGCAGATGAAATCGGACTCGATCTCGTAGAGATTGCACCCGAAGCTAATCCGCCAGTTTGTAAGATCATGGACTTTGGAAAGTACAAGTACGAGATTGCACAAAAAGCTCGCGAAGCACGTCAGAACCAGACCCACATTGTGGTGAAGGAAGTGCGATTGACGCCAAAGATTGAGAATCACGACTACGAGACTAAACGCTCGTCAGTTGAGAAGTTTCTCAAAGGTGGCGACAAGGTGAAGATAACGATGAAGTTTCGTGGCCGTGAGCAAACACGTCCAGAGCTCGGATTCAAACTCTTGCAACGTCTTGCAGAAGATGTGAAAGATATTGCTTTCGTTGAATTCGCCCCTAAACAAGAGGGTCGACAGATGACGATGGTGTTAGGTCCGACGAAGAAGAAGACCGAAGTAGTAGCAGAGCAGAAGGCAGCGAAAGCTGCGAAGGAAAAAGCAGCCGAAGAAGCTGCTAAATAGTTTTACTCACGACGACGTAACAGGAGATAAGAAATGCCAAAGATGAAAACCCACAGTGGTGCGAAGAAGACCTTCCGCGTCACAGGTACCGGAAAGATCATGCACGAGCGTGCAGGCAAGCGCCACCTTTTGGAGCACAAGTCATCACGCGTTACTCGTCGTTTGAGCCAAGAGTCATCAGCTAAGTCAACCGTCACAATGACAGCCAAGCGCATGCTTGGTTTGAAGTAAGGGAGCGCCACTAAATGAGAGTCAAGCGCGGAGTACACGCAGCAAAAAAGCGTCGCACAACCCTTGAACGTGCCAGCGGATATCGCGGACAACGTTCACGTCTTTTCACAAAGGCGAAGGAGCAAGTTACGCACTCAATGGTTTATGCCTTCAACGATCGTAAAGATAAGAAGGGTGATTTCCGTCAGCTCTGGATTCAGCGCATCAATGCTGCATCTCGCGAAAATGGAATGACATACAACCGCTTTATCCAGGGTCTTAAGGCTTCCGGACTTGAAGTAGATCGTCGCGTTCTCTCAGATATCGCAACGAATGACCCAGCAGCATTTAAAGTTCTTGTCGACGTTGCTCGCAAGAACCTTCCAGCTGCCTAAGTCCATCTAGAAACAGAAGTTAGAACCAATGATTGAGAGCCTTCACTCGCCGCATATCGCGCGAGTGAAGGCTCTTATTGGTTCCAAAGGGGCGAAAGAACGCCGCGAACAAGGACTCTTTGTGGCAGAGGGCGTGCAATGCACACGCGAGGCACTCACTTCTGCTGGCGGTCCAGAGATAAAAATTCTTTATGCAACAGAGCAAGGACTCTCAAAGATTGCAGAACTTGACCTAGGTGCTGTTGAAATTGTTGAGGTCTCCGAGCCTGTTCTTAAGGCGATGTCAGATACCGTCTCACCGCAAGGTCTCATCTCACTTTGTTACACCCCTGAGAACAGTATTTCCGAACTCGCACTTACAGGTAGCTCTACTGTTATCTACCTCCATGAGATCCAAGATCCTGGAAATGCGGGAACGATTCTTCGCACCGCAGATGCAATGGGAATCACTGCTGTAGTTACCTCTCCTGATTCTGTCGATATGTATTCGCCAAAGGTGGTTCGTTCAACCGCGGGTTCACTGTGGAATATCCCGGTCTATGAGGGCGTGAATTTTCAAGCGCTAGCTTCCATCTTCCCTGACACCCAGAAGATTCTCCTTTCATCTCATGCATCGACATCGATTCTCGATCTGAAGATTGCGGGGGATTGCATTGCAGTCTTCGGCAATGAAGCCAGGGGAGTAGATGCAGCAGCCCTTGGCGCGGCTGTGACGGAAGTGACTATTCCAATGGCTGGCAATGCCGAAAGCCTTAATTTATCTGCAGCGGCATCAATCGTTATGTTCACCCTTTCGGCAAAGGTCGCAGGATAGAATCACGCCCATGAATCCGGCAGATGTAGCATCGTGGATAAGCGATGCGCAGAGCGCCTTTACCGCCGCCACGGATTTAGAACAACTTAAATCAGCTCGCCTGGCACACGCTGGTGATAAATCTCCGATAGCACTTGCCAGCAGAGCACTCGGCACGCTCTCAGCCGATCAGAAAGCCTCCGTTGGAAAGCTTATTGGCGAAGCTAAGGCAGAAATTGCAAAAGCGTTAGCGCAGCAGACCGCAAAGCTTGAGCAAGAGCGTGACTCCAAAGTATTACTCGAAGAGATTGTCGATATCACCTTGCCGGTCCGTCGTGCGCACCGCGGGGGGCTACATCCCATCTCAATCATTAAGAATGAGATTTCAGATTTCTTCATTGAGCAAGGTTTCTCAGTTGAAGAAGGACCAGAACTTGAATCGGGTTGGCTTAACTTTGATGCACTTAATATTCCGGCCGATCATCCTGCGCGCACAATGCAAGACACTTTCTTTATCGAACCAATCGAGTCAGGGTTGGTTCTTCGCACCCACACTTCACCAGTACAGATTCGTACGATGTTGGCTCAAGAACCGCCTATCTATGTGATCTGCCCAGGCCGCACATTTCGTGCTGATGAACTCGATGCTACTCACAGCCCAGTTTTCCACCAGGTTGAAGGCCTCGTAGTTGATAAGGGAATCACGATGGCCCACCTGAAGGGAACCCTTGATAACTTCGCCCGACACATGTTTGGTCCCGATGTCACGACACGTTTGCGTCCGTCATTCTTCCCATTTACTGAGCCAAGTGCGGAAGTCGACATCTTCTTTAACAATCGATGGATCGAATGGGGCGGATGCGGAATGGTCAACCCTAAAGTTCTGGCAACGTGCGGCATCGATACAGATGTCTACACTGGATTCGCATTTGGAATGGGCCTCGAGCGCACGCTGATGGTTCGCCATGGAATTACTGACATGCACGACATTGTGGAAGGCGACTTGAGATTCACCCGCCAGTTTGGAGTCGGACTCTAAATGCGCGCACCACTATCTTGGATCAAGGAATTTGTTGAGATCCCTGCCTCCATTACCGCAGAACAAATCTCTGATGCCCTGATCCGCGTTGGTTTTGAAGTAGAAGAGATTATTCATCAGGGCGCAGACCTGACAGGCCCCTTGGTATTTGCCAAGGTATTAAGCATTGAAGAGATTACCGAGTTTAAGAAAGCCATTCGATATGTGGGTCTTGATTGTGGTGAGAAAGTAACCCGTTATGTCATTTGTGGGGCAACAAATTTTGCGGTTGGAGATTTGGTAGTCGCAGCTCTGCCCGGGGCGGTACTGCCGGGCGACTTCAAAATCGGTGCTCGTGAAACATACGGCAAGGTCTCAAACGGAATGATCTGTTCTGCTCGCGAGTTAGGTATAGGAGATGATCACGCCGGAATCATGACATTTACAGAGGGATCAGTTGCAATCGGAGCCGATGCAATTGAAGCACTCTTAATCAATGATGTCATCTTCGATGTTGCAGTCAATCCGGATCGTGGCTATGCCTTGAGTATTCGCGGTATTGCACGTGAGGTTGCGGGCGCGCTAGGTCTTTCATATACCGACCCAGTTGATGCACTTCGCACACTGAAATTTACTGACACAGGCAAAGGTGTGAGTGCAAAGATTGCCGACCCAGCAACTGCTTCCGTGTTTTACTTACGAACCCTTTCACACTTTGATCCCAAAGCCACAACACCAATCTGGATGCGCAGAAGGATTGAAAAGATGGGGATGCGCTCTATCTCATTGGTTGTAGATGTCACTAACTATGTGATGCTGGAATTGGGTCAGCCACTTCACGCCTTCGATAAATCAAAGATAAAGGGTGGCCTCACTATTAAACGTGCTGGTAAGGCGCAACCATTTACCACTCTCGATGGTCAGGTGCGCCAATTAGATCCTGATGACCTGATGGTCTGCGATGACGAGCAACCACTTGCACTAGCCGGAACAATGGGTGGAGCGTTCTCAGAAATTTCAGAGACAACGACCGAGATAGCACTGGAAGCTGTTCGATTTGATCCAACCTGCGTTGCTAAGAATTCACGGCGCCACAAGCTTTCTTCGGAGGCCTCCCGTCGTTTGGAACGAAGTGTGGATCCCTGCCTTGCTCAATATGCATCGGCTCGATTTGTTCAGTTATTGACTGAAAATAGTCCAGCTCAACATGTAGCAACTGTGATTGCTGGCGAACCTCAATTTAGCCCCATGGTCAAGGTGGATCCGGCATATATCTCACGCATTATGGGCGTTGATGTGGCCCCGACTGAGATTGTAAAGATTTTGCGCACCATTGGATGTGAAGTCAACGAGAAGACTTTCGAAGTGATTCCACCATCGTGGCGCGCTGATTTACTCGGCCAAGCAGATTTCACGGAAGAAGTTGCTCGCATGGTTGGCTTTGACAAGATTCCGTCGATTCTTCCGCCACGACCAAAGCATGCATCGCTCACTCATTCCCAGAAGCGTCGTCGCGCAGTTTCGATGATGCTAGCTAGTCGGGGCTTGGCTGAAGTTCAAACTTTTCCCTTCACCAACCAAGAAACAATTGAGGCGTTGGGCTTTCTGGGTGAGCGCGCATCCACATATCGCATTGCAAATCCGATGTCGGAAGAGTTTCCGTTGCTGCGAGTACACATGGTCCCAGGATTGTTAGAAGTCGCGCAGCGTAATATCAGCAGAGGTGCAAAGGACTTTGCAATCTTTGAGATGGGATCTATTTTCCGAGGGGTCCAAAAACTGGTGCCGATGATTTCACCAGTGCTAGGTCAAAAACCGAGTTCTGAAGAGATTGCATCTATTTACGCCAGTTTGCCACCACAGGCTTTCCACGTTGCGGGGCTACTGGTTGGAAAAGTGGAGAACGAGGACTGGCAAGGTAAGCCGCGTTCTTACACCTGGCAGGATGCAATCGCATTTGCGCAAGAAGTCCTGCAGCTGTGCAATCATTCTTGGACAATAAAGCGTTCGGATATCGCGCCATGGCATCCTGGCCGTTGCGCTGAATTACTCATTGACGGCAAACCTGTTGCCCATGCGGGCGAACTTCATCCAAGGATCGTAGAGATGTATGGTCTTCCAGAACGCTCCTCAGCTTTTGCAGTTGCACTCAATGCGTTGCCAGATTCACCTTTGGTCCGTCCCTCTACTGTTGGAACTATGCCGGCGGCGCTCCAAGATGTGGCGCTCATTATCGATGCATCGGTCTCAGCGCTAGAGGTCGAGCAGGCGCTGCGGGCAGGTGCGGGCGAGCTCCTAGAATCAATCTCGCTCTTTGACCGCTACGACAAAATAGGTGACGGCAAAATTTCTTTGGCCTTCTCCTTAGTTTTCCGAGCCGCAGACCGCACCCTCACGGGGGCCGAAGTCAGCGCGCTGCGTGATTCAGCGGTGAAATCAGCGGAGAAAGCAACTGGCGCAGTTCTGCGCACTGCATAAATATGCATATCAATGCATAAATATGCTATAGTGAGATTATGAAAACCGGGATTATCGGCGGCAGTGGATATGCAGGAGGAGAACTTCTGCGGCTGCTTGCTGGGCATCCACATTTTCAGGTAGCCGCTGTTGCGGCTCATTCCAATGCGGGGGAGTCGATCACTTCGATTCATCCACAACTTAGAAGTTATGAAAATCAGAAGTTCATCGCCTTCTCAGCCGAAGCATTTACCGATTGCCAGCTGATCTTTCTTGCACTGCCACATGGAGAATCTGCCAAGATAATTTCGCAACTTCCTAAGGGAGCAAAGATTGTTGATTTAGGTGCGGATTACAGATTGAGCGATGCCCAGCAGTGGGAGAAGTATTACGGTGGCACACACGCCGGGACCTGGAGTTATGGGCTAGCAGACATCGCGCAGTACAAGAGCGAAATTGCACAGGCGCAATATGTTGCAAACCCGGGATGTTATGCCACAGCAATCGCACTGGGAGCCGCGCCGGCTTCTAGTATCGCTGACCTCTCGGATTGTGTGATCATGGCTGCATCAGGAACAACCGGTGCAGGCAGAAATGCAAAAGTAAATCTACTTGCCAGCGAAGTTTCAGGATCTCTGAGTTCCTATAAATTCGGAGGAACACATCAACACACCCCTGAAATCGAAGAGACGTTGAGCAAGATTAGTGGGCAAGATGTGAAGATATCTTTTACTCCAGTCTTGGCTCCGATGCCGAGAGGAATCCTGGCAACAGTTACCGCCAAGCTGACCAAGAAGATTACTTCTGAAGAGGCACATCAGCTTTATAGTGACTATTTTGCAGATTCAGCATTTGTTTCAGTGCTTGAATTTGGAGTCATGCCAAAGACATCAGCTGTTTTGGGATCTAACAATGTGCAGATGCAGGTTGCAGTTGATGCTCACACCTCAAGACTTGTTGTTTCAGTAGCGATAGATAATTTGGGCAAGGGCGCCGCGGGGCAAGCTATTCAAAACGCCAACATCATGTGTGGTTTTGCTGAAACTGCCGGACTCGATTTTGATGGGATTGGCGCGTGATTGTCGTGAAGTTCGGTGGCCATGCGATGTCTGACTCGCATGGTGAATTTGCGCAAGCTATTGCAGATGCCATCTCTCAGGGGGTCGAGATCGTGATTGTTCATGGTGGTGGGCCACAAATTGGGTCGGCACTTGAATCAGCTGGGATTACAACAGAATTTATCGGCGGATTTCGCGTCACCACCCCTGAGGTTTTTGAGATCGTTGAGAGAGTGTTAGCAAAAGAGATTGGTCCTGCCGTTGCACAATCCCTATGCAGCCACGGAGTCAAAGCGGTTGCTATCTCTGGTCGAGATTCTAAAACGCTGGTTGCAGAGAAGTTGACCACCTTAGTAGACGGATCAAGAGCTGATTTAGGTCTAGTCGGAACTGTTATTGAAGTGAACCCCGAAAAGATTCAAACACTAGTGGCACAAGGAAGCGTGCCAGTAGTTTCACCGGTAGCAAAGGATGCACTTGGCACACATGGATTTAACGTCAATGCTGATATCGCAGCGGCGGCAATCGCAGGTGCGTTAGAAGCCCAATGGCTGATCATCATGACTGATGTCGAGGGAATCTATCGGAATTGGCCGGAAAAGGATTCATTAATCTCAGAGATTTCTGTGGAAGAGTTGCAAGGGATTAAATCTACATTTGCAGATGGGATGGCTCCCAAGGTGCAATCTTGCTTAGATGCCATTGGCGCAGGTGCTCATGCGGTGAGAATAATTGACGGCAGAAACCCCCAGGCCCTGAAGAGCGCCCTCCTTGGCGTTGGTGGAACTTTGGTCTTCGCATGAAACGTTGGATTAATTCACTTCAAGATAATTACGGAACTCCGTCCATCGAGTTGGTCTCTGGAAAAGATTCATATGTTAAAGATGCCCAAGGCAAGCTCTACCTAGATTTCTTGGCCGGTATCGCCACTAACGTATTGGGCCATGGCCATCCTGCAATTGTTAAAGCAGTAACAAAACAGGTATCTACATTGGGTCATGTGAGTAACTTCTATGCCCACCCTAATGTGTTGCAATTGGCAGAGAAACTACAGAAGCTCAGCGGTGATAAGTCAGCACGTGTCTTCTTCTGCAATTCTGGCGCGGAAGCAAATGAGGCGGCCCTGAAGTTAAGTCGTCGCACGGGTAGAACTGGCGTTGTTGCAACGAAGGAATCTTTCCACGGTAGAACCATGGGCGCGCTATCACTCACCGGTCAGCCATCAAAACGAGATCCCTTTAAGCCGTTACTTCGCGGTATTTCCCACGTCACCTTCGGTGATTCACGCGCGATGAAGCGGAAGATTAATAAGAGAACGGCCATGGTAATTATCGAACCAATCATGGGCGAAGCCGGGGTCATTGTCCCACCTCCCAATTACTTACAAGATGTTCGTAGATATTGCGATGAGAACGGAGCGCTACTTGTCTTTGACTGCGTGCAGACAGGGATGGGTCGCACCGGTGACTGGTTTGGCTATGAGTATTCAGGTGTTAAGCCCGATGTGATTACCTTGGCTAAAGGCTTAGGAGGAGGACTCCCGCTTGGTGCCATGATCGCACTTGGTCCTGCCTCTCATCTTTTTAAAGCCGGCGATCACGGTTCAACTTTTGGTGGAAATCCGATTGCAACGGCGGCAGCCCTTGCCGTAATTGGCGCAATCGAGAAAGAGAAGATTCTCATCCATGTTAATGAAGTGAGTTCCTATCTTTTTGCCGAACTCGCTCTTGTTCCTGGAGTTACTGAAGTCCGAGGAGCAGGGCTACTGATTGGACTTACCCTGGATCAGGGATGTGCGAAGGATCTTGTGAAGAAGTGCCAAGAACTGGGGCTACTGATTAATGCACCGAGTGAATCAATTGTTCGTATTGCACCAGCACTGAATATTTCATTACGTGATGCAAAGAAGTTTGTCACAATGTTTAGCGCAGCCCTAGCGCAGGTGCGTCATGGCTAGTGTGAGCGCACGGAGAGCAAAGGCGATTTCGCTGATTAAGGGCGGGCTCATTCATTCCCAATCTGATCTAGTGAAAGAGCTAAAAAAGGCTGGCTTTGCAGTTACCCAAGCCACCGCTAGCCGTGACCTGGAAGAGATCGGCGCTGTACGGGGCAGATCGGCCACGGGCGATTCGGTCTACACGATCTCGGCTTCAGGTGAGGCATCACTTTCACGTTCTATGCCGCTGCCTTCTGAACTAATTCTCTCTGTCGAATCGAGTGGAAATTTGGCTGTCATTCACACGCCACCCGGGGGCGCGCAGTTGCTTGCAAGTTCACTCGATCACTCTGGCATTTCTTCAATTATCGGAACTATCGCAGGTGACGACACGGTCTTAGTTGTCGCTAGAAAAGCAAGCGGTGGGGCGCAACTAGCGAAAGAATTACTCTCATACGGGCAAGTCAAGAAGGTTAGAGGGAGAAAATAATGGCGCTCTGGGGCGGAAGGTTTTCGCAGTCTCCGGCGGAGGCTGTCTTTGCGCTCTCACAAAGTGTGCAATTTGATTGGCGTTTGGCTCCTTATGATCTTCGTTCATCACTTGCCCATCTTTCGGTACTAGAAAGCAGTGGGCTTCTTGATAAGAAGGTGGTTGCAGCAATTCGAAAGGCTTTAGAAGAGCTCGTTTCGGAAGTGGCTTCCGGACAATTCACCTATCTTGAAACTGATGAAGATGTTCATAGCGCCTTAGAACGCGGTCTTACTGAAAAACTCGGTGAAATCGGTGGGGCGCTGCGCGCCGGTAGATCCCGCAATGATCAGGTAGCTACAGATCTGCGACTTTATGCCATGGATGCGATGATTTCGATTGCTTTATCAATAGTCGAACTGCAAGAAGCGCTGATAGCAAAAGCAACCGAATACTCGGATGCTCCGGCACCTGGATTTACGCACCTACAACATGCGCAACCCGTGCTCTTTGGACACGAGTTGGCAAAGCATGTGCACGCATTTGCGCGAGATCTAGATCGTATTCAAGATTGGCTCACTCGCACATCTGTCAGCCCGCTTGGCTCAGGTGCACTAGCTGGGTCATCTTTGCCGTTAGCACCGGAGGTCACTGCGAAAGCACTTGGTTTTACATCCAGTGCCGCTAATTCAATTGACGCCGTATCTGATCGTGATTTTGTTGCCGAAGCGCTATTCATTCTCTCCATGGTGGGAGTTCATCTCTCACGAATCGGTGAAGAATGGTGTATCTGGTCGACCACTGAATTTGGTTGGGCACGAGTATCAGATGCTTACTCCACTGGCTCTTCCATCATGCCGCAGAAGAAAAACCCGGATATGGCAGAACTTGCCCGAGGTAAGTCTGGTCGACTGATTGGAAATCTCACTGGCGTTCTTGCCATGCTTAAAGGCTTGCCCTTTGCATATAACCGCGATCTGCAAGAAGATAAAGAGCCACTCTTCGACTCCATCGATACCGTCTTGCTCGTTCTTCCAGCAGTGACCGGAATGGTGGCAACTACCGAATTCGATCACGAGAAGATGGCACTTGCCGCACCTCTTGGTTTTTCACTTGCAACTGAAATTGCTGATTACTTGGTCAGGGCACACATTCCATTTGCGCAGGCACATGAAGCTGCTGGCAAATGTGTTGCACTCTGCGAAGCATCTGGTCGCCAACTTCATCAGCTCACCGATGATGAGTTTGCAAAGATTCATCCGGCACTCAAATGCGATGTTCGAGATGTGCTCACTGTGCAGGGCGCACTGGCATCACGCACGACACGTGGTGGCACCGCACCCTCTGCGCTAGCGCAACAATTGAGCGAGGCAAAAAGCTCACTAGAAAAGATTCGCAGTGAATTCACCGCTGCAGCCAAAGACTTTTCGACCATGATGGGTGCGTGAGAGCCGTGACTTACGATTTACTAGATGACCTTAAATGGCGCGGATTGATTGCTCAGACAACAGATGAAGTAGAGCTACGTAAGGCGTTAGCCAAGCCAATCACGCTCTATGTGGGCTTTGATCCAACGGCGCCGAGCATCCATGTGGGAAACCTCGTTGTTCTCTTCGTGCTACGCCGCTTTCAATTAGCTGGCCACAACCCGCTTCCGCTGGTTGGGGGAGCCACTGGTTTAGTGGGCGATCCCAGCGGTAAAAATGAAGAGCGTACGCTGAATACAACTGTAGTTGTTGGGCAGTGGGTCGATCGTATAAAGGGGCAGCTTTCGAAGTTCATGGACTTTGAGTCCAGTAAGAATCCTGCGGTGATGGTCAATAACCTTGATTGGACTGCGCCCATGTCGGCCATTGAGTTCCTGCGCGACATTGGAAAGCACTTTAGCGTTAATCAAATGCTGAATAAGGATGCAGTTTCATCTCGACTTGAAAAAGATGGCATTTCTTACACTGAGTTTTCATATCAAGTTCTCCAGTCGATGGACTACTTAGAACTTTACAAACGCTATAACTGCACACTGCAAATAGGTGGCTCTGATCAATGGGGAAATATCACCGCTGGTCTAGATCTGATTCGTCGTGTTGAAAGTGCAAGTGCCCATGCACTGACCGTGCCACTACTGACAAAAGCTGATGGAACTAAATTTGGCAAGACAGCCGGCGGAAGTGTGTGGCTCGATCCAGAGATGACATCGCCATATGCCTTCTTCCAGTATTGGCTGAACTCTGATGATAAAGATGTCATCAATTTCCTTAAGGTGTTTTCATTTAAATCACGCACCGAGATAGAAGCACTCGAATCAGCACACAGTGCCAACCCTGGTGCACGTGAAGCTCACCGTGAACTAGCGAGAGAACTCACCTCACTTGTGCATAGCCCAGAGATTGCAGAACGTGTTGAAGAAGCTGCCCGCGCACTCTTTGGTCAAGGTGATCTTGAAACACTGGATGAAGCAACGCTTGCATCAGCACTTGCTGAATTGCCACGTACTCGCATTGCAAGTGGGGATGAAATTCCTACATGGGTGGATTTGTTGGTGGCCACCGGCGTGGTTGATTCAAAATCTGCTGCTCGTCGGATCGTTAAAGAAGGTGGCGCATATCTCAATAACGAGAAGGTGGTTGGCGAAGATTTCCGTCTTCAAAAAACTGACTTTTTATGCGGAAAATATGCAGTTTTGCGGAAAGGCAAGCGAGACCTGGCGGCGGTAGAGCTCGGATAGTCATTTGGGCGAATTCTCAAAAACGCCACTTTTTACGCATAAATACTGCAATTATTCACTTTTTTTAACTAAGCGATTATGTGTATTTTCGGCCAATTAGACGGATTTGACCCCTGGGGGAGCGCCCCCTATAGTTACGCTCCTTGCTGTGGAACGGACTCAAACGAGGTCGTACAGCATTTCCCCAAATCTAGGCCATTTTGCCCGTTTTGACGCGTGCGAAGCTATGGACTAGATTTGGCGGTCTGCCCTGAAAAGCCGGAGAAATCCAGCGATGCAGTGCGCATCCGTACCTTGAGAACTCAACAGCGTGCCATAAGTCAATGCCAGAGAATGGTGTATCTAGTCATGCAAATTTCTAGCGCCATTCTCTAAATAAATACTTCAATGAAGTATGTACCAGATGCTATTTATAGCCTCTGGAATACTCGTTGAATTCCTTTGGTAAAGACAAAATAAACGACAGTTTGTTTGTCTCGTAAGCCATGAAAAAAACTTTCTATGGAGAGTTTGATCCTGGCTCAGGACGAACGCTGGCGGCGTGCTTAACACATGCAAGTCGAGCGATGAAACACCTTCGGGTGTGAATTAGCGGCGAACGGGTGAGGAACACGTGAAGAATCTGCCTTCAACTCTGGGATAACTCCGGGAAACCGGGGCTAATACCGGATATGAGCCTTGATCGCATGATCGGGGCTGGAAAGTTTTTCGGTTGAAGATGACTTCGCGGCCTATCAGCTTGTTGGTGAGGTAATGGCTCACCAAGGCGACGACGGGTAGCCGGCCTGAGAGGGCGACCGGCCACACTGGGACTGAGACACGGCCCAGACTCCTACGGGAGGCAGCAGTGGGGAATATTGGGCAATGGAGGAAACTCTGACCCAGCGACGCCGCGTGAGGGATGAAGGCCTTCGGGTTGTAAACCTCTTTCAGTAGGGAAGAAGCGAAAGTGACGGTACCTACAGAAGAAGCACCGGCTAACTATGTGCCAGCAGCCGCGGTAATACATAGGGTGCAAGCGTTGTCCGGAATTATTGGGCGTAAAGAGCTCGTAGGTGGTTCGATACGTCGGATGTGAAAATCAGGGGCTCAACCCCTGACCTGCATCCGATACGGTCGAGCTGGAGTTTGGTAGGGGAGACTGGAATTCCTGGTGTAGCGGTGGAATGCGCAGATATCAGGAGGAACACCGATGGCGAAGGCAGGTCTCTGGGCCAATACTGACACTGAGGAGCGAAAGCGTGGGGAGCGAACAGGATTAGATACCCTGGTAGTCCACGCCGTAAACGGTGGGCGCTAGTTGTGCGAACCTTCCACGGTTTGTGCGACGCAGCTAACGCATTAAGCGCCCCGCCTGGGGAGTACGATCGCAAGATTAAAACTCAAAGGAATTGACGGGGCCCCGCACAAGCAGCGGAGCATGCGGCTTAATTCGACGCAACGCGAAGAACCTTACCAAGGCTTGACATATACAGGAATACGGCAGAGATGTCGTAGCCGCAAGGTCTGTATACAGGTGGTGCATGGTTGTCGTCAGCTCGTGTCGTGAGATGTTGGGTTAAGTCCCGCAACGAGCGCAACCCTCGTTCTGTGTTGCCAGCATTTAGTTGGGGACTCACAGGAGACTGCCGGGGTTAACTCGGAGGAAGGTGGGGATGACGTCAAATCATCATGCCCCTTATGTCTTGGGCTGCACGCATGCTACAATGGCTGGTACAAACGGCTGCGATACCGCAAGGTGGAGCGAATCCGATAAAGCCAGTCTCAGTTCGGATTGGGGTCTGCAACTCGACCCCATGAAGTCGGAGTTGCTAGTAATCGTAGATCAGCAACGCTACGGTGAATACGTTCCCGGGGCTTGTACACACCGCCCGTCACATCACGAAAGTCGGTAACACCCAAAGTCAGTGGCCCAACCGTAAGGAGGGAGCTGCCAAAGGTGGGATCGGTGATTGGGATGAAGTCGTAACAAGGTAGCCGTACCGGAAGGTGCGGCTGGATCACCTCCTTTCTAAGGAGCATCGAGTAGCGAAGTTAATAGTTAACTTCATTCAACTACTCGGCTCATTGTGGAGCATTGACTTAGGTTTATTTAAGATTTCGCAATTAGTACAGCCCCAAGTTTTCGAACTTAGGCGGAGTGGAAAATTAGCGTTAATCAAATTTCAACTAGGCACGTTGTTGGGTCCTGAGGGGACGGCTAGCGCCAAACCTCTGGACTTAATAAGAAGAGATACTGCTTAACACTTCTGTTTAATTACAGATGTTAAGGAAGTCTCAACTCTTATTGAGTACCGCCCGTATTTTGAGAACTACACAGTGGACGCGAGCATCTTTGTGGAAAAATTATTAAGCGCACATGGCGGATGCCTTGGCATCAGAAGCCGATGAAGGACGTAGTAGGCTGCGATAAGCCTCGGGGAGTTGTCAAACGAACTTTGATCCGAGGATTTCCGAATGGGGAAACCCAGCTGGAGTAATGTCCAGTTATTTCTATCTGAATATATAGGGTAGATAAAGGGAACGTGGGGAAGTGAAACATCTCAGTACCCACAGGAAGAGAAAACAACCGTGATTCCGTTAGTAGTGGCGAGCGAAAACGGAAGAGGCCAAACCAATACTGTGCCAAGCCGGCAGGCGTTGCAGTATCGGTGTTGTGGGACCAGTTAGATTGGACTGCCGTTCAATCAAAGAGTCAGAAATTAATTAAGTAGATGAATGGCGTGGGAAAGCCAGTCATAGAGGGTGAGAACCCCGTAGTCGAAACTTAGTTAACTCTTTATTGGTATCCCAAGTAATACCGAACTCGAGGAATTCGGTATGAATCTGGCGGGACCACCCGCTAAGCCTAAATACTCTCTGATGACCGATAGCGGACTAGTACCGTGAGGGAAAGGTGAAAAGAACCCCGTAAGGGGAGTGAAATAGAATCTGAAACCGTGTGCGTACAAGCCGTTGGAGCGACGTAAGTTGTGACAGCGTGCCTTTTGAAGAATGAGTCTACGAGTTAGTGTCGTGTTGCAAGGTTAACCCGTCGAGGGGAAGCCGTAGCGAAAGCGAGTCTGAATAGGGCGTTTGAGTAGCACGATCTAGACCCGAAGCGAGGTGATCTACGCATGGCCAGGTTGAAGCGCGGGTAAGACCGCGTGGAGGACCGAACCCACTAATGTTGAAAAATTAGGGGATGAGCTGTGTGTAGGGGTGAAAGGCCAATCAAACTTCGTGATAGCTGGTTCTCTCCGAAATGCATTTAGGTGCAGCGTTGCGTGTTTCTTACCGGAGGTAGAGCTACTGGATGGTCGAGGGGTCCTACAAGATTACCAACATCAGCCAAACTCCGAATGCCGGTAAGTGAGAGCGCAGCAGTGAGACTGTGGGGGATAAGCTTCATGGTCGAGAGGGAAACAACCCAGAATAGCAACTAAGGTCCCAAAGCCTGTGCTAAGTGGAAAAGGATGTGAAGTCGCATAGACAACCAGGAGGTTGGCTTAGAAGCAGCCACCCTTAAAAGAGTGCGTAATAGCTCACTGGTCAAGTGATTTCGCGCCGACAATGTAACGGGGCTCAAGCACAGCACCGAAGTTCTATCATTCAAGCACTATCCCGGTCGCAAGATCCAGGAGCTTGGATGGGTAGGAGAGCGTTGTGTGACTGGTGAAGCGGCAGAGGAATCTAGCCGTGGAAGTCACACAAGTGAGAATGTAGACATGAGTAGCGAGAGAGGGGTGAGAAACCCCTCCGCCGAAAGACCAAGGGTTCCTGGGCCAGGCTAATCCGCCCAGGGTAAGTCGGGACCTAAGGCGAGGCCGTCAGGCGTAGTCGATGGACAACTGGTTGATATTCCAGTACTCGCTTATTTTCGCCCAGGACGAGCCAACTAATGCTAAGGCCGTGAAGTTGATCTGGCTTTTGTCAGATTGATGGAACCGCTGACCCGGTGTTGTAGTAGTTCAGCAATGGTGTGACACAGGAAGGTAGTCCAGCCCGGGCGATGGTTGTCCCGGGGTAAGGTCGTAGGGCGTTACGTAGGCAAATCCGCGTAACACATGCCTGAGAGCTGATGCCGAGCCGTAAGGTGAAGTGGATGATCCTATGCTGTCAAGAAAAGCATCTAGCGAGAAGATAAGTGACCCGTACCCGAAACCGACACAGGTGGTCAGGTAGAGAATACCAAGGCGATCGAGATAATTATGGATAAGGAACTCGGCAAAATGCCCCCGTAACTTCGGGAGAAGGGGGGCCCTTTGACGTGTAGGAGTTTTCCTCCGAAGCGTTGGAAGGCCGCAGAGACCAGGCTCAAGCGACTGTTTACCAAAAACACAGGTCCGTGCGAAGTAGCAATACGATGTATACGGACTGACGCCTGCCCGGTGCTGGAAGGTTAAGGGGACTGGTTAGCCGCAAGGCGAAGCTGAGAACTTAAGCCCCAGTAAACGGCGGTGGTAACTATAACCATCCTAAGGTAGCGAAATTCCTTGTCGGGTAAGTTCCGACCTGCACGAATGGCGTAACGACTTGAGCGCTGTCTCATCCGTAAACTCGGCGAAATTGCATTACGAGTAAAGATGCTCGTTACGCGCAGAAAGACGGAAAGACCCCGGGACCTTTACTATATCTTGATATTGGTGTTCGGAACGGTTTGTGTAGCATAGGTGGGAGACTTTGAAGCGGGCACGCCAGTGTTTGTGGAGTCATCGTTGAAATACCACTCTGATCGTTTTGAACTTCTAACCTCGGTCCGTAATCCGGATCAGGGACAGTGTCTGGTGGGTAGTTTGACTGGGGCGGTCGCCTCCTAAAAAGTAACGGAGGCGCTCAAAGGTTCCCTCAACCTGGTTGGTAATCAGGTGTCGAGTGTAAGTGCACAAGGGAGCTTAACTGTGAGACAGACATGTCGAGCAGGTGCGAAAGCAGGAACTAGTGATCCGGCGGTGGCTTGTGGAAGCGCCGTCGCTCAACGGATAAAAGGTACCCCGGGGATAACAGGCTGATCTTGCCCAAGAGTCCATATCGACGGCAAGGTTTGGCACCTCGATGTCGGCTCGTCTCATCCTGGGGCTGGAGTAGGTCCCAAGGGTTGGGCTGTTCGCCCATTAAAGAGGCACGCGAGCTGGGTTCAGAACGTCGTGAGACAGTTCGGTCCCTATCTTCTGTGCGCGTAAGAAACTTGAGAAGGGCTGACCCTAGTACGAGAGGACCGGGTCGGACGAACCTCTGGTGTGTCGGTTGTTCCGCCAGGAGCACCGCCGATTAGCTACGTTCGGAAGGGATAACCGCTGAAAGCATCTAAGCGGGAAGCTCGCTTCAAGATTAGGTTTCTCATTGGTTTACCAAGTAAGGCCCCCAGGAGACTACTGGGTTGATAGGGTGGAAGTGGAAGAGTCGTAAGACTTGGAGCTGACCACTACTAATAGGCCGAGGATTTAACTACAAAGTTGCTACGCGTCCACTGTGTGGTTCTCGAGATACGGTCGAGAACCACAAATAAGGAGATCTTCTTCCATGAAGATCAGACTTCTTAGTTGTGAGTTCATGTCCAAAACTCAATAGCGTTTCGGCAACCATAGCGTGAGGGAAACACCCGGTCCCATTCCGAACCCGGAAGTTAAGCCTTACAGCGTCGATGGTACTGCACGGGTGACCTTGTGGGAGAGTAGAACGTTGCCGGACTTCTTTTATAAAAAGGGGCGCTTATTCGTAAGCGCCCCTTTTTTATTTCTCAAGAAGTTAGAATGATTCAGATAATTAAGGAGATATAGCTATGGAAGAGCGTCCACGTAATAACAGCGGTCGTCGGTCTTCCGGTCGTCCATCTTCTGACCGCCCAGCACGTGGTGGTCGCACAGAGCGTCCAGGGGCTCCCCGGAAGGTCTCTGAAGGTCGTGAAGTCAGCGATCCACGCGGGTTTCGGGCCCCTCCCCAAGAACGCGATCAATCGCGTATTCGTCCAAGAATTTTTGAACCAGATATTCCAGAAGATGTCACTGGTGAAGAGTTAGAAAAAAGTGTTCGCGCCGAGTTATTAAGTTTGTCAGCAGAAAATGCCAAGGTTGTTGCGCGCCATATGGTTTGTGTCAATCTTTATATGGATGTTGATCCGGAATTAGCACATAAGCACGCTGTTGCCGCGGCCCATCACGCTGGGCGATTAGCTGTTGTTCGTGAGACCGCTGGTTATGCCGCCTATCGCGCGGGCCATTATGAAATTGCACTCAAAGAATTACGCGCTGCCAACAGAATTTCTGGTGATGTTTCGATGTGGCCGGTGATGGCCGATTGCGAACGAGGCCTTGGTAACCCACTGAAAGCCTTGAGTTTGGCTGGTTCGCCAGAGGTGAAGCGACTTGATAAGGCGGAAGAGATTGAGATGCGCATTGTGGCATCCGGTGCTCGACGTGATTTGGGTGAAGTAGATGCCGCGGTTGTGACTTTGCAATGTAAGGAACTCAAGAATGAAAGTGATGAGTGGGCGGTGCGCTTGCGTTATGCCTATGCCGACGCGCTGGAAGCTGCCGGAAGGTTAGCGGAAGCTTCCGAGTGGTTTAGCAAGTGCGCAGCTATCGATCATGAGGAATCTACTGATGCACAAGAGCGGGAAGCGAAGTAATTATCCACATCAGCAAATAATCGGCAAGAAAGTGACATAGCCATCAATCATCATCGCGTCTAAACAATTCGCATGAAAGGCTCACGATGTCACCAGTTGCTAAAGCTGCCACCAAAAAGAAGTCACCTAAAAAAGTAGTTTCAGATGATGTTGAGATTGATTACTCGCTCAACGATCTCTTGCTTCGAGGTCGCGTATCGGCGCAAGCCACAAGTAAAGAATTGCCCAGTGGCGATAAAGTCGTTGAATTTAGGCTCATTATTACTCGATCTGAACGCGAGGGTGTCGATACTCTCGATATAGCCGCATGGAGTGCCAAGAGTCGCAAGATTGCCCTGACACTGCAAGGCGATGAGTGGATTGAAGTCTCGGGTTCGATTCACAGACGATTTTGGCAGAGTCCTACCGGCGTTGCTAGCCGTTGGCAGATTGAGGCCGATGAAATCCTGCGCCTTTAGCTTGAGCGCGCTGGACAGGTAAAATCGCTACGCTAAGGCTATGGCTAAGACCCAACCGTCGGAATTCTTTTCCACCTTAAAGAGTTACGCCCAGAAGCTTTCCGATGGAGAGCGCACGCCAGCCGAAGTAGCCGCAGCGCTCAATGACTGGGCCAAGGAGAGCGCCGATTCAGTCAAGGGGCGAATCCATGATGAGGTTGAGGCCGCGGTTTTGAAGATGGGCTTTGTTAAGCGCGAAGAGTTCGATGAACTTGCGAAAGAGGTAAAACGTTTGAAGAAGGCGCAATCAATGAAATCTGATGGCAAGAAATCGGCGACAAAGAAGAAGGACAGTAAAAAATGAGCGAAGAAGAGTTAGATTTAGTGCAAAAGGTTCGGGAGGAACTTGAAGAGATTGAAGTAAGTGATATCTCAGAACACTCTGCTCGTTTTGAAGCACTCCATGAAAAATTGCAAGAGTCACTTAAGTCAATCGATAATCTCTAGAGAGCTGCTATGAAAACCCGTTTGGATGCCGAACTCGTTCGTCGCGAACTAGCACGCTCGCGTGAGCATGCGGCAGATCTGATTGAGTCTCGTTCTGTTCTAGTCGGTGGAATTCCAGCAACAAAACCAGCTTCGCAAGTCGATGCCGAAACCTCAATAGTTCTACAAGGTGATCGAGATGATTTTGTCTCGCGCGGTGGCCACAAGTTAGCCGGTGCCCTAGATGTCTTTACCGGGGTAGAGATCGATGGGCGCACATGTCTTGATGCGGGGGCTTCAACTGGTGGATTCACAGATGTCTTATTGCGACGCGGGGCAAAACTCGTTGTTGCCGTTGATGTCGGATATGGCCAGCTGGCATGGGGGCTACGACAAGATCCGCGAGTGAAAATCCTTGATCGCACAAATATTCGCCACCTTACTGGTGATCAAATCGCTGAAGATATCGATCTCGTGGTTGCAGACCTTTCCTTCATTTCACTTTCTTTGGTCTTGCCAGCGCTGGCTGCAGTCTCAAAGCCCGATGCCGATTTTGTATTAATGGTGAAACCTCAGTTTGAGGTGGGTCGGGAAAAGTTGGGTGCCGGCGGTGTTGTGCGAGATCCTGCTTTGCGCAGAGCTGCAGTTCTAGATGTCGCAGAGTCTGCCTACGATGTTGGACTCGGCACACTCGGAATCGCTGCGAGTCCACTTCCAGGACCTGCTGGTAACGTCGAATACTTCTTATGGTTACGACGTGGTGCACCTGAAATTAATAAAACAGCACTTGATGAAGCGATTGCGGCAGGGCCGGAATAATGAGTATTCGTAGCGTCGCATTTCTTGTTAATCCATCTCGCCCAGAAGCGATTAGCGCTGCCGGTGAACTAGCTCCGCTTCTTTTCTCAGCTGGATTTTCACTCTACACAATTTCCGATATTGATATCGAAGGAATTAAGAAGGTTGCCGCGGTAGATCTACCCGAGATTGAATTAGCAGTAGTACTGGGTGGCGATGGAACAATTCTTCGCGCGGCTGAGGTAACCCTTACCCGCAAGATTCCGCTGCTTGGTATTAACTTGGGAAATGTTGGATTCCTGGCTGAAGTAGATCGGCCAACAATTAAAGCGATAGCACAGAGCATTATTGATAAGAGTTACGTGAGTGAGAACCGGATGGTTCTTCAATTCGAGATTGAACGTGGCGGCAAAGTTGTCTCAGATGGTTGGGCGCTTAATGAAGTAACTGTTGAGCGAGATGCCACCACAATGGTTGAACTCTTCGTTGAAATTGATCGGCGCCCCTTATCGCACTGGGGCTGCGATGGAGTCATTTGCTCAACCCCAACTGGTTCAACTGCCTACGCATTTAGCGCCGGTGGTCCAGTTTTATGGCCCGAGATTGAAGCTTTGGTGCTATTACCAATCTCAGCTCACGCACTCTTTGCCAGACCGATGGTTGTTTCTCCGAAGTCAGAGATCATCATCACCGTGGAATCATCAGCGGCCTTGTTATCGGCAGATGCTCTTCGTAAGACACCATTGCAGTTAGGTGATCGAGTAATTATCACGCGTGATGAGCGCACTATTAAGTTATCGCACGTGTCATCGACGCTCTTTACCGATCGTCTGGTTGCAAAGTTCAAGCTTCCCGTTGAAGGTTGGCGCGGTGAGTGAACGCTCCTTCCTAGAAGAGATATCAATTCGAAATCTCGGAGTTATCGAACAATCAGAGCTTGAATTAGGTCCAGGGCTGAATGTCCTCACCGGTGAAACTGGCGCCGGCAAGACAATGATTCTGACCGCACTGTCATTAGTCCTTGGTGGAAAAAGTGACAGCGCACTAGTAAGACACGGTGCGGATCGACTCAGTGCCTCAGCAACTTTTTCGATAGCGTCATCACAGGTTGCAGGATTAGAAGAGTTAGGCGCCCAACTCGATGACAACTCACTCATTATTTCTCGAACCGTAAATGCTGATGGGAAAAGCAAAGCAGTCTGTGGGGGAGTCACGGTTCCGGCTGGAACGTTGGCCACTATCTCCCAGAACCTCATTGAGATTCATGGCCAGTCAGCCAATGCCCAAATCACTAAGACTTCAACCCAGCGAGAGTTACTAGATCGCTTCGGGGGCGCAGCGATAGCATCCGTCCTAATTGCCTACCAACTGAGTTACGCGAACTATTTAGAGACAAAGGCCCGCTTAGCGGATTTGAAGAGTTCTTCCAGCAAACGAGATTCTGACATCGCACAACTTCGAGAATTCATCACCGCCTGGGCAACTCTGAAGGCTGTTCGTAATGAGTGCAGCGCAACTGAGGATGAAATCAATCGGCTATCCAGTGTTGAAGACCTTCGGATAGCAAGTCAAAGTGCCAAAGAGGCTTTGGAGACAGAAGAATCGGGTGCTCTCACACTTTTGCATTCAGCAAGACGAGCACTCGATTCCGTTAAAGCAAAGGATTCCCGGCTTGAATCTATCGCCGAGCGGGTGAGTGAAGCGGTATATATTTTAGATGATGCCGCAACAGACCTTGCTTCCTATGCCACCGGACTTGAGGCAGATCCAAGACGACTCGACGCTCTCAATGAACGCAAATCGCAATTAAATGCATTTATTAAGAAGTGGGGTGGGTCGGGCAGTGGTGATGAAGAACTTGTATTACTGGCTGCGAAAGCTAAGAGCGGTAAGGAAGTCATAGCCGACTTAGAGGGAGGAGATGATCGAATCGCCGAGCTTGAAGGCTCACTAACAGTTGCTAAGAAAGATCTCCTGAAGAATGCGAAGTTGTTGACAGAAGCCCGAGGCAAGCAAGCGGAGAAGCTCTCTGATTTGGTGACGACTGAAATACATGCACTTGCCATGCCGCATACCCAA
Organism: Candidatus Planktophila versatilis; assembly: GCF_002288345.1. Taxonomy (GTDB): domain Bacteria; phylum Actinomycetota; class Actinomycetes; order Nanopelagicales; family Nanopelagicaceae; genus Planktophila; species Planktophila versatilis_A. The sequence goes on from NZ_CP016781.1 coordinate 589,218, forward strand.
TTTTTTGTTGAGGTGTCATCACCTGATTATTCTGCCAACTTGAAAGAGTCTGATTTCACCCAGCTTGGTTGTGATGAAATTTCAATGCTAATTCGTGCTCACACTGATGGTCCGAAGGTAGCTCTGGGTAAAGGTGCCAGCGGTGGCGAAATGTCTCGCATCATGTTGGGGCTAGAGGTAGTTATTGCCCAAACGCATCCGGTGGGAACATATATTTTTGATGAGGTAGATGCCGGTGTGGGCGGCAAGGCCGCTATCGAAGTGGGAAAGCGGCTGCATCAACTTTCGAAGCAAGCCCAAGTAATTGTGGTTACACATTTGCCGCAGGTGGCTGCGTGGGCAGATACCCATTTTGTGGTGAAGAAGAGCAGCGATGGTTCTGTAGTCGCATCAGGTGTGGCCAAGGTTCAGGATGCTGATCGCGTGGAAGAGATAGCCAGAATGCTTGCTGGGCTTGAAGAATCGACTAGTGCGCGCGAACACGCGAGCGAACTTTTGGCGCTGCGCGGATAGGGCTCACTTTGATGATAGGTTGGTCTTCCATGAGCCAGCCGCATGTGACTAAACATATTTTCGTAACTGGCGGAGTCGTCTCAAGTCTTGGTAAAGGCCTCACAGCGTCATCTTTAGGTCGCCTTCTCGTTGCCCGTGGCATCCGTGTGACCATGCAAAAGCTCGATCCATACCTGAATGTTGATCCAGGGACCATGAATCCTTTCCAACACGGTGAAGTCTTTGTTACAGATGATGGCGCCGAGACAGATTTAGATATTGGTCATTATGAGCGTTTCCTCGATCGCAACCTCGAAGGTTCGGCAAATGTCACCACAGGTCAGATTTATTCGCGGGTAATTGCGCGCGAGCGACGTGGTGAGTATCTAGGTGAGACCGTACAAGTGATTCCACATATCACCAACGAGATTAAAGAACGTATGTTGGCTAATGATTCAAATGAAGTAGATGTTGTCATCACCGAAATCGGTGGAACTGTCGGAGATATTGAGTCTCAGCCATTTCTAGAAGCTGCGCGTCAGCTTCGCCAAGATGTGGGTCGCGACAATGTCTTTTACCTTCACATTTCACTGGTTCCATATATTGGTCCTGCAGGTGAACTCAAGACCAAACCAACACAGCACAGCATCGCGGCCCTTCGTAGTATCGGTATCGCACCTGACGCCGTTGTTCTGCGTTGTGATCGTCCGATTCCGGCAGGGATTAAGAAGAAGATTTCCTTGATGTGTGACGTTGATGTTGAGGCCGTTGTTGCCGCCGTGGATGCTCCCTCAATTTATGACATCCCAAAAGTACTCAATAGTGAAGGTCTTGATTCTTACATCGTTCGCAGATTGTCCTTAGGTGGTCATGAAGTTCAGTGGGGCGAGTGGGATGCGCTCTTACAGAAAGTCCATCATCCTGTGCACACGGTAAAGGTTGCCCTCGTTGGAAAATATATTGATTTGCCAGATGCGTATTTATCGGTTTCGGAAGCACTACGTGCCGGTGGATTTGCAAATAGCGCAAAAGTTGAACTTGTCTGGATTCCTAGTGATGATTGTGAGAGCGAAGCGGGTGCAAAGAAGGCACTTGGTGGAGTCGATGCAATCTGTGTTCCCGGTGGCTTCGGTATCCGTGGAATTGAAGGAAAGCTCGGCGCCCTAAAGTTTGCCCGGGAAAGCAAGATTCCAACACTGGGACTTTGTTTAGGTCTGCAGTGCATGGTCATTGAAGCGGCTAGAAATTTAGCTGGAATAGCCGATGCCAATTCAGCAGAGTTCACGCCAGAGAGTGGCACCCATGTGATTGCAACGATGGATGATCAAAAGAATATTGTTGCGGGCCAGGCCGATATGGGCGGCTCCATGAGGCTAGGTCTCTATCAGGCAGCGCTAGTACCAGGTTCCATCGTTGCTGGGGTTTATGGAAGTACTGAGATCTCTGAACGTCATCGCCACAGATATGAAGTCAATAATAAGTATCGCGATCAAATTGCAGCCGCTGGCTTGGTTTTCTCCGGGATGTTTAAAGAGCGTGATTTAGTGGAGTTCGTTGAACTCCCTCGCGAAGTTCATCCATACTATGTGGGAACGCAAGCTCATCCTGAATTACGATCACGACCAACAAGACCACATCCATTATTTGTCGGTCTCATTGCTGCAGCACTTGCGCAGAAGAAGTAGGTATAGCGCGGGGGATTGATGAACTTTCACACCGCCAGTACCAACTATCTCAACCATTTACGCATTGAGCGAGCATTAGCCACAAACACTATTGAGTCATATCAACGAGACTTAGGTAAGTTTGCACTTTTTCTCAACGCTGGCAACGAGGATTTTTCACATATATCACCAACACACATTGAAGCTTTTGAAGTTTTCCTGAAAGATACCAAAATGAGTACATCAAGCATCAACAGATGTGTTTCTGCACTCAAAGGTTTCTATCGGTACTGCGCCCTTGAGTATGAGATTTCAAATCCTATGACTGAATCAACGACGCTCAAGACCCCACGACGTTTGCCTAAAGCATTATCAATCAGCGAAATAACTTCGCTCATTGAATCAGCTAAGCGAGAGGGAGATCCAATCTCGCTCCGAGATAGTGCAATCTTGGAAATTTTATACTCCACCGGCGCCCGTGTAAGTGAAGTCATCGGAATTAACTTTGCCGATATTGCAACACAAGATTTGGAAGGCGAACGAATTTCAGTGGTGAAATTGCGAGGCAAAGGTTCCAAGGAGCGAATAGTCCCGCTGGGTAAATTCGCCTTCACCGCACTTGATGAGTATTTGGTTCGAACCAGACCACTTCTTGCGGCTAAGAATGCAAAGAGTGAGAGTGCGCTCTTTCTTAACTCCCGCGGGAAGAGACTCTCACGTCAGAGTGCTTGGCAGATAGTTCTAGATGCCGCTGTTGCTACCGGCCTTGAGGGCAAGGTGTCACCGCACGTATTTAGGCACTCATATGCAACACATTTACTCGATGGTGGGGCAGATATTCGAGTGGTGCAAGAACTACTTGGTCATTCATCGGTGACTACAACCCAGATTTACACCCTGATTACTATCGATAAAGTGCGTGAGAGCTATAGCTCTGCCCACCCAAGGGCTAAGTGATTACAGTCCGCGAAGACGTCGAGCAAGAATGCTTTGATCACCCTTAGCTTCTAGATCAGCAATTATGACAGCTATTGATTCGCGAACAATGCGACCCCGATCAACAGCTAAACCTAAGTCACCACGCAACATCAAGCGTGCTTGATCTAGATCGAAGAGCTCATCAGTTGATAAGTAGACGGTAATTTTCTCTTCATGAAGTTCGCGACCTGATGGAGATTTCTCGGCCGCGGTAACTCGTCTGCGAGAAATTGTGCGAACACCCTTCTTGGTCTTTGTTTGTGATGTGCCAACCGGTTGTGGGGAAGTGGGTGCAGCAGGTGCGGCTTCAACTACTTGTCGAACGGCGCTCAGTGCTGGGGTATTAGCACGGAATAATTCATCTGCTCCGGGCAAGCTTGCTCTGCGTGTCATCGGGCGCCTCCTCTGGCGATTAGTTCTCGGGCTAGGCGGCGATAAGACTGTGCGCCACCTGAAGATGATGCGTATGCGGTGATGGGTTCACCCGCAACGGTTGTTTCTGAGAATCGAATAGTTTTTGCGATGATTGTTTCAAAGACATCCTCTGGATATTTCTCAAGGATTGCAGTGAGAACTTCGCGATTATGAAGAGTTTTACGGTCATACATTGTTGCCAAGATTCCGATGAGTTTAAGATCAGGATTAAGGAAACTTCTCACCTTATCGATATTTCCTTTAAGCTCGATGAAACCGTGGAGCGCGAAATACTCACATTGCAACGGAACAATTACTTCGTCTGAAGCAACGAGTGCGTTAATAGTGAGCTGACCCATCGTTGGCTGGCAATCAATGAGAACGACATCGTATTCAGAACTCAGTCTTGCTAGCGCGCGCTTGAGATATTGCTGGCCACCGATTTCAGCGCCAAGTGTTGTTTCAGCGGTACCAAGATCGCGGTTTGCCGGCAAAAAATCTAAATTTGCAACTGATGACTTAAGTACGATCTCATCGATATTGGCATCAGGTGTCATCAGTGCGTAATAAACAGTGTTTTCAAGTGGAAGGCTATGAGCGTTGACACCGAGACCAAGGGAGAGACCACCTTGTGGGTCAAAGTCGACCAACAGAACTCGACGACCTAGTTCTGCAAGGGCAGCACCTAGGTTGATTGTGGAGGTAGTTTTACCCACACCGCCTTTTTGGTTGAAGATTGAAATGATTTTTGCATGCCCGTGCTCTGTTAAGGGTGCGGGGATCTTAAAATTCTTCGGTTCACGTCCAAGTAGGTTGGCTGTAGTTGCCACATCATCGTCAAATGTCGATTTAGCGTTCAAGCGAGAAACCTCTTTTCATTTGTCGCGACTCTACGCGTATTGCGCTGCTATATGCAAGTAACGAAGTACTGTTCGCACGTGGAAAATACCCTGATTCCGGTTCCATCACCGGAGGCAATCCCGGCAGAAACCGGTTTTAACGTCCACCTGTCCAACTTCGATGGCCCCTTTGATCTTCTGCTCCAGCTGATTTCTCGCCACAAGCTAGATATCACCGAGGTCTCCTTAAGCCTTGTCACCGATGAATTCATCTCATTTATTCGCAAATTGGAAGAATCGGGCGAGGGCTGGCGCCTTGACCAGGCGACCGAATTTCTAGTTATCGCTGCCACCCTTCTAGATCTCAAAGCGGCTCGGCTGCTTCCCAGCGGTGAGATTGAGGATGAGGAAGACCTTGCCATCCTTGAGGCCAGAGACATTCTCTTTGCCCGATTGCTTCAATACCGAGCCTTTAAGGAGATTGCCGCCTCCTTCCAGGAAGCGATTTTGGCTGCCGATAAGTCCTTCCCGCGCGTCGTAGCCCTCGATCCGGCCCTTGCATCATTACTTCCTGAAGTCCTGATTGGGGTGGGAGCCCAACGCTTTGCTGCGATAGCTGAGCGTGTACTCACGCCTAAGGCGCCACCAGTCGTGGCTGTGGAGCACCTCCACAGCGCCCTCGTGAGCGTGGCGGAGGAGTCTCGCTCAGTTGTCGAGGCGCTTCGAAAGTCGCGAACGCTATCCTTTAGAAATCTCATTCAAGGCGCGGATTCCACCCTCGTTGTCGTGGCCAGATTCCTTGCCCTGCTAGACCTCTACCGACAGGGGGCCTTACGTTTTGAGCAGGTAATGGCCCTGGGCGAGCTTCAGGTTACCTGGGTTGGCTCCGATGAAGGAGAAGTTCTAGCGACCAATGAGTTTGATATCCAGCCAGAGATGCAAAACGAGACAGAAGAGGGCGAAAATGTCTAATCCCGAGCTTCATAGTCCTGAGCTTGCCCGTTCCATCGAAGCGATTTTGATGGTCGTTGATGAGCCGGTCACTGAATTGACCCTAGCCACTGTCCTTGAAGTCCCGGTTGAGCAGATCATCTCAGCGTTAGAGGCCCTTGTGCCGAGCTACTCCGATCGCGGATTCGCCTTGAAGGCCATCAATGGTGGCTGGCGCTTCTATAGCCACCCGGACTTTAGCCCAGCGGTCGAAAAATTCGTTCTAGATGGCCAGCAGAACCGCCTTACCCAAGCCGCTCTGGAAACCCTGGCCGTGATTGCCTATCGACAGCCGGTTTCGCGCGCTCGAGTCTCTGCTATCCGTGGAGTCAACGTTGAGGCAGTGATGAAGACCCTGATTACTCGTGGTCTGGTGGAGGAGTACGGGGTCGAGAATGAAACAGGAGCTATTCTCTATAAGACTACGAGCTACTTCCTAGAGCGGCTGGGCCTTAATGCCTTGACTGACTTGCCTCCCCTTGCCCCTCATCTGCCAGATATCGATAGCCTGGATGAGATCCTCGATTCGCTTACTGACTAGCTAACGCTCTACACTTCTTACTTCCACCCCTTAGCCAAAGCCTCGATTATCGAGGGTTGAGCGGGGAGTTGACTGTCGAGAATGGATAGCCACATGGCCGAAATGCGCCTTAATAAGATTATTGCCGACGCTGGAATCGCTAGCCGACGCGGTGCCGATGAACTCATCATGGATGGTCGAGTAACCGTTGACGGTCACCAGATTAGAGAGCTCGGAGCTAAATTTGACCCCGAAAAGGTCAAAGTATCAGTCGATGGTGAGACAATTAACCGTTCTTTGTCTAAGACTTATTTAGCACTTCATAAACCTAGAGGTGTTTTGTCTACCATGTTTGACCCGGAAGGTCGCCCTTCACTATCTGACTTTATTAACCTTCGAACCGAGCGCCTTTTTCACGTGGGACGCCTGGACAAGGACTCTGAAGGGCTAATTCTGCTCACAAACGATGGAGATTTGACCTTTAGAGCGACCCATCCCTCCTTTGGCCTTGAGAAGACCTACATCATTGAATTCGATGGAAAACTCCCGGTCGGGGTCGAAAAGACCCTTTTGAAGGGGGTCGAGCTCGAAGATGGAATGGGACGAGTCCTGAGCTTTAACCACCTATCGCCACAGTGGATCGAAGTCGTCATTCACGAAGGTCGCTACCACATCATCCGTCGTCTGATGGAGGCGGTCGGAGTGGAGGTTCTTCGATTGATAAGAACCAAGTTCGGACCTATCTCTTTAGGGGAGACCCTCGAGGGACGATGGCGAGATCTCAATAGCGGTGAATTGGTAAGCCTACAAACAGCTTTAAATATAAAACCTTAAATCTATTCAGTATCGCTTAATAGGCAAATAAATAAATAGATAATTTTTGCCATGAAGGTACAAGTGTAGATATATCGATAATTTTGTGCTCCAATAGACCCTTCAAATATCGATAAATAGGTAGTTTCTGGGCTTATAGATCTTCTTGCTTGCAGGTGCCAAGAATTCGCTATCCTGCGTTGGCGTTTAGTCGATAAAAAGTTTAAAGTGCAAAACCATTTGCAATCAATCTCTTAGAAAATGAGTTACGGCTACACTTGCCTAATGTCAGTGCGTGCAATCAGGGGAGCAACCCAAGTAGAGGCCAATACGGCTGAAAGTATTTACGCAGGTGTAGTTGAGCTGCTCTCTGAAATTCTCAGCGCCAACGCGCTCACCCCTCAAGATGTGATTTCCGTGCTCTTCACTTCGAGCCCTGATCTAAATGCCGCTTTCCCGGCTGCTGGAGCGCGGGAGGTCGGTTTTGCATCAGTTCCGTTGATCTGCGCCGTAGAGATCGACGTTCCAGGGGCCCTTGAGCGCACGATTCGCGTGATGGCGCACGTAGAAACCGCTGCGAGCGCTGACTCAATCTCACATATCTATCTGCATGGGGCTAAATCCCTGCGCCGAGATATTGCCCAGTAGCTCATGAGCGCGAAACTGCCCTTTTCGAGCGTCTGCATTATCGGCTCTGGCCTGATCGGCACCTCTATAGGCCTAGCCCTCTCCAAAAAGGGCGTCTCGGTGACCATGCTCGATCAAGATTCGCGCACCCAGGGCATAGCCCAGGCACTTATGGGAAATCAGGGCGTGGAGATCTCCGGCGCCGAACTCGTTATCGCGGCCGTTCCTGTTTCAGCTTTCCCAATGGTCATTACTACTCTTGAAAGAGCAACCTTCAAGGGTGTATTGATAGATGTGACCTCTATCAAGATTAAACCTGTACTTGAAGTAACGAGATCGTCTTTGAATTGCGCGCAATTCCTGCCGACACATCCCATGGCAGGGCGTGAGTTCTCAGGAGTTGAGTCAGCTCGAGCAGATCTCTTCGAAGGTCGGCCTTGGATGATTGATTCCACAGGCGTTGAGCAAAAGGCAGTTCTCTGGGGCAAGACTCTTATTGAGTCACTAGGTGCTCAGGTTATTGATATGCCGGCGGCCGATCACGATCAAGCGGTTGCGCTGGTCTCGCATCTTCCGCAACTCATCGCTTCACTGCTGGCCAAGCAGTTGGCTGGAAAACCTGCCGGATGGCTAGAGCTATCTGGGGGAGGGTTGCGCGATACCACGCGCATAGCAGCCTCTGATCCTTCTCTGTGGAAGGAGATTATCGCTGCCAATAGTTCGGCTATAGCACCTCTTCTTAAATCCTTGGCCTCAGATGTCAACTCTCTGATATCTAACATTGAAAGTGAAAACTTCATTGCAGCTGTGATCAAAGATGGGCAAGCGGGTAGAGCGCTCATCCCTGGCAAACATGGTGGCAAAGCTCGTGAATACACCCATCTGCCGATAGTCATTGAAGATAAACCAGGTCAGTTGGCTGCGATATTTGATGAGTGCGCCAAGGTTTCGGTGAATATCGAAGATCTCTCTATCGAACACTCTCCAGGTCAAGAGACAGGTTTGATTACTTTGGCCGTTTCGCATTCAGATGCTATCACTTTGAAAGCGCATTTAGAGAGTGAAGGCTGGGACGTGCACGCTCCACGTTCGTAATTCACTGTATTAGGCACCTGCGCCTTAGAATGTAATCACTTATAGATGGGCTGTGAAGATGATTGTTGTTGCACTAGATGGCCCTAGCGGCTCTGGTAAATCCAGCACATCGAAGAACATTGCCATTCGAGCTGGGTGGAGTTATTTAGATACCGGTGCTTTATATCGCGCAATCACATTCATTGCTTTATCGATAAAGAGTGATAACGCGAATGACATTATCGCTGCCGTCATTGATACACCTATCACTTTCAATTCAAATCCTCGTGATCCACAAGTCTTTGTTGGATCAACGAATGTCAGTGAAGAGATTCGCAGTCAGGAAGTAACAGAGAAAGTTTCAATTATTAGCGCTCTGCCACAGGTACGCGCAGAGCTACTCACTTTGCAGAGATCCATCATTGCTAAAGCAGACCGTGGGATTGTGGTTGAAGGTCGGGACATAGGAACAGTCGTGTGTCCTGATGCTGCACTGAAGATTTATCTCACCGCTGAGATTTCAGCACGAGCAGCAAGACGAGATGCTGAACAAGACGGTGCGGCAGGGGGTGTTGACGCTGTTGCGCAATCACTTTCAACCCGCGATGAGATTGATACAAATCGCACGATATCACCGTTATCAATGGCAACGGATGCGGTACATATAGATTCAACTGAACTTACGCTCGATGAAACTGTGGAACGAATTTGGGAACTACTATCGCAACGTTCGCTCTTAGGACTTCCGATTGTTGCCATTCTTGGACGTCCGAACGTTGGAAAATCAACTCTGATCAACCGATTTATTGGTCGTCGAGAAGCAATCGTTGAGGACACTCCGGGTGTGACGCGCGATCGCGTGCAATACGAATGCGAATGGGGCGGTCGTCGATTCATCATTATGGATACTGGTGGCTGGGAATCTAAGCCAGATGGAATTTCAGTTCAGGTCAGTGCAAGTGCTGAACTAGCGATGGGCGAGGCAGATGTTCTCTGCTTTGTCGTCGATGCCCAAGTGGGCGCACTCGATGAAGATGATGTATTGGTTCAAGAGTTACGCAAGGCGAAGAAGCCAACAATTCTGGTTGCTAACAAAGTTGACGGTGATAACGATGAATCTGATGCGCATGCGCTGTGGAACATTGGTTTAGGTGAACCGCACTTTGTATCGGCTTTGCATGGTCGCGGTAGCGGAGATTTGCTGGATTCAATTACCAAGCTCCTGCCTGAAGTAGGTGCGGCACAAGTACAAGATGGCTATCGCCGGATAGCCCTCATTGGTCGTCCAAATGTGGGCAAATCAAGTTTGCTCAACGCTCTCGCTGGCGAGAATCGTTCTATCGTTGATGATGTTGCGGGCACAACTCGCGATCCAGTTGATGAGCTCATTGAATTCGGTGGAAGTATCTGGAGATTTGTAGATACCGCTGGGCTTAAAAAGCGGGCCAACCAAGCTAGCGGAACAGATTATTACGCGACCTTGCGAACGCAAACTGCTTTGGAACGCTGTGAATGTGCAGTAGTCATCCTTGATGCATCGGTTCCTATCTCCGAGCAAGACCTAAGGGTCATCACGATGGTCGAAGAGGCGGGCAAGGCGATGGTAATCGTCATGAATAAATGGGATTTGGTAGACGATGACCGCCGCACTCAGCTTGATAAAGAAATTGAACGACATCTAGATCAGGTCGAATGGGCGCAGATTGTGAACGTTGCAGCCAAGACCGGATGGCACCGTGATCGACTAGCGCCGGCACTTCGCACAGCAATAGATTCCTGGGAACGTCGTGTTCCAACTTCCAAACTCAACTCTTTCTTGGGCGCCCTCATTGGAGCGACGCCGCCGCCCGTGCGTGGTGGAAAGCAGCCAAAGGTGTACTACGCAACACAGGCCGGCATTGCACCACCTAAGTTCGTGGTCTTCTCATCTGGCTGGATTGAGGCTTCTTATCGTAGATTTATCGAACGCCGCTTACGCGAAGAGTTCAAATTCCCTGGGACGCCGGTTCAGGTGGCTATCCGCGTGAAGGAACGAGATAAGGAGGCGTAGCAATGTTGACGATTCCTAACGCGCTCACATTCCTGCGATTCCTAGGGATTCCGCTCTTCATCTGGCTCGCCCTAGATCAACGCGCAGATGGTTGGGCCATCCTGGTGTTGATGATCGGTGGCGCTACTGATTACTTTGATGGAAAGTTAGCTCGCGCACTTAATCAGGAATCACGTTTTGGAGAGATCGCAGATCCCACGATTGATCGACTCTATATTGCAGCCACCATCATCGTCTTATACATCAGAGATGCGATTCCACTCTGGGTCATACTTGTCTTGGTAGCCCGCGATGTTGCGATGGCGATACTGGCCCTGGTGATTCAGATGCGAGGACTTCCGACTCTGCAAGTGACATATCTGGGTAAAGCGGCAACATTTAATCTGCTCTATGCCTTCCCATTTCTCCTTCTGGCGCTTAACCCGAATTGGTATGGCACCGTTGCCTTCATTTTCGGCTGGGCCTTTACCGGCTGGGGAGTGGCTCTCTATGTAGCCACGGCCATCGGGTATTTCCGGACCGGGATAAATAGCATTAGAGTGCGCCCAGAAGTTATCTAGCGGATAGTAGAGGCGCACGATGTCGGTAATTCCAGCAGAGTTGCAGTACACAAAAGAACATGAGTGGGTAGCACCTACCGAAACTGCACTTCGCTATCGGATGGGCATTACTGACTTCGCCCAGGGCGCCCTCGGTGACATTGTCTATGTGCAAATACCGAAAATTGGTGAAAAGGTCATTGCTGATGCGGTGTGTGGCGAAGTTGAATCAACAAAGAGCGTTTCCGAAATCTTCGCACCCCTTACTGGAACCATTGTTGCAATTAATGAAACCCTTAGCGCCACACCAGAGCTGATCAACTCCGATCCCTACGGTTTGGGATGGTTGGTTGAAATTGAAGTAGGAGCAGAGCCAGCAGGACTGCTTTCGGCAGTGCAATATGGTGCAATTACGGCATAAATCTCCGCTTGATTTCTCTGCCGCAACTCTCTAGTGTCACCCTTAAGTTGACATCGAAGGGGGTGAGTTCATGGCAGAGGCAGATTCAAAGCCTGAGCTAACCAGCACTCTCCACCTGGGACTTCGCCCCGTGGTTGGTGACTCTTTTTCAGAGCTCATTAAGGATTATCTAGCAACATCGTCGGCGGAAGAGCGTTCTGTTCTTGAATCCACCTTGGCTGGTGATGGTAAATCTGCAATGGTTCTTATTCATCGCGGTCCCGGACGAGGTGCCAGATTTCTGGTGACAGACCAGGGAGCAACTATTGGCAGATCAGCGGAAAGTGCAATATTTCTTGATGATGTGACAGTCTCTAGAAAGCACGCAGCAATTGAAAAATCAGATTCCGGGTTCATCTTTAAAGATACTGGAAGTCTCAATGGCTCATATATCAATAATGAGCCAACCACCGAGAAGCAATTATCTGTGGGGGATGAGATTCAGGTCGGCAAGTTCCATCTTTTGTTTATTACAGCTCAAAAGTAAATAGTTTCACAAGACAATTCAAGATCTACTAGGGGAGAAGTCAGTTGAGCGTTCCAGCACGGGCCTACTTAAGTATCGGTGAAGTACTCACTAAGTTGCGCGGAGATTTTGCCGACATCACAATCTCAAAGATTCGTTTTTTAGAGTCGGAAGGTCTGATTGAGCCCCAGCGAACACCCTCTGGATACCGTAAATTCACGACAACTGACCTAGAGCGACTTCGCTACGTCCTGCTAGCCCAACGAGATCAGTACTTGCCACTTAAAGTTATTAAGGAAAATCTAGACGCACTAGACCGTGGTCTGCAGCCAGCACCAGCCGGAGGAATCCCCGCTCCGCGCCCCACACTTGGCCTTGCCACAGTCGATGGTGAATTCGCACCCGCAGCATTTGGCGAACAATCCGAGATGCGTTTATCTCGCGAGGAGCTGCTTGCAGCATCGGCGTTAGATGATGCCCAGTTGGTCGAACTCGAGTCTTATGGACTTATTCAAATTCGCGGTCGTCACTATGACGGAGATGCCCTCTCTGTTGCCCGCGCTGTTGCTGAGATGGCTGGCTTTGGAATTGAACCGCGCCACCTTCGCTCATTTAAATCAGCAGCTGATCGCGAGATCGGATTGATTGAACAAGTGATCACTCCCTTTACTAGACAAAAGAGCACGGAGGCGAAAGCTCGCGCCGAGGAGGTTCAGAAAGAGATTGCATCCTTATCTGTTCGACTCCATGCTGCCTTGGTACGTGGCGGCTTAAATCGTCCTCGTTAATCGCATAAGAATTTTCTTTGATGTTTATTCCGGTTGAAGTCGTGGGAGTGCGAATTGAGATGCCCTCGAATCAGCCCATCGTTTTGCTTAAAGAGATTGAAGGCTCAAGATTTCTTCCCATCTGGGTGGGCGCGGTGGAAGCAACTTCCATAGCCTTTGCCCAACAAGGGTTGGCAGCGCCTCGTCCGCTCACACATGATTTGATTCGAGATGTATTAGAGCGAGTAGACATCTCACTTAAATCTGTCCACATTACCGCCATCGTTGATGGGGTCTTCTACGCGGAGTTAAACCTGAGAAATGAGCAAGGCGCGCTGCCGGCGCTCTCTTCCCGACCATCAGATGCGATCGCAATTGCGCTGCGTACTAAGTCCAACATTTTAGTTGATAATGATTTGCTCGATCAGGTGGGTATAGATATTCCAGAGCAGGTGGCATCAGAGGTTTCGGCGGCGGGGGACCAGGAGCTTGAAGCATTCCGGGAATTCCTAGATCAGATCAATCCGGAGGACTTTGCTGGCTAGCTCAGAAGTCTCAACCTCAAGTAGAGGTTTGTTTCGTGTCGGTACTGACTTTCTAGGATTCTCAAGCGTACCCTTGAGGCAACCCCCTAGACGAAAGCGAGCCCCCTCTCGTGACTGAGCAAGAATTTGAAATTGGTTATCGCGGTGCGACAGCTTGTTCCGCTGCTGGAATTTCATATCGCCAATTAGATTATTGGGCGCGCACTGGTCTGGTTGAGCCTTCAATTCGCACAGCAACGGGTTCAGGTAGTGCGCGTCTCTACGGTTTCCGCGACATCTTGGTACTGAAAATTGTTAAGCGTTTACTTGATGCCGGTGTTTCACTACAGAATATTCGCACCGCAGTAACTCACTTGCGCGAACGCGGTGTGACAGATTTAGAGCGAATCACTCTGATGAGCGATGGAGCATCTATCTATGAGTGTGCCAGCCCTGATGAAATTATCGACTTACTCGCAGGTGGCCAGGGTGTTTTCGGAATCGCTGTGGGCAAGGTTTGGTCTGAGGTTGAGGGATCTCTAGCCACTCTTGCGGGTGAGGTAAACGGTGAGACTGTCGTTTCTCAAAATAGTGATGAACTCTCACTGCGTCGAAAGGCGAAAGGCGCCTAATACTCATATATTTCGCTCATCTAATTTAAGGCGATAGGGCCATAGCTGAGTTGAATGGGTGGTCACGTGGGCGGCAGTAAAGGTTTTCAAGATCGACATATCGGCCCCTCTGGTGCACAAGAAGAGGAGATGCTCTCTGTTCTTGGATACTCAAATCTCAAAGATTTTATCGCCGATGTAGTTCCAGAAAATATCGTCATTGAAAAGAAACTCGCGCAAGTCCTGGACAACGCAAAGAGTGAAGTTGAAGTCATTGATGAACTTCGCGCTTTAGCTTCAGAGAACGAAATCTTTACCTCACTTATTGGTACTGGTTATTACGGCACCATCACACCACCGGTTATCAAACGAAATGTTTTAGAAAATCCGGCTTGGTATACCGCATACACACCATATCAACCAGAGATTTCGCAAGGTCGCCTGGAAGCACTCTTCGCATTTCAAACCGTAATTACCGATATGACTGGTCTTGCAATCTCTAACGCTTCCATGCTTGATGAATCAACAGCGGCAGCTGAAGCAATGACCTTGGCAAGACGCACCTCTAAAGCCAGTGATAACGCGGTATTTCTGATTGATAACAATGTGCACCCTCAAACCAAAGCGGTAGTAATTACTCGAGCGAAGCCACTTGGAATCAAGGTGCTTGAGGTGGATGCTCTCGCTGTAGATCCTTCTCTAAATTTCTTTGGAGTTTTGGTTCAGTACCCGGATACAACTGGTGCGATTAATGATTTCAGTGAATTGGCAACGCAGGCACATTCCAAAGATGCGCTAGTAATCGCAGCTACAGATCTGCTTGCACTTACCTTGATTACAGCGCCAGGGGAGTGGGGGGCAGATATCGCAGTGGGTTCAGCCCAACGCTTCGGAGTTCCGATGGGATTCGGCGGACCACACGCAGGATTTATGGCGGTACGTGCTGGACTGGAGCGAGCTCTACCTGGTCGCCTGATTGGTCAAAGTGTTGATGCGCACGGCAATCCAGCATTTCGTTTAGCGCTACAAACGCGTGAGCAGCACATCAGGCGAGATAAGGCGACAAGTAATATCTGTACTGCTCAGGTATTACTTGCCAATATGAGTGCGTTCTATTCAATGTGGCACGGACCAAAAGGTTTGATTGAAATTGCCGAGCGTGTTCATGGATACACCGCAGCTCTGGCAACTGTCGTGGAGAGTATTAATAAAAGTTACTTTGACACTCTAACTATCAAGGTGGCTGATGCAGCCGCGATTCATAAAATGGCAGCTTCCTTACGAATCAATCTTGGGATAGTTGATGCAAAGCATGTTCGTATTTCTTTAGATGAAACTATCACTTCAAGTAAGTTTGCCGAGATTGTTAGTATCTTTGGCGCAAAGGTCGTCTCAGCTCAGGGCAGTGGCATCTCACCAGCGATTAAGAGAATCTCCACTTTCTTGCAACACCCAGTTTTCAATACCTACCATTCAGAAACGTCGATGATGCGTTACTTGCGCACACTTGCAGATCGCGATCTAGCACTCGATAGAACGATGATTCCGTTGGGTTCTTGCACCATGAAGCTCAACTCAGTAACTGAGATGGAAGCCGTCACCTGGCCGGAGTTTGCATCCCTGCATCCGTTTGCACCAGCAGATCAGAGCAAGGGATCGCGCAAACTGATCGCTCAACTTTCCAAGTGGCTCGTTGAAATCACCGGCTATGACGCAGTTTCGCTGCAGCCTAATGCTGGCAGCCAAGGGGAGTTCGCGGGCCTGCTCGCTATTCGAAATTATCACGATTCTCGCTCTGAACAAGAGCGCGATATTTGCCTGATTCCTTCCAGCGCTCATGGCACGAATGCAGCCAGTGCGGTGATGGCGGGAATGAAAGTTGTAGTAATTAGTTGTGATGAAGCGGGCAATGTGAGCCTTGATGACTTGAAGTTAAAAATCAGCGAACACGCAGGAAAGTTGGCGGCGCTTATGGTTACCTATCCATCAACTCATGGAGTATTTGAATCTGCCATCTCTGAAATCTGCGCATTGGTTCACGAGGCAGGCGGGCAGGTATATGTTGACGGCGCAAATCTCAATGCACTCGTTGGTTTAGCTCAACCTGGAAAATTTGGTGCCGATGTTTCGCATCTAAATTTACATAAGACTTTCTGTATTCCTCATGGTGGCGGGGGACCGGGTGTTGGTCCAGTAATTGCTCGTGCGCATTTAGCACCGTTTCTGCCTAACCATCCACTTGATGCAACTGCGGGCCCTACAACAGGTCCAGGGCCTATCTCTGGTGCACCATTTGGTTCGGCCAGTATCTTGCCGATTTCATGGGCCTATATCCGCCTTATGGGGGGAGCAGGACTTACTCACGCAACAGAAGTAGCAATTCTTAGCGCCAACTACATGGCAGCGCGTTTAAAGAGCTCCTATCCCATCTTGTATACCGGTGATAGAGGTTTGATCGCCCACGAATGTATTCTCGATGTCAGGGAGATAACCAAGGTCAGTGGTGTCACCGTCGATGACATCGCAAAGCGCCTGATGGACTTTGGTTTCCACGCACCGACAATGTCATTTCCGGTTCCAGGAACACTGATGATTGAACCAACTGAATCAGAAGATATCTTGGAGATGAATCGTTTTATTGATGCGATGATTGCTATCAAGTATGAAATCGATGAGATTATCGAAGGCAAAGTCGCGGTAGAGGATTCTGCTCTGCGCCATGCACCTCATACAGTGGGGGCAGTGGCATCAAATGACTGGGATCGCAGCTATAGCCGCGAACGCGGAGCTTTTCCAGCAACATTTACCGGACTTATTCCTGGTGAACTTATCGGCATGAAGGGCAAGTACTGGCCGACCACAGGGCGCATAGATGGGGCATACGGGGATAGGAACCTGGTCTGTTCCTGCCCGCCGATTGAGTCCTTCGCGTAGTCGAATCTTTCTTACTTTACATAATGTAACTTATCGGCGTTAGGTCTAAGCCTGCGAGATAGACCCCAGAGCGTGGTCTGCCAGAGTGCTTCCACAACAATCGCCTTACTCATCTTAGAAACCCCATTAATTCGCTCCACAAAGGTGATCGGAATTTCAATCTTGATTGCTCCAGCTAAGTCACTGGCCATCGCCATTTCGATCTGAAAACAATATCCAGTTGCTGTCATGTCGCTGAGATTTAAGGAACGAAGTAGCGATGTACTGTAAATGCGAAAACCACCGGTGAGATCGCGCAGCGGAATACGAAGTATTGCCTGTGCGTAGGCAGTACCTGCGCGAGAGAGTAATTGTCGACTCCGGGGCCAGTTCACAACTGAACCTCCGGGCATCCAACGCGTTCCAAGGACAATAGATTTAATCCCATTTGCAACTGATTCTGCAGCCGTAAACATTGCAGCTAGGTCCTGAACTCGATGTGAACCATCTGCATCCATAGTAACTACATGGGTGTATTTCTCGTCCTTTAGTACCGCCTGAAATCCTGCACGATAAGCAGCCCCAAGACCGGCTTTGCCGGGCCTACGGATAACACTCACCCATGAATATCCAAGATTCTGGGCAATATCTGCAGTTCTATCCGGAGAATTGTCATCTAAGACAACCACGTCAAATTGATAACGATTTTGAATAGTGGCAAGAGAATTGAGCAATTCGACTATTGAAATGGATTCATTGTAGGTGGGTATCAAAATTACAAAACGACTCATGAAAGAATCCGATTAATCAGAGTTCGATAATTATTGAGCATCAAAGAACCTGCCAAAGACTCCTGCGAATTCTCCCCTGTTTGGCTTAACACTCGCCCATTATTATCTATAAAGGCTGAGATTCCGACCGTGGAAACACTTAAAATAGCTCTGGAATGTTCAACTGCTCGTATGCGAGTGATGGCTAATTGTTGCGCACTTTCTGCAGTACCAGCAAAGGTGGCACTATTTGTCTGCACAATCAACGCCTTGGAATTTTTAGCCATATCCCGTACCAGATCATCGAGGATGATTTCATAACAAATGATTGGACCAAGTTCAACGCCCGCTACCGTATGAATTACTCGCTTATTTCCCGGTATGAAGTCATTGACTTTTTTGGCCAACGGACTGACTAGTTCAGCTAATCCTCGCAGCGGTAAATATTCTCCAAAAGGCGTCAGGCCTCGCTTGATATAGACACTTTCTCGAATTCCATCCTCGCCAAAGAGAATCGAGGCGTTCTGCGGACCATTAGCAGCTCGTTGAACAACTCCAGCGATAATAGGCGTACTTAAATCACCCGTGAGGGTAGCGATATCAGCTTGAACTTCCGGAAATAGCCGCGGATCTATGTCAATAGCATTTTCTGGCCAAATGATTGCATCATATTGGTCTGCAGTTACTCGTCTTGTTACATCTCGATGTAGATCAAAGACCGCCTTTGCTCTGGAGTTAAATCCAAGGCCTACTTCAGGTGTGTTTCCTTGGATAGCGATGAGGTTTACTTCACCACTCCCCTGTGGATTTGCAGGAAGTAGAAACGCAATAACGAATAAGGAGAGAATCGCTGCGAGATTTTTGCCGCGCAAGTGCACCAGAAGAAGAGCTATTGCAAGTGTGAATGCCGAAAGTGCAATGACTCCCCCGAGGGCGACTATGGGTAGCGCCGGTGAGTCAACCTGACTAAATGCGATCCGAGTCCAACCAAAGCCACCGAAGGGAAAGCGGGAACGAATTTCCTCCATTGCGATTAAGGCAAGGGCGCTCCACAGCAGGCGATGAGCGCGCCGATAGACCCAACCAACAGGGAGATAAAAAAGCGCCTGCAAAGCTGAGAGGAGTAACCATGGAATCGGGCCCACGTACTTTCCACTCCAGTAAAGAACTATTGCATTGAGAATGAAACCGAAAGCAAGACTATGAAGCATTGGTCTGGAACTACTTCGCAACTTTTGCAGATATAGCGTTAGGCCAATAACTGCTAGATACCAGATCCCGATTGGCTCGAAAGCGGCACTAACAAGAAATGCGGCGAAGGCTATCTTTACCATTGCAGTGCCGATATCAATCTATCGACGCTAGCCCCTAACCCGTACTCCTCTTTGATGGAATAGATTGCAGATAAGTCATCTGGCTTAGCGGGAGTATCTATTTTCATGGAAGGAATGGCCACATCTCGCGCACAGTTGACCAGCGTTGGTGCAATCTTCAAATAGTCTGCTCCATCAATAATTTTTTTGGCAAGTGACGCACTCAGTACTTCATGTCCAGCCTTAGCACCAGCCAGTGCATCTTCTACCGAAGCGAAATTGTTCGCAATCAGGGCTGCGCCTTTCTCACCTATCCCCTTTACTCCGGGAAGACCATCGGAAGGATCTCCTCTAAACATGGCAAAGAGGGCATACCTATCCCCTGGTATTCCATACTTGTTAGCAACCCAAGAGATATCAACTAAGTCATGTTGCGAGATTCCTTTAGCTAGATAAACAACTTTTACATCTCGTTTGTCATCAACAAGCTGAAAGAGATCCCTATCTCCCGTCACAATACGAATAGGACCCTTTTCTCTCACGGCAAAGGTGGCCATAACATCATCGGCCTCATAGTCATCAACGCCGACCATCGGAATGCAAAAAGCATCTAGTAGGTCAAGCAGAACCGGAATCTGCGGAGTGAGAGTCTCTGGCTCTTCTTCCACTTCACTTTCATCCTCAAGTCGATTGGCTTTATATGCTGGAAATAGATCGACTCTCCAGGATGGGCGCCAGTCTCCCTCTATGCAGGCAACTATTCGGTTGGGTGAATAAATACCGATTAAGCGAGCGGTCATATCAAGATATCCGCGAATAGCATTGACCGGCATTCCGCTTGGAGACAAAAGCGTGTCCGGCATTCCATAGTAGGCGCGATACCAAAGTGAGGCGCTATCTAGAAGCATGAGAGTCATAGCTCACCCAACATATAGGAAACAACACCGCGATCTAAACGTTTGACACCCTCTTTACATACCGGACGAAGATTCTCTGCGGCGCCACCAATTTGAGTAAGTAAGTCAATTAATTGCTTGATGCATCGCACGAAATCACCAACTGTCATATCGGTGCCTTTGATAACACTGCTCAGTGAGTGGCCATTGGCCCAGCGATATGCGGCATAACAGAATCCAAAATCGGGCTCACGTTGGGTCTTCACATCAAACTCATTTTCAATATCCTCAAGTTCCACCCAAATCTTGGCAACAACGGCAAGGGCGTTGGCTACATTTTGGTGCGGCATCTTTGGTGCATAGTTTTCAACACTTCGACTCTCATAGATCATCGCGGAGGCAACCGATAAGAGTTCGACCGGAGTCAGATTTTCAAAGACTCCCCTACGAATTGACTCGGTAAGAAGTAAATCTGATTCGGCATAAATCTTTGCCAGAATCTTGCCTTGCGCTAGCGGCTTTTCACCCTCGATATAACCAAGATGGGTCAGCACATTACAGATTCGGTCGAATGTCTTTGCAATCACGTGAGTGCGATTTTCCACACGAGAACGCAAACCTTCAGATTCCCTGTTCAATCTATCGGCGCGTTCGGCAAATCGGGCGTGTGTTTCGCGATCATTACACGAGTGGCAGGGATGGGCACGAAGTGCACGCCGCATGGAATCAAGTTCGTTCTCCATCTTTACTCTCTGACGTTGATCAAAGGTGCGCCGACCATCTCGCTTGCTGAGCAGCCGTTCAAGCTCTTTAATGTCGATTCGAGTGCGGGCATACTCTGAAAAGTTCCCGAGATGGCATTTCGCCGACTCATCTTGTTCTGCTGCAGCGGAATCATTCTTTCGTATCTGTCTAACTAGGCCAATAACTGCTCGGTCTGCTTGGAACTGGGCAAAGGATGACTCGAGACTTCCTCGCGCACGTTCTCTTCCAAAACGGGCGATGAGATTTATTGACATGTTGTATGTGGGAGTAAAGGAAGAACGAAGTGGATATGTTCGAGTTGAAGCTAGCCCCGCTGCGGTAGCCGAATCTACAGTTGGAGACCACTGCACAACGGCGTTACCTTCAATATCAATTCCGCGACGACCTGCTCGACCAGTGAGCTGGGTGTACTCCCCGGGTGTAATCGAAACGTGTGCCTCACCATTCCACTTCGTGAGCTTTTCCAAGACAACTGTGCGCGCTGGCATATTAATTCCAAGTGCCAAGGTTTCAGTAGCAAAGACCGCCTTGACCAGACCACGCTTAAAAAGATCTTCTACCGCGCCCTTAAAGCTAGGCAACATACCTGCATGGTGGGCAGCGATTCCACGTTCGAGTGCGGTGAGCCAATCGCGATAACCTAAAACTTCTAAATCCTCTTCGGCTAGGTTCTGCGTGTAACGCTGGGCGGTTGCAACAATTTCTATCCGCTCTTCAGTAGTTGTTAGCTTCACTCCCTCATTCAGGCACTGCTTGACGGCAGCATCACAGCCAACCCGCGAGAAGATGAAGGTAATTGCAGGCAATAAGTTCTCTCGCTGAAGCTTCTCGATAATTTCAGCACGTGATAATCGACTTTCACTATCGTTAAATCTATCGCGCCGTCCTCTGGGTGCTTTGGTCCGTCGTAGCGCTTCTCGCTCAAGACCTAAAATCTCAGGATTGATTCTTCCTGGTTCGTTGAAAAGATCAATCATCCGATCGCCAATAAGTACATGTTGATAGAGCGGGATGGGTCTGATTTCACTGACTATCACTTCGGTGGCGCCACGTATCTCACCGAGCCATTCACCGAATTCTTCAGCATTGGAGACAGTTGCTGAAAGTGAGATGACCTGCACGCTCTCCATGAGGTGAATGAGAACTTCTTCCCACACCGCTCCGCGAAACTTATCGGCTAAATAATGCACCTCATCCATCACTACCGATCCAAGATTGGTGAGCGTAGATGAGTTCGCATAGAGCATGTTTCGAAGGACTTCAGTGGTCATCACCAAGATGTCAGCTTCTGAGTTGATGTTTGTATCACCGGTAAGAAGACCCACGCGGTGTTCACCGAAACGTTCTTGAAACTCAGCAAACTTCTGGTTTGAAAGAGCTTTTATGGGTGTTGTATAAAAACATTTCTTACCGCGAGCCAGTGAACTAAAAGCTGCAAACTCTCCCACCACCGTCTTGCCAGCACCGGTTGGCGCCGCCACGAGTACACCCTTGCCATCTTCAACGGCCTGACAAGCGGTAATCTGAAATTCATCAAAACCGAAATCAAACTGCTCAATGAATTGGGTTGTGAGGGGGTGAGTTCCTCGCTTCTTGGCGGCTGCGTATTGCTCCGCCGGCGTGGTCATAGGGGCCATGTTAGTCCAGCACCTGCGATACATTGCGCCGAAACTGGAGCTGGACCTATTCGCTCACCATCGGCATATGCAATGGCATCAGCGTTGAGTTCGATCTTCTTTGTGCGAAATATCTCCACGGCTGGATGTGTGATATGAGAACCGGAAAACACTTTTGGGAAAACCTTAAGGAACTCCAACTTACTCACAGGTTTCAGAATCATCACATCAAAGTGGCCATCATCGAGTTTTGCATGCGGGCAAACAAGCATCCCTCCCCCATAGGATCGCCCATTGCCAATCGCAATCAACATCGCTTTGGTAGTGAAGGTGCGAGTGTCGGTAGTAATCTCATATTCGATTGGGGCAAATCTTGGGAGTTCAAGGGCTATCGCAACGTTATACCGCTGCGGCCCACGAGGCCAAGTCATTGCATTTGCTTTCTCATTAACTACAGAATCAAAACCAGTCGAAAGAATTGCAGCAAACCATTCAGAATCAACATTACCTAAGTCAATCGGCGTTGCTGGATTACTAGTGACATGATCAAGATATTTGGTGGAATCCTCTAGTGACCAACCCAAAGAACGAACGATGTCATTGCCAGTGCCGGCAGGAATCACTGCAAAGGCAATAGATCGAGGAACTACTAACTGCAAAACAAGATGCGCAAGTCCATCACCACCGATAGAAATCACACCTTCGCATGGGTGCATATCCAAGAAAAGTTCGAGCTCTTCCTTGATCTCCTTTGCTGAGCGCGATGAGAAGACTCGATAATCAAACTTCCGCTGGGCGAAGTAAGCCGTAACTTTCTCACCAGCTAACGCGCCCTTGCCATGTCCAGATGTTGGATTGATGGCTAACGCCCACATAGGACGACCCTATCGGCTATTCGGTAATTGGGGTTGGTGCAGCAATCTTGGTACTGCCAGTTTCTACGTCTGCAACTTTACTATCTCGCTTCTTATCTACAAGCAGTGCAATTCCAGCTGCCATAAAGTAGAAGAGAATTAAAGGAGCAGACAGTAGAGCCATACTCAATGGGTCCCCTGTTGGTGATAGGGCTGCAACCGCAAGACAGATAGAGAATATCCATGCGCGCCAGGGTTTGAGGATGGTGCGTCCTCTTAAGAATCCAATCAGGTTAAAGGTGAGTAAGAATACTGGTAGCTCAAAGGCGAGACCTACGAACAGAATTATTCGGAGAACGAAATCTAAGTAATCATCTAAGCGCACCAAGTTGCTCACCGCATCCGGAGTGAAGCCAAAAAGCGCTTGTATAGCTATGGGCAGAATCAAGTAACCAAGAGTCGCTCCCATGATAAAGAAAGGGGCGGCGGCTGTGACAAAAAGAACGCTATTGCGCTTCTCTTTTCTATGAAGTGCAGGGGCAATAAATGCCCAAAGTTGGTAGAGCCAGAATGGAGCGGAGACTATACCTGCAGTCATGAGAGCCACCTTGATCTGCAAATCTAGCGGACCCAAGACACCACTGATATATAAAGGCCCACAACTTGCTGCCTCTGAAGCTTGAGCTGCTCGCAAATCGCATACAGGTTTCGCTAAGGCAACGAGGATTGAATTGTAAAAATACCATCCCCCACCAAACGCTATGACAATTGCGATAGCTGAACTCAGAACTCGTTTCCTGAGTTCTCGTAGGTGATCGATGAGCGGCATCTGCCCTTGTGGTGTGGATGCCATCAGATTACTTCTCTTTTTTGCCGTCTTCTTCAATAACAGTATCGTCGGCCTTCATCTCTTTCATCTCACTCTTGAAGATTCGCATCGAACGGCCAAGAGAACGGGCAGAATCAGGAAGACGCTTTGCGCCGAAGAGGACCAGAACAACAATAAGGAGAATGACGATTTCTTTTGGACCTAAATTCATATTGTGAACTCCTTATCGTGAGATTTGAGCATAGATTACACCAGGTATCTTTGAATGGGTAGGCGAGGAAATCACCCCTCATAACGGTTGAGTATCACTTTGGCTCTTTTGGCGAGTTCACTCCGGATCTCTGCTGGAGCGAGAAGTTCGATAGCGCCGCCAGATGCCAACACAGACCTTGCAATCCAATGTTGTGAAAACGACGAACTTTCGAAGATGGTTCCAGCCTCCAGGTTAGATTCTTGAAAGCGTTCGGCAACATCTCTAGTTGGCCTCAGCACCTTTACCGAAAAACCAATTTTCTCGGGATTGACAGGTGGCGCTGTCGAAGGTTTTTTTACCTCCGCTGAATTAGCTGATTGAATTCTATCCATCCGAAAATGTCTGAAATCAAGTGCTGTAAAGCAGTACGCATGCAGGTACAAATACCCCTGACTCTCAAGTATCTCTAGCGGAAGTACGACCCTCGAGGAGACTTCATCCTTATAGAGCGAGTGATATGAGATCTGCAGTCCACTGCGATGAGCTATCGCTTCCTTTACTGAAGTTGTTACTTCAGTGCTGATATCACTTGATGCGGAGAGCGCTAATGGGAGATTAACAAGGCGGGCGATACGTTGTGAAAGTGAGCTAATTGCTTCAATAAGATCTGTTCTTTCGGTCGAAATTGCAGATCGCAGGACATCTAAACCAAGAACGAGCGCGACACCCTCTTCGTGTGTGATGGATCGAGGCTTTGCAAGGGTTGGTGCATTTCTTATCGTGACATAACCAGATTCAAAATCTAAATCCATCAGTTCTAGTGGCGTGTAGCCGGGAAGACCGCACATCCAAAGTGTCGTCAGATCGCTGATCATTTGGTTAGCGGACACCTCGAATACTTTGGCCAAATCAACAAGAGAAATACCCTGATGCGTATTGATATACGGAACAAGATTTAGCAATCGAGAAGTGCGCTCTAATGGGCTAACAACATTCTTTGGCGCGTTCTTAGCCATGTGCCTCCAATATATCTTTAAGACTTGAAATGATGATCTCGCGCAGCTCCGTTGGTGAATGAACATAGACATCATCTCCGTGCCAGAGGATCAAGGCAGCCAGAGTTTTCATATCTAGGATTGGAATCTGAATCTGATCCCACTCACCTATCGACTTCGTCGATGATGCGAGAGCGCGCAGTGAGGTGCCCTTGCCGCGACGGACATCAATTACTGCGTCGATGTTCTTCACTCTTTCGAAGAGACTTTGAGAATCAAAGTTTTTGGGAGTTTCGAACTTCTTAGGTCCTTTCTTCACGGTAAAGGTTCCGATTACTCGATCAAAACGGAAGGTCCGAACCTCCTCGATGCTCTGATCTACTCCAGCTAAATACCAGTGGCCTGAGCGGGTTGATAGAGCTATCGGAACAATGCGTCTATTTTCCACCGTCAAGTCAAAGTTTTGGTAAGTAAATTCAAGAATCTGGTGCTCTGCAATAGCGCGCGTGATCTTCGGAAGATCTAACCCATCATCAGAGAAGAATGGAATAGAGTCCGGCAAATTTGCTTCATCAACTGCTATTCCAAGTGAATTCAACTTAACCAGTGCCCGCTGCGCAGCATCATCTAGTGAAGCCCCTTGCCATGCCTGAGCGGCTAACGACAAAAGAGAAATTTCCAGGGCAGTTACATCACCAAGATCCAATTGGTATCTCTC
Organism: Candidatus Planktophila versatilis; assembly: GCF_002288345.1. Lineage (GTDB taxonomy): Bacteria > Actinomycetota > Actinomycetes > Nanopelagicales > Nanopelagicaceae > Planktophila > Planktophila versatilis_A. The sequence continues at coordinate 614,908 of NZ_CP016781.1, forward strand.
CTGCTTGATGCGATAACCGGCCTCATCATTAAAGAGCGGGTCGAAGGAACCGACTTCTATCTCTATGCCAAGAGAGCGTAGATCATCTTTATCTCGCTCGAACATTCTCTCTTTAGACTCAGAACTTCCTTCATAGCCCTCAATAGTCCTAAAGATTTCAGATTTGGTAATGAATCTCTTCGTTGCCAAGAGCGCAATCGTGAGATTAATGAGTCGTTCACTCTTCCGTGACACCGTAAGCACCTTTTGCCGGACGTCTGCGGCGAGCCAGTACTTCAACACCTGGTGCCATTCGCCTGCTTTGGATAAGGAAACCTGTGTGACCAATCATTCTTTGTTGTGGGCGAACGGCAAGGCCTTCATGATGCCAACCTCGAACAATTGTTTCCGAACTCTCTGGTTCAGTGAAGTGTCCATCTGCTTTGAGTGCTTCAGCCGTTGCCGAAAGCTGGGTGGTAGTTGCCACGTAGGCTAGAAATACTCCCCCTGGACGTAATACCTCGGCCGCCATCGAAACGCATTCCCAAGGAGCGAGCATGTCTAGGATCACGCGATCATATTTCTGGGTAAAGCCTTGTTCCTGAACCGAGCCAACATCTAGCTTCCAATTTTTAGGTGGCGCTCCAAAGTAATTTTCAATATTTGCTTGCGCGTTATCGGCAAAATCTTGACGGCGCTCAACTGAATGAACAGAACCATTCTCACCTACGGCGCGTAGAAGCGAGAGAGTCAGTGCCCCGCTACCTACACCTGCCTCAAGAACTCGCGCCCCAGGGTAAACATCTGCAACTCCGACAATCATTGCTGCATCTTTTGGATACACAATTGTTGCCCCGCGCGGCATAGATAACACATAATCTGCAAGCAATGGAATGAATGCTGTGAACTTAAGTCCAGCGGTAGTGCTGACAACTGAGCCTTCGGGTAATCCGATGAGATCATCGTGAGTAATCCAGCCCTTATGTGTGTGCCACTCTTTACCAGGGGTTATCGTGAAGCTATATAACTTTCCCTTGGGATCGGTAAGTTGAATACGATCGCCGGCTTTGAAGAACCCATGTTCAGACACAGAGGCATCTTAGGCGAGGAATGACTCCCCGCGCTGGCGCGGGCGGTATCGTCGGCGCCCATGGAGCAGTTACGTCTTTCCCCCAGCAGAATGAATGATTTCACCAACTGCCCACAACTCTATAAATACCGAGCTATCGACCTCTTGCCTGAACCGCCCAGTATTGATGCAGAACGCGGGAAGTTAATTCACTCAGTGCTAGAAGACATCTTTGAACTTCCTGCTTCGGATCGAACTTTTGAGAGCGCGGTTGATTTACTGCCCGCATCGTGGAGTGCGCAATTGGAGAGAACCCCAGAACTTGGTGCGCTAGTTCTGGATGAGAAAGAGTGGATGGACCGTGCACAGGCGCTATTGACTAACTACTTCTCCCTCGAAAACCCAACAACATTTGAATCAACCTATCGGGAACTGCATTTAGAGCGAAACATTTCGGATGAGGTTTACCTCCACGGTTATGTTGATCGACTTGATATCGCACCCACTGGTGAAGTGCGGATTGTCGATTACAAGACAGGCAAATCTCCCAAGCCAGGATGGGAGGAGAAAGCGCTATTCCAACTACGGGTATACGCACTTCTCTACTGGCAGAACCACGGAGTTCTCCCCCGCATGCTTAGATTAATTTACTTAGGTGATGTGAAAACTATTGAAAGTCAACCGACCGAAGCGCAGCTGACTTCTACTGAAAAGAAATTGAACAATATTGGCTCCGAGATTCTCACCGCTATTGAAACTGGACACTTCCCCACACGGAAGTCGAGATTATGCGACTGGTGTTTCTTTAAAGCAATCTGCCCAGCACACGTGAAGTAGACAAGCTCACTCAATTAGCGTTGAAGTATTTCGCCTCTGGGTGATGAACAATAATTGCCGAGGTACTCTGTTCGGGATGGAGCTGGAATTCCTCCGAGAGTTCAACTCCAATACGACCTGGTTCAAGTAATTCGCAGAGTTGAGTCTGCTGTTCAATATCAGGGCAAGCTGGATAACCAAATGAGTATCGCGATCCTCGGTAACCCTGATCCAAGATGCCCTGTAGATCTGGTGAGTCAAGATTTCGCATAGCCATCTCTTCGCGAATACGTGCGTGCCAATGTTCGGCAAGTGCTTCAGTGAGTTGGACCGAGAGACCGTGTAACTCAAGGTATTCACGATACTTATCGGCTGCAAATAACTCATTTGCGGCCTTACTTACTGTGTTTCCCATCGTCACAACGTGGAAGGCAACAACATCGGTTTTCCCTGAATCTTTACTTGCAAAGAAGTCCGCTAAACAAAGTCTGCGATCGCGTGATTGACGCGGGAATGAGAATCTCGTTCTCTCCTGACCGGCCAGAGGACCTTCATGATGCAAAATAATAAGGTCATTTCCATCTGAGACGCATGGGAAATATCCGTATACAACTGCAGCTTCTAGCCAACCATTTGACTGGACTTCGTTAAGCAACTGACGTAGCCGTGGCCGACCTTCAGATTCAGCCATTACATCAAATTCACCACGTGCACCCTTAAGCCCCCACTGCCCAACAAATAGTGCGCGTTCATCGAGCATGCCAACATAGTCAGCGAGTGCAATACCTTTAACGATACGTGAACCAAAGAATGGCGCCTTTGGTATATCAATATCTATCGCAACATCACTTCGTTGCGTGTCAATAACTTTCGGTTCACTCGACTTAGCTACGGCCTTAACTTTTCGCTCGCGAAGTGCCGGCAGCGCCGCTCCTTCATCGCCCCGCTTAACGGCCATGATTGCATCCATCAAGCGCAAACCTTCGAAAGCATCTCGCGCATATCTGACCTCTCCAGGGAAAATTGCGGCTAGGTCTTGTTCGACATAGGCACGCGTGAGAGCAGCACCCCCCAGAACAATCGGCCATTTCTGATCGAGCCCGCGACTGGTAATCTCTTCCAGATTCTCACGCATGATGACAGTGGATTTCACCAAGAGACCAGACATACCTACAGCGTCGACATTATGTTCAATTGCCGCGTCGATGATCTGATTGGCAGTCTGCTTAATTCCAATGTTGACAACTTGATATCCGTTATTCGAAAGAATGATATCTACCAGGTTCTTTCCAATATCGTGCACATCACCCTTTACGGTTGCGAGTAACATGCGCCCACGCCCACCATCACTGGTCTTCTCCATATGAGGTTCTAGGTATGCCACGGCAGACTTCATAACTTCCGCACTTTGCAGTACGAATGGAAGCTGCATCTCACCCTTACCAAAGAGCTCCCCAACTACCTTCATGCCTTCTAGAAGATGATCATTAATGATTGCAAGTGGGGCAACTCCCTCACTCATAGCAGCATCTAGATCGTCAGTGAGCCCAACTTTTTCACCATCAATAATGCGGCGCTCTAAGCGTTGGCGAAGTGGAAGTGCGGCTAATTCTGAAGCTCTGATGTTACGAGAGGCAGCTAACTCCACGCCTTCAAAAAGTTGGAGGAACTCTTGCAGTGGGTCATATGTGCAATTCTCACCATCAAAAACTCGGCGGTCATAAATAAGATCGAGTGCCACTTCCTTTTGGCGCGGTTCGATTCTGGCCATCGGCATGATCTTGGAAGGGTGGACGATGGCCGAATCAAGGCCTGCTTCGACGCACTCAGAGAGAAAGACGGAGTTGAGTACTACTCGGGCAGCGGGATTGAGGCCGAAGGAAACATTGCTCACACCTAAAGTTGTTTGTACATCTGGATATTCACTCTTTAAGGTGCGAATCGCACTAATTGTTTCAAGTCCATCACGTCTGGTCTCTTCTTGACCTGTCGCGATAGGAAAGGTGAGTGTGTCAATCAAAATATCGCCGACATTCATCGACCAGTTCTCGGTTAAGTCAGCTATCAAGCGACGTGAAACACGCATCTTCCACTCAGCAGTACGCGCCTGGCCTTCCTCATCAATAGTAAGTGCTACTACCGAGGCACCATGTTCTTTCACAAGTGGCATAATTTTTGCAAAGCGTGAAGTGGGACCGTCGCCATCTTCATAGTTAACCGAGTTAATTACGCTACGTCCGCCGAGTGATTCCAGGCCAGCTTTGAGTACTGCCGGCTCTGTTGAATCAAGAACAATCGGAAGAGTGGAAGATGTGGCAAATCGAGAAGCAAGCTCCTTCATATCTCTAGCACCATCGCGACCAACATAATCAACGGAGAGATCAAGCATATGGGCGCCATCTCGAATCTGATCTCGGGCTATCTCAACACAGGTCGCCCAATCCTCAGCAACCAAGGCATCTCTAAAAGCTCGTGAACCATTGGCGTTGGTACGCTCGCCTATCGCTAGGTATGTTTTCTCTTGTCTAAAAGGCACGTATTGATAGATAGAAGAAGCACCTGGTTCAATAGTGATTTTCCGTGCATCAACTTTCTTGGCAGACAATTTCTTCACAACGGCCTGCATGTGGGCCGGAGTTGTGCCACAGCAACCACCAATCAAAGTGATTCCATAGTCATTGACGAAGGTTTCAAGCGCAACCGCTAGCTCTTCTGGCCCTAGCGGATACTCAGCACCTTTCTTGCCCAGAATCGGTAGACCGGCATTTGGCATCACTGAGATTGCCACCCGCGAATTCTTCGAGAGATACCGCAAGTGCTCTGACATCTCGGTTGGTCCGGTTGCACAATTTAATCCGATGAGATCAATATCGAGTGGCTCAAGTGCGTTTAACGCTGCTCCGATTTCAGAACCCAAGAGCATCGTCCCTGTTGTCTCAACCGTGACCTGCGCAATCAGCATGATATCCCGCTTAGCTTCTGTGATTGCTTGCCTGGCGCCATTGACCGCTGCTTTAGCCTGCAATAAATCCTGTGTGGTTTCAATCAGCAACGCATCAGAACCGGAATCAACTAAACCTTTAGAGGCGGTGTAATAAGCCTCTTTCAACTTTTCATATGTTGTATGACCAAGGCTAGGTAGTTTGGTACCGGGACCGAGTGAACCAAGAACAAAGCGCGGTTTATCAGAAGTTGAGTAAGCATCAGCGGCTTGTCGAGCAATGACACCGCCGGCATAGGCCAGTTCATAGATTCGGTCTTCAATTCCATACTCGGCCAAGTTCGCCCAGTTTGCGCCAAAGGTATTGGTCTCAATGGCATCAACGCCGACCTCTAGATAGGCATCGTGCACAGAGCGAACGAGATCTGAGCGTGTCACGTTCAGAATTTCATTGCAACCTTCATGGCCCTGGAAATCTTCTAATGAAGGATCTGCAGCTTGGAGCATCGTTCCCATCGCGCCGTCGGCGATGACGGTGCCGTGAGCGAGGGCGCGCCGCATGAGGCCATCCATCAGTTTTTGAGGGTTTTTCTCGCTCGTCACATGGCAGAGATTACCTTAAGGTGTCGCTGTGGAGATTCATCAAATTCCTTCTTTGCGTTCACCAGTGATGGTTATCGCTTTTTCTGGTTGGAATGATGCTGCCGAAGCTGCAACCGGCGCTCTATCTCACCTATTAGGTTCGTGGACTGATCCTTCATTTGATGTGGTTCCTGAGTTAATCGCAGATGTTGACCCAGAAGAGTTCTATGACTTTCAAGTAAATAGGCCAATGATCTATGTAGATGAATCAAGTGTTCGTAATCTGACCTGGCCAGGAACGCAGATCTACGCACTTCGCACTCCCACACTTGATCATGATTTTATTGTCGTGCGCGGCGTGGAACCATCTATGAAATGGAAGACCTTTACCTCTGACCTGCTAGATCTGGCAGAAGATCTTGAGATTGATTTAGTCATCACTCTTGGTTCGATGCTCGCCGATACTCCTCACACACGTCCAATTACTGTCAGTGGAAGTGGCGCACATCCAGATATTGCACAGCGTCTAGGTGTTGAGATAAGTAAATATGAAGGCCCAACTGGAATCCTAGGTGTCATTCAGGTCGCGTGTGTGCAGCGCGACATTGACGCAGTCTCCTTATGGGCTGCCGTTCCCCACTACGCCTCAAACTCGCCATCGCCAAAAGCATCACTTGCACTTGTGAATGCCCTCGAAGATTTTCTGCGAATCTCAATCCCGCAAGGCGCACTTCCCGAAGAATCAACTGCCTGGGAGGTTGAGGTAACAGAGATGGCGAAAGAGGACTCCGATGTTGCTGAGTATGTGAAAGCTTTGGAAGAGAGCAAGGATGCCTCGGAACTCCCTGATGTCACCGGTGAATCAATTGCGCGCGAATTGGAAAGATTTCTACGTCGGCAAAGCGGAAATTAGAGCGCTAGTCCAAGCAAGGTATCTAACGCTCGCGAAAGTTCCCCTGCATGCCCGCCGCTCTTTCCATCACTTGTATCTCGCATCCAACTGCGAATAATCGTTTGAACTTTCACAGTATCGAGATTATCGCCCAGTGCTGAAATTATCGATGCGATAACCTCATCCGTTGCCGCAACATCTACTCGACTCAATTGCAGTCGAAGATCATCAATTTCAGTCGCTGCTTGAACCAAAATTTCCCTATTCCACATCAGGTCCTGTGAGAATTGATGACCCATCAGCGCCCATCTAATCGCCATCGGTTCGACACCTTCTGCAATGAGTTGCGAGACAAAGAGCAAATTTCCCTTTGACTTACTCATCTTCTCGCCATCAAGACCAATCATTCCTGCATGTACATAAGTGCGAGCAAATCGTTGGCGCCCAATGATTCGACTTTGAGCCGCGGACATTTCATGATGAGGAAAAATTAGATCACTACCCCCACCTTGAATATCTATTGCAAAGTCATCATGCGTATCAGGCTGCAGATAATGAAGTGCGATGGCACAACATTCGATATGCCAGCCAGGCCGGCCCATACCAAACGGACTGGCCCAGCCAGGTTCACCTTCACGTTGGGCTAACCAGAGAAGTGCATCAAAAGGATTCTCTTTGCCAGCACGTTGTGGGTCTCCCCCGCGTTCGGCGAAGATGGAGAGCATTTGCTCATCTGTGTAATGAGAACGGGTGCCGAATTCCTCATCAGAATGAGTTCTAAAGTAGAGGTCATTTTCGAGGCTATAGGTCGTCCCTGACTCCTGCAATTTCATTATTGAGTCCACTACCAATGGCATTGCCTCGACAACTCCGACATAGTGTTGTGGAGGCAGAACGTGAAGGTCGGCCATATCACCACGAAAGAGATCTATTTGAGAGTTAGCCAGATCCTGCCAATCGATACCGTCGCGTGCGGCGCGCTCTAACAGTGGATCATCGATATCAGTAATGTTCTGAACAAAACGAACCTCAGCACCGGTTGCTTTGAGATAGCGATGAATTAAATCGAAAGTGAGATAGGTGGCTGCGTGTCCTAGATGCGTTGCATCGTATGGAGTAATGCCGCATACATACATCCGGTAGACAGGCTTCTGCGGAATGGTTTCAACCTGTTGAGTAGCGGTGTTCAGTAGTGAAAGAGGCTCGAGTGAGAATCTACTGGAGAGCTTGGGAATGTAAATCTCTGGCCAGGCACGCATATCGCAACTTTACTTTAAAAAGGGGGCCATGGCACAGCAGGCCAATCTTCACTTGGAGATGGAAATTTCCCAGATTCCATGAGGCCTTCGATTCTTGCAATCAGGGCGCTAAATTCAATCTCAGTGATTAATCCACGCAAAACCTCGGATTCAGTGTGCAACCGAGTGACTAACTCATCGAGGGCGTGTATCTCTTCGGCGGTGAGTTCGCGCTCAGCAAACTGCCAAATAACGGTTCGCAGTTTGTTCTCTTCGTGAAATGTGACGCCATGATCACAACCAAGAAGACTGCCATCAACGACAGGCAACAAGTGACCTATTTTTCGATCGGTGTTGTTAATGACGGCATCAAATAGAGCCATCCGACGAAGGTTCTCGTTATCCTCCCGGTAGTACAAGGCCAAATCAATTGACTCATCGATATCAATCCACTGCTGCACCATTCCTAAACCGAATGGTCCTTCTCGTAATACGGTGGGTGGAACAACTTTCCAACCGGAATATTCACTAATTAAGTAGGAGGCGTATTCGCGGTGAGCTAAATTTCCGTCCGGAAAATCCCAGAGCGGTCGCTCTCCTGCGATGGGTTTATATATGACAGCCATCTTCTCATCGCTAAAAGTGCATTCGCCATAGAGAGTGGCATTAGATGCATCAACTAATCGACCGGTTACCTCAAGAGTTCCGGAAAGCAGGTGTTCAATGACCTTACTCATCTGCGATAGCCATTTGAGCGCGGACATAGATGACCTTTGACATCTATCGGTCCACCACAAAATGGACACGGCTGGCGTCCTGCGCCCACCACGATGAAGGCTCGCTTGGAGAATCGATCAGCTTCACTTGGAGTAATGAGAACACGCAAAATATCCTGGTCACCTGTTAGATCATCGACATCTATGAACTCTGGATCCTGATCGCTACCTTCATTAATAGCCTGGAAATCTACTTGAATCAAACCTTGCTCTGCATCGAAAGCTAAGCCGATAACGCCGACGCGAAACTCTTCTTCAATGGGAGTACTCAGCGGTGCATCATCTTTCACAAGACGGGAAAAGCTAACGTTTGGATTGTTCTGCTTGATATCTCGGATTGTGTAGAGCAAGCGATCTGCCAGAGCTTGGACCTGCGTCTTTTCGAGCGAAACTGAGATTAAACGTGAACCACTTTGAGCTTGAATAAAGAAGGTTCGTTCCCCTGGCTGACCTACCGTGCCAACTGTAAATCTCTCCGGTTGTTCAAAGAGAATTATCTGCGAACTCATTTCTTGTTTCGCCTGACAGCTCCGGCTCCACCACCCAAGAGCATTTTCTTGGGACGCGCACCCGAGAGCGAGCCTTCTAGGTGCGTAAGATTGTCATTGAAAAGTATTAGGCGTGCACTTTCGCCATCATATTCAAGCATCGTAATCGAGGCGGGATCGATTACTAAAGACTGGAAATTATCAAGTTTTATCTTCAATAGACTCGCAACCATTGCCTTAATGACATCACCGTGACTCACAAACAAGTGAGTCCCTTTAGATTTCTCTAGCACTGCCTCTTCAATGGAAGCCACAGCACGCTTTTGCATAGCGGTCATGCGTTCACCTTGCGGAAATTCAACCTTGCTCGGAGTTTTCTGAATAATCTTCCAGAGGGGTTGCTTAGCTAGTGAGTTGAGTTTCTTGCCACTCCAACTGCCATAATTCATTTCAATCAGTTTCTCATCTAAAATGAATTTCTTTAGTCCATTGGAGTTCGAGGATTCCAGCCACGGCGCGAGCGTCTCCTGACAACGTTGCATCGGACTCATGCGGATCGAATCAAATGAGACTTTTCCAATGCGATCTACCAAGTCAATAGCCTGTTGGCTCCCCTTTTTACTCAAAGAGATGCCAGGCAATTGCCCTGCCAAAATTCCAGATTCATTGGCGATTGAATGTGCATGTCTTAGAAGGATTATTCGCGCCACAACACGAAGGTTATCGCTAAATTTCTAATCACCACTTTTTCGCTATCCCCTTGCTAGGGTCTGCGTCATGGAGATGAGACGGGCTGGAAATAGTGGCCTCACACTCTCTCGGCTGGGTCTGGGAACAATGACATGGGGTCGAGATACCGATACGCACGAGGCCGCAGATCAATGCCGTGCCTATATCGAAGCTGGTGGCAACTTCCTGGATACCTCTCCTACCTTTGGCGATGGAGATAGCGAGCGAGTTATTGGTGGACTGATTGGAACGCTCTTTAATCGCGCCGATGTAGTGATTGCTACGAAGGCAGGTGTCTCACATCCAGGCGGTGTTCGCACCGTAAATAACTCTCGCACCGCACTCATTGCAGAATTGGATAAGTCACTATCGCGACTCGAAACTGATTATGTCGATATCTGGCAGATTCAGATGTGGGATGAACATACCCCGCTAGAAGACACTCTTTCAGCACTTGATTACGCATACACATCGGGGAAAGCTCGCCATGTTGGAGTTTCTAATTTCTCTGGCTGGCAAAGTGCGCGAGCAATCACCATTCAAGAGAGTAATTCCGCAAAAGCACCGATAGTCTCAAATCAGATTGAGTACTCGCTGCTCAATCGAAGCGCGGAAGAAGAAATACTTCCCTGTGCTCGTGCAACTGGAATTGGGGCTTTAGCCTGGGCGCCCTTGGGTCGTGGAGTCTTAACAGGAAAATATCGAACTGGGATTCCCAGTGATTCGCGCGCTGCAGCCCCGCACTTTGTGAAACATGTTGAGCCTTATTTGAATGAGAAGTCGACCCGAATAGTTGAAGCAGTATCTGTAGCAGCTAGCGGTCTTGGTTACTCCCCATTGGAAGTTGCACTTGCGTGGGTGCGAGACACCCCTGGAGTAACGAGTGCGATAGTGGGAGCTAGAACTGGTGGCCAACTTCGTGGAATTTTGAAATCCGAAGAAATATCCTTGCCAGATATCGTGCGCAGCGTGCTCGATGAAATCTCTGCTTAAGCCTGCTCTAGAAATTCCTTCAGTACCTGAACCCCAAAGTGAAGGCCAGAGATTGGCACGCGCTCATCTACCCCGTGGAATAAAGACATGAAATCCAAATCTTGCGGAAGGCGCAGTGGGCTAAATCCATAACCAATGATCCCAAGTTCTGATAGCGCTTTGTTATCAGTTCCACCGCTCATGACATATGGAACGGGAATACCTTCAGGATCATGGACCAAGATTGCAGCACACATCGCCTCCACCAGGTCTCCTTCAAAATCAACCTCGAGTGCAATATCGCGAGTAATAGTTTCTATTTCAATATCTGGACCAATGATTGATTTAATTGTTGAATCAAGTTCATCTTCATATCCAGGTAAGAATCTTCCGTCAATGACAGCCGAAGCAGATGCCGGAATTACGTTCTCCTTATATCCAGCTTCCAACATCGTTGGGTTAGCTGTGTTCTGCAACGTTGCTCCCACCATTCGAGCCGTCGGACCAATCTCTGCCAATAAAGGTGTGAGATCTACCGGGTTGAATGGTTTGCCCGTAGCTTGCGCAATTTTTTCAAAGAGAATCTTGACTGTCTTCGTATATCTCTGAGGCCATTGGTATCGACCAATCTTGGCTACCGCCTCCGTTATCAAAGTTATAGCATTCTCATCATTTAACATCGAACCGTGACCAGCGCGACCATGTGCGGTGATCTTCATCCAGTGGATGCCTTTTTGCGCAGCCTCGATAAAGTACAAACGTTTTCCGCCAGTAACGGTGACTGAAAAACCGCCTACCTCAGATATGGCCTCGGTGCACCCAGCAAAAACTTCCGGGTGCTTGGCAGTCATAAACCTGGAACCGTAAGAACTTCCCGCCTCTTCGTCGGCAAAAAAAGCTAAGACAATATCTCGCTGTGGTTGAAATCCGGTGCGCGACCACTCGCGAACGACGGTCAAAATCATCGCGTCCATATTCTTCATATCCACTGCCCCGCGACCCCAGATCATGCCGTCGCGAATTTCGGCAGCGAAGGGATCTACTGACCACTCACTAGCGTTCGCCGGAACAACATCGAGATGCCCATGGACTACTAAACCGCCGAGTGAACTATCTTTTCCAGGTATACGCGCGATCACATTGCAGCGATTGGGAGCAGACTCGTATATATCTGCTTTGATTCCAACTTCAGCGAGTGAGGCAACGACATATTCTGCACATGCCTTTTCATCTCCCTTGCCTTCTCCATAATTTATTGAAGGGATTCGAATAAGGTCTTGGCAGATAGCGACAACTTCATTCTCAATGGTGTTCGACTTCTCTGCGCTACTCATGGTCGTATTCTGCCCTTTCATAGCTCTCTTTTGCGCCCATGGCGCCAGGTTGATATCGTTACCCAGTTATTTCGACTCGAGCGCATAAGATTTATCTTCTAGCGAGCGGGTACTCGTCCGGGTGGCGGAATTGGCAGACGCGCTAGCTTGAGGTGCTAGTTCTCGCAAGGGATTCGGGGTTCAAGTCCCCGTTCGGACACAGTTACGGTGGTGCAACTATGGATATCAGTCAAGCACTTGCATTGATTAGACCTATCCCGGATTTCCCTAAACCGGGGATTCTCTTTCAGGACATCTCCCCCTTATTGGCCAATCCAGAGGCATTTGCCACCGTCATTTCAGCCCTCGCCGCTATTGGCGATGAAATTGACTATGTGGCCGCACTGGATGCGCGTGGGTTCATCTTGGGTAGCGCGATCGCCTTGGAAAAGAAAGTCGGATTCATCCCAATTCGTAAATCTGGAAAATTGCCTTACACAACTTTTTCGCGCAGTTACAGCTTGGAGTATGGCCAGGACGAATTAGAGATTCATACTGATGCGATGGAGCCTGGTTCGCGAGTACTCCTGATTGATGATGTTCTAGCAACTGGTGGAACTCTTAAGGCAGCAATACTGTTAATTCAAGATCTCGGTGCATCTGTTGTCCAAGCAGTAGTTCTTTTGGAGATTCCAGAATTGGCAGGACGCGCCAAGATCGCGAGCTTAGATTCTGCTCCCCCCGTTTTCTCACTATCACAGGCATAAATGCGTCTACCTCAGATTCAAGGACTCAGGGCGCTTGCGGTAGTCCTGGTTCTGCTTTATCACGCCAAGTTTTTACCCGGTGGATATATCGGCGTCGATATCTTCTACGTCATCTCTGGTTATCTCATCACATCTCTCCTTCTTCGGGAATGTGAAAAAGCCGATGGTACTTCCTTTGCTAGGTTCTATCTCCGCCGAATAAAGCGATTACTTCCGGCTAGCTCTCTCGTTCTGATAATTACAGCGCTAGTTTCATGGTGGGTATATCCATCAATTCTTCGAGCTGACTTAGGCCGAGATATTGCAGCGGCTTCGCTCTATATCTCCAACTATTTCTTTGCCCTCTGGCAAATGGATTATCAGAATTTAGATGCGCTTCCTCCAGTGGTAATTCATTATTGGTCATTAGCCGTGGAAGAGCAGTTCTATCTTCTGTGGCCACTGATTATCTACATGCTCTATAGGTTCGGTAACCGGCGAACTGTAGGCATTGGTATCGCAGTAATCACCCTGATCTCATTTCTGTTAAGTCTCTATCTGACATCTGCATCTCCCTTGTGGGCTTTCTATTCCTTACCCACGAGAGCTTGGGAGTTAGGTATTGGAGCGCTCGTCCTTTTCTTTCCGGCAAAGTGGAGAGATTTCCAAGGCTTTGCCTGGCTTGCAGTCATTGCCATCGGTTATTCCGCCGCTCGCTTTACCGATGCAACGGCATTTCCTGGAACTGCAGCGCTTTTTCCCGTACTAGCAACTGCACTCACACTTGCTTCAGTGAAAAACTGGCCGAAAGTCATCGATACTTCTTCACGGTTACCTGTCATCCAATGGTTAGGAAATATCTCCTATCCCCTCTATTTGTGGCACTGGCCAGTATTGGTAATTCCTAACCTCTACCTCGGGCGTGAGCTTTCCATCATCGAGCGCCTGATAGCGATAGTTCTGACTCTGATTCTTTCTGACCTTACTCATCGCTTCGTTGAACAGCCACTTCGTGTACGGGAGTTTTCTCAAACAAGAATCTTGGCCGGCGCCACACTGATAACAATTCTCACTCTAATACTCTCCATAATTATCATCAATTCACATAATAATCAGGTCACCCTTAAATCTGGAGAGCAATTCTCGCTTGAATCGGTACTTGCCCAGCCGAAGATCTATCAGGATGGATGTCACCTTGAAAACGGCCAAACCATTCCAGCGCAATGTACATACGGTGAATCGGATGCAAAGAGAAGGATTGTCCTATTCGGAGATTCTCATGCTGCGCAGTGGTTTCCCGCGCTGGAGAAAATGGCCTATGAAAATGGTTTTGCCCTTACTTCATTTACAAAATCCGCGTGTCCAGGACCTGCAATACGCAAGGTAGACAGAGGTGGGTACAGAAACTCTGAATGTTCTAAATGGAGAGATAACGTATACAAGAGAATCGCAGAGTTGAAACCAGATGCAGTACTGGTATCCGGAATGCAATACTTTCAAAGACCCGAGGGTTATCAATCTCGCGCCCAGTGGTGGCAAGAGGGACAGCAAAAGACTCTCATGGCACTCCGGGGATTAACACCGAAGATTATTTATATCGCGGATACTCCACACCCGAAGCAAGACATTCCTAGTTGTCTCTCTCTCAAGAAGGCCAGGGATTGCGATAACACGGAAAAGACCCCTTCAATAACAGTTGATGGGTACCTACTTGTAGATCCTACGCCGTGGTTATGTGCAAGAACATGTCCCGCAGTTCTGGATGGAATCGTCACCTACCGAGACGCATCTCATATCAGTGTGGAAATGAGCACCTCGCTATCGGTACAGATGGCGAGAGCGCTACGCGCACTTGGTCTGGATTTGGGATAGAGAATATTGCGGCGATTCATGGCAGGATTCCCACGTGGCTGAGCTGATTTATTACTGCGGAACTATGGATTCGGGTAAGTCAACCCTTGCGCTGCAAACCGCGCACAACCATAAGTCACGTGGACGCACCGGACTCATCTTTACCAGTAAGGATCGTGCTGGAGCAGGTCTTATTAGTTCGCGTTTAGGCTTGCAATCTGAAGCAATTGAAGTTGAAACCTCATTGGATATTCATAAATTTGTGGTTGATCACCTATCTGCTGGTGACCGTATCGATTACATCATCTGTGACGAAGCTCAGTTCTATCAGCCTGAACAGATAGATGGTTTGGCAAAGATTGTTGACGGACTAGGAATTGATGTCTATGCATTTGGAATTCTTGCTGATTTTAGAACCAAACTCTTCCCAGGTTCTGCCCGTCTTGTGGAACTTGCCGATCGTGTGAACACTCTGCAAGTAGAAGCTCTCTGCTGGTGCGGTTCACGTGCGACACATAACGCTCGCACGATTAATGGCGTTATGGTGACCGAGGGCGAACAAGTGGTGGTCGGAGATGTTGGCAAAAGCGATGAGGTCGCCTATGAGGTTCTATGCCGTAGACACCACATGCGCCAAGTCACAGCTCGCGCATCACGAGCCGGTCATATAAGTTCTGACCCATTGCCATTTACTGAAATCTAAATCGGAGAAAATAGAGACAAGATGACTACATATGTGATTGCAACATCCGCGCTTTAGATCGAATGTAGGACTGTTGCCAGTACTGGCGCAATAACCAGAGCTGGCAACAGATTTGCAACTGATATTTTCTTGATATTGAGCAGTCGCAGTCCGATGCCAACCAGCATCAGCCCTCCGGAGATAGTCATCGCATCAATTTGATACTGCTCGAGAACAGATCCAGCAAAGAAACCGATAATCGTCCAGAAGCCCTGGTAGATGCCAACTGGAATAATCGATGCCATCACTCCTATTCCCAGGGTCGATGCGAATGCCATGGCGGCAAAGAAGTCGAGGGAAGACTTGAGAATTAATTGATCTAAGCCTTGAGACATGCCGTCGCTGACGCTGCCAAGGATTGCAAGTGGACCGATCACAAACAACAGTGATGCACTGACGAAGCCTTCGACGAAAGGACTGTCACTAGATGCCTTAAACTTCTTTCTTAGATTTTCGCCAAAGTTCTCAACTCGTTTCTCAATCTTGAGAGCGGTTCCGAGTAGACCTCCGATGAGCATGGATGCTAGAACCAAGAGAAGCGGTGATCCATCTGGAAGTGAATCCTTGAATTCATTTGACCATAGCGGCAAAAGTGCCGAAGTCGCACCCAATAGGGTGATGAGCCCCAGAACATCAGTAATCATCTTCTGCGATCTCTTAGGCAGTCGACCACCTAAGGCGATTCCGATAGCCGCACCTACGATGATGGTGAGTAAATTGATTACTGTTCCGAGGCCTACAAACATTCATCCACTATAGACTCAGCAAGTGAATTTCGCATCCATCATCCAAAGTCTGCGCCCCCATAAGACTGTCCCCATAACGCCATGGACCGCGCAAGGAGTTTGGGACCTTACTCCCCTTCGAACTGCGATTCTTTTCTTTGGTTTAGCTATTTTCGGTCTCGGTGATTCATTACTTATCCAGGCTGGAATTGGAAATGCGCCGTGGACAGTATTTGCCGAAGGTCTCACACTAAAAACTGGATTGAGTATCGGATGGGCAACTTTCATTATTAGCGTCTCCGTGATGCTGCTCTGGATTCCACTTAATGAACGAGTTGGTTTTGGAACAATCTCGAATATCGTCATCATTGCAGCGTTTATTCAAATCGGAACGATTATCTTCCCCAAGCAGAACAACTTTGCTATCGGCGTGATCTTTGATTTCATAGGAATCGCACTGGTCGGATTAGGGTCCGCCCTCTACATCACCTGTGGCCTAGGACGTGGTCCCCGAGATGGGGCCATGACCGGGATCCACTACAAAACTGGGGTTCGTGTGGGACGCGTACGAATGGGCATTGAGGTCACGGTCTTAATTATCGGCTGGTTCCTTGGAGGCACTGTTGGGCTCGGAACCGCCCTATTTGCCCTGTTTATCGGGCAATCTGTCGCCATTTTTCTTGGTCTTGTTGCGCGTTTAACCCACAAGTACGTCTAAGTACCTACTAGCGTTTAGTCATCCCCCTCGGTCTGTGAGCCGTCATTTCACACGAGGTCGCAAACACCCTCGATAAAAAAATTAGAAAGGTCCATTTATGTTGGATTCCTATTTCAAGATTAAAGAGCGAGGGTCATCGATAGCCCAAGAGGTTAGAGGTGGGCTAGTTACCTTCTTTACAATGGCATATATCGTTGCGCTCAACCCGCTGATCCTTGCCACAACTGATGGCGCTGGAGAATTCATCGGTGGCGGAGATAGAACCAACGCAATCATTATCGTTGCTGCTGGAACTGCACTTATCGCCGGAATTTTAACCATCCTCATGGGAGCTGTCGCGAATTTTCCATTGGCACTTGCTACCGGCCTGGGCTTAAACACCTTTGTCGCTGTTTCAATCGCAAAGAACGCTACCTGGGCGCAAGCCATGGGCTTAGTTCTTATTGAAGGTATTCTCATTCTTATTCTGGTTCTGACCGGATTTAGAATCGCGGTCTTCAAGGCAATTCCAACGGCGCTTAAGGTTGCTATCTCGGTGGGTATCGGATTGTTTATCGCCCTCATTGGCCTAGTCGATGCCGGATTCGTGCGACGTACTCCAAATGTGGTGTGGGGAAGCACGAACTCGAAACCTTCAGCGGTCCCATTAGAACTTGGTGACGGCGGAACACTTGTGGGTTGGCCGATTGTCGTCTTTGCTTTTGGTCTCTTCCTGACCATCATCTTGATGATCAAAAAGATCAAGGGTTCCATTCTCATCGGAATCATCTCTTCAACGGTCCTAGCAATCATCGTAGAATCCCAATTTAAGGTTGGAAATAGCTTCATCAGTCCTACTGAGTCAAACTCACGAGGATGGGGTTTGAATACTCCGACGCTACCGAAGGACGCATCAGGATCTTTAAACCTTACAGATGCTCCACGTTTTGATTCTCTAGGTTTGGGATTCGATGACATCTTTGGAGCGTTC
Source organism: Candidatus Planktophila versatilis (assembly GCF_002288345.1). Lineage (GTDB taxonomy): Bacteria > Actinomycetota > Actinomycetes > Nanopelagicales > Nanopelagicaceae > Planktophila > Planktophila versatilis_A. The sequence continues at coordinate 632,455 of NZ_CP016781.1, forward strand.
ACCAATCCAAAGACCGGTGCTTTGGCAGCATGCCTGCTCGTCTTCACGCTATTGCTCGCAGACTTCTTCGACACAATGGGAACCATGACTGCTATTGGAAACCAAGCAGGATTAGTCGATAAGAGCGGCAACGTTGAAGGTGCTAATCGCATCCTTGTTGTTGACTCAATAGCTGCCGCCGCTGGTGGAGCTGCTGGTATTTCATCGAACACCAGTTACATTGAATCCGCATCTGGTGTGGGTGAGGGTGCCAGAACTGGCCTTTCTTCGATCGTGACTGGAATTGCGTTCTTGTTGACGACATTCCTAGCGCCTCTTGTAGCAATCATTCCTTACGAGGCTGCAACACCTGCGCTAATCATTGTTGGATTCCTCATGATGGGACAAGTAAAGAACATCGAGTGGGATGACTTGGGAATTGGCATTCCAGCCTTTCTGACCATCATCTTGATGCCATTTAGCTATAACATCTCGGTCGGTATCGGAGCTGGTTTCGTTACCCACGTTGTTATTCGCATAGTTCAGGGACGTCGTAAGGAAGTTCATCCTTTGCTTCTCCTTGTCTCTGGTCTCTTCATGATCTACTTCTTATCATCTCCAATTAACGCCTGGATTTAATAAGTAGATTTCCTTAATAGGGCTCGCATCTAAGGATGCGGGCCCTATTTCTTTACAGGGACCAATTGATGGGAGAAACTCCCCGAAGTTCTAGTTCTCTATTTACTTGCGAAAAAGGCTTACTACCAAAGAATCCGCGATACGCACTGAGCGGACTTGGATGAACACTTTTGATGCTGTGAGTGAAAAGATGTGAAAACTCCTGTGCGCTCTTCCCCCAGAGAACTCCAATGGCACCTTGTGCTGCTGCAGCTTGAGCAATCTGAGTGGTTATTTCTTGCCAGCCAATATTTGCGTGTGCGTTACTTTCGCCTACCTTTGTTGTCAGAACCCGATTGAGAAGTAGAACACCTTGGTCACGCCATCGAGAAAGATCTCCATTCTTCGGACGCCCGATCTCAAGATCACTGACTAATTCGGTGAAGATATTTCTGAGCGATGCTGGCAGCGGCTGCACATCAGGGTTTACCGAAAAAGCCAACCCATGGGCATTACCCCTGGTGGGATAAGGATCTTGTCCGACAATCACACATTTGACCGAACTCAAATCCATTTCTAAGGCAGCAAATATTCGATCGTTTCGTGGTGCGATGTCATCGCTGGAGATCATCTGAAGAATCTTCTCAATCTGAGGAGTTAATGGGTCGAGAAGGCCATTCCAACTACAGTGCACGGGCAAAAAAACGCGACCCATCGTGACTTACTTCCATCGGCAAATCAAAGACATGAGACATATGTTCAGATGTAATCACTTCGTGAATTGGACCTGAGACGGCCGCTAATCCATCTTTGAGAATGAGAGCATGTGTGGTGCCGGCTGGAATCTCTTCTATGTGATGAGTGACAAGAATTGAAGCTGGAGCTAATGGGTCGGATGCGAAGACAGAGAACCTCTTTAAGAGATCCTCGCGCCCGCCAAGATCTAACCCAGAGGCTGGCTCATCTAGCAGTAGTAACTCTGGGTCAGCCATGAGAGCTCGAGAGATTTGAACGCGCTTGCGTTCACCCTCACTCAAAGTTCCATATTCTCTATCTGCTAATTCCCGCACCCCAAATGTTGTGAGAAGAGCTACGGCTCTGGATTCATCCCATAGGTCATAGGCCTCATTCCAACGACCAAGAATTGCGTACGCTGCAGTGAGTACTACATCGCGTACTTTCTCATCGGACGGAATATCTTCTGAGATAAGCGCTCCACAAATGCCGATTCGGGTACGAAGTTCCCAGACATCGACCTTGCCGAGCTGCTTATCAAGTAAGAAGACGGTTCCTGATGTAGGAAACATCCTTGTTGCCAATATTTGCAAAAGAGTGGATTTTCCGGCGCCGTTTGGTCCAAGGACCACCCATCGCTCGCCCGGGGCTATCGCAAAATTCAGCGGGCCCAGAATGTTCTTCTGGCCTCTTCGGACAGAGACATCACGTAGCTCTAGAACGCGATTATTACTCATAGGTGACAAAAGATATATCGTCAATCAATGAATCACTCGCAAATTGCGAACGAAGTGAACGTGATTCGCGATAACCTCACCCATATGAGCGCCGAGAAGAGTCACTACACAGGTCTTATTCTCGTATCCGGCGTCGACTCCCCCGGAATCACTCGAGCTCTCTTTGAGACCCTGGCACCCTTTGCCGTCACCATTTTGGATATCGAGCAGGTAGTAATCCGTGAGCGACTTATTCTCACCGCTCTGATCTCACTTAATCCCGATCATGCGCAAGCGATTGAGGCAGACCTCAATGAATGTGCCGAGAAATTATCCGTTGACATAGCAACCTCTTTTGGCGCCCAAGAAGGGGCAACAATTGCTGCTAAGACAGGGCTCGTTCACGTTGTGCTTCTCACAACTGAACTACATCCTCGTTCCATTGCCGCGGTAGCAGAAGCAATAACTGCACAAAGTGGAAATATCGAGCGTATTCACCGCACCGCTAGTTATCCGATTACTGCAATCGAACTAACGGTATCTGGTGCCAACCCAGCCAAACTTCGTCAATCACTAGCTGCGGTATCAAATGAGTACGCAATTGATATCGCAGTCTCACCAGGCGGCTTGATGCGCTGGGCCAAGAAGTTAGTTGTTTTAGATGTGGACTCAACTCTTATTCAGCAAGAAGTGATTGAACTACTCGCAGCCCATGCTGGCGTCGAGCCACAAGTGCGAGAGATAACCGAACGCGCCATGCGCGGGGAACTTGATTTTAGGCAGAGCCTGGAAGCCAGAGTTGCACTGCTTGCGGGACTTCCGGAGAAGGTAATTTCTGATGTGCGCGAGCAGATAGTTCTTACCCCTGGAGCACGCACTCTGATCGATACCTTACATAAGCTTGGACATAACGTAGCCGTTGTCTCAGGTGGCTTTACTGCGGTCATTGAACCAATACTTAAAGATTTGGGTATCTCCCATTACCGAGCGAATACGCTAGAAGTTATCGATGGAAAGCTCACAGGTAAAATCATCGGAGATGTCATCGATCGCGCCGCAAAAGCCGTTGCGCTTCGTGATTTTGCCAAGATTGTTGGAGTTGAACTCGAGCAAACGATTGCAATCGGTGATGGCGCCAATGACCTAGATATGATTGCAATCGCAGGCATGGGTATCGCATTTAATGCAAAGCCAGCTGTCAAAGCCGCCGCAGATAGCTCTGTCAGCGCACCATACCTAGATTCAGTTCTCTATCTTCTAGGAATTTCACGAGAAGATATCGAAGAGGCGGGCGCGAGCCGGAAGTAATTACAGTCTGCAGGCGTGAATATCAGTAACCAGAATTCCGCGTGCACCCAGTGCCCAAAGTTCATCCATTAAGCGATTGGTATCTTTACGTAGCACCATAGCGCGCACTGCAACCCAATCAGGTTTTTGAAGCGGTGAAATCGTCGGCGACTCCAGACCAGGTGTGATGGCGCAAGCCTGATCCACGCTTTTCTTAGGGATGTCATAATCAAGAAGCACGTATTGTCTTGCGGTCACAACGCCTTGCAAACGACGAATCAGAATCTCTAATTCGGCAGCTGCGGCTGACGCTTTGCCTTTAATCAAGATGGCTTCGGAAACCAAGATTGGATCACCGAAGATAGCTAACCCAGCCTGGCGGAGAGTATTTCCAGTACTGACAACATCGGCTATCAGATCGGCAACTCCTAATCTGATGCTGCTTTCTACCGCACCATCCAGGCGAACGACATCTGCCTCAATCTTCAAATCTGCAAGATGTTTCTGCACCAGTCCTGGATAGGCCGTTGCTACGCGCTTGCCGCTGATAGAGGATAGCGAAAGCTTCTCATGTGCCGGTCCAGCGAATCTGAATGTTGATCCCCCGAAATCAAGCGGGAGAATTTCTTGCGCATCTGCACCAGAGTCAATGAGCAAATCGCGTCCCGTGATTCCTGCTTCTAACTCACCAGAGCCAACATAGATCGCAATGTCACGTGGGCGAAGATAATAAAACTCAACGCCATTAGCAGGGTCTATCAGAACCAGATCGCGAGAGTCGGTACGTTGTCGATATCCAGCCTCTTTTAGGATCTCAATCGAGGCATCAGCAAGTGAACCCTTGTTTGGGACAGCTATTCGTAACATGAGACTCCTTGTTTTCCCTTAGAGGTACTTATAAATATCAGTAGGTGTGAGACCGCGGGCGAGCATCATTGTTTGTAGATGGTAAATCAATTGGCTAATTTCCTCGGCTAAAGCCTCATCTGACTCATGTTCAGCTGCTAACCAGACTTCACCAGCCTCTTCCAGGATCTTTTTTCCGATCGTGTGAACTCCGGCATCTACGGCAGCGACAGTTGCCGAACCCTCGGCACGCTCAGCCAGCTTTTGCGCTAACTCAGTCCAGAGTGAGTCAAATGATTTCATAGCGCTAGTTTACTAGAGAGATTACGCACAAGAGGCCGTATTAGTGAAGTGCGGCTTGTGTGCGCAATTGCTCAACCATCATCGCCGGATCTTGCGCGTTAAAGACTGCGCTGCCGGCTACAAATGTGTCCGCTCCCGCTTCTCGAGCAATCTCGATGGTGGAAAGTGAAATTCCGCCATCAACTTGCAGCCAGATAGGTCTGCTACCTATCAATTTTCTCGCTTCTTTGACCTTGCTCATCATATTTTCCATGAATTTTTGTCCACCGAAGCCGGGTTCGACAGTCATGATAAGAACCATATCGATCAGATCGAAGTACTCTGAATAATCGTTAATGGAGGTATTGGGTTTGAGAGCGATAGAGGCCCGAGCTCCGTGGCTCTTAATCTCCTTCAAAGTATTGCGAATGGCAGAAGTGGCCTCGACATGAATAGTAACGCTGGCAGATCCAGCTTCGGCATACTGAACTGCTATCAAATCCACATCTGCAACCATTAAATGCGAATCAACTGGAATTGGGCAGTTCCCAATGATCTCGGTTGCGGCCTGAAAATCAAAGGTCATATTTGGAACAAAAACGTTGTCCATGATATCCAGGTGAATCAAATCACTTGCCTGCGCAATCTTGGCAATCTCTGCATCAAGATGTGCGAAATCCGCATTGAGAATACTTGGGGTGATTCGAACTTCATTCGACATGGAAGAAGTTTATCTCCTCTTGCGAAAGAGCGCTAAGAACATCGCATCCGTGCCGTGCTTGCTGGTCCACAGCGAAAGTGACTTATCACGCGTTGCACCATCAAGGTTAGAAGGAATAAATGGTGCGATATCCATTTGCTCTAACTCCGGATGATCTTTAAGTATCCGAAGGACCTCACCTGAGGTCTCAGAAAAATGTGGACTACATGTTGCATAGCCAAATACTCCCCCAGGATTAAGAACTGAGATTGCCGCATCAGATAACTCTCTTTGTAGGACCAGTAAACCTCGCAGGTCTTGCACGGTTCTTCGCCAGCGAACCTCTGGTCTGCGTCGTAAGGCGCCAAGGCCCGTGCAAGGAACATCCGCCAGAATCGCATCGTATGTATGTCCGAGTGATGCAATCTCTCTGCCATCACCAACCAGCACTAGAAACTTGCCAATCACGTTTTTTACTAACTTTGCACGCGCCTCAGAAATTTCGTTGGCGGTAAATTCCTGGCCATTCGCACTTGCTAGATGAGCAAGAAGGGCCGCCTTTCCCCCCGGGCCGGCACATAAATCTAGAAGCGAGGCAGAATCCTTAGTTGCAAGTGAAAAGATGTGTGCAACTAACTGCGATCCTTCATCTTGCACTCCTGCCTTGCGATGTCTAATGACCTCTAGCGTCCCGGGTGCGCCATCGAATCGGGCACCGTAAGGTGAATACTCTGTTGCAACCCCACCTAAATCAACTAATTCTGCTTGAGTCGAATCCCCCGGCCAGGCGACCAGTGTGGGCATCGCTGGAATATTATTTACTGCAAGTTCTTCTTCGACCCGATCTAGATCTTTGAGTAGATCAAAGTAGGCCGAAACAATCCATTCCGGGTGCGAATACCGAATAGCAAGACGCGCAATCGGGTCCGCAATAAATGAAGTGGGTTCAAGCCATTGTTCTAAGGTTTGTGAGCTGACTTTGCGCAGTATTGCATTGACAAAGGAAGCCTTCGATTCACCAATAACTTTTCGGGCGAGTTCAACAGTTGCCGAAACGGCAGCATGGGTTGCTACGCGCATCTCAAATAACTGATGAACTCCCATCCGGCAGATATCTACGATGCCAGTGTCCACCTCTGATAATGGACGATCCGATACCTGCTGCAAGATGTAGTCATGTCGTCCTTGCATTCGCAGAGTCCCGTAGAGAAGTTCGGTGACGAAACCCTTGTCTCGCATCTCGAAATTCGAGGCTGACAGGGCTTGTGGCAAGAGCAGATTCGAGTATCCCCCATTGCGATTAACTTCTGTCAGTAAATCAAAGACCAACACTCTGGGAGCATCGGGTTTGGGTGATTTAAAGGTATCTCTGCGTGGCTTAACCAAAGAGATCACCGGGGATTAAACGTGCCCCATTTGCCCATTGCGAGGAAGGCATTCTGGATTTACCAGACGGTGTGATGTGACCAATTTCTAAAGCAGCAGAGGCGGTTCCCACATATAACTTCTTGTTCTCAAGAAGAAGAGCACCGGGTTCTAATGTAATCTCACTCGCAACGGGAGTATCGATTTTCAACGTCGTATCTCGAAAATTAGTCCAAGCGCCAGGTTGGGAAGTGAAGGCGCGGATTTTATTGGATATGGCAGTTGCCGGTTGAGTCCAATCTATGCGTCCTTCTTCCTTGCTCAACTTAAGAGCTCGGGTAGCGCTGTGATTCTCTTGTGGCGTGGGCTTAACTCCAGACTTCATAAGTTCTAACGTGTGAAGAAGTGCCTCCGCTCCTAATTCTGCCAATTCAACGAAGAGTTCATCACTGGTGATATCGGCATCTAGCGCGAATCGATTCTGGGTATAGATCGGTCCGGTATCCATACCATCATCTAATTTAAAGACGGTAACTCCCGAGACTTTATCTCCGGCTTCAATCGCTCGTTGCACAGGTGCTGCCCCACGCCATCTAGGCAAGAGTGAGAAATGCAGATTAAGTGAACCGTAACGAGGTAGATCAAATACTCGTTTTGGCAATATGACACCGTATCCGATTGTGATCAGGACATCAGTATTCGCTAGATAGGAATCAAAGCTGGCATCTCGCTCTGGTTTGTAAACTTCGATGCCATTCTCGTTACCCCATCCTGAGACAGCTGATTCATTGAGGCTCTGACCTCGACCGGATGGTCGGTCAGGTGGCGTGATGACACAGAGCAATTCATGATCAGAGGCCAAAAGTGCATCCAGAGACGGAATCGCTACTTCAGGCGTTGCTGCTACCGCGATCCGCAACTAAAGACTCAATCCGGGCTTGTCTTGCCTAAAAAGACTATGCGGAGATACCTTGATTGTCGGCGATGCTCCCGATTGCCCAGCAAGTCCGAACCAATCGGATTCTCGAATCTCCTTCATCGCTATTTTTCGATCTTCATCTGAGAGTCGATCAATGAAGAGAATTCCATTCAAATGATCTGTTTCATGCTGGAGCGCTCGAGCTAGAAGTTCTGTGCCTTCGATAGTGACAGGATCACCATGCATCGTAAATCCTCTTGCTACCGCTCTAAATGCACGAGGGGTTGGATAGATCAGTTCCGGAAAACTTAAGCATCCCTCATCTCCCTCCTGCATCTCCTCACTCAAATCAAGAGTTGGATTGATTAGATGCCCAATAGTTTCATCGACATCCCAGACAAAGACTCGAAGTGGGACACCAATCTGTGGCGCGGCTAGCCCTGCACCAGGTGCATCGAGCATTGTTTCGGTGAGGTCCTTCACAAGCGTTCGCAGCTCTTTATCAAAGTCGATAACTTCCGAAGCCGGTGTGACAAGAACCGGGTCTCCGAAGTGACGAATTTGCTTGATAGACATGGCTCAATCTTACCTATCGCGAGAGCGAATATGGATCAATCCGTAGCGTTGCCAACTTCTTCCTTGTTGAACTTCGTCTTCGTTGGAACTCATGCATCAGTAGAACTAGCGCCTCACCGTCCTCAAGTGGAGCAAGTAAGAGAATCCGATGTGTAGAGGTGTTCAGAGTTGATGGTCCAAGAATCCTTGTTGACCTCGGAAGTCTTCCTTCATCGCGAGACTTATTCAGAGCCCTCACCAGTGTGGCTGACTCAGTACTATCAATATCAAGTGAGATAGACCTGACGAACGGAGGCAATGAGGCTTCGACGCGCTCTTGCAACTCTCGCCGGGAAATTAGAGATGGTTTCCAGGAAGCAAGGGCGCCCACTATGGGATTTGAGTGATTGATAACTAGCAATGCAGATCCCGAAGAGTTCAATAGCGCAGCGTGGGTAAAGAATATTTCTCGGGCACGCTCCTTGGCTCTGAGATCTGATTGATTAAGCAATTTCTCACCGTCGAGAATCACAACAGCGGCATACCCATCGGCCGACATTGGAGCTGCGCCGGGAGTGGCAATGACAATTCCAGAATTAAGTTGAAAATCATCAACCATCTTCTCGGCCTCACACAGTGTGATTGGAATACCTGGTAGGCCTACTCCGATTTCTTGGGCGAATCGCTCACTCCCACGATTGAGAAGAAACGGCTTGAGCCCGGCGCAATACTGACAGACCCACTCGGAATAGACATTTGCACACAGCGAACAAGAGATAGCCGTCGTGGCACTCTTCTTCTCTAGCCGACCACCACATGAACACGTAGAGATATTTCGACAACTACTACAACTAATTGATTGCGAATATCCCCTTCTGGGTGCGATGAAGAGAATCGGTCCCTGTTTGACCAAGCGGCGGAGCTCGCCAATGATCTTGCCCGGAAGTAGCTCGGAAAATTCCTGCTGAAAAGTATCAACTCGAATCTTTTGCTTAGCGCCTTTGAATTCAAACCAGCCGATATCGATAAGCCGAGCGACTTCGGCACTGGGGCTATAACCCACACAGTAGATAGCAACATTTTCATTTCGCGCGCGAAGAATTGCTATATCTCTCGCGTTCCATCCCGGGGATCGAACTTCGAAGAATTGCTCCGATGATTCATTAAAGACGACGATTGATGCTAGATCTGGACTATCGACAAAAATGGCGCTTCTGGTTCCGATAATGATCTGAGCCGGAGTTGTTCTGGCACGCAGAAAATTCTCATATCTCTCACTTCGCGGCAGATCTGAATCCAGAATGAGCGCCTCTGGAAAATGGTTGCTCAATCGAAGCACTGATTTATTATCTGGAACTATTACCAGGATTGAACCACTGCTTCGGACGCTTGTGACGTGCCTGGCTAGGGTCTGGAAAGGATCTTGGTATGCGGGTAGTTGAAGGTACTGACGTACCGATGATTGACCCGGTCTATCAGTAGTCTTATCAATCCAGTGCATCTTCTCGACACTTGCGACACGAGGAGGGATTGCAGAACGAATTACGTCATAAGGATGACATGCCCATCTGTGCGCAACGAGTGCAATCAAATCTAAGGAGCGTTTTGAAGCAACCGGAACGCGGGAAATCACCTTGGTTATACTTTTAAGCCTTCGACCCGAAGATATGGCTATGCGTTCTAGAACGAGTGCTTCACACTCTCTGCCATTGAATGGAACCTGAACCCGAACACCCACAGCAACCTGCTCGGAAAGATTATCGGGAACTAGATAGTCATAGCTTTGATCTAGATGAAAAACCCCGCTGTCTACCCATAAACGCGCAACAGGGTTATCAGTTGTGCTGATCTCTGGCGCACGGCGAATTACTTCGCGCTTTAGACGTAGTGGCCTCGTAAGTGCCACGGTGTGCAGGTAACCTATTTAACAGCTGCCTGCAGTTCGGATACACGATTAGTTACTTCCCATGTGAAATTAGGAAGCTCGCGACCGAAGTGACCGTAAGCAGCAGTCTGAGAATAGATTGGACGCTTGAGATTTAAATCGCGAATGATTGCAGCGGGACGTAAATCAAAAACAGTTGTCACAGCAGCTTGAATCTTCTGAACAGGAACGGTTTCAGTCCCAAATGTCTCCACGAAAACTCCGACCGGCTGAGCTTTTCCGATTGCATAGGCAACTTGAACTTCACAACGGCGAGCTAAACCAGCTGCCACTACGTTCTTAGCGACCCAGCGCATCGCATAGGCGGCAGACCGATCCACCTTTGACGGATCTTTTCCTGAAAATGCGCCACCACCATGGCGAGCCATTCCGCCATAGGTATCGACAATGATTTTGCGACCTGTGAGACCCGCATCGCCCATCGGTCCACCAATAACGAAGCGACCCGTTGGGTTTATCAGGATTCTCATATCCTTACGAGGAAGATCAATCTTTGCCAAAACTGGATCAATTACTTGGGCTATTACCTCGGATGTGAGTTGCCCGGCAACATCAACTTCTTCTGCGTGCTGGCTTGAGATGACAACGGTATCGAGTGCCACAGCCTTATCTCCATCATATTCAATGGTGACCTGTGTTTTCCCGTCAGGGCGCAAGTATGGAAGCACGCCGGACTTTCTCACCTTTGAAAGCTGCTGTGCTAACTCATGAGCGAGCCAGATTGGCAGCGGCATAAGTTCTTTGGTGTCATCACATGCGTAACCAAACATGAGACCCTGATCGCCGGCACCCTGAAGGTCAAGTGGGTCGAGCGCAGATGCAACACGATGTTCAAATGCGTCGTCCACACCTTGGGCAATATCTGGTGATTGCTGACCAATGGAGATCGAAACGCCACAGCTATTTCCATCAAAGCCTTTTACGGAGGAGTCATAGCCGATACCGATCACAGTATCGCGAACAATTCCCATGACATCGGCATAACCGTTAGTCGTTACTTCACCAGCAACATGAACTTGGCCAGTTGTGATCAACGTTTCAACAGCTACCCGGCTTGATGGATCCTGCGCTATCAGCGAATCAAGAATGGCATCAGAGATCTGATCTGCAATCTTATCTGGATGGCCTTCGGTCACTGATTCTGAGGTAAATAGGCGTTTAGACATTGGATTAACCTAACTGATGGAGGGCATGGTCGAGTAGTTCTTGGGCAAGCGTGTCTTTGGTGGTCTTGGCCACTTTATAACTGGCACCAGCGCTGGTAAAAATCTCGCCAAAAGTTGTCTCGCTATTGAAGATATCTCCCCCAGAAACATCATTGAGATAGAGGATATCCGCACCCTTAGCCAACATCTTGCTTTGGGCTGCAGTTGCGTCATGGGAAGTCTCTGCCGCAAAAGCCACGACTACTTGCTTGACCTTAACGTCATGAAGACTCTTGAGAATATCCACATTTTCCGTCAGATTGATCGTAGCAAGTGAAGCTTTCTTAATCTTTGAATCCTGCATCTGTTCAGGACGCGCATCCGCAACTGCTGCCGCCATCACCAGAACATCACACTGCGAAAATTCTCGATGTAAAGCATCGTGCATCTCAGATGCCGTTTTCACATGAATAGTTTGAACACCTTCAATATCTGGCAGTGAAGCATTTGCTGATACGAGTACAACATCTGCCCCTCGTCGAAGTGCCTGCAAGGCAACGGCGTAACCTTGTTTCCCAGAAGATTGGTTTCCGATAAAGCGAATGGGATCTATTGGTTCCCGAGTACCGCCTGCGCTCACCAGGACTCTCCTGCCTAAGTAATCTGATTTCACCTGAGTTACTTCCGAGAAAGCTTGCAGAATTTTGGCCGTCTCTGGAAATCTTCCTTGGCCCACATCACCGCTGGTGAGTGCTCCGACGTCGGGATCTAAGACGTGAAACCCACGCTCTCGCAATACTCGAACATTTGCAGTGGTCGCTTGATCACTCCACATATTTGGATGCATTGCCGGAACTATCAAAACTGGAACGTTAGCTGCCAGGATGACATTAGTCAGAAGATCATCGGCTCGACCTGCCGCAATTCTTGCAATCAAGTCGGCAGTTGCCGGAGCGATGATGATGAAATCAGCCTTCTTTGCTAACGAGACATGGCGAACTTCTTCTACGCTCTCAAAAACTTCGGTAGTGACAGCGCGCCCGGAAAGAGCTTCCCATGTTGCCGCGCCCACGAAATTCAAACTCGAAGGTGTGGGCACGACTGTTACGAGGAAACCAATATCTTGCAGGCGACGCAGTAAATCGCAAGATTTATAGGCAGCTATACCGCCGCCAACACCGAGAATTACTTCGCGGCCATGTCCTTGCATAACTATTGTGGAGCTAATTAAGCAGTTGGCTCAAGATTTTCGATTGTCAGCAAACCTTCGTTAATCTCACGAAGTGCAATCGATAGTGGCTTCTCGTGAACGTGTGTGTCCACAAGTGGTCCCACGTACTCAAGAAGGCCTTCACCTAATTGTGAATAGTAAGCATTAATCTGACGTGCACGCTTTGCAGCATAGAGAACCAGTGAATACTTTGATCCAGCCTTATCGAGAAGCTCATCGATAGGTGGGTTAGTGATTCCGTCCATGTGTGCACTCATGCATGTACTCCTAAAAAGTAGTATTCGCCGAACTAGGCAGATGCCAATTCTATCAGGCTGGCAACCACCTTCTCGACCTCGTCATTTACCAGGACTTTATCGAAGAAAGAGGCTGCAGCGAGCTCTTCCTGCGCCAAGGCCAGACGTGAGGCCCTGCGTTCTGCGCTATCTGTGCCGCGGCCTTCTAAGCGCGAAACCAACTCCTCCCAACTAGGTGGTTCGAGAAAGACCAGTACTGACTCCGGAATCTTTTCCTTCACCTGTTTGGCTCCCTCGATCTCGATCTCCAGAAGAACACTTTGTCCAGCACTCAGAGCGATTTCCACTGGTAGTCGTGGTGTTCCATAACGAGCTCCGGCAAATTCGGCCCATTCTAGAAACTCATTGTTCTTAACTGCAGCATCAAATTCCGTTGCAGTTAAATAGTGGTAGTCAACACCCGCAACTTCATTAAATCTTGCCGGACGAGTTGTCGCAGAGACAATGACTACAAAATCAGAGGCTTCCCGTAACTTCTTGGCAACAGTGCTCTTGCCTACTCCCCCGGGACCAGAGAGAACAATCAGCTTTCCTCTGCGCAGTGATGTCGGCAATTCAAATTCCTTTAGTAGCGCTGCTCGTTGGTAGCGTCCTAGCCCTTGAATCCGCCTCGTGCTGGAGATCTCAAGCTTTTCAAGTAACGCTTTACCGCGAATTTTACCCACACCACTCTTTGATTCCACCATCTCAAGAACTCGCATCTTGGCAATAACTTCATTGCTCTGAGCTAAAGCGATAACCTCAGCAATACTCAATTCACCACTTTTAATTCGAGACTTAACTTCTGAGCGCTCCTGTCTGGCAGCTTTCGCTTTCGCCAGGGCGCTAGCACGCTCGGCGGGGGTCAGTTGCGGCGGGGTACCCATGTTTTTAACTTACTGCAGAATATCTTCAGCGATTGTGCGCGCAGCGGTAGTCATAGCATTCGCGCCTTGCGCCCACGCCTGCGTGATTGGACGTCCGATAACTACGTAGCTTGCGCCGGCGGCAATCGCTGCTCGAGGAGTCATTGTTCGCTTCTGATCATCTGCTCCAGAACTGCCTTCGGGGCGAACTCCAGGTGTGATGATGTGTGGTTCATCTCCAACAGCAGATCGGATTGCTGCAATCTCTAGCGGTGAACAAACGATGGCGCGAGCACCAGCTGCGACAGACATCTTGGCAAGTGCAACCGCGCTCTCAAGTGCGTTATTTGCGAACCCGATTTCAAAGAGATCCTCTTCCGAGAGTGAGGTAAGAATCGTTACTGCCGTGACATCGGTAGTCGGAAGCGCTTGTACTGCAGCTGAAATCATCGCTCGTCCACCAGATGCATGAACGGTGAGGAACCTTGGTTTCAATGACTCAACCGCGGTTGCAGCAGCTCCCACTGTGTGTGGGATGTCATGCAGCTTCAAATCCAGAAAAATATCAGAATCGGTCAAACCTTTAATTCGCCTAACCCCTTCATGGCCGAAGGTAAGGAAAAATTCAAGACCCAACTTATAGACACTGACATGATCCTGGGTTGCCTCTATCCAACGTTGCGCTATTCCTAAATCCTGTGTATCAACCGCAAGAACTATCGGCGCTTTCATTGCGTCTCTTCTCTATGCGCATATCCAACGGCTTGTTGCATAGTTGCAAAACCACGTGCTACCAACAGTTCGCGTAGCTCGTTCTGAATAGTTATTAGCGCGGTCGGGTTACCGAAACTGGCAGTTCCTACCGAGATCGCTGATGCTCCGGCAAGAATAAGTTCGAGTGCATCGCGACCAGAGGAGACACCACCCATTCCTAATATTGGAACGTGAGGCAGCGCAGCATGTACCTGATAGATCGCTCGTACTGCAATCGGCTTAATCGCAGGTCCAGATAATCCGCCAGTTTTCCCACCTAAATGCGGTTTCATTGTCTCCAGATTTATTACCATGCCAAGCACGGTGTTTATCAGAGCCAGTGCATCAGCGCCAGCATCAACTACACCTTTGGCAATCTCTGGCAGATTAGTTACATCAGGCGAAAGCTTTGCAATGATGGGAAGCTCCCCCCCTATAGTCTTTCGCACTCCATCAATCACGCGCCTGGAAGCATCGGGGTCGCAGGCAAAGACCAAACCTCGGTTTTCCACATTCGGACAAGAAATATTGACTTCTAGCGCACTAATTCCAGACGCCGATCTAATTTTACGAGCTAACGTTGAATACTCCTCAATCGTCTCCCCTGCAATCGAAACTACCACTCGAGCTTTTTGTTCAAGCAGCCACGGTAAATCGTTTGCAAGGAAGGCATCTATGCCTGGACCTTGCAGCCCGATGGAGTTAAGCATTCCCGATGGTGTTTCCGCCATACGAGGGGTCGGGCGACCATGACGCGGCTTTGTCATCACTGATTTAGTAACGATTGCTCCCACATCTTTGAGTGCAAAGAATTGTGATAACTCCTTGCCACTGCTGGCACAACCACTTGCGGTAAAAATTGGGGTGGGAAACCAAGCATTTGCCAGCGTTGTGGACATATCTACCGGAAGGGTCACTGGTGAGCCTCCGGAATACGGCCTACAAGATCCCATTGCACGTGAGAGCCATCCATCACCGGACCATCAATACAAGAGCGCAGCATCGAAGTTGAACCGTCTTCATTTCGAACCGGTAGAACACAGGTCATACAAATTCCGATACCACACGCCATCGATTCTTCAACAGCACATTGGTGAATCACTTCAGTATTTGCAACTAACTCAGTTATCGCTCGAAGCATTCCCATCGGGCCGCATGAGTAAATCACATCAATACTTCGATTGGAGATGATTTCCAGGAGTGATTCTGTCACTCGCCCTTTCTCTCCCATTGAACCGTCTTCGGTGTAAATCTTCAGCGAATTAACAGAACGCTTACCCTCCATGGGTGCATAAATCTTGGTACCGATACTGGCACCTAGCAACATATCAACCTTGCATCCGCGATTCTTCAGAACATCTGCGAGTCCAAATAGCGGCGCCGAACCATAGCCACCACCAACAAGCAGGGCATTGATTGGCTCTGTTGGTATTCCAAATGACGTTCCCAGCGGGGCAACGATGTCGAGCTCTGAACCTTCAGGTTGCGCACATAACCACTTTGAGCCTGCGCCATGAGGGGCAACGATCAGTTCCATCGTTCCGCCATACTGACTGCTATCGGATACTCGAGAGATTGCAAAGGCACGACGCAAAATCATTCGTGAGCTATCGCCACCAACGCTGATCGCAACAAAGTTTCCCGGTCGACAACTCTTAACCATCTCTCCCACGTTGATCAGAATCTGGTGATAGGCACCGACTCGTTTATTGGAGTGAATAGTCGCAATTTGTTGAACCGCGCTCTTATTGATCGTGTTCACTACTTGCCCAGCCACTCTTGAATAGGCTTCACCGGCATAGCCCCAGCTTGAATCGCTTTAATACCTTCTACTGCGGCACTAAAGCCAGCTGTCGTGGTGATAATCGGTATCGATCGTTGCACTGATGCGGTTCTAATTGCCCATCCATCTGCGCGCGTTCCTCGACCCACTGGAGTATTGATTACCAAATCGATATCACCAGCGTTGAGCATCTCAACGATTGTCTTCTCACCCATCGGTCCAGTTCCCTCAGAGTTCTTGCGCACACGCACCACACTCACGCCAGATTGTTCCAATAACTTCGCAGTTCCATCTGTTGCCAGCAACCTAAAGCCTAGTCCGGAGAGTTTACGTGCTGGTTCAACACCAGAGCTCTTGTCTTTATCAGCCAATGAGATAAAGACGGTTCCAGATTTAGGCAGTGGACCAAATGAACTTATCTGCGATTTTGCATAGGCTTCACCGAAGTTATCTGCAATACCCATGACTTCTCCGGTAGAACGCATCTCTGGTCCAAGAACTGCATCCACTCCTCGTCCATCGACTCTCCTGAATCGATTCCAAGGCAAGACCGCCTCTTTCACGCTAATGCCCTTTGCGATTGCATCACCCTCGGCTGGCAACATGGATTCAAGACGCAACTCGGCAATCGTTGATCCAAGTGAAATCCGGGCCGCAGCCTTTGCCAGCGGCACACCCGTTGCTTTGCTCACGAATGGAACCGTGCGTGAAGCGCGTGGATTCGCCTCAAGAACATATAAAACCTTTTCGGCCATAGCGAATTGAATATTAATTAACCCTCGAACGCCAACACCCTGGGCAATCTTAAGAGTCGCCTCCCGGATAGCTTTGCGCTGATCTTCACTAATAGTCATTGCCGGAAGAACACAGGCGCTATCTCCTGAATGTATTCCCGCCTCTTCGATGTGTTCCATGATTCCACCCAAGAAGAGTTCCTGACCATCGTAGAGTGCGTCAACATCCAATTCGATGGCAGAATCCAAGAATCGATCCACTAGAACCGGATGATCCGGAGTGATATCGGTAGCCCGGGCGATGAAGGATGAGAGAGATTCATCATCATAGACAATTTCCATACCTCGTCCGCCGAGAACAAAGCTCGGGCGAACGAGAACTGGGTAACCAATACGTTGGGCGATCGAGAGCGCTTCTAATTGTGTTGCCGCCATTCCAAACTCTGGCGCAGTAAGTCCCTGATCTGCCAAGACTTGGCCAAATGCACCGCGTTCTTCCGCCAAATTAATTGCTTCTGGACTAGTTCCGAGAATCGTAACTCCGGCTGCTTTCAGACCTGCTGCAAGTCCAAGTGGGGTTTGTCCACCTAACTGGGTGATGACTCCCAACACTGGACCGGCGAGCGACTCCGCATGCACAACTTCAAGTACATCCTCTAAGGTCAATGGTTCAAAATAAAGACGATCACTGGTGTCGTAGTCGGTAGAAACAGTCTCCGGATTACAGTTGATCATAATCGTTTCAAAATCGGCTTCCCTCAAGGTGAATGAGGCATGGACACAGGAGTAATCAAATTCAATGCCTTGACCAATTCGGTTCGGTCCGCTGCCTAAAATAATCACAGCCGGCCTTGTGCGCGGACGCACCTCTGTCTCTTCTTCATAACTTGAATAATGATATGGAGTGAACGCTTCAAACTCTGCTGCGCATGTATCTACTGTTTTATAGACGGGACGAATATTGGAGTGATGACGCGCTTTACGGACATCTTCCTCTGTTGCTTCCCGCAAGCGAGAAATTTGTATGTCGGAAAACCCCATACTTTTAGCTGCGCGCAAAACATCTGCAGTTAACTCCCCTGGTTCAGCAATTCGCGCTGCTTCTTGATTAATCAATTCAATTTGGCGCAAGTACCAGCGATCAATCTTCGTCGATGCATAAACTTCTTCGACGGTCGCACCACACCACATAGCTAGCTGAACCTGCTGAATTCGATACTCGGTGGGAATCTTCATAGATTCTAGAAGTGATCCTTTTTGGGAGTCCGGGAAGTTCTTGGGGAATGTGAAGGTTGCCTCTTTACGCTCTAATGAACGAAGCGCTTTCATCAACGCTTCTGGGAAAGAACGTCCAATGGCCATTGCTTCTCCCACGCTCTTCATTGTGGTGGTCAAACGAGGATCCGCATCTTGGAACTTTTCAAAAGCGAATCTAGGAGCTTTCACAACAATGTAATCCAGGGTTGGTTCGAAGGAAGCTGGAGTGACCTGTGTGATATCGTTCTTGATCTCATCCAGGGTGTAGCCGATTGCTAGTTTTGTTGCAATCTTTGCAATTGGAAAACCAGTTGCTTTGGAGGCCAGGGCGCTAGAGCGTGATACTCGTGGATTCATCTCAATTACGATGATGCGCCCGGTATCAGGATTTACCGCAAACTGAATATTACATCCGCCCGTATCAACGCCAACTTCGCGAATAATATCGATGGAGAGATTGCGAAGTTTTTGGAATTCAACATCAGTCAAAGTAAGCGCTGGTGCCACGGTAATAGAGTCACCCGTATGAACACCCATTGGGTCAATATTTTCAATGCTGCAGACAATAACCACGTTATCCGCTCTATCGCGCATAACCTCTAATTCATACTCTTTCCAACCAATAATCGACTCTTCGATCAGAACCTCTGACGTTGGGCTATGTCTTAATCCAGCCCCTGCGATCTGTCGAAGTGTTGTCTCATCAAAGGCGATTCCGGAACCTAGCCCACCCATAGTAAAAGATGGTCGAATCACTACTGGGTAATTTAGTACGGCCACGGCGCCCATAACATCTTCAATGGTGTGACAGATTATTGATTTGGCTGACTCGCCACCAATCTTCTCAACAATAGTTCTAAAGATTTCGCGGTTCTCGCCACGTTCAATCGCCGCGACATCTGCGCCAATGAGCTTCACATTGTATTTAGCAAGTGTTCCTGCCTGGAATAATCCAATTGCTGCATTGAGCGCAGTCTGTCCTCCAAGGGTCGCAAGGACAGCATCTGGTCGCTCTTTTGCGATGATCCGCTCAATAAACTCCGGCGTAATGGGCTCTATATAAGTTGCATCCGCAAATTCAGGGTCAGTCATAATTGTTGCGGGATTCGAGTTCACTAAGATGACTCGAATACCCTCAGCCCGCAGGACTCGGCAAGCTTGCGTTCCGGAATAATCAAATTCACAAGCCTGACCGATAACAATCGGGCCGGAACCAATGACTAAAACACTCTTGATTGACTCATCACGTGCCATTACTCGGAAGCCGCCAATCTTGGATATTTAGCCATCATCTCTACAAACTGATCAAAGAGATAAGCAGCATCGTGAGGCCCAGCTGCTGCTTCCGGGTGGTACTGAACACTAAAGGCCCCACGTTCAAGTAGTTCGATACCTTCCACAACACCATCATTAAGACAGATGTGGGTCACTTGACCGAGGCCGTATACAGTGGAGAAACCTGAATCGGTAGGTGCTTTTAGTGCAAAGCCATGGTTGTGCGCTGTGATTTCAACCTTACCGCTTCGCTTATCAAGCACCGGTTGGTTAATCCCTCGATGGCCGAACTGTAGTTTGTAGGTTTCGAAACCGAGTGCGCGACCAAGAATTTGATGTCCGAAGCAAATTCCGAAGATAGGAATCTCCTCCAAAAGTAGACTACGAACCAACTCAATAGTTTGCGTCATAGTTGCTGGATCTCCAGGACCGTTGGAGAGAAATACTCCGTCTGGATTGATAGCCAAGATCTCATCGAGGGTGACGTTATAGGGCATGACATGTACTTCAATCCCGCGTTGTGCCATCGCTCGTGGCGTTGCTCCCTTTATCCCTAGATCAATTGCGGCAACGGTGTACTTCTTCACACCTTGTGCTGGAACAACATAGGTCTTTGGAGTTGAGACATCGGCGCACAGATAGGAACCAGCCATATCGGCTTGTTTGCGAACTTCCACAACCATCTCTTCACGAGTGAGGTCAAGACCAGAGAATATGCCGACCTTCATTGCTCCTCGATCACGTAGGTGACGAGTGATGGCGCGTGTATCCACCCCTTGAATACCCACAATTCCCTGGCTAATCAATTCCGATTCAAGGTCTTTTTCACTTCGCCAATTACTGGTAACAGTCGATGGATTTCGGACCACAAAACCTGCCACCCAGTATTTGCTTGACTCGTTATCAAAAGTATTAACACCAGTATTGCCAATGTGAGGTGCTGTCATCACGACAACCTGCTTGTGATACGACGGATCTGTCAACGTTTCTTGATAGCCAGTCATACCGGTCTGAAAAACTGCTTCTCCAAATGTCTTACCGGTGGCAGCCCACGACTGACCCTGGAAGATTCGGCCGTCATCGAGAACGAAGAATGCTTGCGACACTATTTACTCCCTTCGTATGTCAATTTCCCACCAAAGACTGTAGCCATGATTACGCCCGGCAGCTCTAAGCCATGGAAGGGAGTATTGCGACTTCTCGATAAAACCAGATCTCGATCCACCCGGTGAGTTGCCGTCGGGTTAATCACAGTGATGTGTGCCTTAGCTCCAACGGCAATCTCCTGACCATGATTCTCATAGCGAGCAATCTGGGCCGGAGCAGAACTCATGCGCGCAGCAACCTTTTCCCAACTCATCAGACCCGTCTGCACCATTGTCTGATTGACTATCGGGAGAGCGGTTTCAAGACCGAGCATTCCAAATGCTGCTTCCTGCCACTCGCATTCCTTGCTCTCGGTCGCGTGCGGTGCGTGATCGGTTGCCACAATATCGATGATGCCTTGCGCCAATCCCTCGCGCAGTGCCATCACGTCTTTTTCAGTTCTTAGCGGCGGGTTCACTTTATATACCGCGTCATAACTTCTAGCTAGCTCGTCGGTGAGCAGTAAGTGATGAGGTGTCACTTCCGCAGTCACTGCAATACCGCGCGCTTTCGCCCAACGAATTATCTCAACTCCACCAGCTGTAGTGACATGACAGATATGTAAGCGTGCCTGCAGGAAATCAGCCAAGAGAATATCGCGCGCGATGATTGCCTCTTCTGCAATAGCTGGCCAACCCTTTAAGCCAAGTTGCGATGAAACTATTCCTTCATTCATCTGCGCGCCTTGGGTCAGGCGCGGCTCTTGCGCATGCTGGGCGATGACACCATCAAAGCCTTTGACATATTCAAGTGCATGTCGCATCACAAGTGCATCCGAGACGCAATTGCCATCATCACTAAAGACTCGCACTCGCGCCTCTGAATTCGCCATCGCACCAATATCTGCCAAGTTTTCACCAGCGAGACCTTGCGTCACAGCGCCAACCGGAAAAACATCAACGAGTCCCGCTTTTTGTCCTAAGCGATAGACATGTTCAACAACGCTAGCGTTATCTGCAACCGGTGTTGTGTTGGCCATCGCACTGACCGCGACATAACCACCTTTGGCAGCAGCTTTAGATCCAGAGAGAACTGTTTCCGCGCTCTCCTTACCAGGTTCACGCAGATGAGTATGTAAATCAACAAGACCGGGAAGAATGATGCAATCTTTGGCTTCGATTACATGTGCGCCATCTGGCGCGCTCGGCAAAGTAGCTATTGAGGTAATAACACCATCTGTGATGCTGATATCAGCTTTGGTTCCGTTCGCGAGGGTTCCGCCTTTAATGAATAGTTTCTGGCTCATAGTCAGATCTCCAATTCCGCAGTTCCAGCAAGTAACAAGTACAAGATTGCCATTCGGACGCTGACACCATTTTTTACTTGCTCCACAATCACTGATCGGGCGCTGTCGGCGCTCTCAGCCGAAATCTCCACGCCACGATTCATTGGACCTGGGTGCATGACGATAGCGTTCGTTTTCATTTTCGAGAGTCGATCTTTATCGAGTCCGAAGAAGCGCGAGTACTCACGTGCGTTGGGCAGATACATCTCCGTCATTCGCTCGATCTGGATGCGCAGCATGATTACCGCATCAACCTCACCGATGACAGAGTCGAAGTCGTAAGAAACTTCTGCCGGCCAAGACGAAACGCCAATAGGAAGCAGCGTTGGAGGCGCGACTAGAACTACTTTCGCTCCCAACATCGTAAGGAGCGCGACATTGGAGCGAGCAACACGTGAGTGCAAGATGTCCCCCACGATTGCGATCCGAAGGCCAGTTAAATCTTCATTTCCCCGTGCGCAATGCTTGCGAATAGTAAAAGCATCCAGCAGTGCCTGACTTGGGTGCTCATGAGTTCCATCCCCTGCGTTAATCACAGAACCAGACATCCACTCACCCTTAGCTAAAGTGTGGGCAGCACCAGAGGCTTTGTGTCTGATAATGACCGCATCAGCTCCCATCGCTTGCAAGGTTTGAGCGGTATCTTTCAAGGACTCCCCTTTACTCAAACTCGAACCCTTGGCAGAAAAGTTGATGACATCTGCTGATAATCGTTTCGCCGCTGCTTCAAAGGAGATGCGCGTTCTGGTGGAATCCTCAGCGAAGAGATTGACAATCGTTCTCCCGCGCAAGGTCGGCAGCTTCTTCATCGGGCCATCAGATGCTCGAGCCAGCGTCTCTGCTGTATTTAAGATTGAGAGGGCATCTGTTTTTGTCAGATCGTTAATTGATAGTAAGTGGCGCATCATCCAGCCGCCTCTTCCAGTAGTACCTCATCTGCGCCATCAGTTTCAACTAGATGCACTCTAATTATCTGTTGCGCTGATGTCGGAAGATTCTTTCCCACATAATCGGCCCTTATGGGTAGCTGACGGTGGCCCCGATCAACTAAGACGGCAAGTTGCACGGTTTTTGGTCGCCCGACCTCGCCCAGGGCATCCAGGGCGGCGCGGATAGTGCGTCCTGAGAAGAGAACATCATCAATAAGAACTACATTTCGGTTTTCAATCCCCGATGGTGGAATCCGCGTTGGAGCTAGAGCTCGCGGAGCACGCAGACGCAGGTCATCGCGATGCATGGTGATATCCAGAGTTCCGCACTCAACCGGGACTCCTGCGATTGATTCAATTGCGGCAGCGATCCGAAGTGCCAAATGTGCACCGCGAGTTGGAATTCCTAAGAGAGTTACTGTAGCAGAACCTAAGTTTCGTTCGAGAATTTCATGGGCAATGCGAGTTACAGCGCGCGTTATATCTGGCGCAGGCAGGGCAACACTCATCTAAATCTCCTTCCCCGCCTCGCAGGACGGGTCGTTAAAGGATGCGGCGCAATGATACCAGCACCAGCAGAGCTCTGTGGATAGCCGGCGCTGCCGTGTCCGCCCAACCCATACCCTCGCTGGATGTATCAACAACCCACAGTGAACGAGATTAATTCCACACTTCGCGCAATCAGACATTCCAAGTCACTCTCCCTTTCAGATGTGGAAACCCTTAGTCAGGGCCGGATCAAGGCCGTTGTTCTAGGTTCATACGAAAGAGGTGCACGTTCTTTGAGTGTCAAGCGCGCACTGCAGATAGCCGCGCTCTACCAGGTACCGATTTCGGAGATATTCGGCAACTCTGAAAATAGAGAGAGACGTTACGGGTCGAAAATCATTCTAGATCTACGCCTTATCAATAATCGAGTACAGCAAGAAGGTAGAAACGAGATGGAGAAATACGCCAATCTCTCCAGGCTGCTGCAGAAAATAGTGCGTACGAGGCAAGATTGGAATGGTGAAGTTATTTCCTTGCGCATAACTGACATTGCAACGCTGGCCATACTCTTCGACGAGAGCGAAGAGGATGTGACGAAATGGCTTGAGCGGGAAACGCTCCTACTGAGAATTCGTTAATTAACGGGCAATGCTGGCTTTGATTGTCGAAATTCTTCCCAAAACACCATGAATATATCCGGCTGACTCATCGGTGGAAAGATCCCTTGCCAGATTTAGTGCCTCATCGATAGCGACCGCATCTTCCACATCATCTGACCAGATGATCTCGTAGATAGCAAGACGAAGAATGTTGCGATCAACAGCTGGAAGACGATCCATGTCCCAGCCTTGGGCATAGGTTGCAATCAGCTCATCGATTTTTCGCCGGTTTTCGGTGATGCCACCAATGAGCGCTTTTGTGAAATCTCTTATCGGCCTTGAACCTGGCCCCTCATCTGGAATATCACGAAGAATTAATAAATGAGCGGCCGATGAACCACGGATATCTGACTCGTAAAGCAGATCTAACGTCTGTTTACGAGCTTTACTGCGAGCCGACACTAGTTGGCGCGACCCAGATAAGAACCATCGCGTGTGTCAACAAGAACAATTTCATCCTGCTTAATAAACAATGGAACCTGAATCTGGATTCCAGTCTCAACTGTTGCTGGCTTTGTTCCACCGGAAGAGCGATCACCCTGGAGTCCTGGTTCAGTGTAAGTAATTTTCAGTGGGACGGATGCGGCCAATTCCAGGTAGAGCGGGTTTCCTTCGTGAATCGCGACTATCGCTTCGGTGTTTTCTAGCATGTAATTTGAAGCTTCACCAACGGTAGCTGCCGAGATAGTCATCTGATCAAAATTTACGTTATCCATAAATACGAAATCATCGCCTTCCTTATATAGGAAGTTCATCTCACGCTTTTCGAGGATCGCAATCTCAATCTTGACACCTGCGTTAAATGTCTTATCGACAACTTTGCCTGTCATTACTTGCTTAAGCTTTGTGCGAACGAATGCTGGGCCTTTGCCGGGCTTAACGTGCTGAAATTCAACCACAGTCCATAGCTGACCATCGATATCAAGTGTCATGCCATTTTTTAGATCATTTGTAGTTGCCACGATAACCCCAGTTCATGCCTTCGCCCATCGAAGTGCAATAGAGAGCGAACTTTACCTCATCAAATTATGTAAGAAGTGCCTTCAAGGCGATGAGCGCTAGTACATATGAATTTGGCCCAAATCCACCGATAGTTCCATTTGCCACACCTGAAATAACTGAGGTATGACGGAATTCTTCACGAGCAAGCGGGTTCGATAGATGCACTTCGATGAGAGGTGCCTTAACCAGATCTGCGGCATCACGAATTGCATACGAGTAGTGAGTAAAGGCAGCTGGGTTGATAATGACTGGAGTCTTAGTATCGGCAGCTTCATGTAACCAGCCGATAATCTCGGACTCATCATTGCTCTGGCGAACATCGGCCTCAAAGCCATGAGTCTTTGCAGCGTTTTCAATATGACTCACCAATGCCGGATACGTCATATCCCCGTAGATGGAAGAGTCTCGAATGTCGAGCCGCCCGAGATTTGGACCATTAAGTACTAATACCTTCATTGGCTAACCTTCTCATATGCGGCTAGGAGTTGGTCGTCAGTTACCGATTCGACTCTCTCGGTTTTGGCTATCTCGGAGATCACCACAAAACGAATCTGCTTTCCGCGTGATTTCTTATCTACTCTCATCGTAGCTAGGAGGTTTAGCCAATCCCCTTCCATATAGCGAACAGGTAGGCCCAACTGACTGAGTACCTTGACGTGTTGATTGACTAACTCTTGGTTCATCAGACCCAGTGAGTGAGCTAGGTGGGCCACATAGACCATTCCAATTGCCACGCACTCTCCATGACGAAGTGAGTACTTACTCTCTAACTCCACTGCATGACCAAAAGTGTGTCCGTAATTGAGAATCTCGCGCTCAAAACTCTCCTTGAAGTCAGCAGAGACTACATCCGCCTTAACGCTGATCGCTCTATGGATCAGATCCACTGTAAGTTCACGCGATTCACGGATATCCGTGATGCTCTTATCCCCAATCAAAGAAAGAATCTGTGGGTCACGAATAAATCCGCACTTAACAACCTCTGCTAGACCTGCTGCAAAATCACGATCACTGAGCGTCGACAACCATTGTGGGTCGATAATCACTTCTATCGGAGAATGAAAAGCCCCAATCAGGTTCTTTCCAAAATCGCTATTAATGCCGGTCTTACCACCAACTGCTGCATCAACCATTCCTGCCACAGTGGTGGGAACTGCTATCCAATCTAATCCGCGCAACCACGACGCGGCAGCAAAACCAGCAAAATCCGTCACTGCTCCCCCACCGATTGCGACAATCAAATCAGAGCGTGTGAACCCGGCTGATCCCAACCAATCCCAAACCCTCAGAAGAGTCTCTGAGCTCTTACCTTTTTCCGAATCAGGAATTCCGAAGTAGAAAACTTCTGATTCTTGCGCATCAATCTGAGGGATTGAAGCTTTCATCGATTCTGAGAAAATAACAGCAATTCGCTCGCGCCCTTTGAAATGGGGTGCCAGCGCCTGCAAATAAGGCGTGTCGACTAATACCGAGTAGTTATGTTCTGCCCGAACTTCAATGCTTTTCATCCAAGAACCTCAAGTATCTGCGCCACGATTTCACTCTGAGAGCGCTTATTCACGTCAACGACTGTATCGGCTATAGCCTCGTAAATAGGCCGGCGCGCTTCCATCAGCGTCTGCCATTGTCCTCGGGGATTATTGAGAAGCAAAGGACGATCACGATTGAAACCGATACGAGGCGCAACGTTGGCTAAAGAGATATCAAGATATACAACGTGGGATGAAGTCGCTGTTAGTGCAGATTGTGCCTCAGTAGAAATCGGAGCTCCGCCACCAAGTGCTAACACCGTGTCACTCGCTTGAAGTTCTTGCTGCAAAATCTCTCGCTCTATGGCACGAAAGGCAGCTTCTCCATCCTCGATGAAGATTTGTGAGACTGACTTGTTCTCTCGTTGTTCAATGACAGAATCCGTATCGCGAAATTCCAACGAGAGTTTATTCGCAAGTGATTTTCCAATTGTGGACTTTCCTGAACCCATAGGACCAATGAGAATTATTCGCGGGGCCATGGCTTGGCCTACTTGAAACGCAGATTCTTCATATATGACTCGAAATTTCGACGCACTTCCTGAACCGAGTCGCCACCGAACTTTTCAAGAACAGCTTCAGCGAGAACTAGCGCTGCCATCGCCTCTGCTACAACACCTGACGCAGGAACAGCGCAGACATCAGATCGCTGATTAATAGCCTTAGCAGCTTCCCCGGTCTTCACATCAATGGTGTCTAGAGCTTTAGGTACAGTTGAAATTGGTTTCATTGCAATAGAGACTCGTAAAATCTCACCGTTAGACATTCCGCCTTCCGTGCCGCCGGCACGATCAGTACGTCGTGCGATGTGGCCATCCTTCGCACGTTCAATTTCATCGTGCGCAACTGATCCTCGACGAGTAGCGGTTCTAAAACCATCGCCAATCTCAACACCCTTAATCGCTTGAATTCCCATCATCGCAGCGGCTAGGCGGGCATCTAGCCTACGATCCCAATGAACATGTGAACCTAAACCTGGAGGTAGATTGTAAGCAAGTACTTCACAGACGCCACCTAAGGTATCTCCATCAGCGTGTGCTGCTTCAATCTCAGTAATCATCTTGGCACTCGTTGCTGGGTCGGTACAGCGCACGGGATCTTCATCAATTCGAGCCATATCGTTCTCACCTGGCAGTTCATAACCATCAGGAATACGAACGCTTCCAATAGAAACTACGTGGCTAAGAATAGTTATCCCGACTGACTGTTCTAAGAATTTTCTAGCAATAGCACCAAGTGCCACACGCGAAGCTGTTTCACGCGCGCTAGCTCTCTCCAAAATAGGTCTTGCGTCATCGAAGTCGTATTTTTGCATTCCTACTAAATCAGCGTGTCCTGGTCGAGGTCTGGTCAGCGGTGCATTGCGCGCTAAATTCTCAATTTCATCAAGTGGAACGGGATCTGCTGACATAACTTTTTCCCACTTGGGCCACTCACTGTTTCCCACCTGTATTGCAATCGGACCGCCTTGGGTTAATCCCAATCGAATTCCACCAAGAATGGTTACCTTATCAGCTTCAAAATTCTGTCGAGCTCCGCGACCCACACCAAGTCTGCGACGGGCTAAATGAAAATCAATATCGGAAGTGGTCACCTGCACATGAGCTGGGACACCTTCAACAATTGCTGAAAGGGCCTGACCATGAGATTCTCCTGCTGTGATCCAACGCATGCGCCTATTCTTGCAGAAAGTCCTGCAAACTCGCTCATTATTAACTCACTGCGTAAACAAAAAGACGAGATAAGACGCACATATAGCAGGCGCTAGCGCAATATTGCCCCGTAAACTCATTCGGGCCGCAACAGTGAGTGCCGTTAGGATTGAAATCGCCACTACGAGAAAAGTTATATAGGTGGTGATTGAACCAACAGGTATGGCCAGGAGACCTACCGCCATAAGAAGTTTCACATCCCCTCCACCTAAACCCCCGAAGATGCCGAGTAGTAACAGCGGCACTGTGAAAAGAATCCCTGTGAGAAGGTAGATGTGAAAGTCGCCCTCAACAAAGAGTAAGACCGAGATAAGAAGAACGGAGAGGTTTGTGATTCTGTGATGACGAAGGTCAAAGAGGCTGATATATATCGAGAAGAGAAGAATCAGCGCCATAGAACGAGCCTAGGTAGAACACTGTCATCACATAAACTACCTGTGGATGAACTAGGTGCGGAGCGCTGTGCGCAAATGTGTCGCTAGCTTCTCCCGGTCTAGGCTTTCACCCAGCACCAATTCCAATTGATCGATGCCTTGGTAGAGCAAGAGTTCAAGACCACCGATTACCTTGCCGCCAGAATCCCTCCATGCCGCAGCAAGTACTGTCGGCCAAGGCTTATAGATCACATCAAATAGGAGACCACTTGCTCCAACGCGGACAGAATCAGCCAGGAGGTCAGCCGCTCCGGCTGGAGTTGTATTTACAACGAGGTCATAAGAACTTAAATCCGCACCTGAATTCCAAGCAATGTATTCAAAATCAGAAGTAGTTACCGATGACTTGAGTGCAGGAGCTCGCACTGAACTACGACCAAGAACGTGAATCTCTTTCGAGATGCCATCCATCGCACCAGCTAGCGCACGAGCTGTTCCACCCGCTCCCAGAATCAGTACTCGATTGAAAGTTTGTAGGCCAGCATGGGCTAGCGCTGCAACAAATCCAGATCCATCAGTAGAAGTCAGTGACCATCCGTCCTTCTTTTTCCATAAAGTATTTGCAGATTGAATCTTGGTTGTTAATGAATCGCACTCAATGGGGAGTAGCAGTACTTCTTCCTTCAAAGGCATTGTGAGAGAGAAGTAATCGAACTCAGCGCCGCGCCCTTCAATAAATGATGCCAGCGAACCCGCCGGGACTTCGATCGGCTCATAGCTTCCCTCTATTCCTAAATAGGAGAAGGCAGCGCGGTGCAAGCGCGGTGAAAGTGAATGATTTATTGGGGAACCCAGTACAGCTCCTCTAATCACTTTTGACTCCTAAACTTTCCAGCCCGTAAATTCTTTTTGTACTCATACTTCCATGCATTGAACTGGGCGATATCAGCGGTAAATCGGGTATCACCTGGCGCCACTGTGATGAAATATAGCCAGTCACCCTCTTGTGGAGTGACCGCCGCGCGCATTGCTGATGCCCCAGGATTATTAATAGGCCCTGGTGGGAGTCCATATTTTCTATAGGTGTTATAGCTCGATGACAACATGGTCGACCTAGTGCTCAAGAAGATATTGCCTCGAGACTGCATCACATAATGCACGGTCGAATCAAACTGAAGTGGCATCCCTTTCTTCAATCTGTTGCGCACGACTTGCGAAACCTTCGTGAAATCCTTCTCGCCGCCCTCTGCCTGAATCAAAGAGGCAATAACGAGCAACTGCGCTGGGGTATATCCAGCTTTGGAACTATAGAAACCAGCGTTACGCATTTCTTTCTCTGCACGAGAAACCATTGAAGCAAGAGCAACATCTGCTGACGTCGTTGATGCAAAACTGTATTTCGCCGGGAAAAGCAAACCTTCTAGCTGATCAAAGCCCTTGGGTTTAGTAAGAGCTGTTAACGCAGACTTAACTTCTTGGACCTTAAAGCCTGAGCGATACAGCTGAGGCAAAACCTCATTGACCCACATCCCTTCAGAGATGTTGATTAGTCCCACGATTCTCTTTGAGTCAAGCAACTGCTCAAGTGAATCCGCTGCACAAAGGTTCTTCTGTAACCTATGGGTACCTGGTGCAACTTTTGCGGCTCTTGCATCGGCTACCGCTAAACGAAAGTAGGCCTCTGAAGATTTGATTACCCCAGCACTTGCCAAGGATGCACCGATAGAAGAGCCAGCTTCTCCAGATTCAATTCTTATGAGCACTTCCTGCGCTGACGCAGCTCCGCAACTGAAATCAGGTGCAGATGAATCTAGGTTTCGCAGCGAATCCAGGCCGAAGGTGACAACGAATACAGCCACACCTGCAAGTCCCACTCGAACGACCGGAATTCTAAGAAAGTTTTTCAATCGCCAACCCTTGTTCTAGGATGGCTACGGCAGCCATTGCATCGATTACCTTCTTCGAATCGCGAGTATTTACTCCCGCGTCTTTAAGCTTCTTCTGAGCCGACACTGATGAAAGTCTCTCGTCAATATATGTCACGTTTATCGCGAAGGTCTCTGTAATCAATTCCCCGAAAGCTTTAGCTTTAACAACACTATCTCCGCTCGCGCCAGACATATGTTTTGGCTCCCCAATAAAGACAGAAACCGGTTCATACTCCGTAAAGATCGCAGTGAGTTCGGATATTAGGTTCGGACTCTGAGTCTGCAGCACAGTCAGTGGTGTAGCTAGGATGCTATCTGGATCACTGATCGCAACACCAATACGCGCATCACCGTAATCGAAGGCAATTCTTCGACCTCTCATCGATTAATTCCCAGCGATTGATTCTTCGATTGCAGCAAGGGCCATTGCTGATTTTGATGCGTCAACTCCGCCACCTTGAGCAACGTCATCTTTGCCGCCACCCCCACCACCCAAAATAGTGGAGCCAATCTTTACCAGAGCGCCGGCTTTTAGACCCTGCTCGCGCGCCTTCTCACTTACCGCAACGATCAATACTGGTTTTGAATCTACCGAGCTGATAAGTGCAACTGCAGACTGCGCAGTGCGATTACGTAAATCAAGGGCTATCTTTCTTAAATCATCTGCCACGATGGAATCAGGCAAAAGCGCGGTAATAACAGTTGTGCCACCAATTACCTTTGCCCCCTTGAGCAATGAATCGACCTGACCCAGCGCTTGCGCAGATCGGACAACTGCCAATTCTTTCTCAATCTCTTTCATCTTCCCGAGTAGCTCAGAGATTCGTTCAGGTAACTCCTCAGCTCGCGAGCCCTTCATGAGCTCAGTCAAAGAGTTCAATAAAACATGTTCACGAGCCAGGAACTTATAGGCATCGATGCCAACCAGAGCTTCAACTCGGCGCACACCTGCACCAATGGAAGATTCACTCAAGAGTTTAACCACACCTAATTGGCCAGAGCGCTCCACATGTGTTCCACCGCAGAGCTCTCGCGCCCAGTCACCAATGCTGACAACACGTACCTCATCACCATACTTCTCACCAAAGAGGGCCATCGCCCCGCTCTTCTTCGCAGCATCCTGCGACATCACTTCTGCAGTGACGGCAAGATTATCCAATAACAGTGTGTTGACTCGAGACTCAACATCATCTAAAACAGATGTTGGAACAGCCCCAGTTGAAGGGAAATCAAACCGGAATCGACCTGGTGAATTCTCAGAACCAGCTTGCGTTGCAGTTTCACCCAGTAACTCACGGAAGGCCTTATGCACCATGTGAGTTGCTGTGTGAGCACGCGAGATCGCATTACGGCGTTCCACATCAATAACAGCCTGAGCGGCGGAATTAACGTTCGCCTCCCCCGAGAGAATTCGGCCTCTATGTACTGATAGTCCATTGACCGGACTTTGCACATCGTCAATTTCAATAATTGCACCCGTTGAAAGAGTAATGACTCCACCGTCGGCTAACTGGCCTCCACCTTCAGCATAAAACGGTGTGCGATCGAGAATTACTTCAATCTCCTGGCCTGCATGAGCTGATGCCACACTGACGCCATCTACCAGCAGACCAGTGATCTTCGATTCCGTGCTGGTGTGGGTGTAGCCAATAAACTTCGTCGCACCTGATGCATCTGCAATCTTTTTATACTCAGAGACATCTGTGTGTCCGCTTTTCTTCGCCTTCGCATCAGCTTTTGCTCGATCGCGCTGCTCATTCATCAGTCTGCGGAAGCCATCTTCATCAACTTCAAGGCCTTCCTCGCGGGCCATTTCTAAGGTGAGATCAAATGGAAATCCATAGGTATCGTGGAGTTTGAAAACTTCATCCCCAGGAAGAACCCTCTTCATGCTCGCCTTGAGCTGGGTTGATGCTAAATCAAAGATCTGCGTGCCACTTTTGAGCGTTTGCAAAAATGACTCTTCTTCAGATTCTGAGACCGAAAGAATTCGCTTCTGATCTGAAACCAGTTCTGGATACTGCGCACCCATTGCTCCAATTGCTGCAACAGTAAGTTCAGACATGATGGGATCGTTCACACCCAACAGCCGCATATTACGAATTGTTCGGCGCATCATTCGGCGCAGAACATAGCCGCGTCCTTCATTCCCCGGTGTGACACCATCGCCAATAAGCATTGCCGATGTGCGGGCATGGTCTGCCACAACGCGTAACGCCACATCTGATTTTTGAGATGAACCGTATTTAACCCCTGATAACTCAGATGCGCGGGTAAGAATCTTCATCGTCGTATCAATCTCATAGATATTTTCCACACCTTGCAAAAGTGCAGCTGTTCGCTCTAAACCTAAACCAGTATCAATACTTTTTGCTGGTAGTTCGCCAAGGATTGGATATCCATCTTTACCGCCGCCAGCACCTCGTTCATTTTGCATGAAGACAAGATTCCAAATCTCAAGATAGCGATTTTCATCAGCGATAGGACCACCGTCAACACCGTAGGCGGGCCCGCGATCGTAATAGATTTCAGAACAGGGACCGCATGGACCTGGAACACCCATCGACCAGAAATTATCTGCCATATCCCTACGTTGAATGCGTTCACGCGGAACGCCAATCTTCTTGTGCCAAATATCTGCAGCTTCGTCATCATCTAAATAAACAGTTACCCACAACTTATCTTCCGGAAAACCATAACCGCCATCGTTGATTGGTCGTGTGAGAAGTTCCCAAGCGAGAGCAATGGCACCTTCTTTGAAGTAATCACCGAATGAGAAGTTGCCACACATCTGAAAGAAGGAAGCGTGACGAGTGGTCTTTCCTACTTCATCAATATCTAGCGTTCGAACGCATTTCTGAACTGAGGTAGCGCGCTTATAAGGAGGTGTTACTTCGCCGAGGAAGAACGGCTTAAAGGGCACCATTCCAGCGTTAACCAAGAGCAGGTTGGGATCATCTGCGATTAAGGATGCAGAAGGAACTACGGTGTGGGTTAAGCCTTGGCGATTTTCAGATTCAAAGAATCGTAGCCAACGCGAGCGTATCTCGGAAGATTCCACTAGTTACATTCACCCACTCTGACTATTGAGATTTCTGACTAGTCAGATTTCTTCTTCGATTTACGACCCTTACTCATCTGCGCGGCACTAATAAGAGCGCCTGCAACTTTGACAGCTGGGCCGTTCTTATCCATGAAGCCCGTTGTTGCATCAGTTACCTTGGTAGTAACTTCTTCAACATTCTTGGTGATCTTGGCAAAGCTTGCCAGCGGACTATTGATGAGCTCCAGTGTGCGAGTCGACTCAGTTAAAAGCGGTGTTGTGTCCTCAGTAAAAGCCTTCAATGAAACCTTGGCCTCGTCAATGAATCTGCCCACACGGATAACGGCATAGGCAACTGCTACGGCAATCACGAAAAGTGATGCGGCCGCAATTATTGTTGCGATTCCACCTGGACCCATATCTCTAGCCTACCGGAATTACTCCTTCGGAGGTGTCCAATCGATTGCTGCCTCTTTACGTTGCGCAGCGGTAATGGGAGTTGGCGCACCAGTAAGTGGGTCTCCCCCGCTGGCTGTCTTTGGAAAGGCGATGACCTCACGAATTGAATCTGAGTTTGTTAGCAATGCACATACTCGATCCAAACCAAGTGCAATTCCGCCATGTGGAGGTGGTCCATAATTAAAAGCTTCTAACAGAAAGCCAAACTTGCTCTGCGCTTCCTCATCACTGAGTCCAATAACCGAGAACACATCCTTTTGCATCTCTCGATCATGAATACGAATCGAACCGCCACCTAGTTCAGTTCCATTAAGCACTATGTCATAGGCATATGCCAAAGCTGACGCTGGATCGCTTTTGAAACTCTTCGCAAACTCGGGCTTTGGACCGGTAAATGGGTGGTGAACTGCAGTCCAGCCTCCACCATCGGTTGGTTCAAACATTGGAGCATCAACTACCCAGACAAACTCCCAAGAACCTTGCTTAATTAGATCACAGCGTTTACCAATTTCGAGTCGTGCTGCACCCAATAGTTGTTGTGAGGATGACTTATCTCCGGCTGCGAAGAAAATCGCATCTCCGGCCTTAGCTCCTACAGCTGCAACAATGCCCGCTTGTTCTGACTCAGAAATATTCTTTGAAACGGGTCCGCCAAGGGTGCCATCGGCATTGACCAAAATGTATGCAATGCCTTTTGCACCACGTGCCTTTGCCCAGTCTTGCCACGCATCTAACTCACGACGAGGTGAATCAGCGCCGCCTGGCATGATGACTGCTCCAACATAAGGAGCCTGAAATACTCTAAAAGGTGTCTGACTAAAGAACTCAGTGACTTCAACTAATTGCTGTCCAAAACGAAGATCTGGTTTATCAGAACCATACTTGTCCATGGCATCGGCATATGTCATTTGCGGGATTGGAGTGGGAATATCGTAATTAACGGCCTGCTTCCACACCTTCACCAGAATCTTTTCCGCAATAGCCAAAATATCTGCTTGATCAATAAATGACATTTCAATATCCAGCTGAGTAAATTCAGGTTGACGATCTGCACGGAAATCTTCATCACGGAAACAACGGGCTATTTGGTAGTAGCGCTCCATGCCGGCGACCATCAGTAGTTGCTTAAACAACTGCGGTGATTGTGGCAGGGCGTACCAGCTACCTGGCTGCAAGCGAACCGGAACGAGGAAATCGCGTGCACCTTCCGGAGTTGATCGGGTGAGATAGGGAGTTTCAATTTCATAAAAATCTAGATCCTCCATCACACCGCGAATTGCTGATGTGACTCGGGAACGTAGTCGTAGATTCGCCGCCGGTCCTTCGCGACGTAAATCTAAGTACCTATAACGAAGCCTGACTTCCTCAGAGATATCTACTTCACTACCTGAATCAACTGGGAAAGGAAGCGGGGCCGATTCGCTCAGCACCACGATGTCATCGCCCATTACTTCGATTGCACCTGTTGGAATATTTGCATTCTCATTTCCGGAAGGACGCA
This sequence comes from Candidatus Planktophila versatilis, assembly GCF_002288345.1. Lineage (GTDB taxonomy): Bacteria > Actinomycetota > Actinomycetes > Nanopelagicales > Nanopelagicaceae > Planktophila > Planktophila versatilis_A. The sequence continues at coordinate 667,777 of NZ_CP016781.1, forward strand.
AGGCAACTTCCCCGGTAATTTGCAGACACCACTCAGCACGTAGTTGACCGGCAAGTTTTTCATCACGAATAACCACCTGCACTGAACCCGTACCATCACGCAAATCAATAAAAGCAACACCGCCATGATCTCTGCGACGAGCAACCCAACCAGCCAAAGTCACGACCTGGCCGACATGCGTAGCCCGTAAAGCGCCAGCATCATGATTTCTCAACATTAGAAAGCCACCTTTAAGAAATGAGTGCGTTAGAGCGAAAGTGCCTGACGTAACTGATCCCGCAATTGCGTAATCTTAACCGAAGTTAGAACTCCATCACTCATGCGCTTAAGGTCAACGTTCCCGCTTGAAATCTCGGAATCCCCCAGCACCACTACATATCGGGCTCCAGATTTATCAGCAGCTTTCATAGCACCTTTGAGCGCACGATCTCCAAAGGCAATTTCAGTTCGAATTCCAGCCGCACGTAACTCTTGTGCTGTTGTAAGGGCCATCTCCATCGCGCTCTCACCTAATGGAATAAGGAACAAATCCGAGGTGAAATCTTCGGCTGGTAGTGAATTCTCAGCAATCGCTGCAAGCAGTGCCCGATCCACACCAAGTCCAAATCCAATTCCTGATAGCGATTGTCCACCCAAAATCTCCATGAGTCCGTCATAGCGACCACCACCACCGATGCCCGATTGCGCACCTAGGTCGGAATGAACAAATTCAAAGGTAGTTCCGGTGTAGTAATCCAATCCGCGAACCATGCGCGGGTTGATGACAAAGTCGATTTTCATCGCACGCAGATAACCTTGTACTAATTCAAAGCTCATGCGGGAAGAATCAGAGAGATAGTCAAGTAATAGCGGCGCCTTCGCCATCAACGTTTGCACCTCTGGCCGCTTATCATCAAAGAGCCGAAGCGGGTTGATCTCAGCGCGCTTTGCCGTTGCCTCATCTAGATCAAGTTTCTTGATAAAGGCCATCAAATCTATGCGATGAGCCGCACGTGATTGCGCATCTCCTAACGAGGTAATTTCCAAACGATAGTTTCGAAGCCCTAAGTTCTTAAAACCCCGATATGCAATTGCAATGACTTCGGCGTCAATAGCTGGATCATCAAGGCCAATCGCTTCGATTCCCACTTGGTAGAACTGTCGATAGCGTCCTGCTTGTGGCCGCTCTGCTCTAAAGAATTGGCCGGAATACCAGACCTTCACAGGGAGTTGACCCCGATCTAAATTTTGTTCAATCACAGCTCGCATCACGCCAGCCGTGCCTTCCGGACGCAGCGTAATTGATCGTCCACCACGATCTTCAAAGGTATACATCTCCTTCGAAACCACATCAGTTGATTCACCCACACCACGAGTAAAAAGATTTGTATCTTCAAATACCGGAAGTTCCATTAATTGATATCCGGCTGCCTTGGCAGGTGCGATTAACTGCTCACGTACCCATTCGAAGGCGGCAGATTCGGGCGGCAAGTATTCACGAACACCTTTAGGTCCTTGAATCTTCTCGTATTTCATGAGGTCAATTCTTTCAGATAAGGGTTACTTTTTCTCTCGAATTTGATTGTGGTCTCCGGGCCATGTCCTGGTAGCACCCGCAAATCATCGTTTAGCGGTAAAACCTTCTTAATGAGCGTCTCTCTCATCTGCGCTGCACTGCCAGTCGGTAAATCTGTTCGCCCAATGGAGCCAGCAAAGAGAACATCTCCGCTAATGAGTATCTCCTCATTGAGGGTGAACATGGTTGAACCACGAGTATGGCCTGGAGCGTGGATTGCGGTGAGCTTGAGATCCAAAATATTTATCACTTCACCATTCTTCAATTCTCGAAGATCTTTCGGTTCCGTAAATGTCATCTCTCCTAGTTGCGCCATCAGATCTGGCCCGTGTATTCCCGACGGATTAGAAACGAAGCGACGATCTTCGCTATGTATATATGTTGGAATCGCATATCCATTGGCAAGCGGAACAATGGAAAATGTATGATCTAAATGTCCATGGGTAAGCAGCGCTGCCACTGGTTTCAATTTGTACTCTTCAACCAGCATGGTTACTTCAGATGAAATATCAGGCATTCCAGGATCGATGATGATGCACTCTTGGCCCACACCCGCAGAAATCACCCAGCAATTGGTGGCAAACATGGGCGCTGGATATGACAGAACAAGCATGGTGGACCCCAAAATCTCGCATGGATTTACTGTTGTACGGGGGTCAGGGTAGCCTTCTCCCCTTACACAATCGCACTAAACAACGAAGGCAACCGCCGACGCGCTGAGGGGGAAATCATGACCGATATCAATCCAGGAACGCTAGCTCACACACAAGTAGCACCTAGTGCAGCATCTGCACTCATTGGAGATCCCTCTCAATTCGGTCGTGTCGGAGAAGATGGAACGGTATTCGTTCGCACCTCTGAAGGCGAAAAGCCAGTTGGTTCCTACCCAGGCAAGAGCGCCGAAGAAGCACTTGCATACTTTGTAAGAAAATTTGAAGCCCTCGCATCCGAAGTTGCCCTAACTGCTGCTCGCATCACAAGTGGCGCCATGGTTCCGCAGGATGCACACGAATCTGTGAAGAAACTGCGCCAGCAAGTTCGCGAACTCAATGGCGTCGGCGATCTCGATTCCCTTGCCCTATCGGTGGAGCAGATTGAGCCACTCATTGAAGGAAACCGCGAGGCTTATGAGGCTAAGAAAGCGGCAGAGAGTGCGGTCAAGGCTGCTCGCCGGGAACAGATTTTGGTCGAGAAAGAGAAGATTGTTGCTGAAGCTGAATCACTTGCTCTGTCAGAGAACTGGAAAGTTACTGGAGATCGACTGAAGACTCTGCTCGATGAGTGGAAAGCGGCGCCTCGTCTAGATAAGAAGGCTGATGGAGATTTCTGGAAGCGCTTCTCAGCATCCCGTAATAAGTTTGATAAGCGACGTCGCACTCACTTTGCTCAACTTGAGGCAACCTCAGCTGTAGTTTCCGCAGCAAAGATGGAGATTATCATCGAGGCTGAAAAGCTTGCGACCTCCACCGATTGGGTGGCAACTGCTCGTCGATTTAAGACACTCATGGATTCATGGAAAACAGCTGGTCGCGGAAAACCAAGTGATGAAGCTAAGTTGTGGGCGCGATTTAAGGCGGCTCAAGATCAATTCTTCACTGCAAAGAGTGCAGACCTGGAAAAGCGCGAAGTTTCGATGACGGCAAATCTTGCTAAGCGCGAAGAACTCATTGTTCAAATCGAAGCTTTGGTGCCATTTACAGATGCCAAGGCAGCGAAGAACTCATTCCGCGACTTGATGCGCACCTGGGAGAAGATCGGCATTACCCATCGCGATAAGCGAGCCGCTTTCGATGCCCGGGTAGCCAAGGTGGAAGAAGTGATTAAAGAGGCTGAGGCTGAGATTTGGCGTAAGACAGATCCTGCCGCAAAGGCACGCGCTGCTGAGGTTGTAAAGCAGCTCAGTGAATCTATTGAAAATTATCGAAAAGTTGCCGCGAAATCACAGGCTGCCGGTAATGACAGGAAGGCGAAAGAAGCACTTGAATCAGCTGAAGCTCGTACGGTGTGGCTAGCAGAGGCTGAAAAGCATCTCGCTGAATTTAACTAAATAAGACTAGTTAAGTTCGATAGACGTCATAGACGCCTTCAATATTTCGCACTGCAGCCAACACGGAATCAAGATGCTTGGCATCAGCCATTTCAAAGGTAAAGCGAGAGATGGCAACGCGATCTTTAGATGTGCTCACCGCTGCGCTTAGAATATTGACGTGTTGCTCCGAAAGAGTTCTGGTGACATCAGCTAACAGGCGCGCACGATCTAAAGCTTCAACCTGAATATTTACCAGGAACAAGCTTGCCGCACCCAATAACCACTTAACTCCCACTACTCGCTCACCTTGATTCTCACGAAGATCAGTAGCGTTGATGCAATCCTCCCGGTGAACCGAAATTCCGGAGCCTTTGGTGATGAAGCCCATAATTGCGTCCCCTGGAACTGGCGTGCAGCAACGAGCGAGTTTTACCAATACGTCATCAACGCCTTCAACCTCCACGGCGCTCGATGTCCGCTTGGTAACTTGCATACCGGTTGGAATATTCTCGATAGTAACTTCTGGATGAGAATCTTCACCTGACATCGAAGCAGTAAGCTTTTCCACGATTGAAGCAGCTGAAACATGTCCATCACCAACTGCGTTATAGAGCGCATCAATATCGGCATAATGCATATCGTGAGCTAGTTCCAGCAGCGCGTGACCAGCGAAAATCTTCTGTAGCGGAAGTCCTGCTTTGCGCATTTGGCGGGCAATAGATTCGCGCCCAGCATCAATAGCTTCCTCTCTCCGCTCCTTGCTAAACCAAGCTTTAATCTTTGAACGAGCACGTGGACTCTTCACAAAATTGAGCCAATCGCGACTCGGCCCCGCATGTTCACCCTTATTGGTAACAATCTCAATCACATCACCATTGACCAGCTTTGATTCAAGTGGAACTAGGCGCCCATTAACCTTAGCTCCCGCACAGCGCAAACCCACATCAGTGTGAACTGAAAAGGCAAAGTCAACCGGTGTTGAGCCACCCGGAAGTGCAACAACTGAGCCTTTGGGAGTAAAGACAAATACTTCTGGACTTCCCAAATCAAAACGCAACGCCTCTAGAAATTCAGATGGATCTTCGGTCTCCTTCTGCCATTCATGTAATTGGCGCAGCCACATCATCTCTGGGGTATTAGTCTCTGGCTCACCGCTTTGCTTGTATTTCCAGTGTGCTGCGATACCAAACTCAGCTCGAGAGTGCATCTCATAGGTGCGAATCTGAATTTCGATCGCTTTACCGTTTGGCCCAATAACAGTGGTGTGAAGTGATTGATAGAGATTAAATTTAGGCATCGCTATGTAATCTTTAAACCGGCCCGGTACCGGACTCCAGCGAGCGTGAATCGAACCTAGCACTGCGTAACAATCCTTCACATCATTTACAAGAACTCTAATTCCCACCAAATCATAGATTTCATTAAACTCACGGCCTCTGACAACCATCTTTTGATAGACGCTAAAGAAATGCTTCTTACGACCTGTCACTGTTGCTGTGATCAAATCTCGCTGCAAGTCTTTTTCAACTGCGTCAACAACTTCTGCTGTGAGTGCGTCGCGTGATGGCGATCTCTCTGCCACAAGTCTTGAAATCTCTTCAAATTTCTTTGGCTCTAACACGGCGAACGAAAGATCTTCTAGCTCCCACTTGATGGCATTCATTCCGAGCCTGTGGGCTAGTGGGGCATAGATATCTAGGGTCTCTTGCGCCTTGCGTTGTGCTGATTCGGCCGAGACAAAACCCCAGGTGCGAGCGTTATGAAGGCGATCAGCTAATTTGATAACCAATACGCGAATGTCGCGAGACATTGCAATGACCATCTTGCGAACGGTCTCCGCCTCGGCAGTTGGACCATAGGTCAATTTATCGAGCTTAGTTACACCATCAACAAGGTTGGCAATCTCATCGCCAAAGTCAGTACGAAGTTGTTGGAGCGAATATGGGGTATCTTCGACAGTATCGTGCAATAAGGAAGCGACAATGGTTATTTCGTTCAAACCTAATTCAGCCAAGATAAGTGAGACAGCTACTGGATGAGTGATGTAATCCTCGCCAGATTTTCTTAGCTGTCCTTCATGTGCCGTGCGGGCAATCTTGAAGGCTCGGGTGATTTCAGTGCCATCACTCTGAGGGTGGTGCTCCTTAAGCGCACCTATAAGAGGTGCGATTAAGGTTTCTGTATCCATATGCGAAAGGGTTATTTGCGACCTTTACGCTTTGGTTGGTTACGTGGACCACGCGCAACTGTTGAATCTGTTGGCTTGCTCTCTGTAGGCACCGGTGCTCCACCTCGCGTCGCAACTCTCTTTGCAAGAGCCTGCATCGCAGGTTCCTTCTCACGAAGGGAGGCCAGGAATGGAGGTGCGATAAATACAGATGAATAGGTTCCTACTGCTAGCCCGATAAAGAGCGCGAGTGAGAGATCCTTCAGTGTGCCAGCGCCCAGTAATCCAGCGCCTACAAAGAGAATTGAACCAACAGGTAGGAGTGCGATGATGGACGTGTTAGCAGAACGCACCAGAGTCTGATTGACAGCCAAGTTTGCAGCCTGTGAATATGTCTGCTTGCTATTGGCTGTGACAGATTTCGTATTCTCTCTCACCTTATCAAAGACCACGACAGTGTCATAGAGCGAATATCCAAGAATTGTAAGGAATCCGATCACCGTTGCTGGGGTGACATCGAAACCTACGACTGCGTAAATTCCGACAGTGATAAGCACGTCGTGCACCACTGCAACAATGGCTGCAAGTGCCATCTTGGGTTCAAATGCCATTGCAAGAAAGAGCATGACCGCCAATAAGAATGCGATGAGACCGTAGATAGCCTTCTTAGTAATTTCCTTACCCCACGACGGTCCAACAATTTGCGTATCGATTGACTCAGCTGGAACATCGAAGGTGAAGGTCAGAACATTTTCTGCCGCGGTTGCTTGTGCCGGAGTGAGCGCACCGGTTTGAATACGAATCTTGTCATCACCGATCTTTTGAACGATCGCCTCGCCCGGAATATCAAATTTTGAAGCCGCTTCTCGACCTTGTTCAAGTGTGATTCCCGGCTTACTCACTGTGTAGGAAGCTCCACCTTTGAACTCAAGACCTAAATGCAAACCTTGAATGGTAAGAGCAGCGATAGAAATGAGAAGAAAGAGCGCTGAAATCGAATACCAACGCTTGCGATTTCCAACGATGTTAAATGAAGTCTCACCAGAGTAGAGACGCCCACCAAGACCTGAAATTTTAGCCATTGTCTTATGCCTCCACAGTAGTAGTTGAAGTATTTGCTCTCGGACCCTTTAGTCCAACGCTCTTAGGAGAGAATCCCGAGAGCGGATGACCGGAGGCAAAGAAATTGATACGCGCAATGAGTGTGACAAGCGGCTTGGTGAAGATGAAGACCACTATCAAGTCAACGAGTGTGGTGAGCCCTAATGTGAATGCAAAACCACGCACACCACCGACGGCAAAGAAATAGAGCAGGACTGCGGCGAGTATTGAAACCATGTCAGCCACGATGATCGTGTGACGGGCGCGAAGCCAACCGCTCTCCACAGCTGATCTCAGAGATCTTCCTTCTCTCGCTTCATCTCGAACACGTTCGAAGAAGACAATAAATGAGTCAGCAGTAATTCCGATTGCAACAATGGCGCCAGCGATACCTGCCAGAGTTAATGTGAATCCGATTGCCTCACCCAGAACCAAGAAGAGTAAATAGACGAGCGCTGATGCAACGGCGAGTGAGCCAACAGTTACTAACCCAAGTGCCCGGTAATACAGAACTGAGAATATGACCACAAGAATCAGACCAAGTGCTCCAGCTAACAGACCAGCATCTAACTGATCAGAACCGAGCGTTGGAGAAACTTGCTGAACTTCACCGCGATCAAAGGCCAGCGGTAGCGCACCATATTTAAGGACGTTGGCAAGATCTTCTGCCTCTGTTTGCGTAAATGATCCAGTGATCTGCGCATTACCGGAAGGAATCGCTTCATTAATCGATGGTGCTGAAACTACTAATCCATCTAGAACAATGGCAACCTGATTTAAAGGTGAGGCAAGTGATGTAACACGACCTGTGAGAGCACCAAATGCGGAAGTTCCTTCACCATTAAAGGAAAGTGCTACAAACCAACCAGCTGAACCTTGCTGATCAATGCCAGCGGATGCCTTAGAAACCTGTTGTCCTAAGACTTCAGCCGGAGCAAGAATGTACTTACTTGCCCCTGTTCTTGAACACGCAACAATTGTTTCAGCAGGGGAATCCGCGCCAGTTCCCTGTTGATTTTCCAACTTGGAACAATCAAGTGCGGCAAACTTTGCATTTAGTTCCGGTGTGACTCCTGCTGTGGGAGTTGCTGTGTCTAATCCACTTCCTGCTAAGCCGGAGGATTCTGCGAGAACTTGTCTAAAACGAAGCTCTGCAGTTTGTCCAACCAAATCAACAACACGACGACCAGAATCTCCAGGAACGGAGATAACAATCTGGCGGTTAGTTCCGCTTCCCTGCGCTGTTACTTCAGATTCGGCAACACCAAGTGAGTTCACACGTTGGCGGATAATCGTGACTGCCTGATCAATTGCCGCCGATGTAATTTTATTTGAATCATTCGATGCGCGAGGTTGCAGCGTGACACTTGTGCCACCGCGCAGATCAAGGCCGAGCTTGACCGAGGATGCGCCCTGAATCAGGGCTGTTCCTACTAGTCCGAGCAGAATGATTGCCAGCAGCGCTAAGGCTCGAGCAGGCCGGCCTGAGGTCTTCACAGTTTTAGTAGGTGTGGACATAAGAGGAGAGTCTAGGCGTCAGGCGCTGGTGTGTCGAAAAGAGAAATCGTCCCAGCAGGGGGCGTGCGCCCCACATGCTGCCAACCCAGAGCCGTTGCAATTCGACCTCGCGGAGTCCTTGCCATGAAGCCGTTTCTGACGAGGAACGGTTCGGCAACAGATTCCACAGTCTCAGTCTCTTCCCCCACAGCAATCGCAAGTGTGGAAAGTCCAACCGGACCACCAGCGAATCTCTCAATGAGTGCAAGGAGAACAGATCGATCTAGTCGATCGAGCCCCTTCTCATCAACTTCATACATTTGCAGTGCGGCAGTTGCATCTGAGTAAATGATTTTTGCAGAACCGCGCACCTGGGCATAATCACGCACTCTTCGCAGCAATCTATTTGCGATTCTCGGCGTGCCTCTAGATCTTCCTGCAATCTCTGAAACTGCCTTCACATCTATCTCTAAACCAAGCAGCGATGCACTTCGCGAAATAACTTGGGCCAACTCAGATTCTTCATAGAAATCTAGGTGGGCGGTGAAGCCGAAACGATCCCGCAATGGTGAAGTCAACAGACCTGCTCTAGTAGTGGCACCGACCAATGTGAAATGAGGGAGTTGCAACGGAATAGCCGTAGCTCCTGGACCTTTACCCACGACGATATCGACTCGGAAATCTTCCATCGCAAGATAGAGCAGCTCTTCAGCCGGGCGCGGAAGACGATGAATCTCATCAAGGAAAAGGATTTCTCCTTCAACCAAAGAAGAAAGAATTGCCGCTAAATCCCCCGCATGAGTAATTGCCGGACCAGAGGTGATTCGAATAGGGGTCTGCATCTCACTCGCCAGAATCATGGCAAGAGTTGTCTTACCAAGTCCAGGCGGACCCGAAAGCAGAATGTGATCCGCCGCAGATCCTCGCTTGCGGGCCGCACTAAGCAAAACATCAATTTGTTCGCGCACTCGGTGCTGACCGATGAAATCCTTAAGCGTCTTCGGACGTAGTGCGTGTTCGATTCCCGAGTCATCAATTGTGAGGTCTGGGTTCACAATCCGCTCACCGCTATTTCCTGGCTCGATACTCATTTAGGACCGTCGCCCTTGCGCCAAAGTAGCCTTCAATAACTCAGATAAATCAAGGGAAGAAGCATCAACACCAGATTCGGCATACGTTGCCAAGACTTCGTTAATTGCCGAATCCGAATCTTTAGCACTAAATCCAAGTGAGACCAGTGCCGAAGTAAGTTGCTCGCGCCAAATAGGTTGATGGCTCTGCACGCGCTCCGCTCCGCCCAAATCAGAAATCTTCCCTTTGAGTTCCAGAATAAGTCGCTGTGCACCTTTGCGCCCAATTCCCGGAACCTTCTCTATCGCCTTGATATCTTCCTGCGCAATTGCGCGAGACAGAGAATCAGGGCTATGTGATCCCATGATTGCTAACGCAACCTTCGGTCCAATCCCAGAGACTGTTTGCACGAGTTCAAAGGTATTTCTACTTTCCTCATCAAGAAAACCAAAGAGAGTAAGTGAATCCTCCCGAACAACTAGGGAAGTAAATAGTTGAGTTGCCGAACCAAGATGAAGCTGGGCGCTAGTCGGCCCAGTGATGGAGACAGCTAGCCCAACACCTCCTACTTCAATCACAGCCCGATCTGAATTAATTGACCGAACGATTCCGTTTACTAGTGAAATCATTTCTTCACCAACTTAGCGAGCCGGGATTTCTCAATCGCTACCGCTTCTGCAATTTTGGTATTTGCCCCACCTCGCCAGATATGACAGATCGCAAGGGCTAAGGCATCGGTGCTATCGACCGGCTTCGGGATTGACTCGAGATTAAGTAGGCGCTTAACCATCTCGGCGACCTGCGCCTTGTTGGCTCGTCCGGATCCGGTAACGGCAGCTTTCACTTCAGATGGTGTATGCATCATCACTGGAATGTTTCTGCGCGCTGCTACTAAGAGCGCGATTCCGGCAGCTTGCGCGGTTCCCATCACGGTACGAACATTGTGTTGTGAAAAGACTCGCTCCACAGCAATCACGGTGGGTTTATGAAGAACGATCCACTCCTCCAATTCACTTTCCAATTGAAGTAGCCGCATCTCAAGGGCCGCATCTGGTGGTGTAAGAATGACGCCGACACCAATTAATGTAAGTGGTGACCCAATTGCGCCTTCGACAACGCCCACGCCACAACGAGTCAGCCCAGGGTCCACCCCGAGTACTCGTTTATGTATCTGGCTCATAACTTCTAAGCCTAGGTCAGCCCTACGACGACTTAAGAAAGGCTCGCCAGGACTTCATCTGAGACATCAAAATTGGAGTAGACATTCTGCACATCATCTAACTCCTCAATCGCATCAATAAGTTCAAAGACCTTGGTAGCACCTTCGGCATCGAGTGGAATCTGCATCGAAGGCAGGAAGGAAGAATCTGCTGATTCATAATCAATTCCGGCACTTTGCAGCGCAGTTCTAGCTGCTACGAGATCACTGGCTTCACAGACAACTTCAAACGATTCACCTAAATCATTCACATCTTCAACCCCGGCATCCAGTGCTGCTTCCAGGATTGAATCCTCGGTGACCCCACCAGCCTTATTCACGATAATGACGCCTTTGCGATTAAAAAGATATGCCACAGATCCCGGATCAGCCATGCTGCCGCCATTGCGAGTGACCGCAACGCGCACTTCAGATGCTGCGCGATTTCGATTATCAGATAAACATTCGATCATGAGCGCAACACCATTAGGCCCATAGCCCTCATACATAATCGTCTGCCAATCAGCACCGCCAGATTCAAGGCCGGCTCCGCGCTTGACCGCACGCTCGATGTTATCTGCCGGCATTGAGTTCTTCTTAGCCTTAGCAATGGCATCAAACAGAGTTGGGTTGCCTTCAACTTCCGGACCACCATTACGGGAAGCCACTTCAATAGCCTTAATTAGCTTGGCAAAATTCTTCGCCCGGCGGCTATCGATGATCGCCTTCTTATGCTTGGTCGTAGCCCATTTGGAATGGCCTGACATTGTCAACACCTCAATCGTTTTTTAAGAGGCGATTACCTACGCCACTAAGGGCAACTTTATCGCGCTTTACACATCTCATCAAAGAAGTAACGATGTATTTCCAGATTACTCGTTAATTCTGGGTGGAAACTTGTCGCAAGAACTTTGCCTTCGCGCACCGCAACCGCGTGCCCGGCTGCTTCTGCCAGAACCTGAACCCCAGCACCAGACTGCTCCACCCACGGTGCTCTGATAAAGACAGCGTTCATCTTCTTGCCATTGAACTCAAGCTCTGATTCAAAGGAATCAACCTGCCTGCCAAAAGCATTTCGGCGCACCGTAATATCTAGACCGCCAAATGTCTCTTGCCCTTTGGCGCCATCAAGAATGCGCTCGGCTAAGAGAATCATTCCGGCACACGATCCATACACTGGAAGTCCATCACCAATGCGCTTTCGGATGGGATTAAACAGCTCGAAAGTCTTGGCCAGATGAACAATGGTGGTGGATTCTCCCCCAGGCAAAATCAGCGCGTCAACGCTTTCTAATTCAGCTAAACGCCTTACTTCAAATGCTTCATGACCGCACTGCGTTGTGGCACGAATGTGCTCGCGGAAATCTCCTTGTAGAGCTAGCACGCCAACTTTCATAAACTTGCGTTAACTACCAACCACGATCTGCTAAACGATGTGGCACCGGAATATCTGCAACATTGATTCCGACCATTGCCTCGCCCAGGCCGCGGGAAACTTCGGCCAAAACCTTTGCATCCTGATAGAAAGTCGTTGCCTTCACACATGCTGCTGCGCGTTGAGCGGGGTTTCCTGATTTAAAGATTCCAGAACCTACGAAGACGCCATCGGCGCCCATCTGCATCATGAGCGCAGCATCGGCCGGTGTTGCAATTCCACCAGCAGTGAAGAGCACAACTGGAAGTTTTCCAGTCTCAGCAACTTCCTTAACTAACGCATATGGTGCTTGCAACTCCTTAGCTGCAACATAGAGTTCATCTTCGCGTAGCGAAGAGAGGCGTCTAATCTCTGCACCAATTGTGCGCATATGCATCATGGCATTGGATACATCACCCGTTCCGGCTTCACCCTTGGAACGAATCATCGCCGCTCCTTCGTTAATACGACGAAGGGCCTCACCTAAGTTTGTGGCGCCACATACGAATGGAATCTTGAAGTTCCACTTATCAATGTGGTTGGTGTAGTCAGCCGGGGTGAGAACTTCAGATTCATCGATGTAATCAACACCGAGGCTTTCAATAATTTGAGCTTCCACGAAATGTCCGATGCGAACCTTGGCCATGACTGGAATAGAGACCGCTGCCTGAATCGCTTCAATCATGTCCGGATCTGACATGCGAGCTACGCCACCTTGGGCGCGAATATCTGCTGGTACGCGTTCTAACGCCATCACTGCACAAGCACCAGCATCTTCGGCAATTCTGGCTTGCTCAACATTGACGACATCCATGATGACGCCACCCTTAAGCATTTCAGCCATGCCGCGCTTGACGCGTGCGGTGCCAGTTGTTTCAGACATTTATCAAAGCTCCTAGTTCAGTGCAGTATGTGCAGGAGAAGAGTCTACTTTGGAGTTAGCGATGCTGCATCCGCGTTTGTGAGAGTGAAAACAGGTTCCCTATCTGTCAGGGCCACCCATATCTGCCCCTTTTCAAAGGTGATCTCTTCCCCACTCATGCTGAGCCAGCGAGTTCCCTCTTCGGCAGTGGGTCTGCTCCAGGTGGCCTTAATGGATTTACCGTTTCGCAGGATGTAACCGCTGCCACTCCCGACAGTCGTTGAAAGTGGAGTCACTTCACCATTCTTGTCCTTATAGATTGAATCCGTAATTGAAACTAGTTGAATGACAAATGTAGAAGCACCAAGACGAGTCCCCGATTCTGTGATGTTCGGCTCTTTTCGAAAATCTAAAAGCCAACGATTCTCTTTCTTAGACCAATGCACATAATAGGAACTAGCTGGCCAAGAAATCTGTGCAGTTGTAATTGCTACTCCTTCATCTGATACTTTTCCAAAATTCCAGCCCATGTTCTTTGATTGCGCAAACTCCAAACCTCTGCTCTTTGCCAGTTCCAGCAATAGGTCTGCGCGCAGCACCATCGCATATGGCTGGGTGCGATTCGGATCTGTTGTGAAAATTGTCGGCGAGTTTCGTTGTGCCCCTAGGTCATGAAGATTTGCCGCCGCGATAATCGGAAGCATTTTGCTTTGCGCCCCACTATAAGCAAATCCCACCCGACCAAACTGAGCAAGCAGTTCAATATCTGAAATGCGCGCCGAGCGAACTGGTCCAATTCGTGTGGGAATCTTTGAAGAGAAGACCGCGGCAAGGCGGGTAGAGCCACCTTCAACTTGTTCGATGTAAACCAGGTCCGCATCCTCTAACCCAATCTGTGGATGAGCCATGGATGTGTCATCAATCTTCACAACAAGTACCGGACCATCAGTGCCCACACGTCCACTAATTGAATTCTCGGCCGGAGCTTCGGAAAATGGGCTTTTGACCTTAAATAGTGAGTCAGGTGAAATGACGGAAGTGAGCACAACCGCACACGATGCGATCACGAATATAACCGCAACTAAGCGCTTAAAAAACATCGCCTTCAAATTCATAAGTAACCGGCTCTGGCGCCGAACCTGCTAGACGAAAGAGCCGGATAAAGAGCTTCTTACGCACCATCTGTGTTCTGGTCACAGATTCAACGTGAATGGCGATAGCAACTTTGATTTTTGCTGTCAGGTCTTTTAGTTCAAGTAAGAGCTCTTGTTCCAAAGGATTTTGAGTATCGGCAGAATTCTCAATCAGAATTCCTAGTGCGCCAGTCAGGCCAGTCTCTGCCTGAGAGCGATCTCGGACCGTTGCCTCGCGTGCTTGGTGTGCGGCGAATGTCAGAAGAAGCGATGCTGCTGGATCAGAGATTTCAGAGCGGGCAATTTCAATGGCAACCGCAGCTCGGCGTTGCAGCAATCCATCAAGGTTGGCCCAACTGGTCTCAACCCGGTGATGTAAGCGATTAAGTCTTGTTGCCAGAAATGATAAGTACCAAGCGAAAATAGAGAGAAAGAAGAAGGCCAGGAGAAAGTTATTCATTGCTGCGACCTAGCAATCTATTCCAGGCACGATTATCGGAAGCAAGCGTTACTCCCCTTCCACCCACCATCGCCATTTCATACACATCATAAATTCTCTCAGCAACCACGTCCCAGTCAAAACTCTGGGCGTAGTCATGGCCTCTCTTTGCTATCGCACTTCGATGCGCCGAATCTTGCAGTAAAGCTATCGCCTTATCGGCCAAGTCGTGTGCGTTTTCGGATTCAAAGAGAGTTCCATACTCCCCGCCGCCCAGCAGGGAATCAAATGCCGGAATATCACTTGCTAGAACAGCGGCGCCTGCCGCAAGTGCTTCGGCCAAGATGATGCCAAAGGATTCTCCGCCAGTATTGGGTGCAACATAAATTCCCACAGATGCCATGAAGTTCGCTTTATCTGACTCGGAAATTGTTCCTAAGAATGTAAACCGGTTTCGCAGATGAGGTTCCAGCTTTTCTAGAAAACTCACTGGATCTCCTGGTCCTGCAATCAGAATTCGAATATCTGGAATTTGAGTCAAAATCTGTGGCAACGCCTCAATCAGAACAGAGAGGCCCTTTCGATACTCTTCAAAGCGTCCAATAAAACCAATGGTATTTCCCGACCATCGCGCATCTACTGTTGCATCTGCAAAGCGAGCGGCATAGATGCCATTGGGAACAACCATGGCATCGGTATCAAGATGTATCCGTAACGTTTCACGTGCAGCCTCACTCACCGCAATACGTGCATTGAGTTTTTCAATCACCGGCTCCACAAAGGGCGTGATTGCAAAGGCAATCTTCTTTCGAGCGGATGCGGCATGAAATGTTCCCACCATCGGTCCTTCTGCTGCCCAACAAGCAAGAAGTGAAATCGATGGAATCGCAGGTTCATGAAGGTGTAAGACATCGAAGTTTCCATCTGCAATCCAGCTCTTCACCCGACTAAATGCAACAGGGCCAAAGAGCAGACGTGCCACTGCTCCGTTATAGGCAATCGAAATGGGACGACCGGCACTTGTGACATAGTTTGGAAGATTCTCATCACTAGATGACGGGGCTAACACCGAAACCGTATGGCCTTGCGCGATGAGATATTCGGCGAGGTCACCGATATGACTCTTGACTCCCCCGGGTGTATCCCACCCATAGGGACAGACGATGCCAATGCGCTTCTTACTTAACGACATTAGCTATTCTCCTTAAAATCTCCATCAGTCCAGATCCGTTGCAGCATATGCCAATCTTGTGGGTGCGCAGCAATTCCTTTTTCAAAGAGGCTCGCCATCCGTTGGGTCATCTGCGCCACACGTTCGGACTCACTTCCATCTTCGGACACATCTACCGATGTAAATTCAATATGGATTCCGTTTTGCATATATGAAACGTGGGCAACCACAAGCGGTATTGCCGTCTTGATTGCAAGAAGTGCCGGACCTGCTGGCATCCGTGCCGGAAAGCCAAAGAAGTTCACGTCAATACCAGAGGCCGAGAGATCTCTATCTGCAACAAGTGCGATCAAGCGCTTCTCACGGGCGCGTTTGATTAAAGTCGCAAAAGAACGCGAATCAATCGAGAGCACTTCGAATCCCATAGCTTGGCGATAGCGCAGAAATCTTTGAAAGAGCGCTTCTGGCTTCAGTCTTTCGGCAACTGTGACAAGCGGAATTCCAAGTGAGCAGAAATAGGCACCAGCATGATCCCAATTACCGGAGTGAGGCAGCGCAATAACAACTCCCCGACCCTCACGCATGGGATCAAGCAGTAACTCACCTCGTGTGAGTGTGACCGACTCTTGTATTTGGGACGCTGACCAATCTTGAATTCGGAATGTGTCACACCAATAGCGCAGATAGGAGCTCATTGCTTGCCCAAGCAACACTTCTAGTTCTGCGTCGCTCAGATGCGGTTTGATGCGGCGCAGATTGCTGCGCAACCGCTGAACGCCCTTGCCATCTTTACCCACTAAATATGTGGCAAGTCTTTCAAATAAGCCATAAGCCCACTTATGAGGAAGAACTCGAGCAATTCTCCAGCCAGCAAAATATGCCAGCGCTGCTAACTTATCTATCACGAATCTGCGAGACCTTTACGGACCACCTGTAGGCGTTGAAACACCGTGACCAATCCCAATACCGCCAGGGCCCAGATTCCGATTGCCAGAATGTATGGAACACCTAACCCATGAAAACCAGCAGCGACCAGAATAATGACGAGTCGTTCGGTGCGCTCTGTGATTCCAACGCTGCAGGCAATGTTAAAACTCTCTGCCTTTGCCCGGATGTAGGGAATAAGGACTCCAGTTACCAAGGCAACAACTGCCGGGTATGCAAGAAGGTCTTCATCACGAATCAGTGGCAGTGCAAGACTGATCACTATTGCGCTATCGGTCACACGATCAATTGTTGAATCTAGGAATCCACCCCAAGATGTTGCACCCTTATCTGAAATTCGAGCCATCGCGCCATCAAAGAGATCACTTAAGGCAAAGACTGTAATCACAAGGGTGCCAACGAAATACTGCTCAGTGCTATAGAAATATGCCGCAGAAATAATGAGACCTAGCGCACCTAAAATTGTTACAGAATTCGGTGTTAGGCCAACACGCAGGGCGGCTCGGGCCAACGGATTGATTAATCTGGTGACCGCAGGTTTCAGTGCGCTACTTATCATCAGGACCATCGTAGGCTTTCCCTCATGCCTTCACCTAGTTCCGAAGCAAGCAAGCGAATCCACGTATACGGCCACGTGTCGGGGGCCCCGCAGGCAATCGCCTCAGAATTTGGCGGCACCGTTTCTTCGGCACCAGAGCACGAATCTGACCTTGCCATATTCGTTGTTAACCCAGCAGCCGGTATCGACGCCCCAACTATTGCGCTGTGGGCAGCCCTAGATGAGATACAGATTCCACGACTTGTTCTTGTCAACGGGTTAGATGGGCAGGAGTTAGATTTTGAAGATGCCGTCATGGTGGCCAACCGAGTCTTTGATCAATTGGTTAACCCTTACCTGGTTCTTCATCACGATGATGGATCACCGGCGGCGCTCATACGCCTGCATGACTTAAGCATCATTGATTACTCAACTACACCAGCGTCAGTGCGCCCTTGTGATCCCGAACATGAGGAGTTAGTAAAAGAATTTAGAGAAGAGTTCTTAGAACAGATGCAAGAGATGGATGATGGCGCATTCGCTGCTGGCATTTTATTTCCAGCCATTCCTATCAATCTCACAAACGGAATCGGCATCGATATCGCGCACGACTACATTAAGTCATTACCAAGCAGCAGCTAACTCATCTCGCGTAATAGTAAGTAGCTGAGGCATTACCTTCGTCTTTCCAATAATTGGCATGAAATTAGCATCCCCCGACCAGCGAGGAACGATGTGTTGATGGATATGCGCTGCCACGCCAGCTCCTGATATCGCACCTTGATTCATTCCTAGGTTAAATCCATCGGCCTTAGAAACTTTGCGCAAGGTATTCATAGCATGAGCGCTGATGTCGGTAATCTCATGGCGCTCTTCTGTAGTGAGTTCAGTGAGATCTGCGACGTGGCGATTGGCGCAGACCAAGAGATGTCCTGGGTTATAGGGATAAAGATTCATCACAACATAGGCACTCACACCTCGATGAACAATGAGACCTTCTTCATCACTTAACGTAGGGATCCTGCAAAATGGGCACTGCACATCATTTCCATCCAGCGGGCGGTTTTCACCACGCAGGTATTCCAGACGATGTGGGGCCCATAAGCGTTGCCAGCCATCGGGCATACCAGCGCCATCAATATGACTCACGGCTATACCTGACGACGTTCGGCAATCGTGGCCAGAATCTCGGCAATTGCATCGGCAATCGGAACGCCGTTTTTCTGATCGCCATTGCGATATCTAAATGAGACCGCATTTGAATTCACATCTTCTTCGCCAGCGATTAGCATGTATGGAATCTTCTGCATCTGCGCATTGCGCACCTTCTTCTGCATGCGATCATCAGAGAGATCAATATCTGCGCGAATTCCGGCACCCTTCATCTCTTTCACAACTTTAACCAAGTGATCATTAAACGCATCGGCAACCGGAATTCCCATCACTTGCACGGGTGCCAACCATGGTGGGAAAGCACCTGAATAGTGTTCGGTGAGAACTCCGAAGAATCTTTCAATGGAGCCAAAGAGGGCACGGTGAATCATCACTGGGCGTTGTTTGCTGCCATCGGCTGCGGCGAATTCAAGATCAAATCTCTGTGGCAATTGGAAATCAACTTGAATAGTGGACATCTGCCAGGTGCGACCTATCGCATCCTTTGCTTGCACCGAAATCTTTGGACCATAGAAGGCCGCACCGCCTTCATCAAGAACTAGCTCAAGTCCCTGCTTCATCGCAGCTTCCCGCAACGCCTCGGTTGCCTCTTTCCAATCGACATCTTCTCCTACTGATTTCTCAGGGTTACGAGTTGAAAGTTCGAGATAGAAATCCGCGAGTCCGTAATCGCGTAGCAGGTTGAGGACGAAGGTCAGAAGTGAATCAAGCTCACCAGCCATCTGCTCTTTAGTGCAGTAGATATGTGCATCGTCTTGGGTGAAACCGCGGGCGCGAGTAATGCCGTGTAATACGCCAGATTTTTCATAGCGATAGACCGTTCCGAACTCAAAGAGTCGAAGCGGTAGTTCGCGATAAGAACGCTGACGAGACTGGAAGATCAGATTGTGGAAAGGGCAGTTCATCGGCTTCATGTAGTACTGCTGCCCAGCACGTTTAATAGTTCCATCGGCATGGAGTTCTTCATCCATGATCATGGGTGGATACATGCCTTCGGAATACCAATCGAGGTGGCCAGATTTTTCAAAGAGCGCTGCCTTAGTTAAGTGCGGTGAGTAAACAAACTCATACTCTTCTTCTTCATGGCGCTTACGAGAGTAATCTTCCATCGCTCGGCGAATGATTCCGCCCTTAGGGTGAAAGACTGCCAGTCCAGAACCAATCTCTTCTGGAAATGAGAAGAGATCTAACTCTTGTCCGAGCCTGCGGTGATCACGTTTTTCCGCCTCTGCAAGTAACTCGAGATAAGCGTTGAGTTCATCTTGGGAAGGCCACGCTGTTCCATAAATGCGTTGCAGCATTGGGTTCTTCTCCGAACCTCGCCAGTAGGCAGCTGCGCTGCGCATTAACTTAAAGGCTGGAATATGTTTGGTTGATGGCAGGTGCGGGCCGCGGCAGAGATCGGACCACACTGGCTGGCCATCACGACCTAAGTTGTCATAAATCGTTAGCTCGGTTCCGCCTACCTCCACACTTGTCTCATCAGTGCCGCCACCTTTGATGCCGATGAGTTCACACTTAAATGGCTCATGAGAAAGTTCTTTCAGGGCATCTGATTCAGTAGTCACTCTGCGCTTAAATCTTTGACCTTCTTTAACAATCTTGCGCATAGCCGTTTCAATCTTTTCCAGGTCATCTGGATTAAACGGGTTCTGCGGGTCAAAGTCATAATAGAAACCATCAGTAATAGGCGGGCCAATCCCTAACTTGGTATCTGCAAAGACCTGCTGCACAGCTTGCGCCATCACGTGCGCGGTGGAATGTCGAAGAACGGCGAGTCCTTCTGGTGAGGAGATTGAGACCGATGTGACTACATCGCCATCGCTTAAATCTGTCCAGAGATCCTTAAGAACCCCGTTAATCGTGCAGACAACAATTTCCTTATTCTCAGCAAATATCTGAGTGGGGCGCTGGTCACTTTCAATCGACCGCGATTGGCCATCGACGGTGACGTTGATCTGTGACATGGGCGCTAGCCTACCGAAACTGGTTGCAAGTGAGCGCGAATGAGGGCCTCGAGTTCACGTGATGATTGACCTATCTCTAATTTCATATCACCGATGTAGGCGATGGGTTGAGCGATACGAAGACTTGAAACCAGGAATCCTGATTGAATCTCGGGCACTTCCGAGATATGAATCGGGCGCACACTCACCCCACACTCTTCAATAGCTACTGCTCGCACAATGCCCGGCAATACCCCCGAGGTAATGGGCGGTGTGACCCACGCACCATCGATACAAAATACCAAGTTAGAGACAGCGGTTTCAGTAATCTCATTCTTAGCGTTGAAAAGGATGGAGTCATCGAATCCCTCATCCCGTGCTGATTTAAGAATGGCAAAGCGGTGATCGTATGGAAACTTCTTGTGGATGAAGCCAGTAACTGTCTCGCTACAAAAATTGAGATTACTCGGTGATGCCAGCTCTTCATATTCATCATGGCTTATGTGAAAGAGGCCATCGGCAAAGCACAACCGCAAGCGGCCTGTTTCAAACTTCTTTGCACTTAACACCTCAGAGAGTTGCACCCGAATGCTCTCTTCATCGGGAAGTGTGATCCCAAGCTCGAGAGCCGAATTAATGGCACGGCGCATATGTCGTGCTAGAGCAATCGGTTTGCCATCAATTGTTTTGATTGTTTCAAAGATGCCAGATGTGCGCGGGAAACCATAGGAATCAAGTTCAATTGTCATTGAATCCTCCCCCTGCGATACTCAATAATCGATCTGCTTTCAACCGAGTTTCATCCCACTCGGCACTTGCATCACTTGACCAGGTAATCCCGGCACCCGTTCCAAAATGCAGCACATCCTTATTCGTTCTCCAGAAAGTTCTGATTCCGACCGCAATCTCTGCCTTATCCCCCTGCACCCATCCGATGGCCCCGCAATATGGGCCACGCATTACCTTCTCATGCGTGGTGATAATCCGTAGCGCCGAACTCTTTGGTGCGCCACTAATTGAGCCAGCAGGTGCTAGCGCCGCAAAGATCTCAGCCCATGTGATGCGGGTATTTACAGTTCCTGTCACATCTGAAACTAAATGACTGAGCCCCGGATGTTTTTCAATGCGAAAGAGTTCACTGACAGTAACACTTCCTGATTCACAGATCTTGCCAAAGTCATTACGCATTAAATCCACAATCATCAAATTTTCTGCCTTGTCTTTATCACCGAAGGACTCTTGCTCCGCCCGAATTGTTCCCTTAATGGGTGAGGTTGTGATCTGTGCTCCCACGCGAGAGACAAGTCTTTCCGGAGATGCGGAGGCGATTTCAACATCAGGTAAGCGCAGGTACTGTGCATAGGGCGCTGGATTCTTGGCAATCAATTCCGAGAAAAGCCCTGCTAAAGATTCAATCGGCTCCGCTAACTGATTGGTAAATTCATAACAAGCATTGACCTGATAGACACCGCCGGCGGCGATCTCTTCTCTAATCTGATTGACATAAGTGATGTATTCATCTCGGTCAACAGATGACCGCCATGGGCTAGGTAGCTCACTCCATTGCGGCTCTGGGAAGTTGGAATCTTGCACCTGCCCAAAGCGCGCAAAGGTCATCTCACCTTCGAATGTAACAAGAACCGCCCAGAAGTTTCCATCTTGAAGTACTGATGGATCGTTGCTGATTTCTTCTAATTGGGTCGCAAGTCGTCCACCCATCCAGAATTGATTTTCAAGGCCATACACCTGGCTAAGGCTACGCACTTAGCGCGTATAAACAGTGCGAAATAATTGACGCTTTGGCACTTACCCCTGCTCTGCGCTAGATTTGCCCCTGCACAAAATGCGGACGTAGCGCAGCTGGTAGCGCGGAACCTTGCCAAGGTTCAGGTCGCGGGTTCGAACCCCGTCGTCCGCTCGGATTAACCGCCGCTTAGAATTAATTTTCAGGTGGCGGTTTCTCTATCGCAGCAACAGTTTGGTCGGATGGCCGAGAGGCGAGGCAAGGGACTGCAAATCCCTCTACACGGGTTCAAATCCCGTTCCGACCTCAAGTAAGAATAGAAACAGCACTACAACGGAGTAGATATGTCAGATTACGATTCAAGGCGACCTTGGGGTCGCTATGAGATCTTGCAGGACACTCCCACCTACAAGGTGAAATCAATCTGGGTAGAACCAGGCCATCGCCTCTCATTACAACGCCATCAAAAGCGACAAGAGCATTGGTTTATCGTTGCTGGAGTAGCAGATGTAGTTCTAGGTGAAGAAAGCTTTAAGAAATACCCCGGCGAGACGGTAGATGTGCAGGTTGGCCAGCTCCACCGCATTGGTAACTCAGGCACAGAAGTGATGATCTTCATTGAAGTTCAGACCGGCACCTACTTCGGTGAAGATGATATTGAGCGCATTCAGGATGATTACGCCCGATAATTCACTCGGCTATACTTTCGCAAACAATTAAATACATACCGAAGATGTAAGACCCGGACGATTGGCTCAGCGGTAGAGCACCACATTGACATTGTGGGGGTCACTGGTTCGATCCCAGTATCGTCCACTGTTTTGAGCGTGAAATTCCAAGAGAGGAATTTTTTCTTCTTGGTTTTTCCATTTTTGCTTACTTTTTGCTAATCTCACGATATGACAATTAGACCAGCCTATTGGCTTGAATGTGGACATGCATGGAACGCGGATTTAACTAAGCCAAATGAAAATTGGATTGGTAAGACAGCGCTCTGCCCAGTTTGTGCGGTAGTGAGCCCGGTAAAGGAAAAGGTTGTTAACTCCCGTTAAAAACGGCTTTCTTAGTCTGCTCTATTCACACGCGTAAGCGAAGGTTTACGTTACGGGGCACACTGGTTTGATTCCAGTCTCGTCTTCCTATCGCGCGTTGTGAACTTCTAGCCAGGTCGCACGAACCTTGCCCATATCTCCTTCGCCCTTAATCAGCTGCAGGAACTCATTGAAACTTTCGCCGCCGTCTTCTAAGTGAACGGTGAGGTGGGTTCGTCCCTGTAGAAAAAACTCGATATTCGATTGCACTGTTTCTACATAGAAAGCAGCGAGATCTCGCTCTTGATCTGCTCGCCAATCCCCCGGCTTCATCAAGATTCCATGGGCGAAGGCATTCATAATTGAGGCGCGATAAGAGCTGTTCTGCAGGCGGTGATGAAAACTATCAACTGTGGCATCGAAATCTCGAATGAGATTGACGTAGAGAACGTCGTCTGGAAAGCGCTTAGCTAACTCTCCTGTAAACCAAATCAGTCGATTATCAGCTTCAATATGGTGTGCTGGATAGTCGAATCGTTTATCACCTAGATGAGCACTCAAAGATTCATGGGCTGCGGAGTAGTTAGTCAGATGCGATGAGGCCTCAATAAAAGTCTTCGAGCCCGATCTTCCCGGACTTAAGACGAAGATATTCTTAAAGCGCATGTGCAATCCTAAAACTAATGGTGTTGGAAAGGATGAGGACTCGCCTAAAGATTTTTGATACCCCTTCTTTCTTCCAAGATACCATCACTCAAAGTAGTGTCTGCTGGTGATTGCATTTCTCCCAGGCTTACTTACTGGCCTCTCTCTCATCATCGCCATCGGTGCCCAGAATGCTTTCGTCATCCGGCAAGGTTTAGCTAAATCCAATGTCCTGCTCGTGGTCGTTATTTGCGCCGCATCTGATGCGCTGCTTATCTTCCTTGGCACGGGCGGACTCGGAGCCGTTATCCAATCGCAACCGCGCGCACTTGAGATCATTCGCTGGTTCGGCGTTGCCTACCTCACCTTCTTTGGACTCAACACACTGCGCAGGGTTTTCCGCCCCGGTGCTTTGAGTATTGAGGGCGAGACTTCAATTTCGCGCAAAGCTGCAATCGCTTCGGTGCTCGGTTTTACTTTTCTCAATCCACATGTGTATCTGGATACCGTTATCTTGCTTGGAAGTATTTCAAACCAATTCCATAGCGATCGCTGGTATTTCGCACTCGGTGCCTCACTCGGCAGCATCCTCTGGTTCTCAGCACTCGGTTTTGGAGCCCGAGCCGCCTCCCGGTTTATGACAAGGCCTATTTTTTGGAAGG
This sequence comes from Candidatus Planktophila versatilis, assembly GCF_002288345.1. Taxonomy (GTDB): domain Bacteria; phylum Actinomycetota; class Actinomycetes; order Nanopelagicales; family Nanopelagicaceae; genus Planktophila; species Planktophila versatilis_A. Next base: position 692,098 of record NZ_CP016781.1, read on the forward strand.
TGCTTGATTACATCATTGCCAACGTAATGTTTGCGGTGGCGATCTTTCTGATCTTCTATGACTTTATGGCTTAGCGCGCGAGATATAGAGAATTCCCACAGCAACAATTGCTATACCGATATAACTTTGCGTAACTAGGCTCTCGCCAATAACAACTGCGGCCAAGATGGTGGCAGTTGCTGGCTCTGCTAAGACCACGGTTGCGGCCGTACTTGAATCAATTTTCTTCAGCCCTGATGTGAAAAGAAAATAACCAATAGCTGTGGGCACAAGTCCTAACCAGAGAACTGATAGACCGCCCTTAGTTGTAAGAATCCATTCTGGATTTTGGGCAAAAAGAAAAGGCAGCGTGATGAGTGCTGCCACACCAAATGAGGTGGCAGTCAACCAAATATCTTGCGCCCCTGCCGCTAGAGATTTTCGGCTAACGACATTAAAGACGGCAAAGCCAAAACCAGCGATGGCGGCCAAAAGAATCCCGAGTGGCTTAAATTCGGCTATTCCGTTTGCGGTTCCAACAAGAATGATTCCAAGGATTGTCACTGATGTGCCCAGATACCAACTCTTGGAAGGTTTTTCTCCCATCACTAAATAGGCGACGATGGCAGAGAATGTGGGAACGCTTCCGAGTGCAGTAACGGTGGAGATTGCAATGCCAGTGATGTGAACTGCGCTAAAGAAGGTGAGTTGATAGCCCGCCACGCCAAAGCCGCAGATCAATAAGTCTCGCCTAGACATACGAATGCTTCCGCGCTGTGAGCGCTGGATGTAAGCAAAGGCGAAGAGACAGAGTGAGCCGCAGAGAAGTCTGGCGGCGCCCACTGCCAGGGGTGAAATATCTGGAACGCCTAACTGCTGAGTAGTACCTGTGGTTCCAAAACAGAGTGCGGATCCTAGGACTGCAAGGATTCCCATCCGCCTGGTTGAGGTGTTCACCTAGAAAGAATACTCGACAGTCTCTTGGTTCTAGGCAGAGTGCTTCTTATTGCAATAGGTGCAATACCTCATCGAGTTCTTGATCAGTTGCCGGTGCGATATCCCAAGGTTTATGAAGGTCGTCGTTCTCCCATCGTGGAATAACATGCATATGTAGATGAAAGACAGTTTGCCAGCCGGCTTCCCGATTCATTTGAAAGATGGTCATTCCTTCTGAACCCAACTTCTTCTGCAGTAAATCGGCAACCTCTTTAGTAGCAGCAGCTACTGCGCCATAGCTCTGCGCGTCAATCTCGTGAATATCTGTGAAATGCTTTTTAGGAATCACCAACGTGTGACCTTTGGCTGCAGGGAAGATATCGAGGAAGGCAAAGCAATTATCGTTTTCAAAGACTTTTCGCGATGGCACTACACCTTCAACAATCTTGCAGAAGAGACAATCGCTCATGCAGCTAACTCTATTCTTTTGATTCGCTCACGAGCAATCCTTTGTGAAGGAGATTCATGGCCAAGCATGTAGGAGAGAAAATCAAGTAAAACCCGGCTTACCTTCAACCAGCTCTTGGGTTTTGGCTTCAGCCCCAAGACGGTGAGAAATGGTTCATCGATTGTGGCAATGGCTGCATTGCGCAAGATCGCATAGAAGAAGAGCCCTCCCTTGCTAAATGGAGGCGCGAGAATAAATCGCACGATAGGTGGCGTCATCGCGATAGCTGCAACTTCATCCTTAACAAACCTTGCAATCTCAGCATCTAATTCACGCATGGACTGTGGGGCAGAGTTAAGCCCTAACGGTTTGGCGCTCTGTGACCACTCGCGGATGTATTGATCACCTACGCCATCTGTGTCATAGCCGAGTTCTTGGTAAGTGCGCAAGAAGGAATCAGTGAAAGCACAGTGCACCCACAGTAAATATCTAGGATCACTTGCCGCATAAGGGCGAACTTCGTTATTGCCATCCGGGTAATTGCCCACTACCCGCTTATGAATTTCATTCACTCTCCCGGCTTCGCGTTCTATAGCTTCGGTAGAACCAAAGGAGGTAATAGTGAGCCAACGAGTAGTGCGCTCAAGGCGTCCTAATGGATCAGAGTCATACTGAGAATGTTCTGCCACGCCAGTAAGAGCTGCTGGATGTGCCGCCTGCATCAGTAACGCTCTGATTCCGCCCACAATTGTTGAGATACAGCCGTGTACTTGCCACACCGCACTGCCAGGCCCGAAGTAACCGATGTCATCACCAATTGCCATCTGCGCAGACCACACAGGTGCACCGCTGGCATCTCCGGAAACTGTCTTTCTAAAGGAGTCTGCCGCGCGCTTTCCACCGAGAAGGGCGACAATTTTATGCACGATGAAAGTTTAACAAAGATGAGAATTAATGCGATTCGATAAATATCCGAGAGTTTTCAAAGATGATCTCGGCGTCATAATCAAGCGGGGCAACGTGATAGCTATTAACCAACTCAATTCTGCTCTTCTCACGTGAGGCTATACCTTTAAGAATAATCTCGGTGTTAGATACCGGCAGGGTGTGGTCTTCGGTGCTGTGAAAGAGCTGAACTGGCAAGGTGACATCGGCTAATTGCTTGCGAGTCACGCTACACATCTTCAGTAGTTCATAGACGCCCACAATGGCATTGGCGTCATAGCCGGCTTCGGTAACTCCTGGGCGCTTGAGGTCATCACCGATAGCCGAGCGAAACTTTTGAAAACGACTGAGTAACCAAGCCAATTGCGCGGGCACAAACCTGATGTGGATCATGGGATTAACCAAAATCAAACCCGCAAGTTCCTGTGAGTAGCGAGCGGCGATATTAAGTGTTGTCGTTCCGCCCATAGAAAAACCGATGAGAAAAACTTTCTCACAACTAGCCAGCAATGACTGCAATTCACTTTCAGCTTTAGCTGGCCATTCCTGCCACTTCACCAGGTTCAGATCTTCAACTTTTGTGCCATGACCAGGAAGAAGAGGAACGTTGACGGTGTATCCGTGGGCATTGAGATATTCAGCCCATGGACGCATCGAGGCTGGAGAGCCAGTAAAACCATGAACCAGAAGAACGCCGATCTTTGCATTGGCCCCGTGTCCTACCGCCTGCCAATCACGCAATAACTCAACCGGAACGCCCTCGATACTCATATCGAAAATGGTATGGCGTAAGCAATGTCAGAGCAATCACATACAGTTCGTTGCGTGAACGACAATTCCTGGCAATCAACGTTGCAAGATCTTGGTCGTCCCTTGCTGGAAACAACTTTCGTTGTTGTTGATTTAGAGACCACTGGTGCTGGCCCGCATATCGGCGCTGCTATTACCGAAATAGGTGCGGTCAAAGTTAAGGCAGGTAAAACTCTTGGTGAATTTGAAACTTTCATAAATCCTGGGCATCCCATCCCTGACTACATCCAAGAACTCACTGGCATCAACGACTCCATGGTTCATCAGGCTCCTTCAATATCTACTGTCCTGCCCTCACTCTTTGAGTTTCTCGGTTCGCATCAAGAGACGGTACTCGTAGCGCAGAATGCCCCCTTTGATCTCGCCTTTCTCAAGCACTACTCAAAAGTGCACGGCTACCAGTGGCCAGCATTTGCAGTCCTTGATACTGCGATCATCGCGCGCAAGGTATTAACTCGGGATGAAGTGCCGAACTGTAAGTTGGGAACTCTTGCTGCCTTCTTCGGAACCCAGACCACTCCTAACCATCGCGCACTTGATGATGCCCGGGCGACAGTTGATGTATTACATGGATTAATTGAGCGCCTTGGCTCCTTCGATATCTTTACCCTGGAAGAACTTCAGAACTTTGGTAAGAAAGTTAAGAAGCCGAAATCTGGGAAGTAAGCGTTGCCCATTTCTTGAGTAACGCACTAGCTGCGCCAGAATCAACAGCTTCAGTAGCACGCGAAAGCCCAGCAGTGAGTCGCTGCTTAACATCCGAATCTAAGTCACCTTCAAAGGCAGCAATGGCTGCGGCAGCATTCAGTAGAACCGCATCACGGGGTGCACCCAGTTCACCTGCAAGAATGGCAAGGCTGATGCGGGCATTCTCAGCTGGATCTCCCCCAACAATGGCTGATAGCGGTGCATTGGAGAGACCAAAATCTTTTGCATCAATTCGATCACTTGTGATGACATCTTTTCCGATAGCGAGAATGGTCGTCGTTGTTGCTAACGTAATTTCATCAAGACCATCATCGCCCCGAAAGACAAAACCATCGCAGCCTTTATCAGCCAATACTTGCGCCATCACTAAATGCATCCGTTCATTGGCAACGCCGACAGCAGCTGCCTTTGGCTTGGCCGGGTTGGCTAGCGGTCCCAAAATATTAAAGACAGTTGAAACGCCAAGTTCTTTTCGCGCCGGTGCTGCGAACTTCATCGCTGGGTGAAAAATCGGAGCGAAGCAGAAACCAATGCCTAGCTCTCGCACGGTTCGCTCCACACCTTTGCCATCAAGGCCCGGAACTACACCCAGAGCCTCCAGGAAATCAGAGGCACCAGATTTGGATGAGACAGCGCGATTGCCATGTTTAACTACTCGAGCACCAGCTGCGGCTGCAATGATTGCCGCGGTTGTTGAAATGTTGATCGTGTGTGCGCCATCTCCACCAGTTCCCACGGTGTCAACTGCTCGTTCTGCAATATTGATGGGCGCTGCGTGTGCATACATCTCGGCAACGAGTGCTCCTACTTCATCAGCGGTTTCACCCTTGGCTTTAAGTGCGAGCAGAAAGCTCTTAATAGATTCCACATCAGCGTTTCCACTCAATATTTCACGCATCACAAACCGAATTTGCTCCGGTTCCAAATCTCTTCCCGCGTTGAGAATTTCTATATTCGCAGCAAAACTTCCATCAGCAAGTGATGAGCTCATGGCGAATTCTTTCCCCGTCTTGTCTAAAGCGTGGAAAGTGCAGTTGTGCGAGTACGAAGTAGATCCGCGACCGTGGCCGAAAGTGTGAATGGATCAATCGGGTGAAGCACATTTGCCTCTGCCCGAGACCACGCTGCCAGCCAGGCATCAGCTTTGCGGCCGGTGATGACCAATACTGGTGGGCAATTAAAAACCTCATCTTTAAGTTGGCGCGCCATTCCAAGGCCGCCTTCCGGAACAGATTCTGCGTCGAGAATGAATAAATCAATTGGCTTATCGGTTCCTGGCTTCTTGCCATCGACAAAGAGTCGAAGTGCTGCCCCAGTGGCGAATTCGTGAATCACGTGCTCGGCCATCTCTGGCGCTACTCGGTTTCCCAAGGCGCCAATAATCGCTTGCCTCACAGTTGAATCATCTGAATACAAAACAATGGAGTATTTACGCTCTTTACTACCGTGGGACTCGGACATGAGCGAAGTCTATTCTGGATAATCCGGATGTCGACTCTCATTTTTTGGTGACCCTTTTCACCTATTTCCAAGGGCAAATCGGGCCTCCGGGCGGGGGCTTAAATAGGTCAGTTCGCACCTTTTCGGGAATAATGGCGCCCATGACTAGCACTAGCGTGAGCTCGCACCACAAGATAACCCGCCCTAACTTGGTGGCGGTCGGAACGATTGTGTGGCTGTCCAGTGAGCTGATGTTTTTTGCCGCACTCTTTGCAATGTATTTCACAACGCGCGCTGTGCAAGGTCCAACTATCTGGCTTGAATCTACTGAAGTTCTCAATATTCCATTCGCTGCATTTAACACCACGGTACTTGTTCTCTCTTCTGTCACCTGTCAGTTCGGTGTCTTCGCCGCAGAGCGCTACCAAGCAAGACGCACCGGATCACTTTTCAAATTCACCGAATGGGGAATGCGCGAATGGTTCTCACTCACATTTCTTATGGGTGGCTTCTTCGTCGCTGGGCAGATTTATGAGTACGCACATCTTGTTCTCGAAGGACTCACTCTTTCATCCAATGCCTACGGTTCAGTTTTCTATCTCGCAACTGGGTTCCACGGCCTGCACGTAACAGGTGGTCTCATCGCATTCCTGATCGTCATGGTTCGCGTTGCTAAAGCTCGACGATTTACCCAAGGTCAAGCAACAACTGCGATTGTAGTTTCCTACTACTGGCACTTCGTAGACGTTGTTTGGATTGCTCTCTTCTCTGCTATCTACCTCATCAAATGATTAAGAACGAATTGAAAGGAACACTGTGAAGCGTCTTTCTCGGCTACGTAGACATCGAGCGACAGGTCCAATCCTGCTGATCTTTGCTCTCTTCACCATCGGCACCACCTTCCAAGTTGCCAGCGCCGTCGATGCCGAACAAACGACAACAATCGCAGCCCGCTCTGCTGCTATCGATGAAGGTCGTGAGATTTTCCTTAAGGGCTGTTCTTCTTGCCACGGACTTAACGCAGAAGGCGGCGAGATCGCTCCTTCGCTGATTGGAGTTGGCGCAGCATCAGTGGATTTCCAGGTAGCGACAGGGCGCATGCCGATGGGAGATATGAGCGTGCAAGCGATGCGAAAGGCTCCGGTATATAACGCCGAAGAGGTCTATGCACTCGCCATGTATGTCGCATCCCTTGCCCCCGGACCAGAAATTCCAACCGAGGAGATGTTGAACTACGAACGCGATGGTTCTACTGCTGAAGGTGGCGAACTATTTAGAACTAACTGCGCGATGTGTCACAACTTCGCAGCCCAAGGTGGCGCACTTACCCAAGGTAAATATGCACCCACTGTCATGGGAGTAGAACCTGTTCATATCTATGAAGCAATGATCACCGGTCCGCAATCAATGCCAGTATTTAGCGATAAGACAATTACACCTGAAGAAAAACTCTCCATGATTAAGTGGATCAAGGCCGCCGAAGCTGAACCTCAGTTGGGTGGAGCCGCCCTCGGTCGTGTTGGTCCAGTTACTGAAGGTTTGCTTGTGTGGACACTCGGAATCGGACTGCTTATTGGTGTTGCTGTCTGGTTAGCAGCGAAGGCGAGATAGATAGATGTCTAACGAGATAGAACTCATCAAAGATCCAGGTCTGCCAGCACATGTTCATCGCCGCGCAGATACTGACCCAAAGGCTGCAGCTCGTGCCGAGCGTCAGGTAGCAACGCTCTTTATTCTCTCCGCTCTCGGAACTGTCCTCCTGGTTTACTCATATCTCTTCGTCGATGAAGACATTTTCTTCTTCATTCCAGTTCTAGGAAATACCAATGCTCACCAGCTTGGCCTGGGAATGGGAATGGCTATCGCGCTCTTCTGTATTGGTGCAGGTTTGATTCACTGGGCCAAAACACTGATGCCTGATGAAGAAGTCATTGCCCAGCGTCATGAGTTTAAATCTGAAGATGAAGACCGGGAAGATTTTGTTAAGACTGTTAAAGCTGGCGCCGCCGCTGCCGGTCTTGGTCGCAGACCACTGATTAAGCGCACGCTAGGCGCAGCCCTTGGTCTCTCTGCTATCTCACCGGTGCTTCTACTAGGTGACCTCGGTCCACTACCTGGAAACAAACTTAAGACAACATCGTGGAAGAAGGGCACTCGCCTGGTCACTGATCCAGGTGATCGCCCGCTACGTCCGGAAGATCTGGAAGTAGGCGCAGTAGCTCAGACACTCCCAGCGATAGCACCTGGCGAGCACCGATCTTTAAATGACATTGGAAAAGATGCCGTACTACTTATCCGTCTTCGCCCGGAAGAATTTAATCTCGATGCCGAGCGACTTTCCTGGACCTATGAAGGAATTATTGCCTTTTCAAAGATCTGTTCTCATATGGGATGCGCGGTTGCCCTCTATGAGCAGCAGACAAAGCATCTGCTCTGCCCATGTCATCAATCAACATTCGATGTGACCCGCGCAGCAAAGGTAATATTCGGCCCAGCTGCTCGCCCACTTCCACAGTTGCCAATTACAATTGATGCTGAGGGTTACCTCGTGGCACAAGCACCATTTAATGAACCCGTCGGACCTAGTTTCTGGGAGCGCTCAAGATGACAGCACGCGAAAGAATCGCCGGTAACGTCGCAGGATATGTCGATGATCGCACAGGTGCGGCCAAGTGGATGAAGAAGAATCTCACCAAGGTCTTCCCCGACCACTGGTCATTCTTGCTCGGTGAAATCTGTCTCTACTCTTTCGTCATTCTGCTTCTCTCCGGAACCTTCCTTACATTTTGGTTTGATCCATCAATGCGCGAAGTCGTCTATGAGGGTTCCTACGAACCGTTGCAAGGCTTAGAGATGTCAGCGGCCTACGCATCTACTCTTGATATTTCATTTGAAGTTCGTGGCGGATTACTCATGCGCCAGATTCACCACTGGGCCGCACTCATATTTATGGTGGGAATTGTCGTGCACTTGATGCGCGTCTACTTCACCGGCGCATTCCGTAAGCCTCGTGAATTTAACTGGATTATCGGAGTTGGACTTCTCACTCTTGGAATCGTGGAAGGCTTCTTGGGTTACTCACTTCCCGATGATCTTCTCTCCGGTACTGGTATCCGCATCGCGGAGGCAATTATTCAAGCCCTTCCTGTAGTTGGCTCATACCTTGCCTTCTTCGCCTTCGGCGGCGAATTTCCGGGTGTCGCTTTCATCCCACGTATCTATACCGTGCACGTGCTCTTGCTTCCAGGAATCTTCCTGGCACTCATCACTGTTCACTTAATGCTTGTTTGGTACCAGAAGCACACCCAGTTCCCAGGCCCGGGTCGCACTGAGAAGAACGTTGTTGGTTATCCACTGATGCCGGTCTATATGGCTAAAGCTGGCGGATTCTTCTTCATTGTCTTTGGCGTTACCGCTTTTCTTGGTGCGGTCGCATCGATTAACCCCATCTGGTTATACGGCCCCTACACGCCAGGACAAGTCTCGGCCGGCTCCCAACCCGATTGGTATATGGGTTGGCTAGATGGACTTGTGCGTATGGCTCCCCCAATCGAGACAGTCACCTTCGGATACACAATCTCATGGAATATTTTGATTCCAGGTCTTATCTTGCCGGGCATCATGTTCACCGCCCTTGCGCTCTATCCATTTATTGAGAGCTGGGCAACCGGAGATAAGCGCGAGCATCATCTGCTTGATCGCCCGCGTAATGCACCTACTCGCACCGCTATTGGCGCGATGGCTCTGACCTTCACTCTTGTATGTCTTCTTAACGGTGGTAACGACATCATTGCCACAACATTTGATCTCACCATTAACCAGATGATGTGGTTCTCTCGTATTGGTGTAATTGTTTTGCCACCACTGGCTTACGTCATTACCAAGCGCCTATGTCTTTCACTACAACGCGCTGATCGCGATCTCGTTCTGCACGGACGCGAAACCGGACGCCTGGTCCGCATGCCAAATGGTGAGTTCACTGAAATTCATGAGCCAATATCGGCTGAAAAGGCCTGGCTGCTTACTTCCCACGAGCAACTAGCACCACTTGAACTTCCGGAGCTAGACGGCGGCGGAGTTCGCAGGCCAGGGGCAATCAAGAACAAGATTCGTAATCGGATCTCACGCTCGATGGCAACTGCGGTGCCAAAGGCAACTGAGTCAGAGCGTAAGGAACTTGAAGGTCATCACTAACAAATAAGAAGCTAGTTCTGTAGTACTAAGGCAACGCCCAGCGTGGTCATCGCGATTCCGATGAACCCCAGGGCGTTGATCTTTTCCCCAAAGAGAATATAGGTCTCTAGCACTGCAATCGGTGGCACGAGATAAAACAAGGATGAAACCTTGGCAGCCGAACCGCGATTGAGCAGCCAGAAGAGCAAGAGCACTGCCGCAATTGATGTGACAAGCACCGCCCAAAGCATTGCAAATAAGCCGGTCTGCGTGAGGTGGAATTCAGTCTTACCTAGCGCAACAGAGAGAATCAGCAGAACTACGCCAGAGACTGCGAACTGATAGGTGGTACCAATTAAAAGCGGAATTGCGTGACCAATTTTCTTCTGCATCAAGGTCGCAACCGTGCTTCCCAAGAGTGCTAGGACCAGTAGCCCGAGTGATGTTGTCGTAAAGTGCGATGTGCCAGAGAGCTTTGGTAAGACGACAAGAAAGACTCCGATGAATCCCAGTACTAAACCAATTACCTGCTTTCTAGTTAAGGGTTCACTCAATAATCGAATGGCGATCAGGGAGACCAGCACCGGCTGCATACTTGTAATCACTGAAGATAGGCCTGCTGGTGCTCCCAAGCTGATGGAATACCAAACTCCCGCTAAATACATACCGTGAAGAGTGATTCCAATTGCTAGTGATGCCAGAAAATCACTCCGTGAAAGTTTTAATGGGGCTCGAAAAATAAACGCCAGCAGCAGCAGAATGAGTGCGGCTAGAAGTAATCTGATTGCCAGAAAATAGAGCGGATCCCCTGATGAAAATGCATACTTTGAAACTGGAAAGCCTGAGCTCCAGATCAGGACGAAGATCCAGGGCGCGAGTGCTACCAGCTTTCGCACTTTATCCTGGCAGCAGCTTCGCTAGTGATTCTTAGTGATTGCTACTGGTCAGTGGCTTTTCGTACTCAGTGACCATACCGATGATGCTGATAATGAGCGCACCTAGCGCAATCAGGGTGAGCCACCATCCGATAATCAGACCAAGACTCATAGCTGTTGCACTTAAGGCAACCGGAAGTGGCCACCATGAGTGCGGGCTATAGAAACCAAGTTCACCGGCATCATCTGCTATTTCAGCATCGACATTATCTGAAGGAATATCAAAGCCAATTCGCTTCTGCGTAAACCAGATATAAAAGCCAACCATGCCCGCTAAACATGCTGCCAGGATCATGCCGGTAATACCAACGGCTTCGCCACCGACGTAGTAATAAACCACCGACATAATCACATAGAAAATAGAGAGTCCGGTAAAGAGCTGCCAATTAGCCTTCATGCTTAGTGACCTTCTGTCTTAATGTGAGGGTGGTGTAAATCAAATGCTGGTCGTTCAGAGCGAATACGTGGCATTGAAGTGAAGTTATGGCGTGGTGGTGGACACGATGTTGCCCACTCAAGGGAGGAGCCATAGCCCCAAGGATCATCGACTTCAACCTTTGGTGAATTACGAGTAATCCAAACATTGACGAAGAACGGAATCATGGAAAGAGCCAGCAAGAATGAACCAACCGTTGAAATCATATTCATCTCGGTAAAGCCATCGGTTGCTAAGAAGTCGGCATAGCGACGAGGGAAGCCCTTAATACCTAACCAGTGCTGAATCAGGAAGGTGAGGTGAAAGCCAAAGAAGAGAGTCCAGAAGTGAATCTTGCCTAGTCGTTCATTGAGCATGCGTCCGGTCATCTTTGGCCACCAGAAGTAGAAGCCAGCGAACATGGCAAAGACCACAGTTCCGAATAACACATAGTGGAAGTGCGCAACCACGAAGTAAGAAGCAGAGACAGCGAAATCAAGTGGTGGTGAAGCCAGGATGATTCCGGTGATTCCGCCGAAGAGGAATGTGACGAGGAATCCCATGACCCAGAGCATCGGTGTTTCAAAGGTGACATGGCCGCGCCACATGGTTCCGATCCAGTTAAAGAACTTCACACCGGTGGGGACACCGATAAGGAATGTCATAAATGAGAAGAATGGCAAGAGCACTTTTCCACTAGCAAACATGTGGTGTGCCCACACTGCAACCGAGAGCGCTGAAATAGCGATAGTTGCAGCAATCAAACCTTTATAACCAAAGATTGGTTTACGACTAAAGACCGGCAAGATTTCAGTTGCGATTCCAAAGAATGGCAGCGCCAAGATATAGACCTCAGGATGACCAAAGAACCAGAACAAGTGCTGCCATAACATGGCTCCGCCGTTTGCCGGATCAAAGATATGTGTTCCGTAAAGTCGATCTGATTCAAGTCCAAAGAGTGCTGCGGCCAATGGTGGGAAGGCAAGCAGAACGAGAATTGAAGTTAAGAGAACGTTCCAGGAGAAGATGGACATGCGGAACATCGTCATTCCAGGTGCGCGCATCGTAAAGATTGTTGTAATGAAGTTAACGCCGCCGAGGATTGTGCCAAGGCCTGAGATAGCAAGACCCATTACCCAGAGGTCGCCACCAATTCCAGGAGAGTAGGTTGAGTTAGCAAGAGGTGCGTAGGCAGTCCAACCAAATGATGCCGCTCCCCCGGGAGTTAAGAAACCGGCAACGGCTTGAATTGAACCAAAGAGAAAGAGCCAATAAGAAAGCATATTAAGACGAGGGAAGGCAACATCTGCCGCTCCGATTTGTAGCGGCATGATGACGTTTGCAAAACCAACAAAGAGCGGTGTGGCAAACATCAGCAACATGATCGTTCCGTGCATGGTGAAGATCTGGTTGTACTGCTCCACACTAATGAACTGCATTCCTGGGCGGGCAAGCTCGATGCGGATGAGAAGAGCTAGAACTCCGGCAAAGAGGAACCAGAAGAATGAGGTTGCTAGGTAGAGATAACCAATGCGTTTGTGATCTGTTGACGTGATTGTCTTTACGAACTGAGAGCCTAAGGATGTCTTTTGGACTCCCTGGCGCGGAGCTGCAATCGTTGGACGTTCTGCATACGTGGTCATGCTGCGCTCGCCTTCAGTGAGTCTAGATACTTCTGATAATTCTCTGGTGAAACTACCTTCACCTTAAAGAGCATTTGTGAATGGTTTCGCCCGCACAAGATGTTGCATCGACCCGGGAACTCACCAATCTTGTTGGCAGTAAATTGCAAGTGGTTCGTCTCTCCCGGCAAGTTCTGCATCTGAATCATGAAAGCCGGAATCCAGAAACCGTGCACTACATCGTTGGCATTTAAAGTAAAGCGCACGCTCTCACCCTTTGGAAGATAGAGAGTCGGTGGTTGTGCCGGTGTGCCGGTAACTACTGCATCCTCTCCTGCTTCTGGATATGAGAACTGCCAAGACCATTGGAAGCCATCAACTGAAATTTCATGCTTGACCGGTGTTGTTTTATCAACAATCTTATTCTCTTTTATTACGGTGAAGTAGAAGAGCACTGCCACGATAATGAAGGGAATAACGGTGTATAGAATTTCAACTGGAACGTTGTACTGAGTCTGCTTCGGAAATTCACCTTTACTAGCGTTAGCTCTATGAAAAACAGCTGGCCAGAGAATTAAAATCAGAGTGAAGACTCCAACTACTCCGGCCGCAATCCATGAGCCCTGCCAGAGCGAGAGTGAAATGTCATTGACGCTAGAGACTCCCTTAGGAAAGCCCATTCCAGAAACATTGTTCAGATCAAATGAGCAACCGCTGAGGAGAAATAGCGCCGGGAGTATCGCCGCCGATACTCGGAGTGGGCGCCAGTTGCGTGGTGCGTCTAAAGACATGGGTTAAGGATAGTGGCGAGAAGTGCATGCGCCCATTCGAGGCAGTAGCGTTCATCCGGTGGTACGTGTCACAGGAAACTTCACATCAGAGTCGCCTCTAGCCGAGGTAGTTCGTAGCGCCCTGCTGGCCGCCTTTGACCAAGGATGGGCTGATCCGAAGAAACTTTCGCAGTCATCGGCCCGAGCGGCAATTCTGGGAAATCAAGCCCTGGAAAATATCGCTGCGAAATTGAAGGTGCCGGCGGACTCATTGGAAGTCCTTGGCGAACCCGCTCTTGGCCACTACTTGGCTATCGCAGGCCTGCTTCGAGATGACCTTGCCTTTGCATATTCGGCTACCGATAAAGGAAAAATCAGAGCGATAGCACGATCTCATCGTGAAGCCATTACGGAATTACAGGTCGATGATCAGGGATCGATTAACTCTGCTCAAATTCCACAGAATTCAGTGCTCTCATTGCAATTAGCCAATGGTGAAACTGGCATTGTGCAGGACTCACAGAGACTTGCCGGGCTATCGAATTTCGTAGCCGTCGATGCAACATCTTCTGGCCCCAGAATTGCCCTACCTGATCATTGGGATACCGCACTCTTTGATGCCCGTTCTTGGTATGGCCCTGGCGGGTTAGCAATTCTTGCGATCAAGAACAAAACCCAATTCGCATATCCGCTGCCTCATATTGCTCCAATCAAATCACCGGGAACATTTTCGCTGCCCTTGCTGATAGCCGCATCTGTTGCACTGGAGAACTTCACTTCCGAAGAGGCCACACTTCGTGAGTTCGCACTCACAGCATTAGCTGCAATTCCTGGTGTGCGCGTGGTCGCCCCACAAGCACCTGCTACTACTAACGTTTTCTCCATCATCGTCTCTGGCTTTAATGGAGAGCATTTGGTGCGCGAGCTAGCCGCGCGCTCACTTGATGTGGATTCAGGTTCTGCCTGCTCCCCCGCAGATCTACAGCCCAGCCATGTACTGGCCGCAATGGGTTATCCGACCGATGGACATCTGCTCATCACCTTAAAATCTGGGATGACCCACGCAGATATTCAAGCTTTAGTAAGCGCGATTTCTGAGATTACTTCTTAAGCGGGAAGGTGGCTGGCAATTTCCCTAGCCGCTCTATCTCCATAAGCCTCGGTGAAGCGAGTAAGAAATTCAGCGCTGGTAAATCGATATTCCTGAGTACCAGTAGTTTCAATCACATAGGTAGCAATCATTGAACCAAGTTGGGCGCACCGCTCATGCGATAGTCCCCACGCAAGTCCGGCAACGAAGCCAGATCTAAAGGAATCACCGACACCTGTTGGATCTACTTTTGCCTTCTCTTTGGCGCATCCGACTTTAATGAAAGTTCCATCAATACTTTCAACCCGGGCGCCATCTGAACCCAATGTGACAATCCGATATTTCACTCGCTGCAGAATTTCGTGATCACTCCACCCAGTCTTTTGAATTGCAAGTGCCAACTCATATTCATTCATAAATAGGTAGGTAGCGCCATCGATAAGTTTCTTGATTTCTTCACCGTTCATGCGCGCCATTTGCTGGGAGGGATCAGCGGCCACCGCGATGCCCATCGCAATTGCCACCTCGGTATGGCGCAGCATCGCCTCCGGATCATCTGGGGAAACAACCAGGATGTCGAGTTTTCCTACCTTGTCGATGATTGGCTTTAGCTCAATGTTGCGAGCCTCTGACATGGCACCGGGAAAGAAGGATGCAATCTGGTTTAACTCGGTATCAGTTGTGACTGTGAAGTGAGCAGTATGTTGCTCGGTAGAAACTAGTGCGTGTGATGTGTCCACGCCATGGCGTGTGAGCCAGGCATCGTAATCAGCAAAATCTTTACCTACTGCAGCAATCAAGATTGGGTTAAGTCCCAGAACTCCAAGGCCGAAAGCGATATTGGCGGCGCATCCACCGCGGCGGACATCGAGACCATCAACAAGGAATGAGAGCGAGACTTTTTCAAGTGAACCGGCGACCAGTGAATCTGTGAACTTGCCCGGAAAGGTCATCAGGTGATCTAGACCAACAGAACCTGCAACGCCAATTTTCATGGGCGCAATCTATCGAGAGATTCGCGTTAAAAGGTGGGGTTAGTTAAATGAATCGCCGCATGCGCATGAACCTTGCGCATTTGGATTATCAATGGTGAAGCCCTGCTTTTCGATTGTGTCTACAAAATCAATTGAGGCGCCCATCAAATATGGATCACTCATCTTGTCTACGACAACTTTGACGCTACCGAATTCACGAGCGATATCGCCATCTTGTGCGCGATCATCGAAGTAGAGCTGGTACTTAAGACCAGAGCAACCACCTGGTTGCACCGCCACACGAAGATAGAGGTCATCGCGACCTTCTTGAGCCAAAAGGGCTGAAACCTTTGCGGCCGCGACATCGGTAAGTGTGATGCCAGTTGTTAACTCGACAGGAGTTGAAGTCATTTCAGTAGTCATGTGGCTAAGAATACTCGCGCCGGGTTGCCGTGGCGAACCGAAAGAGATGACAATACTCCCGTGTCTTTCTCACTCTCAGATCTGCTCGTCTTAGGCCAAGGTACAGACCTGGCCTCCGAACGGGGTGTCTCCTGCTCGGGTGAGTTACCGGCAGCAAGTGACCCCACCTTAGTTGAGCGAGCGATAGCTGCCCGAGCCACACTAGGTGATCGAGCCCTCATTCTTGGTCATCACTACCAACGCGATGAAGTGATTCGCTTTGCCGATATCACTGGTGATTCATTTAAGCTCGCGCAAGCCGCCGCCGAACAAAGTTCGGCAGAGTTCATATTTTTCTGTGGTGTGCATTTCATGGCCGAAAGTGCCGACATTCTCACTACCGAAAAGCAGAGAGTCATTCTTCCAGACCTAGCTGCTGGTTGCTCGATGGCAGATATGGCCACCGCTAATCAAGTGGATCAATGTTGGAAAGATCTTGAGAAGTTAGGTGTTGCCTCCCGCACGACGCCGGTGACATATATGAATTCATCGGCTGCCATCAAGAGTTTCACCGGCGAACATGGCGGAACTATTTGCACCTCATCAAATGCGCAGAAATCACTTGAATGGGCTTTTGCTAAATCTGAGAAAGTCTTGTTTATGCCGGACCAACATTTAGGGCGCAACACTGCGGTGTTATCACTTGGCTTATCGTTAGAGGATTGCGTGCTCTGGAATCCATGGAAACCCATGGGTGGCCTTACTGAAGATCAAATTCATGGGGCGAAGATGATTCTTTGGCGTGGACACTGTTCAGTTCATGGCCGCTTTTCACTCGATTCAATTCATGAGGTGCGTGCGCGGATTCCTGGCGTGCAAGTAATCGTGCATCCCGAATGCCAATATGAGGTTGTCTCGGCGGCGGATGTTGTAGGAAGTACTGAAAAAATTATTCAGATTGTTTCGCAATCAGCTCCTGGCAGTAAATGGGCGGTCGGTACCGAGTTGAACTTAGTCTCTAGGCTGGCTGCCAATAATCCAGATAAGGAAGTCGTCTTTCTGGATAAGACGGTCTGCTACTGCTCAACCATGAATCGAATCGACCTGCCGCACCTGGTCTGGTCGATGGAGTCCATCATTGCCGGCCACATCGTTAATAAGATTAAGGTCGATCCACGCGTAGCAAAGTATGCAAAGTTGGCTCTAGAACAGATGCTCGCTCTATAGTTGCGCTCATGACTGAATCAACTGACGATAAAAAAGGTCGCCCTACTCCTAAGCGCAAAGAGGCCGAAGCTGCACGCAAAGTTTCTTCACTCGCCCCCGCATCTACTAAGGCAGAGAAGGCTCGCGCTAAAGAAGCATCACGCGCCGCACGTGTAGCGCAGCGCGCTGCATATCTTCGCGGAGATGAGAGCGCACTTCCTGCGCGCGATAAGGGGCCGGTTAAGAAATTTGTTCGTAACTATGTTGATGCCCGTCGCTCAGTGGGCGAATATTTCTTGCCGATTATCTTCGTCGTTCTAGTTCTGACCCTGATTCCATCTAGGATCTTTCAGCTCGGCAGTATCTTCATTATGTACGCGGTACTTCTCACCTCAGTAGTTGATGGATTCTTCTTAAGCCGCACTTTGAAGAAGGTAGTCACCGAGAAGTTCCCAGGCGCTGAGCTCAAAGGAATTGGAATGTATGGCTGGCTTCGATCCACTCAGATGCGCAGAATGCGCACGCCAAAGCCAGCAATCAAACGCGGAGATTCTTTCTAAACTTCTTTACCTAAGCGCGAGGTCTTGGAGTTTTATCTTGATCGGCTCTGCGTTCCGGTAAATCCCCTAGGATTTTATCGATAGTTGCCATGACATCGAGTGAGAGCTTTACTCCAGCTGCTTTAACATTCTCTTTCACCTGACCCGGTTTAGTAGCACCCATGATTGCAGAAGAGACATTCACGTTCTGCAATACCCAGGCCAGCGCAAGCTGAGAAGTAGTTAAGTCATGATCTGCCGCTATCGGTTTCAGATTTTGCACAGCAACCAGAATTTCATCTTTCATAAAGGCTGAGATAAAACCTGCCCCGCTCTTCTTATCTGTTGCCCTGGAGCCAGCCGGGGGTTTCACACCCGGCAGATACTTGCCAGTGAGAACTCCTTGCGCCATCGGTGACCAAACAATCTGACCAATCCCCTCTTTCTTTGAAAGCGGAACAACTTCGGCTTCAATCACTCGCCAGAGCGCAGAATATTGCGGTTGGCTGGAGACAAATCGGTTATATCCACGTGCATCTTGAATCGCAAGTGCCTGGGCTATCTGTGGCGCGGTCCATTCCGAGAAGCCGATGTAGTGAACTTTCCCCTGGCGAATCAGATCATCAAAGGCGCTTAAGGTTTCCTCTAGCGGTGTTTCCACATCAAATCGATGTGCCTGATAAAGATCGATGTAATCAGTTTTTAGACGTTTGAGTGAAGCGTTGCAAGATTCCATAATGTGTTTACGAGAGAGTCCACGGTCATTTTTTCCAGGTCCAGTTGGCCAGTAAACCTTGGTAAGTAATTCGTATGATTCACGCCGAACGCCCTTGAGCGCTTTACCTAGAATAACTTCTGCCTTTGTTCCAGCGTAGACATCGGCGGTATCAAATGTTGTGATGCCGCAATCGAGAGCCGCCTTCACACATTTTGCAGCTGCTTCAGATTCAACTTGGGATCCATGGGTAACCCAGTTTCCATATGAAATCTCTGAGACATACATTCCTGAACTTCCGAGGCGTCTATATTCCATATGGCGCACCTTATGTCCTTGCGTGGCTAGTTGCCAAGGGTCACCTCATGTGGTTTTCTTCGACCACAACTAAATAGATATCTCCGTGGGGGAAGTTCGGTGCAAATCCGACGCTGACCCGCAACCGTAAGAGCAGAAGCCTTAACTTCTAATCAAGTCGGATTACCCACCTAGATATTTGCATTAGACCAACACCCGCCGAGGTTTGCGGGGTGTAGTCCAACAGTTACTAGGCGATATTTGCCTACTGCTTGCGAGCTACCCCTGTGAGACTCTCTAACACAGGAGACTCCAGTACATGAAGCACAGTAAAACAGCATCACTCATCGCGATCATCTTGATCGCTTCCCAAGTGATTTCCATGGCACCATCCAATGCAGCTACTAAGGGCTACCGCTATTGGGGTTACTTCCAAGCAGCACCAGGTGCCACCACGTGGACTGCGGCAATGACCGGACCCACTGTTGATATCAAAGATGGCGCAGTTGAAGGATGGTCGTTCGTATTTAGTAACGATGACATTCCATCGGTAGCACCTTCTGTGAAGCCTAATTTCACAGCTATCTGTGGAAATACAAAGGCTGTTTCTGGCAAGAAGCGCATTGGACTCGTTATTGACTTTGGAAACAAGGCATACGCGCCTGCAGGTGAAATGGTGCAAAAGACGATCACCCGCTGTGTCACCACTGCGATGAGCTCACAAGGTATCGATGTCCTAGGCCAAGTAGTCAAAGTCCGCGCAGCTAAATCAGGACTCATCTGCGGGTTTAACGGATATCCAAAGAAGGAATGTGGCGTGGAGATCAAAACTCCAGCCGCACTTCTCAAGAAGTAGTTAGCAACATTTATGACTAAACCGCTACACCCACTGACTATGTGGGTCTGGTCGCTGATTCTCGCAATTGGAATCGTGGCTTTAGATAACGCCTGGGTGGCACTTGCCACTGTGGGTGTAGCGGCATTAGTTGTCTACCTACGAAGAGATGGTTCGCCTTGGAATGCCACGTTCTGGTGGTCTCTTCGAATCGGAGCTTTCATCATCGCAATCCGCGCACTCATAGGAGTACTCATTGGAGTTCCGATTCCAGGAACCGAACTCTTTCGCATTCCAATCCTAGATTTACCATCCTGGATGCCCGGAATCCGAATTGGTGGCGCAGTAACACTGGAACGACTTTCATCATCGGTTCACGAAGGTGTCATCATCGCCACCATGATTGCTCTCTTCGGAGCAGCATCTGCTCTGACTAGTCCACATAAATTGCTCCGAGTTTTGCCGGTATTCATCTATGAAATTGGAATCACCCTTGTGATTGCCACCTCTGTCTTTCCACAACTTGCACAGAGTGTGAAACGAATAAGAAGGGCGCAACAGATGAGAGGCATCGATAAAGTGTCGCTGCGCTCTATCGCCCTGCCATTACTGGAGGAAACCCTCACTCGCTCTTTGCAGCTGGCGCAATCGATGGATTCACGCGGTTATGGTGTGAGTAGAAAGAGATCTCGCTATCGCCCGGCACCGTGGCTTGCTCGTGATTTTTACTTTGTGATAACAGCTGTGGCCGCGGCAACTGTGATGGTCGCATCATGATTACCTTTTCCAATGTCTCACTGATCTATCCGCACTCGACCAAGACAATCCTGGAAGATCTCACTTGCCAGATCGCTGAAGGTGAAATGGTCTTAGTCATGGGCCAGACCGGATCTGGAAAATCTTCACTCTTGCGTCTTATCAATGGACTTGTCCCTCATCACACAGGTGGAATCCTGGCCGGAGACATTACAGTCGATGGAATTTCCACTCGAGAGGTAAAGCCAGGTTCCCTCGCTCACTTGGTTGGAATTGTTGGACAGAACCCCATCAATGGATTTGTAACAGATATCGTCGAAGAAGAGATTGCCTTTGGCATGGAAGCTCTCAATTTCGCACCTGATGTGATGCGAAAGCGGGTCGAGGAAGTCCTTGATTTACTCAGCCTAAACTCGGTTCGCAATCGAGCAATCAGTTCGCTCAGCGGTGGTGAACAGCAGCGCGTGGCTATTGCTTCAGCGCTGGTAATGCATCCGAAGGTACTGGTTCTTGATGAACCGACTAGTGCCCTAGACCCGATAGCAGCTGAGGAGGTGCTCTCAGTCCTGCATCGCCTCGTGCACGATCTCAGCGTCACTGTCATTATTGCTGAGCATCGTTTGGAACGAGTGATTCAATTTGTTGATCGCATCATCTATATCGAAAGTGACGGCGAGACATCCATTGGTAGCGCCGAAGAGATACTTGAAAAATCAACTCTTGTTCCACCGATTATCCGACTTGCCCGCGCGCTGAACTTAAGTGAATTTGGAACGAGCGTGCGAGAAGTGCGCCGGCTTACAACTGAAGTCAGAAATATCGATACCCAGACGGTGGCGCAGCCACGACCGTCAACTTCACCAGTAATCGAAGTGGACTCACTTCAGATTCAATATGGCAGCGATGTTGCACTGCATAAAATTTCTACCGTTATCGGCCAAGGCGAGATTGTTGCTCTGATGGGGCGCAATGGGGCCGGTAAGAGTTCGCTTCTTGAAGCCATTGTGGGAGTACTAAAACCCAATGCTGGTTCGGTGCGGGTTTACGGTGGCGATCCGGCTGAGCTGGCAGGAAGTAAACGACGAGAAACGATTGGTTATGTTCCACAAGAGCCGGCCGATTTACTCTATGGCCAAAGCGTGCAAGGCGAGTGTGCACAAGCCGATACCCAAGCTGGCCTTAACCCAGGCACCACACTCACATTCTTAAACAGACTTGTTCCAGCAATATCTGAACATGCACATCCCCACGATCTATCCGAAGGACAGCGGTTAGCACTTGTTCTGAGCATTGTGCTCTCTGGAAATCCGAAACTTCTCATTCTTGATGAGCCCACTCGAGGTTTGGATTATCAAGCCAAAGCACTCTTCACACTTGCACTCAAAGAGTATGCCAAAACACTTAATAACCCTGTTCTACTTGCCACACACGATGTTGAACTTGTTGCCGAGTTAGCTGACCGAGTTATTTTCTTAGCAGAAGGTGAAATAGTTGCCGACGGTTCTACCCTCGACGTCTTACTTAGTTCGCCCGCTTTTGCCCCGCAAGTTGCCAAGATCATGTCCCCGCAACCATGGCTCACAGTTGATCATGTGGTCGCAGCGTTAGCAGCAAGCTCATGAAAACTAGGAACATTCTCATCTTCTCGAAGCTACAGTTCTTGGTGCTAGCTGCAACGAGTACGGTGGGACTACTTGGATTCTGCTGGCCATTTCTAATCTCCACTCAGGTTTCGCATCCGCAATGGATATTTCTCTGTGCTACTCCACTTGCACTAGCGCTCTTTCTGATCAGTGTCAGTAATGGTTCACTCGATGCGAAATCAGTTGCCCTCCTTGCTCTGCTTTCCGCGTTAGTTGCCGCCCTGCGTCCACTAGGAACGGGTGCGGTGGGCCTTGAACCTATGTGGTTTCTCTTGATCTTAAGTGCTCGAGTTTTTGGCCCATCATTTGGCTTTCTTCTCGGAGCACTTTCCATGTTGCTATCAGCGCTCATCACTGGCGGCACCGGACCGTGGCTGGCATATCAATGTTTTGCCGCTGCCTGGATTGGACTTGGTGTCGGGTTACTCCCCCGCAAGGTGCGCGGGAAGAAAGAGATTGCACTTCTTGTGCTCTATGGAATTCTTGCCGCCGAATTCTTCGGAATCGCCATGGATCTGCAATTTTGGCCGTGGTATTTGGGAGTCGATTCCCAACTTTCATTTACTGCCGGTGCACCGATATCTGCAAACCTGAACAATTTTTTAAGTTACCACTTCTTATCTGCCATGGCCTGGGATATTCCCCGTGCGATATTCACTTCAGTTCTGATTATTCTGACGGGGGCACCTGTACTTGGAGCGCTGCGACGTGCTCATACGCGCGCTGCATTTCTCTCACCAATTGAATTTAGAAATTTAACGACTAGCGAACGTGCGATGGGGAAAATGGCAACGAAGCTACAGTTGCCGAAGATGTGCGACCTCGCACATCTATCACTACTTCATCACCTTCGCTAAACCCTGAATCAATCAGTGCCAGTGCAATCCCAGCCTTCAGTGATGGCGAGAAAGTTCCGCTTGTAACAACTCCTACCTCCGCACCTTGCATATCCTTCACAACCATTCCCGCGCGCGGAATCCCGCGGTCATTTGATCTCAGGGCGCGCAGTTTGCGAACAGTGCCTTCTTCGCGCTCGGCACGTAGCGCTGTGGCGCCACGAAAATCTGCTTTCTTCCATCCGATTGCCCATCCCGCACTGGCCTGAACTGGTGTGATCTCTAGTGTGAGTTCATGACCGTGTAATGGATAACCCATCTCCGTGCGCAAGGTATCTCGGGCTCCTAGTCCGCATACCTCGCCATCGAATGCTTTCATCGCTTGCACTAGGACATCCCACACAACTTCGGCATCATCCCAACGTGGAACGATTTCATATCCATGTTCACCGGTGTAACCAGTTCGGCAGAGAATTACATCGCAACCACCAATCATGACATGAGCAAAAGCCATGTAATCCATCGTCGGATTAACTCCCAAGCTTTCAATCACTGCCTGTGCATCAGGACCTTGCAGCGCTAACACCCCAAACTCTTCATGAAGATTGGTGACCGAAATTCCCTGTGGCACTTGGGATTGCAGAACGCGAACAACATCGGCTGTATTTGATGCATTTGGGATCAAAAAGAAATCCTCATCACTATTCTTATAGGCAATTAGGTCATCAACAACTCCACCATCATCGTTGCAAAGCAGCGTGTATTGGGCCTTGCCTTGCGTGATCCGACTCAGATCATTGGTAAACATCAGATTAAGAAATTCCAGCGACCCTGGTCCGCTCACACTGGCTTTACCAAGATGGGAAACGTCAAATAACCCAACCCGCTCGCGCACCGCCTTATGCTCAGCAAGAACACCAGCTCCGGGGTATTCAATCGGCATCAACCAACCACCAAAGTCGGCCATCTTGGCTTGGCGCTGGATATGTTTCTGATGCAATGGTGAGTTTTTCACGATGACAACTTACACTTACCCGACATCTGAACTCTGTATCGCCATCACGAAAACTGGGCGAGAGAATCGAAGGAGCAATTAATGACAACCATCCGCCTCACCGACGGAATCGTAAAAGACGATGTGCTGGTTGTTGGTCTCGCGTCAAAAGTTGGAAAGAGTGCCAAGGCTTCATTTCAGATTGAATCTGGTGACCTGCCCTTTGACACCAAACCTCTACTTCAGGCCCTCAGTGATTTAGGTGCAACAGGAAAGGCCGATGAAGTAATCAAAGTTGCCGGCATCACAACTCGCTTGATTATCTTTACTGGACTCGGAAAAGTTTCATCATCTTATGACTCTGAAGTACTGCGCCGCGCAGCTGGCGCCGCCGCTCGCTCGCTAGCCGGACATGCCAGTGCCACTTTCGCACTGCCTGCCAAGGATCTGCGCAGCCTGAGTGCTATTGCAGAAGGTGCTGGACTTGGAAGCTACCTCTTTGATTCATTTAGAGGCTCTACTAAGGATGCTCAAAAGTCGCCCCTAAAAAACATCACACTTTTTTCACTTCTAGCCCCAACACCTGCGGCAAAGGATGCTGCTCACTCGGCGGAAGTGATTGCTACTTATACGCATCTGGTGCGCGATTTAATCAATACTCCTCCAAGTCATCTCACACCGGAAAGTTTCTGCGCCGCAATCAACGATGCGGTCAAGGTTGCTGGTGGCACATCTGTGGGGCTAAAAGTCTCGGTGATGAACGAATCGCAATTGAAATCTAAAGGCTTCGGTGGAATTACCGCTGTCGGTCAGGGATCAGTTAATCCACCGCGGCTACTGAACATCACCTACGCCCCGAAGGGTGCAACACCGCAAAAGAAATATGCCTTCGTCGGAAAAGGAATTACCTTCGACACCGGTGGACTCGCGCTCAAGCCTGCCCTCGGCATGGAGGCGATGAAGTCAGATATGAGTGGAGCTGCGGCGGTGTGCGCAGCAACAATTGCTATCGCTTTACTTAAGTTACCGGTAGCTATCGAAACCTGGGCGCCCCTTGCTGAAAATATGGTCAGTGAGAATGCGACCAGACCCAGTGATGTCATCACTATCTATGGCGGTAAAACTGTGGAAGTTCTCAACCCTGATGCAGAGGGTCGTTTAGTACTGGCGGATGCACTTGTAAAAGCACAGGAAACAAGTGACCTAGATGGAATCATCGATGTTGCAACTCTTACTGGCGCCCAAGTTGTTGCACTCGGTACTCGCACCAGTGCGGTCATGACTAACAGCGAAGATTTCTCAGCTACCTTTTTGAGAGCAACAGAGATCGCTGGTGAATCTTTCTGGCCGATGCCACTTCCGGTTGAGTTACGTGCATCACTTGACTCCCCTGTCGCCGATATGGCCAATATCGGAGATCGCATGGGCGGCATGCTTGTTGCCGGTCTATTTCTTAAGGAGTTTGTCAGCGAAGATCTTCCATGGCTACATC
Organism: Candidatus Planktophila versatilis; assembly: GCF_002288345.1. Taxonomy (GTDB): domain Bacteria; phylum Actinomycetota; class Actinomycetes; order Nanopelagicales; family Nanopelagicaceae; genus Planktophila; species Planktophila versatilis_A. Next base: position 717,058 of record NZ_CP016781.1, read on the forward strand.
TAGATATTGCAGGCCCAGCATTTAACGAAGGTGCACCCCATGGCTACACCCCCGTGGGAGGCACAGGTATCGCCCTACGCTCTTTGGTCGAGTTGGCGCGAAGCCAGTAGTCACTTTCTCGCGATTTAGCCTTAGGCGGCTAAGGCTGGCAAGATAACCCCTGTTAGAAGCTAGAGTTGAGCAGCCCTAAAGGAGTCAATCTGTGTCGAATTTTGATCTTGTAGTTCTTGGTGGAGGCAGCGGCGGTTATGCAGCAGCCCTTCGAGGTGCCCAACTCGGTTTAACCGTGGCACTGATCGAGAAGGACAAGGTTGGCGGTACTTGTTTACACCGCGGATGTATTCCAACCAAGGCGCTACTTCACGCAGGTGAGGTTGCAGATAGCGCTCGTGAGTCATCTCAATTTGGAGTCAATGCAACATTTAACTCCATCGATATGGGCGGAGTGAACTCCTATAAGGATGGCGTCATTGCCGGTCTCTATAAAGGGCTACAAGGTCTCGTCAAATCTCGCGGGATCACCTACGTTGAAGGAACTGGACGTCTAGTTTCAAATAACACAGTTGATGTGAATGGAACTCAGTACGTCGGAAAAAATATTGTTCTAGCTACCGGATCCTATGCGCGCACGCTGCCTGGCTTAGATATCGATGGCAAGCAGGTCATCACATCCGATCATGGCACCGCAATGGATTATGTTCCTAAGAGCGTCATCGTTCTTGGTGGTGGCGTTATCGGTTGCGAGTTTGCATCGGTCTGGAAATCATTCGGTTCTGAGGTCACAATCATTGAAGGTCTACCGCATTTAGTTGCGCTAGAAGATGAGTCCTCCAGCAAGTTACTTGAGCGCGCTTTTCGCAAACGTGGAATCAACTTTGAACTTGGAACGCGATTTAAATCCCATCGCGTTGATTCCAAGGGAGTAACGGTCACTTTAGAAGATGGTCGTGAATTCACTGCTGATGTTCTTCTCGTCTCAGTTGGCCGTGGGCCTGTCACCGATGGGATTGGCTACCAAGAAGTCGGTATCGCAATGGATCGCGGATACATCACAGTTGATGACCACTGCCGCACAAATATTCCAGGCATCTTCGCAGTAGGAGACATCATTCCTACCTTGCAGTTAGCACATGTTGGATTCCAAGAGGGAATTCTTGTTGCCGAAACAATTGCTGGACTGAATCCTCGACCAATTAATTACGATGGCGTTCCACGAGTTACTTATTCCGAGCCAGAAGTTGCCTCCGTTGGTCTCTCAACCAAGGTTGCCAAGGAACGCGGACACGATGTGGTGGAACTCGACTACAACTTAGCCGGTAATGGCAAGGCACAGATTCTTAAGACTGCCGGATCCATCAAACTTGTGGCACAAAAGAATGGGCCAATTTTAGGAATTCACATGGTGGGAGCTCGCGTCGGTGAACTTCTTGCAGAAGCACAATTAATCTTTAACTGGGAAGCAACTGCAGATGATGTTGCTCCTCTTCTACATGCACACCCAACAATGTCAGAGGCGATGGGCGAAGCTCATATGGCTCTGGCAGGCAAACCACTTCACTCGCACGGTTAAGTAAGAGGAGAAAATAACTATGTCATTCTCAGTCACAATGCCAGCTCTCGGAGAGAGCGTCACTGAAGGCACCGTCACTCGTTGGCTTAAGAATGAAGGCGACGTCGTTGCAGTTGATGAGCCACTCCTTGAAGTTTCGACGGACAAGGTTGATACCGAGATTCCATCACCTGCTGCAGGCGTTCTATCAAAGATTGTTGTTGGCGTAGATCAGACCGTTGCAGTTGGAGCTGAGTTAGCGGTCATTGCACAAGCTGGCGCAAGCACACCGGCACCTGTTGCCGCAGCACCTGTTGCCGCAGCACCTGTTGCCGCAGCACCTGTTGCAGCACCAACTGTTGCAGCACCAACTCCTCCTCCGGTTGCAGCACCTGTTGCTGCCAGTGGTAGCGGAACAGTGATTTCCATGCCAGCACTCGGTGAATCGGTGAGTGAAGGAACTGTCACACGTTGGCTTAAGAACATTGGTGATGCGGTTGCAGTTGATGAAGCACTCCTTGAAGTTTCGACAGATAAAGTCGATACCGAGATTCCATCTCCTGTCGCAGGAGTTTTGTTAGCAATCGATGTAGCGGTGGATACAACTGTTGCAGTCGGTGCACGTCTAGGACTCATTGGTGTTCAAGGTGGCGCACCAGCACCAGTTGCGACTCCAGCACCTGTTGCACCTGCCCCAGTTGCTGCGGCCCCGGCACCAGTTGCTGCACCTGTTGCAGCACCTTTTCCGCCAACACCTGTTGCACCTGCTCCTGTCTCACAACCAACAGATGCCTATGTCACTCCTATTGTTCGCAAACTCGCTAACGATCTCGGGGTAAACCTGGCATCGGTTAAGGGAACCGGTATCGGCGGAAGAATTCGTAAGGAAGATATTGAAGCCCTTGCTCCGAAGAACGCTCCTGCTGCGCCAGCTTCAGTAGCACCTGCTGCTTCGGCGCCAGTGAAAGCAGCAGCGCCAGTTGCCGCATCGCCTCTTCGCGGAACAACCGTGACTATGTCTCGCCTGCGTAAAGTTATTGCAGCTCGCATGGTTGAATCACTACAAGTATCAGCACAATTGACCACTGTGGTTGAAGTGGATGTCACCAAGATTGCCCGCTTGCGTGATAAATCAAAGGCAACATTTGAAGCACGTGAAGGCGTCAAGCTCTCATTCCTTCCGTTCTTTGCGGTGGCAGTATGTGAAGCCCTGAAGCAACATCCGGTATTGAACTCATCTGTCGAAGGTGACCAGATTATTTATCATGGTGCAGAGCATCTAGCTATTGCCGTTGATACCGATCGCGGTCTTTTGGTTCCAGTTATCCATAATGCGGGTGATCTCAATATGGGTGGCGTTGCCCGGAAGATTGCAGATCTTGCTGCGCGTACTCGCGATAACAAGGTCACTCCAAATGAACTAGGTGGCGGAACATTTACAATCACTAACACCGGTTCACGTGGCGCGCTCTTTGATACCCCGATCATTAACCAACCACAGGTTGCGATCCTTGGACTAGGCGCAGTTGTGAAACGTCCAATGGTGGTTAAGGGTGAAGATGGTGGCGAAACTATTGCGATTCGCTCCATGGTCTATCTTGGACTTTCCTATGATCACCGAGTTGTTGACGGCGCAGATGCGGCTCGCTTCTTGGTAACACTCAAAGAGCGGCTAGAAGGTGGTTCCTTCGAAGCAGATCTAGGTCTCTAATTGATGTCAGTTCCGCAACGCATTGCAATCACTGGCGCTTCCGGTCTTATCGGAACCGCACTGGTTGGTCATCTTAAAAGTGAAGGCCACACTGTGCAGCGCCTTGTGCGCCGGGCCGTTGTTGCACCTGATGAAATTCAGTGGGATCCAAAGACTGGGTATGTAGATATCGAAGCCCTACGTGGTGTCGATGCGGTGATTCACTTGGCCGGAGTTGGCGTTGGCGATAAGCGTTGGAGCAAGAAGTATAAGTCGGAAATCCTTAACTCACGTCTGCTTGGAACGACTGCGATTGCAAATGCTGTAAGCGAAGTGAAACCACAAGTCTTCATATCAGCCAGTGCTATTGGTTGGTATGGCGAATCAGGAAACCGCGCGGTTGTTGAAAGTGATCGCGTGGGCGATGATTTCCTGGCTGCCGTCTGCCGCGAGTGGGAAGGTGCTGCAGATCTTGCAACGGGTGTGCGCACCGTAAAGATTCGCACCGGTCTCGTTCTTGATCCAACTGGCGGCGCACTAGGAAAGATGTTGCCACTGTTTCGTCTAGGTCTGGGTGGAAAACTTGGTTCAGGTAAACAATGGTGGTCTTGGATTACCTTGCACGATCTCATCAACGCAATCACTTTTATTCTAGAAAAACCAATATCTGGTCCGGTCAACCTCACCTCACCGAATCCTGTGACCAATCAAGAATTCACATCAGCACTTGCTCGCGCAATGCACCGCCCAGCACTCTTTCCAGCACCTGCCTTTGCGCTAAAGATCGCACTCGGTGGTTTCTCAAGTGAAGTCCTCGGAAGCAAGAAGGTAACTCCGCAGGCTTTAACCGAAGCTGGCTTTACCTGGGATTACCCACACATCACAACTGCACTAACGGCCCTGATCGAGGAGTAACTCCTGCGCCGCAAGGCGACCTGACAAAAGCGCACCATTTTGTGAAGGTGCCGTCCTGTAATCCCCCGCCACATAGATGTTCTGCGAAAATTGTGATGATGCTGCGCTTTGATTACCAATTGCGAAAATTGGTAGCGACTTTGGAATGTCATATTTAGCGATCAGGGACCATCCGCCTGTGTGTGCTCCCCACATCAGAGCCAGATGTCTTCGTACCTCGGACTCTGAAGCGAAATCTAGCGTCGTACTAGCCAGCAGAGATTTTCCATCTGGTGCATATGTAGAAATCAAGTTGGATAGGACAATGGAGTTCACTACCGGGCCCCGGTGCTCACCATCAATAAGCAGGCGCGCAGATCCGGTGAATTCTTGGGGTACTTCGTAGTACCAAGTCGTACTACCGGCCAATTTGGGCACATTTGCAATATCAAGTAATTGCGCAGCCGTCGTGAGATCTGTTGCAACGATAACCTGCTGATTATCAAATTGCGATAACGAGTCGATTCGGTGGTTCAGCTCAATTTTATGAACACGAGTAGCAAGTGCAGCTGGAAGTGCCCCCACCCCCTTACGAGGAAGCCCGGGCTTTCCAGAAATGAACGATGTAATCAATCCTTTTCCAATTACTGCATTCACCGATGCCGGTGATGTCAAAAAGACGCCGGAGAGAAATGGTTTGAGCACTCGTGAATAAAGAATTCCTAGATGGCTTAGTTCTTCTTCGACAGATTTCGCTGCATCAGCTGTGCGCAAGAGATAGGCAACCAAGCCAAGCTTCTGAATTAAGGTTCCAGTTGCCGGATTCAAACTAGCGAACGGATTACTACGCGGGTCTCCGAGCGCGATCCTTTTCTCTCCCACGCACACATCGACAGTGCGTGGTGCGAAGATGAAATCCAATTCATCAACTACTCCGAGTCGAAGGAGCTCTGGGTATTTGGCATTGATGAGCTGAAAGCCGCGATCAAGTGTGAACCCGTCGATGTAATCTGTCGCTACCCGGCCCCCCACGCGATCACTACCGTCGTAGATAACAACCTCACGTCCAGCCTCTTGCAAGGTAAGTGCAGCGCTGAGCCCGGCAAGGCCAGCCCCGATTACGGCAACAGGTTTATCGGACACGAAGTGATTATGGCTTACTTATTTTGCAGTTTTGAAGGCCACCAGATTTTTGGTCCAATTTCATGAACTAGCGCCGGCACCAATATTGATCGAACGATAATGGTGTCAAGCAGTACTCCAAATGCGACGGCAAAGCCGAGTTGCGCAAGTGGAACCAGTGGCAGCAAGCCAAGGACTGCAAAAGTAGCAGCGAGCACAATTCCAGCAGATGTAATCACGGCGCCTGTGACGGTCACACCTTTAATAACTCCGGCACGAGTTCCAATCTTTGTCGACTCTTCCCGCACACGCGTCATGAGGAAGATGTTGTAGTCAATGCCAAGAGCTACCAGGAAGATGAAGGCGAAGAGTGGGAATGAATTATCTCCGCCGGCGAAACCAAATACATGGTTAAAGACAAGTGCGCATACCCCCAAGGTTGCAAAGTATGAGAGAACTACAGTTCCAAGAAGAACTACTGCACTAAGAATAGATCGCAGGAGAAGTCCCAAGATGATGGTGATAACAATCAAGATGATTGGAATAATTGTCTTGTTATCACGATCATTTGCCTGACGTACGTCGTAATACACCGCACTGGTTCCACCCACTAAAGCGGTGGGATCTGCCGCCTTAGCGAGTCGGCGAATCTCAGGAACATCATTACCCGCTTCAACGCTATCCGGTGCCTTATTCAGGGTCAGATTCAATATCGCCCTATTGTTCACAATCTTTACCGCCGGCAGTGGTTGACCTGGAACCGGGAAGCCATCTAATTGTGGAGAGACATCTGTTACACCAGGGGCGTTCCTGACCGCATCCGTTACCGCTTGAATTTTATCGGCACTGACGACAACCTGTGTGGGGTCACCTTGACCGCCCGGGAAGTGCTTCTCCAATAGTTTTTGACCAACTACTGATTCAGGATTTCCGGTAAATGAATCTACCGTTCCTAATCCATCGGTTTTCAGAGTTGTCGAAGCAAATGCAAAGAGCAGGAGAATCGCTCCAGTGACTACCCATGATCTGCGTGGATTGCGCCCGATGGAGTTTCCCACCTTGGACCACATGCCCTCCAGCACATGATCATCACCATCATTATGTGGAACTCGTGGCCAGAATAACCAGCGACCAAAGATCAGCATAAGAGCTGGTAGCAACGTCAAAATCGTGAACATCGAAACAACAATTCCAATTGCTCCGATAGGACCAAGGCTTGCTGTATTGGTTAACTGGCTAAAGAGAAGAACCATCAGCGAGATTGCAACGGTGGAACCGGAAGCCAAGATTGGTTCCCACACGCCTTTATAGGCAGCACGCATTGCATCAAAGCGATTTTCATGATGATGCAACTCTTCTCGGTAACGAGCAATCAAGAGCAGCGCGTAATCCGTTGCCGCACCAATCACTAGAACAGAGAGAATTCCCTGCGACTGTCCATCAACATCGATAATGTCATTTTTTGCTAACAGATAGATGATTCCACCCGCGGTGGAAAGTGCGAAGAGCGATGAAAGTAAAGGAATGATCCAAAGGATTGGTGATCGATAGACGAAGATCAGAATTACAGCTACCACGCCAAGTGTTGCCAAGAGTAGGACTGAATCGATTGCGCCAAAGGCTTTAAAGAGATCACCAAGTAACCCAGCTGGTCCTGTTACGTAATGAGTGACACCGTTGGCCTCTGCAAATTCCTTGACGTCCTCTCGAAGGGCCTCAACAATTGCTGGCAAAACAGGCTCGTCATTGGGAAGAACTTGGCCGATAGCATTTCCATCTAGTGGAACATTTGCCAAAATAGCTTCACCATCTTCAGCTGGGAAAACAGTGATGACCTGATCTGGAGCTAGGTAATCCGAGATTTTCTTATCTGTTTCACCCAGAGTGAGACCACCGACGCCAAGCATGTGCTCATTAATCTTTGCGATACTTTCTTGAGTTGTCTTGCCTTCAAAGAGAACCAGAGCTGGCAAATTGAAAGAGTCTTCCCCTGAAAAAGTTTGAATAACTTCAGATGCCTGTGTGGCTTCTGCACCCTTTGGCAAGAACGAAGAGTTGTTATTCTCTTGGACTGAGGTCAGTTTGCCGAAGAGCGGTCCGAAGACGCCCGCGATGACGAACCAGATAATGACGACGAGCATTGCAAGAGCAAAAGGCTTGCGAGATTTGCGGGCAGCGTTGATAGACATAGAGATGGGCAGACCTTTCGGGCTTACGCGGATGTGTGATTCGCTAGAGGCCAAGCCTACCTTTAGGCTGTACCCGTGCCAGTAGTTAGCCCCGACCTCGAGTCGCAAATATCCGCAGAACCCATCGCTATCCAGCGACTAGGTACGCGTGATTATCTGGAAGCTCTGGCAGTGCAACGCAAAATTCATCTGGATGTAACCAAAGGGCTCGCTAGAAACACGTTACTCATTGTCGAACATCCATCGGTCTACACCGCTGGCAGAAGGACTCTCGATTCAGAGAAGCCAACAGATGGCACGCCCGTCATTGATGTTGATCGTGGTGGAAAAATTACTTGGCACGGAATTGGACAGCTAGTTGGATATCCCATTGTTAAACTCGCAAACCCACGCGAATTAGTTGGTTTCGTACGCGAAATTGAAGCAGCGCTGATTGAAGTCTGCAATCACTTCGGTATTGAAAGTAAACGCATCATCGGAAGATCTGGGGTCTGGGTGGAAGATTCACGCGGTGCGCGCAAGATTGCAGCCATTGGAATCCGCGTGGCATCGGGTGTGAGCATGCACGGATTTGCCATCAATGTAAATCCTGATTTATCGGCCTTTACCAAGATTGTTCCCTGTGGGATTAACGATGCCGAAGTAACATCAATGGCAAAGGAACTAGGTAGAGCGATTACTATTAATGAAGTGCAACCTGTTGTCGAAGAGATTCTCTGCCAACACTTAGCGAAGGTGAGCGCATGACAATCGCACCCGAAGGTCGCAAGCTGCTACGTATTGAAGCTCGAAATACCGAGACCCCTATTGAACGCAAGCCGGAGTGGATTAAAACTCGGGCGAATATGGGCCCGGAATACACCAGACTTCGCTCCCTTGTTCAATCCGAAGGCCTGCATACCGTCTGCCAAGAAGCAGCATGTCCGAATATCTTTGAATGTTGGGAAGACAAAGAGGCGACTTTTCTCATTGGTGGCGAAAAATGCACTCGTCGTTGCGATTTTTGTAATATCGATACTGGCAAGCCTGACCCACTAGACCGAGATGAACCACGACGAGTTGCAGAGTCTGTGCAATCAATGGGTCTTAAATACGCCACCATCACAGGAGTTACTCGTGATGATTTAGAAGATGAAGGTGCCTGGCTCTATGCCGAGACAATTCGCAAGGTGCACGAACTCAACCCTGGTACTGGTGTGGAAATGCTTGCTCCTGATTTCAGTGGAAATCCCATCCTTCTCAACGAAGTATTTGAAACCCGTCCGGAAGTTTTCGCCCACAATCTTGAAACAGTTCCACGTATCTTCAAAAGGATTCGTCCGGCATTTACCTATGAACGCTCGCTCAATGTCATTACCCAGGCGCGAGAATTTGGTCTAATCACTAAATCAAACCTCATCCTTGGCCTCGGTGAAACTCGGGAAGAGATTTCACAGGCACTGATAGATCTCCATGCTGCCGGATGTGACCTCATCACTATCACGCAATATTTGCGTCCGACAAGTAAGCATCACCCAGTTGAGCGATGGGTTAAGCCTCATGAATTCGTTGAGTTGGCACAAGAAGCGGAAGACATTGGCTTCAGTGGCGTGATGAGTGGCCCACTGGTGCGTAGCTCATATCGCGCTGGTCGCTTATATAAGCAAGCACAAGAAAAGCGCTCACTACGTGGCTGATCTTGTCTATCCACCAGTTGTCGTAGCTATTAAACTTTTTTGGAAATACCTAGGACTTCGATTTGATTTTCAGGGCGTTCACCATATTCCACGCGATGGTGGAGCAATTCTCTCCATCAATCACGTGGGCTATTTAGATTTCGCACTCACTGGAACTGCGGCTCTTCCCACTGGTCGCTACGTACGCTTTATGGCTAAGAAAGAAGTTTTCGACAATAAATTAGCTGGCCCGCTTATGCGTGGAATGCACCATATCTGCGTTGATAGAAATAGTGGCTCGGCCTCTTTCGTAGCAGCACTTCGCGCCCTTCGCGCAGGTGAAATAGTCGGCATCTTTCCGGAAGGAACCATCTCGGTCAGCTTTGAGATAAAGGAATTAAAATCTGGCGCCGTGCGCCTTGCCATGGCCGCTGGTGTTCCCGTTATTCCCACCATCGTCTGGGGTTCGCAGCGAATTTGGACTAAAAAGGTGAAGCGCAATCTGCGACGCGAGAAGATACCCATCATCGTTGAATTCGGTGAACCGCTCTACTTTGATAAACAGAGCGATGTTGAAGCCAGTGAGACTTTGCTACGCGAAACTATGATTGCGATGCTTCATCAGGTGCAGCAGAAGTATCCCGATTCACACCAGGGTCAACGCTGGGCCCCGCTTCGCCTTGGTGGTAGCGCCCCTGCTCCCCTAAACTAACGCCTATGTTTAAGCGAAAAAAGAGTAAAGAACCCAAGATCAAGACTCCTCGTTTTAAAACGATTCGTGATGCATATGCCGTCACCAAATCAGTAAAGCCGTGGATCGGTGTTGTCCTCATTGTTACGTTCCTCATTGTTCTTGCAATTGGAATCACTCTTGGATTTATCTTTGATCACCCTGTCTATGGAGGCTTTGTCACAATTCCGGTGGCTGTGCTCGCTGCAATGTTTCTCTTTACTCGTGTTGCGGGATCTGCTGCCTATGCAAATATTGAAGGGCAAATGGGCGCAGGTGCCAGTGTTCTCATGGCAATTCGTAAAGGATGGACAACAACTCCTGCCGTTGCAGTTAATCGCCAACAAGATATGGTCCATCGCAGCGTTGGTCGCGCCGGAATTGTTCTTACCGGCGAAGGTGGCTTTGCAGTGCGTCAGATGATTCAAGATGAAAAGAAGAAGGCTGAACGCTTTGCTCCAGGTGTGCCCATTACTGAAATTATCGTGGGCGATGGCGATGGCCAGATTTCAATTCGCAAGTTACAAAAGCACGTCACCAAACTTCCTAAGAAGCTATCTGCTCATCAAATGCGTGAAGTTCGTGCGCGTCTGAAAGCAGTTGGTGGTCTGTCTATGCCGATTCCAAAGGGTCCAATGCCAAAAGGTATAAAGATTCGTTAAGCCCTAGCGGGAGTCAAGAAGTAGAAGAACTCCAGCAATAATCAGAGCTGCAGCTGCAATAATTGAGCCAACGCTACCTAGTCTTTGTGGCAGGCCACGAATTCCGCTTTGCTGATCTTTCTTCATATCCTTTAACACATTAATGAAATGTGCTGCGACGCCAAAGATCGCTCCCCCAAGCCACATCCACAGTGGCGGCGTAATCTCCTTCGATATCGCAATGCATGAAGGAAGCGCCGCAAATGCAACTGCGTAAGGAAGCGGAGAAAGGGCTGTGAACTTAAAGTAGAAGTTGTATCCAACTCCGCATGCGATTCCCAACATGTACACCAGGCCGCCTTTTATGCCCAGTGGGCCAAAAAGATTTGCAAAGAAAGCAGATGGAATCATCCAGAAGGTCCACTTGCGAAGTGCGTTATAAGAAATAGCCTGGGCAACGAGTGGCTTCTTTATTCGCTGATGTGAGAGATCATCCTGATAGTCATATAGGTCATTGCTCCAGCCAACAATGAGCTGACCTAAGAAAACTCCAAAGGCTATGAGATAAGCCGGACCCTCCCACCAGTAATACTGGGCGAAGAAGAAGGCAATCGTTGTGACAAGTACGGTGGGACCAAAGTGTGATGCTTTCAGAAGCGCAGCTATTTTCGACATTGCAATCAGCTATCTACTACGCACCAAAACAGTATTAGAAAATCTCTCATTAATCCCTCGACCGTTTTCATCGAAAGTGATCGCGGTAACCAGTGGCAAAAGAAGCGCCGTTCTAATGAGAGCTTGTATGGGCGTTACTGGTCCAGCATCCGAATAGCGAACGACCTTAAGCCCCACTAAACGATGGCCAAAGGATGCTCCGGTGAGTGCGATCAAGAGTGAGTACTCAGCGAAGAGCAGAATCAGGAGCGGAATTCGAGCGTTAGGAACTCGATCGGCCAAAGTGCCTGACCCGGCAAAGAAGCCAAGGGCTATGGCATAGCAGGCAAGCCAATCGATGGTGATGCCCATAAGGCGACGGCCTTGGCTCACACGCGGATAATCCTTCTGAGTCATGGGCGCAAGCCTAGTGTGATGTAACACGGCTGTAACACAGGGAATATGACATTTTTACGCAACGGAACTAACCTTCACTCCATCAGGCGCACTCAGAGTTGAGCTCGCAAAGACGATTTCGCTGGGCAATCACTAGCCTTAAATGGGAGTAACTATGTTTAAGAATTCAACCGAAATTTTTGCATACATCAAGAAGGAAGATGTGAAACTTGTTGATGTTCGCTTCACCGACCTTCCTGGTATCCAGCATCACTTCAACGTTCCAGTTGAATCATTTGATGAAGCTGTCTTTACCGAAGGACTGATGTTCGATGGTTCATCGATTCGCGGATTCCAATCAATCCATGAGTCAGATATGAAGTTGCTCCCTGTCCCAGAATCAGCATTTATCGATCCATTCCGTCTTGAGAAGACTCTCGTCATTATCTTCTCTGTTCACAACCCTTCTGATAACACTCCATACTCACGCGACCCACGTGGTGTAGTGAAGAAGGCTGTTGATTACTTGAAGTCAACTGGTATTGCAGATCAGGCATTCTTTGCACCAGAGGCTGAGTTCTACGTCTTTGATGCAGTGCGTTTTAAGACTGGCATTAACGAGGCTTACCACCACATCGATTCATATGAAGGTTCTTGGAATACCGGCATCATTGCCGATCCAGATGGAACACCTAACCGTGGCTATCGCACACGCGTTAAGGGCGGTTACTTCCCAGTCTCACCAACAGATCAATTTGCAGACCTTCGAGATGAAATGGTGATGGAACTTGGTCGCGCAGGTCTTCAGGTCGAGCGTTCACACCACGAAGTGGGAACTGCCGGACAGATGGAGATTAACTATCGCTTCACCGACATTCTCTCTGCTGGCGATGAGCTGATGAAGTTCAAATACATTATTCGCAACGTTGCTTGGGAAGGTGGTAAGACCGCCACCTTCATGCCAAAGCCACTCTTTGGAGATAACGGTTCTGGTATGCACGTTCATCAATCACTCTGGAAAGATGGAAAGCCACTGTTCTTTGAAGCTGGCACATATGGCGATCTTTCAGACATGGCGCGTTGGTATATCGGCGGACTTCTCAAGCACGCCCCATCACTACTTGCCTTCACCAACCCAACTGTGAACTCATATCGTCGCCTGGTTCCAGGTTATGAAGCGCCTGTAAATCTTGTTTACTCAGCTCGTAACCGTTCTGCCTGTATCCGTATTCCGATTACCGGGTCATCACCAAAGGCTAAGCGCGTTGAGTTCCGTTGCCCAGATCCATCATCTAATCCATATCTCGCATTTGCTGCGATGCTCATGGCTGGTATCGATGGAATCGTGAACAAAATTGAACCACCTGCTCCAGTTGATAAGGATCTCTATGAACTAGAGGGCGAAGAAGCTGCCTCTATTCCTCAAGTTCCAGGTTCACTTGATGCTGTTCTTAACAGCCTGGAAAAGGATCACGAGTTCCTCACCAAGGGTGGCGTCTTCACCGAAGACCTCATCTCAACCTGGATTGAGTGGAAGCGTAAGAATGAAGTTGATTATGTTCGCTTGCGTCCACATCCAGCTGAGTTCGAGCTCTACTACGACATCTAAGAGATTGTAATAGGAAAACCCCGCCAAAGATGGCGGGGTTTTCTATTTCCAACATCACATCATTTCCAGTGGCACCAAGTGTCCGCTCATAGAAGAATTGCGACATGTCTCCAAAGATTCAAGCTCGGACGATTCTAGAGCAACGCAAGATGCGCCAGAGTCAGATTATTGACTCTGCTCTTTCAATCGCGCTTAAAGACGGAGCATCGTCTATAACAGTAGCCGCAGTAGCTAAGAAGGCGGGCATTGCTCGATCTTCGGTCTATGAATATTTCTCATCCTCAGCGGATTTAGTTGCGGACTTAGTCATGGAAGAGCTCTCCATCTATCAAGAACGTCTAATGACAGCGGTGAAAGATGTCCAGGACCCTTATCGATACATCGAACTGTGGATTGCAGAATCACTTGAATATGTCATTGATGGTCGACACTTACTTGTTAAGAGTTTGAACAGCGCTGCTATACCCGAATTTCGTCGAGGAGAAATTGCTCAAGGCCATAGAAATCTCATGGCATCTATCGCTGCCCCACTTGAACAGATGGGTCTTGATGATATTCGAGGTGCAATGAGTTATCTGCAGAACACCATTGATGTCGCCGCAACTAGAATCGAATCTGGGCATGAATCAGCGCTCGAAATCCGTAACGCACAGAAATATTCGTTAGCTGGACTCCGAGCGCTAGCTCAAGATGCTAGAAGGGAAGAAGGCCGTCAAATTTAATTTTGAGAGCTTGGTCTTCACTGCGATCATCTGATGCGTTGTGATCGCTTGTAACAAAGAGGACACATGTTGTGTGAATGCAATCACCCTTATCGAAATACTTATCCAGCTTCATCGTCAATTTTGATTTTCCGGACTTCGCTCCCATTTTCTGATCAGCGGCGACACTTGAGATCCAGAGCTTGGAAGCAGTCGAAGGATTACATGCCGTTGGCAAATCTCCAGCCTTTTTAGGAGCCATGCATTGGGAGATATAGATTCCGTGATCTAGTGGAAGTCCAGCGACCTTAATCGTGACTATCGGGTTCTTCTTATTGATTTTAAACTGCGGGGTTACCTTTACCTGTGTTAGAGCTGATGCGCTACTACTACTTACTACGAGCAAACCGAGGATTAAAACGGAGAGAAACTTCTTCACAAAAAACTCCTATCAAATGGGTGTATGCGTTAGACCTTATGCCTATCTCCATCTACTTTTATTCGACAGGTTCCTGATTAACGTCGGCAAATACATTAGAATCTAAGCATGCTCTCGCACATCCTGACTTTCATCTTCTTTCTATTAATTGGACTTGAAATCCGACATGGGCTTGAAAAACCTAAGGATGTAATTCTTCCCGCGATCTGTGCTTTTGGCGGAATGTTGGCGCCCGCGATTATTTTCATCTCCCTCAATCCAGACTCGCCCGCTTGGGCAGTTTCTATGCCTACAGACGTAGCACTGGCTTTAGGTGCTCTCTCACTCCTTGGAAAACGGATTAAACCTGAGGTGCGGTTCTTCCTTCTGACTCTCGCGATTGCTGATGACTTCTTCTCGCTGGTGGTAATCGGAATGTTCTTTAAATCTGAGCTGCGCCTAGAAAGTTTTATCTACACCTTAGGCGCGGCCGCAATTGGTTACCTACTTCCTTATCCCACCCAACTCATCAAAGTTCTCTCCCCTGTCGTAACCTTCTTCATCATTCCTGTCTATATCATCATCAATTTATTAGCCCAGTTGGATTTCTCCCAGGCAACATCTGCAGTCTCACTTTCAATTATCGCCGCCAGAGTTGTTGGAAAAGTTCTCGGCATATCTTTGACCGCCTGGTTACTTGTGAATATAACATCTCTTAAATATCCGAGAAATGTCCAACTCACGGACATCATCGGAATTGGCTTCCTATCTGGCATGGGCCTCACCGTGTCTATGGTGATCGCCGAAATTACAGTGAAATCTGATGTGGAACTTAGCCAGGTTCGAATGGGACTCTTTATCGCAGCTCTTATCTCTGGCCTTCTCGGACTCCTCTGGCTTAAACGCTCTCCTGTCGCACGATAGTTTTTCGAGCGATTAATGCATATCCAAAAAAGCCAATAACGAGGGCAAAGAAGACTCCCAGATTTGCATATGCCCACTGCCCCTCTTTGCCACCAAGTGCACCCAAGAAATAGCCCTGCCAAGTAAGCCAACTAGCAAAACCATTTGTGACAAATCCCCAGCCAACGATGGTCGCAATAACCAATATGCCAATTGATGTGAAATTCCAGGCACCATATCGACCTTCTATTCGATAGAGATCATTCTGGTCATAGCGCTTTCGCAGCAATACATCGGTGACAAATATTGCAGACCATGCCGCAATAGGAACACCTAGCGTGATGAGAAATCCCTGAAACGGATAGAAGAAATCATCTGCGACCCAGACAAAATAGATAGCCCCAGCAAGCATGATGATGGCATCAAGTGAAGCTGCAACATGTCGTTTCACAGGTAGACCAAGTGAAATAAGAGTTAATCCAGATGAGTAGAGATTAAGAATCGCTCCCCCAACCAAGCCAAGGATTGCTACCAGCGCAAAGACAATCAAATACCAGGTTGGCAAAATAGTTGTCAGTGCGCCGATGGGATCACTGGCAATCGCACCCGCCAGATCTTCACTACTAGCAGAGAGGGCGGCACCAAAAATAACCAGGATAATTGGGACCACTGATGCGCCAAAGACGGTCCAGCCGATAACGCTTCTGCTGGAGACGGTCCTGGGCAGGTAGCGTGAATAGTCAGCGGCAGAGTTCACCCAACCCAAACCTATTCCGGTGGCACCGAAAATCAGTGCTCCAATAAAGCCCTGCACGCTTCCGGCTTTCATAGATGTCACAAGACTCCAATCAACTTTGTTGATTGTCAGCGCGATGTATACGCAGGTCATGGCAATCGTTATGATCGTTAGATAGCGCTGAAGTTTCATGATCACACCAAAGCCGAGCACCCCGGCTGAGACAGTAAGTGCGACTGCTATTGCAAAACCAAGAATCATCGCAGTGTCGCGATCGAGATGGCCAACTCGCACGAACACTGTGCCGGTAGCTAACGTTGCAAGAGAGACAAGAACTGTCTCCCAACCAACAAAGATTAAGTAGGAGAGCAGGCCCGGTAGCAGGTTGCCCTTCACTCCAAAGGCAGCTCTAGAGAGCACCATCGTTGGTGCATTTGATTTCTTGCCAGCAAGTGAACTTACACCGACAAGCAGGAATGAAAGAACTGTTCCTAGAACCGCTGCAACCGTTGCCTGCCAGAAAGAGATGCCAAAGCCTAAGAAGAAGGAGCCGTAAGAAAGAGCAAGCAAAGAAACGTTCGCCCCACACCAAGGCCAGAAGAGTGAGGACGCTTTACCGCCACGCTCACTCTCATCGATAACGTTGGTGCCGTTGAGTTCCAGGTTCATGTAGGCGAGTTTAGATTACCTAACCAATATTTGCTCAGTCTAAGAAGAAATCGAGTAAGAAGTCTTTCGTTCCAGGAACGACTGAATACTTCTCAAGATCTGTAATTCCTTCAGCTGCCAGAACTTCATCATCGACGAAGAAGTTGCCAGTACATTCCTTTGAATTGCGATTCAGAATTATGTAGGCAGTATCAGAAAGTATTTGTGGGGTGCGACAAGCTGCGGTATCTACTCCAGGAATCATTTGCAGGGCGGCGGTATCGATTGCGGTGCGCGGCCAGAGCGCGTTAACGGCAATTCCGTCTCGCTTAAACTCTTCGGCCATACCAAGAACACACATACTCATTCCATATTTAGCCATCGTGTATGCAACATGGTTCTTAAACCACTTAGCTTTCATAGAAAGTGGAGGCGACAAGGTGAGAATGTGTGGATTACGCCCAGCTTCAGCTGATTCACGAAGGTGCGGTAGCGCGGCTTGGGATGTAAGGAAGGTGCCTCTCACATTGACGTCAAACATAAGATCAAATCGCTTTGCTGGAGTATCTTCGGTGCGAGTCAGATTAATCGCACTGGCATTGTTGATCAGAATATCTATGCCACCAAATTCCTTGGCAGCTTGGGCAACTGCATCTGCAATCTGATTCTCATCACGTAGGTCGCACTGGATAGGTAGGGCTGTGCCGCCAGCGGCCCGAATCTCCTCGGCTGCCGAATGAATCGTTCCAGGCAACTTCGGATTTGGATCGGATGTCTTTGCTGCAATTGCTACAAGAGCACCGTCTGCAGCAGCTCGCAGCGCGATAGCTAGGCCAATACCGCGCGAGCCGCCAGTAACAAATATACGTTTTCCCTGAAGTGACATTACAGACTCCCCTATTTACTCTTCTTGGACATGAACTTCATAAAGGCATCTGCCGCCTCTTCAGATTGCAACGCAAGTGCGAAAATCTGAAACTCTGCCTTCATTACCGCCGCCACCGCATCATGCTTACCGGCCTTCATCAAGGCTTTGGTATTGATGATTGCTTGTGGTGGTTGTTGTCCTATCTGCTCTGCAATCTCCATTGCGACTTTTTCTGGATCTGAAGTAATGGTTTCAACAAGTCCCATCTCTTTAGCTTCATCTGCAGTAAATGGATCACCTGTCATAAAGATTCGAGCAGCTCGTTGATATCCCACGAGTTCAGGAAATAACTTTGTGGAGCCTGCTTCCGGGACTAAACCAAGTGAGGTAAATGGCATGGAAAAGCTAGTATTTGGTGACGCAATGACGATGTCGCAATGTAAGAGCATCGTCGTTCCTACTCCAACGGCATTACCTTTCACCGCAGCGATCAGTGGCTTTGGGAATTCAAGGAGAGATGCTAAGAATCGTGCGACATCCGATGATTCCTCCGTTGGCGGGTTAGCCATGAAGTCTTTAATGTCATTTCCCGCGGTGAAATGATCGCCTTCGCTGGTGATGACAACTGTGCGAACGCCGAAATCTCCGGCAGCGTCATTGAGTGCAGATGTTAACCCGGCATACATATCGCGAGTGATTGCATTCATCTTCTCGGGGCGATTGAAGCGAATTACCTGGGTCTGGCCTATGCGGGTGCTGGTGATTTCACTCATTGAGGCATCTTAAAGCGAGAAGGGCAAGAAAGAAAACCCCAGGCTCTGATTACTCAGAACCCGGGGTTTTTTATGTAGATTTATTTTTTAACAAGTACCGCCGAAATGAATTCTTCGACCGCTGTGTGAGCTTGTTCATCTGTGTATTGAATTGGTGGAGTCTTCATGAAATATGAAGATGGAGCAAGGAGAGCTCCCCCAATCTTGCGATCAAGACCAAGCTTGGCGCAGCGCAGCGCATCAATAATCACGCCTGCTGAGTTGGGAGAGTCCCATACTTCAAGTTTGTATTCTAGGTTCAAAGGAACATCGCCAAAGGCGCGACCTTCAAGACGGACATAGGCCCACTTGCGGTCATCAAGCCATGGAATGTAATCAGATGGACCGATGTGTACATTCTTTGCACCCATGTCGTGATCTAGCTGAGAAGTAACTGAGTTGGTCTTTGAGATCTTCTTTGATTCAAGACGATCGCGTTCCAGCATATTTTTAAAGTCCATATTTCCACCCACGTTAAGCTGGTAGGTGCGATCAAGGTGAACTCCACGATCTTGAAATAGCTTGGCCATAATTCGGTGGGTGATTGTGGCACCGACCTGGCTCTTGATGTCATCGCCCACGATAGGAATGCCGGCATCTTCAAACTTCTTAGCCCATACTGGATCGGATGCAATAAAGACCGGTAGCGCATTCACAAATGCACAACCCGCATCGATGGCACATTGAGCATAGAACTTTGCAGCCTCTTCTGAGCCCACGGGAAGGTAACAAATGAGAACATCGACAGCTTCCTCTTTAAGAGTAGCCACGACATCAACTGCAGCAGCAGTGGATTCGGCGATAGTCTCTTTGTAATACTTTCCGAGTCCATCGAGAGTGACTCCACGTTGTACTGTGACGCCAGTCTTGGCGACATCAGAGAATTTAATGGTGTTGTTTTCACTTGCCCAGATAGCGTCAGCGAGATCAAGACCTACTTTTTTGGCATCAACGTCGAAGGCTGCGACGAATTTAACATTGTTGATGTGGTAGTTGCCGATTACTGCATGCATAAGGCCAGGAATTTCCTGATCTATCGCTGCATCCTTGTAATAGGTAACACCTTGCACGAGCGAGTTGGCACAGTTTCCAACTCCAACAATCGCAACGCGAATGTCTCCAGTTCCGGTCTTTATATTCACTTTACTTTCCCTTCACTCTTAATCATTGTTTCTAACCATGAAATCTCGCGCTCGAGTGACTCGAGTGAAAAGCGTCGCCACTCTTCGAGATACTTATCTATCCCCAGAGGTTGCGCCTGAAGATCAATACGCAGCGCCTCTGCCTTATCTTGAAGGCGACGCAAGCGCCCCTCCAAAATTCTTACCCGGTTATTCATTGTGGTCGGGCTAAAGAATGCAAAGCGCACTCCAAAGCCTTCATCTTCCCAAGCTTCTGCAGTCACAGAACCATTGAGTTCAGCAAAACGCTTAAGACCTTTTTCAGTAATTGTGTAGACGATGCGGGTGCGACGTGATGTCACACCTACCTCTTTCGCTTCAATGCTTTGGGCAATCACCATGCGTTTGAGTTGCGGGTAGAGAACTGAGAACGAGAGCGCCCGAAAGGGGCCAAAGATCGTCATCAGGCGCTTACGCAGCTCATAACCATGTAACGCAGAATCTGAGAGCAGCCCAAGCAGGGCAAACTCCAGTGAATCTGCGCGTGATCGCATTTCCTGCCTCCGAATGGTTATAACCGATGTATATATCGTAACGATATATCTAGACGGTATTTAACTGGAGTCAGGCGCCAATCGCAAATCGACACACCGCCCCTGGCGCTACCCTGGGCCGGTGATTCCAACGCGCCTGCCTGAATACATCGTGGCCGCCATCATCATCATCCTGGCACCAGGGCCCAGCGTCCTATTTGTCATAGCTCGCGCCATCTCCTGGGGGCGCAAGGTGGCCGTCTTAACTGTGGCCGGAAATGTCTCGGGCTCATTTGTCTTATCGACACTTGTCGCCTTGGGACTAGGTCCAATCCTTGCTCGCTCCGATCTTGCCTATCTGGCAGTGCAATGGGGTGGCGGGCTCTATCTAATCTATCTGGGCATCGATGCCATTAGAAAACGTTCTGAGCACGCAGCTGATATGACCAACCAAGGACCGCGTGTGCCAAGTGTGGGGCAATCGATTCGTGATGGATTCTGGGTCGGTGTTCTCAATCCAAAGGCAATCGTCTTCTTCGCCGCTGTCCTTCCCCAATTTGTTGATATCGATGGTGGCAATGTGACGGCGCAACTTCTCTTCATGGGCTTGGTCTTCTGCGTGCTGGCATTTATCTCTGATAGCACTTGGGGATTACTTGCCGGAACTGCCAGGCAGTGGTTGGCAACTGATGCCCGGCGCCTTGAGGGCTTACGTGCAACCGGTGGGCTCGTCATGATTGTGCTTGGAATACTCGTGCTGATCAGCGCAGTTGTCAGTTCCTAGCGAGAGAATGTCGCTATGAATAAACCAGAGGTTCCTGCCCGCGACACGATTGCTCCATCTGATCTCACCTTCGGATTATCAACGTGCAAACGATGTCTCTGGCTTAAGTACTGGTTTAAATTCGATTTGAAGAAAGAATTTCCACTTGTAAAGCCTTTGGCAGATTCGCAGGAAGAGCATTTCCGGCGCGCATCAATGCCAGATATTTCTCCCACGTTAAAGCCCGGTGTAGTAAAGCAATGGGGGCAGTGGGTAAAGAGTGCTCCTATAAAAATCAATGGCTTTGAAACACGTTGGAAGATATTGGGAATTTATGACCTCTTGGGTCATTACGAAGATGGCACTGTTGGAATTATTGATTGCAAGGTCTCTGATTCAGATCGCGATAATGGGCCGTTTTATGCCCCGCAACTTGAAGCATATGCACATGCGCTAGAGAACCCAGATAAGGGAAAGCCATTTCCTGTCACCTCCATGGGGCTGCTGATTTGGAAGCTAGCTGGAGTAACAGAGACATCTGCAAGTGAACTTGCCTCGAATTCTCACGGCTTCGGAGTTAACCAACACTATGTTCCAGTCGAACGTGACACGGCAACATTTACCGCACTTCTGGAAGAGCTCATTTCAACAATCGAAGGTGGGATGCCCGATTCCGGTGCGGAGTGCAATGTTTGTAACTACTTACATAAGCGTTCAGAGCTGCAGATCGATTAATCGCTCTCTTCGCTATTTTCGTCCTTGACTTTAGACTTCTTCACTTTCACTGCATAGGTGTCAGCATATTCTTGCCCAGAGAGCTGTTGAATTCGCTTCATGATTTGATCTGTGACTTCGCGTAAATATTGAAGGTCAGTTGAATCGCCTTCAAAATACATCGGCTCGCCAAACGTAATTCCTACCCGCATCACCTTGGGAACAACTTTTCCCGTCGGTTGGATCTTGTCGGTATTAAACATTGCGATTGGAATCACTGGTGCGCCAGATTCAATTGCCAAGCGGGCAATTCCGGTGCGGCCCTTATATAAGCGACCATCAGGAGACCTAGTTCCTTCTGGATAAATTCCCAGTGAGTTGCCGGCCGAAAGCACTTGCAGTCCAGTAATCAGGGCAGCCTCACTGCGCCGTCCACCCGAGCGATCTACTGGTACTTGCCCAAGTGCGATAAAGGTCAGCTTCTTAATGAATCCTTTAGGACCAGGGGATGTGAAGTATTCACTCTTAGCAAGGAAAGTTACTTTACGTGGAACAACTAAGGGCATGAAGATGGAATCGCTAAAGGAGAGATGGTTAGAGGCAAGAATTAGGGGTCCGGAAACTGGAACGTTACGTAGACCCTTTACCTTTGGTCTGAACAACAACATCAAGAAGGGAGTCAGGAACGCACGGAGCGTTCCGTAAGGAAGGTTGTTCACCGCAGTAATTTACCGCGAATCTCTTCTATTGTGTAAAACGTCCAGCCGGGCGCTCTAGCTGCGCGCAAGGTTGGCAACTCCGACTAATCCAGCCTCATTACCCAACTGTGCAGCAACTACTTGCGGATGCGGATGTTTACCTGCAAAAGGCATGTACTTCTCCATCCCGGTGCGAATCGGATTGAGCAGAATATCTCCCGCATCAATTACTCCCCCGCCAATAACTACCGCTTCTGGATCAAGAATGACAGCAAGGGATGCGATACCCGCTCCTAAATAATCTCCCGTTGTCTGAAAAATCGAGAGTGCAAGTTCATCGCCATCGCGCGCAGCTTCAGTGATTGCACTGCCATTCACTCCTTCAATCGAACCATCACCACGTTTAAGAATATTGCTGGCGCGATCAGGATGTGCCTGTATTGCGTCGCGTCCATGGCGAAGAAGTGCGGTCCCTGAACCATATTGCTCAAAGCATCCATGTGCACCGCAGCCACAGAGCAGGCCGTTTGGCACAATTCGCAAATGACCAATCTCTGCCGCAATTCCAAATGATCCACGATGGAGATTGCTATTTACTACGATTCCACCACCGATTCCGGTTCCAACGGTGAGCATTAAAATATTTTCTTTACCGCGACCCGCACCAAACTTAAATTCACCCCAGGCTGCGGAGTTGGCATCATTTTCAATGACTACCGGCAAACCAATACGCGAGGTGAGTTCGTAATCAAGATTGACCCCATTCCAATCTTTAATATTTGGCGTGGCCAGAATTGTCTTGCGATCTGCCGAGATAAAGCCGGCAACAGAGACTCCGACGGATTCAATCTCTGAATCTTTCATGAGCTCTAGTGCGACATCTGCAATGGCTTGCGTGAGAGCTTTGCCACCTTCGGCAGGTGTATCTCTGCGTGCCCGTCTGATGATTGCACCTGTCTCATCAACAACTCCACCAAGAACTTTCGTTCCGCCGATGTCGATTCCTACCGTGTAACCCATCTAGGAAACTCGCGCGGCTAACTCTTTAAGGGCTGCATCAATCGTCTGTTGTTGCGCTTTGGTAATCATCATTGCTGGCACAGGAAGCGAGACTGCGACAGTGAGTTCGTAGGTTACCTGCGTTGAATCCTCATCTAAGGCCTTAATGAAATAAGTGCCATCCATTTGCGTGAGGAGATCGGCTTCATCCATGGTGAACGAGAGACTGGCAGGCGCCGCGCTCCAGTCATAATCGAGAGTGACCCGATCTTTCATCATGCCCGCATCGATGGAGAGCTTGGCTTTGAGCGCCCTGCCCTGGTCATCGCTTTCCACAACATCAGATTTCTTAATAGAGGTAAGCCACTCTGGATAGGTGGCAATATCAAAGAGGGCCGCCTGTACGTCGGCAAGTGGAGCCTCAATGACTATCGTGGAAGAGCTTTTCTCAGGCATGGCCGAAGGCTATCAATTATTTGAATTGAATCTTTCCAATCTATGCCTGACCCAGATAGCGTTAGAGCCATGAATTTAGTCGCCACGCCCGCCATTATTCCCGCTGCAACCAGTGGAAACCTCACTGATCTCATCGCCGACCGTGCAAGAACCGAACCAGAGCGAATCACAATCTCGCGCCCGCTTGGCGATGGTTGGCAACCAATGACTGCGCTAGAGCTGGAAGCGGAGATTCGCTCAACTGCAAAAGGTTTAGTTGCTGCCGGAATAGCCGTTGGAGATCGCGTGGCAATCATGGCACGTACGCGTTATGAATGGACCGTCTTAGATTTTGCAATTTGGTATGCCGGTGGCTCGGTAGTTCCTATCTATGAAACATCCTCTGCCGAACAAGTGCAATGGATTCTAGAAGACTCTGGAGCTGTTGGTCTCATCGTTGAAACTCCACTCTTGAAAGAGTTTGTGACGCCCGTTCTTCCGGCTCACACAAAACATATCTGGGTGATGACAGAAGATGTCCTTTCGGGTCTGCGTAATTCAGGTGCGCATATTACTGATGAAGAAATCCAACGACGTAGAAGTTCGTTAGAACCAACCACACTTGCAACCCTAATTTATACATCTGGAACAACTGGGCGTCCAAAAGGTGTGCAAATTACTCACTCAAACTTTCTAGCCGAATGTGGAAATGTCGTAGAAGCGGCAAGTGATCTCTTTAAGAAGCCAGGTGGCTCCACTCTGCTCTTCTTGCCGGTCGCACACGTCTTTGGTCGAATGGTTCAAATTGGTTCCATCCATGCCGGACTTCACCTGGCACATTGCAGTGATCCGGTAGGCCGGCTGCCGCAAGATTTAGCATCCTTTAAGCCAACCTTCGTACTTGCTGTGCCTCGCATCTTTGAAAAGATTTACAACGGCGCCGAAGCCCGGGCAGAGGCTGCAGGCAAGGGAAAGATATTTAGAAAAGCTGCCGATGTTGCAATCGCATATAGCCAAGCACAAGATAAAGGTGGGTTTAATCCGCTACTTACTCTTAAGCACGCTCTCTTCGACAAGCTTGTATTTTCAAAGATTCGTGCTGGTATGGGTGGCGCAGTTGAAGCCGCTATCTCAGGTGGTGCACCACTCGGTGAACGACTCGGGCACTTCTATCGGGGAGCAGGGATTACAGTTCTAGAGGGTTACGGACTCACTGAAACAACTGCTGGAGCTACGTTAAATCTCACTCACTCTCTTCGCGTGGGTTCTGTCGGTAAACCAATTCCTGGAACTTCGATCAAGATTGCAGATGATGGTGAAGTTCTAATCAGCGGACCAATCGTGATGCGCGGATACTGGCAGAACGATGAGGCAAATGGTGAAGTCTTTGATGGTGCTTGGTTTAGATCTGGCGACCTTGGTCGCCTAGATGAGGATGGCTATCTCTATATCACCGGGCGCAAGAAAGAAATCATTGTGACTGCCGGCGGTAAGAATGTCGCACCGGCTGTGCTTGAAGATCGCCTGCGCGCTCATCCACTGGTCAGTCAGTGCATGGTTGTCGGTGATAACCAACCATTCATCGCATCTCTGATAACTATTGATCAAGATATGCTCAAAGGCTGGATTGCAGCCAATGCTAAAGCTGGCGCAACTATTGAAACGCTACGAAATGATCCCGATTTAATTGCTGTCATTCAAACCGCAGTTGATGAAGCAAATAAGGCTGTCTCCAAGGCTGAATCCATTCGTAAGTTTACAATTCTGCCGGTTGATTTCACTATTGCAGGTGGGCAGCTCACAGCAAAGCTTTCGCTTAAGCGTCATATCATCGCCCAGCAATTTGCTGCGGAAATTTCAGCGCTCTTTACGAAGTAATTTGTGAACGCCCATACTTCTGAGCAGTTACGAGTTGCTCGGGAGTTACATGATGGCATCGCCCAGGATTTAGTGGGATTGGGCTATCAGCTCGATCTCATCCTGTCAGACTCGCAGTTAAGTGAACTCTCACGAAATCAGGTTCGAGCCTCACGTTTACATATTGATTCTCTCATCATCAAAGTTCGCAATGAGATTCTTGAGCTGCGAAAAGACTCTGCAGAACCTTTCCACCTTCAGCTGCAGAAATGTGCACAAGAGATTTGTAGTGGAATTGAAATTTCATTTGACGTTCAAGCTGTTGCCGTTGATTCCTCAGCGCAGGGTGAGCTATTGGCAGTGGCGGCAGAGATCCTTCGAAATATCGTTGTCCACTCTGGGGCTACCCTCATTCTCATTAATCTCTACTGGGTCAATAATCACACATGTCTAGAGATAAGTGACAACGGAAATGGTGGCGCTGTGATGAAAGAAAACCGCTGGGGGCTACAAGGAATCACAGAACGAATTCGTGCTCTCAACGGAAGCTGGATCATTGAAGATAGAGGCGGCACTCATATTTCAATCTCGGTATGAGCACATCAACACGAGTTCTGGTCATTGATGACCACGCCATCGTTCGAGCAGGTATCTGTGCCGCGTTAGAAAGACGAGAAGATTTCACCATATTTCAAGCGGCATCAAAGTCAGAGGCGTTTGCACAAATGGCTAAAGTTAATCCCGATGTGATTGTTGTTGATATCAACTTACCCGATGGAAGTGGTTTAGAGATTGTTTCTTGGGCACGTTCGATTTCACAGACGATTGCAATCATAGTTTTGACACTCAATGAACACGATGACTTTCTTCTCGCTGCCATGAAGGCTGGCGCCTCGTCATATCTGAATAAATCTGCGCCACTTCTTGAAATTCTGGCTGCAATAGATCACTCTTTAGTTGCACCGCTTACCTTCTCAGCTCGTGAGACTGTGAAAACAGTAGAGCGAAAGCGGGATAAATTTGATTTATCGCAGCGCGAACTACAAATTCTTACGCAACTTCATAAGGCTGCCCCTGTTGCAGAGCTTGCCTCTTCGCTATTCATCACAGAGGCAACGCTAAAGACGCATCTTTCCAGCATCTATCGCAAATTAGATGTGCATAGTCGCCTGCAAGCGATTGAAAAAGCACGTGTAGCCGGGCTCACTTAAGTAATTGATTAAACCGCTCTGACCACATCTGCCATTGCCACTGTTCAATAATCCATTGCCGTCCGCGTATTCCTAGTTTCTGCGCTAGTTCATTATCTGTAAGTACTTTCACGAGCACCTCGGCAACCTCATGTGCTGATGTTCCATCGACAGAGAAGCCCGTTTCGTCTTGCAAAATAGCATCAGGTGCTCCCCCGGAAATTCCACCAATGACAGGCAAGCCACACGCACTTGCTTCAAGGTAAACAATTCCAAGTCCTTCAACCTCAAGCCCAGCAAGGCGAGAACGAGATGGCATAGCAAAGACATCACCCACGCAGATGTATCTCGGTAGCTCCGAGTGCTGAACGCGACCCACGAAAGTAACTCGATTCTCTAAACCCAAATTCTTTATCCGTTTTTCAAGTTCCTTTTTGTATGGTCCCTCGCCAATGAAGAGCAGGTGCACATCAGCAATAGATGTGATGATCTCTGGCATCGCCGCAATCAAGACATCTTGTCCTTTTCGGTGCACCAGGCGCCCCACGCTGACAATTACTCTCTTATTACCAAGCCCTAAACTTTCCCGAAGTTCTCGGGCATCACTACGCGGTGTGAAATGATCTGTGTCGATTCCTGGTGCAATACGAACTAGCTTTGCGACATCGCCAGGAGCTAACGCCTTGGCGATTTCTCCTCGCGTGAAATCTCCTAGATAAGTTAGTGAGTCAACTTCGCGCCCAATGCGGGCAATCGCCCTTGAAAATGGCCAGAGTCTGGACCACCAAACTTCATGTCCGTGGGTGAGTGCAACAATTTTCTTCACCCCAACTCTACGAAGTCCCGGGGCAAGAAGTGCCAAGGGGGCGGCTGCGCCAAAGAAAACAGATTTGATATCGCGCACACGAACTAACTTTCTTATCTTCCTTCCCACCCGAAACGATGGAAGTAATACCTTAGAAGGATCTCGAATCACTTCAACGCCATAATCACGTAGCCACATCGCATCAAAGGGCGCAGAACCCGCCTGGGATGCGGTGTAGACAATGACTGAGTTCTTAGGCAAGCGCTGAACTAATCCAATGATAAAAGTTTCGATACCTCCGGCACGAGGTCCAAAGTCATTAGTGATACAGAGTATTTGTGGATGTTCTAATTTATCTTCAAGCATTAGAACCGGCGTATTGCGACCAGCCGCTTACGTCCCATATCGGTCGTTGCAACTTTCACACGCGATCCGGAACGAGGTGCATGCACCATCTTGCCGCCACCTAGATAAATTCCAACGTGCGAGACTGGCCTGCCGAAGAACATTAAATCTCCTGGCTTCTTTTGACTAAAAGGAATTGATTTACCCATACGAGATTGCGCCGCTGAAGAATGTGGAAGTGAAACTCCGGCCGTTTGGTATGCGCGCATCGTTAATCCTGAGCAATCCCAGTAGGTCAACCCGTCGGCACCGAATACGTACTTGTCGCCAATTTGTTTAAAAGCGAATTTAATTGCAAGCCCAGCACGGCCTGATACCCCGGCCGCACTCCTTGCCGCTTTCAACGAAGAAGCTTGGTCGGCATCCTCACGCTCTTGCGCCAACCTCGCTAGTCGCTCGCGATCCTCCTTCTTTAGTTTTGCCAATATTGATTCTGCCTTAGCTAATTTGGCTGTTGCTAGCGCGCTCTTCTCGGCCAACTTTTTCTGCAACGCCTTTACCTGAGCTAGGCGATCACTGACTGTGAGCGAGGTGGCATTGAGTTGCTGTTCCGCTGATTGAAACTTTCGTAGCTGAATTCCTTTTTGTCGCGTGATTGCTTCTAGCGAGCCCGCAGATGAGAGATAGAGCGAAGGATCCGATGAGAAGAGCAGTTCAAGGCTCTGACTAATCGTTCCAGATTTGTACTGATCGATAGCAATCGCACCCAAAGTCTTTGAAATCGCATC
Organism: Candidatus Planktophila versatilis; assembly: GCF_002288345.1. Classification (GTDB taxonomy): domain Bacteria; phylum Actinomycetota; class Actinomycetes; order Nanopelagicales; family Nanopelagicaceae; genus Planktophila; species Planktophila versatilis_A. The sequence continues at coordinate 745,521 of NZ_CP016781.1, forward strand.
CACCGTCTTTGCTTGGATTTGCGCTTGTGCCTGAATGCCGGCAAGGCTTCGGGTGAGTGAATTTAATTTAACCTTCGCTTCTTGCGCACCTTCTGCCGCAGAGGTCGCTTCCTCTTCATATCTAATGACCTGCGCCTGAACTTGCGCCAGCGTTTGGGCTGCCTGCGAGGTGGGCGCCTGAATGATGGAGAGAAGAATGGCTACAGAGGTGCCCCATGTGGCAGCGCTCATCGGTTTGTTCATGTTTCAAAGGCTAATGCCCCTCATCGCTGATTTTCAATTTTAAGCGTGGAATATCCATGATAATCGTGTGAGAAAAAGAATATTCTCCGCTCATGGCTGTGATCGCAACGCTGGTAGTAGGCGCAGATGGCTCGACCACAAAAGGTGGAACTTCGCAGGGGGTCACCAGTGGCGCCGATCGCGCGCAATTTCTTGAACATCGCAGATTAGCTGATTGCATCTTCATCGGTGGCAACACTGCGCGCACTGAGCCATACCTTCGCACTCCAGTTCCGGTAGTGGTGATTTCACATCAACTAGATAATCCATTAGCGAGTAATCCACTGGCTCACCTATGGAACCTTTCACCGGTAGCCGGGCTAGTGAAAGCAATAGAGACTTTTGGGCCTCGTATTCATGTTGAAGCCGGGGCAACAATGATCAGTGAACTTATTGCCGCCGGCCAAATTGACCAACTGGAACTGAGTATTACCAGCGTCACCGGCGGAGAAATGAGAGTCGATATTGATGCGCTATTGGAAGTCTTCACAACACGGGAAGAGAAAGTAATTGATGGGACGAGATTCATCTCAGCATCGAAGTAATTAAAAGACGGAGATAATACAAACTCCTAGGACTGCAAAAATTATTCCGAAATACTGAACCTTGTGCAATCTCTCATGAAGAAATAAGAAGGCCAGTAACGAGGTCGCTATCGGATAGAGCGCACCAAGCACCATTGCAATAGAGACTAACCCCTTGGTTGTCGCAACCCCCAACAGCAAATTCGCCACAAAATCTGCGACTCCGATAAAGATGAGCACTGGTAGTTCAGGCTTGCCTAATCCACCAACGTGGCGATAACGAAGAAAGAGTGTGATCCCAACAAGCAGGGTCGTAGTGCGCATCGTTGTCATGGTCATCAGCGCACTGCTCTCGGAACCAATTGCCATACAGACCAGTGCACTACCAAAGAAGATGGCCGCACTTACGGCTAAGAGGACTGGCTTTAAAGGAAGGCCTTGCGAAACTTCCGGACCACTTGCCAGGAATCCACCGAGCATGGCAATGAATACCCCAATACTGACAATCGTAGATAGCTGATCACCTTTAACGAAGAGCGCGTAGCCAAGTGGAATCAATGCGCTCAGGGAGCTAATGGGTGAAACAACTCCCATTCGGCCAGTTGCAAGTCCGGCATACAAACAAATGAGTCCGAGATAACCAAAAATGCCGGCACACATTCCAGGTAGTAAATATCCCCCGCTTCCAAATGGCTCTGCATCCCAACTGCGACTGACAAGAACGAGTACAACTCCAGTAATAAAGCCAATTGCCTGAGTAACGGCTAGAACTGCGATCGTTGGAAATTTCTTACTTAATCTGCCAGCGTGATAATCGGCACTTCCCCATAAAACGCTCGAGAAGAGAGCGAGGATGCTGGCCATGAGGGCAGACTCTACCGGGCTATCGGCTTAGCCTCCCCGGTAAACCGCAGGTCAAACTTTAGAATTGAGCAGTGAAGTCGCCAATCGCCTTTAATGAAATGATTGAACTTCTTCGTACCTTCACTCCTCGAGCAGAGATTATTCTGGAGGAAGTTCCGGCGCCACAAAAGTTGGCCACATACTCATTTGCATTCACAGCAGATATTTCAAATGGCCTTACGGGTGATGCTGAGAATGAAATTGCATCAGGACGCTTTGTGGTCTTACACGAACCAGGTGGACAAGAAACCTGGGAAGGTGACTTTCGCTGCGTGACTTTTATGCGAGCCGACGTTGATAGCGAAATGCAAGAAGACCCGCTGCTGCCTGAAGTTGGCTGGAACTGGTTACTTGATTGCTTAGGTGCAACGGGCGCGCAATTCAACGCACCGAGTGGAACCGTCACTCGAGTTTCCAGCGCCTCCTTTGGAAAGTTATCTCCTCGCAATAGCGATTCCGAAATTGAGATCAGAGCTTCGTGGACTCCACTTCTTTCTCAGATTGAAGAAATCTTTCCGCACGTGCAGGCCTGGTGCAATCTCATGACGGAAGTCGCCGGATTGCCACCGCTTCCAGAAGGTGTTGCCACAATTGGTTCAGCAAGACGTCGTGCCTGAAGAAGAACAGACGCCGGCCGCTATCGCCTTACTGCATCCCGCAGAAGGAGTTCCAGCAATCATCGAAACCGAGGAAGCATTTGATGCGGCGCTAGCCGCACTTGCGACAGGGGTCGGACCATATGCATTCGATGCCGAACGTGCCTCTGGTTTTAAATACAGTGCGCGCGCATATTTGATTCAGATAAAACGCACAGGGGGCGGCTTACATCTGATCGACCCTATTCCATTTGGTCCTGGTCATCGTTGTTTTGCCGAACTTAATAATTTGATTGCCAGTGAAGAAGTTATTTTGCATGCAAGCACGCAAGATCTGCCTTGCCTGCGTGAATTAGGCATAGAGCCACAAATTCTCTTTGATACCGAACTTGGCGGACGTATTGCTGGCCTTGCTCGCGTTGGTCTAGGGCCACTTTTGGAATCATTGATGGGAGTATCGCTAGCCAAAGAACATTCAGCAGCTGATTGGTCTAAGCGCCCATTGCCCGAAGAATGGCTTAACTACGCAGCACTTGATGTGGAACTTCTCGTGGAGCTGCGCAATAAAGTCCACGCACTCCTAGTTGATGCAAAAAAATGGGAATGGGCCGAGGAAGATTTTGCCGCAATCATTTCTGCTCCTGCGCCGGCCCCTCGTATCGATCCATGGCGTCGCACTTCTGGAATGCATAAAATTAAGAAGCGACTGCAGATGGCGATAGTGCGCGAGTTATGGCAGGCCCGTGATGAGATTGCGCGGGGCGCAGATGTCTCACCTAGTCGATTGTTATCTGATGCCGCGATAACCGAGTTGGCGCAGAATGCCGAGAAGTCACCTATTACAAATCGTAAACATTTGGAGAAGATCCTGCGCCCCTTAGGTCTGCGAGCGCGCTGGTTAGAGAATGCAGCCACCTGGATTGCCTCAATCACCACTGCAATGGAGTTGCCAGAAGATCAGTGGCCAGAAGCACGTTCTAAAAGCGACACCTTGCCGCCGATTAAACTCTGGCGCGAACGTTTTCCTGAAAAATTCATCCCGCTCTCCCATGCTCGCTTTAACCTTGCTGCCAAGGCCGAAGAGCTTTCGATCCCCCTTGAGAATCTGATTAGCCCGGAACTCGTGCGCCGCATCTGTTGGTCGCCTCCCCTAGACAGCTCTGTGCTGGAGGCGTTGCAGGCACTCGGCGCCCGTCGCTGGCAGGCCGAGATAGCTGCTCCCGTCCTTGAGGCAGCCCTTTTGGAGACCGTCGCCCTGGAGCTGCCCGAGGCTGAACCCACCTCGGAGTCGGCTGAAGAGTGATGAATTACGCAACACATAAGTTGCGTAAATATCGGGAGTCAATTATTCTCAATTCATGCTCAGTACATTCATAATCGCCCTTCGCGAAGGGCTGGAAGCTTCACTCATAGTCGGAATTTTGGTTGCCTACCTAGTTAAGACTGGGCGCCAGCGCCATTTGCGCGCACTCTGGAGTGGTGTGGCAGTTGCGATTGTTGCCAGTCTCGCCTTTGGCGCATTCCTGTCCTATACCTCAACTGAACTTTCATCACGCGGGGAAGAGCTTTTTGCAGGAACAACCTCTTTCATAGCTGTTGGCTTTGTTACCTGGATGATCTTCTGGATGAAGCGTGCTGCCCGTGGACTACGTAATGAACTGCAAAACAAGGCCGAATCAGCGATTGGTGCGGGTTCTCTCGCACTCGCACTTGCAGCGTTCTTCGCTGTTGCTAGAGAAGGTCTGGAAACATCGCTCTTTTTATACACTAACTTTAAAACCGCAGGAGCAGTATCGACTGCAACTCTTGGCTTAGTGCTCGGATTAGCCCTCGCTGTAGGACTTGGAATAGGGATCTATAAGAGTTCTATCAAACTCAATCTCGGAAAGTTCTTCACTTACTCTGGTGTGGCTCTCGTAGTTGTTGCAGCTGGAGTTCTTTCCTACGGAATTCATGAGTTCCAAGAGTTTGGAATTCTGCCGGCCCCCGATGCATTCGTCTGGGATGTCACTTCATGGATGCCAAAGGAGTCACTCGTTGCCGGGCTCTTGGCCGGAACTATCGGCTTTGACACCACAACATCATGGCTACAACTAGCCGGATGGCTCACCTACATTGGCTTGACGCTGAGGTTCTACCTCGCCCCTGCCAAGAAGGTAAACACTCCCGCCAACGCGTAGCGCTTTTTTCTACTGGCGAGTAACCTAGCTTCATACTCACCAGGTAAAGGAAGTTCTATGACATCCCAGCTCCATAGCGTTGTCCTCGTTGATGCAGTGCGCACTCCATTTGGAAAAGCGGGCAGCATGTATTCAGGAACTCGCGCAGATGACTTAATGGTGCGAGCGATGCGCGGGCTACTCGAGCGCAATCCCCAACTCTCCCCCGAACTCATTGACGATGTTGCCATCGCGGCGGCAACCCAGACTGGTGATCAAGGAATGAATATTGGTCGCAGCGCCTCCCTCCTTGCTGGCCTTCCGAAAACTGTTCCTGGCTACTCGATCGACCGCTGGTGCGCCGGTGCACTGACTGCAACAACCACCATTGCCGGCGCTATTGCGATGGGCGCAATAGATATTGCAATCGCTGGCGGTGTTGAACATATGGGAAATCATCCAATGGGTGAACTCATGGATCCTAATCCGCGTTACCTAGCTGAGAAGCTGGTGGAACAAGATGCACTTGCCATGGGAGCAACGGCAGAACGCTTGCATGATCGCTTCCCACATTTAACAAAAGAGCGGGCAGATACCTATGCCTTTAATTCTCAGATGAAAACAGCGAAGGCATATGCAGATGGAAAGATTCAGCGGGATCTCATACCAACGGCAGCCCGTCATCCTGAGACTGGTTGGGGTATCGCAACTGTTGATGAATCACCTCGCCCCACAACAACTATTGAAGGTCTAGCTGGACTGAAAACTCCTTTCCGCCCAGCAGGTCGGGTCACTGCCGGAAACTCATCTGGTCTCAACGATGGCGCCACTGCAGCGTTGCTCGCAAGTGAAGCTAAAGCAAAAGAACTTGGACTTTCCATTAAGGCCCGGCTAGTCACTTTCGCCTTCGCCGGCGTTGAGCCAGAAGTGATGGGATATGGACCGGTTCCAGCAACGATCAAAGCACTTAATAAAGCTGGACTTAAGATTGAAGATATTGGAGCCTTTGAAGTCAATGAAGCATTTGCCGTGCAAGTACTGGCATTTCTAGATCACTTTGGAATTGCAGATGATGATCCGCGTGTGAATCCTTACGGGGGCGCCATCGCTGTTGGCCATCCACTTGCCTCATCAGGTGTGCGCTTGATGCTTAATTTAGCTCGCACATTTGAAGAGAAAACAGATGTCCGTTACGGCATTACAACGATGTGTATCGGATTAGGAATGGGTGGAACTGTTATTTGGGAAAATCCACATTACACAGGAGGGACTAAGTAATGGCTACCGCAATTACCCTTCCGGAAGGTGCGCCGGAAGAAGTCATTACCCAATCACTAGTGCGCGATGTGGATCTCACACCATTTGGCTTTAAGGGTGCACTTGCCTTAATCACACTTGATAACGGACTCGATCACACTCGCCCCAACACCCTCGGACCACAATCACTGTTGGCCTTAGATGCTGCAATCACTGATGCCGCCGCTCGTACACCTGCTGCGATTGCAATCATTGGAAAGCCATTTATCTTTGCCGCTGGCGCTGACCTTTCAGGCCTGGCATTTCTTAATACCCGCGAGCAAGCAGTGGCCATTGGCAAGCTGGGCCACGATGTTTTTCGGCGTTTGGATGAAATCGGTATTCCCACCTTCGCTTTTGTTAATGGACTAGCCCTCGGTGGCGGACTAGAAATAGCGCTGCACTGTAATTACCGCACGCTTGCCACCACCGCATTTACCGCGCTACCAGAAGTATTCCTCGGACTCGTTCCAGGGTGGGGCGGTGCGACCATTCTCCCTAAGCTCATTGGACCAGAACGTGCGGTGCAGGTAATTATTGGTAATTCACTCAATAACAACACCATGATGAAAGCAAAAGATGCGCTGGCACTCGGTGTTGTTGATGCCGTCTATGAACCGGCAGATTTCTTAGAAAAATCGGTCTCCTTCGCAGCTCGCGTATTAAATGGAGCGCAAAATATTGAGCGAAAAGATTATTCAGCAGACCCAGCTTGGGATGCTGCACTCTCTGCTGGTCGCGCAACTGCGTTAAAGAAATATGGTGGAGCAGAAATGGCATCACCTACAAAGGCGCTAGAGCTCATCAAAGCTGCCAAAACCAATTCTCGTGGTGCTGGTTTTGATGCCGAAGATCAAGCGCTGGCAGATCTGACGATGTCAGATCCATTACGTGCCTCTCTCTATGCCTTTAATGTCATTCAAAAGAAGCGCAAGAAGGTGGAAGGAGCACCAAAACCAGCGCTAGCACGAAAGGTTGCTCGAGTAGGAGTTGTCGGTGCTGGCCTGATGGCTTCCCAACTAGCGCTGCTTCTTCTTCGCAACCTTAAATGTCCCGTTGTCATGACCGATATTGACCAAGCGCGCGCTGATAAAGGTGTGGCGTGGGTAAAGGCTGAATTAACTAAGTTGGTCGAGAAGAAGCGCATGAGCGCAGAATCTGCCGCGCGTCTTGCCTTGCTGATTAGCGGTTCTGCAGACCAAAGCGTCTTTGCTGGTTCTGACTTTGTCATCGAAGCAATTTTTGAAGAGCTAAGACTTAAGCAAGAACTCTTCAAAAAATTGGAGAAGATTGTTGGACCAGAATGTGTGCTGGCCACAAATACCTCATCGCTATCAGTTCAAGCCATGAGCGAAGGGTTAGAACATCCAGAGCGAGTAGTTGGTTTCCACTTCTTTAATCCAGTTGCGGTGATGCCTCTTCTTGAAATCGCTCGCACAACCCATACCGATGATGCAACTACTGCAACTGCCGTCAGTATTGGCAAAGAGTTGAAAAAGACGATGATTATTTGCAAAGATGCTCCGGGCTTTGTCGTTAACCGTCTACTCACACGCTTCATGGGAGAAATCACCGACGCAGTTGATGAGGGAACTGATCCGCAGGTAGCTGATAACGCGATGCGCAGCATCGGCTTTCCTATGTCACCCTTTGAATTGTTAGGTCTTGTTGGTCCGGGAGTTGCTGTGCACGTTGCCGAAACCCTGCATGCAAATCTAGGACCGCGATATCGCATCTCCCCCACAATGCAGGCGATGGTCAAAGAAGGCGTAAAGACTTTCTATCTCAAAAATGACGATGGCACATTTAGCGCCAACCCGGCTGCTCTTGCCCTGGTTCACAAAGGTGATGCGCCATCAACAGCTGAACAAGTACGACTTCGTGCACTCAAAGCGTTAGCGGAAGAAGCGCGGATGATGCTTGATGAAGGTGTGGTTTCTAGCCCGGCAGAGATTGATCTCTGCATGTTGATGGGAGCCGGTTGGCCGATGCACTTAGGTGGAATTTTGCCGTACTTAGATCGCGAGGGAATTAGCGATTCTGTGTGCGGTCAACGTTTTCATGCTCCGGGAATTGCATCTCTTCCACAGTAGAGTTCCATGCGACGATGTCGCGTGAAATCCGCTGGGCGTTAATTCCAAGGTCATCAAGTATCTCTGATCGCTTTGAGTGCTCAATAAACTCAAGCGGAATGCCAATGCTGTGAATAGCAACGTTCAGGCCTGCCTCGCGAAATTCTTCCGAGATTGAACTTGCAATTCCGGCGCGCTTGATGCCATCTTCTAGAACAACAACGCTCTTATAGCGACGTGCCATAGTAATGAGTGACTCTGGGATTGGCTTCACCCAGCGCGGATCAATCACTGTCACACCCACACCTTCACGGTATGCCTGTGAGGCGGCTTCAACTGCAATTGCTGCCATGGCACCGATACTGACAAGAAGCACGTCAGCGCTTTCTCCTCGGTAGAGCACATCCACACCATCGCGACGTTCGAAGGCCGGAATATCTCTGGTGACTGCACCTTTCGGAAAACGAATTGCAGTAGGTGCATCACTGACTTCGAGTGCTTCGCGCAAAGTTTCACGTAGTCGCGCGGCATCACGCGGGGCGGCTACCCGCATTGTTGGAATTATTCCGGTGAGTGCTAGATCCCAGATTCCGTGATGAGAAGGTCCATCATCGCCGGTAACTCCAGAACGATCGAGTACAAAAGTGACACCGGCCTTATGGAGTGCAACATCGAGTAAGAGTTGATCAAAGGCGCGATTGAGAAATGTTGAATACACAGCAATGACAGGGTGAAGACCAGTAAATGCCAGCCCCGCAGCACTCGTGACAGCATGTTGCTCAGCTATTCCCACATCGATAGTGCGCATCGGAAACTTCTCTTGGAACTTATCTAGGCCAGTAGGCCCAAGCATTGCCGCTGTGAGGGCAACAATATCTTCGCGCTCTTCACCGATTGCGAGCATTTCCTCAGAAAAAACATTGGTCCAGCTGGTTGTTGACTTGCCAAGCGGAGTTCCGGTCTCGGGATCAACAACGCCCACGGCGTGGAACTTCTCAGCCTGATCTTCAATTGCAGGTTGATGACCCTTACCTTTTTCAGTAATCACATGAACTAATACTGGTTGACCAAATTCTTTTGCCTGGGTCAGTGCCCGCTCCATCGCAACTAAATCATGTCCGTCAATAGGGCCAACATATTTAAGACCAAGATCTTCAAACATTCCTTGTGGCGCAATGATGTCTTTGATCCCCTTCTTCATTCCGTGAAGAGTTTCATAAATTGGATTTCCAACAACCGGGGTCTTTGTTAGTACCTCTTTGCCCCAATCAAGGAACTTCTCATAGCCACGAGTCACCCGAAGAGTTGCCAGATATGTGGCTAGGCCGCCAATAGTTGGTGAGTAAGAACGTTCGTTGTCATTGACAATAACGACAAGATTTCGATCATTTGACGCTGCAATGTTATTAAGGGCTTCCCATGACATTCCGCCAGTAAGTGCACCGTCACCTACAACTACTACCACGCTACGATCGATTTGATTGGTGATGGCAAATCCACGAGAAATTCCATCGCCCCATGAGAGTGCGGTAGAGGCATGTGAATTTTCAATCACATCGTGTTCACTCTCGGCGCGGCTGGGATATCCGGCTATTCCGCCACGTTGGCGCAGGCCATCGAATTGATCAGCGCGCCCGGTAAGAATTTTGTGAACATATGATTGATGACCGGTATCAAATAGAACTACATCTTTTGGAGAATCAAATATCCGGTGGATTGCAATCGTGAGTTCAACAACGCCAAGATTGGGTCCAAGGTGGCCACCAGTCTTTGAAACTTTGGTGATAAGAAATTGGCGAATCTCGGCGCTGAGTTCATTCAGCTGCTCATAGGAGAGCCCTTGAAGATCGGCCGGGCTCTTTATCGTTTCAAGCATCGGCCCAGTCTAGATTAGCCGCGCAGTTGGCGCAGCACATACTGCATGATGCCGCCGTGGCGATAATAATCTGCCTCACCAGGTGTATCGATTCTCACCTTTGCCGTGAAGGTGATATCCCCCGCTGTGACGGTGACTTCCTTTGGAACCTGGCCGTTGTTAAGTGCTACCACTCCTGTGACGGCAAAGACCTCATCACCTTTGATACCAAGTGATAGCGCGCTCTGTCCGTTAATAAATTGAAGCGGAAGAACTCCCATGCCAATTAAGTTAGAGCGGTGAATTCTTTCGAAGCTTTCCGCAATCACAGCTCGTACACCAAGCAGCGCTGTTCCCTTTGCAGCCCAATCACGGGAAGAACCTGATCCATACTCTTTGCCAGCAAGAATTACTAGAGGAACTCCAGCTGCTTGATAGGCAACAGATGCATCATAAATAGTTGATTGCGCCCCATCTGCTAAGAAGTTGCGAGTAAATCCACCTTCGACTCCATCTAGAAGTGTGTTCTTTAGACGGATATTGGCAAAGGTTCCACGAATCATTACTTCGTGATTTCCACGTCTGGAGCCGTAAGAGTTGAAATCTTTACGCTCCACACCATTGTCTTCCAAATACTTACCGGCAGGTGAATCAGCCTTGATATTTCCAGCAGGTGAAATGTGATCAGTTGTCACAGAGTCGCCCAGAATTGCTAGGACTCGTGCTCCTGCTATATCTGTTACCGGTTTTGGCTGCGCTGGCATGCCATCGAAATATGGCGGCTTACGGACGTAAGTTGATTTCGGATCCCAATCAAATGTCTTTCCAGTTGGAGTATCAAGTGACTTCCAACGATGATCGCCTTCAAAGACAGATGCATAATCCTTGGTAAACATCTCAGAGGAAATTGAAGAGTCAATGACTGATTGAATCTCTGCTTCAGTTGGCCAGATATCTTTAAGAAGAACTGGCTTCCCCTCTTTATCCATACCTAAGGAATCTTTCTCAAAATCATGGTTCATGGTTCCAGCTAGTGCGTAGGCAACTACCAAAGGTGGTGAGGCTAGGTAATTCATCTTCACATCTGGGCTAATGCGCCCTTCAAAGTTTCTATTTCCGGAAAGCACCGCAGAGACTGCAAGATCGTTCTCATTGACCGCCTTGCTAATTTCAATAGGCAGCGGTCCGGAGTTTCCAATACAGGTCACGCATCCGTAGCCCACAAGGTTAAATCCAAGTGCTTCCATGTATTTGGTAAGTCCAGAGCGATCGTAGTAATCAGTCACTACTTTTGAACCAGGAGCCAAGGTGGTTTTCACCCATTGCTTAGATGTCAGCCCCTTCTCTACTGCTTTCTTGGCAAGAAGAGCCGCGCCAATCATGACCGAAGGATTAGATGTATTTGTGCACGATGTAATCGATGCAATAACCACATCTCCGTTTTTAATTGTTGTGTCGTTAGCTCCCACATGCACTGGATACGCTTCTTTTCCAGTCTTGTCAGTGAAATAGGTTGGAAGAATCTTAGAAAATGCACTCTTTGAGTCGGTAAGTGAGATGCGATCTTGCGGGCGCTTTGGTCCAGCAATTGATGAAACAACAGTTGCAAGATCTAGTTCAATATTTTCTGAAAAGCGCGGAGAGACCGATGGGTCATGCCACATGCCCTGTGCCTTTGCATACTGTTCCACGAGAGCCACTTGCTCATCGCTACGTCCGGTAAGTCGCAAGTAGCGAAGGGTCTCTTCATCGATAGGGAAAATCGCACATGTTGATCCGTACTCGGGCGACATATTTCCAATTGTGGTGCGGTTGGCCATCGGGACAGAGACCACGCCAGGTCCGTAGAACTCAACAAATTTTCCAACTACTCCATGTTTGCGAAGCATCTCAGTAATGGTTAACGCCATATCTGTAGCAGTTGTGCCCACAGGAAGCTGGCCTGATAGTTTGAAACCGACAACGCGTGGAATCAACATTGAAACTGGCTGACCAAGAAGCGCTGCCTCTGCTTCGATGCCGCCAACGCCCCAACCGAGAACTCCAAGTCCATTGACCATTGTGGTGTGTGAATCGGTACCAACAACGGTGTCTGGATATGCACGGAGCACGCCATTGATAGTCCGGGTCATGACAACGCGAGCTAGGTACTCGATATTTACTTGGTGCACAATTCCTGTTCCTGGTGGAACTACCTTAAATTCATCAAAAGCGCCCTGGCCCCAACGCAAGAATCGGTAGCGCTCACGATTGCGTTCGTATTCAATATCTGTGTTCTTCTCAAAAGAATCTTTTGTTCCAAAGACATCTGCAATTACAGAGTGATCGATCACCAATTCAGCCGGAGCGAGTGGGTTTACCTTGCTTGGGTCTCCACCAAGATCGACAATCGCCTCGCGCATAGTGGCAAGGTCGACTACACAAGGAACGCCCGTGAAGTCCTGCATCACAACTCGTGCTGGGGTAAATTGAATTTCCGTATCTGGCTCGACTGATGGGTCCCACTTTGCCAGCGCCTTGATGTGATCAATGGTGATATTTGCACCATCTTCAGTGCGTAGTAAATTCTCTAAAAGTATCTTGAGCGAGAAAGGTAAACTCGCGGCGCCTTCAACCGTTGAAATATCAAAGATTTCAAAATCTTTACCGCCGACAGTGAGATTTTTCTTGGTTCCCAATGAATTCTTACTCATCACGCAACTTCCTTCAATGAATTTATCTTGATATCAAGATACCTTATCGGCAACAAATCTGGCAACACATTCGATGTGATGTGTCATAGGAAAGAGGTCGAAGGCGCGTATTTTTTCTAGCGTGTATCCGAACTCACGCAAATATCCGGTGTCCCGGGCCAGCGCCGCTGGGTCGCACGCCACATAGATGATCACCCGCGGTGCAATCCGTGCACAATTTTGCAGTACCTCTTTTCCGGCTCCCTCCCGCGGTGGATCGAGAACAATGACATCTGCCTGTGTAAATCGAGTGATGGCTTTTGCTACATCGGCGGTAATCACGGTGACGTTGCTGTTGTCTGCGAAATTACTACTGGCATCGGCAGTGGCAGCTTTACTTCCCTCGACGATATCAACAGCGCCTGCTTCTCCAATGATTGGCAAAATAGCTGCTGCAAATAGCCCGACTCCTCCATAGAGATCTAGCACGTGATCACCGGCTTGGAATTTTCCGAGTTCAACAACCACATCACTTAGTACACGGGGGGCATCTTTATGACTTTGCCAAAAAGATTTCTGACTTACATTAAAGACTTTCTCTCCCACCTGATAGTGGGCAATTTCGGGACCATCAGAGAGTCGCATCGGTGATTCATCACGAGAGTTTGCGGTGGCGATTGTGCGTTCGCCAGTGTTGGAAATGGAGATCTCTAGCCGTTGATCACCTTTGACTCCACGTTGGGCAAGCTCTGCAAATTTCATCTCCGGAACGAGAATCCGGCAGTCATCGACTGGGGTTACTTTATGGCTACGTGCTTGATAGAAACCTAGGGCGCCGCTCTTGGTTGAGTGCGCCGAACATCGAGTTCGCCATCCAAGGGGTGCACTTACCTCTTCTACCTCAACTGCAATTTCCATTTTTGCAATTCTAGAAAACTGTTCCGAGATTACTTCGCTCTTGAGTTCACGCTGGCGCGCTGGTGTTATATGTTGGAAATCGCAGCCACCGCAGCCAAGCCTGTGTGCATATCTACACGGTGATGTTACGCGGTCAGCCGAAGGTGTAATTACTTCAACCACGTCTGCTCGGTTAAAACTTGCACCCACGCTCGTTACTTCAATCTCAACGGATTCACCCGGAATTGCATGTCGAACAAAGATCACGGCGCCCTCATGGCGTGCGATGAAGTGGCCGCCATGGGCGACTTTTTCAATCTCGACCCTGATTCGCGCCCCCACCTCGATGGACGCTTTCTTGGGTGATGACATAGGCCTTAGCGTAGTCGAGATAAATATGCGCAAGAGTAGTAAGTTAGTCCTGTGCACGTAGTCATCATGGGTTGCGGACGAGTCGGTTCATCTTTGGCGACCGCTCTGGAAGCAGCTGGACACTCAGTAGCTATCATTGATCAATCAAAAGACGCCTTCCGTCGTCTCGGTGCTGATTTCAAGGGGCGCACAATTGTTGGTGTTGGCTTTGATCGCGACACTTTGCTGGAAGCGGGAATTGATGGCGCTGATGCATTTGCTGCAGTCAGTAATGGTGATAACTCAAATATTTTAGCTGCACGCGTTGCCCGCGAGAATTATGGAGTAACTAATGTTGTTGCTCGCATTTATGACCCAGGGCGAGCTGAAATTTATCAGCGCTTAGGTATTCCAACAGTTGCAACTGTTATTTGGGCAAGTGATCAAATCCTTCGTCGAATTTTGCCAGGTGGTGCTCGTTCAGAATGGCGCGATGCCACAGGCACTGTTCAATTACTTGAGGTGCACCCACATCTAAATTGGTACGGTCGTCCGATCTCTGAACTTGAAACAGCAACCGAGTCACGCGTGGCTTTCCTGACCCGTTTAGGTGAAGCACTCATCCCCGATGAGCACACGGTCTTACAAGATGGAGACTTAGTCCACATGACTATTCTCGATGCACAATTGGCTATTGCTGAAGCAGTGTTATCGAAAGGCCCAGGTGCCTAAGAAATGAGAATTGCTATTGCAGGTGCCGGAAATGTGGGACGAGCAATTGCTCGCGAACTTCTTGATAATGGCCACCAGGTTCTTCTGATAGACCGCGATCCGAAAGCGTTAAAGATTGATTCCGTGCCTGACGCTGAGTGGTTGATGGCAGATGCTTGTGAGATTGCATCACTTGATAATGCTCAATTGAATAACTGTCAGGTATTAGTTGCCGCTACCGGCGATGACAAAGTCAATCTTGTCGCATCACTTCTTGGCAAGACTGAATACGGCGTTCCCCGAGTTGTCGCTCGAATCAATCACCCAAAGAATGAATGGCTCTTTGATCAGTCTTGGGGCGTTGATGTTGCGGTATCTACCCCGCGAATTATTTCCGCACTTGTTGAAGAGGCCGTCAGCGTTGGCGATGTTGTTCGTCTGTTCTCATTTAGAAAGGGTCAGGCAAACCTAGTTGAAATTACCCTGCCAGATACTTCTATCTGTATTGGAAAAACAATTGAAGAAGTAGAGCTTCCGGAAGACGCATCACTCGCTGCCATTGTGCGAGATGGACGAGTAATCTCGCCTACGCCAAGTGATCTCTTTATCGCTGGCGATGAATTGCTTTTTGTTGCTTCAGCTCAAGCTGAAGATAAAATCAGAGATTGTTTTATCGCTCGTTCTTAAGGCTTTACTGTGGGAACGCGGCGAATAATGAGCCAAGAACCATATGCGGTAGCGATAAAGAACGGATATCCCATCGCTAGATTTACAGTTCCTAGCAAATTGACATTACCGCTTCTATAAATTGGATACTGCACTGCAATTCGCGTAAAGAACATCGCTACCCAGAGCCAGCTCGCCTGCACATAAGCTCGCTTACGTTCTGGATGATTACGCCATGAGAGGTTTTCGCCCAAAATTGGCCCGAGCATCAGGCCTAGAACCGGCCAACCAACGAGGTTTGCAATCAGATACACGCTTCCATATCCAAGATTGGTCAACAACTTAGGAACATAGAGATCACTTGCATTGCCAGTTCTATTTGCAAACCAGGCGCAGATGAGAACTCCGATGAAGCCGCTTAAAGCGTGCTGAAGAGTATCTCGCCTGGCTAAACGAATAACCGTCAGAAGCGCCGAGATGGCAATTGAAGCTATGAGTGCGCTCTGCAAATCCTTGGTGACATTGAAAATAACCAAGAATATTACTGCCGGAATACCTGAATCAATTAGTCCCTTCTTGCCACCAAAGGCGGAAATGACCTTATCTCTATCTTCAGCTGAGTTCATTTGATTATCGCTACTCATCATGATCCAGTTGATCCAAATCCATCTTTACCGCGACCTGAGCCTGGCAATACATCAACTTCAATGAATTCAGCATGTTCTACTTTTTGAAAGACCAATTGCGCAATGCGATCGCCTCGCTTAAAACTAACACTTTCTTGAGGGTCATGATTAATCAGGATGCATTGAAGTTCTCCGCGAAATCCAGCGTCGACGGTGCCCGGCGCATTGACCATCGTGACTCCATGTTTAATTGCTAAGCCAGAGCGTGGGTGGACCAGTGCAACATAACCATCAGGAAGTGCGATGGAAATTCCGGTAGGCACCAATGCTCGCTCCCCCGGCTGCAAGGTGATGTCAATCCGGGAGACGATATCGGCTCCCGCATCTCCACCTTTAGAGTAATTTGGAAGAGGCAGATCAGGATCTAGCCTTTTAATCAGCACTTGGAAATTACTCATGGATTGATATCAAACTCAGGATCTACAAAGGCGAAGAGTTGTGGGTTTTTGCGAAGTGCTGCCAAATATTCTGCCGGTGCACTCTCTAAGAAATGTTTCATCGGAACGATGACAAAGAGTGCGGCTGCACGTACTGCGATCTCGCCATCACTTCCCCCTAGTCGGCCTACCGCCTCGGAATACACTTTTCTATTTACTTGGCCCGTAATCCGAGCAGAAATATGCAGAACGGTTCCAATCGGCACAGGCTTTAGAAAATCTGTTTCCAGGCGAGCAGTAACGGCCGGGGCGCGAAGGAGCCACATCAATTTTCCTAGCGCTTCATCGAAGGCAAGTGATAAGAGTCCGCCATGTGCCAGGCCCGGAGCCCCTTGATGATTTTCCGAGACAGTGAATTCGGCAGTGATATCTGCACCTTTACCGACATGAGCAACAAGATGTAGTCCGGTGGGATGAAGTTCACCGCAGCCGAAGCAATGTGCAAAGTGCGAAGGAATCTGGGCACCTGTTGAAGGTGAGAGCGGATGACGCTCTGGAATCACCGAGCCCTCAGGCGGCGTAGTGGATGCAACGCGACTCATGGCGCAAGGTTACTTGATGAAGTAAGAGATAGCCTAGGGCTCATGCTCTTCAAAGAAGTGATACGTCCCCCACTTTGGCTCTTAGCCTTCATCTACTTCATGTTTCTATCTTTAGTTATCGCAGTCTGGGCCGCGCTGGGCAATTTCAGCGCGCTGATCACCTTAATCGCTCTGACCATTGCACTTCTTGCCATAGCCGTGACGGCAAAGAGTGAAGTCAGAGTTACCCAGGATGAGTTGGTAATCGGGAAAGCTCATATAGGAGTCAAATATCTAGCAGGCGTTGAAATTCTAGATAAGAACGCTATGAGACTGCTGCGCACACGCGATGCTGATCCTGCCGCCTTCTTGGCGATTAAGTTCTGGATGTCAACAGGTGTGAAGATTACGCTCAACGATCCGCGTGATCCCACACCTTATTGGCTTGTTAGTTGCAAAAAAGGGAAAGAGCTTAAGAGCACTCTTTACAAATAGCTTTCGCGCCTTCACCTTTTGCTAATTGAGTAATGTGATGAATAAGGAAACATTTAGAACATGTGAATTCATCTGTCTGTACTGGCACCACTCGCACGGCGAGTTTTTCACCTGAGAGGTCTGCTCCAGGAAGTTCAAGAGTCTCTGCAGCTTCTGCTTCATCAACATCAATCTGTCCGGATTGTGCATCTACTCGCTTTGCTTTGAGTTCTTCTAACGATTCCTCGTGAAGCTCCTCGTCGGTTTTTCTGGGTGTGTCGTAATCTGTTGCCACTGATCTCACCTCGCTTCCATCATCTATGTGCGAACGATTGGTCCGCTACCTGCGCGAATAGTCGCGCATTACCCGCTATCTAGCCGATACAACCCCCGGCGTGTCGGATTTATTCCTGAACAGAGGCAGCAATTTCTTCCGCCTTGGCAATAGCCATCGCTAGCCCGGCATCAACGTAGGCATGAATCGATGTTCCCTCAGGTAGATGTTCTTCACTCAGAATTTCGCCCTGTTCATGGACGGCAGAAACTAGATCGCCTCGGCTATATGGAATTACCGCTGTTATCTCGACACTTGGATGAGGAAGAGATTTTTCGATTGCACGAATAAGTCCCTCCATTCCAAATCCGGAACGGACGGAGAAGGCATAGCTATTGGGTTCTTTTCGCAATATTTCAAGGACAACAGCAGGATCCGCAATATCAACTTTGTTTATAGCGATAATTTCCGGGATGTGTCCCCCGCCAATTTCAGTAATAACTTCACGAACAGCGCGAATCTGTTCAAAGGGGTCTGTGTGAGATCCATCTACTACATGCACAATCAGATCAGAACCGGAGACTTCTTCTAGTGTCGATTTAAAGGCATCGATGAGCTGATGGGGCAAATGGCGAACAAAACCGACGGTGTCTGAGAGTGTGTAGATGCGACCTTCCGCGGTTTCGCACTTGCGAACCGTGGGATCAAGAGTTGCAAAGAGTGCGTTTTCTACCAACACTCCCGCACCGGTAAGCGCATTAAGAAGTGAAGATTTTCCAGCATTTGTATAACCAGCGATAGCAACCGATGGGATGTTGTTTCGCTTGCGCTCTTGTCGCTTTGTGTCGCGAGAAGTTTTCATCTCGGCTATTTCACGTCGCAGCTTGGCCATCTTGTCGCGAATACGTCTGCGATCAGTCTCAATCTTGGTTTCACCAGGACCTCTACCGCCGATACCGGCGCCACCTGCTGCGCGTCCGCCGACCTGTCGAGAGAGGGAATCTCCCCATCCACGAAGTCGCGGAAGAAGATAGGCAATCTGGGCTAGCTCAACCTGCGCCTTGCCTTCTTTACTCTTTGCATGTTGGGCAAAAATATCAAGGATTAGCGCAACTCGATCAACAACCTTCACCTTAAGTTTCTCTTCCAAGGTGCGAAGCTGCGAAGGCGAAAGTTCGCCGTCGCATACGACGGTGTCGGCCCCTGTGGCGATAACAATTTGTCGTAGCTCAATTAACTTTCCGGAACCGATATAGGTAGATGGATCAGGTTTATCGCGACGTTGAATAAGTCCTTCCATCACTTCCGAACCAGCAGTCTCTGCAAGTGCTTTGAGTTCAGCTAAGGAATTATCTGCCATCTCAGCAGTGCCTTCGGTCCACACGCCAACGAGTACTACCCGTTCAAGTTGTAATTGACGGTATTCGGCATCAGAAATATCTTGGAGTTCTGTGGAGAAGCTTTTGACCCGTCGAAGTGCATTTCGATCTGAGAGTTCCTGCTGTTCATTTTCCTCATACTCGGTCTCATCAGAATCAAAGTCAGCCGCAGCCCGCGCACTTTCGCGCAGTAGATCTTCGAAAAGTTTGTCGTAACCGTCCTCGGAGGTAGTCATGAATTAAGGTAGGAAGAAATGTCGTGTTCACTGATGAGCTCTGCCGGGCCGATCAGAGTCGCATTTGAATGGTTATCAATATCGACAACGAGGCGACCTCCTGGTGGGAAAATTGTCCAACGCGATGGCAGCGAGATACCTGTCTTCATAGATGCTGCTAAGGCCACCGCGCAGGTACCAGTTCCACATGATCGTGTCTCGCCACTACCGCGTTCATGCACGCGCATCTTTGCTTCTTTATCTGGAAGTAACTGAACAAATTCAACATTGACACCTTCAGGATAAGCCGATGCCGGTGTGACCAGCGGTGCTACTTCTAGTGAGCCAACTTGCTCGAGATCATCGACGAATACCACTGCATGTGGATTTCCCACATTGATGTTGTATCCAGTCCAGGTGTGCCCATTGTGAGTAACTGAAATTTCTTCCATCTCATCTGTCACATGACCCATATTGACCGAGATATCGCCATCACGTGGAACGCGAAGGTGCTTGATTCCAGCCCGGGTATCAATGGCAAAGATTCCTTCAGGCTGATGCTCGTGTGTGACCAGGTACTTAGCCATCACCCGAATTCCATTGCCACACATCTCGGCAAGTGAGCCATCGGCGTTGTGATAATCCATGAACCACTGTTTGCCATTTTTTAGAATTCGAATAAATCCATCGGCTCCAATGCCAGTTTCTCGGTTACAGATTGCAGCTATTTGGTGAGACGAGAGCTCGTGTTTATCATCTGGATCAAAGAGAATGACAAAATCATTCTCAGTTCCGTGTCCATATGTGGCAATGATTGATTTCGACATAACGCTATGAGTTTATCTTCTGCATGATGGTTTCCAGGCGAGGTTGATGAGGTGCTATCCATTGAATCCGGGCATCGCGTGAGAACCAGGTCTCTTGTCGGCGTGCATATTGGCGAGTGGAGCGTTTTGTCTCTTCCTTAGCTTCCGCTTCCGTCATCTGTCCGGCGCGCATTGCAATCAGGGCTGAATATCCCAAGGCTCGTTGAGCAGTTGAACCTTCAAGAATTCCTTCTGCAATTAGTGCATCAACTTCTGCGAGGAAACCTTGCTCCCACATTTTCTCCACCCGAAGATCAATCCGCTCTCCAAGATGCTCGCGCTCCATGACTAGGCCAAATTGCAGCGCATCTGGAAATCTCGAGCTATCTTCGCGCGGAAGATTTGCGGTGAATGGCCTTCCAGTAATTTCGATGACTTCAAGGGCACGAATAATCCGACGAGTATTTGCCCGATCAATAGCCAGCGCTGCTGCCGGATCTAACTCTTGCAAACGCGTGAAAAGTGAATCTGAACCGAACTCTTCTGACTCAGACTCCAGTCGTGCTCGCACCTCAGGATTGGTATCTGGAAAGTTGAGGTCATCTAGAACGGCCTTGATATAGAGCCCGGTTCCGCCAACTATCACCACATGTTGATTGCGTGAATGAATTTCACTGATTCGATCACGCGCCAGCTGTTGATACCAGGCAACAGTTGAATCCTGCTTCACACTCAGAACATCAAGTAGGTGATGAGGAATACCACGGCGCTCTACAACGCTCAGTTTTGCCGTACCAATATCCATACCCGTGTATAACTGCATCGAATCGGCGTTTATAATTTCGGCACCTATCTGCTCTGCAACATCTAGTGCCATTTCACTTTTACCCGTTGCAGTGGCACCACAAATGACAATTACTTTCACGTAGTACGAACCTTTGGAATTCCTAGCGCTGTTGAAGCTGGAGCCGACTTTGCCGCATGGGCATCTCCTCCACGTGTGCGCATTACTGACACTGCGCTCCCGATGAGATAGTGCGCCGATGCTTCGGTAATGTGAATATCAACAAAATCACCGGGGCGGGCATCAGTATCGGCATCGAAGTGCACAAGCCTGAAATCTTCCGATTTTCCAGTCATACGAGAGCGAGATTCATCTCTTCGACCCTCAACTTCAGAGACCATCACACGATGTGTTGAGCCAATAGATTCTTCATTGACTGAGAGCGAGATTTTCTGTTGGTGCTCATGTAAGCGGGTATATCTCTCTCCCACAATCTCCTGCGGCACTTGGTCTGGCATGATTCCGGCAGGTGTACCAGGACGAATTGAATACTTATATGTATATGCCGCGGCAAATCGCGCCTGCGTTGTGATGTCCAAGGTTCCCTGAAAATCTTCTTCACTTTCACCCGGAAAGCCAACAATGATGTCGGTTGTAATCATTGCTTGCGGAATAGCTGCCCGTACCCGTTCAAGAATTCCGAGATACTTATCGGTGCGATATGACCGGCGCATAGATTGCAAGATTGAATCTGAGCCTGATTGCAACGGCATGTGCAGATGTGGCATGACATTCTCAGTCTGGGCCATCGCCTCAATGACATCATCGGTGAAATCACGAGGATGAGGGGACATGAAACGAACTCGTTCTAGCCCCTGGATCTTGCCAGCATCACGTAAGAGTTTGGCAAAGGCGCCGCAATCACCGAATTCGACACCATAGGCATTCACATTCTGCCCAAGTAGAGTAATTTCAATAACGCCCTGATCAACGAGCATCTGCATCTCTTTCAACACATCTGAGGCAGCTCGATCTTTCTCTACTCCGCGAAGTGCGGGAACGATACAGAAGGTGCAGGTGTTATTGCATCCAACGGAGATTGAGACCCACGAAGTGAAGGCCGAGAATCTGCGAGCAGGTAGCGTAGAAGGAAAATGCTCGAGTGATTCCAGTATTTCAATCTGAGACTCTTCTTCGATGCGAGCACGCTCAAGAAGGAGCGGCAAGGAGCCCACATTATGCGTTCCAAAAACTACATCCACATATGGCGCTTTTTTAAGGATAATCGATTGATCCTTCTGCGCCAAACATCCGCCAACGGCAATCTGCAGCGCAGGATTCTTCTTCTTAATCGGCGCTAGGAAGCTTAGATTTCCATAGAGCTTATTATCAGCATTCTCGCGAACCGCACAGGTATTAAAGACCACGATGTCAGCTTGTTCACCGGGAATAACAGGAATATGTCCTGCTTCATCTAGCAGACCAGCGATGCGTTCTGAGTCGTGCACATTCATCTGACACCCGTAGGTCTCAACCAAATATGTGCGCGACATGGCGCCTATCTTATTTCAGAGTCAGTTAGTGATGCGAATCGGTGCAATACCGCGCGCGATTTGACGCTCGAAGTGAACTTCGCGCTTATCGTTAAATACGGAAGCCGCTTTATATGTCTCATCCATGAAGGCCTGAAGTTCATCACGAGCCTTAATTCCATCACCGGAAAGATCCGTTCTTTCAAATATATTCCAAGCCCGCAGAACGGGAGCAATCACATCATCGAGGTGTTGCTGCAGATCATAGATTCCAGCCAGCGCAATCTGCACAGCTTTTCGTCCAAAGCCCGGCATGTTTGCCCCTGGCATATCAAAGTTTGTTACTACATCTGTAATGGCGCGCATTGCAGCGTTAGGTTCCATATCAAGTGCTGCAGAAAGAGTATTGCGATAGAAAAGCATATGAAGATTCTCATCCAGCGCTATTCGCTGCATCATTCCTTCAGCAATCGAATCCTCTGAAATTTTTCCGGTGTTGCGGTGTGAAATACGTGTTGCTAACTCTTGGAAGGAGACGTAAGCAATCGTGTGCAGCATGTCGTTCTCATAAGGAGTCTGATATCCGAGTGACATATGAGCCATCCGAAGATCTTCGAGTTCGTATGGGTCAACGCCACGAGTAGCCATCAGGTAGTCACGAATAACAATCGCATGGCGAGCTTCTTCTGCCGTCCAACGTTCGATCCAATTACCCCATGCGCCATCACGGCCCATCGAGATTGATATCTCGGTGTGATAACTCGGCAAGTTATCTTCTGTCAGTAAATTGAGTACGAGTGAATCTTGCGCCACCGGAGTCAGGCGAGAATCTTTCGCTTCCCAGGCATCTCCATTAAGTGGACCCGCATAATCGCGTCCTTCAGACCATGGGACATATTCATGTGGGTACCAATTCTTCTGAACTGATATATGTCGCTCGAGTTCAACTGCAACAATAGGCTCTAGGTCGCGAATTAAGCGAGACTGGATCTTTGCTGACTCTTCACTCATGGGCTAAGAGTAAGGCAGAAGTGCCATTACTTTCGAGTTAGAGATTATCTTTTGCACGTTTTTCTGCCTGTTGGCTTCGCCACTTTGCAATTTCTGCGTGATTTCCGCTGAGTAATATCTCTGGTACCGAGATACCTCGCCATTCTTGTGGCTTGGTAAAGTTTGGATATTCGAGGTAGCCCTCAAATTTATGTGATTCTTCCGACAAAGACTCTGGGTTACCGAGCACTCCTGGTATGAGTCGTGTAATTGCCTCAATCATGACCATCGACGCAACTTCTCCCCCACCTAGAACATAGTCACCAATGGAGATTTCATGAACGCGAATATTGCGGTTCTGGAATTCTTGCGTTGAATAATACTGACGCACACGATCATCAATTCCCTCATAGCGCCCGCATGCGAATATCAGGTGGGTTGCAGTTGAGAATTCTTCCGCTGTTTTCTGAGTAAAGCGACGACCTGCTGGGGTGAGGATGATGAGATCTGTATTCTCACTCATCAATGGATCAAGGGTCTTTCCCCACACTTCCGGCAACATCACCATGCCGGCGCCTCCACCATAAGGAGTGTCATCGACAGTGTTGTGATTATCGGTACTCAGAGCGCGCAGATCATGAACTTCAATCTCAAGTAGACCTGAGCTTTGAGCTTTGCCGAGTAGGGATAGTTTCAGCGGTGATAGATACTCAGGAAATATGGAAATGACATCTATTTTCATCGCACACTTCCATCGATATCAGGTGGAATTACCGTCATTCGCTTAGCTTTAATATCGACAACCGGAACCAATTGACGGACAAATGGAATCAGTATTTCGCCATCGGCGCTTTTGATTGCTAAGACATCTTGACCCGGCAAGTTCAATACATCGGTGACAACTCCGAACTCATCTCCGTCAACGAGATAGGCGGTGCAGCCAACAAGTTGTAAGACGTGATAATCATCTTCATCAATTCCAGGCGCTTGGATATCAACTTCGGCATAGAGAAGTTCATTGCGCAGCGCTTCAATCGAATTGCGGTCCTCAATTCCTTGGAAACCAAGGAGAAGAATTCCATTGTGAACGCGGGCAGAAACCACAGTTAATTCACCGTGGCTATCTGTCTCTAAGACTGCACCGATGGCAAAGCGATTTTCAGCTTCGTCAGTGCGAACTTCGATTGTCGCCTCACCTAAAATTCCGTGAGCTTTACCAATGCGGCCCACGTTTAATTTCATGGGTGTAAAAGTTAGCGAACCTCGTCGGTATCGATGAGATCAACACGAACAGTGCGTCCTGCTAGCGCGCTTACGACTGTGCGTAGCGCCTTAGCTGTACGACCATTACGGCCAATCACCTTGCCGATATCTTCAGGATTAACACGTACTTCGAGAGTTGTTCCTCGACGATGAGTCTTTTCCTTCACATTGACATCGTCAGGGTTATCAACGATTCCCTTTACGAGATGTTCGAGTGCTTCGTCAATCATATTTATTCAGCAGGAGTTTCTGCTACAGCCGCATCTTCTACAACCGCTTCTGGCGCAGGAGTCTCTTCGGCTACAACTTCAACCGGAGTTTCTACTACTGCTTCAGCTGGAGCTTCCGCAACAACTTCTGCCACTGGCTCGGCCACAACAGGATTTGCCTTTGCAGCTAACTTGTCCTGTGCCTTCTTCTTCAAAGTTGTTGCACCTTCTGCAGGCTCTGCAGCGGCAGCCTTCACAGCTGCTTCATAGGCAACGCTCTTGTGTGGCTTTGGAGCTGCAACACGAAGTGTTCCTTCCGCTCCTGGAAGACCCTTGTGCTTCTGCCAATCTCCGGTCACCTTCAGAAGCGCCTCTACTGCCTCTGATGGTTGTGCGCCAACACCAAGCCAGTACAGAGCACGCTCTGAATTAACTTCGATCAGTGATGGTTCTTGACCTGGAACGTAGCGACCAATTTCTTCAATTGAAAGACCGTTACGTGCCTTACGTGAATCTGTAACTACGATGCGGAAATAAGGTGTGCGAATTTTTCCCATGCGCATTAAGCGAATTTTTGTAGACAAAGAACTTGTGCTCCTAAAAAGTGTGCCGAACCAAATTGCTACAGCGGGGTGCGTAACTAAGTGGTCCAACTGTGGATTGGATTGTTACCGGGGTAGAGGGCCCTGTAACAGGTGGCTAATCTTGCCAGGTACGCTCAAAATTAAGAAATCGTCCCATTTTCCAGCGCACGCTTAGCGGGATTTCCGGATTTCGACTTCTTCTTAGCCGGTGGCACAGTCTTAGACGGCGCTGGAGGAAGACCTGGCATTCCAGCAGGCATCCCCGGCATTGATCCACCGTTTCTCATCTGCTTCATCATCTTCTGCGCAGCGGTGAACTTATCCACCAGTGCATTGACATCAGAGACTTTTCGTCCAGCACCCAAAGCGATTCGAGCGCGACGTGAACCATTAAGAACTTTCAAATCTCGACGTTCCTTGGGAGTCATCGATTGCACTATTGATTTTGTGCGCGTGATCTCAGATTCATCGAAATTCTCAATCTGTTTCTTCATAGCACCCGCACCGGGAAGCATTCCAAGTAGCTTGCCCATCGAGCCCATTTTTGACATGGCCTCTAGTTGTTCTAGGAAATCATCGAGGGTGAAATCTTCTCCCGATAAGAATTTATCCTCTAACTTCTTGGCAGAGTCACCATCGAAAGCTTTCTTCGCTTGTTCGGCCAGCGTGGCAACATCTCCCATACCCAGGATGCGAGAAGCCATACGTTCTGGATAGAAGATATCGAAATCACTGATTTTTTCACCAGTGGATGCAAACATAATCGGGCGACCAGTAAGGGCGGCGATGGACAGTGCTGCTCCACCACGTGCATCACCATCGAGCTTGGTGAGCACCACTCCATCAAAGCCAACGCCATCTTGAAAAGCTTGTGCTGTGCGCACGGCATCTTGGCCAATCATGGCATCGACAACAAAGAGGATTTCATCGGGCGAGACCGCATCACGAATAGCAATCGCTTCATTCATTAACTCTTGATCCACACCTAGGCGTCCAGCGGTATCAACAATGACCATGCTGTGGAGTTTTGATGTAGCAAATGCAATGGCATCTCGTGCAACGGTTACGGGATTACCCACACCATTTCCAGGTTCAGGTGCAAATACTGGAACTCCAACAGATTTGCCAACTACCTGCAATTGATTTACCGCATTCGGGCGTTGTAAATCTGAGGCGACAAGAATTGGGGTCTCACCTTGGTCTTTATAAAACTTTGCTAGCTTTGCAGCCAGAGTCGTTTTACCGGCACCTTGTAACCCAGCCAACATGATGACCGTCGGAGGTTTCTTTGCAAAGCGGATCCGACGTGCTCCCCCACCAAGAATTTCCGTGAGTTCCTGGTTTACGACATCAAAGATTGCCTGTGCTTGATTTGTGCCCGCTTGCAGAGTTGAAAGTAACTCCAGTGATTTGCTCTGTACCTGTGCTGTGAAACTCTCCACAACTTCTAGTGCCACATCAGCTTCAAGAAGAGCCTGGCGAATCTCTAGGGTGGTGAGTTCGATATCTTTTTCAGATATTTTACCTCTTGCACGAAGTGCACCAAATGCACCAGCAAATTTCGATGAGAGCGAATCAAACATAGTGGGGGAACTCTACTTCAGGGCTGCTCGAATTCGAATCGCCACTTCATTGGCACGTTCGGCGCTCAGTGGGCCTCCCCCAATTTCACTCACATAAAGGGTGTCAATGGCTTCGGCACCCAGTGTTGTGACAATGGCAGAGCGAATATCAATATTGCTTCGGGTAATTGCATCACCGATACGAAATAGCAGCGCTGGTTGGTCGTGGCTTCTCACCTCAATAATGGTTGCATCAGTTGCCGCATCCATAAAGGTCTCAACAACAGGTGCGGGAACGGGAATAGTAGGCAGCTGGGCATATGTGTCGATACGTTCTTGGATTCGTGATGCAAGCGAACTCTTATTCTCCAGAGCCCTGGCTAGCTCTTGATGCAACTTCTCTTGCGTTAATGCAGGCGCATGAGGGTCCGGGATAACAATCCATTCCATAACGGCTGCTTGTGCAACAGATTTAGTTCGAGCGGATCTGACATCAAGGCGCATGACGTTGAGAACGCCGGCAACAACGGAGAGCAGCCCTGTGCTATCTGGCACAACTATCTCGATGGCATAGACATCACCGCGATCTTCGATGCTGACAGAGAGGACACCCGATTCGGCGCGCTCTCGCTGAGCAACTGTGAGTTCGGGCTGTTGAGCCACTGTGTTATCCGTAATTGCTTTCTCAACCCGATTTACGAGCTCTGCGACAAGAGATGCTTTCCAATCACTCCACGCAGCCCGCCCGGTTGCCTCACCATCGGCAATGCTGAGAGCATGTAAGAGTTCTAGGGATTGTAAATCTGGAATTACTTCTGCAACTGAGGTGATAGTTGCAGGGTCATCTAAATCTCGACGCGTAGCTGTTGCTGAAAGCAGTAGGTGATGCTTGACCAATAGCTTTATCGTTGCAATGTCATCGATGGAAAAACCAATTCGCAGGGCAAGTGGCTCAATGAGTCTTTCCCCTCTTTCGGAATGGTCTTCTTCCGTTCCCTTTCCAATGTCGTGAAAGAGCGCGCTAAAGAGAAGCAGGTCTGGTCTGTGAACTTTTCGAGTCAGAGTTGCCGCATGAACAGCTGTCTCAACCATATGTCTATCAACGGTATGGCGGTGCAATACATTTCGCTGCGGTAGTGAACGAACAGCTTTCCACTCTGGAATCCAGGCAAAGAGAACTTCTTCCTGATCAAGGGCTTCAAAGACTTGCACCATGGCGGCACCTGCACCGATAAGTGAAATCAGATTCTCACGAGCATCGCGTGGCCAAGGATTGGGAAGGTGACCCAGACCATTTCCAAGTGATTCTGATAAACGCTCAAGTGAATCCATTGACAATGGAAGTCCTAATTGAGCAGCCGATGCTGCAGCACGTAACCCAATCACTGGATCACCTGCAAAATCTGCGCTGGGATCAATAACTACTTCTTTATTTGAAACGCTGATATCGCGTGAAATGGTTGTGGTGCGAACGCGACGCAAGAATCGTCCAGCACCATCTTTGCCTTTATATGCATATCGATACCACGTTGAATCTAGAAGGTAGTCAACCGAACGAGCAGCCTGGGCAACTTCACTCATGAGAGCATCAGCATCTGCATATCCCAATAGCGCTGCCACTTTATCTTGCTCTTGAAAAAACAACTTGTCCTTATCGCGCCCACTGACGGTATGAAGGGCCTCTCTCACGTTTGCGAGAATTGATTCAGCAACACTTATCTTCTCTATCGGAATTAAAATCGTTCCACTTTTATGGATTGCGCGCAGCGCAGTGATATCACGTAATCCACCGCGAGCCTCTTTCAGGTCAGGCTCTAGCAGATATGCCAACTCACCAAAACGTTGATGGCGTTCAGTCAGAGAACGCTCTAGTTCAGGGAGTCTGCCCTTTGAGTTCTTACGCCATTCATCTAACGCATCGATTTGTACGCTGGCAACTAGATCAGCACTTCCACAGACAAGCCTGATATCTAATAGACCAAGAATTACCTTGAGATCATCACTGGCCGCAGCTCGAACCTCCGCGCGGGTACGGACGGAGTAGTCAACCTTTATCTTTTTATCCCAGATTGGATAAAGTATCTTATTTACTAACTCTCCCAACTGAGCTTCAGGTAGGGATCCGTTATGAAGAATGACAATATCTAAATCCGAACCTGGAGATAGTTCGCCGCGGCCGAAACCTCCGACCGCGGCGATAGCTACCTCTTCAACATTGGCGCCACTTTCTTGGAACAGCGATGTGAGAAGAAGATCTCCCTCGTTAGATCTATTTCTTCGCTCTCGTGTTCCCATGGTCCAATCTTAGTTTCCAGTTACTTGGTTTGGGCCTCCCTAGATAGCCTCAGGTCCACGCTCTCCTGTTCGAACGCGCACGACCTGTTCTACTGGAGTTGTCCAAACCTTGCCATCACCGATAGATCCAGTTGATGCAGCTTTGACGATGACATCCACGGTTGATGCCGCATCCTTGTCATCTACAAGAACTTCGAGACGGACTTTTGGAACGAGGTCAACGGTGTATTCAGCACCGCGATAGACCTCGGTATGGCCACGCTGACGTCCGAAGCCACTGGCTTCAGAGACAGTCATGCCGTTGATGCCTGCTGCTTGCAGCGCATCTTTTACTTCATCTAACTTGAACGGTTTGAGAATTGCGGTAATCAACTTCATAGTGATGCACCTCCACGTGATGAGCTAGCTAGTTCATAAGCAGATTCAGCATGTTCCTTGAGGTCGATGCCTTCGATTTCAACTTCACGTGTGACACGGAAGCCGATAGTTTTTTCGATTGCATATCCGATAATCAGAGTTGCAATGAATGAGTACGCAAGTACTAGACCAACACCTAGTGCTTGCTTGCTTAGCAGCGCAGTTCCACCACCATAGAAGATTCCATCTAGTCCGATGCTATTGACAGCGCTAGCTCCGAATAGACCGATTGCTAGTGAACCCCAGATGCCACCAACAAGGTGAACGCCTACGACATCGAGTGAATCATCGAAGCCGAACTTGTACTTCAGGCTCACTGCAAGTGAGCAGAGGATTCCGGCGATGAAACCGATCACCACTGCAGCCCAAGGAGCAACGAATGCACACGCTGGTGTGATGGCTACAAGACCTGAAACCGCACCTGACGCCGCACCCAATGATGTTGCATGTCCATTGCGAATCTTTTCAACTAAGAGCCAACCGATTACTGCACCCGCAGTTGCGACCTGAGTATTCATAAAGGCAAGTCCTGCGATTCCATTTGCAGCAAGGGAAGATCCAGCATTAAAGCCAAACCAACCAAACCACAGTAAACCTGAGCCAAGCATTACCAAAGGCAATGAGTGTGGACGCATTGATTCTTTACGCCACCCGATGCGCTTTCCAAGAACGATTGCAAGTGCCAAACCTGCAGCGCCGGCATTGATGTGAACGGCAGTTCCACCAGCAAAGTCTTGGACTCCCTTACCGGCGAGATATCCGGTGCTAGTGATTGTGTCGCCAATCTTGTTTCCAAATGCGAAGACCCAGTGAGCCACTGGGAAGTAGACAACTGTTGACCAGATCGCGACAAAGATTGCCCACGAAGTGAATTTTGCACGATCAGCAATAGCACCAGAGATAAGTGCTGGAGTGATGATTGCAAACATTAATTGGAAGGCCGCAAAGACGAGAACTGGAATTGGGTACACGCCGCCATTATTGGCGAGCTCATTTACCTGCCCACCAAGATTGCTTAGTCCGATTCCACCATACCAAGGTGAATCTGATTTATATCCAAAAGCTAATTCGAAACCATAGATAACCCATAGAACGCTCACGATTCCGATTGTCACCATAGACATCATCATCATGTTAAGAACACTTTTCGTGCGAACCATTCCGCCATAGAAAAATGCCAAGCCTGGAGTCATCAAAAGTACAAGGGCTGTACTTGCCAGCATCCATGCGGTGTCACCGCTATTAAGAACTACTTCTTCCATATCGAGTCCATTTCCGAATTCCTTCTATCAGAATCCATTGCATACGATTGAGATACTCGTCGTTGAGATGGCGCAAAGATGCCTACGGCGCATTACAGGAGATGGATTTGCAGGTTAAGGGTGTGTCACAAATGCACCCCAATTGTTACAAGTGGGTTACGCGAGCAAGCCCTCTAGGTACTTCTCGGCATCAAAGGGGGTGAAATCCGTGGCGGCTTCCCCAGTTCCGATGAACTTAATGGGTATATCCAGAGCGCTCTCAATGGCCAGGGCTACCCCACCGCGCGCACTTCCATCGAGCTTGGTCAGAATCAGTCCGGTGACATCAACAGCTTCGCTAAATACTTTTGCCTGCGTAAGACCGTTCTGCCCGGTGGTCGCATCAATGACCAGGAGAACTTCAGAGATCGGTGCGACCTTTTCTACAACTCGCTTTACCTTGCCAAGTTCATCCATGAGCGCACTCTTATTATGAAGTCGTCCAGCAGTATCTACTAGAAGGAAATTAGCACCCACTTCTAAAGCGCGTTTAGCGCTATCAAATGCGACCGAGGCCGGCTCGGCTCCTTCTTTTCCTGAAATAGTTTCAATACCGATGCGTTCACCCCATGTTGTTAGTTGCTCAACAGCTGCGGCGCGAAAAGTATCGGCTGCCCCAAGGAGTACGGACTTTCCTTGCGAATGTAGATGTGTTGCTAGCTTTGCAACCGAGGTGGTTTTGCCCGTGCCATTAACGCCGACAATAACAACTATCTGAAGGCCATCTCCAGTGGCTAGTGCGCGAGACTTGCCGGAAAATTTACTTCGCAGAATCTCTTTAATCGCACCTTCTGCATCATCTCCGCGCATCTTCTTCGCAGCTAACAACAGCTCTGTGACAAGTGATGGGCCTAAATCTGATGAGAGTAACTCGGTCTCGATCTCAGACCAATCGAGTGCTGATGCGGTGGAAGTTCCACGAACTTTGGCTACTAAACGATTAAAAAGACCCATCGTTAACCGACTAGCAGATTACGCGGTTTCAGATTCACGTAAACGCTGTGAAATCACTTCAGTCACGCCATCTCCACGCAT
The DNA here is from genome assembly GCF_002288345.1 of Candidatus Planktophila versatilis. Taxonomy (GTDB): domain Bacteria; phylum Actinomycetota; class Actinomycetes; order Nanopelagicales; family Nanopelagicaceae; genus Planktophila; species Planktophila versatilis_A. The sequence continues at coordinate 777,269 of NZ_CP016781.1, forward strand.
TGTCACGCCATAGAGGGCATCAGCTATCTCCATGGTGCGCTTCTGGTGGGTGATGATGATCAACTGTGAACTTTGGCGTAGCTCTTCCAGGATTGTTAACAGGCGACCTAAGTTCACATCATCGAGTGCGGCCTCTACTTCATCGAGCACATAGAACGGACTTGGGCGCGCTTTAAAGATAGCGATCAACATGGCGATTGCAGTAAGTGACTTCTCGCCTCCTGATAAGAGTGAGAGACGCTTGACCCGCTTACCTGGCGGACGCGCTTCCACATCAACTCCAGTATTGAGTAAATCATCTGGGTTAGTAAGGAAGAGTCGACCATCGCCACCTGGAAATAGGCGAGCAAAAATATCTTTAAAGTGTTCTGCCACTTCTTCATAAGCCTGCATGAATATGTCTTGCACGCGATCATCGACTTCCTTGATGATATCCAGTAAATCTTTCTTAGTGTTTTTTAAATCTTCTAGTTGCTCAGCTAGGAATTTAAGTCGTTCTTCCAGGGCGTTATATTCTTCGAGAGCTAGCGGATTTATCTTGCCCAGCAGTGTGAGTGAACGTTCGGTTGCAGCGAGCCGCTTCTCCTGCTGATCGCGGCGGTATGGAATCAGTTCTGTTGCAACAATCTCACCTGATTCGGTTTCGATAAATGTCGGTACATCCTTATCAGGACCATATTCATTAATCAGAGTTGGGATATCGATTCCAAGTTCCTCAACTGCCTTAATCTCAAGTGCTTCCACTCGCATACGTTGTTCTGCGCGCGCAATCTCATCGCGATGAACACTCGAAGTAAGTTGGTCGAGTTCGGATGTCAGTTCGCGATTTCGCGCGCGTACTGTCAGCGTCTCACCTTCTCGATCTGAACGGTTTGTCTCCAGCCGCGAACGTTCGGTCTGAGCTTTAGCAATAGAACGTTCAATTTTAATGAGAACTTCATAGGCCGCTTCCGCAATCGCTTGCGAAATAATGGCACCTCGTGCTCGAGCTCCGCGACGCGATACTGCCCGTTCAGATGCATCTCGCTCTGCTTGCGCTGATTCTTCTAGTGCTAACGCGCGCGCTGAGATTGAGGTAACTCGCTCTTCGGCTGTGCGCACTGCAAGACGTGCCTCAACTTCAGCTGTTCGTGCTTGTGAGACAGAGTTGCGAATCTCCTCCGCGCTTGAGTGATCCGGCTCGGTTATCTCACCATGTTGCTGCATTTGTGTGCGAGCAATAATCAATTCATTTTCATCACGAGACTTAGCAGAAGTCGCTTCATTGATTGCAACTGTGAGGCGATCTACTTCAGCCCCGGCCGATTTAATGTTCTGGCCTGAAACCGCTAATTGCTCGGTAAGCGCAGCAATACGAGCATCTGATTCATTGAGCTTAGCAAGGGCTGAATCAAAAGTAGATTGCTTATTTTCTACCTCAGTCACCGCACTAGAAATCTCAAATTTCAAGCGATCACTCTTATGGTTGATATCTTCAAGCTTCGCACCCAGGTCGGCAACTAGTGCAGAGATTTCAATGAGTGAACGAGAAGAGGCGGAGCCTCCTCGTGCACGGTGTGATGCAAATACATCGCCATCTCGAGTGACCACAGTGACTGTCTTGTGCTGGCGCAATATGCCTTCAGCTTCAGCGGCGTTATCGGCCACCACCGTGGTTGATAGCAGTGATGTGAGAAGTTCCGATATTTGGTTTGAGCGAACATGGCTGAGCAGAGAATTCAGACCACTAGGGGTAGAAGTCGCAGATTGTGGGCCAGATTCATAGACCAGCACATCTGCTTGCCCAAGATTCTCGCGGCGAAGTGTGGTCAGAGCGCTCACTGCAGAAGAGAGATCTTTTACAACTACCGCATCTGCCAGTCCCCCGAGTGCAGCAGCCGTTGCAGCTTCCCATCCTTTATCAATTTCAATTAGAGAAGCGATACTTCCCAGAATCTGTACGCCACGTGAATCGCGTACCAACTCTGCAGCGCCATCGCGTGATTGCGAAGTAATACGAATCGCCTCCAGCTTTGATTCGAGGGCATTTCGCTCACGATCAGCTGCTCGCTCGGCATCAATGAGTTCTTCGTGAGATTTCTTCGCCGCATCAAGTGCGCTCTTTGCACCCTGAAATTCAGAATCGAGGCTTTGTTCTCCGGCATCGGCGTTACCGATTTCCATTTCAAATCTTGCGTAATCAACCTTCGCTATATCTAACCGAGATTGTGCTTCTGTGCGTGCAGCTTGCACACGTGAGATTTCTTCTGTGATTGCATCCAGTCGTGCCGCCAGAGATTTGATATGTCCTTCTTGACGCGCCGTACCTTCGCGTTGATCAGCAATGGCGCGCATCGCCGCAGCAATGGTGTCTTCCTCGGACTTGAGCGCTGCCTCGGCAGTACCCAAGAGAGTTGTTGCTTGTGTGAGTGCACTCTGTGCCTGAACAACTTCTGCGCGGAGTCGAGATTCTTCAACGCGCAGCGCTGCAGCTTCTTGGTCAAGAGCTTGCGGATCGCGACCAGCGTTGCGAGCTTCCTCTGCTTCTTCAGCTAAGAATCGTGAACGTTCTTGCGCAAGTGATTGCGTGCCTCTAAATTTTTCACGCAGCGCACTTAATGAATAGAAATTCTCTTGTGCACTAATTAATAGCGGGCTCTCAAAAGCTGAGGTGGCATCAAGTTCTTCTTCTCGGCGACGAACTCTGTCGAGTTCAGTCTCAACTAGAGCACGACGCTCACGTAGGGCATTCTCATCTGCAACTTCGGCATCGAGAGTCTTAGACATTGCAATGTAATCATCTGCCAGCAATCGCAACTTAGCATCGCGCAGATCTGCCTGGATGGTTGCCGCCTTCTTGGCAACCTCTGCCTGTTTGCCAAGCGGACGCAGCTGACGCCTGAGTTCAACGGTGAGGTCATTGACACGCGCCAGATTTGCTTGCATGGAGTCAAGCTTGCGAATCGCCTTCTCTTTACGTTTACGATGTTTAAGAACACCGGCAGCTTCTTCAATAAATCCTCGTCGCTCTTCCGGTGTTGCCAACAAAATTGCATCCAGTTGGCCTTGCCCAACGATGACGTGCATTTCACGGCCAATACCGGAATCGCTAAGGAGCTCCTGAATATCTAGAAGTCGTGATGCTTCGCCGTTGATCTGGTATTCACTCTGTCCATTACGAAAGAGGATGCGCGAAATAGTTACTTCGGTATATTCAATCGGCAGTGCGCCATCGGTGTTATCGATCGTGACTGCAACTTCAGCGCGACCAAGCGGCGCTCGGCCAGAAGTACCGGCGAAGATAACGTCTTCCATCTTTCCACCGCGCAGAGATTTTGCGCCCTGCTCGCCCATCACCCATGTGAGTGCATCAACAACATTTGATTTTCCAGAGCCGTTAGGTCCGACCACGCAGGTGATTCCGGGTTCGAGTCGAAGAGTGGTGGCAGAGGCAAAGGATTTAAACCCTTTAAGTGTCAGACTCTTCAAATACACGCGGTAAACCTACCGGTGTGTGCGCCTTTGGTATAAAAGCGACTCGGGTCAAGTTGAACTTGAGGGTTTAAGGCTCGAGTAGTGAAAGTATTTCCAAAGCAGTGCGGGCTGCTGATTGTTCTGCCTCGCGCTTACTTTTTCCACTTCCTTCTGCAATCGGAGCACCAGCAACTAGTGCAACTGCAGTAAAACTCTTATCGTGATCTGGTCCTGTTTCACTGACTTGATATTCAGGAGATCCCTTGCCTTGCGCGGCTAATAACTCTTGCAGCGCGGTCTTTCCATCAAGTCCGGCGCCTTTCGACATTGCACTATCGAGCGTCTCTTTAATCAATTGGCGAACCACGGTAGTTGATTTTTCAAATCCGCATTCAAGATAGATAGCGCCAATTAAGGCTTCTAGTGCATCAGCAAGAAGAGATTTTTTATCTCTGCCATTTGTGACTTCTTCGCCTTTGCCCAAACGGATGTATTTTCCGAGTTCGAGAGTTCGCGCGATATCTGCAAGTGCGCGCATATTGACTATGCCTGAACGCAGTGGAGATAAACGACTTTCATCAAGATCTGGGTATTTAAGGTAGAGCTCTTCGGTGACGATCAGGCCTAAAACAGAGTCACCTAAGAATTCCAGGCGCTCATTGGTCGTTGATATTCCAGTTTCATATGCAAAGGAACGGTGGGTAAAAGCTAACTCAAGCAGTTCTGGAGAAAGTTCTACCCCTAATTGCTTAAGAAGGTTTGAGTACAGATCAGACCTCTAGAACCTGACGGCGGTTATATGTGCCGCATGTTGGGCAAGCAACGTGGTTGAGCTTTGGTTGCTGGCACTGTGGGCAAGTTGAAAGAGCCGCTGCAGTTGTCTTCCACATGCTTCGACGGGAACGTGTCTTTGAACGAGACATTTTTCGCTTTGGTACTGGCACGGTAATCTTCCTTAATCTTGATGGCTACTTGATTGCTGCAAATCTAGATCTGCTAGCTGGTGTTGCGATGGGGCTAAGTATCGCCCATATCTGCTTAATTGCCAAAATCCAGGCTTCCAAGACCCGACCAGCGAGCATCGATGACTTCATGGGCATGGTCCTCTGGAAGGGATTCCCACTTTTCCCCGCAATCGGGACATAAGCCCAGGCACTCTTCGGAGCAGAGTGGGTTCACCGGCAGAGTGAGAATAATTGCATCGATGATGGGAATCTCAAGGTTCATCAGGTCCCCCTCCATCTGCAACTCTTCAACATCTTCTAAATCAATATCTTCTTCTACGCGCTTTTTCTTGCGACCTTTTTCATTTGTAGGCTCGTATCGATACAGCTCTTGAATTTTTCGGTCGATGACAACCTCAACTGGGTCTAAGCAGCGAATACATTCTCCTTGAGCTACCGCATAAATATCAGCGCTGAGAAGAACTCCTTCAGTCACTGACTCAAGCCGGGCGTCAACTTCAATGACATCGCCTTCTGGAACTGCAATCAGCGGCACTCCAATACGCGCATTGGCCGCAATATCAAGTTGATATTCCTTCATCTCTCCGGCACGACGAGCAAGCTCGTAAGTATTGAGCAGGAAAGGTTCGGTATTTCTTTTCATCTAAATCAGTCCTCTTGATTGCTAGCGATCAGAATTTAGCTGAGATAAAACGTCGTTATCGCCCGCACCTTCAAGTCGTTCGCGTCCGCGAGCCACTGCATCGAGAGTCTTATTAAGAATGACTTCTAGGGTGGCAAGGCGAGCGTCAATATATGCCTCGACCTCACGTCGCTCATCTTCGGCTATTGCGCGAGCGTCAACCAAGATTTTCTGCGCTTCATCACGCGCTGCCTGCACGATTGAAGTCTGCTCAATCATTCGTGAGACATCTTCACGTGTCGTTGCAATCATCGCTTCAGCGCTATTTCGTCCCTCATCAATAATTCGATCACGATCTTGCAAGATGGCTTCGGCACTTAAGAAATCAACTGGGAGAAAGTCACGGGCACTCTGCAAAATCTCCAACATCTCCCCACGATGGACAACACAGGAGGCAGAAAGTGGCACACCGCGTGCCTCTTCAATCATCGCAATCGCGGTATTAAGTTTCTCTATTGAATCCATTGTCATTCTGATGCTCCTACTCTTGCTTTCAGTGCTTGATGAACATTTTCCGGAACCATGGTTGAAACATCTCCGCCAAAGTGAGCAAGCTCTTTAACAATTGATGATGATAAGAATGAATGTGTCGGTGAAGTTGCCATAAACATGGTCTCCACACCTGATGCTTGGGTGTGCACTTGAGCCATCTGTAACTCATAATCAAAATCTGTGACCGCGCGCAAGCCCTTAACGATTGCCTGCACCTTATTTGCCTTGCAGTATTCAACGAGGAGTCCGTCCCCAGAGTCAACACGGACATTCTTAAACTTTGCAACATTTTGCTGAATCATCTGCATCCGCTCTTCAATAGTGAAGAGCGCTGCTTTTTTACGGTTCACAAAGACGGTCACGATTACTTCATCAAATTGATGGCTGGCGCGCTCGATAATATCTAAATGCCCAAAGGTGATGGGATCAAATGACCCGGGACAAACGGCGCGTCTCATAGTGCAAACGCTAGCAATGATTCGAGTTGTTATCCATTTTGCGCATCTACAGGCGTGGGAGAACCATAGAAAATAGTTGCTTGGCCGTAATTCTTTTCACGTACTTGCTCGAGTCCATCGGGCCAGGAAATCTCACGCACTCTGCTATTTCGCTCTACTGCAATCAGTGCCTGTGGATGTAAGAAACCACCAGAGACAAGCTGGATCAGGGTTTCAATCACATCGAGGTCATCAAGGTCATAGGGAGGATCTACATATACGAAGTGATATTGCAACTGTGCCTTATCTTGCAAGAATCGATTTACGCCCATGGTGTATAGATGAAACATTCCTGGGCATTGTGCACTCTTGATATTCTCATAATTCTTCTCAATCGCTTGAGCTGCGGGCTCATCTTTTTCCACCGCATGAACAACTGAGGCACCACGAGAGAGCGCCTCTAGTGCAATCGCACCGGTACCAGCGTATAAATCGAGAACATGCAATCCGTCAAAATCTCCAAATTCAGATGCCAGCGTTGAGAAGAGCGCTTCGCGCGCACGATCAGATGTAGGGCGGGTTGCAGATGCAACGGCATCAATATTTCTCCCTTTTGCGCGGCCGGCAATGATTCTCATAGTTAAGCCTTATCTATAAATTCAGCAGCGGCATCTGCTTGTATCTGGGCAAGTTCAGCTTCAAGAAGTGGATACTCCTTGATATCTCCATCAAGAATTCTAGATGCATCTTCACGGGCCTGCTCAATCATTGATTCATCCCGCAAAACGCGCAGTAATCGCAGATGTGATCGTGAGCCAGATTGACTGGCACCTAATACATCTCCTTCACGTCTTTGCTCTAAGTCAATGCGCGAAAGTTCAAACCCATCAGTAGTCCCCGCTACCGCTTCTAACCGCTCACGTGCCGGAGTTTGAGCAAGTGCTGATGTCACAAGCAGACATAGTCCAGGTGATGTGCCTCGACCCACGCGACCACGCAATTGGTGAAGTTGTGACACTCCGAATCGATCGGCATCCATGATGACCATCACCGTGGCATTGGGAATATCCACACCTACTTCTATAACAGTCGTTGAAATCAGAACATCAATTTCTTTATTGCTAAATGCTTTCATGGTCGCATCTTTAAGTTCGGAAGCCTGCTTTCCATGCAAGGGCGCAACACGCAGTCCCTGCAGCGCCCCTCCGGAAAGAAGTGGGCCGAGGTCTTCTACTGATGCCAATGTGGATGAACTTTCTCCCATCAGAAAATCAATATCCGCATCTTCTGATGTGCCGGCTGCGATGCGAGGTGCGACAACATAGGCCTGATGCCCTTGTGATACCTCTTCGCGAATTCGCTCCCACGCACGTTCCAGGAAGCCAGGTTTTTCTAAGACTGGCACAACATGCGTTGTAATTGGCTGTCGTCCAAGTGGAAGTTCGCGCAGAGTTGATACATCGAGATCTCCGAATACCGTCATGGCAACTGTGCGTGGGATTGGTGTTGCAGTCATGACCAATAAATGTGGCGGCGTAACTGCTTTGCCTTTAAGCGCATCGCGTTGTTCAACACCAAAACGATGCTGTTCATCGACGACAATCAAACCCAGATCTTTAAATTCAACGCTTTCACCAAGTAGTGCGTGAGTGCCAATCACAATTCCGGCCGCACCTGATGCTGCCTGCGCTAGCGCCTCTTTGCGAGCTGCCGCGTTCTGTGAACCGGTGATGAGAGTGAGATGAGTTGCTTTCTCTGACCCACCTAACATTCCGCCATGGGCTAGAGGACCAAGTAGGCTCTGAATGGTTCGCAGATGTTGCGCAGCTAAGACTTCAGTGGGTGCAAGCAGCGCCGCCTGTCCCCCGTTATCAATCACAGTCAGCATTGTGCGCAGCGCAACAATTGTCTTTCCTGAACCTACTTCACCTTGCAGCAGCCGGTTCATCGGATGTGGCTGCGCTAAATCATTTTCAATCTCTGCCGAAACCGCGCGCTGTCCCGCAGTAAGTTCGAAGGGTAGAGATGCATCAAATTCTTTTAGGAGTCCATCTGCTGTGACTGCTCGGGCTACCGCATCAAGACCTTTAAGTTCTTTCCGTCGTGTAAGTAGTAACAATTGAAGTAAGAACGCTTCATCGTAGGTGAGTCGCTCTCGTGCCTTCTCTGCGCTATCGAGATCTGCCGGATTGTGTAGTTGCACCAGAGCTTGATGCAGTGTGGGGTATCCATACTTTTCACGTATTAATTCGGGCAGGAAATCAGGAACTTCATCAAGTGCGCCTATTGCTAGTTCAATACATTGAGCAATTTTCCACGATGGCATCTTTGAACTTGCTGGATACATAGGCAGGTACTTGCCCGCAAAACCTTCCACCGCTGCATCGACATCATGGCCATCGGCAATGAGCTCATAATCTGGATGAGCAAGTTGACGTTTGCCATTAAAGACTCCTACCTTGCCGGCAAAGAGTCCTTGCTTACCAATCTTTAAATCTTTCTCACGCCATGCTTGGTTAAAGAAGGTGAGCGATAACTTCGCACTTCCATCAGTAACGATGACTTCAAGAATGTTGCCTTTTCTTCCCTGCAGCCGCCGGCTACTAGCGCTAAATACTTCAGCCAGAATTGTTACCTCATCGCCTTCATTAAGCTCTGAAATATCTGAAAGTTCCCCCCGCACTAAATAGCGACGCGGATAGTGATGGAGTAAATCTGCGACCGTGAGATAGCCGTATAAATCTCGCAATACCTTTGTTGTGCGATCACCCAATACTCCAACTAGTTTCGAGTCCAGGGTTGCCATGGCGACATTCTCTCGCCTCGGTTGCAATCCGCCTTGATTTAAGAGCGTGTGCTTTGAGCATAAATTTCACCGGATTCGCCCAAAGCCGCCCCTCTTGCTACCCTTACGCCCTGTTCGATTACGAGCGTTTAATCTAGAAGGAGAACCACCCATGGCATCTTCATGCGACATCTGTGGCAAGGGACCAAGCTTTGGCAATAACGTTTCACACTCACAGGTGAAGACACGTCGCCGTTGGAATCCAAATATTCAGCGCGTTAAGACTTTAGTAGGCGGATCATCAAAGCGTCAGAACGTTTGCACTTCGTGCCTTAAGGCCGGCAAAGTCACCCGCTAAATTCTTTTAATTGAAATGGCTCCAGGAAACTGGGGCCTTTTTCATTTCTATCCCCGAAATGCCAGAACCTGACGTAGCTCTTCCTATGCGCACTCCGGGTAAGTCTTTACCCGTAGCAAGAAATACATGATCTTCTCCCCCGCCTAAGACCCAATCCCACACATCACAGCCGCTATCAATTGCTAGTTTTTGTAGCTCTGCAAACTCTTCTACCTCTTGAATTAACTCAGTCTCAAAGTGCAGGCACACACCTGATGCTGCAGCCAATTGCTGGGCCTGAATCAGAAGTGAATCACTGATGTCACAAAGCGCGCTTGCCTGAGAAAAGTCCAATTCATAATCAAGTGTGGGAGCAGAAAATTCTGAAATCGCTTTTGTGGCAATTGCTCCTGCAGGTGGCTTCTCTTTCGAGAGCAGTGCCAACCCTGCAGCAGACCACCCAGTGAGTGAGGAAATAAATATGTCATCGCCAGCGCGGGCGCCACTGCGAAGAATCGGAGCATCAGAGCGACCCACTGCTGTCATAGCAATCGTTATCACCGATGAGCGAGCAATATCTCCACCAACAATCAATGCTCCCGCACGATCTGCCTCAGCTTTCATGCCACGAGCGAGTTGCTCAATCCATGTTAAATCTTCGGCGCCCGTCAGGGTCACTGCAGCAACTAAGTAATCACAGGTAGCACCCATAGCCAGAGCGTCGGCAACATTAGCTGCGGTAATTTTGCGCCCGATATCAAAGGGTGATGACCAGTCGGTTCGAAAATGCACCCCGGCAACAGCAACGTCGGTTGTGATTACTTGACGCTCTGCGCCCTGAACGACAGCAGCATCATCGCCAATTCCGACAAGCAGACAGGGGTCAGTGGTTGCAAAAACTTCCTTAAGTACGGAGATCACATCCGCTTCACTAAACCCCATAGCCATAAGCCTATGACATGAGATAACGTTAGGGCGAAGCGAAAGGAACTCATATGTCTATACAGGCTTATATCTTGATTCAAACTGAGGTAGGCAAGGCCTCATCCGTTGCCAATGCCATCAAGTTAATTCCGGGAGTTTCACTCGCTGAAGGTGTTACTGGTCCATACGATGTCATCATGCGCGCAGAGTCGCCATCGATGGAGGATTTCGGGCGCGCAATACTCTCTAAGGTGCAAGCGGTTCCAGGTATTACTCGCACACTTACCTGTCCAGTAACTAATTAATCCAGAACTAATTAATTGCCCAGCACCCCATTGGTGCGCTTTTGTGCGCCCTCTAGTAAATGAGTAATAACTTCGGAATATCCGATTCTCGTTGCAGCCCACATCTTTGGAAATACCGAAGTCGCCGTAAATCCAGGCATCGTATTGAGCTCATTAATAATCACTTCACCTTTTTCGCTCAGGAAGAAATCAACTCTGGCTAGACCTGAACAGCCGAGTGCTAAAAATGCCTTGATTGCAGAGTTCCGGATCTTTTCTGCAATTGCGCTATCGATTGGTGCTGGAAGTTCTATCGAGGTTGCACCATCTAAGTACTTTGCTTCAAAGTCATAGAACTCAAATCTAGAATCGATATGAATCATTCCCGCAATTGAAGCTTGTGGAACCCCATCAATTTCTAGGACAGCGCATTCAATCTCAGAGCCAACTATCGCCTTTTCCACCATTGCCTTTGGGTCAAAGCGATGCGCCTCTGCAATTGCAGCCGGTAATTGCTCAGCACTCTTCACCTTCGTTGTCCCGCGGGAAGATCCACCACGTGCCGGTTTCACAAATACCGGATAACCCAGAACTGCAATCTTTTTCGTAATGGCAGCCGCACTAGATTTCCAGACACCTTCATTAACGACTATTCCCGGAACAGTTGCAATGTCGTGGGAAGCAAATATTGGCTTGGCAAATGATTTATCCATCGCCACCGCAGAGGCAAGAACTCCAGAACCAACATACGGCATATCTGCCATCTCAAGCAGTCCTTGAATAGTTCCATCCTCACCATATGGACCGTGTAGCAACGGGAAAACGATATCTATCTTCAAATCTTTTCCACCACTAGAAAATCCGGCAATATCGACAACAACTGCGGGAGCGTTCTGTGGAACAGATGGAAGAACACCATTAACGATTGCCATGGTGTGATCTTCTGGAATCAAAACCCATGAGCCTTCTTTGGTAATTCCAATCAGAATGGGTTCATAGGCTGTGCGATCGATGGCGGCAAGGACTCCCCCGGCGGAGATACACGAGATTTCATGCTCGCTACTACGTCCACCACAAATGATTGCTACGCGCTGTGTCATCGGATGAAGTTTTCAGCCTTGGTGGTTATCTCCATCAATCTTTGTAACGCTGCTTCTGGAGTGAGTTTTTCACTCACAATGTCAGCTACTGCTTCAATTACGGGAACTTCGATACCCACGCGATGGGCAATTTCAAGTACGGCACTCGATGATGCAACGCCTTCGACAGTTTTAACCATCTGTGTGCGGGCAGCGCTCATAGAACCTGTGCGACCAATGACTTCACCAAAGGTTCTATTGCGCGAAAGTGGCGAGCCGCAACTGGCAACAAGATCTCCCATGCCTGCTAAGCCGGCGGCAGATAACGGATCAGAGCCGTGGGCTGCACATAATCGTGCGACTTCATTTAGCCCGCGGGTAATTAACATCGCTTGGGTATTTTCGCCAAAGCCCATGCCAATCGATAGCCCAACCGCTAGTGCTATAACACTCTTAATGGCGCCAGCAAGTTCGCAGCCCATGACATCAGTTGATGTATAGACGCGATAATAGGGAGTGCGAAATAACTCTCTAATCTGATCAGCTAGCACTTGCGACGTTGCCGCAGCAACAGCGCCGGCGGGCTGACGAAGCACAAGTTCATCGGCCAAGTTAGGTCCGGTAATGATTGCAATCTTATGTGCACCAAGAACGTCTTCAATAACCTCTGTCATGCGCATTTGAGTGGCTATTTCAATTCCTTTGAGGGTACTCACAATGGTGCAGTCCGATGGAAAGCGAGCCTTCCAATCTTCCAGCGTTGCCCGGATCTCTTGCGCAGGGATTGCAATTACATACATCTGCGAGAACGCGAATGCATCATCCAGACTGGTAGTCGCAATGATGTCATCGGGCAGTATGTGGCTACCTAAATACTTCACATTGGTATGAGCGGTGGAGATTTCTGTGATGACAGATTCACTGCGACCCCAAAGGAGTACTTCATTTCCCGCATCACTTAAGACCTGCGCCATGGTTGAACCCCAGGCGCCGGCACCGAAAACAGTTACTTTGCTCATGCTCTCTTCTTCTTAAAGTTACCTATCCGTGGAAGATCTGATGTGTGCGGGTCAAAGATTACTTCAGGTCGCTTCTCACCACGAATATCCTCGAGCAGGACGGTAATTTCTCGCATGATTTTAGCTGTTGCTTCAATCAGCGCCTGGGGGTCCTCGTGCTTTCCTTTCCAAGGCGAGAGATCGACCGGCTTGCCAGCTCTAATGACGATTGTCTTGCGCGGAAAGAGTTTTACTCGCTTGGTGTAATTCGGAACGACAAGTTGAGAACCCCACTGCGCAATCGGGATGACGGGCGTATCTGTTTCTAGCGCAAGGCGCGCGCACCCCGTCTTGGCAATCATGGGCCACATCTGCCCATCTCGGGTAAGAGTTCCTTCTGGATAAACACCGAGCATATGTCCGGACTCCAGCAGAATCTTTGCATGATCGACTGCATTCTTAGCATCGATACTTTCTCGTTCGACCGGAATCTGACCAGATGCTAAAAGAATTTTGCCGATCACAGGAACTCGAAAAACCCCAACCTTGCCAAGATATCGAGGGGCTCTGCCATTTCGAAAAAGAAAGTGCGTGAAGACCAGGACATCGAGATAGGACATGTGATTGCTTGCGACGATGACTCTGCCACTGGCCGGAATATTCTCGGCACCCTTCCAATCACTGCTCATGAAGAGATTGAAAATTGGAATCAAAATAGCTGCAAAGACTTTATAGGTGAGATTTGTGCCAAGGGGATAACCGCGTGGCGGTTCATAAGAAAGCTTGAACTCTGCCATGTTCGCTATGGTAACGGGGAAAGCAAGAAGGAGCCTTGCTTTCGCAAGACTCCTTCTTGTGAAAAGTGTTAAGAATTAACGTCTCTTAACTGCCTTCTTTGCTGGCTTGCGCTTTGCAGGAGCCTTCTTAGCAACCTTCTTCTTAGCTGCTGGCTTCTTCTTCGCAGGAGACTTCTTAGCAACCTTCTTCTTCGCTGCAGCTTTTTTCGCTGCTGCCTTAGGTGCTGCCTTAACTTCTGGCTTAGGAGCTGGACCAAGTTTGCGATCTCCAGCAATAATTTCCTTGAGTGCCTTTGCAGGAAGGAAACGTGCCTTCTTTGAAGCCTTGATCTTGATTGTCTCGCCAGTGAATGGGTTACGACCCATACGTGCCTTGCGATCAACCTTCTTGAACTTACCGAAATCGTTGATCATGACGTCGTTTCCGGCTGACATGTTACGAACGATTGTGTCAAAAACTACATCTACAGCGTGTGCTGCATCTTTCTTGCTGCCGTTGAAGTGTGGGGCCAACGCAGCGATGAACTGGGCCTTATTCATTCAGTTTCCCCTTAATGAGAAGTTTTACGCTTAAATAATTAAGCTTTTGCCTAACTGCGTAAAACATAAACCTATTCATGGGGTGAGAGCGTTATTAACGCGCGCGTGTCGCAACGAATTATTTCCCTAAAAATTGCTTATTTGTGCGTAAAAAACTCTCATTCACTAATTGAGGGTTTTACACATCCCACTCACCCCTTGAAAAAAAGCATTACTACACGCTCATTTTCACACCTTAAGTGGGTTTAAATCCGTATGGGTAGCGTCTTTGGCTTATATGCCGGGCGCTTTGCTTCAAAAGCGTCGATGGAATCAGTGTGCTTCAACGTTAATCCGATGTCATCTAGCCCCTCCATCAGGCGCCAGCGGGTGTAATCATCGAGTTCAAAGCTCACTGTGATGGCGTTATAGGAAACCGTGCGCGCCTCAAGGTCGACGGTAATTGCAGTGGTTGGCTCGCTCTCGATGGCATCCCAGAGAGCGTCAACGACCGCCTGTGGAACTATTACGGTCAATAATCCGCCTTTGAGGGAGTTGTTTCGGAAGATATCTGCAAAGCGGCTAGAGATCACTACCTTGAAACCGTAGTTTTGTAGTGCCCAGACTGCATGCTCGCGCGATGATCCGGTTCCAAACTCTGGCCCGGCCACGAGCACGGTGCCGCTCTTGAACTCTGCTTTGTTGAGTACAAATTCAGGATCTGAGCGCCAAGCTGAGAAGAGACCATCTTCGAAGCCACTACGTGTCACACGCTTTAAATAGACAGCCGGGATGATCTGATCGGTATCAACATTGCTGCGACGTAGCGGAACGCCGGTTCCAGTGTGTTTAATAAACTTATCCATTTTCTTAGCCTCTCTTACAAATCTGCCGGTGATGAAAGTGTGCCGCGAATGGCTGTTGCTGCAGCAACTAATGGGCTGACCAGGTGAGTACGTCCACCTTTTCCTTGTCGTCCTTCAAAGTTTCGATTAGATGTAGATGCCGAACGTTCTCCAACGGCAAGTTGATCTGGGTTCATACCAAGGCACATGGAACATCCAGCATTACGCCATTCAGCGCCGGCATCGGTGAAGACTTTATCTAGCCCCTCCGTCATTGCTTGCTGACGTACTCGTTCAGAGCCAGGAACTACCAGCATGCGTAGCGTGGTTGCAATCTTCTTGCCTTCCAAAATTGAAGCAGCAGCGCGTAGATCTTCGATCCTGCCATTGGTGCAAGAGCCCAAGAAAACAGTGTCAATAGCTATTTTCTTCAGTGGTGTTCCAGCCACAAGTCCCATGTATTGCAGAGCACGTTCGGCGGCTCCACGCTCTTCGGCATCTTTAATTTCTGCCGGGTTTGGTACTGATGCGTTCAGCGGTAGCCCTTGTCCTGGGTTAGTACCCCATGTGACAAATGGTTCTAGCTCATCTGCATTGATTGTGATTTCAACATCGAATGTTGCATCAGCATCAGTAAACAGGCTCTGCCAATACTTCTGAGCGCCTTCGAAATCCTCCGGTGCATGTGGCTTTCCCTTGATGTAGTCAAATGTCTTCTGATCTGGTGCGATTAGCCCCGCACGCGCTCCGGCTTCAATGGACATGTTGCAGACCGTCATGCGGCCTTCCATAGACAGTGCTCGAATTGCAGAACCGCGGTATTCAATGATGTATCCCTGGCCACCGCCGGTACCAATCTGGGCAATAATTGCAAGAATAATATCTTTCGCACTCACGCCAGTTTTGAGTGTTCCTTCGACATTGATAGCCATTGTCTTTGGTCGACGTGATGGCAGCGTCTGTGTTGCAAGAACGTGTTCTACCTCTGAGGTACCAATTCCAAATGCGATTGCGCCAAATGCACCATGGGTGGAAGTATGTGAATCTCCACAAACAATAGTCATGCCTGGCTGGGTAATTCCAAGCTGCGGGCCAACAACGTGAACTACGCCTTGGTCGGCATCTCCCAGTGAGTGAAGACGGATACCAAATTCTTTCGCATTGCTACGCAAAGTATCAATCTGCAACTTTGAAACCGGATCAGCAATTGGCTTGAGAATATCTAGCGTTGGCGTGTTGTGATCCTCTGTTGCAATTGTCAGATCGGCGCGACGCACTGGCCGACCTGCAAGACGCAGTCCATCGAAAGCTTGTGGACTTGTTACTTCATGAACCAGATGCAGATCGATATAGAGCAGATCAGGTTCACCTTCTGCGCTACGAACGATATGGTCATCCCAAATCTTCTCCGCGAGTGTTTTACCCATAATCTCTGGTGCTCCTAATCTTTGTGTTAACTAAATTGCGTCTCACAGAATGGGATGCTAATATCATTCTGTGGATAAGAAGAATAGCGGAGTCGGCGTCTTAGATAAAGCCGTATACATCCTGGCCACGCTGGAATCAGGGCCCCACTCCTTGGCTGAACTCGTAGCCGCCACTGGAATTGCCCGTCCCACAGCTCATAGGCTCGCCGTTGCCCTGGAATTTCATCATCTTGTATCTCGCGATCTCAATGGTCGCTTCATTATCGGGCCTCGTTCAGGTGAATTAGCAGCTGCAGCCGGTGAAGATCGCTTGATTGCAGTGGCAACTCCGGCACTTGCCGCCCTGCGCGATGCCACCGGAGAATCTGCCCAACTTTATCGTCGCCAAGGAGATATTCGAATCTGTGTTGCAGTAGCAGAGCGTTTATCCGGTCTTCGTGACTCTGTACCAATCGGTGCATCACTGACGATGCAGGCAGGATCTGCGGCGCAAATTTTGATGGCCTGGGAAGATTCAGAGAAAATTCATCGCGGGCTTAAAAATGCCAGATACACAGCAGCACATCTAGCTGCAGATCGCAGACGCGGTTGGGCGCAATCTGTTGGCGAACGTGAAGCCGGCGTTGCATCTGTCTCTGCCCCCGTGCGCGGACCAAACGGCAAAGTTATCGCAGCTGTCTCCATTAGCGGCCCCATTGAAAGACTGGGCCGCCAGCCTGGCCGAGTACATGCCGCTGCAGTTGTGGCAACGGCGGAACGACTGAGCGAACATCTGAAATCAGGTAAGTAGTTAGTTATTAAGTAAATCGAGTTCTTTAAGAACTCGAGAAATAATGGTGAAGTTAAAGCCTTTACGGGCTAAGAGCGATTGAATGCGGCGAACCTGCACATCAGGTGCTAGCCGAGACATGGTGTTGTATTTCTTAAAGCCAAGTTCAAAAGCTGATCGATATTCAGATTCGTCATCGATGCCATAAAGTGCTTCATCAATCTGCTCTTGGGTAACACCTTTTTGACGAAGCTCCCCCGCAATGATGCGCTTTGAAATCTTCTTATGCTCATGTCGCGAGGTGGCCCAGGCAAGGGCGAATTCGCGATCATTAACCAGGCCACTTTCTTGCAGACGAAAAATGACAGCATGCGCCACATCATCTTCTACGCCACGGGTTTTAAGATGAGCGAGGAGCTCGCCCTTACTTTTTGCTCGAGTCACAAGTGCGTTAAGCGCAATTGCGTGAGCTACTTCGTAAGGGTCAGAGCCCTCGCCTCTTTCAACTTTTGCAAATTGCAGTGAAATTAGAAATCAACCTCTGCTGCAGCTTCATCGATTTCAGCAATGAGCGCTGCATCGACTTCTACGGGCACGAAGCTGGTACGAATCTTTGACTCTATCTCGTTTGCTAGATCTGGGTTATTGATAAGGAATGCACGTGAATTCTCTTTACCTTGACCTAGTTGATCTGCCTCGTATGTGTACCAAGCACCGGACTTCTTCACGATTCCGAGCTCTACGCCCATGTCAATGATTGATCCTTCGCGTGAGATTCCCACACCGTAGATGATGTCAAACTCTGCTTGCTTAAATGGTGGCGCCATCTTGTTCTTCACCACTTTAACGCGAGTACGGTTACCGACTGATTCTGTTCCCTCTTTAAGTGTTTCAATACGGCGGATATCAAGGCGAACTGAGGCGTAGAACTTAAGCGCCTTTCCACCTGTTGTTGTCTCAGGTGAACCGAAGAAGACGCCAATCTTTTCGCGAAGCTGATTGATAAAGATTGCGGTCGTCTTTGATTGATGCAGTGCGCCAGTAATCTTTCGCAGCGCTTGTGACATCAGGCGTGCCTGCAAGCCCATATGGGAATCGCCCATCTCGCCTTCAATTTCAGCGCGTGGTACCAAGGCTGCAACCGAGTCAACAACTACGAGATCAAGTGCTCCGGAACGAATGAGCATGTCCATGATTTCAAGTGCTTGCTCGCCAGTATCTGGCTGTGAGACAAGGAGTGCGTCGATATCAACGCCAAGCTTCTTTGCATACTCAGCATCGAATGCGTGCTCGGCATCGATAAATGCGCAGATGCCGCCAGCTTTCTGGGCATTTGCGATTGCGTGCAAGGTAAGAGTTGTCTTACCGGAAGATTCTGGTCCATAAATTTCAACGATACGACCGCGTGGTAGTCCACCAATTCCGAGTGCGATATCCAGTGCGATCGAACCAGTTGGAATCACTTCGATTACCTGTGCTTGTCGATCTGACATCTTCATTACTGAGCCTTTACCAAATTGACGTTCGATTTGGGCAAGTGCGGTATCTAACGCCTTTTGACGGTCAGATGATTTGTTATCTTCAGGCTTTGATTTTTCAGCAGCCACTGTCTTCTCCTTATATCTCGAACGTTGGCGAGCGCCACCGTTGGTAGTTGGCCCAGAAGGTACGGAATTCTCTGCTACGGCCCATGGCGTTATAGAGACGCTGTGGGCGAAGGCTGAGCACCGCTCTGGTTGTGCAGGGAAACTATATCCGAACATCTGTTCGAACTGTATTACCAGCCACTGACAAGTAGGGTGTGTCGCATGTTGATCCTGCTTTCCCCGTCCGAAAAGAAGCTTGCGACCACTAAACCCACCACTGCGATCTCGGTCTATACCGGGGTCCTCTATCAGGCGCTGGATTGGCCCACGCTCTCACCCGCTGCCAAGAAGCGCGGTGAATCGGTAATCGCCATTATCTCCGCCAAATACGGGGCTATTGGGCCAAGTGATCGCATTGAAAGCTACAAGCTCAAGATTGATAACAAGGCGATGCGGCCCAGTGTTGCCACCGCCCTTGATTCCCGCGAGCGCCAGCTGATTATCGACTGCCGCTCTTCGACCTATAAGAGCGTGTGGACAGCACCACCTGAAATCACGGTGGAGGTAAAGGTTTCAACGGTGGTTAACGGCGTGCGCACGGTGGTAACTCATATGTCGAAAAAGACCCGCGGTGAAATCACGCGCTGGCTGCTGCAATCTCGCGCTACGCCGCAGACTCCGGAAGATCTCTATGCCATCGTCTCTGAGAAATACCCGTGCGCCTTAACACCGGCTGCGGGTCAGCAGCCCTGGGTCTTAGAAGTCATCGCCGTTTAGGGCTTAATACCGGTACTTCTGGGTTTCATTCGGACATTGCTTACACACTGCCCGCCAAATTTCATCGGCTTCCCGTCCGGCTGCAAGTGCCTCATTGACTGTCATAGATGCAAGCTCGCTAATGGCAATATCGTGTGCGAAAGATGGCGCCCAGGATTCACCGAATGAGAGCGTTAAGCGTTCCCGCAGATCTGAAATGCGCATAGCTAAATCTCTTAAAACAATGTGCGATCGACGAGTAACTCTGCCTGCTCACGTGATTGCTTAGGAGTTATTGGCTGCATTACTTGGCCAAGGAGCCAGCGCATGGCAACTCCGGTGCCAGCTTCAGATTTGATTGCGCCATAGATGCATTGTGCAAGGGTGAGATAGAGCGGATTTTCTGAATGAGACATGATTGCTATTAGCATCTGCCCATCGTGAGTTCTCATGGAAGCAAGTGCGGTATCGGCTGAGACTTCACGAGACAAGATTTCTAGCGCATCGGCAGGAGTACCGGCGCGCTGGGCCAACTCCACAAGTCGTTCTACCTCAGCAGTTAAGAGGGCAAGTAGAACCGCACTCTTATCTCGGTAATGGTTATATAAAGTGGCGCGAGATACTTCAGATGCATCGGCAATTTCAATCATGGAAACATTAGAAATGCCGAACTGGGAAATTAGTTTCTTTGTTCCTTCGAGGATTGCACTCTCAGTACGGCGGTGTATCCCGCCTTGCAGTAGGTACTTAGGCTGCGTCGACAACAGAGAGCTTTGCACTTTCACGAGATGCGAGTTCGTGAGTTACTCCGGTCATGACCGAAGAGAGAGTCAGGCCGAGCGCTTCGCAGATTGCATTGAGAAGTTCAGAAGAAGCTTCTTTCTGTCCGCGCTCTACTTCCGACAGATAACCCAGTGAGACGCGTGCTTCCCGCGCGACATCGCGAAGAGTGCGAGATTGAGCTGTGCGAGCGTTACGAAGTGTGTGACCAACTGCTTGGCGTAGAAGAACCATGGCAACGCTCCTTTTGAATTTCATGAGGTACTAAGCGCTAAGGATACGCGCAAAGGTACCGATTGCGCTGGATATAGCGCCTTGGCGCACGCCATCGCGCCCGCCATCCAGGGTAAGCGTCAGGCTTTGATTGATGGGCCCACGAATTGCGATCCAGACTGTTCCTTCGCGCACCCCTTGATAATCCCCGGGGCCGGCTACGCCCGTTGTTGAAATCGCCCAGGTAGTTGCAAACTTATTCTTTGCACCCTCTGCCATTTCAATCGCAACCTCTTCACTGACTACTTTGTATTGATCAATGACTGATTGCCCAACACCAAGTTCGTGCACTTTCACATCTGTGGTGTAGGAAATGATGCCACCAAGAAAAACCGCAGATGCACCCGGCACCTGGGTAAGTGCGAAACCAAGTCCCCCACCAGTCAGAGATTCAGCAACGGAAAGTGTCTGACCACGGGAAGTTAAGGTTTCAATAATTGATTGCGCCGGAGATTGTGTGGCCATCTATTTAACCTTGCCTTTGCCCGCACTTGTGCGCCAGGCGTTGATGTATTCATAGGCACTGGTGAGTGTCAAAATGATTGCCACTGAGATAAATGCGAACTTAAACCAATCAAGGGAAGCTGGCAGTGGAAGCACGAAGAAGCCCACACCGAAACCCTGGAAGAAAGTCTTTAACTTTCCGCCCTTGCTGGCAGGAATTACACCATCTCGAATAACAAGTAAACGAAAAATTGTGATTCCGATTTCACGAGCGAGGATAAGTATCGTCATCCACCACGGAAAGCGGCCAAGGATGGAGAGTGAAATCATCGCCGAGCCAATCAGCGCTTTATCGGCTACTGGATCTAAAAAGGTGCCAAGGGCTGTGATGCGATTCGATTGCCGCGCCCACTTTCCATCAACAAAATCTGTGAGTCCTAAGAAGAAGAATATGGTCCAGGCAATTATTTGATTGCCAGCGTTATCTCCCCCATCAAGAAAGAGAAAGTAGACACCCACCGGAATAAAAAGAATTCGAGTAACTGTCAGCCAATTCGGTGTGATGAATGAAGGAATTCTCATTGTGCCTGCGCCACCAAATCTGCGCCCATCGATTCAATAATCACCGCATCGACATACTCACCGACAGCAAATGAGGTGCCAATAAATGATGTTGTGCCATCTACTTCAGGCCCTTGATGAGCCGCGCGTCCTTCTTGTAGTTCGGCATCTTCAATGAGAACCCGCACATGTTCACCGATGCGAGCTTGTGCGCGCACTGAAACCATTTCATCAGCTAGTGAAGACAGTGACTCTACTCTTTGGCGAATTACCTCATCAGCGACTTTATCCGGAAGATCTATCGCCTCCGTATTATCTTCATCGGAATATCCAAATACTCCCACTGCATCTAACTTTGCTTCCGTTATAAATTCAGCTAAATCGTTGTAATCGGCTTCGGTCTCACCGGGAAAACCAACGATGAAATTTGATCTGATTCCGGCCTCGGGTGAGAGTGCGCGGATTTGCGTGATCAGGTGTAGGAATTTTTCTGAATCACCAAAACGGCGCATCCGACGTAACACTGTAGGGCTTGTATGTTGGAAGGAGAGATCAAAGTAGGGCGCAACTTTTTCGGTCTCAATCATCGCTTGCAGCAGTGATGGTCTCATCTCGGCAGGCTGCAGGTAAGAAAGACGTACTCGCTCAACTCCAGAGATTTCGGCAAATTCATGAAGAATCTTCTCCATCAACTTGATATCACCGAGGTCCTTGCCATAACTCGTGGTGTTCTCACTGACCAGAAAGAGTTCACTCACGCCATTATTGGCCAGCCATGTGGCTTCTTGCAGAATCTCAGTCGGCCTACGTGAGATAAATGAGCCTCTGAAATATGGAATTGCACAGAAGGAGCAGCGACGATCACAGCCTGAAGCAATCTTTAGTGGCGCCCAGGGTGCATCTCCTAGCCGCTTACGAAAGAGCGAACCACCAGCACCGACAGCTGATGCAAAACTTTCATCGCGCGCAGCTGCGCGTTCAACTGGTGCGATGGGAAGTAGTGCGCGACGATCGCGCGGAACGTGTGGCGTATGCGCGTTACCGCTAATAATTGATTGCAAGCGTTCTGAGATATCTTGATAATCATCGAAACCTAGAATTGCATCTGCCTCCGGAAGGGCTTCAGCCAGCTCTTTGCCATAGCGTTCTGCCATGCAACCCACGGCTACAACTACCTTTGTGGTGCCATGACCCTTAAGTGAGTTCGCGGCATATAGGGCATCGATTGAATCCTTCTTCGCTGATTCAATAAAACCGCAGGTATTAACAACTGCGACCTCTGCAGATTCAACGTCTGCGACCAGGGTCCAGCCATCGGCGGCTAATCTGCCAGCGAGTTCTTCTGAGTCAACATCGTTACGGGCGCACCCCATAGTGACAATAGCTACGGTGCGAGACATGAAGGTGATGTTACAGGGTTATCGGTGAGAAATCTTAATTAGCGAAAGGTGCGACGGATTTCCTGATTCTGTCCGCCGAGCGGGCTCAATAATTTTCCATTATGTGTCACATCCACACCTGCCGGATTACTCAGGTAAATGCTGACCGAGGTGGCACCAGTGTAACTCTTGGTTTCACCTTGAAATATTGAACCTTTAATAACACTTTTGCCATCAACGACCACATTGATAAATGAATTACCTCGTGAGGCTTCTAGTACTAGTGAGACAGATCCGGTTGAAGGCGATGCTGAGGTGGAAACGGTAGGTGCCGGAGTTGGTGTGGCCTCTGGTGTGACTGAGGCAACCGGTGATGGTTTAGCAACAACTTCCGGAGTTGTGACCGAGGATTGATTTGATACTACGATCTGAATAGAACCAGCGACAACCAAGATGGCGATAGAGATAAGCGCCGGTAACTTCCACGATATTTTTCGAGCCTCACGAGGGATTGTTCCAACATTGTTATCAAGGAGCTGATCGTGAATACCTCTATGTTCTGATGAGTGCTCAGCGTTGTACATTTCAACAAAATAATCTGCAGCTAAACCAAGTCGAAGCGCAATATTTTTAAGGTGTCCTCTTGCGTAGATGTCGCCACCACAATGTGAAAAATCATTGAGCTCCATTTGCGAGATTAATCCGGCTCGCACACTAATCAGCGAGGCTAACTGATCTTTAGAAATGCCAGCAGCCTCGCGTTGATCGCGTAGTTCGCTGCCTGTGCTCATGAAGGTCCTTCATCAAAGATGCCAATCAGGTGACAAGTTTAACAACTTATTATTCCGGTTGAGAACAGATTTGGCTGGTGAAGATAATTCTCACCCGCAAAAACCACACCAAATTTACCTGCTGTTAATAGTCGCGAAGCGTGGCAAGCACAGAGTCAATCTCATCTTGTTTGACCAGGACCGTTCTGGCCTTGGAGCCTTCAGAGGGTCCTACGATTCCCCTAGATTCCATCAGATCCATCAATCGTCCGGCCTTTGCAAATCCCACTCGCAACTTTCGCTGCAACATAGAAGTTGAACCAAATTGAGTGCTGACAACTAACTCAACGGCTTGAATGAGTATCTCTAAATCATCGCCAATTTCTTTATCAAGATTCCTATTTACCTGTGCCACCTGTGTAACGTCATCACGATAACGTGGTGAAAGTTGTTTCTTAACATGGGTTGTCACCGCTTCAATTTCGCGCTCTGACACATAAGCGCCTTGGATTCTTATCGCACGGCTTGCCCCCATTGGGATAAAGAGCGCATCACCTTGGCCGATGAGTTTTTCAGCTCCAGGGCTATCGAGAATAACTCGACTATCGGCGAGTGATGATGTTGCAAAAGATAGACGTGAAGGAACGTTCGCCTTAATCAGCCCTGTGACAACATCCACACTTGGGCGTTGTGTAGCTAGCACTAAGTGAATACCTGCAGATCTTGCCAACTGTGTGATTCGCACTACCGATTCTTCTACTTCGCGCGCAGCAACCATCATGAGGTCAGCTAACTCATCGATGATCACAAGTAGGTACGGATATGGCTCAACGATGCGATCTGAGCCCGGAGGCGTCACAACTTTTCCAGCACGAACAGCCTTATTAAAATCATCAATATGTCTAAAGCCAAAAGTTGCAAGATCTTCATAACGAAGATCCATCTCACGCACAACCCAGGTGAGCGCGTCCGCTGCCTTCTTCGGATTGGTAATGATCGGAGTAATCAGATGTGGAATACCTTCATAGGCAGTGAGTTCCACGCGCTTTGGATCTATCAAAATAAGGCGCACATCATCAGGTGTAGCACGCATCAAAATCGAGGTAATCATGGCGTTAATCATGGAAGATTTACCCGCACCGGTGGCACCAGCTACTAATAAGTGAGGCATTTTCGCAAGATTTGCGCAGACAAAATTTCCTTCAACATCTTTGCCAAGTGCAACCAGCATTGGGTGGTGATCTTGCCCGGCAACGCTAGAACGCATGACATCGCCTAAAGCGACAATTTCACGATCGGCATTAGGGATTTCAATGCCGACCGCAGATTTACCCGGAATCGGGGAAAGAATTCGCACTTCGTTGCTGGCAACAGCGTAGGAAATATTCTTCGATAATGCGGTTATTCGTTCAACTTTAACCGCATTTCCCAGCTCAACTTCATAGCGCGTCACAGTCGGCCCGCGCATAAAGCCTGTGACCTCAGCATCAATTTCAAATTGTTTAAATACTTCAGTCAGTGAGGCCACAACAGCTTCATTGGCTTTGCTCTTCGCCTTTGCAGCAGGTCCTAGCTTGAGTAGATCATGTGAAGGCAGCTCATATTTGATATCACTGGTGAGCAAGAGTTGCTCAGGACGCCTATCACTTTTAGGCGCCTCTTTAAGTTGTGCCTCCAAAGGAGCTCTGGGAATCTCAACGGTGAACTCTTCATCGAACTCTTCTTCATCAATCTCATCTTCGGCCTGATTCCAGGCGACCACAGGTGATTCAAAAGGTGGTGTATCTGAAATCTCAAACTCATCCTTGCTCCGTGATGGCTTTTTAGACCAGAGCCAGATGAAGATGACTTTAAGTTTTATCCCCACCTTTGAAATTGGGGTGGCAGTGATAATGAGAAGCCCAAAGAGAAAGATTGCAATCAGAACTGGATAAGCAAGCAGTGATGTCATCAGAGCAACCAACGGCAACGCTACCCAGTACCCAAGTAAGCCACCGCCTTCTCTGATTGCAGTAGCACCTGTGGCATTTACTGCCCCAAGTGAACCGTTAAGCAGGTGTGCTAAACCTGTGGTGCTTACTAATAACGTGAGTGTTCCAATAGTTATTCGACCGGTGACATGAGCATCATCAGGTTTTCTAAAGAGTCGCACTGCAAAGTAGAGCAGAACAAGCGGTGCTAAAACACCGATGCGACCAAATGCCCCGTAGAAAAATGAATAGAGATTGCGTCCCACATAGTTATCTGCCTGAAACCAAGTTCCAGCCAATGCTGCCAGTGAAGTTAAAAGAACTAGGAGCGCAGCGCCATCTCGATGATGTTCTGGATCTAAATCTCGCGCACCCCGTGCAACGAATCGAACTGATGCACCTAAAGATTTAGCAAGGTAGTGCCAGAGTATGGCTAAGCCGCGACCGATGGAGCCCAGTGCTGAGCGTGCGGATGTGCTTTTCTTTTTCTTAGCCACACATTCAATCTTAGGTGGAGAGTTTTTTTAGCGAGCGTAGGCGCGCCGCTTAGACCTCAATGACTACCGGAACAATCATCGGGCGCCGGCGATGTTTTTGGCCTACCCATCCCCCAATGGTGCGACGCACAACTTGTGACAACTGATGCGTTCCATTGACTCCCTCTGCAACTGCAGCAGCTAGCGCCTTTTCAATCTGCCCTTTCACCTCATCAAAGAGTGCGATGTCCTCATTAAAACCACGCGCATGAATGTCAGGTCCGGCAACAATTTTTCCAGTTTGCGATTCGATCACCACAATGACAGAGATGAATCCTTCTTCGCCCAGAATCCTGCGATCTTTGAGAGATGATTCGGTGATATCGCCAACGCTGCCACCATCGACATAGACAAAACCACATGGCACAGCGCCAACAATTTCAGCGTGGTGATCTATCAGGTCGATAACAATGCCGTTTTCAATAATGAATGCGTTCTCGCGCGGAACACCTGATTCGATAGCTAGCTCAGCATTAGCTTTCAGGTGACGCCATTCTCCATGCACGGGGAGGGCGTACTTAGGCTTGACGATGTTGTAGCAATAGAGAAGTTCACCCGCTGCTGCGTGACCAGAGACATGCACCATGGCATTAGCTTTATGCACCACTTTGGCGCCCCATCGAGTGAGTTCATTAATAATGCGAAAAACAGAATTTTCATTACCTGGAATCAGTGAGGATGCCAAGATGACGGTGTCCCCTTCTCCCACTCTGATCTGGTGATCACCGTTTGCCATCCGGGAAAGGGCTGCCATCGGTTCACCTTGCGAACCTGTGCAGATCAGCACCACGTTATCGTCGTAGTTTTCTAACTCGCGGGCGTCAAATAAAATCCCTGAGGGAACGGTGAGGTATCCCATCTCTTGTGCAATCTTCATATTGCGAATCATCGACCGGCCGATAAATGCAACTTTTCTATTGTGCAGGGCTGCTGTGTCGATAACCTGCTGCACTCTATGCACGTGTGAGCTGAATGAGGCAACAATAACTCGGCGCTTTGTTGATGAGATTACTCGGTTAAGTGCCGGCATGATTTCTCGCTCAGATGGCGTAAATCCAGGAACGTCGGCATTGGTGGAATCAACCAGGAATAGATCAACACCCTCTTCACCCAAGCGGGCAAATGTTCGCAGATCTGTAATGCGACCATCGAGGGGAAGCTGATCCATCTTAAAATCACCGGTGTGAAGAATTGTTCCAGCACTTGTGTGGATGGCAACGGCAAGTGCGTCTGGAATCGAATGGTTAACGGCAATAAACTCTAATTCAAATGGTCCGACATCTTCGCGCAGTCCTTCTCGAACTTCGCGCATCAGTGGAGAAATTCGATGTTCTTTACATTTAGCAGCAATGAGGGCGATAGTAAGCGCAGAGCCATAGACCGGAATATCACCGCGTTCACGCAGTAAGTATGGAACTGCCCCGATATGGTCTTCATGTCCATGGGTAAGAAAGATACCGACCACATCAGCAAGGCGATCTCGGATGTAGGAGAAATCAGGCAAGATTAAATCAATTCCAGGCTGATTATCTTCCGGGAAGAGAACTCCGCAATCGACGATGAGTAACTTTCCATTTGTTTCATAGACGGTCATATTGCGACCGATTTCAGAGATTCCACCAAGGGCGACGATGCGAACTCCCCCGGCGGCTAGCTTGCTAGGAGTTCCTAAGTTCGGATGCGGGTGTTGAGTCATACAGCCAAATTATTTTTTCAACGTGATTCCACCAGCAATAAGATCTTTACGTAATTGTTCGATCTGTGCTTCGGTGGCATCAACGAGTGGCAGACGAGTAGTTCCTCCTGGGAGTCCCATGAGAGACATCGCTGCCTTGGTCAAAATTGCACCTTGTGTGCGGAAGGTTCCAGTGAAGACTGGAAGAAGTTTCTGATGAATCTCAAGAGCTTTGGTTGCATCGCCAGCAAACCAGGCATTAAGCATCGCTTTGAGGTCTAAGCCAACGGTGTGGCCACAGACAGAGACAAAGCCGACAGCTCCAACAGAGAGGAATGGCAAGTTGAGAATGTCATCACCGGAATAGACCGGAATACCTGAGCGCTTAATTACCCATGATGTGGCTGCGATATTTCCCTTGGCATCTTTGAGGGCAACAATGTTCTTCACGCTTTCAAAGAGTTTGACGATGGTGTCAGATTCGATTTCAACACCGGTGCGACCCGGGATGTCATACATCATGATGGGCAGATCAGTTGCGGCGGCTACTGCGCGAAAGTGCGCTTCGATTCCAGCTTGGGGAGGCTTGTTGTAATAAGGAGTAACCACCAGCAGCGCATCTGCCCCCGCATCTTGGGAACGCTTAGCTTGCTCAACCGTATAGGCGGTCTCATTATCGCCAGCACCGGAAAGAACACAGATTTTTTCGCCAACGACGCTCTTGACCACTTTGATGATCTCAAGTTTTTCTGAAGACTTTGTGGTGGGAGCTTCACCGGTTGTGCCATTGACTGCAATTCCATCATGTCCGGTATCAACAAGATGTTGCGCCAATGTGGCAACGCCATCCCAATCGATTGCACCATCACTATTAAATGGGGTCACCATTGCGGTGATTAATCGACCAAAAGGAGGCTGGATACTCATCCGCGCATCTTATCGCTTAAGGCGCAATACGACCAGATTTTTCAAAGGCTCCGTATGTCAAAGGCATCAATTTCGCGAACTCGGCTTCCATTTTTTCGGCAACCATCTCGATTTCTCGCTGCGGATAGCTTGGAAAGTGCGAACCTTCACGAGATGTGCGCAGGGATAAAAAGTTCATCAGTGCGCGTGCGTTCATGGTGACATACATAGATGAATACGTTGCTACCGGCAAAACAACTCGCGCAACTTCGCGGGCAACGCCAGCCTCTAACATCTTTACATATGACTCATAGGCAATGACATATGCATCCTTCATCGCCTTTACAGTTATTTCAAATTGCTCTGCTGTTCCATCTTCAAATGTGTAGGCACCAGTCTTACCCACCTGAATAAGTTTGCGCTCTTTCGAAGGAATATAGAAAACTGGCTTGAGTTCGCGATAGCGACCAGATTCCTCGTTATAGGAAGCGATGCGATGGCGCATAAATTCGCGGAAGACAAAGATGGGCGCTGAGACAAAGAAAGTCATCGAGGTGTGCTCGAAGGGTGATCCATGGCGTTCGCGAGCAAGATAATTGATGAGCCCAGCAGATCGCGCTGGATCTTCACCTATTTCATCTAGTGATTGCTCACCGGCGGTTGATACTCGAGCGGCCCAAATGACATCAGCATCACTTGCACTTGATTTCACGAGTTCTACCGATACATCGTCTCTATAAATTACGGTCTCAGACATGGTCGCACCTTATCTATCTACCCCCCTCCACTTGCTGCATATCTAGGGCAGAATGTCCGCGTGTCCAGAGTGAACCGCACCACCGCATCCCAAAGCTTGAGCGTCTCCTTGACGGTGGGCCTTTATGGAACTGCATTTGGCGCCGCCAGTATCGCCGCGGGGTTCTCAGTTCTGCAGACTTGTTTACTCTCACTTCTGACTTTCTCTGGCGCATCTCAATTTGCAGTAGTGGGCGTCATGGGCGCAGGTGGAAGCGCCATTGCAGGAATCGCAACAGCTTCACTTCTTGGTGTGAGAAATATGTTGTATGCACTTCGCATGGCACCTCTTTTGAAAGTCTCTGGATTGCGGAAGGTAATTGCAGCGCAAGTAACTATTGATGAATCAACTGGTGTTGCCTTAAGTCAAGAAAAACTAGGGACTACGGCGATGAAGCAAGGCTTCTGGTTAACCGGCGTTGGTGTCTATATCTTCTGGAACATCTTCACCCTATTGGGCGCACTCGGTGCGAAAGCAATGGGAAATCCCTCCGCCTGGGGCCTGGATGCTGCAGTTCCAGCCGCATTCTTAGGACTTGTGTGGCCAAGGCTGACAAATAAATTAGAACGGGCGCTAGCGGTGTGCGCACTTGTCTTGGCAGTCCTTCTCAGTCCGGTACTCAGCGCCGGTCTACCAATAATTTCCACCGTCGTACTTGCCGTGATTTTTGGCTGGAAGGTGCGCCGATGAACGCGCTCTGGATAGGTGTTATCGGTTCCAGCATCGCACTCTTTGCCCTGCGGTATTCAGGTTACTTGATCCCTGAGAAATTTCTGACAAACCCCCGAATGTTGCGCATTAATACCCTGATACCAGTTGCACTGCTCAGCGCCTTGGTCGGAGTTCAAACGGTGACTGAAAAAGGTCTCTGGGTTATTGATCAGCGCCTTGCCGGTGTTGCTGTGGCACTCATTGCACTACTGCTCAAAGCGCCTTACTTTGTTGTAGTGATATCTGCAGCTCTTACTTCCGCGCTTCTATATCGCTTCTAGATAATTCCCAGCGAAGTTAGCTTTGCCTTCAAATCATTATCTGATGGCTCTGTTAGGTGTGTGCCATCTGAAAAGACAAGCACTGGAATTGACTGCGCTCCCCCGTTGATCTCACGGACCTTGGCTGCTGCAGATTCATCTACTTCAACATCAATATGGTTTACCTGAACATCAAGCTCTTCTAAAAGTCGCTTGGAACGACGGCAGTCTCCGCACCAGTCGGCTCCATACATCGTGATATCTACAAGTGCCATGAGAGTTCTCCCCTACTTACATAAAGTTTTCCAGGCCGAAAGTCAGCCCTGGATGTGTCACAACTTTTCGCACTCCAAGGAGTACTCCTGGCATGAAACCTACTCTGTCTATCGAGTCATGTCGTATTGAAAGTGTTTCACCAATTCCACCGAGTAATACCTCTTGATGGGCAACCAATCCGCGCACGCGAACCGAGTGAACTGGAATATCTCCCACAGTGGCACCGCGTGCTCCATCTAAAGAAGTAGTTGTCGCATCTGGCATCACAGGTAATCCGGCTTCTTTGCGTGCAGCTGACATGAGTTCAGCTGTGCGGGCGGCGGTGCCTGATGGTGCATCAACCTTGTTGGGGTGATGTAGTTCAATGATTTCAGCAGATTCAAAGTACTTAGCTGCCTTTGTTGCAAACTCCATCATGAGCACTGCGCCAATAGCAAAGTTGGGAGCAATTAATACCCCTGACTTTGAGCTAGCCAGAAGAGACTTAATCTTGGCAATGCGGGCATCATCAAAACCAGTTGTGCCCACAACCGCATTGATGTTGTGAGAGATCAAAAATTCGAGGTTGGCCATCACTGAATCAGGTGTTGTGAAATCAACCGCTACCGCAGCGCCACTGTTAAGCAGAGCATCGAGTGAATCTCCAAGATCAAGTTGCGCAACGAGTTCTAGATCCTTTGCTTCATTGACCGCCTTTACTACCTCAGAACCCATGCGACCACGCGCACCAATGACTGCAACTTTGATCATCGCTTTAACACCTTTTCAAATTTCGCTTCATTTTTAAATGGACCGACAAGAGCAAGGGTAGGCGTTTTGACCAAGAACTCGCTGGCAATTTCGCGTATGTCTTGAGCGCTCACTCGGTCAATCGAGGTGAGAATGTCATCGAAATCCATCACTTGGCCATACACAATCTCATTCTTGCCGATGCGGCTCATGCGCGAACCGGTATCTTCCTGGCTCAATACCAGGGATCCACGCACAGCGCCTTTGGCGCGATCAATTTCTTCATGGGTCATCCCGTTTTCGGCAACATCACTTAAGACGCTGCGAATAATTTCGACGACTTCCACAGCCTTAGACGGGTTACATCCGGCATAAAACCCAATGAGGCCAGAGCCAGCAAATTGTTGCGCATATGAATAGACAGAGTAGGCAAGCCCACGTTTTTCACGAATCTCTTGAAATAGGCGCGATGACATGCCGCCGCCGAGGGCCGCCGAGAGAACTCCCATCGCAAAGCGACGTTCATCTGCCCTTGCAACAGCTTCCATCCCATAGAACATATGAGCTTGTTCGCTCTTTTTATACATCAGACCAACAGATTGTTGCTTTGAATTCTTAATCGGAATATTGGGGCGAATGACAGGGGCGGCCATGACATCAAGGAAGTTATCGCGCGACAGGGCTTGCTCAACCATCGCAACCACGCGCTTATGTTTGATATTGCCGGCCACAGCAACAACCAGATCTTGCGGTAAGTACTTCTTCTTATAGTAGTTAAAGACTGTGTTGCGAGACATCGCATTAATTGAATCAACGGTTCCTAGAATTGGTCGCCCGATGGGGGTATCGCCATAGTAGGTATCGCTAAAGAGATCGTGCACCAGATCACTGGGATCATCATCGCGCATCGCAATTTCTTCAAGCACTACCTTGCGCTCGGCATCGACATCTAGGGCTGAGACAACCGAGGAAGTGATGAGATCGCTGACCACATCGATTGCCATGGGTAAGTCAGTATCAATTACGCGGGCGTAGAAGCAGGTGTATTCCTTAGATGTAAAGGCATTCATCTCACCGCCGACTGACTCAATGGATGAGGAGATTTCTAACGCTGTTCTACTTGTTGTTCCTTTAAAGAGAAGATGTTCCAGAAAATGAGAAGCACCAGCCGTAGCCGGTGCTTCATCACGAGAACCTACATTGACCCAAATTCCCACAGCAGCGCTGCGTACTGACGGAACTTCTTCCGTGACAATCCGCAGGCCACTTGCGTGAACTGAGCGTTTAACTGACATCTACTTATTCAGCAGCTGGAGTCGATCCATCTTCGAGAACCGGAACCAAAGAGAGCTTGCCCTTTGGATCAATCTCGCCGATTTCAACCTGAATCTTGTCGCCAACCTTCATGACCTCTTCTAGGTTTTCAATGCGCTTTCCACCATGCATCTTGCGAATCTGAGATACATGGAGCAGGCCATCTTTACCTGGCATCAATGAGATGAATGCACCGAATGTTGCAAGCTTCACAACAGTTCCGAGGTATCGCTCTCCCACTTCTGGCATTTGTGGATTAGCAATCGCGTTAATCTGCGCGCGAGCTGCTTCAGCCGATGGCCCATCGGTGGCACCGATGTAGATAGTTCCATCATCTTCAATGGAGATATCTGCGCCAGTCTCATCTTGAATCTGGTTAATAATCTTGCCCTTAGGCCCGATTACTGCACCGATCTGATCTACTGGAATCTTCACCGAGATGATGCGAGGAGCGTATTGGCTCATCTCATCCGGTGTATCGATTGCTTCATTCATGACATCAAGAATTGCTAAACGCGCTTCCTTTGCCTGATGAAGGGCGCCAGCGAGAACTGAAGCTGGAATTCCATCGAGCTTGGTATCAAGTTGAAGGGCGGTAATAAAGTCCTTCGTTCCGGCAACCTTGAAGTCCATATCTCCGAATGCATCTTCAGCACCGAGAATATCTGTGAGGGCAACATATTCAATCTTGCCATCAACATCATCTGAGATAAGACCCATTGCAATACCGGCAACTGGAGCCTTTAGTGGCACACCAGCTTGGAGCATTGACAGTGTTGATGCACAAACTGATCCCATTGATGTAGATCCATTTGAACCAAGTGCTTCAGAGACCTGACGGATTGCGTAAGGGAACTCTTCGCGAGTTGGAAGTACTGGAATGAGTGCGCGCTCTGCAAGTGCTCCGTGGCCGATTTCGCGACGCTTTGGAGTTCCTACGCGACCGGTCTCACCAGTTGAATATGGTGGGAAGTTGTAGTTGTGCATATAACGCTTTGATGTCTCAGGGCTCATTGTGTCGAGCTGCTGTTCCATCTTGAGCATATTAAGAGTTGTCACACCGAGAATCTGGGTCTCTCCACGTTCGAAGATTGCAGATCCGTGTACACGAGGAATTACTTCAACTTCGGCAGACAAGGCACGAATATCACGAAGACCGCGACCATCGATACGGATCTTGTCACGCAATACGCGCTGACGAACAAGCTTCTTTGTCAGTGAGCGAAACGCTGCTGGAACTTCCTTCTCGCGACCTTCGAAGGCAGCTGAAACTGATTCCTTTGTCGATGCAGAGATTTCATCAATCTTTGTCTCGCGCTCTTGCTTGCCTGAAATTGTCAACGCCTTTGCCAGATCATCTTTTGCAGCCTTCTCAACTGCGGCAAAGACATCATCTTGGTAATCCAAGAAGACTGGGAAATCTGCAGTTGGCTTTGCAGCTACTGCTGCCAGCTTTGACTGCGCTTCGCAGAGAATGCGAATGAATGGCTTAGCTGCATCGAGTCCTTGCGAAACAATTTCTTCCGTAGGTGCTGCTGCGCCACCGGCGATGAGACCGATTGTGCGTGATGTCGCTTCTGCTTCCACCATCATGATTGCTACATCGTCAGCCGTTACGCGACCTGCAACGACCATATCGAAAACAGCTTTCTCAACCTGTGAGTGATTTGGGAATGCAACCCATTGGCCTTCGATAAGTGCAACACGCACTCCACCGATAGGACCTGAAAATGGCAGACCTGCAAGTTGTGTTGACATTGATGCTGCGTTGATAGCAATCACGTCATACATGTGGTCAGGATCGAGTGCCATTACTGTCACAACGATTTGTACTTCGTTACGAAGTCCCTTGATAAATGATGGGCGCAATGGGCGGTCAATCAGACGGCAGGTAAGAATTGCCTCTTCTGATGGTCGGCCTTCACGACGGAAGAATGATCCTGGGATCTTGCCAATTGCATACATCTTCTCTTCTACATCAACTGTAAGTGGGAAGAAATCGAATTGATCTTTAGGTGTCTTTGATGCTGTTGTTGCTGAGAAAATCATTGTCTGATCATCTAGATACACAGCTGCAGCTCCTGCTGCTTGCTTTGCGAGGCGTCCGGTTTCGAACTTAATCTCGCGCTTTCCGTACTTTCCGTTATCGATAACGGCTACTGCTGTCTTTACGTCTTGACCCTCCATGGGTCCTCCTTTGATTCGTTTGTTGCATATTCCAAGGTGCATGAGCACAGCTTGGAAGCGGTAACTACTCGCAGGGCGAAACGAATGAATCTTCGATCGAAGTTCACAGATGCAAACATCTGGAAACCACTACCGAGGACCATTAGTCCCCCGGCGGGTAGTTCTTACTTAATTAGCGACGGATTCCGAGTTTCTCGAGAATTCCACGGTAACGATTGATATCTGTCTTTGCGAGGTACTGCAAGATGCGACGACGCTGACCTACGAGCAACAACAGACCACGACGGTTGTGGTGATCATGTGGGTTGGTCTTAAGGTGAGTCGTAATGTCATCGATGCGACGTGACAATAAAGCGATCTGAGCTTCAGGGCTTCCTGTATCAGTAGCTGATGAGCCGTACTTCGCAATGATTTCTTTCTTTACTTCTGGTGTTAGTGCCATTGGTTGCTGTATTCCTTTTCATGTTAAGTACATCAGTACTGTTCAAGAGGCTTCCCGGTTTGAATCACGGGAAATCACTTTCTCGTTGGACAGGGCAAAGTTTACCTGTGGGGTGTGGATAAGTGAAATTGAGGCTGAATTGCCCTTATTTCTCGGTTAATTCGCGTGCTTTATCGCAATCCTTCTTCATCTGGACCAATAGCTCTTCCAAGCTATCGAATTTCAGAGTGGGACGTAGATACCAACCAAATTCAATGGATGCATTCTTGTCATAGAGCTCTAGCCCCTCTTGATCAAGTGCATACGCTTCAACTTGTCTGGCGCGTTCTCCTGCAAATGTTGGATTGGTGCCAATAGAAATTGCCGCCGGCCAGAAATTAATTCCCACCGTCAACCACCCGGCATAGACGCCATCGGCAGGAATAGTTTGTCCTTCAATGTTTCCTAAATTAGCTGTGGGATAACCAATTTCCCGCCCGCGCTTTTCACCATGCACCACAACGCCATCTAGTCGATGTGGTCGCGATAGAAGCGTGCGCGCTTCTTCAACTTTTCCTTCAATTACTAGTTTACGTATGCGCGAAGATGAGATGACCTCGGTATCTGCTTTGAGCTCCTGCACATCAACTGTGAAATTATGTGTGCGGCCCTCGGCGATAAGTGATTCAACATTTCCAGCCGCTTTGTGTCCATAAGTGAAATTCTTTCCCACCACCACGGTGCTGGCATGAAGCTGGCCGACTAAGACATTGGCGACAAAATCTTCGGGCGACATTGCAGCAAACTTCTCATTGAACTTCATGACTGCAACTTGATCAGCGTTATGAATCTTTAAGAGTTCAACCCGATCAGCCAAGGTTGTCAGCGAGGTAGGAACCTTTTCGGGGGCAAAGACAGTTGTTGGATGTGGATCAAAGGTCAGGGCAACGATGGCACGCCCATTTGCAATCTCTTTTGCGCGATTAAGCAGTTGTTGATGTCCCTTATGTACGCCATCGAATACCCCAATGAGTACAACGTTAGTCTCGGACATATTCCAATCTTGCCTTACCTAGTTCGCTGCCGCAAAGACAGCGATGGGTTTTGCATGTATTCCATCATCTTTGAGCAGTGCGATGAGTCGATTATCTGGTGACATCGCAGCAGTGATGGAAGTCGTGCCATTTTTCGACAGGGGCCTGCCAAAAGATAACTCTGTGACTTCTTCCAGAGTGAGCTCGCGTACAGAAAAAGTCACTCTGGCCACATCTGCAAGCTTTAGTGGTGTGAATTTCTGATCTTTCAGGTCTTGAAAAGAGACCGCATCTCTTTCGCTAAAGCCAGCAACTCGCGTGCGGCGCAAGGCGCTGAGGTGTCCACCAACTTCTAACGCCTCCCCTAAGTCGCGGGCAATGGCGCGAATAAATGTTCCGGCTGAGCAGGTGACTTCAATATCAACTTCAGTTGTGGCAGCTAAATGGCGAATTGCCAGAATATCTAGTTGCGAGATTGTTATTTTGCGCGACTCCAGTTCAAACTTCTCACCAGCTCGCACACGATCATAAGCACGCTCTCCGCCAACTTTTACGGCCGAGACAGATGATGGGCGTTGGGCGATGGTGCCAACCATAGTTTTTAACACTCTTGCAATCTCGCCATCAGTAACATCTGCTGCATGGGTAGTTGCAATCACTTCGCCTTCTTTATCATCAGTGATTGTTGAGCTTCCAAGAACGATTGTTGCTCTATAGGACTTATCGCCATCGGTGATGTATTGCAAAAGGCGGGTGCCATTTCCGAAACCTAGGACCAATACTCCAGTAGCCATCGGATCAAGTGTTCCGGCATGGCCCACTTTGCGTGTGCCCAGCGCTTTTCGCCCCACTGCTACGACATCGTGACTGGTCATTCCCCCAGCTTTATCTACAACCAGGAATCCATCTGTCATTAGTTATCAAATTTGTTT
The DNA here is from genome assembly GCF_002288345.1 of Candidatus Planktophila versatilis. Classification (GTDB taxonomy): domain Bacteria; phylum Actinomycetota; class Actinomycetes; order Nanopelagicales; family Nanopelagicaceae; genus Planktophila; species Planktophila versatilis_A. The sequence continues at coordinate 814,358 of NZ_CP016781.1, forward strand.
TCTACGACGCGTGGGACTTTATAGGCATCTTCCACCACTGGCTTTGCATTCTCGCGCGCTTTCGCAACTTCAGCATCAAGTTGGTGAACTCGCTCTAAAAGTGAGTCAAGTGCTTGGGCAGATTCTGGAAGTCCATCAAGAATGAATTCAAGTGATGGCGTAATGCGGGTGCCTAAATCTTTTCCCACAGCGCTACGGATCACACCTTTTGCAGATTCCAGAGCAGCTGCCGTTGCGGCGCGCTCATCATCTCCACCAAGGACGGTATAGAAAATAGAGGCGTTCTGTAGATCTCCGGTCACCCGCGCATCGGTAACAGTGACAAAGCCAAGACGCGGATCTTTAATCTTTGTCTCAAGCAGCTGTGCCACTACTACCTTGATGCGGTCTGCAACCTTCTGGCTGCGGTGTGAATTTCCCATTTTTTCTTTTCGAAGCGTTATGCGCGCTTCTTCTCACGCATCTCAAAGACCTGAATGATGTCTCCAACTTGAAGGTCAGCACCCTTGCCTACGCCGATACCGCACTCAAAGCCCTCACGGACTTCAGTGGCATCATCTTTAAATCGCTTGAGTGATTCGATAGTTACCTCTTCGGCAATGACTGCTCCACCACGTATGACGCGTGCCTTTGCATTTCGGCGAATGATTCCATCGCTGACGACCGAACCGGCAATAGTTCCAACCTTTGAAGATTTAAAGAGATCGCGTACTTCAGCGCTGCCGAGTATGACCTCTTCAAACTCTGGCTTAAGGAGTCCCTTAAGTGAGAGTTCAATCTCTTCGATAGCGTTATAGATAACTGAGTAGAAGCGAACTTCGACGCCTTCTTGATCAGCATAGATAGCAGTCTGTGGCTCTGGCTTAACGTTAAAGCCGATAACAACAGCAGTCGAGGCAGATGCAAGCGTGATATCACTCTTGGTAATTGCGCCAACGCCGCGGTGAATAACGCGAAGATCTACTTCAGCGCCAACATCGAGCTGCATCAGTGCATCTTCGAGTGCTTCCACCGAACCAGAAACGTCACCCTTAAGAATGAGGTTAAGAGTTGAAATCTTGGATTGCTCCATGAAGTCTTCCAGTGAGACCTTCTTGCGCGCCTTCGCCAATTGCGCATTGCGCTCTGCAGCTTGACGCTTTTCGGCAATCTGACGAGATGTGCGGTCATCTTCGGCAACTAAGAAGGTATCTCCAGCATTAGGAACGGATGTGAATCCGAGAACCTGCACTGGACGTGATGGTCCTGCCTCTTCGACCGTATTTCCATCTTCATCATGCATAGCGCGTACGCGACCAAATGATCCTCCGGCAACGATGGCATCTCCAACTTTGAGTGTTCCGCGCTGCACAAGAACTGTGGCAACTGGTCCCCGACCACGGTCGAGGTGAGCTTCAATGGCAACACCGCGAGCAACATCTAGTGCCACGGCGCGCAGATCAATAGCAGCATCTGCTGTGAGCAAGATTGAATCAATGAGTTCATTGACTCCGACACCTGATTTAGCAGAGACGTTTACGAAGATTGTGTCTCCGCCGTATTCTTCGGCAATCAAGTTGTACTCAGTAAGTTGCTGGCGGACCTTATCTGGGTTGGCGCCTTCCTTATCAATCTTGTTCACTGCCACCACGATTGGCACATCAGCTGCCTGTGCGTGGTTAAGTGCTTCAATCGTCTGAGGCATGATGCCGTCATCTGCTGCAACTACGAGCACTGCAATGTCAGTGACCTTGGCACCACGTGCACGCATAGCGGTAAAGGCTTCGTGACCTGGTGTATCAATAAATGTAATTGCGCGATTGACGCCATCGTGATCATGGTGAATTTGGTAGGCACCGATGTGCTGTGTGATGCCGCCGGCTTCTCCCTTAATCACTTCAGTCTTACGGACCGCATCAAGGAGTGATGTCTTACCGTGATCCACGTGTCCCATAACGGTGACAACTGGTGGCCGGGCAGTGAGATTTTCCTCGTCGTAGTCGCTCATTTCGGCAGCGAGATCGATATCAAATCCCTGCAAGAGCTCACGATCTTCTTCCTCAGGTGAAACAACTTCGATGACATATCCAAGTTGGGCACCGAGAATTTCAAATGTGTCGGCATCAACAGATTGAGTTGCAGTCACCATTTCACCTAGGTGGAATAGCGCTGATACCAACGCTGCTGGATCTGCATTAATTTTCTCTGCAAAATCTGCAAGTGATGAGCCACGGCGCATGCGAATCTTTGTCTTGCCATCACCGTGCGGAATAACTGCTCCACCTAATTGTGGAGCTTGCATATTGTCGAACTCTTCGCGCAGCGCCTTACGTGACTTCTGCTTACGCTTAGAAGATTTACTTGCATTCTTTCCAAATGCACCTGCAGTTCCGCCACGACCTGGACCGCGATTGGGAGCACCGCCGCCTGGACGTTGTGGACCACCAGGTGCGCCACCTGCTGGAGCATTCCCTTGTGAACGATATGGACCTGATGAAGTTGGTGCACCACCTGTGCGTGGTGGATAGTTTCCAGTTCCAGTTCCAGTTCCAGCACCTGGCGGACGTGCACCACCAGGACGTGCTGCAAAACCTGGACGAACAGAACCGGGACGAGCACCTGCCATACCGGCACGTGGTGCACCCGTTGAACCTGCTGGTCTTTGCGGTGGGCGAGGAACGCTGCCACCTGTTGAAAATGGATTGTTACCAGGACGCGGTGGACGTGGAACTGCCGCTCCTGATGAAAATGGATTATTTCCTGGACGTGGCGCACCAGGTGTGGCAGGAGTAGTTGGTGCTGTTGGACTCTGCGCCTCTGCAGTTGCAGCAGCCTTCGCTTCTTCGTGGGCAGTTGCAGCAGCATCACGCGATGCTTTGAGGGCTGCAAGATCTACGCCGAGTTCGGCAGCTAACTCTGCTGCAAGTTCTGGATTTACTTCAGCAGTTTTCTTGGAGGCGGCAGTTTTCTTCGCTGCAGCCTTCTTCACAGGCTTCTTCTCTTCTACCGGTTTAGCATCTGGGTATAGCGCAACTAACTTGCGCACAACCGGTGCTTCCACTGTTGATGATGCTGATCGGACGAATTCGCCCATTTCTTGGAGCTTTGCAAGGACTTCCTTGCTCTCCATACCGAGCTGCTTTGCTAACTCGTGTACGCGGACCTTTGACACATTTCTCCTGTCTTGGCCCGCATTAAAATTTGTGGGATGCGAGCCCTAGTTGTTCGACCTCATGATGTAAACGAGCTCATTTGAGTTTCATATCTTTCGCATCCATTTCAGTAATTGCACTCACGCGTATGCGCTTATGCGATGGCCCCAGTCTAGCGAATGAGGTGAGAAATCCCTATTTCACGCGGGAGTATCGGGGTGAATATCTATTCGCCAGCCGGTAAGTCGTGCGGCAAGACGGGCATTTTGTCCATCTTTTCCGATGGCCAGCGATAGTTGGTAATCCGGAACAATGACTTTTGCAGAACGAATTGATTCATCAACGATAGTCACACTCGTTACTTTGGCTGGAGCAAGTGCGTGAGCGACAAACTTAACTGGATCTTCATCCCAATCGACGATATCAATCTTCTCTCCATGTAATTCATTCATCACGGCTTGTGCACGAGAACCCATGGGGCCAATCAGTGAACCTTTCGGTGAAACACCGGCGCGGTGAGAGCGCACGGCAATCTTTGTGCGATGTCCGGCCTCTCGCGCAACCGCCATAATCTCAACGATGCGATCTTGTATCTCCGGAACTTCTAGTGCAAATAACTGCTTCACCAGTGCTGGGTGGCTTCTCGATAACATGATTTCTGGACCCTTAAGTCCTTGCTTTACCTCAACCACAAAACATTTGATGCGATCGCCATGGTTAAAGACTTCCCCAGGAACCTGCTCCTGCGGTGGAATGCGACCTTCTGTTCGACCCAGGTTAACATTGATCATCTTAGGATCACGCCCCTGTTGCACAATTCCGGAGATGACATCACCAACGGAGGCGGTGAACTCGCCAACGATTTCAGCATCGTTAGTTGCACGCATTTGAAGTTTAATCACTTGACGAGCAGTCGAAGTTGCGGTGCGATCAAAGCCCTCCACCTCAAGCACCTTCTCGGCAATGCGCTCTCCTAGTTCATTGAACTCGGGAACAAATATCGCAATGTCTCCGGTTTCGCGATCAAGGTGCACGCGTGCATATCGATTTGGCTCGAGCGTCTCGGAATACGCGGTGAGTACTCCGGCTTCAATTGCCTGGATTAGCTGCTCTAGTGGCATCGCTTTGGCATCGGTGAGTTGCTTGAGCGCCTCAATATCAACGCCCATTACTTGTCACTCTCTTTCCGGTTAAATTCAATTTCAACTGTTGCGCGCTTAATATCAGCTAGCGCAATCACAACTTCTTTTACTTCCTTCTTCTCCGTTACTGACAGCGTGAGCTCAGTTTCAGTATTGCCAGAGATTCGGCCAGTAACGACCTCACCATCATTGCGCACAACCTTCAGTAAGCGGTCAACGTTTTTCGCAAAGTGACGTGGTTTAGTTAGCGGGCGATCAACTCCTGGAGAAGTAACCTCCAGCGTAAATGGCGCTTCTCCCATAAAGGCGGCTTCATCGAGAAGTTCTGAGATGGCGCGTGAGACGGCGGTGACCTGATCCATATTGAGGGAACTTTGGCCATCAACGATGCAGGTAACAATGCGATGTTTGCCGGGTGATACAAGTAAGACTTCTTCAAGGAAAAATCCTTGAGCTTCAACTGCAGGTGTAACCAGTTGCGCTATTTGATCCGTGATTGCCATTTCTAGCCCTTCATATTTAATTGTTCTTAAGTTGTAGGGCAGATTTTATCAGTGGTTGACCACAAACTGTTAACTAGGGCAGGGTTGGTAGCAGGGCTGCGATTGCATCAACTGCGCCCACTACGGCAATCTCTGACTTTTCACCACCCTTGCGCACCCGAATTTCCACGTTCCCATTTTCCAGCGCCTTGCCCACAACGACAATGACCGGAATTCCAATCAGTTCAGCATCTTTAAACTTAACTCCTGGGCTAGTGCCGCGTCGATCATCTAACATCACAGATATTCCGCGCGCCTCTAGCTCGGCGCCAATCTTCTCGGCTGTCTCAAAAATATTATCCTCTTTACCTGTGGCAACAACATGCACCTTGGCAGGTGCAACTTCTACCGGCCAAGAAAGTCCGATCTCGTCATAACTCTGTTCGGCAATGGCAGCAACTGCGCGCGAGACACCAATTCCATAGGAACCCATGGTGACAACTTGTGATTTTCCATTTTGGTCGAGCACAGTGAGGTTAAGTGCCTGCGCATATTTACGACCCAGCTGGAAGATATGACCAATTTCAATAGCGCGATCAATTACAACTGGGGCTGCGCACTTAGGGCAAGCATCTCCTTGGCGAATCTGCGCTGCTTCCACGTAATGATCCACGGTGAAATCTCGACCGCTCACCACATTACGTGCATGCTTATCTTTAACATTGGCACCTGTTACCCACGCCGTGCCGGGAGCAATGCGCGGATCGGCATAGACAGTGATGCCATTCTTCTTTGCATCTTGCGGTCCGATGTAACCCTTCACAAGTCCTGGAAACTTGGCAAAATCTACCTCTTCAAATACTCGTAAGTCATTGACACCAACAAGATTTGCTTGCAATCGCTTGAGATCAACTTCGCGGTCACCCGGAACAAGAACTGAAATCGCTTTCTCATCAGCCAACAGCATCACGTTTTTAAGAGTCTTTGCCCCGTCATATCCCCCGCCGAACTTGGCATTAAGCAGTTCAACTAATGTGTCGATGGTGGGAGTGTTAGGTGAGTCAAAGACTTCTTGTGCCGGCACTGTCGATGCATCACCTGGTGCAACAACGGTTGTCACCGCTTCCACATTTGCGGCATAACCACACTTTTCACAAAGTACATAGGTATCTTCACCGGTTTCACACGGTGCTAAAAACTCCTCTGATGCCGAACCACCCATCGCACCTGATACCGCGCTGACAATGTTGTACTTAAGGCGCAGCCGATCAAAGGTTGCAATATAGGCAGCGCGATGGCGCATGTAGGAGTCAACGAGACCTTCATCGGTGAGGTCAAAAGAATAAGAGTCTTTCATGACAAATTCGCGCCCACGAATAATTCCAGAACGTGGACGAGCTTCATCACGATACTTGGTCTGTATTTGATAGAGCGAGAGCGGCAGATCCTTATAAGAGGAGTACTCACCCTTAACCATCAACGTGAACATCTCTTCGTGAGTGGGCCCTAGTAAGTAATCTGCACCTTTTCGATCTTGCAAGCGAAAGAGATCTGGCCCGTAATCAGTCCAGCGACCAGTCTGCTCATATGCATCTTTGGGTAGGAGTGCCGGAAAATGAACTTCTTGAAAGCCAGCCTTATCCATCTCTTGGCGAACAATGTTTTCAATATTACGAAGTGTGATGACACCTAGCGGGAGCCAGGAATAGACCCCGGCAGCGATTCGACGAATATATCCAGCGCGTACCAAGAGGCGATGACTTGGAACTTCAGCATCAGCTGGGTCATCGCGCAAAGTACGTAAGAAGAGAGTGGACATTCGCAACATAATGCGAACCCTACCGGAGGATTACGAAGTAGTGACGGAAGGTACTCCTGATGCAACGCCGGCGGCTTCCATCTCTTCGGCTAAGCGCATCGCTTCTTCAATCAGAGTTTCAACAATCTGTGCTTCAGGCACTGTCTTGATGACTTCACCCTTAACAAAGATCTGCCCTTTTCCATTTCCAGATGCAACACCAAGGTCTGCTTCGCGAGCTTCGCCAGGACCGTTGACGACGCAACCCATCACCGCAACGCGCAGTGGAACTGTCATTCCTTGCAAACCTGCCTGTACTTTCTCGGCCAAGGTATAGACATCTACTTGAGCGCGACCACATGATGGGCAAGAAACAATCTCAAGTTTACGCTGACGCAAATTAAGTGATTCAAGGATAGAAATTCCAACCTTTACTTCCTCCACCGGAGGCGCAGATAGTGAGACGCGAATAGTGTCGCCAATACCTTCAGCCAACAATATTCCAAAGGCAGTTGCAGACTTAATCGTTCCTTGAAAGATTGGACCAGCTTCTGTTACCCCGAGGTGCAGCGGATAATCACATTTGGCGGCAAGAATTCGATAAGCGTTGACCATCGTGACCGGATCGTGATGCTTCACCGAAATCTTGATATCGCCAAAGCCATGCTCTTCAAATAGTGATGCTTCCCAGAGCGCTGATTCAGCCAAAGCTTCTGGAGTTGCCTTGCCGTATTTTGCAAGCAGTCGTGGATCTAGCGAACCAGCGTTAACACCAATACGAATTGGAATGCCGGCATCTCCGGCCGCCTTGGCAACTTCTTTGACCTTGTCATCAAACTGCTTGATATTGCCAGGGTTCACACGAACGGCGGCGCACCCAGCATCGATAGCGGCAAAGATATATTTTGGCTGAAAGTGAATATCTGCAATTACTGGAATCTGAGATTTCTTAGCAATCTGTGCCAGTGCATCAGCATCATCTTGTGATGGCACTGCAACTCGAACAATCTGGCAACCAGATGCGGTGAGCTCTGCAATCTGTTGCAAAGTAGCATTGACATCTGATGTGAGAGTGGTGCACATCGATTGCACACTTACCTGTGATTCGGAGCCAACCCCAACCGAGCCAACTTTGAGCTGACGCGTCTTGCGACGCGGGTGCAGCGTTGGCGGTGGAGCACTTGGAATTCCGAGATCAACCATGATGCGTATTCTGCCCTATCTCGCGCAATCTTGCTCCTGATGGTGAGTAGTGTGCGCTAGAAGTTGATTGAAATTGGATTGATGATATCTGCCACAAGAAGTATCAACGTCAGCACAGCTAAGACGCCAAAGACAGCCATGGTGATTGGTGTCATGACATTGACATCGATACCGGCTGGACGAGGCTTCCTGCGAATGCGTGCAAAGAGGGCGCGGACTTCATCGGCAATTGCGATGGCCATATGACCACCGTCGAGTGGCAGAAAGGGCAGCAAATTAAAGAGACCAACGAAAATATTTAAGCTGGCAACGATAAGAATGAAGGTGGAAACTCGTTCATTGCTATTAAGGTTCTGCGAACTCACCGCATCGCCAGAAACTCGAGCTGCGCCCACTATTCCCACAAGGCCATCAGGATTGCGCTCTTCGCCCATAAAAGTTTGGCGAATAAGTTGTGGCACTTTAGAAGGAAGAGTAAAGAGTGATTTCACTGATTCTTTGGTCAGCGTGACCGTGGCTTTAGCAGAGGCAGATATCGCAGGAAAAAAGCTTTCTCGTTTGTTTCCGATCTGAGTGACCACGCCCAGCACATATCGCTTCTGCTCTTGGACATATTGCGGTGTGGCAGTGAGAGTAAGAACCTCACCTGCACGCTCGATGGTAAATCGCATCTGCTTGCCTTGCGACTCGGCAATCTTGCGCGAATCTAGATACCAATCCTTAACTTTCTGGCTATCTACTTCAATGATTTTATCTCCAGCTAGAAAACCTGCTTTGGAGGCGGCAGAGTTGGGAGAAACTTGGGCAATATTAGAAAGTAGAGCGGTGTAACCAACTCCAAAGAAGATGGTGAAGATGAGCAAGAAGCCAATCAGGAAATGGGCAAAAGATCCTGCACCTAAAACAATTAACTTCTTACCTGATGAGGCGGTAAAGAAAGCTCGCGATTCTTCCCCGGCCGGCATCCGATCAGTAGGTGTCATTCCTTCGATGCGGCAGTAGCCACCAGCTGGAATCGCCTTCACGCCAAATTCAGTCTCGCCTTTTCTAAAGGACCACAACTTGGTACCGAACCCTAGGAAGAATTCAGTGACCTTCATATTAAATTTCTTAGCGGTGATGTAATGCCCGAATTCGTGCACCATTACAGAGAGAAGTAGCGCAACTGCAAAAGCTGAAATTCCAAGTACTTTCATCACAGAGCTACTTTCTTCACTAATTCACTGGCTATCTGGCGAGCATCATCTTCTGCGGCACTGACATCTTCCAAATCGCGCAGAGTTGTGGCCACTGATGCCCGAAGGTGATCCACGCTCTGACTGACAATGGCGAAAATGTCGGTAAATGAGATCTGCCCATCGATAAATGCTTGCACGGCAACCTCGTTTGAAGCATTAAAAATAGCTGGGAGTCCTCCCCCAATTTCACCGCAGGTGCGAGCAAGTGCGACCGCTGGAAAACGACTCTCATCAATCGGAGCAAAGTTCCAGGTGTGAGAAGTACTCCAATCAATTGGCTTCGTCGCCCCAGGAACGCGATGCGGATGGCTGAGCGCCAATGAAATTGGCCCCTTCATATTCGGCGGTGATGCTTGGGCGATAGTTGAACCATCGATGAATTCGACCATGGAGTGCACCACAGATTGCGGATGAATCACTGCCTCTATCTGTGAATAGGCAATGCCAAATAAATAGTGAGCTTCAATAATTTCAAGTCCCTTATTCATCAGGGAGGCTGAATTAATTGTCACAACAGGTCCCATGGTCCATGTGGGATGGGCAAGTGCTTCTTGCAAAGTCACGGTAGACAAGTCGGCGCGATCACGAAATGGCCCACCACTTGCGGTAAGAACTAACTTAGAAATTTCAGATTTCTTCTCACCCATAAGCGCTTGCCAGATTGCAGAATGCTCAGAATCAACAGGAAGTATCTGATCATCTTTAGCGTGGGAAATCACTAAATCTCCGCCAGCAACAAGTGATTCCTTATTGGCAAGTGCCACCCGATTGCCCGCTTTGATTGCAGCAAGTGTGGGTCCTAAACCAATAGAGCCAGTAATTGCATTGAGCACAACATCGCAGGTAGTTGCCGCTATTTCAGTTGATGCGTTGAGGCCATCTACTACCTGCACTCCAGGTAGTCCCTGGCGAATAATCTCACCGTTCTTTGTTACACCCACTAGCTTCACAGCAAACTTCTTCGCCTGATCAATAACCAACTGCGGATGAGTTCCAGCTGAAGTGATAGCAACTACCGAGAAGAGCTCCGGATTAGCCTCAACTATCTCAAGTGCCTGAACGCCGATTGAGCCAGTGGAACCTAGGATGACAAGTTCGCGGGTCATGAAACTTTGCGTTTACGTGTTACCAGCTGCCCAACAATCACGATGGCAAGTGCGAGGAAGAACATGGCTGAACCAATCACATTTGCTTGTGCCGGAATTCCGCGGGCGGCAGATGTGTAAATGAACTTTGGAAAGGTCGTCATGGTGCCGGAGTTGAAGTTGGTAATGATGAAGTCATCGAAGGAGAGACTAAAGGCCAAGAGCGCAGCCGCTGCGATTCCTGGAGCCACCAAAGGCAGAGTAACTCTGCGGAAAGTTTCTCGTTCATTTGCATAGAGATCCATGGCAGCTTGTTCTAGTCGAGGATCCAAACTAGCAATACGAGCTTTGACTGTGACAACAACGAATGACATGCAGAAAAGAACATGGGCAATGACCGTCGGCCAGAATCCTGGATTGATTTGAAAGACAAGGAAGAGTGAGAGCAGCGAGGCTCCAAGAACAATCTCAGGGGTTGCCATCGGCAAGAAGATAAGTAGGTTCGTTGATGAACGACCCTTAAATTTATGACGACCAATAGCAAAAGCGATCATTGTTCCTAGGATTGTGGAAAAGATTGTGGCAAGTAAACCGATCTTGATTGAATTTCCTAGCGCAGTACATACTTCAGGTGCACCACACGGGTTCTGCCAATTAGCCCAGGTGAAACCCTTCCAGATGAGATTGCTCTTGCCAGAGTCATTAAATGAGAAGGCAAAGGTGTAGGCAACTGGAATAAAGAGGTAGGTGAAGGCAACCACCGCGTAGATGCGAAGTAAGTTACGGCCAAACCAGCGCGAGAGTGTGTTCATACCAGCTCCTCGGTTCCAGCTTTACGCACATAGACGGTAACCAGAATCAAGATCGAGACCATCAGCGTAAATGAGAGCGCCGAAGCCGTTGGGTAATCAACAATTTTAAAGTATCTGGACTCAATCACATTGCCCAGCATCTTTGTCTGCGGACTACCCAGAATTGCCGCATTCACATAATCACCAGCTGCTGGAATAAATGTCAGCAAAGTTCCGGCGACAACTCCTGGCATAGAAAGTGGAAGGGTCACACGGCGGAAAGTAGTAAAGCCATTGGCATAGAGATCACCTGATGCTTCAAGTGTACGCGGGTCAATGCGATCAATGGAGGCATAGAGCGGCAAAGTCATAAAGGGCAAGAAGTTATATGTCATACCCATGACCACCGCAAAAGCGCTAGAGGTCAGGGTCGTGCTCTCGGAAATGATTTGCAGCGAGCGAAGTGTGGGAACCACAAAACCTTCTTCGCCAAGAATTTGTTTCCACGCAATGGTACGAAGTAAGAAGGAGGTAAAGAACGGAGCGATAACAAGTACCAGCATCACATTCTTAAATCGTCCACCCTTAAAGGCGATGGTGTAGGCAAGTGGATAAGCAATTGCCAGCGCAAGCACAGTAGCGATCAGCGCATAAAGAAATGAGCGACCAAATTGCTCTCTATTTTCCACAAAGGCATCGAAGTAATTAGCAAAGCGCCAGGTCTGTTCGTACTCACCTGTATCTCCCCCACCCACCCGAGTCTGAGTAGAAGTCTGAGCAAGGTTAAATAAGGGAAGTATGAAGAAGATGAAGAGGAACCCCATCCCCGGAATTAACAGGAGATACGGGGTGCTGATCCGAAACTTTTTTACACCAGTCATTCTTCTTCTAAATCCTCTTCGGGATTTACTTCAGTTCCGGCTTCAGCATCATCATCGCCACGCAGGGCAAAGGTAAAGACAGGTTCCCAAGAAATGTTCACATTCTCACCCACGCTAAATGGTGCAACACCATCATCGTTTTGTTCAAAGACCATCAGCTCTTGTCCCCACGGCATCAGCACTTGGTATTGGGTGGAAACGCCAATATAGGAAACATCTTCAATCTTGCCGCCGGTGAGCACATTTCCAGAAGTTGATGTTTCAAGACGTGAAATACGAAACTTCTCTGGTCTGATGCCTGCCAAAATTGAGTTATCAACTGCATGTGAGCGATCTTTTTGCAGGGAAATCTTCTGACCAAAGAGATCAACTATTTGATTGGCTCCATCGGAGCCAGTGATACTTCCCTTAATCAGGTTTGACTGCCCAAGGAAGTTAGCCACAAATGCGGTCTTGGGATTGTCATAGAGTTCTGCTGGCGAACCCATCTGCTCAATTTCGCCCTCATTCATCACCGCGATGGTGTCAGCCATAGTCATGGCTTCTTCCTGATCGTGGGTAACGTGCACGAAGGTAATTCCCACTTCTTTTTGAATCCATTTGAGTTCAATCTGCATCTGGCGACGCAGCTTAAGATCAAGTGCACCCAGTGGTTCATCAAGGAGTAGCAGCGCTGGCCGGTTCACAATGGCGCGAGCAAGTGCGATGCGCTGTTGTTGCCCACCAGATAACTGAGTTGGTTTGCGTTGGGCCAAATGTGGAAGTTCCACTAGATCTAACGCCTTATTGACCGCATCATCGACATCTTTAATACCGCGCCGGCGAAGGCCGAAGGCAATATTTTCAAAGATGGTCAGATGTGGAAAGAGGGCGTAGTTCTGAAAGACGGTATTGATAGGACGTTGATACGGCTTCGTATAGGTAATGTCAGTAGCACCCAAAGAGATAGTTCCCTGCGTAGGTTCTTCTAGCCCCGCAATCATGCGAAGCGTCGTTGTCTTTCCACATCCTGATGGTCCAAGTAGTGCAAAGAATGAACCTTCGGCAATGATCAAGGACAAATCATTAACGGCCGTGAAATCACCGTAACTCTTTGTTAAGTGTGAGAGCCCTAGATCTCCTCGCGCAGAACTTGCCGCATCTGACACTTAGTTTCCGGCAGCCTTCTGGAAAGCTTCAGTCCAGGTTGTCTCTTCCGTTGGTGTTAGAGCACGGAATACCGAAAGGTTGGCCATGGTCTTAGCAGTTGGGAAGATGAACTCACTTGCTGCTAGATCAGGATCAATCTTCTCCATCTCAGCTTGGGCGCCCTTGACCGGACAGAAGTAATTCACATATGCCGCAACTTCTGCGGCAACTGCTGGCTCGTAATAGTAATTAATAAGCTTCTCCGCATTGGCCTTTGCCTCAGGGGTTGCAGTTGATGGAATCAACATATTATCGCCAGAGATAGTTCCGCCTGACTCTGGGATGGCAAAGTCAAACTTTCCTTCATTTTCTGACTTTAGAATAAACATATCGCCAGACCAACCAATGACTGCAGTGGCATCACCAGAGGTGAGATCCTCTGCGTATTCGTTGCCCTTAACTCCGCGAATCCAACCATCGGCAATCTTCTGCGCTAGGAAGTCAACGCCATTCATAAACTGTGCTTCGGTCACTGTCTGTAGGTTGACACCTTGGGCCATCAAGATAATTCCGATGGTGTCACGCATTTCAGAGAGCACCACAATCTTTCCTTTATTCGATGGTGAGAAGAGATCATCGAGTGTGCGAATGCCCTTTGGATTCTTGGTGGTGTTCCAACCAAAACCACCCATGATGCCTTGCCAGGTCAGTGAGTAATCGCGGTTTGCATCATAAGAAGGTGCGGCAAGTGTGTCGACGATATTGCTCTTATTTGGAATATTTGCGGAATCAAATTTCTGCGCATAGCCGAGGCGAATCCAGCGCCCTGCCATCCAATCTGTTGGGCAGACTAGGTCATATCCAATATCTTTCTTTAATTTAAGTTGAGCTTGAACTTTTCCAAAGAACTCATCATTATCGTTGTAATCTTCCAAATACTTAACATCAATGCCACTGTCCTTAATGAATGCCTGCAGCGTTGGATAATTCTTACCTGAGTCATCAACATCTAGGTAGAGCGGCCAGTTGCCCCAACGAATGGCGTTCTCAGAAGATCCACCACCGGAACCACATGCAGCGAGCGCACTTGCACCAGCTACTGCGCCAGCGCCAGCTAAAACGGCGCGACGCGAAACTTTAGAATTGATGATTGAACGTGCTTCTGGAGAGAGCGGTTTTTTAGCCATGGTTAAGGCTCCTTTTTGGATTGCCGGAATAAGGGACGGTTGAGCAGGGCCAATTATGTAACTCTTTGCCCCCTAGGCCAAATATAAATCGGTTAATTTCTGGTGATTTTCTCACCCGATTTATGCCCCTGATGCTTAAGCGTTGAGGTTGCTCATCACATGCTTGATGCGGGTGTAATCCTCAAAGCCATAGCTGGAAAGATCCTTGCCATATCCACTGCGCTTGAAACCGCCATGTGGCATCTCCGCCACCAGTGGGATGTGGGTATTAATCCAGACACATCCGAAGTCAAAGGCCTTAGCCATCCGCATTGCGCGAGCATGGTCTTTGGTCCAGACCGAAGATGCCAGGCCATAATCCACGCCATTGGCCATCGCCACCGCCTCTGCCTCATCGGCAAACTTCTGAATGGTAATTACCGGCCCAAAGATTTCAGATTGAATCAACTCATCGCTCTGCTTCAGATCTGCAATCACAGTAGGTGCGATGAAGTAGCCAGCCAAGTTTGTTGGCGCTCCCCCTGCCACAACCCGAGCATGTGATGGCACGCGGGAGATAAAGCCACTAACCCGATCAAACTGGTTCTTATTATTTACCGGCCCCACCAGGACATCTTCTGACGGCATACCCATAGCAATCTGATTTGTGGCTTGATCGGCTAATAACTTCACCATTTCGTCATACACCCCGGCTTGCACAAGCACGCGAGTGGCTGCTGTGCAATCTTGTCCGGCGTTAAAAAATCCTGCGATGGCAATTCCTTCTGCCGCAGATGCTAAATCAGCATCGTTAAAGACAACAACGGGTGCCTTGCCACCGAGTTCTAAGTGCACGCGCTTGAGTGACTTGGCAGCACCTGCTGCAACTTCCATACCTGCTCGCACTGAGCCTGTGATCGAGACCATTGCAGGTGTTGGGTGATCAACTAACTGAGCACCTGTTTCACGTTCTCCGGTAACAACGTTAATAACGCCATCAGGTAAGAACTCACTCATTATCTGTGCCATAAATACTGTGGATGCCGGTGTGGTATCACTTGGCTTAAGAACAACGGTATTTCCAGCTGCAATAGCTGGTGCCCATTTCCAGACCGCCATCATCATTGGATAATTCCATGGAGTTACTTGCGCGCACACACCAATAGGCTCACGGCGAATAAAAGAGGTCATCCCCTTCATATATTCACCAGCTGATTTACCTTCCAAATTACGAGCAGCACCGGCAAAGAAACGAATCTGATCCACCATCGGTGGAACTTCTTCCGATGCGGTAAGCCCCACTGGCTTTCCACAGTTTTCAGATTCGATGGCAACAAATTCATCCGCCCTGGATTCAATGGCATCGGCAATCTTGAGCAAAGCTTTCTGGCGCTCAGAAGGGGTGGAATCTCGCCAATCAAGAAAGGCGCTACTGGCCGCCTTCATCGCTTTATCAATATCTGCTGAATTCGACTTCGGTGCGGTGGCAAAAGGCTGGGCGGTTGCCGGGTTAATTAGGGTGGTGACTTCACCGGATGCGCTATCAACTGATTCTCCATTGATGAAATTCTGTAACTTCTTCACCTTTTATGCCTGACCCTTCGTTGCCCTAACCATCTGATCACCATGATCATATGGATGTTTTGTATACGCCTCTAGCCATCTAGCCACAGTGAATTTACCGGACTCGGTGTGCTCGCCAAACTTTTCCAGATCACTGACCTCTAGCCGCTTGATCAAATCTAGTGAACTTGCGCGAACAGCTGCATAGACAGTGATTGCATTTCCCACCGGTGCATCGAGATAGCCTAGCTTTGCTTCATTAGCCCACGCCGATTCGTCATAACCTTGAATTATCGAACCATCAGGTTCTGCAATGAGCCTGCGCAACCGAGCATATGACTGTGCTTCCGAATCTGCCATGTGATGAATACATTGGCGAGCAGACCATTCATTTTCTGCGTGCACATCCAACAATTCTGGAGTTACTGCTCGCGCTAAGTTAAGAAAATACTGACTGGCTGCCTCATAGGCCGCTGTTGCTTCTTTCATATCCATATCGGGATACTAGTTAAATCTTCTCCTTCTCGCTAGCGGCCAACTGACCACAAGCTCCATCAATTTCTCGGCCACGAGTATCTCTCACCGTTACCGGAACACCGTAAGACTCAAGAATTCGCACAAATTCAGCTTCATCTTCCCGCCTTGAAGCAGTCCATTTTGATCCTGGTGTTGGATTTAGCGGAATCAAATTCACGTGAGCATTGCGATTCTTCAGCAATCTTCCCAATAAATCTGAACGCCAAGATTGATCGTTGATATCGCGAATAAGTGCGTACTCAATCGAGTAGCGGCGACCCGTCTTCTTCTCATAGGCATCGGCTGCTGCAAGTACTTCACGAACATTAAACCGATTATTAATTGGAACTAGAGAATCACGTAGTTCATCATCTGGTGTGTGGAGCGAAACAGCTAAGGTGCAGTTAATTCCTTCATCCATCAGCTTTTCAATTCCTGGAACCAGGCCAACAGTTGAAACAACGACAGAGCGAGCAGAGATACCAAGTCCATCAGGGTTGGGGTCAGTGATGTTGCGCAGCGTGCGCACCACTGCGTTGTAGTTTGCCAGCGGCTCACCCATTCCCATAAAGACAATATTGGAAAGTCTTGTGGGTCCACCTGGCATCTCACCATTGGCACAGGCACGAGCTGCGGCAACGATTTGGTCTGTTATTTCTGCCGCCGATAAATTGCGAGTAAGGCCAGCTTGGCCCGTGGCACAGAATGGACAGTTCATGCCACATCCTGCTTGGGATGAAATGCAGACCGTTGTGCGATCGGTATAGCGCATCAATACTGATTCAACGAGAACTCCATCGTGTAGCTTCCACAAGTCTTTGCGAGTCATGCCACCATCGGTCGTGCGAGTGGTGACTAGCTCAATCATCTTAGGAGTCAGCGCATCAGCAATTACTTGGCGCTCGGCTGCCGGGATATCAGACCAATCATCGGGTGTGTGCGACAGATGAGAAAAGTAATGCGTTGCAACTTGGGCGGCGCGAAATGGTTGGAAACCAAGTTCCTTCGCCCATGCTTTTCTATCAGCCGGTGCCAGATCAGCTAAATGCTTGGGAGCCTTCTTGCGTTGTACTGGCTCATCAAAGACTAATTTCAACTCTGAATTAGTTGTCATAACAGACCTGAATCTTGCGCACGTCGCACAATTTCAAGTGCGAGCCACAAGGCAGGGGCGGCAAAGAGAACTGAATCGAGGCGATCCATAACTCCCCCATGTCCAGGCAGAAGAGTTCCCATATCTTTAATGGCAACATCACGTTTCAGTGCAGATTCAATGAGATCTCCGGCTGTTGCGGTAAAGACGGTGAGTAATCCGGCCAAAACGCCAATCCAGTATTCAGAGTCCATGATGAAGTGGAAGGCGAGTGCGCCACCGATAACTGTGAAGATGAGTGAACCAATGAGGCCTTCAACAGTTTTCTTCGGGCTGATGCGCGGTGCTAGCGGATGCTTGCCGAATAGCACGCCAGTGAAATAGGCGAAGGTGTCGTTGCAGGAAACGAGAATGACGAAGGTCATTACTCTTTCTAAGCCATTTGAAGGTCGGGCGAGCAGAATTAGAAAACCAGCAAGAAATGGTAGGTAGATCAGCGCAAGTGCGGAAGCGGAAGCGGTCTTGACGAAGTTTTCAGTTCCACGCGGTAGCAAGAGAACTAGTAATGCCGGGAAGGAGATTGCAGTAGCAACAGCTAAACCAGAGACTCCACCAAACCAGGTTGATGCACACAGTGCAGTGGAGGCGGTAGTTAAGGACCAGAGTGGAATGTGAATATCTACGGCCGTAAAGGCGCGATTGATCTCACGAATTCCGAGTACGACTGCGCCAGTAACTAGAACTGCGAAAAGAACTCGGTAGGTAGAAAGTGATAACCAGACAAGGAGAAGGATTCCCAGGCTGACCAGGATGGAGGGCAGAAGTTTTCGACCAGCGCGCTTATTAATAGCCTCGTTAATCGAATGTAAATCAGACACGGTAAGTGAGCCTCAAGGAAGTCTTAGACTTCTAGAAGCTCAGCCTCCTTATGCTTTAAAAGGTCATCAATCTTGGCCACATGATCTGATGTGATCTTCTCAAGCTCTTTTTCACCACGGCTTAAATCATCTTTACCGATATCGCCATCTTTTTCTAACTTCTCCATCAATTCTTTTGCCGTGCGGCGGATATTGCGCACGGAAATCTTTGAATCCTCCGCCTTAGTCTTTGCCACCTTGATGTAATCCTTGCGGCGCTCCTCCGTTAACTGCGGAAAGCTCACCCGAATCACTGCGCCATCGGAAGCTGGGTTAACTCCTAAATCTGATTCCCGGATTGCTTTTTCAATTGAGGCACTTGCTCCCTTATCAAAGGGAGAGATGATTGCCATCCGTGATTCCGGGATCTGAATAGAGGCAAGCTGTGAAAGTGGAGTGTAGGTACCGTAGTAATCGACCATGATCTTGTTAAACATGGCAGGGTGAGCACGGCCGGTGCGAATAGCGCCAAAGTCATCTTTGGCAACTTCCACAGCCTTATTCATCTTCTCGGTCGCTTCATGAAGTGCGCTGGTTACATCTGCCATGGTCTGTGCTCCTTATGTATCTCTCGTTCTAAGAAACGAGAGTTCCAATCTTTTCACCACGTACTGCGCGGCCAATATTTCCATTGGTCATCAAGTCAAAGACAACGATAGGCAGGTGGTTCTCGCGACATAAGCTAAATGCGGCAGCATCGGCTACTGCCAGTGACTTCTGCAAGACTTCATCATAAGAAATTGTGTCAAACATCGTGGCGCTCTTATCTTTACGTGGATCTGCGTTATAAACGCCATCGACGCCAGATTTAGCGAGTAAGAGCGCGCCGGCTCCGATTTCAAGTGCGCGCTGGGCGGCAACGGTATCTGTTGTAAAGAACGGCATTCCCGCACCAGCTCCAAAGATCACAACTCGACCCTTTTCCAGGTGGCGAATAGCACGGCGTGGAACATAGGGCTCAGCAACTTGACCCATCGCAATAGCAGTTTGCACGCGAGTATCAACGCCCTCTTTTTCAAGGAAGTCTTGCAGTGCTAAACAGTTCATCACTGTTCCGAGCATTCCCATGTAGTCAGCGCGTGAGCGCTCCATGCCACGTTCTGATAGTTCAGCGCCCCGGAAGAAATTACCGCCACCGACAACGATTGCTACTTGGGTGCCACTGCGCACTACATCTGCAATCTGTTTTGCCACATCTGCTAAGACATCAGGATCAACACCGATGCCCTTATTGCCACCGAAAACTTCGCCAGAAAGCTTAAGGAGCACCCGCTGATACGTTCCTCTTGTACCTGGCACTGGTGCTCCCTTCGCTCTACTTCGTTTTAAATCCTTGGGATTTAGTTTACTGACCTACGCGGAAACGGTGGAATGCCTTGACGGCGGTTCCTGCCTCATCGAGGATCTGCTTCACAGTCTTCTTGGCATCCTTAGCAAAAGCCTGCTCGATGAGTGAAACTTCCTTCACAAAACCGGTAACGCGGCCTTCGATAATCTTTGAAAGTGAAGCCTCTGGCTTACCTTCTGCGCGAGCTGTCTCCTCAGCTAGTCGACGCTCAGTGTCAATGAGGTCTGCTGGAACATCTTCGCGATTAACAAAACGTGGTGCAAATGCTGCGATGTGCTGTGCCACATCTTTACCCACTTCTGCTGCTTCCTTTGCAAGTGAGACCAGAACGCCAACCTGTGGTGGCAAATCTGGACTTGTCTTGTGCAGATAAAGCCCAACTGGACCTTGAATTACCGCAACGTTGCGAATTTCAATCTTCTCACCCAGAGTTGCATTTCCTTCATCAATCACAGACTGCACGGTCTTGCCGTTAGCCATGGTTGATGCCAGGAATGTTGCCACATCTGCTGACTTAGCAGAAAGCAGGTGCTCGATCATTTCATCGCCAAGTGCGATAAAACGCTCGCCCTTTGCCACGAAGTCTGTCTCGCAGTTCAGCTCTAGCATGACACCAACGTCACCTGAAACCTTTGCCACGACCAAACCATTTGAAGTTAAACGACCTTCGCGCTTAGTAACGCCCTTTTGTCCCTTAACTCGAATGATTTCAACAGCCTTGTCATAATCACCGTCTGCTTCATCAAGTGCCTTCTTGCAATCGAGCATTCCTGCTGCAGTTGCTTCGCGAAGGCGCTTTACATCATTTGCTGAATAGTTAGCCAATTTACTTATGCCTCCACTGGTGCATCGGTTGCTGGTGCTGATGCTTGCAGGATCTCTGTCTCAAGAGCTTCTGCTGCGGCAGCCTCTGCAGTTGCAACTGGAGCTGGCGCAGCTGCGGTGCGAGCCTTAAGGCCCTCAACAATTGCATCAGTGATCACACGAGTAAGTAGCTCGATGGAGCGAATCGCATCATCGTTGCCTGGGATCTTGAAATCAACTTCATCTGGATCACAGTTGGTATCAAGGATGGCAATGACAGGAATGCCGAGCTTCTTAGCTTCAGCAACCGCTAGGTGCTCCTTCTTGGTATCGACAACCCAGATTGCGGAAGGCAACTTAGTCATGTGACGAATACCGTCGAGGTTCTTAAATAGTTTTTCGCGCTCACGGCGAAGCACAAGAAGTTCTTTCTTTGTGAGCAAGAGGTCATTTGCGGTCTCAAGTGCTTCTAGTTCTTTCAGACGCTGAATACGCTTGTAGACAGTTGGGAAGTTTGTGAGCATTCCACCTAACCAGCGCTCTGTAACGGTTGGCATGCCAACGCGAGCTGCTTGATCGATGATTGGCTTGTGAGCCTGCTTCTTTGTTCCTACGAATAGGACGTGGCCACCCTTAGCAACAGTGTCCTTAACGAAAGCGTACGCAGAGTCGATAAGTGCAAGTGATTGCTGGATGTCGATGATGTAGATGCCATTGCGTTCGGTAAAAATAAAACGCTTCATCTTTGGATTCCAACGACGAGTCTGGTGTCCGAAGTGGACTCCGCTGTCGAGGAGTTCGCGCATTGTTACAACTGCCATGACGGCACGCTCCTTCTTAGGTTTTTGTGCACAGCACAAGAACCTGCTCGGTTAATGTCTTAACTATTTGCTAAGACCGTCGCACCTACAACGCCGACCATGTCTTTCGACTAGGACCGAAGTGGCTTGTATTCCCTGAAAAGTCAGTTCATACATAGATGCTGAGATGTCACCAGTTTCGCAACTGGTGCGGGGCAAATCTTACCTGCCGCCAAGGGGTGCAAAATCCACGCCTCATTCACTGCCTAAGCGCGAGGATGAGCCTGCTTAAAGGCTTTCTGCAATCTTTCCGTCGATACATGGGTATAGATCTGGGTAGTGGCAAGGGATGCATGGCCCAATATCTCTTGCACGGTGCGAAGGTCAGCCCCTCCTTCTAGCAGATGTGTTGCAGCTGAATGACGAAGTGCATGTGGTCCCATGCGCTCGACACCTTCTAGTGCTGAGAGTGCTTCATAGACAACGGTGCGAACTGTGCGCTGGTCAATACGCGCACCGCGAGCACCTAAGAAAACAGCTTGAGCTGAGCCACTTCTTGCAATTTCTTCTCTGCCATTTTTTAACCAATCATCTAACGCCTTCATTGCTGGATTACCCAGCGGAATCATGCGCTGCTTATCGCCCTTACCAATTACTCGTATCGTGTTGCGCTGATAATCGATATCGCCAAGATCTAGGCCACAGAGCTCTGAAACTCGAGCACCCGATGCATAGAGAACTTCGACGATGGCGCAATCACGCTTGGAAAGTGGACTCTCTTCTTCGGCCACGCGCGTGGCAAGTGAATCCATGGCAGTGCTGGCATCACTAACAGTAAGCACATCTGGCAGGGTGCGATGGCCCTTCGGTGTAGCAAGGGTTGCCCCTATGTCCTTACTTAAGTAGCCCTTCTTAGCAGCCCACTTAGTAAAGAGGCGGATTGAGACCGATCTGCGTGAGAGAGTTGTGCGCGCACCGCCAGTTACTTGTTGGGTTGCCAGCCATGAACGAATATTTGCAATCGTTACCACAGAAATATCTGCCACGCCTTGGCTAGCAAGGCTGTCAAAGAAACTAGTGAGATCCCCTAGATAAGCACGAATTGTGTGCACTGAAAGCGTGCGCTCTTTTTCGAGATGGGCGGTGTATTGCGCCATGATTTTCTCGAAGTGTGACATAGATTAAGAATATCTCCCGTAGTCACGATATCCCCGTCATAAACCGATGCGGATAAGCAACATTTGGACTACCGTGTGAAGGTGCGAATCCGGGTTTCTGAGTCTGTCTCTGTTCCATCTATTTCTCGCAGCGAGAATGGCTCAGTTGAACTCCTGATTAATACCGAACTCTCCTATGAAGATATCAAGGCATTCATGGGAGATTTACTCACCGATGACGAGTACCTGATTTTCTACACCTTATGGGCTGATGATCTATCAAAGCGAAGTTTCATTCCGATTGAAGGCACTACCGACTTCTTTATTGAAAGCCGTTCGTAAACTAACGCTTATCTAGTGCGCCCAAGACAATCAATAAAGTCTCAGGCGAAACTTCTAGAACCTCACATAGCGGTGCAATCACATCGATTGATGGCCGGCGATCATGTCGGAAGTAGCGCGAGATAGTTCCGCGATCGAGTCCCACAAGATTGGCAAATTCTTCATAGCTGCGAATATCTAATTTTTTAAGTCTTTGGGCCAGCCACTCGGATGACTCAGTCTTGGTATATCTCCTACTGAGCGTTCTGGTCATGGGTAAAAAGTACAGGAGGTAGTAGAAATATCTACTCCGACTTGCGACCCTGGCGTAGTAGACCAAAGGTAAGGGCATCTTCCAGCGCCATAGCCGAGGCGGCAATAACGTTCTCGTGCACACCCACGGTATTCCACTCACCCTTTCCATCTGAAGTTTCAATCAGAACGCGAGTAACTGCCCCCGTGCCCAGGCGACCTTCCAGGATTCGCACTTTATAGTCAGTGAGTTCAAGTGCGGAAAGTTCTGGGTAAAGCTGATTGAGTCCGGCGCGAAGTGCAGTATCAAATGCGTTCACCGGACCATTACCAACACCAGAACATGCGATCTCTTTGCCTAGGGCGGTAACTGTTACCTCTGCTTTTGTCAGAATTACATTGTTGGCACCGCGTTCAGTTGTGGTGAGCCAGTGATCAATGGTGAAAAATGATGGGCGCTTTCCGGTTGCTTCTTCACGTAGCAAGAGTTCAAAAGAGGCATCGGCTGCTTCAAAGGTGAAGCCGCGAGCTTCCATCTCTTTAACCCGCTCCACAACGCGACCGATTAGTTCGCGGTCGCCATTGAGGTCAACTCCGAGTTCCATGGACTTTAATTCAACTGAAGCACGACCTGCCATATCGGAGACCAACATCCGCATATCATTGCCCACAGATTCTGGATCTTCATGTTGATATAGCGCCGGATCAACTTTAATGGCAGATGCGTGAAGTCCGGCCTTATGTGCAAAGGCAGAGACACCGGTATAGGGCTGGCGTGGTGATGGCGAAATATTGGTTACTTCAGCAACTGCATGGGAGATACGAAATGCCTCACGCAGTGCGTTCTGGGGCAGAACTTCTTTCTTCTTCTTCAATTCAAAGTTAGCAATGATTGTGACCAGGTCAGCGTTACCTGTGCGCTCACCATAACCATTGAGTGTTCCCTGCACGTGTGTCACACCGGCCTTGACTGCAGCCATAGAATTTGCAACTGCGCAGCCAGTGTCATTGTGGCAATGGATACCAAGTCGAGCAGAAGATGCACCAAGAATATCGTGCACCACATCTGCAATCTCATCAGGCAACATTCCACCGTTGGTATCACACAGTGCAATCACATCGGCGCCAGCTTCAGCTGCCACGCGAACTACTTCTAGAGCGTAGGCGCGATTGGCACGATAGCCATCAAAGAAGTGCTCGGCATCAAGAAAAACTCGCTGACCTTCTTGGCGTAAGTGCGTCACTGAATCGCGAACCATTTCTAAGTTTTCAGCCAGCGTAGTCTTCAGCGCAAGCTCAACATGTCGGTCATATGACTTCGCCACCAGTGTTACGGCAGGGGCGCCTGAGTCACGAAGTGCGCCAAGTAATACATCATCGGCAGCTTTCACATTTGGACGACGGGTGGCACCGAATGCCACAAAGGTGGCGTTCTTAAGTTTTAGCTCTTTCTTGGCCAGTGCAAAGAATTCAGTATCTTTTGGGTTGGCCCCTGGCCAGCCGCCTTCAATGAAGCCAACACCAAGATCATCAAGATGGCGGGCAATAGTGAGTTTGTCGTGAACTGAAAGGTTTAAGCCTTCTTGCTGTGCACCATCTCGAAGGGTGGTGTCATAGATATGAAAGGCATCGCTGATGCTCACAGTGCAACCTTTTGCATCCAACCGTGCTTATCTTCCGTGGTGCCATGTTGGATTGCCAATAAATGATTACGAATCTGCATCGTGATTGCGCCAGGTTCGCCGTCGCCAGTTACCCAGGTGCCCATCGCAGATTTTGCTTGACCGACAGGTGAAACCACAGCTGCTGTGCCGCAGGCAAAGATTTCGGTGATCTCACCGGAAGTCACACCTTCACGCCAGTCATCGATAGAGAGCATGACTTCCTCTGTCTTATAACCAAGGTCTTTGGCTACTGAAAGAATTGAGTCACGAGTAATTCCAGGCAACAAAGTTCCGGTTAATTTAGGAGTTATCACAGTGGCATCGGCGCCTTTACCTTTAACAAAGTAGAGGTTCATGCCGCCCATCTCTTCTACCCATTTACGTTCTTTAGCATCAATCCACACGACTTGATCGCAACCTTCTTTTGCGGCAGCTTTCTGGGCAATCAGTGAGGCTGCATAGTTTCCGCCACACTTTGCCTCACCTGTTCCACCTTGAGCTGCGCGAACATATTCAGTAGAGATCCAGACAGAGACTGCCTTAGATGGATCAAAATATGCTCCTGCTGGCGTGGCGATGAGCAGATAGGTGGCCTTATTTGCTGGCCGCACACCGAGTCCAACTTCTGTTGCAATCATAAATGGGCGAATATAAAGCGCTTCTCCGATTTTTCCTGGAACCCAACCAGCATCTTGTTTAACAAGTGTGTGAATTGTTTCTAGAAATAACGCTTCTGGCATTTCCGGCAGTGCCAGGCGATTGGCAGATTTAGCAAAGCGTCGAGCATTAGCTTCTGGGCGAAAAAGTGCGATGCCGCCATCAGGTTGGCGATAAGCCTTCATGCCTTCAAAGATTTCTTGTCCGTAATGAAAGACTGCTGTTGCCGGATCGAGAGTTATTGGGCCGTAAGGCTTGAGCTCTGGCTCTTGCCATCCCCCACTTTCAGTCCACTCACATACAACCATATGGTCGGTGTAATACTTTCCAAAACCACAGTTGGCGACTTTTTCTTCGCGCTCTGCAGCAGGAACAGCGTGTGGATTAAGAGTGATCTTCATTTACTTCACCAATGCTGCTAACGCTGAGCCCACTTCAGTGGTGCTGCGCTTTGTAGTCCCACGTGATGCGAGATCACTTGCGACAGCCTTTTCAACATCGCGCGCCGCATCATTGAGTTTTAAGTGATCCAGCATCATTGAAATAGACATCACTGTGGCAGTTGGGTCAGCGATGTTCTTACCGGCAATATCAGGTGCTGATCCGTGCACAGGTTCAAACATGGATGGGAATTGACCTGTTGGGTTGATATTGCCAGAGGCAGCAAGGCCGATACCACCACAGATTGCAGCTGCGATATCGGTCAGGATATCTCCAAAGAGATTATCTGTGACAACCACATCAAAGCGCTCTGGGTTGGTAACAAAGAACATAGAGGCAGCATCCACGTGCAAGTAATCGGTAGTTACTGTTGGAAATTCCTTAGCAACTTCATTAAATGTGCGAGTCCAGAGACTGCCGGAACGAGTAAGCACGTTGTTCTTATGAACCAGGGTGAGCTTCTTGCGTTCACGTGCAGCGGCTCGTGCAAAAGCATCACGAATAACACGCTCTGCACCCCGTCGAGTATTGATCGACTCTTCCGTTGCAATTTCAGAAGGTGTGCCTTCAGCAAGCACTCCGCCAGCACCAACATATGGTCCTTCGGTACCTTCGCGAACAACGATGAAATCGATGGGCGCCTTGGTGGCAAGTGGACCTGTAACGCCAGGCATTAACTTTGCCGGGCGCAAGTTGATGTAGTGATCAAATGCGAATCTAATCTTTAGTAGTAACCCGCGCTCAAGAATTCCACTGGGAACAGTGGGATCTCCTATCGCCCCGAGCAAGATGACATCTGACTTTGCAAGCTCTGCCAAAACGGAGTCTGGAAGCACTTCACCAGTGCGATGCCAATATCCGGCACCTAAGTCGTAGTGAGTCTTGTTGAAGGTGACGTCGTACTTGGCAGCAATGACATCAAGGACTTTAAGTCCTTCACCGACAACTTCAGTACCGATTCCATCCCCGGCAATAACTGCAAGGTTAATTGTGCGCGACATTAATTCACCAGCGTTACTGATCGAACAATTTCGGCGCCAGTCTCTTTCTTCACAGATTCAGCAACCGCATCAGAGACAGCAGAATCAACGGTCAGTGCCATGAGCGCACTACCGCCGGCAGATATACGAGCAACCTGCATTCCAGCAATATTTATCTTCGCACTACCTAGTGCATTACCTACCGCACCAACTACTCCCGGCTTATCTGCATAACGCAAGAAAAGTAGGTTTTCAGTCGGTGGCAGATCTAGGTCAAAGCCATCGATAGCAATGATTTTCTCTACCTTGCGAATACCCATCAGAGTTCCATCAACGGTAATTGATTTTCCGTTGTTAAGAGCTGCGCGCAGTGAAATCATGCTGCGGTATTCCGGGCTATCGGGTGTTGTTGTGACAGATGAAGTAACTCCACGTTCTGCAGCTAGCCCTGGTGCATTCACATAAGTAACATCTTCGGCACCTGATGCAACGAGGGCTCCCTTAAGAGCACTGATTGCAAGAATAGAAGAGTCATGACCGGAGATATCACCTTTAACGATGATCTCCATGGAGACTGGGGTTTCACCAGCAATAGCAGTTGCTAGTTGCGCCATCTTCTCCACAAGTGGAAGTGACGGACGAATCTCATCGTGAATAGCTCCACCTTTAACGTTGACCGCATCAGGAACGAGTTCACCAGCTAGTGCCTTGCGAACTGAAACAGCAACGGCAATTCCAGCACGCTCTTGTGCTTCATCAGTTGATGCGCCAAGGTGCGGAGTTGCGACAACTTGATCTAATTGGAATAACGGTGAGTCAGTACATGGCTCGGTCACATAGACATCAAGTCCAGCACCGGCAACGCGACCTTCAACGATGGCATCATAAAGAGCGCTCTCATCAAGTACGCCACCGCGTGCAGCGTTGATGATGCGGACTTCCTTCTTAACCTTCTTCAGCGCTTCTACACCAATGAGGTTGGCAGTCTCTTTTGTCTTAGGAAGGTGAATGGTGATGAAATCACTTCGCTTAAGAAGTTCATCAAGCTCTACTAATTCGACTCCTAATTGCGCTGCTTTCGCTGGTTGCAAGTAAGGATCGAATGCAATGATGTTCATGCCAAATGCCTGCATGCGATGGGCGACGAGTTGTCCAATACGACCGAAACCAACAACTCCAAGAGTCTTTTCAAAGAGCTCGGCTCCGGTGTACTTAGAACGCGCCCACTTGCCATTGCGAAGTGCCGCATGGGCTGGTGAGATAAATCGAGCGGAAGCAAGCAATAACGAAATTGCGAGTTCTGCCGCTGAAACAATATTTGAAGTAGGTGCATTAACAACCATGACTCCGGCTGCAGTTGCAGCTGGAATATCTACGTTATCAAGACCCACACCTGCACGAGCAATAACTTTTAGACCCTTTGCACCAGCAATTGCCTCTGCATCCATCTTGGTCGCAGAGCGAATCAGAACCGCGTCCACTCCGGCGCCCAGTGCTGCCAGAAGTTCAGCGCGGTTTGCACCGTCGCAATTGCGAACTTCAAAGTCAGGTCCTAAGGCATCTAGTGTTGCAGCGCTGAGTTCTTCAGCAATTAATACAACGGGTTTAGCCACGCGCGGCACTTCCCTCTTTGTAATCATCCTTATTTGAGCTCTTAATCCAGGTGAACATCTTGCGAAGTTCGCGTCCTACGTTTTCAATGATGTGGGTTTCACCCTTGGCACGTAGCGCCTTGAATTCAACTCCACCGGCTTCTTGATCATCAATGAAGCGCTTAGCAAATGCACCAGATTGAATTTCAGAAAGGATTGTCTTCATATTCTCTTTCACGCGTGGATCAATGACACGTGGTCCTGAGACATAGTCACCGAATTCAGCAGTATCTGACACAGACCAGCGCTGCTTTGCAATTCCACCTTCATACATAAGGTCAACAATGAGCTTAAGTTCGTGCAGGCACTCGAAGTATGCAACCTCTGGCTGGTATCCCGCTTCCACAAGAGTTTCGAAGCCATACATCACTAGTTGGGAAGCGCCACCACAGAGAACTGCCTGCTCACCGAATAGATCTGTCTCAGTCTCTTCAGTGAAGGTTGTAAGAATTCCACCGGCGCGAAGTCCACCGATTGCCTTTGCATAAGAAAGTGTGAGCGGCCAGGCACTGCCAGTTGAATCTTGTTCCACTGCAACGATGACAGGAACTCCGCGGCCGGCTGCATATTCGCGGCGTACTAAGTGACCTGGTCCCTTTGGCGCAACCATGCAGATATCTACTTCTGCAGTTGGCTTGATGTAACCGAAACGAATATTAAATCCGTGACCAAAGAAGAGGGCATCGCCCTTTTTTAGGTTAGGCAAGATTGAATCTGTGTAAATATGACGCTGCAAGTGATCTGGTGCAAGGAGCATGATGACAGTTGCTTCCTTAACCGCTTCGGCAACGCTTACAACACGCAAGCCTTCTGCCTCTGCCTTTGCACGAGATGGTGAGCCCTCTTTGAGACCAACGCGGACATCGACACCTGAGTCACGTAGGTTCAAAGCATGTGCGTGGCCTTGTGAGCCGTAACCGATGATCGCGACCTTGCGACCTTGGATGATTGCTAGATCTGCATCGTCTTCGTGATACATCGTTGCCACGGTATTTCTCCTTTAGTAGTTTCTTGCTTAGTTTTGATAGTCGGGTTGGGTACTTATTACTTCTGGTTTGCTGCCGGTCAAGACTTCCTTAATTGAAATCACGCTAATTAACTTATCGAGCTGGGCGATTACCTGCTCAAGTGAGTGACCTTCCACTCCAACGACGATAACCATCTTGGAAATTGTTGGGTCTTGGGTTGGTCCCACATTGAGCGAATCAATATTGAAGGCACGACGTGAGAATAGTCCAGCCACGCGAGCCAAAACTCCAGGTGAGTTTTCAACCAGAACTTCGAGCGTGTGTTGGCGCCGGGAGGCAGTAGTCATTAGAGCTCCTGTGAATCCCAGTCGGGGGCGGTAGCCCGAGCGATCAAGATTTCGTCATTTGATGTGCCAGCGGCAACCATCGGCCAGACCATGGCATCGCGGTGAACGCGGAAATCTACGACAACTGGTTGATCATTAATTGACATCGCTTTTTCAATTGTCTTATCAAGATCTTCTGGGCGATCACAGGCAAGTCCCACGCAGCCCATTGATTCGGCAAGCATCGGAAAGTTAGGAACGCGCTTGGACTCAAGTGATGTATTTGAGTAACGACTGTCATAGAACAGGGTCTGCCACTGGCGAACCATGCCGAGAGATTCATTGTTGATGATGGCAACTTTGATAGGAATGTTATTTAGCGCGCACGTTACTAACTCTTGATTAGTCATTTGAAAACATCCATCGCCATCAATAGCCCAGACAGTTGTATCAGGTGCTGCAACTTTTGCACCCATGGCAGCAGGAACGCCATAGCCCATAGTTCCGGCGCCACCTGAGTTAAGCCAGGTGCGTGGATGTTCGTAAGAAATAAACTGTGATGCCCACATCTGGTGCTGACCAACACCGGCGGTGAAAATGGTGTCGGTGCCAGAAATCTGTCCAAGGCGTTGGATAACCAGTTGTGGTGAAAGTGAACCATCATCTGGAATATCAAAACCCAATGGATAAGTTGATTTAAGTGAATTCATCTGACGTAGCCAGGCGGTGAGATCAGGCTTGATCTTAGCAAGTGCTGCCTTCAACGCTGGAACAAGTGCCGCCATTGTTTCTCTGACATCGCCCACAACGGCAACATCAGCATGACGGTTCTTACCTATTTCGGCAGGATCGATATCAGCATGGAGAATTTTGGCGTTTGGCGCAAAGGTAGAGAGCTTGCCGGTCACGCGATCATCAAAGCGAGCACCTAAAGTAATAAGTAGGTCAGCTTTCTGTAGCGCAGTTACAGCCGCAACTGTTCCGTGCATTCCAGGCATTCCCATATGCAACGGATGTGAATCAGGAAAAGCTCCGCGCGCCATCAAAGTAGTGACAACAGGTGCACCAAGAAGTTCCACAAGTGCGCGAAGTTCAGCCGCAGCATTTGCCTTGATTACTCCGCCTCCCACATAGAAGACAGGCTTAGAAGATTGCGCAATGAGGGCTGCTGCATCAGTGATTGCCTGCGCGTTCGGTGTTGACTGAGGCTTGTAACCAGCTAAATTAATTGAGGTTGGCCAATTAAAAGTTGTCATTTTTTGCAGCGCATCTTTAGCAACATCGACAAGAACTGGGCCCGGACGACCTGTTGTTGCAATGTGGAAGGCTTCAGCGATAGCTCCAGGAATTTCGGCAGGATCAGTAATCAAATAGTTGTGCTTTGTAAATGGCATTGTGATGCCACGGATATCTGCCTCTTGAAAAGCATCAGTTCCGATTGCCGCAGATGGCACCTGACCGGTGATTGCAACAAGTGGCACTGAGTCCATGGAAGCATCCATTAATGGCGTTACCAGGTTTGTCGCACCTGGTCCTGATGTTGCAATACAAACACCGGCGCGACCAGAAACTTGGGCGTATCCAGTTGCAGCATGGCCCGCACCTTGTTCGTGGCGCACAAGAATGTGGCGAATTGTTGAATCATAAATTGGATCGTAAGCAGGAAGAATGGCACCACCAGGAAGTCCGAACATTACTTCAACGCCAGCAGCTTCCAAGCTCTTCACAAGCGCAGTTGCTCCAGTCATCGCTGTGCCGTTTGCTGTTGGAACATGTGTGGTCATCTTCGTACTCCTTTCCCTAATCTCATCGTGCTTAATCTTGTTAAATGAAAAAACCCTCAGATATCTGAGGGCGCGTGTGACGTGAAGGCACGCGCTATCGAATCACCACCACTGAAATAACTGACGAACGTGTTGATTGCATGCACCCATTATCCAACGCAGGTGCCGTGTGAGTCAAGAGGTGAGATGCAGGTCTCAATTTATGAGACAGCCATTGGGCCAGGCGCTAAATTTAATCGCAGACCGCACCCTTAGATGCTGACCCAACAAGCTTTGAATACTTAGCGAGAACGCCACGGGTGTACTTATGAGGCAGTGGTTTCCACCCCACTTTGCGCGCTTCCAGTTCTGCCACATCTACCAATAAATCTAGTTTTCGAGTAGCGATATCTATTCGAATGAGATCGCCATCTTTAATAAATGCAATCGGTCCACCATCAACTGCTTCCGGTGCAATGTGTCCCACACATAGTCCGG
This sequence comes from Candidatus Planktophila versatilis, assembly GCF_002288345.1. Classification (GTDB taxonomy): domain Bacteria; phylum Actinomycetota; class Actinomycetes; order Nanopelagicales; family Nanopelagicaceae; genus Planktophila; species Planktophila versatilis_A. Next base: position 846,123 of record NZ_CP016781.1, read on the forward strand.
TGGAACCGCCCGAGAATCGACCATCAGTAAGTAAGAGTGTTTTCTTGCCAAGACCAGCACCTTTGATTGCGCCAGTAATCATTAACATCTCGCGCATGCCCGGTCCACCCTTAGGACCTTCATAACGGATCACAACTACATCACCTTCTTTAATTGTTCCGTTTTCAAGAGCATCCATCGCCAACTGTTCGCGTTCAAAGACCCGAGCTGGGCCTTCAAATTTTTCAACGCCAATCCCGGCTGTCTTACTGACCGCACCTTCAGGAGCAAGTGAGCCATCAAGAATTGTGATTCCCACATCTGTGGAAAGTGGCTTATCAATGGCACGCAATACTTCACCGTCAGCCAGTGGCGGCTTGATGTCAGCTAAGTTCTCAGCCATGGTCTTGCCGGTAACAGTTAGGCAATCTCCATGTAGATAACCAGCATCGAGTAAGACGCGCAAGACAACGGGAATTCCGCCCACACGGTCAATATCGGTCATGACAAATTTTCCAAAAGGTTTGAGATCTCCAATAAGTGGAACCTTGGAACCAATGCGATGGAAATCTTCCAGTGTGAGGTCAACTTCAGCCTCGTGGGCGATTGCAAGTAAGTGCAACACAGCATTAGTTGAGCCACCCAGCGCCATCAAGATTGTGATGGCGTTTTCAAAAGCTTTCTTGGTCAAGATATCGCGAGTAGTAATTCCTTTTGCAATCAAATTCACTACTGCCGCCCCAGATTGCTCGGCAAATGCATCACGACGACGATCTACTGCAGGAGGGGCCGCAGATCCTGGAAGTGCTAAGCCAATAGCTTCGGCAATACTTGCCATGGTGTTGGCGGTAAACATTCCACCACAAGCTCCCTCACCAGGGCAGATAGCCTTTTCAATTTGGTCTACGCGATCTTGGGTGATTAATCCACGAGCACAGGCACCTACAGCTTCAAAGGCGTCGATGATCGTGACATCTTTACCATCAACCTGACCAGGAAGAGTGGAACCGGCATAAACAAAGACTGATGCCACATCTAGGCGCGCTGCAGCCATCATCATGCCAGGAAGTGATTTATCGCAACCAGCAAATGTCACCATGCCATCGAGGCGTTCTGCCTGCATCACAGTTTCTACTGAGTCAGCGATTACCTCGCGCGAGACGAGTGAGAAGTGCATACCTTCATGGCCCATGGAGATTCCATCGGAGACAGAAATAGTTCCAAACTGCATTGGAAATCCACCAGCATCGATGATTCCTTTACGAGAAGCTTTAGCAAGGCGATCTAATGAAAGATTGCATGGGGTGATTTCATTCCAGGAAGATGCGATACCAATCTGAGGTTTCACCCAATCTTCATCACCCATTCCAACAGCACGTAACATTCCACGAGCTGGGGCGCGCTCTAATCCATCAGTGACAAGTCCGGAGCGAGGTTTCATCTTTGACATGAGAGAATTCTACCCTTACCAACTCGATTTGAGACCAGCCTAAAAACAATTAAAAGGAGACACTCCTGTGTCAAAGCAAGAAACCGATACGAACCTTGACCCAACTAGATGGCGCACGCTTTTCGTCGTAGCCATATCCCAATTGATGTTGATTCTCGATAGCTCAATTATGAATATTGCGATTCCAAGCGCCAAGGTTGACTTGGGAATCTCTGATGCCAATCAGCAGTGGATTATCACCGCCTACACATTGGCATTTGGTTCACTGCTGCTTCTGGGAGGCCGCATAGGTGACTTCATGGGACGTAAGAAGATCTTCATTATCGGACTCCTTGGATTTGCCGGTGCATCAGCACTCGGCGGTATTGCCTCAACACAAGGTCTGCTCTTTGCATCCCGCGCTTTACAAGGTGTCTTCGGCGCCCTACTTGCACCGGCCGCTCTTGCAATTATCTCTGTGACATTTACCGTTCCAAAAGAGCGGGCAAAAGCATTTGGTGTCTTTGGCGCGATCTCTGGCGGCGGCGCAGCTATTGGACTTATCGTCGGCGGCGTTCTTACTGAATACACATCATGGCGTTGGTGCCTTGGCGTCAATACTCCAATCGCTATCCTCGCAGCCATCTTGGCAGCCAAGTTTGTGCATGAATCAAAAGCTGCTGGCGATAAGAAATATGACATTCCTGGCGTTGTGACAGCAACTGCCGGTCTCTTTGCACTCACTTACGGATTTAATGAAGCAGCTCGTGAAGGCTGGACTGATTCCCTCACGCTCACATTTTTTGCCGTAGCAGTAGTACTGCTTCTGGCCTTTGTCGTTATTGAATCAAAGGTGGCAAGTCCGCTGATGCCTCTTCGCGTTATTACCGAACGTAATCGTGGTGGTTCATACCTTGGTTCACTTATTGTGGGAGCCGGGCTATTTTCAATGTTCCTATTCCTTGGTCTCTACCTACAAGTGATTCTTGGATACACGCCACTTCACTCTGGCTTTGCATTCTTGCCATTCTCTGTGGGCATCATCATCTTCGCTGGAGTTGCTTCCCAACTACTACCGAAGATTGGACCAAAGCCGCTCATGGTTCCGGGGCTTATCTTCGCTGGGATTGGGCTTTTGATGCTCACCCGCATCACACCTGAAACTGGCTATGTCACACACGTTCTTCCATCACTTCTCATCATGAGCTCAGGTATGGCACTGGTGTTTATCCCGCTGACATCAACTTCACTCCATGGCGTATCTGGTCGTGACACCGGTGTAGCAAGTGCCATGGTGAACACTTCTCAGCAGATTGGTGGATCACTAGGAGTTGCGCTGCTCAATACCATTGCGGCAACTGCAACAACTGCCTATGCAGCAACACATACTGAACTTGGAAAGATGGTTCAACCATTTGCTGTGACGCATGGATTCACCACTGCATTTAAAGTCAGTGCCGCGCTCTTATTTGCGGGCGCAATCGTGCTCTTCTTCTTTATCAATATTGGTAAAGAGTCACTCGTTGAAACTGAAGGCGCAGGCGCGCACTAACTAGTTACTAGCCTTGACCTAAGTGGCCAAGTAGAAGCTCGCGAACTCGCGCCGCATCTGCTTGGCCCTTTGTCTCTTTCATGACTGCGCCAATCAAGGCGCCAGCTGCAGGTAAGTGTCCCCCGCGTACCTTCTCGGCAGTTTCTGCTTGTTCAGCACAAACTTTCTCAATAGCGGCCATGAGCGCACCATCATCGTTAACAACTTTAATGCCACGCTTTGCCACAACTTGCGCTGGTTTTCCTTCGCCAGCGATAACGCCCTCAACTACTTGACGAGCAAGTTTGTCGGTGAGCTCACCTGCTGCCACCAGTGCGATAAGTTCGGCAACATCTGCTGGAGTAATGGCAAGTTCAGTCACCGCAATATTTTGATCATTGGCGATGCGCGATATCTCACCGAGCCACCACGTGCGCGCCTTGGTGGGGTCTGCGCCGAGTAATACTGTCGCTTCCACAATATCTAAAACATCGGCGTTAATCATCGCCTGCATCTCTTTATCAGGCACGTTCCACTCTTCTTTGATGCGCTTGCGGCGTAGTGATGGGCGTTCTGGCAAGGTTGCACGTAGCTCTTCAATCCAGGTGGCAGCCGGTGTGACTGGAAGTAGATCTGGATCTGGGAAGTATCGGTAATCCTCTGCTTGTTCTTTCGAGCGACCAGAACGGGTCAGGCCAGTATCTTCTTGGAAGTGACGAGTCTCTTGCTTAACTTTCTTGCCTTCATTGAGTAGCTCTGCGTGACGAATCATTTCACCACGGATGGCGCGCTCGACCGAGCGAAGTGAGTTCACATTCTTTGTCTCAGATCTGGTTCCTAGAACATCAGAGCCAATTGGTTTAAGTGAAACGTTGGCATCACATCGCAGTGAGCCTTGCTCCATCTTCACATCAGATACTTTCAGGCCTCGAAGGATGTCGCGGAGTTCTGCCACATAAGCCTTTGCCACCTCTGGTGCGTACTTACCTGTGCCAGGAACAATCTTGGTAACAATTTCAACTAGTGGAATTCCAGCTCGGTTGTAATCAAGTAGTGAGTAGTCGGCGCCATGAATACGACCGGTAGCACCTCCAACGTGGAGTGACTTTCCAGTGTCTTCTTCCATATGTACACGTTCAACTTCAATCCGGAATTGCTTCGGACCTTCATCAGTATCAATTTCAACATCGACATAGCCATCAAAACAGATCGGTTCGTCATACTGTGAAATCTGGAAGTTCTTCGGCATATCTGGATAGAAGTAATTCTTGCGCGCAAAGCGACTATATGGCGCGATTTTGCAGTTCAGCGCCAGGCCAATCAGAATCGTTGATTCAATTGCTTTCTCATTGACCACCGGCAGGGCGCCCGGAAGTGCTAAACAGACCGGACAAGTTTGGGTGTTTGGCTCTGCGCCAAACTCTGTGGCGCAAGAACAGAACATCTTGCTATGAGTATTGAGTTCAACGTGAACCTCAAGACCCAGTACTGGATCCCACTTAGCAACTACTTCGTCATATGTTGGAAGCGCCATTACTTGCCCCCTGCCAACACTGGTGCCTGGGAAAGAATCGGTGCGCCCCACTTTGCAAGCAGCGCTGCTTCCAGTGCTGCCCCGGCTTGATAGAGACGTTGATCTTGCATGGCAGGTGCCATGATTTGGAAACCAACTGGCAAATTATCTTCTTCGGCTAAACCTGCCGGCAGTGACATGCCACAGATACCAGCAAGGTTTACTGGAATAGTTGCCACATCACCTAAATACATTGCCATGGGGTCATCAACTTTTTCCCCAATTTTATAAGCAGTTGTGGGAGCTGTTGGCGAGACTAGAACATCGGCTTTGGTAAATGCCTTTGCGTAATCTTGAATGATTAAGGTGCGAATCTTCTGCGCACTGCCGTAGTAAGCATCGTAATAACCAGATGAGAGTGCATATGTTCCGAGGATGATGCGGCGCTTTACTTCGCGGCCAAAACCAGCATCGCGAGTAGCGCTCATAACTGCTTCGGCCGATGCGCCAGCTGCATCTCCTGTGCGAAGTCCGTAGCGCATCGCATCAAAGCGTGCCAAGTTCGAAGAACACTCAGAAGGCGCGATTAAGTAATAGGCAGCAAGTGCGTATTCAAAGTTTGGACAATCTACTTCCACAATTTCAGCTCCCAGGGAAGCCAGAACCTGCAGTGATTCATCGAAACTTGCTTGCACGCCCTTCTGATATCCAGCACCTTGTAGCTGCTTAATCACGCCAATCTTCATCCCTTTAACATCACCGCTCTTTGCCGCAGCAACTACTGCCGGAACAGGTGCGTTAATACTTGTTGCATCTTTTGGATCATGTCCTGCCATCACTTCATGGAGAAGCGCGGTATCTAATACGGTGCGACCAAAGGGCCCGGCTTGATCAAGACTTGATGAATATGCAATCAAACCAAAGCGAGAGACGGCGCCATATGTGGGGCGAACTCCGACGATTCCGGTAAGCGCTGCCGGTTGGCGAATGGACCCACCAGTATCTGAACCCACGGCAAGTGGTGCTTGAAAGGCAGAGACGGCAGCAGCTGATCCACCGGATGAACCACCAGGTGTGCGAGTTAAATCCCACGGATTAAATGTTGGGCCATAGCCAGAGTTCTCAGTCGATGAACCCATGGCAAATTCATCCATATTTGTCTTACCTAATATCACAAGGCCCGCATCTTTAAGTTTGCTCACAACTGTAGAGTCATAGGGCGGGCGCCAGCCTTGCAAAATCTTTGAGCCAGCAGTTGTAGGAACTCCGCGTTGTGCCAACACGTCTTTAAGGGCTAATGGAATTCCGGCAAGAGGTGAAAGCTTTTCGCCACCCTTACGTTTTTCATCTACCGCCTTTGCTTGGGCAAGTGCGCCTTCGGCATCAACATGTAAAAAGGCTTTCACTTGACCATCAACGGCCGCAATCTGATCAAGGTGTGCCTTGGTTAATTCAACAGCAGTAGTTGATCCATCTGCCAAAGCAGCGGCCATCTGGGTTGCGTTCTGGCGAATCATTCTGCCTCACCAAGAATTTGTGGAACGCGAAAACGTTGCTCCTCTTGTGCCGGAGCACCAGAGAGCGCATCTGTTGGCGAAAGACTTGGGAGCACAACATCTGGACGCGCAATATTTTCTAGTAGCTGTGGGTGCGATGTTGCTTTAACCCCGGTCAGATCAACCTCTTGAACTCGTGCAACGGCATCAAGAATCATTCCAAATTGGGAAGCAAGGCTTACTAGCTCTTCCTCTGTCATTTCAATTCGGGCAAGGCCTGCAAGTTTTGCGACATCATCGCGGGAGAGGCTGCTCATGTGCTGGAGTCTATAAAAGGTTTGGTTTAAGAGCGAATCTGGCCAGTGCCGGTAACAATCCAGGTAGTAGTTGTCATCGCCTCTAACCCCATTGGACCGCGTGCATGCAACTTCTGATTTGAGATGCCGATCTCTGCACCGAATCCCATTTGTTCGCCATCGGTAAATCGGGTTGAGGTATTGACCATCACCGCAGCGCAATCAGAGAGGGCGATAAACCGAGCGGCGACCGCTTTATCTTCAGTGACAATAGCTTCAGTGTGGTTAGTTCCGTATTGCGCAATGTGATCAGCTGCAGCATCAACGGAATCTACGACCCCCACATTCATCTCTAGCACACCATATTCAGTCGACCAGTTTTCATCCGTTGCAATAGTTGCTGCAATGTTGAACTTCTCGGCCACCTTCTGAGCAGTGACATCAGTATGCAAAATGACCCCAGCATCACTGAGGGCTCTAAGTGCAATTGGCAAGAATGTGGGAGCGATTGCCTTATGCACCAACAAGGTCTCTGCTGCATTGCAAACACTAGGCCGATGCGTCTTTGAGTTAATAAGAATTGGAAGCGCCTTTTGAATATCTGCAAATTCATCAATATAGACGTGACATACGCCAGCGCCAGTTTCAATTGTTGGCACCGTTGATTCATCAACGACCATGCGAATCAGCGCAGCGCTGCCGCGAGGGATGACAAGGTCTACTTTCCCACGAGCTGTGAGCAAGGCTTTAGTCGTTGCCCGATCTTCGGATGGAACAAGTTGAATCACTTCAGGTGAAATCTTTGTATTACTTAAGGCGTCGCGCATGACGTTGACCAAGATTTCATTGCTATTGCGCGCCGATGATGAACCACGCAAGAGCGCAGCATTTCCTGACATCAGCAGAATTACTGCGGCATCGACTGTGACGTTAGGACGTGCCTCATAGACCATTCCGATCACACCGAATGGAACCGATACTTGTTGCAGATGAAGGCCGTTAGGAAGCGTACTTTCACGAAGTGTAATTCCGAGTGGATCTGCAAGGGCTGCCACTTGGCGCGCTCCCCCGGCAATACCTTTAATGCGTTCTGCGGTAAGTAAGAGCCGATCCTGCATCTGCGGATGCATCTGCTCTTTGCGCGCATTCTGCATATCAATTTCATTTGCCGCCAAGATTTCGGCGCTCCGCGATTCAATTGCCTGCGCAATAACTTCAAGTGCCGACTTTCGCTCGGCACCTGTGGCTGTAGATAAAGTGCGCGCAGCGATACGGGCTTTCTTTGCCAGCTCAGCAATGATTGCTTCGGCGCTCATAGGAGTACTAAATCATCTCTATGCACAAGCTCGCGCTCGTATTCCGCGCCCAGTGATGCTGCAAGTTCCTTTGTTGAACGCCCTAGCATTTGTGGAATTTCAGATGAATCAAATGCAACGAGGCCACGTGCAATAACTTTGCCAGCTTCAGAAGCAAGTTCAACAGTGTCACCCGAAATGAACTCTCCTTCAACAGCTGTGACGCCGGCTGGAAGTAAGGACACTCCTCTTTCAAGAATTGCCTTCACTGCTCCGGCATCGAGAATAAGGCGCCCCTGTGGCGTTGAAGCATGCGCTAGCCATAGTAGACGTGAGGTCGCCTTCGAACTCTGCGGGGCAAAGAAGGTTCCATAATCTTCACCCGCGATTGCATGACCGCAATGTGCAAGAGATGTAAGGAGCATTGCAATTCCAGCACTGGTTGCAATGCGCGCTGCCTCTACCTTGGTCACCATTCCGCCACTACCCACACCGGCAGAGCCTGCTCCACCTAAGACAATGGTTTCAATATCTGACATTGTGGCGACATATCGAATTGGTTGTGCACCACTTTGTGTTGGTGGTGCGTCATAGAGCGCATCAATATCTGAGACAAGAATGAGTAAATCAGCATGGATAAGCAGTGCAACAAGTGCTGCGAGCCGATCGTTGTCACCAAATCTAATTTCCTGGGTTCCAACAGTGTCATTTTCATTGACAATCGGAATCACACCCAGTGAGAGCAATTTAGTGAGCGTTTGCTGCGCATTTTGATAGTGCGAGCGGCGCACAATATCTTCAGTTGTCAGCAGAACCTGGGAAGAGATAACACCATGGGCAGAAAACTTCTCGTGATACTGGGCAATAAGTAAACCTTGTCCGACCGAGGCCGCCGCTTGTTGGGTAGCTAAATCCTTTGGGCGAACTTTTAAGCCCAATGGCGCCAACCCGGCAGCAATCGCACCAGATGAAACAAGGAGTACATCGGCGCCGCGCTTTTTCAGTGAGTAAGCAAAGTCAACAATTTTTGCAACAGCGTGTGGATCTAACTCTGACCCAGCAGCACCGGTGAGAGATGACGAGCCGATTTTGATGACGATGCGCTTAGCGCTGGTTAAAGCCTCGCGGTTCACTTGTCATGGCTTTCTTCTTCGCTCTCTTCTAGTTGAGCTAATGATAACTTTATTTCAGGATTTGTTGGCTCTTCCACGTTATATTCCCATTGACGGGCAATTTCGTCATCTGAAAGTTTATCTACCTCAGGCTCAACTGCGCCCCATGCACCTTCAAGCCGTGAATCTTCTCCGCGGCGATGTAAGAAGCCAGCAAGTTGCTCAGCGCCGGCTTCAATAGTTGGCTCCCATTCAAAGACAACTTCGTTATCACCAGAACCAATGCGCACTTCAGAACCTGCAACTGCGCCCTTCTTAAAGAGTTCCTTCTCAACACCTAACTGCGCCAGGCGATCTGCGAGATAACCAATAGCTTCGGCATTCTTAAAGTTTGTCTGGCGCACCCAACGAACTACTTTCTGTCCGCGCACGCTAAAGGATCCATCACCATTGAGTTGCACTGAGAACCCAGAATCATCGACTGCAACTGGGCGCAAGATGATGCGCGTACGTTCTTCTTTCGCAGCTTCTGCTCGCTCGCGTTGCACAAGTCGAGCCATGGCATACATAAGTTCAGGTAAACCTTCCCGGCTTGCTGCAGATACTGGGTAAACCTCGTAACCTTTTTCTTTCAGCTGCTCCTGCACCATATCGGCCATCGCTTTGCCATCAGGTAAGTCAATTTTATTGAGCGCGACAATACGAACGCGATCTTCTAGTCCGCCATAGAGTGCGAGTTCATTTTCAATAGCATCCAAATCATCAACCGGATTGCGATCTGTCTCCAGAGTGCCGCAATCAAGTACATGCACAAGTGCGACGCAGCGCTCTACGTGGCGCAAGAATTGAAGTCCTAGTCCTTTTCCTTGTGATGCACCTGGAATAAGTCCTGGAACATCTGCCACGGTAAAGCGGGTATCGCCAGCTTGCACAACACCAAGATTTGGAACAAGAGTAGTAAATGGATAGTCGGCAATCTTTGGTCGAGCCGCTGATACTGCAGCGATAAGTGAGGATTTACCGGCGCTAGGAAAACCAACGAGTGCGATATCAGCAACTGATTTAAGTTCGAGTGTGAGTCTGCGTTCTTCACCTGGCTCACCAAGAAGTGCAAACCCTGGTGCGCGGCGCTTAGAAGAAGAGAGAGCTAAGTTTCCTAATCCGCCGTGGCCACCACGTGCAGCAAGAAATGTTGTGCCGATACCAACGAGATCTGCAATTTGTGCCCCATTTTCATCATAGACAACTGTGCCATTAGGAACAGGCATGATGAGATCTTCACCTGATACTCCATCTTTACGATCACCGAATCCTTGGTGACCTGATGTTGCTTTGCGATGTGGTGAGTGATGGAAATCAAGCAAAGTTGTCACAGATGAATCAACAACCAAAATGATGTCTCCCCCGCGTCCGCCATTGCCGCCATCTGGACCACCGAGTGGCTTAAATTTTTCACGCTTAACAGAGACGCAGCCGTCGCCGCCTTTTCCGGCAGTGGCAAAGAGAGTGACGCTATCGATAAATGTTGTCATCTCATCTGCCCTTTCTAGCTACTTGTTGAAATATTTGTTAAATAAAAAAGCGGACCGCGATAAATGCGGCCCGCTCTTTGTAGAGAAACCTTAATTAAACTGCAGGGACTACATTCACTACGCGACGACCGCGAGCGCGACCGAATTCAACTGCACCAGCTGCAAGAGCAAATAGTGTGTCATCTTTACCGCGTCCTACGTTCTTGCCTGGGTGGAAGTGTGTTCCACGCTGACGAACGAGAATCTCACCTGCATTAACTTCTTGACCGCCGAAACGCTTAATACCGAGGTACTGTGGGTTTGAATCGCGACCGTTACGAGTTGAGGAAACACCCTTTTTACTTGCCATTTATTTGCTCCCTTAACCCTTACTTAGCACCGCTGATTGCGGTGATCTTTACGCGAGTGTGCTGTGCACGAAAACCTTGACGACGGCGATGACCTGTCTTGTTCTTGTAACGAAGGATGTCGATCTTTGGACCCTTTACTTCGTCAATCACTTCGCCAGTGACCTTGATGCTTGAGAGAACCTTTGGGTCTGTTGTGACACTTGCGCCATCAACGACCAGAAGAGCTGGGAAAGAAACTGATGAACCAGCAGCAGCGTCGATGCGATCAACGGTGATGGTCTCGCCAACAGTTACCTTCTCCTGGCGTCCGCCAGCTTTAACGATTGCGTACATGCTCATTGCCTCAGTTCTTCGTGTAATAGTTTCAAGCTTGATTCACGCATAGAGCGCGTTCAGGCAGACGCTAAGGGTACGGATTTCATACCCCATGGGTCAAATTGACCCCTAAATTCACTTCATTTGTGAGGCTAGGCGGTGATGACCCCGGAGCTAGCGGCCCTGCGGCGGCGCTTTCCCTTGGGGGTAACGACTGCTTCAGCTTCTTCTGCTGGACTCTCATCATTTAACGTTTCATGAAATTCATGATCCGTTGCTGAATCTTCTTCAACATCTGGATGATGTGATGACTGTGAATTCACTTGTGGCATCGGTGCCTTCATCTTCACTGGATCCATATGCACATGAATTCCACGTCCATTACATGAGTCACATGTGGTTGAGAAGGCCTCAATCAGGCCTTGTCCCACACGCTTACGAGTCATTTGAACCAGACCTAGTGAGGTTACTTCAGCAACTTGATGCTTGGTGCGATCGCGACCCAGTGATTCAACGAGGCGACGAAGCACGGCATCGCGATTTGATTCAAGAACCATATCGATGAAGTCGATGACCACAATTCCACCTAAGTCACGAAGACGAAGTTGACGGGCAATTTCCTCTGCCGCTTCTAAGTTGTTCTTAGTCACTGTCTCTTCCAGGTTTCCACCCTTACCAATGAACTTACCTGTGTTCACATCAATCACGACCATAGCTTCGGTGCGATCGATAACAAGTGAACCACCTGAAGGCAGATAAACCTTGCGATCAAATGCCTTGGCCAACTGCTCCTCGACGCGGTAATCAGCAAATAGATCTCCGCTGCCTGAATACTTTTCAATCTTGGCCACAAGTTCTGGAGCGATGGAGCCTAGGTAGGAAGTGATTTCATCCCATGCTTCATTGCCCTGAATGATGAGCTTACGGAAATCTTCATTAAAGATATCGCGGATAACGCGCACGGCAAGATCTGGCTCTGAGAGCAGAAGTGCCGGTGCATGGAAGTTTGGATTTTCTGACTTCTGGAAAATATCTTCCCATTGCGCTTTCAGTCTTTCCACATCTGCGGTGAGTTCAACTTCAGAGACACCTTCTGCTGCTGTGCGCACAATTACGCCAGCAGTATCAGGAATGAGGTTTTTAAGAATTGCTTTAAGGCGAGTGCGCTCTGATTCTGGAAGACGCTTTGAGATTCCACTCATGCCACCGCCAGGAACATAGACAACATATCGTCCTGGAAGTGAGATTTGACTGGTTAGGCGTGCACCCTTTTGACCAATCGGATCTTTTGTTACCTGAACAAGAACAGGTTGACCAGTTTTCAAAACCATTTCAATCTTACGAGGTTGCGATTCAGAGATTCCGGCTGCATCCCAATTAACTTCACCAGCATAGAGAACAGCGTTGCGTCCCTTACCGATATCAACAAAGGCTGCTTCCATCGATGGCAGCACGTTCTGCACGCGACCAAGATAGACGTTACCCACATAGGAGACGTTGGCATTTCTATTGACATAGTGCTCAACCATCACATTATCTTCAATAACAGCAATCTGGATACGATCTCCGATTTGGCGAACAACCATCTCGCGATCAACATTTTCACGACGAGCTAAGAATTCGCCATCAGTAATAATGGTGCCGCGGCGACGATATGGCTCGCGGTATTCACGAGACTCACTGCGCCCACGATCGCGATCACGGCGATTGCGTGTTCCACGCTCTGTGCGCTCACGTGCTGGACGCTCTGATTTTTCACGAACTTCGCGAACTTTAACGATAGTGACAACACCATCTTCATCAATGACTTCACCTGGTGTGATTCCTTCACCAGTTGCACGACGGCGACGACGGCGACGATGTGTGCCACCTTCTGCCGAACCATCCTCGGAATCGCCAGAATCATCTGTACCTTCTTCAGAATCTAAATCATCCGTTGTTTGACCATCAACTTGTGGCTTGCGACGACCGCGGCCACCGCGACGGCGACGGCGATTGCGTCCGGTGCGGGAATCTGAATCTTCAGAGTCCGCATCCGTTGCCGCTGGTTCAGCGCTCTCTTTTGTTGGCGCTTGCTTCTTGGCAGCTTTAGTTGCGCGCTTTGGAGCAACAGCGTCTGACGGAGCAGCTTGAAAGACCGGAACTGGGATCGCGGCAGCTTTCTTACGCGATTTAGGAGCAGCCTCTGTATCAGGTGCTGCACTTTCTGCTCCATCTGCAGTTGTATCAACTGTGGGAACGCCTAATGATTTCTTACTTGATTTCTTAACCGCACGTTTGCGCGGTGATTTTGGCTCGATAGCCATGGCACCAAATCCTTTAGTGCGTACCTGCTTTTTCAATTAGCGATACGCAATCTCGTGGCCCAAAATGTTGCCATCTTGAGCAAAACTCATGTTTTAATCTTTTGTGTAGTCCGCCGCAGGCGCGATAAAGATCGCTGGCCGCGCTGAACTGTTGGCATAATTATGACAGATAAGTTGGTAGAAAACCTATTTTGAGCGTGAATCAGCCGCGCTGGCGGGCGTGAACATTCTGTAAAAGCCCGATTCCGATGAGATTGGCAAACATGCTTGAACCACCATATGACAGGAAGGGCAGTGGAACTCCGGTCATGGGCATCAAGCCCAAAGTCATACCAATATTTTCAAATATTTGAAAAGCGAACCAGGCAATAACTCCGGTGCAGACCAGCGTCCCGTAGGGGTCCGTCGATCGTCTAGCAATTCCAAATGCTCGCATGAGAATAGTGAGCAGCAGCAGAATTATTACTGAGCAGCCAACAAAGCCGAGTTCTTCACCGGCCACGGTAAAGATGAAGTCTGTCTGTTGCTCTGGCACAAACCTTCCATTTGTTTGTGGACCATTAAACAAGCCGGTACCAATTAACCCACCAGAGCCGACTGTGATCCGCGCTTGGCGTAATTGATATCCCGCTCCCTGTGTGTCAGCGTTAGGGTTAACAAAGGATTGCAATCGCTTGACTTGATAGTCGTTAACAATGCCAGTTTTCGTTGCGACAAATCCACCGATGACTGCCAGCAATATCAGACCGACAATCCACTTCATGGGAGCACCTGAGACCGCCAGGATTGTGACAACTGATGCGCTAATGATGAAGACCGTGCCCATATCTGGCTGACGCAAAATAAGAAGGATGGGAAGGGCGGCAACAGCAAGTGCTTTGAGAATATCGTTCGTGCTCGGTTCATCTGAGTTATGTGTGCGCTCGGATAACAACATGGAAATTCCAATAATGATTGAGATCTTTGCAATCTCAGCCGGTTGAATCTGAAAACCTGCCGGAAGACGTATCCACGCTTTAGCTCCATTAATTTCACTGCCCACTCCTGGAATAAGGACAAGAATTAATCCAAGAACGCCAAAGCCCCAGATAAAGGGGGTGTAGGCACGAAGCAGTCGGTAATCAATGATGGTCGTTCCCCAGGCAAGTGCTAAACCAATGACAATGTTAATGACATGTCGCTTGAGGTAGTACTCGGGATCAAGGCCGTTAGCTGAATACCAATCACGCGTAGCTGCATATACCAACAGGGTTCCGATAATGAGTAGTCCGCCGACTGCTGCGCTAAGGATTGGGTCAAAGCCGGAGAAGAAAGACTTACTTCGAGCCCGACGATATGGATTGCGATTGAGGAATGTACTCATGGCTTTGTCACCGGTAACCCCTTCTTCGCTTTTTCTGGATTCAAAATTGAGGCAGCCGGCTTCTTGGCCGGTGAGATACGAGGCAACTTAATCGGTGGTTTTCCTTTAGGGAATAACGCTAGTTCAGGTTTAACAATATTGCCTTGCACACCGAAGAGAGTCTCATAAATTTCTCGCACACCGACTCCTGATGTGCTTGCTCCAAAACCACCTTGACTGACCATCATGACAACTGCATAACGTGGCTTCTTAGCGGGAGCAAAAGAGGCATACCAAGAAGTATCAGCTTTCTGTGTTCCATTTGAGTTTCTTCCAAAGACTTGGGCGGTTCCGGTCTTACCTGCTGTTGGCACCGGAAAACGTGAAAAAATTCCAGCGGAGGTTCCGGTTAGGGTTACCTCTTGGAGTGCATCATGTAAGAAGGCGATCGTTTGCGCATCGGCTGAGATATCCCCCAACTCCTTGGGTTCAAAAGTTTTAATTACCTCTCCTTGCTGACTCACCACAGCTTTGGCGATGGTGGGTTGCCAGATTGTTCCGCCGTTAGCTATCGCTGCATACATTTGAGCTAACTTAATGGGTGTAATCACAGTATCGCCTTGACCGATAGAGAAGTTCACCGCATCACCACCACGAACTTTATCTCCGTCTACGCAATTTTCTTGCGCTAACTGAAGCAGGAAGGGGGTTTGCTGCGCCTTTGTTGCGCGATCTCTGTAGTTACAGTAGAAATCTTTATTCTGTGCATACCAAGTCTTCTTATACTCGCGGTCAGCAAGTCTTCCCGCTGATTCAGAAGGTAGATCTACACCTGTTCTTACCCCCACCTGAAAGCCCTTGGCAGCGCTAAAGAAGTGATCATTTGGGTTTGATTTAGGCCGTAAACCACCATCTCGCACCCATTCGTCATATGCGATTTGATACCAGATAGTGTCACACGAAATTGCGATTGCCTTCTTCATCGAAATCGTTCCTTGCGCCTTACTTTCGAAGTTTTGGAAAGCACGAGTTCCCACTTGCACTTCCGATGGACACGAATAACTCTTATTTAAGTCATATCCCGCAGCTTTTGCCGCCACTACTGAAACTGCTTTAAAGGTAGAGGCCGGAGCATAGAGTCCCTGTAGCGCCCGGTTCAGTGCTGGTACACCGTTGTCTTCGCTATAAAGCGCCTGTGCTTCTTTGATTGTCAGTCCACGTTCAAAAGCATTGGGATCAAAAGATGGATAAGAAGCTAGCGCAAGAACTTGACCGTTTCGAACATCAAGAACGACTGCGGCTCCGCCATCGGCTCGATATCCCATCGAACGTGCACGCTTTACTGCTCCCTCCAGCGCTTTTTCACTGGCAGCTTGAAGTCTGACATCTAAACTTGTCACCAAGTGATTGCCGGCAATCGGCTTCGTATCCTGACTCGTGTTCGTCACCGCTTCTTTGCGGTCAACGATAAAAGTTTTTATTCCAGGAACACCACGTAGGTATTCATCGTATTCGATTTCAAGCCCGGTCTTACCAATGTATTCAGAGCGGAAGTAGGTGCGCCCATTAGCACCAGAAAGATCTTCCTCTGTCAGTGGCCCGACATAACCCAGAACATGACTACCGGTGACACCTAGTGTTTGCGGGTAACTTCTAATTGCAACAGGTGTGGCAGAGATTCCGGGATATCGATCTGATCTTTCGACAATGCGCAGCGCAAGTGCTGGATCGGCAGATTTAGTAATAGGAATAGGTTGGAAACGTGAACCTGTCCAGCAACCAGCACGCACTCCCTTGGGTAACTCACCACATAAGCGCGTGCGCTGCCAGACATCAGCGTATTGAAGTCCTAATAATGTAACGAGCTTTCGTAGCACTGCTACGCCCTTATCAGGCAACTTATCAATCACGGTGCGATCAACAGTAATTGCTAGTGCAACCTTGCTCAGCGCCAGCGGAACGCCGGAGGAGTCAACAATAAATCCGCGGTTTGCCGGGGTGGCAACATCTCGACTTTGAATACTAAGTGCGGCATCGCGATAGGTCGGACCTGCTGCAACTTGAAGATAGAAGAGACGGCCAAGGAGTGCGACCATGAGTGAGACAAAAAATATTTGAATCACGAGCAAACTTAAGCGTGAGCGTTGGTTCATAGGAGTGATCTGGTTCCAAAGACATTTGCATGTATGTAGGCGAGGATTTTAAGAACCAGTGGTGAGACTATCGCCGTCCAAAATGCTGATCCCGCCAGTAGAAATGCGATGTGGGAAATACTTCCTAACTCTTGACCGAGTAGAAATCCAAGTAATAAGAAAACAAATTGACTAGCCACGACTCCCACGGTTGTTATCAGAACGATGTTAATGGGATTAGAACGGATGTTGTCATCGCCATAGCCTAAAAATGCAACGCCATATCCGGCCAAAATCAGAACAAGAGTCCAGTGACCCATAGGACCAGGAGAACTTTGCGAGAGATCCATCAAAATGCCGGCACCGAAACCGGTAAGAGCGCCAATTTCTGGCGTGCTCAGCGTTGCCCAGATCAGGGTGGAGATGAGAAGGAGTGAGAAACCACCGAGTGGCAATCTGAGTTGAGTAATAAAAGCTTCTTGCAATACATAGATAAAGAGAAAGATTGGGATAGAGAGAAGATATCTACGGATTGTCATAGTTCCATCATGGCTCTGTGCTGGTAGATGGTGATGGAGAAGGTGTTGCATAAATAGTCACTGTGGGAAGTGGAGTTGGGACTGGCTTGGGTGGTACCAATGCATCTCGAGGATCAGATTCCGGCTTTGCAATCACCACTGCGACAACGCCCAGTGTGGAGAAGTTGGCATAGAACCTTACTTCGGCAGTTTGGGTGACAGCGCCCGGTGAATTATCAACCGAAGTTACTTCCCCAATTGGTACTCCCGGAACAAAGGGGCGTCCGCTATCACTTCCGCGCGCAAGGAGTGCGTCCCCCGCCTTCACGGTTGTGGTGTTATCTAGCAACTGCAAAACGCCGATGCGAGAGCCTTGGCCGCTTAAGATTCCGATTTGTTCTGACTTTGCAATACGTGCACCAATTCTAAATGCTGGATCTGATGCAAGCTGGACGAGTGAGCTATCTGGGTAGGCAATCTTCACAACTCCAACCAGACCATAGCCAGAAATCACCGTCATGTTGCTACGAATTCCTGAACTTGTACCGGCATCAATAGTAATTGTCTGCGTAAATGATGTAGTGGGGCCTTGTGAAATAACTTTTGCATTAACAACTTTATATCCACCGCCACCAGCAAGATTCAGAACGCTCTTTAATTGCTTCAGTTGGGCATCGGCAGTCTTGCGATTAAGTAGAGTGTTACGCAGCGTCTCATTTTCAGCCTTGAGTTTCTCAATTTGGTTGCGGGTGCGCCCCAAGTGAGTGACATCAGATGCAAAATTACGAAATGGAGTCAGCGCCCAAGAGCCAAATTTTTGCACCGGAGTGAGAGCGGTCTGTGTTCCTGTGCGCACGCCACCAATTACTGATACGCCACGTAAATCCAAAGTAATCAGGAAGAGTGAAGTAACAATTAATACGATGATGAGTAAGCGACCGCGGTTGTCGCCGCCGTAGCGCACTGTTAACTACCTATCGACGAGGCTCGGAGATCAAAACCTTTTCAAGGGCTTCAAACTCTTCAATGCATTTTCCGGAGCCTTCAACGACGGCGTCCAGCGGACGGTCTGCAATGTGAATTGGCATTCCAGTCTCTTTACGAAGTCGCTCATCGAGTCCCTTAAGAAGTGCGCCGCCACCTGTAAGAACGATGCCGCGATCCATGAGATCTGAGGAAAGCTCTGGTGGGCACTTATCAAGGGTTGCCTTTACTGCGTTAATGATTTGGTTGACCGGCTCTTCCAGTGCTTTGCGAATTTCAGCAGCTGTGACGACGATGGTCTTTGGAAGTCCGGTTGCAAGATCGCGACCGCGAATTTCAGCATCATTTTCACCCTGAAGTGGGTATGCCGAACCGATAGCCATCTTGATCTCTTCGGCGGTGCGCTCACCCAAAAGTAGTGAGTATTCGCGCTTGGTCCAGTTAATAATCGATTGATCAAGCTCATCGCCGCCAATACGAATTGATAGCGCTGTCACGATTCCGCCCAGTGAAATCACGGCAACTTCAGTAGTTCCACCGCCGATATCAACAACCATATTTCCGGTTGGTTCGTGGATGGGAAGACCAGCACCGATTGCGGCAGCCATCGGCTCTTCAATGATGTAGACCTTACGAGCACCTGCGGCATAGCCAGCATCTTTAACAGCGCGCTGTTCCACACCGGTAATTCCTGAAGGAACACAAACAACAATGCGTGGCTTAGCAAGATAGCTACGACGGTGCACTTTTTGAATAAAGTAACGGAGCATGCGCTCGGTTGTGTCGAAGTCTGCAATCACACCATCTTTAAGTGGACGAATGGCAACGATGTTGCCAGGTGTGCGACCAATCATCTTCTTAGCTTCAAGTCCAACAGCTAAAATGCCGCCAGTATCTTGGTTAATAGCAACAACTGAAGGCTCATTAAGAACGATGCCACGACCTCGAACATAAACAAGGGTGTTTGCAGTTCCTAGGTCAACGGCCATATCGCGGCCTATGAATGACATTCTGTTAGACATTTATTTCCCCTCAAAGAAGATAGCTATTTCACGTGCAGCAGATTCGGGTGAATCAGAGCCGTGAACAATATTTTGCACAACCTTAGTTCCTTGATCGCGGGCAAGATCTCCCCGGATTGTTCCGGGGGCTGCCACTGTTGGATCTGTAACACCTGCCAATGATCTAAATCCCTCTATCACGCGATTTCCCTGCGCAACGATGGCAACAATGGGACCTGACATCATGAACTCAACGAGTGGTTCAAAAAATGGCTTACCTTGATGTTCGGCGTAATGCTTTTCAAGAAGCGCTCGATCTGCTTGCAACATCCGCATCGCCGCAATGGTGTATCCCTTGGCTTCAATACGAGCGATTACTTCGCCAACTAATCCACGCGCAACACCATCTGGCTTAACCAGGACGAGGGTTTTTTCTAGGCTCACAGGGGTCAGTCTATTAGGCGTCAGGAGTGCGTGTCGCCATCAGCGCAGCGCGAGCAGCCTCACCCTTGCGACCCACAATGATGGCGGCAATCCAGAGTCCCCCGAAAATCAGGCCCACGATAGCCATCGATGGCACTACCACGGCATAACCGATCATCAAGATTTGCAAGAGAGAGCCAAGAATCCACCCGGCTCGTTTCTTTAATAGCCCTGGGGTGAGAAGAAGTAGTATCGCAATAACTGCGCCAGCCACAATTGTAGAAGCCTCGTGATTATCTTTGGCAAGCAGCATGGCAAAACCCATGATGAAAAATTCCATTACCAATACTGCCGAACCTAGAACGCGCATTACTTATCTACCTTTGCAAATTTCTTTCTCAGAATTCTACGCGCATCCCCTGCTGTGACAACAGAGCCAGTAACCAAAATCCCGATGGTGTCATCACTCAGCGGCCGGATCGCATCCTTAATCGCCTTGTCCAGGGCGTCAGCTAACTTCTCGTGCGCAAAGACCCGATCATGTCCGAAGATTTCAATTGCTATCTTTTCTAGCTCCTCAATATTTGTTGAGCGCACAGAACTATTGGTCGTCACGATGATGGAATCCATCACCTGCTCAAGTTCCAGCAAAATCCCCCGAATATCTTTATCACCCATCGGCGCAACTACTCCAATAATTTCATCAAAAGTAAACTCACTTTGAATCGTCTCGGCAATCGCTGCAGCCCCATGCGGATTATGCGCCGCATCTAAAATGATGGTCGGATCCCGGTGGAGCACTTCACAGCGACCAGGTGATGTCACAGCGGCAAATCCCGCGCGCACCGCCTCGATATCTAACTCTTGGTCGCCAAAGAATGCCTCCACTGCCACAAGTGCGGCCGCCGCATTTGATGCCTGGTGTTTGCCATGCAAAGGCAAGAAGATATCTTCATACGTATCTTGAGCCCCGCGAATAGTTAACAACTGCCCGCCGACTGCAACCGAACGTGACATCACTGCATATTCAATACCTTCGCGCACAACATCTGCGCCCACCGATGCTGCTCGCTTGAGTAACTCTTTCGCCGCTTCCGGCTCTTGTTGGGCAAGAACAATGAAACCAGATTCTTTAATGATGCCCGCTTTCGTCTGCGCAATCTCGGCCAGCGTTTCACCCAAATACTCAGTGTGATCTAGGTCGATTGGCATCAGAACTGAAACATCTGCCAGAACAACATTGGTGGCATCCCACTCGCCTCCCATGCCTACTTCAATCACACCAACATCGATCGGATGCTCGGCAAAAGCAGCGAAAGCAAGGGAAGTGAGGGCTTCAAAGTATGAAATGGGATGTTCGAATTTCGAATCCATCATGTCAATGTATGCGGCGATATCGTTGTAAGAAAAGATCAGTGCTTGCGCATCAATTGGTTCACCGTTGATTGCAATTCGCTCCACAAAACTTTCCAGGTGTGGACTAGTAAATCGCCCCGTGCGCAGCCCCATCTCAAAGAGAAGTGAATCAATCATGCGCGATGTGGTGGTCTTTCCGTTAGTGCCACCAATGTGAATTGTGGGATAAGTAAGTTGCGGAGACCCTAGAACATCGACAAGTGCGGCAATTCGCTCCAGTGATGGCTCAATCTGTGTTTCTGGCCAGCGAGTGAGCAGCGCCTTCTCAATTTTATCGAGGTGCACTTGGTCCTCGGGGGTAATCTCACTCATTTATTTGAGCGCTGCAAGCTGGGCTGTGATGCGTTCGATATCACTTGTTGTCACGGCAAGTCTTTCTTTAATTTCCTTCACCACATCAGCCGGTGCCTTGGCCATAAATCCCTCATTGTTTAATTTCACTTCAGCTGTCTTTAGATCTTTTTGGGCAGTGGCAAGGTCTTTGGTAAGGCGGGTGCGCTCTGCTGCCACATCTACCGTGCCAGAGAGATCGAGTTCAACTTTGATTGCGCCAATTTCAACAGAAGCACTAGGAGTGAACTCAGTGAGTTCTAATTTAAGCAAGAATGCCATCGCAGTTGCATAGGCAGACACATCAGCCGGTGCAATAAATCGACCCGGAATCTTCGCACTTGGTTTCACACCTTGGTCATTACGAAAGCGGCGAACTTCGGTAATGACTTTTTGAAGTTCTCCCACAAGTGTTTCTGCCTTCTTATTGATGTGGGCAGGAGCTGATACTGGCCATTGCGCTGTGACAAGAGTTTCACCACCCGCAAATGTGGTCCACAGTTCTTCAGTAATAAATGGCATCACTGGGTGCAGCAGGCGGAAAAGTGTGTCCAGCACATGACCAAGCACGCGCTGGGATGCAGCCGCGTTGCCGGAAGCAAAAGCTTCCTTAGAGAGCTCGAGATACCAGTCGCAGAGGTCATCCCAGGCAAAGTGATAAACCACTTCGCAGGCACGAGCAAACTCATAGCGTTCAACTAAGTTGGTGTATTCAGCAGTTGTTTCACTTAAACGCGAAAGCACCCACTTATCGATCTCTGACAAGCTTTCCATTGCTGGCAACGCACCTTGAACAGTTGCCCCGTTCATCATCGCAAAGCGTGTTGCATTCCAGAGTTTGGTGGCAAAGTTACGAGAACCTGCAATCCAATCTTCGGCCAGGGCCTGATCTTTACCGGGATTTGATCCGCGGGCCAAGGTAAAGCGCAGCGCATCGGCGCCATACTTATCAATAAATTCAAGTGGGTCCACCACATTGCCGCGAGATTTAGACATCTTCTTGCCATATTGATCGCGCACCAGACCATGTAAAACGATGGTGTGGAAAGGTGGCACGCCATCCATAGCAAAGAGCCCAAACATCATCATGCGCGCTACCCAGAAGAATAAAATGTCATAACCGGTAACAAGAACACTCGTTGGATAGAACTTCTTCACATCTGCTGTGTTATTCGGCCAGCCGAGAGTGGAAAAAGGCCAGAGCGCGGATGAGAACCAAGTGTCTAGGACATCGGGATCTTGGGTATAACCAGCAGGTGCTTTTTCACCAGGGCCAACTACAACTACTTCGCCATTAGGTCCATACCAAACTGGAATTCGATGGCCCCACCAGAGCTGGCGTGAGATACACCAATCATTTAAATTATCGACCCAATCAAAGTAACGAGGTGCCAGCTCTTCCGGTTCAATCTTGACCCGCCCATCCCGCACAGCATCGCCTGCTGCCTTCGCAAGTGTTTCCACCTTTACAAACCATTGCTTTGATAGACGCGGCTCCACTGTTGTTTCACAGCGAGAGCAATGTCCAACTGCGTGAATGTAAGGACGCTTTTCGGCAACAATCCGGCCCAGCTCGCGCAGCTTTGCAACAACTGCCACGCGCGCATCAAAGCGATCCATGCCATCGAATTCTGTGCCCGTTCCATCCATCACACCGTGTTCGTTCATGATGACAACAAAAGGAACGTTGTGGCGAAGAGCCATTTCAAAGTCATTCGGGTCATGTGCTGCAGTGACCTTAACCGCGCCAGTACCAAAGTCTGGATCAACTAATTCATCGGCGATGATGGGAATCATGCGATTAACCAATGGCAGCATCACTTCGGTGCCAATCAGGTGTTTGTAGCGAGGATCATCTGGGTGCACAGCCACCGCGCCATCGCCCATCATTGTTTCCGGACGCGTAGTTGCAACGACAATGCTCTTCTCGCCATCGCCATAGCGAACTGAGACAAATTCGCCAGCATCATCTTGATGTTCAACTTCAATATCAGAAAGGGCGGTAAGACAACGCGGGCACCAGTTAATGATTCGCTCTGCCCGATAGATCAGCCCTTGATCAAATAACTTCTTAAATATTGTTAATACAGCCTGCGAAAGATTCTCATCCATTGTGAAAGCTTCGCGAGACCAATCCACGCTATCGCCAAGTCGCTTCATCTGTCCGAGAATTTGTCCGCCAGATTCAGCCTTCCACTCCCACACTTTCTTCACAAACTCTTCGCGACCTAAATCATGGCGAGAAAGTCCCTTGGTTGCCAATTGTTTTTCCACAACATTTTGCGTTGCAATTCCAGCATGGTCCATGCCAGGAAGCCAGAGCGCTTCAAAACCTTGCATGCGCTTCATGCGGGTTAAGCAATCTTGCAGAGTTTGATCTAGGGCATGGCCGATATGTAAATTGCCAGTGACATTGGGCGGTGGAATAACGATGGTAAATGGTTCTTTAGATGAGTTGGCATCAGCTGTGAAGTAACCAGCGTCTAACCACTTTTTATAGAGCGGGCCTTCGATTTCACTCGGCGTAAATGCCGGTGCTAGCTCGCGCTTTTCTAAAGACATGGAGCGCAGTCTAGTTTACCTTTACGCGCTTTTCTCCTCTGTGTTCTTCTCGCGACGAGAAGCGCGCTTAGCAATATCACCGGTACGTGGCAGCAAGGTGGGGGCTGCGCTATCTGTGATGCAACTCTTTTCGATGATTACCTTGGCGACATCTGTGCGGCTCGGGATCTCATACATGACCCCAAGTAATACTGATTCCATGATGGCGCGTAGTCCGCGTGCACCAGTTCCGCGAATGAGAGCAAGGTCGGCCACCGCTTCCAGGGCTTCCTCTGAAAATTCGAGTTCGACATCATCTAGGTCAAAGAGCTTCTGATATTGCTTTACTAGCGCATTCTTTGGCTCGGTAAGAATCTGCATTAGAGCTGGCTTATCAAGATTTTCAACGCTGGTAAGAACCGGCAGGCGACCAATGAATTCAGGAATCATTCCAAACTTGAGCAGGTCTTCTGGCATGACATCGGCAAAGATGTCTCTGCGATTCTTCTCCTCCGCGCTCTGAAGTTCAGCACCGAAACCAACACCGGCAGAGCCACTGCGTGATTCAATAATTTTATCGAGGCCAGCAAATGCGCCACCGACGATAAAGAGAACGTTTGTGGTATCAATCTGGATAAATTCTTGATGAGGGTGCTTACGACCACCTTGTGGTGGAACTGATGCAACTGTTCCTTCTAAAATCTTAAGCAGCGCTTGCTGAACACCTTCACCTGAAACATCGCGAGTAATAGAAGGGTTTTCAGATTTGCGAGCCACCTTATCGATTTCATCGATATAGATGATTCCGGTCTCTGCCTTCTTCACATCGTAATCGGCAGCCTGCAAAAGCTTGAGCAAAATGTTCTCGACATCTTCACCGACATAACCTGCCTCGGTAAGCGCCGTTGCATCTGCAATAGCGAAGGGAACATTGAGCATACGTGCCAGAGTTTGCGCCATCAGCGTCTTACCGCAGCCTGTAGGACCAAGCAGGAGAATATTTGATTTCGCGAGCTCGACTCCATCTTCATTGCGAGAATCTCCAGATTGCACGCGCTTGTAGTGGTTGTAGACAGCAACCGAAAGTGACTTCTTTGCCCGATCTTGGCCAATCACATATTGATCAAGGAAATCAAAGATGGCGTGTGGCTTAGGAAGTTCACTTAAACCAAGTGAGGAGGCTTCGGAAAGTTCTTCAACGATGATCTCATTACAGAGTTCAATACATTCATCGCAGATATAAACGCCCGGACCTGCAATAAGTTTCTTCACCTGCTTCTGCGTTTTGCCGCAGAAGGAGCACTTGAGGAGGTCGTTAGCTTCGCCAATTCGGGTGGACATGGGTGTAAGGATAGTTTTTATGGGTAAAAATTGCGCGTGAAATCAAGCCTGACTTTGTTCGCCTATAGGTGAATATGGCGGCAATTTCGACTTCATCTCTTTCACTCCCGGCACCAGAAGTACCAATGCGCAGATTGCCAGATGGAAAACAGCGACGCCGATGAGCAACTCTTTCTCGCCAAAGATATTCACCAGCGGGCCAACTAAAGCCATACCCAGTGGCATCAGCCCCATCGTGCCCATGTAATCCAAACTAAATACTCGTCCCTGATATTCAGCCGGAACCTCACGTTGCACAGATGTTGACCAGAATGCTTCCCATGGTCCCACTGAGAAACCGGCGAGCAGATAGGCAAAGAGAATTAAGGGCGCAGAAGAAGGAAATGCCAGAATAAGAGGGGCAAAGATAAATAGCCCCCACACAACGACTGAGACCAGCCCTTCGTTTTTCACCTTCCACTTAATAAAGATGACTGCAGATATCGCTCCGCCCACACTGAAAAGTGCCGCCGAGGCTGCATATACCGATGCATCACCAAATTCACGCTTGGTAATGACAGGAAGCAGAACGTTCTCCACACCGATAACAAGCATCAATTGCACAGATGCCATCACGATCATCGCGGCAATCCACTTGTAGTACCAGACCACTCGAACACCCTCTCGCAAATCTTGCACGAAGTGGTTTTTCACATTGTCATTTTTCGCAATCGGACCTTCATCAATACGAACCAGGATTGCTGCCCCCGTCAAAAAGAAGATGGAGCAGGCAACATAGGTTGCATGAGTTCCGAAGGCGACAAGCAGTGCTCCGGCAACACCAGGACCGGCAATCTGTGATGTACGAAGGGCAATTCCGCGAAGCACATTTCCAGCAGGCAACAACTGATCAGGCAAGATGCTGGGCATGAGTGCTTGCGCTGCCGGTGCGCCAAAACCATCAGAGATTCCCATCAACACCACAATCAGACCCAATATCCACATCGAAATCTGCGCGGGATCAATAAAGACAACTACTGAACCGATGACTGCTCGAAAACCATCGGCTGCAATCAGAACTGTCTTTCTAGGTAATCGATCAACAACAACCCCACCTACCGGAGAAAAGAGAACGCCGGAAAGAACTCGCGCGCCCAGAATCAGACCCAGGGTGGTGATAGTTCCACCGGCATCAAGGATGGTGACAGCAAGTGCGATTGGAAAGGCTGACATCGCAAGAATGGTCAGGATCGTTGAGATCCATAGGTTGCGATATGCCGGGTATGAAAAAAGAGCGCCGGGTTCGAAATATTTCTTTAGCATTTTCGAACCAGACGCCCCTTTAGTGAAATTGTGTGCTTAAGGCTTTGCCTTACGTGAAGCCATCACCTTATCGATGATTCCGTATTCCACTGCTTCAGCAGCCGTCAGAATCTTGTCACGCTCAATATCTTTCTCAATTTCTTCCACAGTCTTATTGGAGTGCTTGGCAAGCATGGTCTCGAGTAATCCACGCATACGAAGAATTTCACGTGCTTGAATTTCAATATCTGATGCCTGTCCGCCACCTTCTGATGAAGGTTGGTGAATCAAGATACGTGAGTGCTCAAGGCCATAGCGCTTACCTTTTGTGCCACCAGCCAAGATGATTGCGGCAGCTGATGCTGCTTGGCCAAGACAAATTGTTGTGATGTCTGGGCGAACAAATTGCATCGTGTCATAAATTGCGGTGAGTGCGGTAAATGAACCACCAGGTGAGTTAATGTAGATCGAGATATCGCGATCTGGATCCATTGACTCCAAAGTCAATAGCTGGGCCATCACATCGTTTGCCACAGTGTCATCAATTGCCTGACCAAGGAAGATGATGCGCTCTTCAAATAACTTTGTATATGGATCTAAACGCTTAAAACCGTAGGCGGTCTTCTCTTCAATTGTTGGAAGAACGTAGCGGTTCGTAATTTCTTGAATGTGCTTCATTACTTCTTACCTCCCGCGATTTGGCCTTCATTTGATGCGATGTGATCGATAAATCCATAGGCAAGTGCATCCTTAGCATTAAACCAATTATCGCGATCTGAATCAGCAATAATCTTTTCTAGCGGTTGCCCGGTGTGCTTGGCATTGAGTTCAGACATCGTCTGCTTGGTAATAGCCATCTGCTCTGCCTGGATCCGAATATCTGTTGCAGTTCCGCCGATGCCACCTAGCGGTTGGTGCATCAAGATGCGCGCGTTTGGTGTTGCATAACGCTTGCCAGGTGCACCAGCTGTAAGAAGGAATTGACCCATTGAGGCAGCCATTCCCATGGCAACTGTTGCAACATCATTTTTGATGTAATGCATCGTGTCATAGACGGCCATACCGGCAGTTACTGATCCACCAGGTGAGTTGATGTATAGGTAAATGTCTTTCTCAGAATCTTCAGCGGCTAGTAACAACATCTGCGCACAGATGGCGTTGGCCATCTCATCGCGCACTTCACCAGCAAGAAAGATGATTCGCTCACGGAGCAAGCGACTATAAATCTGATCGCCTAGTCCAAATGGCTCTGAACCAACTGAGCGCGCTACAGGCGTGTTCTCCTGTGGGTTAATAAAATCCACGTTTCATCCTTCCAATAACTTTCCCTTGTATTGACCTTAACAATTACCGCGCCATATTGCTTCCCAAATATGAGAGATAGGCGTCAAAAACTCTGATGTTCGCTTACGGCTAAAGCGTTACTCGGCTTCGGGCGCTGCTGGCTGACCTTGTGCTGGGCGAAGGGCTTCAAGATCAATCACTTGGCCGGACTTGTCGACAACTGAGACACGACCTAATACTGATGCAAGTGCCTTCGCGCGAGTAACCTCAGCAACTACCTGGCTAATTTGTCCAGCCTTTTGTAGCTCCTGTGCAAATTGCTCCGGACCCATTCCATAACGCTGTGACATGCGAATGAGGTATTCAGTAAGTTCAATTTCAGAGACTTGAACTTGCTCCACCTTGACAATGGCATCCAGTAAGAAATCAGATTTAATTGAGGCGCGAACCTGGCCATCTACTTCAGCGCGGTGTTCGGCATCTTCCATCCGAGATTCACCCGTAAGGTGCTCATTTACTTCTTCCAGCACAATCTCATCTGGAACTGGAATATCAAGATCTGCCAGTAACTTTTCAAGTAGTAGGTCGCGTGCTTGCGCGCCTTGTTCCATCTTCTTCACTCGTGATAAACGCTCTGCGATATTCGCTTTAAGCTCAGCTAAAGTATCGAATTCAGATGCAAGTTTGGCAAATGCATCATCAGCTGCAGGCAGCTCGCGCTCTTTGACTGCCTTCACAACAATATCAACATCGCCCTTTTCGCCATCTTTTTGACCAACGAGTTGGGTTGTAAAAGTCTTGTTATCCCCCGCGCTCATTCCAACGAGTGCTTCATCTAGTCCGTCAATCATGCGATTGGAGCCGACTTCATAGGAAATCTCATTCGCTTTTCCACCATCTACTTCAGCGCCATCAATACGGGCTGTGAGATCGATAGTGACAAAGTCACCAGATTGTGTGGCACGCTCAACTGAATTTAAGGTTCCAAAGCGAGCGCGAAGCTCATCTACCTGCTCATTGATATCAGTATCTGCAACAACTACATCATCTACTGTCACAGTAATCTTGGAAAAGTCTGGAAGTGTCACTTCTGGGCGCACATTTACCTCAACGGTAAAGATGAGCTTGTCGTTATCGACAAATTCCTTCACATCAACAGTGGGGCGTCCCACAACGAGCACATCATGCTCACGAGCAGCTTTGCCATAGAACTCAGGTAGTGCGGTATTAATCGCCTCATCAATTACCGTTCCACGTCCCACGCGCTGATCAATCATCGCAGCCGGAACTTTGCCCTTACGAAAACCTGGGATGTTTACCTGTGTTGCCACCTTCTTATATGCAGCTGCAACATGGTTAGTTAGCTCTGCATAAGGAACTTCAACTTCTAAACGAACGCGAGTGGCAGAAAGTGTCTCAACGGTGCTTTTCACGAAGTGCTCCTATTAGTTAATGACAGCTGTAATACTGTGAAGAAATTCTGGTCGGGGCGGGGAGATTCGAACTCCCGGTCTCCTGCTCCCAAAGCAGGCGCGCTAGCCACTACGCTACGCCCCGAGGCGCAACAACGGAGTCTAGAGTAATTTTTTACTCTGAGTTACACACCCTGTACGCTCATCCTTCGCACCACTCGCGGGTGTAGCTCAATGGTAGAGCCCCAGCCTTCCAAGCTGGCCATGCCGGTTCGATCCCGGTCACCCGCTCCATGTTTTTAGTTAATGATTCCGACCTTCTGGAGAAAAATCCGGCCCGAAAAAGTAACTCCCGATTCCGCGGAAGACTCTCCAGTTACGTCAATGAGATTTACTGTCAAAGATGAAACTGTGCCTGCTGTCTTAATGGTTCCAGTTATTGTGACTCCATACACAGTGCTTTTCCCAGCCAAAGTTACCAACTTTGAGCGAGACGCAGAAAAATTGTAGGTTGGAGTCTCCCCTGTTGAGCTAACTCCGGCTGCAAAATCTAGATATGTTGCTGAAGCTTCCCCCGTCAAGTAAATCTGAAAGAAGTATGACGAGTTAATAGCAAGACTTCCGAAGGCTGATGACGAAGCCACTCCAAGAGGGGTGCTTGTGTTTATTGTGAAGTTGCCAATTGATATTACTTTTACCTCAGACGTACCCGCAGACCCAGCAGTCCCTGTTTCCCCTTGTGCACCAGCTGCTCCCGTTAAACCAGTTGCACCTGTTGAACCTGTTGGTCCACTTGGGCCGATGCTTCCCGCAGCACCTGATGCTCCGGTTGCACCCGTTGCACCTGCAGCTCCCGTTGCACCTGGTGTTCCTCCACCTGAACCAGAAGATCCTGCGGCACCTGCAGGTCCGGCAGGTCCGGCTGCACCTGTTAGTCCACGTTCACCTTGTGGCCCAACTGAACCAACGCTATTTGCATTATTGGTGCCAATTTTTGCATCGGATCCATTCTTTCCATCACTACCTGTGACACCTGTTGCGCCAATAGGTCCTTGCAAGTTCTGTGGCAGTGGCCATTTACCTTTCGCTTTTGGTCCATAAATGAGAAGACTTCGGGTATCAATATAAAAATCGCCATTGATGCCCAGTGAAGTAATTGGCAGACCTTTGCCATTAAGAATTGTGTTTGGAATTGAGGCTGCTGTTCTACCGGCAGCACTTGCTGAAATCACTGATGTGGATGTTGTAAGAATTGCAATAGTAACTAGGACGGCTATTCGTGATGCTCTCACTGGTGACCCCTTCACACTAGGTTGTCCACCCAGTGTGAAGTGGCACCAGGCTTGCCAGAATCGGAGAATCCCCTACCAGCACACAGGAAGGGCGTGCGTGTAGGGGAAAAACTCACAGATTTCACATGAAAACTCGCATGAGCCTCGCAGGCTATCCAAGTATCTTTCTGAGCCTAGGACGCTTTAGTACAACCAAGTCGAGGCGAGGGCTTTGGCACAGAGCAAGAGAGTGGGGGCATGCGAATGTCAACAAAGAAAAGGATTGCAACAATTGTTATTACAACTGTTGCACTTACTGCAGGAACTGTTGGTGTTTCAACAGCCTCAACAAAAGCAACACGTATCTCAATTACCAATCCAAGTGCTAACGGTGTCAAGGGTCCTCGAGGGATAGACCTTGCCGCCACACTTTCCGCACTTGTCACAAAGGGCACAATCACACAAGCACAGGCAGATGCAATCATTGCCGCGGCTGATGCAGCCAAGGTAGCTGCAGAAGCAGCCCGTGCTGCAGCCCGTGCTGCAGCAGAACTGGCTAAGCCTTTGAAGGCTGAAAAGATGGCAGAGCTTGCACTGATCTCAACAACAATCGGTATCGACTCAGCAACCATCAAGTCGCGCCTTGCCGCAGGAGAAACTCTTGCGACAATCGCGGGGCCTAAGAAAGATGCGTTGATTGCGGCACTGGTTGCAGATGAGACCAAAAGAATCGATGCTGCGGTCACAGCTGGGAAATTAACTGCCGCACAGGCAACATTCCTTAAAGATCGCCTCGTCGCTCACATAACTGAAGAAATCAATGAAGTTCGCACCGCAGGACCAAAGGGTGGCTTTAAAGGTGGATTTGGGCACAAGGGAAAAGGTGATTTTGAGAAGGCTCCAAGAATGCCAGCTCCAAGAGCAACAACTGCGGCAATCGCATAACTAGTTCAAATATGTAGTACCTCCTTGGGTAAAAACCCCGCCATGCGAAAGTGTGGCGGGGTTTTCACATGCCCGCCCCCGCACATGCTTAAATTGCGCATGCGCATTCACATCGGCAGCGATCACGCCGGCCTTGATTTCAAGAACGAATTGATTACACACCTCGTTGTTAATGGCCACGATGTGACTGACCACGGGCCCTATGAATATGACGCACTCGATGATTACCCAGATTTCTGCATCCCATGCGCCGAAGCTGTGGCTAAAGATTCCACCTCACTGGGAATAGTTCTCGGTGGTTCCGGTAATGGTGAGCAAATTGCGGCCAATAAAGTCAAGGGCGTGCGTGCTGCACTTGTGTGGAGCATCGAGACCGCCAAACTTGCCCGCGAACATAACAATGCAAATGTGATTTCCTTAGGGCAAAGGCTTCATGATGCGGATTTTGTAAAGCAGCTCATCGATACCTTCATCGCAACAAAGTTTCCTGGCGATGAACGCCATGTGCGCAGAATTGATAAAATCAGTAATTACGAAGTAACAGGTGAGATTTAAGCCTTAAAGTATCGAAGATCAGTTACTTGATGATCTTTAGTTATGCCTTGCCCCTCAAATCGCGTGACTGGTCTCCATTCAGGGCGCGCTACTACTCCCCCGGTAAATAAGGTGCTGGGCGTGAAAACTTCTTGAATATATTCGGCATAGGGCACCCAATCAGTTGCAATATGGATATAGCCGCCTGCTTTAATCTTGGGGTGAATAAGTTTTAAGAATTCATTGTTCACAATGCGCCGCTTGTTGTGGCGCTTCTTCGGCCATGGATCAGGAAAGAAGAGATGAATCGCATCTACTGAATTATCGGCAATCATGGTTTTCAGGATCGGGTGGGCATCGCCTTCAATAATTCTCACATTGCTTAATGCAAGTTCTTCAATTCGGGCCATCAATTTTCCAATGCCTGGCTTATGAACTTCAACTGCAATAAAACCGGTATCAGGAAAATCTCTGCCGATCAGGGCAGTTGCCTCGCCCATGCCGAAGCCGATCTCGAGAACTATTTTCGACGAGTCTGGAAAGAGGGCTGGGATTTCAATAAAATCTTCGGAGTACTGCATTCCATAAATCCCCCAGTATTTATCCAGGGCGCTCTGCTGTGGAGCGGTGATGCGAGACCCACGTAAGCGGTATGTGCGTACCGAATCTTGTTCCATTGCACAATCCTAACCTCTGACGAATCACCGAGTTGGTGGTTGGATATGCTCTCTTGCATCATGCACTGAAGGAGCACCCGTGCCAGGCACAAATATCAAGCAGGTAGAAGCCACCGAACGTTCGGCAATCATTAAGGTTGCTAGCTATGCCATTGATTTAGATCTGACTACTGGTGCGGAAAACTTTCGGGTAAAGACCACGGTGAAATTTGCTGGTCTTAAACCAGGTGCAACTACCTATATCGATTGCGTGGGTGCGCGGGTAATAAGTGCCAAGCTCAATGGCGCAGATTTTGACCCACGCTTTGATGGCGAGACTATTTATCTTCCAGCCCTTGCGGCAGAGAACATTCTTGAGATCGAACATGATGGTGTGTATTCCAATTCTGGTGAAGGCCTGCACCGATTTGTCGACCCAGCCGATGATGAGGTTTATCTCTATACCCAGTTTGAAACTGGCGATGCCCGCCGCATGTATGCCTGCTTTGATCAACCAGATCAGAAGGCGACATTTGCGATCAGCACCATCACTCCTGACCACTGGGAAATAATTTCAAACTACGCAATCGAATCAACAAAAGATCTAGGAAGTAAGAAGAAATTCACTCAGTTTGCTACTTCGCAAGTGATCTCTACCTACGTCACCGCCATTGTGGCCGGTGCCTATACCTCTGTGCACGATGAATACAAAGGTGAGAAGACGATTCCACTGGGCATCTATGCCCGTAAATCATTTTTTAAGCACGTTGATGCAGCGAACATAATTGAAGTCACCAAGCAGGGCTTTGCCTACTTTGAGAAGACTTTCGGTCTCGCCTATCCATTTGGAAAGTATGACCAAATTGCGGTCGCCGAATATAACTGGGGCGCCATGGAGAACGTGGGCTGTGTTACTTTCCATGAAGATGTCCTGATCTTTAGATCTAAGGTCACAGAGCGAAACTATGTAAGTAGGGCAACAACTATCCACCACGAGATGGCGCATATGTGGTTTGGTGACTTGGTCACTATGCAATGGTGGAATGACTTATGGCTCAACGAATCTTTTGCCGAATGGGCTTCCTATCAATCGGTCAGTGAATCAACTAAATACACCGAAGCCTGGACTGAGTTCAATTCACTACGTAAGAACTGGGCATATCGCGTAGATCAGCTCACCACAACGCACCCAATTGCTACCGAGATGGAAGATCTGGACGCTGTGCGCACCAATTTCGATGGCATCTCATATGCCAAGGGTGCTTCCGTATTGCAACAACTTGTGGCACATGTGGGCCGAGATAATTTCATTACCGGACTTCGCCGCTACTTTGCTAAGCACGCCTTTGGTAATACAACTCTCAAAGATTTAATTGATCAACTCGAAGCTGCCTCCGGGCGCGACCTCACTCCATGGGTTGCAACCTGGCTGCGCACCGCAGGTGTGAACACACTGCGCCCAGTGATTGCACTCAATGGCGATACCTACGCATCACTTTCTATCAAACAAGAAGTGCCAACCATGCCGGTGGGCTCTACTGAACTTCGCCCCCACAGATTGCATGTGGGTCTCTTTGATATTCAAGGCAGCAAGCTGGTGCGGCGCACAAGTGTGGAACTCGATGTTGCCGGCGCACTGACTGAAGTCACCGCATTTGCTGGCCAAAAATGTGCTGACCTAGTTCTGATCAACGATAAAGATCAGAGCTATGCAAAGTTGCGCTTTGATGAACGCTCCATTGCAACGATGAAGAGCCACCTAGGCTCACTCGATGATTCCTTAGCCCGTGGACTTATCTGGGCATCGCTCTGGGATTCATGTCGTGATGGCGAGCTCTCAGCAACTGATTACATCGCTATCGCACTGCCCGCTTTGAAAAATGAATCAGATATCTCGATTGTCAGCGCCACTTTGGGTCAGATTGATACTGCGCTCTGGGCATATGCCCATCCATCACACCGTGCGGCACTTCGCTTGCAAGTGGCAACTGCCATCGAATCATTTCTTGATGTAGCTGAGTCCGGTAGCGATCATCAACTGCAATTTGCAAAAGGCTTTGCCAACACTGCAATCACTCCAGCGCAACTAGAGCGCATCAAGGCCATTCTTGGCGGCTCAATCACTGGGCTCACCATCGATGCTGAACTTCGTTGGTTCCTATTCATTTGTGGCGTCAAGCACGGGGTATTTGGTCCTGCTGATATTGAAAAGGAATTGGCACTAGATAAGACAGCGCACGGCAAGCAATACGGTGCGATGGCTTATGCGCAAATTCCAACTAAAGATGCCAAAGCCAAGGCATTTAGCTCGATTACTACCGATGATTTATCGAACACGATTCATTCCTTTAAATGCCGAGGATTTAACGATCCGCTTCATACAGAAATCTTGAGCGACTTCGTTGATCAGTATTTTGATGTACTGCTCAAAGTCTGGGAGACTAAAGGCTATGAAATTGCTGAAACCACAGCGACTCTGCTTTTTCCGTCCTGGGTCATTAGCGAGGCAACTGTGAAAAAGGCCCAGCACTGGCTAGATGTCACAGGTAAAGATGCATCGCATTCGCTACGCAGAACGATTCTTGAATCACGCGATGCCATGGTGCGCGCGCTAAAAGCACAGGCTGCCGATCAGTAATTACTCGATATGAGTAATAGAAGAAGTGCTCTTACTCTTTTTCTTTTCGCCCGTAAGCGCCCATGAAATAAGTGAAATAAGAAGAAATAGTCCAACTGGAGCTGCCACAAAATAAGTGAAAGTTTCTACGGCCGTTAATCCTTCACCCGGCATCGCACCTGGCTCTTGGTTAATCATGAGCAGTTGAGAAAGCATTGGCAGAGTCTATGCAGTTGCGGCAGCGACGCCAAATGGCTCTAGGTATGGCAGCCAACGATTTTCGGTGCGACCTGTTCCGAGAATTCGCCAGGCAGCGCCCACTGGTTCGCGCGGTAGCGTGCGAAGTCGCCAACCAAGTTCTTTCAGTGGCTTATCAGCTTTGACATGGTTGCACTTATGGCAGGCACTTACGACATTCTCCCAATTGTGACCGCCACCACGAGAACGTGGAATGACGTGATCAATAGAAGTTGCTGGCGCTGTGCAATAGACGCAGCGTCCACCATCTCGCGCAAAGATTGCCCGACGCGAAAGTGGAACTGCATGACGATAAGGAATCTTCACAAATTTATTGAGACGAATTACTGATGGGAGCTCAATCTGACCATGTGCAAAGTGCAAGACGGTTCCAGATGCTTCAACCATAGTGGCACGGTTGTTCAGAACGAGAATGAGCGCACGACGATCAGTGACAACACCCAATGGTTCGTAGGTGGCGTTGAGAACTAATGAGCGGTTCATCTCTACCTCGGTTCCAGCACGTGGCTCGCACTGATTGGGCAATTTTGTACTAAAACTCTCCAGGACGGGGGCATTTTGTGGTGAAGTTTTAGTAAAGATTTCACTACCCTTAATGCCTATGAACGAGCGCACACAGGCAATCTGGGATTGGTTTAACGGAGCCCCCTTTCGCATCCTCGTCATCTTTATCATCGCCGCTATCGGCCATGTAATCGGCCACCGGGCCATTTCACGGGCCATTGGGCGCCTGGCAACAGCTGACCTAAAGCCTGGGCCAGGAACGGCAAAACGTCAGGCAGAACGCGCCCGCACAATTGGTACCGTCTTTAGCTCAACCTTTAACGCCGCGATTTGGATTATCGCAACCGGAATGATTCTGGGTGAATTCGGATTTAGTTTGGGGCCTGTTCTTGCCTCTGCCGGTGTGATTGGTGTGGCAATTGGACTCGGAGCGCAAACATTGGTGCGCGATGTAATCTCTGGAATCTTTATGCTCGTTGAAGATCAATACGGGGTTGGCGATGACATTCGCGTGCAAGATATTGCCGGACGAGTAGAAAAAGTTGGCCTTCGTATTACCGAGGTGCGCGATGCTGATGGTGTGCTCTGGTTTGTTCGAAACGGTGAGATTTTATTGGTGGGAAATAAATCTAAGCAGGGCTAATCCAGCTGATTAACTAGATGGTTTGCTGCTCCCTCTAGGTATCTCCACAATTTATCTTTTTCATCTTGGCCAAGTGATGTTCCATCAACTGCCAACTTCATGCAGCCAATCCAAGCATCGCGCGCCTCTTGATTGATATGAAAACCGGCATGGCGCATGCGAAGACGCGGATGACCACGTTCTTCTTGATAAGTGCTTGGTCCGCCCCAATACTGTTCTAAGAACATCTGCAATCTGCGGGCCGCACCCAGCATATCTGATTCTGGATACATCGGGCGCAACACGGGATTGACTGCCACGTGGGCATAGAACTGTGAGACCAAGTCGGCAAAGAAAGCTTGCCCGCCAAAGAGCTCGTAATAATTTGTAGTATCGCGCTCCATCAACTTCTCAACTCTGCTGAAGTTTTTCCTTTGGCGATCTGCAATACGGCAAAAGCACTGATGATGCACATGATGGCGGCGATGTAGAAAGAGAGTGCATAGTCACCAAGTTTTACCCGCAATACCGCCGCACCCAGGGCGGCAATCGATGCCCCCACTTGGTGACCCACAAAGACCCAACCATAGACAACAGTTGAACGCTGGGGACCAAGGACAATGCGACAGAGAATAAGAGTGGGTGGAACGGTGGCAATCCAATCAAGGCCATAGAAGATTACAAATACCAATGTGGATGGATGAATGGTGCTAAAGAGAATAGATGGTAATAAAAAGAGGGAGAGACCGCGCAGGCCGTAGTAGAAGAAGAGCAATTTACGGGGATCGTACTTATCTGTCAGATACCCAGAAAGAATTGTTCCAATCACATCGAAGACACCAACCAATGCCAACAAGCTAGCAGCGACAGTTGTGCCCATACCGTGGTCGTGGGCTGCTGGAATGAAGTGTGTGCCAATGAGTCCGTTGGTGGAAAGTCCGCAGACAAAGAATGAGCCAAAGAGAATCAGGAAGTTTCTATCTTTCGCTGATTTAACCAAGGTATCAATGGCTAAGCGACCTGCCGGCATTTCACTAGCAACTGGTGGTTGCCAATCTTCCGGCGCTCCATATGGCTTCATGCCTAAGGCTTCTGGTTTCTCTTTCAGGAAGAGAAAGATGAATGGAATCATGAGCGCAGATGCAGCGCCCACAGTGATGGAGATGCTCTTCCAACCGTAAGTGATCGCAAAGTGCGAGAGCATGGGAAGGAAAACTAATTGACCAGTTGCTGTGGCAGCGGTCAGCGCTCCCACCACTATCCCTTTGCGGGCAACAAACCAACGATTAGCAATCGTTGCAGCAAAGACCAGAGCCATAGAGCCAGAGCCGACACCAACGCCGATGCCCCAGAGCGCCCACAAGTGCCATGGTTGAGTCATAAATATTGTCGAACTTGCACTTGCTGCTACCAATGCAAGTGCAGTCATCACAACTTTGCGCACAGTAAAGCGTTCCATCAGCGCCGCCGCAAAGGGTGCTACCAAACCAAAGAGAAGTACGTTTATTGAAATCGCTAACGAAATTTGCGAACGAGACCAGCCAAAAGCTTCTTCCAAGGGAAGAATGAGCACAGTGGGTGCAGATCTAAACCCGGCTGTTGCAACGAGGGTGAAGAAGGTGACAACTGCTGCAATCCACCCGGGGTGAATCTTTCGCTCTTGCATTATTTAAACCTACTAATCCTTGAGGTAGCGATTAAGGAATTCGCGCTCTTGCTCCGAAATTGGACGAGACTTCTTTGTCTCCAGCGAAACCATCACTTGCACTGACTTCATCTTGGCATGGACCACACCATCGGTGCCCAGCAATTCATAGCCGACGACAAAAGATGTGGTGCCAATGGAGTCGACCCATAGCTTGAGATCGTAGAAACGACCGCCTTCGTAGATAGGCACGATGTAATCAATCTCGTTGCGGGCAACAACCATCTCCATCAGTGTGGGCATCTCACCTTTTGTAGAGTATTGGTAGTAGGCCCATTGATAACGAACTTCTTGAATGTAGGTCAGATACTTTGCATTATTGACATGGCCAAAGGCATCGATGTCATCCCATCGCACATATTGCTGCCCCGAATAAATCATTAGCGGGTCAGCTTTCGATAGGTAGCGCGATGCGGACGAGCTGCATCCGCACCCAATCGGGCAATCTTGTTCTCTTCATAAGATTCGAAGTTTCCTTCAAACCAGAACCACTTTGAGTCACCTTCATAAGCCAAGATGTGAGTTGCTACCCGGTCAAGAAACCAACGATCGTGTGAGATCACAACAGCGCACCCTGGAAATTCCAGAAGTGCGTTTTCAAGTGAGCCCAGTGTTTCGACATCAAGATCGTTTGTTGGCTCATCAAGAAGTAAAAGATTGCCACCTTGCTTCAAAGTAAGAGCAAGGTTTAAACGGTTACGTTCTCCACCAGATAAAACTCCAGCAGCTTTTTGTTGGTCAGGGCCTTTAAATCCGAAGGCGGCAACGTATGCGCGCGATGGCATTTCAACTTGTCCTACCTTCATGAAATCAAGGCCGTCTGAGACCACTTCAAAGAGTGATTTCTTTGGATCGATTCCACCACGGGACTGATCCACGTAGGAAATCTTTACCGTCTCACCAATCTTTACTACTCCGGAATCTGGTTCTTCTAGACCCAGAATGGTTTTAAAGAGCGTTGTCTTACCGGCGCCGTTAGGCCCAATAACTCCCACAATTCCATTGCGTGGCAGAGTAAATGAGAGATCATCGATAAGAACGCGATCGCCAAAGCCTTTAACTAAATGCTCTACTTCAACAACAATGTTTCCAAGACGCGGCCCTGGTGGAATCTGAATCTCTTCAAAGTCCAACTTACGCATTTTATCTGCCTCTGCCGCCATCTCTTCATAGCGAGCAAGACGGGCCTTTGACTTAGCTTGGCGACCCTTTGCATTCTGGCGAACCCAATCGAGTTCTTCCGTCAGACGCTTTGCGCGCTTGGCATCTTTCTGACCTTCAACTTTTAGACGTGCTGATTTTGTCTCTAAAT
Organism: Candidatus Planktophila versatilis; assembly: GCF_002288345.1. GTDB lineage: Bacteria > Actinomycetota > Actinomycetes > Nanopelagicales > Nanopelagicaceae > Planktophila > Planktophila versatilis_A. The sequence continues at coordinate 885,706 of NZ_CP016781.1, forward strand.
ATGTGGAGTAGTTACCTTCATAGGGATAGGCGCGGCCACGGTCTAGTTCTAGAATCCACTGCGCCACGTTGTCCAAGAAGTATCTATCGTGCGTGATCGCTACCACGGTGCCTGGGTACTTACTTAAATGCTGTTCTAGCCACAACACTGATTCAGCATCGAGGTGGTTAGTTGGCTCATCTAGCAGAAGAAGATCTGGTGCTTCCAAAAGCAATTTACATAAAGCAACGCGGCGTTTTTCGCCACCAGATAAAACTTTGACATCAGAATCAGGTGGCGGACAACGCAGTGCATCCATTGCTTGCTCTAGCTGTGAATCAAGTTCCCAGGCATTGCGGTGATCGAGTTGCTCTTGGAGCTCGCCCATTTCGGCAAGTAACTTGTCATAGTCAGCATCAGGGCTGGCCATTTCCTCTGATACTTCATTAAATCTGCGCACCATTTCCATGGTCTCAGCCACACCCTCTTGCACATTTTCAAGAACGGTCTTCTCTTCATTTAAATGTGGTTCCTGCAAGAGAATTCCGACGGTGTATCCGGGAGATAGGTAGGCCTCACCATTGGAGGGCTGTTGCAAACCTGCCATGATCTGAAGAACTGTTGACTTACCAGCACCGTTGGGACCGACAACACCAATCTTTGCTCCAGGTAAGAACATCAAGGTAACGTCGTCGAGAATTACCTTTTCACCATGCGCTTTACGCGCCTTCTTCATCGTGTAAATGAACTCAGCCATAGTCGCAAACCTTACTGGGTACAATTGCCTCATACGACCCTGCAGGCGCCTGTAGCTCAGTCGGATAGAGCAACCGCCTTCTAAGCGGTAGGTCGCAGGTTCGATTCCTGCCAGGCGCACAAAAAATGGCAGTAAAAAACCCGGACCATCACTGGCCCGGGTTTTCTATTTGGAGATTATGAAGAACGTTATGCGATCTTCGCTGTGAGCTTCAGGATTGCCTTACCAAGATCTGATGTCTTGTCGATAGCAATCATTGGCTCTGTTGTTACAGTCTTGATGCAATCAAATGCCATGTATTCAACCTGGCGCTTTACTGCAGCTGCTTTTTCAGCTCCGTAGTTTGTCTTTACCATTGCATATGTTGGTGCGGTGAATGGGTACGCTGCTGCCGCAGTTGTGTTGTAATTCCATGTAACGATACCTGTTGCATCGTTAAGTGCTCCAGCTGCGAACATCGCACCTGCACCGAGTGCATCAGGAGCAACTGTCTTACCTGCACCGTTGATGATTAGTGCTGACTTCAAGCCAGGATTTGATTTAACAAAGCTTGCCTCAACGTAGGTGATTGAGTACTTCTGCTTAGCATTTGCTGCAGAAATTGTTGCAGATGATGAGAAGCCCTGGAATGAGCCCGCAAGTTTTGAGATATCGGTTGGATTGGCTGTGGAGAAAACAGTGTTTCCGGTCTTGGTCCAAATTGTTGGAGCCGCCCCGTTAAGTGCACGAGTGAAGTTATCTGTTGTTCCTGAACCAGTTGAGCGATAAAGAACTGTGATTGGCTTATCTGGGAGTGTGAATGGAACGCTGAGTTTGCGGTAGCTCTTGACTGTAGGAGCACCATCTTTATCTAGAACTGGCTTGCCGTTCTTGACTTCGTAGACAGGAATTTCACGTACGCGTGCATTATCAGCAACGATTGCTGGGTCATTCCAACGTGTGATCTGACCTGCGAAGATTTTTGCAACTGTTGGGATAGACAATTGAAGTTGCTTAGAGGTGTTCAAGTTGTATGAGATGGCGATTGGCCAGATTGCAGCCGGAACATGAAAGACTGTTGAAGGCGCGGTTGTGTTTACTGCATCTGAGTAACCAATATCAACAGTTCCTGCGTTGATGTTGGCGATACCTGTGCTTGAACCAGCTGAACCATTGTATGTGAATACATCGCTTGATGATGTCTGGTATGCGGTCTTGCACTTTTCGATGAAGTTAGAAACGGATGACGCTCCGCTTCCTGTCAAGTTAACTGCAAAAGCTGAAGGCGTGATAGCAACAACTGCTGCTACAGCAACAACAACTGCCTTTGATAATGTATTAAAACGCATGGTTTGCCTTTCGTAGATGAATAACCCATTGGTTAACGGAGAATATTCACGAAGGAGAGAAACTGCAGGCAATCAATAGGTAAACGGTCGGTAAACTAAATATGAAGGCTTAAAGCGGCTTAACCGAAGCGTCCAGTGACGTAGTTCTCTGTTCGCTCATCGCGCGGGCGAGAGAAGATCTCATTGGTTGGGCCAACTTCAATCATCTGCCCCGGACCGCCATCAGATAGGAAGAAGGCTGTGTAGTCAGAGACACGAGCAGCCTGCTGCATGTTGTGGGTAACAATGACGACCGTCATTGACTTGGAAAGCTGTGAGATTGTCTCCTCGATGCGAAGGGTTGAGCCTGGGTCAAGTGCTGAACATGGCTCATCCATGAGCAATACCTTTGGCTTCACCGCAAGTGCGCGCGCGATACATAGACGCTGCTGCTGACCACCTGAAAGCCCACCAGCGTGTGCACCAAGACGATCCTTTACTTCATTCCAAAGACCGGCTCGAGTTAGGCACTCTTCCATCAGTTCATCTGGGCTCGAGGTCTTAATTTGAGCAAGCTTGAGTCCGGAAAGTACGTTCTCACCAATTGTCATTGATGGGAAAGGATTTGGCTTTTGAAAGACCATACCAATTTGCAGACGGATCTTTGTAACATCGATGCCTGGCTCGTAGATATCTTTTCCATCAAGTAACACTTGCCCGGCCATTGAAGTCTTAGGGATAAATTCGTGCATGCGGTTTAGGGTGCGAATAAAAGTTGACTTACCGCAACCGGATGGACCGATGAGTGCGGTCACAGTACCGGCAGAGAAATCTAGTGAGACGTCGGCAAGTGCGTGATGCTTATCAAACCAGGCGTGGACGCCACGAGCCTCTAGGCCCGTACCAAGTGGTGATGTACCGGCCACTTTTTTGTCAGCTCGGGCCGCTGCCACTGCAGATAGTGAAGAAGGAGTTGTGCTCTCTATTTTCTCACTCATGGTTATTCCATCCTATTGATTCATTGATTGAGTTATACATTTTTCATCGATTTCTTACCAAAGATTCGTGCTGAAACGAAAATCACTAAAACAACAACTAGCAGAACAAAAATAGCGCTCCATGCACGTTGGATAGATTCCTCAGCACCTCCATTAAGGCCGCTCCAGATAATTACCGGAAGAGCTGAGTTCTGGCCCACGAAAGGATTGAAGTTAAATGCATCAAAGACTCCCACTGTGAACAACAGAGGCGCTGTCTCGCCGGCGATACGAGCCACTCCGAGAATTACAGCTGTGATCAATCCACTGCGTGCCGCAGGCACAACAACGAGAGCCACTGTTTTCCATTGCGTGGCTCCCATCGCGAGTCCTGCTTCGCGTAAGTCTTGCGGGACCAGGTTAAGAATTTCTTGGGCGGTGCGAGTGACGGTTGGAACCATTAAAATTGTGAGTGCAAGTCCACCAAGAAAAGCCGAAGGTCGAAGCGGTGTATTCAAAATAATCGCCGCATAGATAAAAAGCCCCGCAACAACTGAAGGAACGCCAGCCATTGCTTGAATTAGGAATTCAATAAATTTTGCTGCTTTCCCTTTAATTTCGGTGAGGTAAAGAGCGGTAAGAATTCCCATTGGAACCGAAATAATGATTGCAATAGTTATGAGTAGCAATGTCCCAAAGATCGCGTGTGCAATTCCACCGTTGCCGATGGGATCAAACATGGATGCATTTCGCATCGTCTCAGTGAAGTATTTAAAGTTCAGGCCAGCGACTCCACGCGAGATAACTGACCAAAGAATCGAAGAAACTGCCATAAGCACCATGAATGCACCAAAGAAAGCGAGCTTCTCAGCCAGACCATTTCGAACGCCTTTAGATCCAGATTTTCTCAATACAAAGACTGAATCAATCGCTAGCCAGGTGATGAAGAAGACAAAAAAGTAGGCAATCTTTCCCTTCATGGGAGTACTGGCAACGATCGCAAATGTAGTCAGGGCGGCCAGCAAGACAGACGTCAGTGTCATGGCGCGATCGCGTGGAGTCGCTGCCCACGGTTTCATTGGGGTTACGGTTGAAGTGCTCATTTAGCGACCTGATTTCACTGTCTTATTTACGATGGCATTTGCGATGAAGTTAACGAACAATGTAAGCACGAATAGCACTAAGCCAGCCGCAATTAGTGCGCTTACTTCAGTTTTACCTGCTTCGCCGAATTTCTGAACAATCATTGAGGCGACGTTTCCACCTTGTGTATAAAGAACCTGAAAGTTTGTTCTGTAAACAATATTAAGAACCGAGAAGACAGCAACCGTCTCGCCGAAGGCGCGACCAAGTGCAAGCATGGAACCACCGACGACACCGTTTGCTCCGAAGGGAAGTACAACGGCGCGAATCATTCCCCACTTCGTTGCGCCGAGTGCATACGCTGCTTGCACCCGCTCTAGTGGAGTTTGCGAAAAGACTTCGCGGGATATTGAAGTGATAATCGGAATAATCATTACTGATAAGACAATTCCTGCAATGAACGGCGAGCGTGAAAATATAGGTTCTGGCACATCAAATATATAGATCCACCCAAGCCACTTGTGAATGAGCTGCGCCCAATACTCAGCCATAGGCATCAAAACGAAGTAACCCCAAAGTCCATAAAGGATGGATGGGAATGCTGCCATAAGATCAATCACGGTGATAAGAAGTTTCTTAACTCCCTCAGGTGCATAAAAAGTTAGAAAGAGCGCGGTTAGCACCGCTAGCGGGACAGCTATGAGAAGAGCGATGAAAGAAATAACAACTGTTCCCACAAGCATCGCTTGGAGGCCAAAGTTCGCTACTTCTTTTCCAGACTCGTCGATAAAGACATTCCACTCAAAACTTGTGATGAAACTGAAGCCTTGCTCTTTTAGCGCACTAAATCCTTGCTGAAATAGGAATAGTGCAATCAGTGCGAGAATCACGAGTGCTGAGAAGCTAAAAGCGGTAACAATGCCGCGGAAGATTTGATCCGAAACGCGAGGCTTGGTCGTAATCTGGCGCGCCTGCGGAATTACCTTCGTAGGAGCATCAATTGACATGTGGGAATCCTTCAGGCAGGCCATGTAATAAAGAAGGATTCATGGTTAACAGCAGGTGAACGGACCCTGAATTATCGCTCCACCCCCATAACCCTTACCCTTGCGCCTATGGCCACCGAACTCCCCCATCTGATCTGGATTGATTGCGAAATGACCGGGCTGGATCTGGCCACCGATGCCCTAGTTGAGATTGCTGTCCTGGTCACTGACTCAGAGCTGAACATCATCGGAGACGGTATTGATCTCGTCATTCAGGCTACCCAAGAGCAACTGAGCGCCATGGGCGATTTTGTGCGCCAGATGCATACGAGCTCAGGCCTGATCACCGAGATACCCAATGGCATCTCGATTGAAGATGCTCAGATGCAGATACTTACTTATCTGCAAGCAGCTGGATGTGAGCCAGGCAAATCACCACTAGCCGGAAACTCAGTCTCGGTAGATCGCAACTTCATCGCTCGTGACATGCACGCACTTAATGAGTATCTGCACTATCGCACCATCGATGTCTCATCGATTAAGGAACTTGCCCGCCGCTGGTATCCGAAGACTTACTTTGCCGCCCCAGCCAAGACCGGTAATCACCGCGCACTGGGAGATATTCGCGATTCGATTGCCGAATTGGCTTACTACCGCCAGAGCGTATTTATCCAAAGCGAGCCGGGGCAGGTAAAGTAGCCTCTGCACAGCACATGGTGGGCGTAGCTCAGCTGGTAGAGCACTCGGTTGTGGTCCGAGATGTCGCGGGTTCGAGCCCCGTCGTTCACCCCAAGTTCTTTAATCCCCACTACATCACTTACTAAGCACAGGGAGTCCATTCTTATGATCTTCGATGTTGTTGTGGAAATTCCAGCGGGATCTCGTAATAAGTATGAAATCAATCATGAGACTGGCGAAGTTCGCCTAGATCGCATGCTCTTCACCGCAACTCGCTTCCCACACGACTACGGCTTTGTGAAGAACACCCTTTCTAATGATGGTGATCCACTCGATGCACTCATCATGCTTGATGAGCCCACCTTCCCTGGTTGTGTTGTCTCTTGCCGCGTTATTGGAATGTTTCGCATGACCGATGAAAAAGGTGGCGATGACAAGTTGCTCTGTGTCGCAGCCGGAGATATTCGCAAGAACAATTTAAATGATCTGCCAGATGTTCCTATCTATGAACTCGATGAAATCAAGCACTTCTTTGAGGTCTATAAAACACTAGAGCCAGGTAAAGAAGTTCACGGTGGTGATTGGGTTGGCCATGAGGCAGCTGAAGCTGAAATTCAAGCGTCCTACCAACGGTATAAGGAGACCCATTAACAATGCCGGAGATCAATAGCGGTGATACCGCATGGGTTTTAGCAAGTGCAGCACTAGTACTTTTCATGACTCCAGGTTTGGCAGTCTTTTATGGCGGCATGGTCCGCGCGAAATCAGCGCTAAATATGATGATGATGTCATTTGCCGCAATCGGCATCACAACAATCATTTGGGTGCTCTATGGATACTCACTCGCCTTCGGTCCATCACAAGGTGGCCTCATTGGAAACCTTGATCACATAGGTCTGGCTTCCACCATTGATCAGGTAACTGGCGCTGAGGGTCACCAAATTCCAGTACTTGCCTTTGCTATGTTCCAACTTACCTTTGCCATTATTACTGTGGCACTTCTCTCTGGCGCTATTGCCGACCGCGCCAAATACGGTTCCTGGGTTCTCTTCGTTGGCATCTGGATCACACTCGTCTATCTACCCGTTGCCCACTGGGCATTTGCCGCCCAGAACGGTGAAGGCGGATGGATCATCGACAAACTTAAAGCGCTTGATTTTGCTGGCGGCACAGTTGTTGAAATTAACTCAGGTGCGGCAGCACTCGCTCTCGCACTTGTTCTCGGAAGGCGCGATGGATTCAGACGCGATCCAATGCGACCACACAATATGCCGTTGGTTCTTCTTGGCGCCGGCATGCTCTGGTTTGGTTGGTTTGGATTTAATGCCGGCTCTGCTCTCTCTGCCGGCTCCCTTGCTGCAACTGCGATGATCAATACTCAAATTTGCACAGCAGCTGCTGCCATGACCTGGATTGCCTATGAGAAAAAGCGCGATGGCAAAGCCACAACTCTCGGTGTGGCATCCGGTGCTATCGCTGGCGCTGTTGCCATCACACCAGCGTGTGGTTACTTAAATCCGCTAGGTGCACTCATTCTTGGTCTGATTGCCGGTGTTGTATCTTCCTGGGCTGTCTCACGTAAATATAAGTTTGGTTACGACGATTCACTCGATGTGGTCGGAGTCCACGGTGTTGGTGGAATTCTCGGAATGCTTGCAATTGGTCTGATTGCAACGCTAACTGCTAACGCTGCTGGCGCCGATGGACTCTTGGTTGGCGGCGGAACCACACAGCTAGGACGACAAGTAGTCGCGATTCTCGTAGTCGCTGCCTTCTCCTTCACAGCTACCTGGATCATTGCCACCCTGATTCAAAAGACTATCGGCTTCCGTGTTTATCGCGACGATGAACTCAACGGCCTGGACACAACATTCCATGCTGAATCTGCCTATGACATCACTGGAAATTCAAACCGTTACTAGTATTCGATAACTAAGAAAAGAGAACAGAATGAAGCTCATCACCGCAATCGTTAAGCCGGCAAAGGTCGATGACATCAAGGTTGCGCTGCAAGCAGCTGGCATCGCTGGCATGACAGTCTCAGAAACTCGTGGCTTTGGTCGCCAAAAGGGCCACACCGAGATCTATCGCGGCGCCGAATACACAGTTGATTTCATTCCTAAGGTGCGCATTGAAGTACTCGTTGATGATGGCGAAGCACAATCCATTATTGACGTCATCGTAAACACGGCAAGTACCGGCTCCATTGGCGATGGCAAGCTCTGGGTTACCAACGTTGAGCAAGTAATTCGTATTCGCACCGGCGAGCGCGGCGGCGACGCTCTCTAACTATCCAACCGGCACTTGCTGGGTTGGACACTGAGCCAAGATTGCTGACATCGCAGCTTTTTCCGGAGCTACAACCCATAACGAATACTTCGCTTTCACCGCAATCTGTTGCGCCACATAAGCACATCTAAAACTCTTCAGCGGTGGCACCCAAGTTGCCGCATCGCCATCACTTTTCTGTAGATTGAGTCTGCCTTTGACGGCAAAGAGATTCAGTGGGTCATTTGCAAGGGCAGTTCTCTGGGCGATGCTTAATTTAAATGCACCTGTCTGCCAAGAATTAGATAGCGCCACCACATGATCAATCTGCACCTCCATGCTGCTCACATCACCGCGCACAAAGTTGATCATCTCCCCTGAGTATCTATCGATGAGAGTTCCGGAAAGCACCACGCAATTGCGCGTTTTGGGCTTATAGATAACCGATGTCATATCTCGTTTCAAGATATCGTTTCGGGTATCGCACCCATTGCGATCAACATCAGCCCAACTCTGCCCGAATTCAGCTCTGGAATATCCGGTCTTTGGAGCACGCCCCTTTACTGGCAATGTCTCCAGAACTGCCAGCGCAACCCCTGGCGCACTCTCTGCGGCGCTAGCAGGCGGTATGGAAATCGCCAATACCCCAGCAGAAATCAGTAGCGCTATCTGTATTTCCCAGCGAGACATTTGACTATCTTCTCCCCTGTGAGGTGGTTAGACAAGGCGCGCCTCGCTGGTAGGGTCTGCTCTGCATTTAAGTGTTTACGCACTTAAATGGGTTGTTAGCTCAGTTGGTAGAGCAAGGCACTCTTAATGCCTGGGTCGGGGGTTCGAGTCCCTCACAACCCACTTAGTTCGTTATTTGCTGAACTTTGGCAGATGTAGATCGAATTGGATTGAGATGACACGGGTAAGCATCACTACTACTCCCCCAATGATTGCCGCCAGATTATCTGCAACGCTGAGTTGATGCAGTGCAACAAAGGTAATCGCTCCCATGAGTGCTGACGTGCCAATCGTTTCGCGATGGAGTAAGACCGGCTCTAGCTGACAGAGAATGTCTCGTAATAGCCCGCCCGTCACAGCTGTAATGACTCCCAAAAGAATTGCCGCATACCAGGCAACGTTTTCTTCAAAGGCGAGCTGTGTTCCAGAAAGTGTTGCCACAGCAAGGCCAAAGGTGTCCATAATGAGTAGCGTCTTACCAATATGTGTGACACGCCTAAAGACCAGGGTAAGAACTACAGCAGCAATAATGCTGATAACAATCCAGCCATCTGTGATCCAGATCGGAGTCAGGCCAAGAAATACATTTCGAAGGGTGCCACCTGATACTGATGCAATCGCTGCGATGAATGCGATGCCACCATAATCAAGTCCCTTATCTGCAGCCACCCGAGCCCCTACAAGTGCGAAGACAAAGGTGGAGAGCAGGTCCAGGATATGTAGCAAGGTCATGGCTATAGCCTAGAGAAGGCCACGGGAAAGAGTGCCAACCTTTTACCCCTGTATGAGCCCATTCTTATATAAGTACTCCGCTGATTCCAGAATGCTTACCTGCGCCGGAATAAAGCTGATTCCCAGCAATCGCTCGGCCTTGGCATGGCTAATGATGAGTGGCTTACCCAGCATTGCCACGACTGACTTAATTGCCGGGTCAAAGAGTGAGAGGAACTTGATTAAAAGATTGGGTGCAAGTGCGGTCTTGACCTGACTCTGTGGGTACGTTGATTTGAGAAGCTTTGCAATCTCCATAAATGATTTGGTCTCAGAAACAGATAAAATCCGCTCCCCTGCAGTAGCGGTAACTTTGATGGATTGCACGTGCATGCGCGCAACATCTTTGACATCTACTATCGGCATGCGCAGATCAGGAACCATCGGGTCTTTACCTAGGAGCAATCTTTCCACCAAGGAGATGGAAGACCCAAAATTGTTATCTAACGGAGCGCCCAATACAAGTGCTGGGTTAATCACTGTGAGCTCAATTTCAGGTGCTTGGTTCTTAATGAAATCCCAAGCAGCTTGTTCAGCTAAAGTCTTGGAGCGTATGTAGGCATCTCTGCCGGCCGGATGATTCAGATCAGTCCACATGCTTTCGTCATAGGCGTTAGCCCCTGCCGGTAAATCACGAGCATAAATTGCTGCCATCGAAGATGTGAGAATCACTCGGGTAATACCAGCAGCTTGTGCGGCGCGAAGAGCGCGCAAGGTCCCATCGACTGCCGGGCGAATAAGTTCATTCTCATCCTTTGGTGACCCAAGTGGGAAGGGAGAGGCGGTGTGCATAAGTACATCAATACCCACTAACGCTTGGCTCCACCCTGCATCTTTTTCCAGATCAAGTTCAACAAATGAAAGCTTGCTAGCAAGATCGACTTCAGGTGAAAGGTGTGGGGCAACTGCGTTACGCACTTCATCACCTTTACTGAGCTTGCGCACCGAAGCACGCACCGTGTATCCATCGTTGAGTAGTTGTAGGGCGATGTGTTTGCCGATGTATCCACTGGCACCAGTAAGTAAAACCGTTGTCATAGTCAAGAACCTGTTCCTTGAAGCGGGAGAATGTAACTTCATAGAATCCTATTCGAAAGGGTGACGACTGCACAAAACCGCAAATACATTCCATTTACATCACATTTTGCTCATTTATGCGAATACCACGGTGGCCCTTCCGTAGAGTACGACCCATGCCTAAAAGCGTTGGACTCTCAAAAGATAAGAATTGGTGGCGCCAAGCGGCCATCTACCAGATCTACCCGCGTAGCTTCGCCGATTCAAATGGCGACGGCATCGGCGATCTCAAAGGTGTTACCTCGCGTATTTCATACTTAAAATCATTGAGCCTTGATGCGGTCTGGTTAAGTCCTTTTTATCCATCGGCGCTATCAGACGGTGGCTATGACGTTGCTGATTATCGTGATGTAGATCCACGGCTTGGAACGCTGGCAGATTTTGATGAGTTACTTGCCGAGCTACACAAAGTAGGAATCCGAATATTTGTCGATATCGTTCCTAACCACTCATCTAATTTGCATGTGTGGTTTAAGGAAGCAATCGAAGCTCAGCCTGGCTCTAAAGCGCGCAATCGTTACATCTTCCGAGATGGAAAAGGTGAAAATGGCGAGCTGCCACCTACTGATTGGGTTTCACACTTTGCACCGAGTGCCTGGACCCATGAATCAGTAATGGGTGGAAAAGGTAACCAGTGGTACATGCATTGGTTTGCACCAGAGCAACCAGACTTCAACTGGGATAACCCAGAAGTGGAGAAAGAATTTCTTAAGACACTTGAGTTCTGGGCTGATCGCGGTGTTGATGGGTTTCGCATTGATGTGGCACACGCACTGAAGAAAGATCTCTCTGAACCACTTCGTAGCCTGCCGGTCTTTGAAACCCTAGAAGAACGAGGTAATAAGGGCAAGGGAATCTTGGCCGACCGTGATGAAGTCTTTAAGATCTATAAACAATGGCGCAAACTATTTAATCAGTATGACCCGCCACGAGTTGCCGTGGCAGAAGCATTTGTGCACCCAGAGCGCCTTCCGCTCTATGCCAGCACGAAGACTTTGGGGCAATGTTTTGATTTCCGTTTCATTGAGACCCCCTTTGAAGCAGCTGCATATAAGGAGAGCGTGCAAGATGCGCTGGAGCTTGCCCTAAAGAACAAATCTTCTTGCACATGGACACTTTCAAACCACGATCAAATCCGCCATGCAACAAAGATGGGTCTTAATTCAGCGGTAGACCGTCGTTCATGGATGCTCTCCAATGGAACTTCTCATCCGCTAGATATGGCTTCTGGAACACAGAATGCACTTGCGGCAACGCTATTTATTTTGGCTCTTCCTGGTAGTACATATATGTATCAAGGTGAAGAGTTAGGTTTGCACGAAGTCACTGATATTCCAGCAAGTCAGATTCAAGATCCACAATACCTACGCAATAACAAAATGGATAAGGGGCGAGATGGGTGCCGAGTGCCCCTACCGTGGCAGAAATCAGGTTCTTCTTTTGGTTTTGGAACAGGCGGTGCACACTTGCCGCAACCATCATGGTTTGCAGATTACTCAGTTGAAGCAGAAGAGAATGATCCGAACTCGGCGCTCTCCATTTATCGCATCGCACTGGGACTTCGTAAATCACTGATTACTGAAGAAAAGATAAAGTGGCATAAGTCTGGCAATTCTTCCGTCTTGCACTTCTCACGGCCAAATGGCTGGCATTGCATCACCAACTTCCGTGGTGAAAGTTATCCAATGCCTAAAGGGGAAATTCTCATCTCTTCCCACCCACTTACCGACGGCAAAATTCCGGCCGGCACCACAGTTTGGCTTAAGAAATAAAACTATTTCTTTAAGCGACACCAATAATGTCGACTGAAAAGACAAGAGTTTCATTGGGACCAATAGGTCCAGAACCGGCTGCGCCATATCCCATTTCTGGTGGAAGTATCAGCAATCTACGTCCGCCCTCTTTGGCACCAGGCAAACCTTTCTGCCAACCTTCAACTACCCCCGCTAACTGAAATGTTGCTGGCTGGCCGACCCATGATGACTCAATGATTTTTCCAGTTGACCACGCCATGAGTGTGTAGTGAACAGTCAAAGTAGATGTCGGGAGAACTTCTTTCCCGGTTCCAACGATGATGTCTTTGGTAGTGAGCTCTGTTGGCGCGCTACCTTCTGGCTTTGAAATTGTGGGAACTTCCCCTGCTACTGCAGAAACTACTGGCAGCACTGTTGCACCTGACATCTTCTCTCCTTCGGTAACGTTGAGACCAACTAGGACGGTGAGTCCTACGAGTGCGGCGGCAATGACGCCGGCTATTGCTTTGCGAGTGGTCTTATTAATTTTCTAACTCCTTAATCAGGTTGAAATCTCCGCCACCGAGTTGGCCTTGATCGCGATACATCTCTAACTTTGCCCGGGTATCGGCAATATCTAGATTACGCATAGTTAACTGCCCAATGCGATCTGTTGGTCCAAAGGCAGCATCTTCAGTGCGCTCCATCGATAACTTATCTGGGTGATAACTCAAGGCAGGTCCGGTTGTATTGATAATTGAATAGTCATCACCACGGCGCAGACGAAGTGTGACTTCGCCGGTAACAGCCGATGCCACCCAACGTGTGAGTGATTCACGGAGCATCAAACTCTGTGGATCAAGCCAGCGTCCTTCATAGAGTAAGCGACCCAGTCTGCGACCTTCAGCATGGTAATTCGCAATCGTGTCTTCATTATGAATTGCAGAGATGAGTCGCTCGTAAGCGATAAAGAGCAGCGCCATTCCTGGAGCCTCATAGATTCCACGAGACTTAGCTTCGATAATTCTATTTTCTATCTGATCACTCATTCCAAGGCCATGGCGACCACCAATTTTATTTGCTTCATTCATGAGAGCCACGACATCGCTAAAGCGTTGGCCGTTAATTGCCACTGGGCGACCCTGCACGTACTCAATCTTCACATCTTCAGATGCAATAGAAAGTGATGAATCCCAGAACTTCACGCCCATAATAGGAGTAACAATCTCAATGGAGGCATCGAGGTTCTCTAAATCTTTCGCCTCATGGGTTGCTCCCAAGATATTTGCATCAGTTGAATAAGCCTTCTCAGTGCTGTCGCGATAGGGCAGATTGTTGGCAACTAACCACTGTGACATCTCTTTGCGGCCACCGAGTTCGCGCACGAAATCAGCATCGAGCCACGGCTTATAGATTCGTAGATTGGGATTTGCAAGCAGGCCGTAGCGATAGAAACGTTCGATGTCATTGCCTTTATAGGTAGAACCATCTCCCCAGATTTCAACCTTGTCATGCAACATCGCACGAACCAGCAGCGTTCCGGTTACAGCGCGGCCAAGTGGTGTTGTATTGAAATAGGCCTTACCACCAGAGCGAATATGGAAAGCTCCGCAGGCAATAGCAGCAAGACCTTCCTCAACAAGTGGGGTCTTGCAATCAACAAGTCGTGAAATCTCTGCGCCATATTCTTTGGCGCGAACTGGAACTGAATCAATATCGGTCTCGTCATATTGGCCAAGATCTGCGGTGTAGGTGCATGGCACCGCACCTTTTGCGCGCATCCAGGCCACAGCGACCGATGTATCGAGTCCGCCAGAGAAGGCGATTCCGACTTTTTCACCGATAGGAAGTGATGCAAGGACTTTGGACATAGTGCGAAGTCTAACCTTTGATCAGCGTTGCTAGCGCAGGTTTAACTTTCCAGAGCGCCAGCATCTCGTCATATCTCTGCTTTTCTGATGCGTCCACCCCTGCACCGGTCTTTACTGCGCGAATCATGAGATTTCTGGGGGTGTGCTCTCCCCCAATAAATTCAATCGCCTCTACCCGATAGCCACGCAATTTCATGATCTGCATCCGCAGGCCATCGGTGAGTAAATCTCCCAGGCGTTCTTTCATAATTCCGTTACGGGTAATGATCGACCACGGCTGCGGAATCTCGTTCATCTGTGCCTGAATATCATGGTGACAACAAGGTGCTATCAAAGCCAGCTTGGCATCAGAATTAATCGCCCACGCGATTGCATCATCAGTTGCGGTATCACATGCATGAAGTGCGATGGCGATGTCAGCAGATACAAGAGTGGTATCTGCAATTTCTTCGGCTCGGAACTCGATACTCGAAGAGATTCCTAATTGCTGAGCAATTTCATTGTTGCGATCACGCGCTGCTGTGCGCACATCAATACCGATTACTTTCACTGGCATGCCTTGACTACGTAGATATTGATGAGCTGCAAATGTTAGATAAGCATGGCCACAACCAAGATCGACGATTGTCAGGGGCTTGGCAGCTGTGGGTTGGGCGATATGCCCCGCCTTGATTGCACTTGTGAGTGTTGGGGTGAGTAAGCGCAAGAATTCTTCTACCTGCTTGTATTTATCTGACTTACTCGCTTTGAGATTGCCCTGAGCATCAGATATGCCAATTGCAATGAGATAGGGATCAGATGGGTCAAGTAAGCGCGACTTACTGCGATCGTGTGAAAGCTCTTGTTCGCGCTCGGTGGATTCGCGGTGGATTAGTGCTTCACCCTTTTTCGTAATTCGAACACTGATTGATTGGTGAGTCTGTTCCAGCAGAATATTGGCATATCCAGAGCGCAGTAATTCGCTAAAGGGTGCTTGCCCTACTTCATAATTCTTCGTTGTCATTTGTCGACCATCGCTGTGACTGACTTGTATTGCCATCGAATCTTTAATCATAACGGGTCGCAGATCGATGCGCTCGTGCGCAGTCTGCATGTTTCTGCGCCGACCCGAAAGGACGACTCTGACTAAGGAGTTGGTATCACTAAATTTCTCGGTGAGCTCAACAAATACATCTTCGAGATTGGCATCGCTCACAGGGCTAAGTTTAGTCTTTAGCTAAAGGAAGGCTCGCCACTACCGCCAAGCCGCCCAGGGCGCTCTTGCGTAGCGAGAAAGTGCCGTTCAGTTTTTCAATAACGGCAGACATGATGCTCATACCCAACCCCGAACCACCATTTTCGCGGGAGCGAGACTTATCAAAGCGATTGAGTGAGCGAATATTCTCAGCGTAAGCACCCTCAGGTAATCCTTGCCCAGCATCTTCAATCATAATCAGGACGTTCTTTCCAGATTTACTACATGTGATTGTTACCGCAGCATCTGCACTGGTGTGGCGCATGATGTTGGTAAAAGCATTTTGGATAAATCGAGAGAGATAATCTCTGGAAGCCACTACCGCCAAGTCATTCTCAATTTTTAAAACTACCTTGCGCCCAGGATTAAGAGTCGTGAAGTCAGTGCCATGAGCACTTAATAACTCACTCACATCCATTTTTTCGATATCTCGGCTTCCGCTCTCACCTAGTTCGGCAAGAAGCAGTAAATCTTGAATCAGATTCTCCATCCGATTGATTTCAGTTCCCACGCGAGTAAATGCACGATCTTGATCTTCAGCCGTTACCAGCTGTTTCTTACTCAGCATCTCCACATAGCCTTTGACCACGGTAAGTGGGGTGCGCAATTCATGAGATGCATCGCCCAGAAATTCCTGCATACGAGCAAGGGATGCATATTCATCTCGGCGGTTAGCTCGCCTAAAGAAGAAAAAGAGCAATACTCCTGCGATGAGATCGACAAAGAAAGTAACAACTCCCAATGCACGGAGATTGACCTCAAAGTGTTCATCTATCGCGTTAGTGGATCGGGCAATGAGTAGGAAATCTTTCTCATCAAGGCGCACTGCTCGCAATTGATAGGGATCACCAGATTTAATTGATACCGGGCGGGCGGTTGCTTTTTCAATGAGATCTTTCGTAGGGGCTCCTAGATAACTCAAAGAGGACTCACGAACTACAGTCTCTTGACCCTCCTCGGTTAAAAGCGTCAGCGTTGCATTAAGAGTGAGCTGCTCAATCGCAAAGAGAGCTGCGCCAATTGATTGCTCTGGGTTATCTATCGCCTCTTGTGCCACAAAATCGAGTGAGGCATTTACCTCAGATAATTCCGCGCTGCGAGTGTGAAAAGCGGAGTAGCTACCGATTCCCAAGGTGACTACTGTGACCAGCAAAATTGTGAATATGCTGGTCCTTGTACTGTTTGAGATCTTCAACTCTTCTCCGTAAGAAGTTGGAAGCCGACCCCTCTAATCGTCTTTATACCTTCATATCCATCGCGATGTAATTTCTTTCGCAGGTAGGAGATATAGGTATCTACAACTGTGCTCTCAGATTCGAAGGTGATTCCCCAGACCTCATCTAGCAAATAAGTCTTGGTCAATACCCGCCCCTTGCTTTCGAGCAAAACATGCAGCAGGCGAAATTCGGTCGGAGATAACTCCACTACCTCACCGTTGAATGTGACTTGATGAGAGTCGTTATCGAGTTTGATAGGACCGCTGCTTAAGCTCGAATCAGAAGTGACTGTAAATTGAGTTCTTCGCAAGATGGCTCTTACCCGAAGTACGAGTTCTTCCAGACCGCGCCAAGGTTTTGTCACATAGTCATCGGCACCCAGAGTTAAACCACGAGTAATGTCGGCTCGGTCACCGCGCGCACTTAGCATCAGTGCAGGAGTGTTATCGCCTGTACTTCTGATGCGTTCAATAAATTCAAAGCCATCCATCATGGGCATATTGATATCAACCACAAGCAGATCTGGTTTGGTTGTGCGAAGCAAAGTAAGGGCAACCATGGCATCAGCTGCCACGACAGTTTCAAATCCAGCAAGTTTGAAGGCATCGGCGAGCACCTCGCGGACTCCGACTTCGTCGTCAATAATCATGATGAGTTGGCTCATGCGCCCAGCCTTTCACGCAATTCCCACTTTTTCTACCACTTCACGCCCATGCACACGAAACCGCTAGGTGATTCACAGAAGATTCACACCACCTCTTTAATACTATTAAGCCATGAGAAGAGGCATATCCGCAGTGGTTATCTTCACTCTCTGCTCATTCTCTTCTTACTCTCAATCTGCTACAGCAGATCAACGGACACCACCTCCTATTCCTTCAGGAGTCCTTGAGCAGTTCCAACGAGACATGGATGCGTTTAGGGCAGCGATGACGCTTCGTGACCAGCAAATGCGTGAGATAAACCAGAATTTCTATTTGGCTATTAATCAGGCAAATCAAGATGCTCGATCTGCCATGCAAATTGCAAGCAAGCCAGAGCAAAAGATTTCTGTCATTACAGTAAAGAAAGGCGCAGTCGCGGCAGCGATTAACGCTAGAGAGAGTGCAATCATCGCACTTGGCCAACCGCCTATGCCCCCAGTAGATCCAATGCGCGTGCAGAAAAATTCAGCGAAACAAAAAGAGAGGCAAGAAAAGAAAGAGAAACAATTCCGCTAGTTACTCTTTCACATCCACTTTCATAGTGCGCAAGGTGTGACGATCATGGCTCTTCTCGCGTTCATGTATTTTTCTAATTTGTAGTTCAATACTCTTTATTGCATCATCAAATGCCGCCACATCATTAAATGAGGCAGCCTCTGCTCGCAGTAGCGGACCTGAACCGTGTGAAGTAATAACCACCTTATGAGAATGTTTTCCCTGTCGCGGGTTTGCCTCATGCAGTACTTCCACTTCAATGCGGTCTATCGTCACACTAAAGCGATTCATAGAGAGTAATTTCTCTTCTGCTATCGATGAAAAGTCACTAGCGAGTTCTGCATGGCGAGGATGAATGATGATTTTCATTTCAATAGCATCCCACTACAGGGGTGAAAATGTAAGAGTAGATTTAGCTGGAGAGTGGCAGCAGATAAACAACTAATGTGAGGACTGCAGCTAACGAGAGTGATTGAGTGAGAATGACCACTGCAGTCTTTCGATCGGCTGCAAGGGCTGCTTTATCTTGCACGCGCGAGAGCTGACCCAGCTTGCCGAAATTAAATGTTCCCATCAGGCCGTATGCGAGACAGAATTTTCGTTTCGATTGCACCCAGCCAATTGATGCCACAGCCAGGGGAATAAAGATTCCTAATCGAAGCGAGGGTTCGGCACTTGTTGAGATAAATCCAATAAGCGCGCTCACGCTGAGAGCGCTTCCAATAATGGCAACTATTTGGCGGCGGCGAATTTCTCCGGTGCCAATATTGCAAGACCCAGCTACATACTGGTTGTCAGACATTTACGCTTCTTCGAATTCGTCTTCGTCAATCCAAGCATCAGTTTCATTCTCATCTTGTTTTTCAACCCAGGATAGAAATGATCCAACAGCGCGGAAGGCAAGAAGTGCAACAGTGATTGCCGCAAGGGTTCTTCGGAGCGCTTTCATATGGCTAAAAATACTCCACTTTGAATCAAAGTGCGCGCTTTACCCCTTGGTCAGTGCAGTGTCGATATCGTGCCAGAGGTCATCGATATGTTCGCATCCCACTGAAAGACGGATGAGATTCTCCGGCACGCTATGGCTCTCGCGTTCCCATCGGCGCCGGCGCTCCCACGTGGTTTCAACGCCCCCCAGACTTGTTGCATTGGCAATCAGAGTTGATGCATCACAGATAGCTTCGGCTTGCTCGGCGCTAGCGCCAGCTTGGAATGAAACAACTGCACCAAATCCGGGATAGCGAACATTTTTCACTGCAGGGTGATCAGCTAACTTCTTTGCCAAGATGGCCGCACTTTCTTGGGCACGGTTAAATCGAAGCGGGAAGGTACGAAGTCCGCGCAGACCAAGCCAGACTTCAAAAGGACCGGCAACGCCACCTAGAGTTGTGCGGGCTTCAATGAGGCGGGTATGAAGCGCAGGATCCTTCACCGAAAGTGAACCCAAAATTACATCACTATGGCCTGCTAGATATTTGGCTACTGAATGCATGACAATATCAGCGCCAAATGTCAGCGGCTTTTGATTGAGCGGTGTTGCAAAAGTATTATCAAATCCCACACCCAAATTACGCTTCTTCGCTTCGCCAATGATTACTGCTACTTCAGCAACATTTAACCCAGGATTGGTTGGTGATTCCACCCATAAGAATGCGGCGCCCTGTAATTGGCTAATTACTTCTTTGGTATCTGTAATATCTACAAAGCGAACTTCAAGTCGTCCTTCGGTGTGATAACGCTTGAGCAGTGACATGGTGCCGCTATAGCCTTCATGTGAGGCAACCACAGGTGCTCCGTGTGGCAAGAGCGAAAAGACGGCAGTGATTGCCGCCATCCCTGAGGCAAAGACCAACGTTGACTGTGCTTCTTCCAGTGCCGAAATTGCATTCTCTAAGTCATGCCAGTTTTCATTTCCGAAGCGGCCATAATTAATGTCACCACCTGCACGGTATGTGGAGTTCAGCGAGATGTGTGTATTTAACCCGGCGCCCGGCGCTGCTTGCGGACGCCCTGCTGAAATTGCAAGAGTCTCCGGGTGCAGGAACTTATCGGTCATGGGTACAGAGTAATCGCTTAACTGGAGACTTGCGAAGGAAATGGGACTCCCGTACTTGAATGACAGTCATAGCCATTGGGATTCTTCGCTAAATATCGCTGGTGGTACTCCTCGGCGAGATAGTAAGGGATGCCTTGCGCGCTCTTGATCTCGGTAACAATCTCGCCAATACCTTTTCGGGAAAGTGCTGCCTGATACACATCGCGTGTTGCCTCTGCCTGTAGCAACTGAGAATCACTCGTTGTAAAAATCGCACTCCGATACTGGGTTCCGATATCTCCACCTTGTCGGTTCAGTGACGTCGGATCATGCATCACCCAGAACTCTTCTAGTAATCGTCTATATGTGACCTTCGTTGGATCAAAGCTCACTTCCACAATTTCAGCGTGGCCGGTAACTCCTGTGCACACTTGTTCATATGAAGGATCTGGACGTGCTCCACCCATATAGCCAACACTTGTCTGTAGTACTCCAGGAATATTCCACAATCTGCGCTCGGCGCCCCAGAAACAACCTGTTGCAAAATATGCTTTCTCGGTATCGCTCATAGTCAGATAATCTACCCTTCTACCTGCGCCCCCGTAGCTCAGGGGATAGAGCACTGCCCTCCGGAGGCAGGTGCACAGGTTCGATTCCTGTCGGGGGCACTAGCACCAACTGCGCTCAATCTTTTCATAACGCAAAGAGCGCAAGAGGGATATAAATCACTACAAAGTACGAAATCTTTTCGCCTTCCTTCTTGTTTATCTTTGTAGTAACAGGGAGAATTAACCTCTTGCACGCATGAGTTGTGCACACATTTATATCTAGAATTGAAAGGGGTGAGCCATGGACTGGAGACATCAATCTGCGTGTCGTGATGAAGATCCTGAGCTCTTCTTCCCCGTTGGAAATACTGGCCCTGCAATTAGCCAGATTGAAGAGGCTAAGAAGGTATGTAATCGCTGCATCGTAAAAGATCCATGCCTTGCTTGGGCGCTGGAATCAGGTCAAGATGCAGGGGTGTGGGGCGGGCTGTCAGAAGATGAACGCCGCGCCCTTAAACGTCGCGCAGCTCGTAACCGTGCTCGCTTGATAGATAACGGACTCTCCTAACCACTAGTTTTTATCTAGTGTTGGGAAAAACCAAGATCGCTTTCGTCTGTACTTGATCAGAGACCAATGAGAGTGTGCCGCTGAGTTCATTTTCAGTCAGCGTGCGCACAATTTGCAGACCAAGGTTTGGAGATTCAGCGACATTAAATCCTTCAGGTAAGCCCACACCATCATCTGAAATGATCACTTGAATATCTGAATTCCCTGAATCAACATGAATTCCGAGCACTGAACCCTCCTCAGCTAATCCGTGTTCGAGGGCGTTATGAATGAGTTCGGTAATGACTAGGGCTAGCGGTGTTGCAATTCGTGGGTCAAGTGAGCCAAAGGTGCCGGTTCGTTCGATACGCAATTCATTCATACGAGGACTCAGCTCTAGCGCATGTGTGACCAGGCTATCTAGCACCTGATCAAATCCCACTGATGCATCGGGGGTATTGGAAAGAGTTTCATGTACCAAGGCTATGGAGGCAATACGACGAACCGCCTCGTTAAGTGCCGCACTCGCGTTGGGATCATTGATTCGGCGGGCTTGCAATCTAAGCAGAGCTGAAACAGTCTGCAAATTATTCTTTACTCGGTGATGAATCTCGCGAATAGTCACATCTTTTGTTACTAGTTCTCGCTCACGTCTGCGAATCTCAGTGACGTTATTAAGTAAAACAATTGCACCAATCCGGTTTTCACCTTGAATTAGTGGCAGGACGGTAAATGAGATAGTTCCACTCGCATTTTCAACTTCAACTCGTTTCAGTGATTTACCTGTAAGTGCCCCAGCGATACTCTCTTCTTGGGCATCGGCACTGTGTTGCGCAAGTGATTGCGCAAGAGTTCCAAGCTCAATGCCTTCAACTTCCTTTACCCACCCTAAGCGGCTAAATGCTGATTGTGCATTCGGACTTGCATAGGAGACAACACCGTTGACATCAAGGCGGATTAATCCATCACCCACTCGCGGTGCCGGGTCAAAAAGTGAACCTGCATCTGGGTATGGAAAACTTCCTTCCGTAATCATTCGATATAAGTTATGTGCAATCTCGCGATAATTAAGTTCAAGGCGGCTGGGTTGGCGCATGAGTTCGGCATTTCTATGGCGCGAAATAACAGCAACCACAAGGCCATCAACTAAGACTGGGATTGTTTCCTCTTTAACCGAGAACTCCCCCATCGGTTCTGGTTCTGTGTCTCTTACAATCTCAGCACTAGCAAGTGCTTGATCTATATATTTGCGCTGCCCATGGGAGATTTCATCTCCAATGACATCAAGTGGAAATAGAGTTGCGGCAGTTGTGGGTCTGATGTGCGCAACTGCAACGTATCCGGTGGGCCAGCTCTTAAAATCTTTGCGCAGTGGAACCCAGAGAATGAGATCGGCAAAAGATAAATCTGAAAGAAGTTGCCAATCGGCAATCAGTTCTCGCAGGCGGTGGATTTGAATGTCGGTGAGCGGACTTCGCTCTTTCACAAATTCTTCAATCGATGCCATATTACGAATCCTTACGAAAGCCACGTTGCCAAATTGCTGGCAATCTCTTGTGTGGCAAACCAGGTCAGTTCCTGACCATCAGCTGAAACTTCAAAACAGCATTGCACGTAATCCCACAGCAGAGGTGCAGAAAGTGAGATTGAGAGTTCATGCTCTGCTTCAATGATTGATTCAGGAACTTCCAGAGCTAACACACAGGCAGTACCAACAGCAGAACCAAGTAGCTCCACTGAATCTTCAGCTGCAATCAGTGACAGGGTGTATTCGACTTCTTCTTCATCGAGATCGCTATTGCCAGATATAAATGTCGGGGTAGCTGCGTAGGCATCACTGACATCGAACTCTCCTGATTGGAGAAATTCTTGAATTTCAGAGGCGGTAACACCAATGTATGCACGCATGTGCCTAGCCTATAAGAAGTTAACCCTCTACCTCACCGGCCAAACAGGCAATGCTCTTGCGGAGCAGGCTTCGATCATTGGATTCATAGAGTGATGTCTGCTCATTTTCAGCCATTGCTATCGAACGCGAATCTGCCGGATACGCAAGAATTTTCTTAGGGCCAATCGTCCTTGCACCCGCCAGAAATGCTTCGTCATAAATTGCGCCTCTCTTACCTGGAGCCGACATGGCCTGCACAAAAGAGATTGCGGGCTTCATTGAATTTTGTGAGAGAGCTTGTGAAATCTTGCGAACTCGCTCGACTCCCACTCGGTTAGATTTTGCGATGATCCATAATTCATCTGCCTGCGAAGTGACCCACACCAAAATCTCACCAGTCCAGCGTTGGCCTCGAAGTACTTGCGCAAGTTCGTTGATCACACCGGAATCGATGATGATGTAATCAAACTCCGTCTTAGCAGTGTCCAATAGCGCAATAGATTCAGCGGTATTCTCTTGAGTGACTTCCAGTGCCCACAGATTATTGGCAATCTTTTGAAAGCTCTTTGCAGAGTTCAACCCTTGTTGCCCTAAGAGAATTGCAATAGCTGGAGAAATAGCATTTGCATCAATGATGAGAACTTTCTTTGCTAAAAGACTAAGTTCAGTTGCGATGTTAATACTTAAGGATGTGCAGCCAGCGCCAGCATGGGCAGCTGCAATTGCCAGGACATGGGCTCGAGTTTGCTGGGGAATCGGCTCACTGACTCTGAGCATCGGTCTTCTCATCGAACCGCGAATCATCGCAATCAACTCGAGGGCAACGCTGGGCTGGGCAAAGGAATCTGGAAATTGACGCAGATCTGCATCGCTTTTTCGAAAGATGAAGATTCTCATCCCGCTATTAGTGAGTTTGTGAAGAGACTGGGGATCAATCCCCTCTAAATCTGTGGAGATGAGTAATACATCTGGTTGTGTCTCTAAACCCTGCAAAAACTCATTGAGTGATACCCAATCCAGTGCGCGATATAAGACGCTCCATCCTTGGCTAAATAAGGTACTTGCCGCAAAGCTTTCAAAGTCAGAACCATGAATCGCTGTGACCGCACTAGCGTGTTCTGACTTAGCCATGTGTTTGTACGGCAACCAAACGACCGCTAGTGGTCGCCGCTAATACGTCAGCAATGAATTCACCAGCTACTGACACTGTCATTGCCACTTCTCCCCCGAAATTTGATCCTTTCCTATCGATTGAAACTACGAAGACGCTTCCGAGGATGAAGGTGGGCGCCTGCAAGCTTTCGCCATTCTTTTCATCGTGTAACTGATAGAGGCTGACAATCTCTCCAACACCGACTTGTGATGGAATATCTACCGCGCGCATATTCAGAGAAACCTGCTTTTGTCTGGCAGAAATTGATTGGTTAGTCAGTGCATCGACTTCAATTAATTCTCCTGCGGCAATGATGCGGCGTGAAATCAGGCCGGTGGGATCAATATCTGCAGATACATACCTTCCCCGAGCTGACCCCAGGGTGACTGAGATGAGATTAAGGTCAGTGCTCTCAATAGATGTTCCTGATGCAATCGGCCTACTTGCCACCCAATATTTCTCTTTCTGATTTGCGGCAACCGACATTAGAAAAGAAGCCAAGAGCGCTGCTATGAAAAGTGAGATAGAGAGAATGAATCGTGTGTTCTTCTGCTTCCTAGGGACCATGGCGGCAGCGTAAAAGGGGGTAAGAAACCGGATCTCGCCTTTTGCACAGTACAGCGAAAGGATGAGCGCATTTCATCTTTCTAGCCGATTACTGCATGAGCGACTGACTCCACTGTGCACCCATGACAACAGATACCTACACGCAACCCATTCCACGCACTAAGCCTTTTCTACAATTGATTTCAAGCACCGAAGATCCTGCACTCTGGAGCCATCCAGTTCTAGATTTATTTGCTCCCCCCACACCCGTCATGCCACCACAAGTGGCAAGGCTCTACCTAGTTCCTTCTACCTTCGGGGAAGAGATTGAACCGGATGAGATGCCAATTCCATCTTCGGCCACAGATCTGCCAGATTTACATCAGTGGACGATGAAGTTCATTGTGAGCATCCTTGAAATTTGGGCCGGTCGCAGGCAACCA
The DNA here is from genome assembly GCF_002288345.1 of Candidatus Planktophila versatilis. Taxonomy (GTDB): domain Bacteria; phylum Actinomycetota; class Actinomycetes; order Nanopelagicales; family Nanopelagicaceae; genus Planktophila; species Planktophila versatilis_A. Next base: position 910,732 of record NZ_CP016781.1, read on the forward strand.
GCGCAATTGATTCGTTCATGTCATCGGGTGATCTATATGGAGCTGCTGTGCAAGACTGGAAGTCAGAGTGAGATTGGAAAGATTAGAAGTATCCATCAATCAGAGCCACTAGATGGCATTTGTGAATCAACGGTGACGGTCAGATTTGGAAATCGACTTCGCGCAATTGTTATTCGCTTTGAAGGTGTTGACGGACGTTGGCTCTGCACCGCTCTGCGTTTGCTCTAAAGTGAATTAGGCAGCGCCGTGGCAGCGCTTGAATTTCTTGCCAGAGCCACATGGGCATGGGCTATTACGCGAGACTTCATTAGATGTCACAACACCATTTTCATCTGCTGCGGTGTAACGAAGTGGAGCCGTATTTGCCGGCTTGTCATTAACACCGCGTGCTTTGACTTCTGAGCCATCGCCTTCGATTGTTACTTCGACGTTAAAGACAAGGCTGGCTAACTCTTCTTTAATACCATCCATCATGGCCGAGAAGAGTTCAAAACCTTCACGCTGATATTCAACCAGAGGATCACGTTGTGCCATCGCACGCAGGCCGATACCTTCTTGCAAATAATCCATCTCATAGAGATGCTCGCGCCATTTACGGTCAAGGACAGAGAGCAGTACTTTGCGCTCTAATTCGCGTAAGACTTCTACTCCTAACGCTGCTTCACGCTTTGCATATGCGGCAACGGCATCATCGAGAATTCGAGTCTCTAAAATCTCCACATCCAGAGCTGATCGTGAACCAAACTCCTTCTCTAAATCTTGTGGCGTAAAGGAGATCGGATAAATAAGTTTGAGAGCTGCCCAGAGTTGATCAAGATCCCAATCTTCGGCATAACCCTGGGCTGTTGCCACCTGAACGTATGCGCTCAAGGTGTCCGCCATGAAATCACCCACTTGGCTTCCAATATCTTTACCCTCAAGTACTAAGCGGCGTTCTGCATAAATTACTTCACGCTGGCGGTTCATGACATCGTCATACTTAAGAACATTCTTACGGATTTCAAAGTTCTGCGCTTCCACCTGTGTCTGGGCTGAGCGAATTGCGTTGGAAACCATCTTTGATTCAATTGGTTCATCTTCCGGTAAGCCAGCTGCTCCTAATACACGTTCAACAATTCCAGAATTAAATCTGCGCATCAAATCATCTTGCAGTGAGAGGTAGAAACGAGATTCACCAGGATCGCCTTGACGTCCTGATCGTCCACGGAGCTGATTATCGATACGCCTGGACTCATGTCGCTCAGTTCCAAGAACATAGAGCCCACCGAGTGCGACAACTTCTTCATGCTCCTTGGCAATTGCAGCCTTTTGCTTTGCAATCTCTGCCGGCCAGGCAGCTTCATATTCAGTTGCGTTATCTACCGGTGAAATTCCCTTGCGCTGTAATTCGAAGTCAGCCATAAACTCTGGGTTTCCGCCCAGCATGATGTCGGTTCCGCGTCCTGCCATATTTGTTGCAACAGTAACGGCGCCTTTAGTTCCAGCGCGAGCAATGATTGCCGCTTCCCGCTCGTGATGCTTAGCATTGAGAACTTCGTGAGGGACGCCTGCTTTTTTGAGGAATGCAGAAAGTTCTTCCGATTTTTCAACGCTGACGGTTCCAACCAATACCGGTTGGCCCTTGCGATGACGCTCAACGATGTCGCGAGTAACAGATGCAAACTTTCCAGCCTCAGATTTGTAGACTAAATCAGCTTCATCAATACGTTGCATCGGGCGATTTGTTGGGATAGGAACAACACCAAGCTTATAAATTTGATGAAATTCCGACGCTTCTGTAACAGCTGTTCCAGTCATTCCAGAAATGGTTTCGTAGAGTCGGAAGTAATTTTGAAGTGTAATTGTGGCAAGGGTTTGGTTTTCATCTTTAATTTCAATGCGCTCTTTTGCTTCAAGTGCTTGATGTAGACCTTCGCTATAACGACGACCTGCCAGCATGCGGCCAGTGTGCTCGTCAACAATAAGAAGTTCGCCATTCATTACTACATAATCTTTATCGCGCTTAAAGAGTTCTTTCGCACGGACTGAGTTATTGAGATAGCCAATCAGGGTTGTATTAGCTGCTTCGTATAAATTCTCAATCCCAAGCAGCTCTTCCACCTTGGTAACGCCGTCTTCCAGGATTCCTACGGTCTTCTTCTTCTCATCAACTTCATAGTGTAAATCGCGTTGTAGTTTAGTTGCAATATTGGCAAACTCGACATACCACTTCGTTGCCTTATCAGCCGGTCCACTAATGATTAGCGGTGTGCGTGCCTCGTCAATAAGAATCGAGTCAACTTCATCGACAACTGCGAAGTAGTGATCACGCTGCACACAGTCTTCGAGTGACCATGCCATATTGTCGCGAAGATAATCAAAACCAAATTCATTGTTTGTTCCATAAGTAATATCTGAAGAGTATGCCGCACGACGTTCTGCAGATGTCATGCTATTAAGAATTACTCCAACACTTAGACCAAGGAATCGGTGAACACGACCCATCCATTCGCTGTCACGTTCAGCCAAGTAATCATTGACTGTAACAACGTGGACTCCACGTCCTGCTAGTGCGTTCAGATAAGAAGGAAGTGTTGCAACGAGAGTCTTTCCTTCACCGGTGCGCATTTCTGCGATATTGCCACGGTGAAGCGCCGCCCCACCCATGATTTGAACGTCATAGTGACGTTGGCCAAGTGTGCGCTTTGCGGCTTCGCGAACAACGGCAAATGCCTCAGGAAGTAAATCATCGAGTGTTTCGCCTTGCGTTAGGCGTTTCTTAAATTCTTCAGTCTTTGCTCGCAGTTGGTCATCAGCAAGTGCAGAGATTGAACTTTCGAAGGCGTTGACCTTTTCGACGACCTTGCTTAAGTCACGAAGAATTTTTCCTTCGCCGGCTCGCATGATGCGGTCGAGAATTGAAGCCATTTGCCTACCTTCCACTTGCCAATCCCAATCACTTGCAATGGGCGCCCTATTCGAGCCCCCTTATCGTAGAGGTTCTGCCACGCAAGCTGTAATCGCAGCCGAAACCTCAATGCCTGCAGCACGCAATGCGCGGGCCGCCTCCTGCAAAGTCACCCCCGTTGTGACGAGGTCATCGACAATGATTGCCTTTCCACTGTGATAACGCAGGGATGCCAGTGACCCTTCCAAATTTTCTACTCGCTTCTTTGCATCGAGCTTTGATTGATCTTTGACGACTCTGGTGTGAGTCAACAATTCACGGGTTGGCACCCGTGCACTACCACCAATTTCTCTGGTTAATTCGTTAATGAATTGTCTCCCTCGTAATCTCGCAACGGATTTTCGCGAAGGAATTGGCACTAAAAATCCCAATCCTTGCTCATGTAAACAGAGCGAAAGCGAATGAGAAAGTGCGCTCACCATTAGCTCATCTGCTCGTCGCAATGCATGTTCTTTTGCAGCTAATAACACTTTTCCTGCAATCGGTGAATAGGGAATGGAAGAATAAATCGGGAAATGTGGTTTCTGGCGAGAGCGGGACCTATAAATTCTCGGCTGCCAGAATTTTCTGCACTGCGAACAGATCTCCAAACCTAGGGCGCCACAACCTAAACAACGAACTGGGAAAATTAGCTCCTCAAGTGATGAGAGCAAATTCATCTAGCCATCATGCTGCAATGACGGCTAGCGGTTATTGGTAAAAAGCCTCCTGGTGGAAATCTTTTGGCGTGGCCTTAATTGGTCTTGAATTTATTAACTCGCCAGCCTTGCGGGGCAAGGTGAGAACAAAATGAGCTCCTTGGTTAGGACGTCCCCACGCATCTAATTCTCCATTGTGAAGTCGTGCATCCTCAAGTGCGATGGAAAGACCCAAACCAGTTCCACCGCGCACTCGAGCACGTGATGGATCTTCTCGCCAGAACCGGTCGAAGACGCGAGTAAGGGCAGATTCATCAAGTCCTGAGCCGTAATCTCGAACACCAATACCGACCTCAGTATCGGTAGCAACGACGCTCACAAGAACCTTCTTTCCTTCAGCATGATCGAGTGCGTTTGAAAGAAGATTGCGCATAATGCGCTCAACTCTACGGATATCGGCGTTAATACTGACTAGCTCTTGATCGGCTACCACCTGTATTTGCTGTGTTGGAACATTGCTAGCTAAATCTAAATCAGTGGCACAACGATTAATAAGGCCAATGACATCAAAATCAACAGGTTCGAGAACGGCAACTTCGGCATCAAAACGACTTACCTCAAGTAGGTCTTCGAGCAACCGCTCAAATCTATCTAGTTGAGCAACCAGCAACTCTGAACTTCGGGCGACGAGTGGATCAAAAGAGTTGCGCTGGAGATGAATTACCTCAGATGCCATACGCAGGGTAGTCAAAGGAGTTCGTAGTTCGTGGGTGACATCGGAAACAAAACGCTGCTGGACACGTGAGAGGTTTTCTAGGCGAGTGATTTGCTCTTCAATAGATAAGGCCATTTCATTATAAGAAATTGCCAGCGTTGCCATCTCATCGGTTGAAACGACTTTCATCCGCTGCGTGAAATCTCCTTGGGTAAACTGATTAGCAATACGTGCTGCTTCACGTACGGGTCGCACCACTTGTCGGACTACAAGCCAGGTAATGAGTCCGATGAGGAAAATTAGTGCAACTCCGGTGATGAGTAGTGAGTTCAAAATGAGGTCTACTGTAGCCGTCTGGTTCTTGAGAGAAAAGACGATGTAAACCTCGTATCGCCCCCCAGTCGGAATAATAATTCTCTGACCCACAAAGAGGGAGTCAATTTTCTCCCCATTGTTATATCTCGCAGGTCCGTATGCATACTGAAGTTTGGAATTCTTCCTGACCTGCACCCGTAGATCTTTAGGGATGGATGAGTTCTTTATGACATTGGAAGACATCTCATAAGAATTGGTCGTAGTGAAAGCTCCTGGAGACTTTACAAATATTACTTCTCGCCGCTCCTCATTAATTCCTTGGGTAGAGGTACTCACGACGAATTCAGCAAGTGTGCGCTTTCGGTCTTCAACTGACATCGACCGCGAAGCAAGAACTTGGTACTCGGCGTTGTAAAATGTGTATTGAGCTTCGGCCAGAGAGGAGTTCAAACTAGTAGCAAGAATTCCATCTGCCAGACGTGAATACAGCGCAGAACCGGTAAGTGACACGACAATTAAGGACAGAAAGAGAGTTGAGAGGATCACTCGTGTTGCCAGCGAATGTTTGAGTGACCGTCGTAAACGGTTCATGTTAAGCCGCTCCGCCCGCCTTATAGCCCACGCCACGAACCGTCATGATGATCTCTGGACGGTCGGCGTCGTGTTCAACCTTTGAACGAAGTCGCTGCACGTGCACATTGACCAATCGCGTGTCAGTTGTTTGTCGGTAGCCCCAGACCTCACTTAAGAGCGCGTCGCGTGTAAACACGCGTCCTGGATCTTTTGCTAGAGCGACAAGCAAATCAAATTCAAGACGGGTTAGCTGAATGAGAGTCGCACCGCGACGAACTTCGTGGGCTGTCACATCGATAGTGATGTCACCGATGGAAAGAAGGCCGGTCACATCAGAATTGGTGCGACGCAAGCGAGTGCGAATACGAGCAATGAGTTCAGCCTTGTCCCTAAATGGTTTCTGCATGTAATCATCGGCACCTGCTTCAAGCCCCCGCACAACATCTTGGGTCTCCCCCTTGGCGCTGAGCATCACGATTGGAACCATTGACTCTTTTCTAATTAATCGACAGACCTCTATGCCATCTATTCCTGGCAACATGACATCGAGTAAGACGAGGTCCGGAGGATTATTTCTAAATACCTCCAGCGCCTCATCTCCTCTACTCACCATATCTACATCGAAGCCAGAACTTGTAAGAACAATTCCCAGCATTTCGGCGAGATCTTGATCGTCATCGACGACCATGATGAGTGTCATGCAATATCAACCATCATTTATGAACCGTGCTCCCAAGAATTAAGGTACATATCTTGAGCTGGTGTGAGTACATCGATACGTCCACCCATTGAAATGAGTTTCAACGCCGCGACTTCCTTATCGATATACGTTGGAACTTCGTGTACTCCGGCAGGAAGATTCTTTGCTTCCTTGACGAGGTATTCCGCAGTAAGGGCCTGATCAGAGAATGACATATCCATCACTGATGCTGGGTGACCTTCAGCTGCACCGAGGTTTACCAAGCGACCTTCAGCGAGAAGAAGTAAGCGGCGACCATCTTTCATCACGTATTCATCGGTCTGGTGACGCATCTTGGCATTCTTCTGTTTTGAGTTCTGCTCTAGCCAAGCAACATCGATTTCGATATCAAAGTGACCTGAGTTAGCCATGATTGCGCCATCTTTCATCGCTGCGAAGTGTTCATCGCGCAATACATCGCGGTTACCGGTGACTGTAATAAATACATCGCCAACTTTGGCTGCATCTAACATCGGCATCACACGGAAGCCTTGCATCATTGCATCGAGTGCCTTAGTTGGATCAATTTCTGTCACAACTACGTCTGCGCCCATGCCCTTTGCGCGCTCTGCAACACCTTTTCCGCAATAACCAAATCCTGCAACAACGACAATGCGTCCTGCAAGTAAGAAGTTTGTTGCACGGAAGACCGCATCAAGAGTTGATTGACCTGTGCCATAGCGATTATCAAACATGTGCTTTGTGTCTGTGTCATTGACTGCAATCATCGGAAATGTGAGTGCACCATCTTTTGCCATCTGGTTAAGGCGAATAACTCCAGTAGTAGTCTCTTCGCAACCACCAACGATATTTGGTAGGAGCTCCTTACGAGTTGTGTGAAGAGTGTTTACTAGATCGCAACCATCATCGAAGACTTGGTGAGGTTCGATATCGAGGGCAGCGTTGATGTGCGAGTAGTACCCATCACGATCAACTGCATTACGTGCAAATACAGAAATTCCGTATTCGTGAACAAGTGCTGCTGCGGTGTCATCTTGAGTAGACAATGGGTTAGAAGCACAGAGAGCAATTTCAGCGCCGCCAGCTTTAAGAACACGCATCAAGTTAGCGGTCTCAGTTGTGACGTGCATACATGCTGCGATTCGTACGCCGGTAAATGGTTGTGACTTTTCAAATCGTTCACGAATTTGTGCAAGGACTGGCATGTTGCGCTCTGCCCATTCGATGCGCTTGCGCCCCTCGGCAGCAAGTGAAGCGTCGGCTATATCGTGCTTTGGAATTGTTGTTACTTGTGTCATGAAAACATATCTCCCTAGGTAGTTCCTCAATTGACTATGAGGATTGTCTTTTTCGCTTGACCTTCGGCGTAGGGCTCTACTGTGCTAGTCGGCTAGGGAATTAGTTTAGTGGACTCCGGGAAAAAGGGTGAAACAGACTTAGCTTCGTATCGCCTTGAGAACTTCATCGCGAACCTTCTCCATGCGCCCTTCGGTAGAAGCCTCAACGTTGAGTCGAAGGAGTGGCTCAGTATTAGAGGACCGAAGATTAAACCACCAGTCTTTGGCGCTGACAGTCAGACCATCAAGATGATCCATTTCTACATCACTATCTGGTTCAAATTTTTGCTGGATAGTTTCCATCGAGGCTGCTGCATCAGAGACTGTCGAGTTAATCTCTCCACTTGAGTGATATCTGTTAAATGGCTTGAGAATTGTGGAGAGTGACTTCTTGCTTTCACCGAGTGCGGCAATTGCATGAAGAGCTGCCAGCATTCCAGAGTCTGCCTTCCAGAAATCTCTAAAGTAGAAATGGCCTGAGTGTTCTCCACCAAATACGGCATCTGTTTCGGCCATGAGCTTTTTAATGTATGAATGGCCCACACGCGAACGAACTGCTGTTCCGCCGTTTTCTTCCACAACTTCTTTCACCGCACGCGAGGAGATGAGGTTGTAAATAATATTTGACCCGGGATACTTAACTAGCTCGCGAGATGCAATCAGTGATGTCAAAGAAGATGGATTGACAAGGGCTCCCTTTTCATCAACAAGGAAACAGCGATCGGCATCACCATCGAATGCGAGCCCGATATCTGCGCCATGTTTCTTCACCGCCTTCTGTAGATCTACTAGATTCTTTGGATCAATCGGGTTTGCTTCGTGATTAGGGAAAGAGCCATCTAATTCAAAGAAGAGTTCAATTACTTCTGCGTTAAGTCTCTTAAAGACAGCTGGTGCTGTGTATCCGCCCATGCCGTTGCCCGCATCGATAACTATTTTCAAAGGGCGAATCTGTGAAACATCGACCAAGGTCAGTAAATGATCGACATATTCCTCCAGCATATTCTTCGATTTCTCAACACCGACATTTCTCATCGCCATGGGAGTGCCTTCATAAACGAACTTTTCGATTGTTAACAAGCCCGATTCTTTACCTATGGGACGTGCACCGCTAAAGCAGAGTTTGATTCCATTGTATGCAGCAGGATTATGGCTTGCCGTAAACATCGCACCTGGCAGATTTAACTTTCCGGCGGCGAAATACAACATATCTGTGGAGGCAAGTCCGATACGAATGACATCTAGGCCTTGCGAAGTAACACCTGCTGAAAATGCAGTTGCCAGCGTGGGTGAAGATGGACGCATATCTTCGCCAATGACAACGGTTCCTGGTTCACGTTCAATTTCTAAGAAGCGAGCGAGGGCAACGCCGGTGGCAAATGCAAAATCTGGCGTGAGTTCTTCATCTACTAACCCACGGATGTCATAGGCCTTAAATATCGATGCGCTCATGAAGGTATCGTAAAGAATTGAGTATGCAGAAGTGAAATTAGGAAGGCACTGCGCGCAAATGCCCGCGTCTTCCCACGCTTGATTGTGAAGTAGTTGTTGAGACATCATTAGTCGTGGCGTGAGAATTCAGAGCTACCTCACGGACAGCATCAGCGATTGCCATGAGATCGTCTTCACTTGGTCCACTCTGATTTTCATCTACAGCTTGCTTGATGACATTCCAACCTTGCGGAACGGTAAGCCGGGCAGAGTGTTTATCGCAGAGATCATATGAATGAGGTTCAGAAAAAGTTGCCAGCGGTCCAAGGACGGCAGTGGATTCAGCATAAATATAGGTAAGGGTCATCGATGCCGAAGAATTGCAACTCACACGAGAGCAACTGCGCCCAGAACGTACCGAAGAACTCATGTGTATAAGGCTATCGGTGTAGCTATAAAAGTCAGGGATTTAACACACGGATATTTGAATCTGGAATTGAAGACTTTGTCAGAACACTGCCCGGAGTCAATGGAACATATCCGTATCCACTCTTGGATGAAATCAGAGCCGCGCCAGAAGTTCCGGGCGAGATTGCCGAAAAGCTGACAGACCGGGCTGAGTCAGAAAGTACGTAGGTAGCTATGTCAGTACCTTTGATATCAATTGTTCTAGATTTGCCACCGGCCTGCATCACTGTGAGTCTGACTTCGATTTCACTGCCTGTGAAAACCAAAGTGGGGGCTAAGCCAGTGGTAGCCAAGGTGAACTCTTGCAAGTCCGGAACGGCAGTACTCCATACGAAATCACTCTTTCCTTGCGAGAGCGTCGGTGAAAAAACAGATCCAAGAATTGGTTGATCGGAAGAAATATGTAGTGCAAATTTTCCGGATGACATCAAGATATTCATGGGAATCTCAACGACTTTCTTATGGGCAACAACCCTGCCGTTTATCCCAACCGGAGAAAAAGTTCCATCGGTAGAGCGAATCTCAGCGCTGATACGCGCATCAACATCACCAGGGACTAAGAGTCGTAATGTGTGAGGGCTCGGGGTCTTCCTCTTCACTTGTTGCGGGATAGCCGGAATCTGCAACTTCTTACCAGGATCATCCGTTGAATTAACGATATCTCCGCCCAGTGATCGCAGGCCCTTGCCGCGTTCATCTACAAGAAAACCATTGACACGGCCAGACTTTGCTTCAATTTGGATAGCAATTGATTTCGCACCTGGTGCCAAAGATGGCAGTGAGATCTGCTTAAATGAATTCGCACCCACAATTAAATCTCTAGGGGTCAGTTCACCGTTTTCGCTAAAGACAGAGACGCGAACAAGTGCTTTACCTAGCCCGCTATTTACTAAGTTCAGCGAACCCTTCGAAGTGATATCTGCAGTTGCGCCCACAAACCACCGTGAAGTAATCGGGACCTGACATGCAGATGCACCAGCCCACACACCCTTTCGGACCTGCCACACAACAGGGGTGATTGCTCCGGCATCGATGACAGCAGACTGGGAAGCGATTGCATAACGGCTAATTCCTGCCTCACGAGTGTTCATTGCGGAGGTGCCAGTTTTTCTGATCTGAGTCTTAGAACTTGTCAGAGAAATTGCTGTGGTTAATCCCGATGTATTAGGTGGGCAAATAACAGAAGGGTATGACTGATTAAATCGAGATGTTGAGACGGTGAAGTTAAGCAAATTGCTAATCGCTAAAATCGAGATTGTCACGAGGAAGAGAAGGAAGCCACGGTTGCGTTTCATGCCAGCTCCTTTTCAGATATCTCACTCTTGCGGCGACCAGAGGGCAGCGCAAGAACAATGACAGTGACCAGCACAATCATGAAGAAGGAGATCCAGGCCCTTCGCTGGGTTCCATCATGGAAGATGGTGACTTCGCCAGCGTTGGTGATTTCAAAGGTGGGAAGACCATCGCGATCTTCAATACGAGCTGCAGTAAATCCGTCTTGGTAAATTCTCCACCCTTTACTAAAACTTTCGGTAAGTGTGAGTGTTCCGGGACGCGGCACAATGGCGCTAATTCCAGTTGCTTCGATGATGGAAACTTCTCCGGCGTAGTCGGTAAGAATGATGCGTCCAGTTGGCTCATTTACCTTCCAGACAACTCCAGCTTTTGTCGCAGAGGTTCTAATGAAGCCGCCTAAGCCATCAATAGTTTGAACAACCTCATCAATAATCGGATTCTTTAAGTAAACGTATTTGATTCCGTATGTTGCTAAGACTGCACTTGAAGTCACCCCAGTATTGTCGATTAAGCCTTCAACTGCTCGGGAAATTACTTCCGTGTCCGCTGGCGCAACATCTACTTCACCCAGTGTGATGTCTTGTCCTCTGGAAATGTAATAGGACAGAGTTTGCTCACCATTTCTGGTGTATGGACGAAGCACGAGTGACTTGGCGCTCTTCTCTATTGCAAGGTAGGCCGGTAGCACGTTCTTCTGCCCCGTACGAAGTGGTGAATCAGCTCCCGCAGAAACCAACCAGGAAAGAGATGTCGCACTATAAACCAGGGTGAAAGCGAGAATGAGTGCAACCGAAATATGCCGGAAATTAATGTGGGATTGTTCAAGTCGAGATCTAATTTTATCGAACATCACAACACCAGAAGTTAATGAGAAGAGCGTGGCAATTGCAATAAAGGTTCCAACAGATACTTGGGTATTTAACGGTGTTCCATTACCCGGTATGACTGCAACGCTAATCAAAGTTCCGCACAGCAAGAAAGTAATTCCTGGGACTGCAAATTTTCGGGCGGCGGTAGTAGAGAAATAGGCAACGAGCAAAATTGCCACTACCGGACTGGCACACCACCACGGAAGAGATCCCGGCCCACCTGGATTGGCAAAAATTGCTAGGTTCGGACCACCGCCAGAAACGGACAGTCCAATCTCTCGAAGAATTCGGGTTGGGTTGAGTAATACACCGAAGGAAGCCGGCGCGGATAACAAGAATGGAATTATGAGAAGAGTCAGGCGACGCTTGAGTCGTTCGAGGAAGAGTTGATCCTGGTAATTATTTGATGCTTTCCTGAAGTCGCCGAAAATTGTAAGGACTATTCCCACGAAAAGGATGAGCAGCACCGATGGATTAAATGAAAGCAGGAACCAGATAAAAAGTGAGTATCCAAAGATACTTCGCCAACTCCAACGGTCGATTTCCGCCCAGGCATGAAATTGCCCTATGAAAAAGGGCAGTAACGCCATAAAGACAAGTACTCCGAGTCGCCCGGCGTTCACCGATGCAATCGCCACCGGCGATAAGGCATAGAGCAAGGAAGCACCGGCTGATAGCCACTGGTTATCTGTAAATCTCTTTAAATATCGGTGTGCTGAAAGCAGAAGTATCAAGGGAGCGATGAGAAAGAAAATAGTGATAAATACTGAAACATTTCCGAAGAAGAGCAGAGATGCGATTGCGATGACTAAGACCCAAGTAGGAGTGGATTGCGCACTGCCCATACCCACGTCATGCCAACTAGAGATATAGAGCTTGATTAAATCTCGGAAACTAGCTGGAGATTCGGCAAGAGCTCCTCCAGCTAATGGCCCAAACCTATGTCGTGCCCAGGAAAGTGAGACAAGTGTGATGATTGATGCGGCAATAATCATGGGTCTATAGAAAAGTGATTTCCATGGAGTTCGTGACACCGGGGTGAGAAGATCTTCATCCTCATTTATTTCTAAGTCACTAACAATTGGTAACTCTCGTGATGGTGAATGAGGAAGCACCGCTGAACGTAGCGTCGATGCCAGACGAGAAATAGATGAACGAAGTTGGGATATCCGCGATGGAACAAAGGCATTGACCACTCTCGGAGAAATCAGTCGGTGCTGTTTACGAAATTTTCTAGCTGAAAGTAATTCGGTGGGATGAATAATGAGTGAGCCAATTGCCAAGATTTCATCCGATGCATAGCCGGGGAGTTTGGCAAATAGATATCCGACAGAACGCAAGATAGCCCCGGCAAATAGTGTGATGATGAGTCCAGGTAGTGACCACACACTTGAGTTAGCAAGTAAGACATAGGCTGCATTGCGCCGATCTAGTAAAAGCGGCCGGTGAAGAAACGCTCCTTGCACATCAACACTTCTTCGTTCGGTCGCCGATGCTTGTGCGTGATACCCAATCGCATCAGAGACGGCAATCACCGAGTGTCCCGCAACGCGAACACGCCAACCAAAATCAACATCGTCCCGGAATAGCTCTAAATTCTGATCAAAGCCACCGAGTTCTTCAAAGACGTCACGGCGGATGAGGGCACCTGCTGTGCTCACAGAAAGAACTTCTGTTACGCCATCGTGTTGACCTTGATCGTATTCAAGAGGTTCAAGACCTGTCCATCTCGCACCGTTAGTTGCAATACTGATTCCTAATTCAATGAGATGCGTTCGATCATGCCAACCAAGAAGTTTTGGTCCAGCCATCACAACACTTGGTCGATCAGCAATAGCTGCTAATAAAGATTCAAGTGCCGCAGGGTGCAACGCACAGTCATCGTGGAGAATCCAAATCCATTCTTCACTATCTTTAATGAGCGCAGGTAGCTGCGTGATTCCATGAGCTACGGCAGCACCAAATCCACTTTCTCTATCGATTGTTGCTACCGGAATGCGAGCGCCTTTCAGCAACTTCACCGAAGCATCGAGGGAGCCGGTATCAATGGCAAAAACTTGATTAGGTCGCACAGATTGCGAAGCAAGAGAAGCGGCAACTTCAGATAGCCAAGTTGCTCCATCGTGTACAACTAAGAGTGCAGTTACCCGCGGAGCGCTCATGGGAAGAACCTACCTAAAGTAAGGCCCAGGGCCGGAAATTGTTGCTGGTTGCCCTTACGCAGGGCGACGCTTAAGTCGACGACGCTCACGCTCTGAGAGACCGCCCCAGATACCAAAGCGTTCATCATGTGCCAGAGCGTATTCAAGACACTCTTGGCGCACATCACATGAGAGGCAGACTCGCTTTGCTTCGCGAGTGGAGCCACCCTTTTCTGGAAAGAAAGCTTCCGGATCAGTTTGAGCGCAGAGTGAGCGCTCTTGCCAGGAGAGTTCAAAATTCTCGCCATTAGCTAGTTGAATAGTTGGTCCAGCAGTGGGGGCTGATGGCTTGCCAGTCGATGTTCCTTCTGGGCGGATTGGCATCTAGAAATCTCCTCAAGTCATTAGGGGCGGAATTCGTTGTGAATAACCTGCGCTCTAGGTATTAATTACACCGGTGTAATCCCTTGGAGTCAACTCCTAAGTCGAGACTTTTGGCGCTTTTTTTAGGACGAAAAGTCGATTTTTAGAGAGAAATTGGTAAATCTGAGCTATTTGAGAGGTAAGTGCGGGCTTTTTCGGTGCCTCTATTCACATGTGTTCCCTCTGCAATGAAGCATTGTGACAATTTCACATCAGATTCGATTACCACGTTATCGCCGATGATGCAGTCATCGATGCGGCAGCCAGATGCAATCGTTGTGTTGGCACCGATTGCGGTACCGCCAGTGATCTGGGTGCCATTGCCAATCGTGGAGCCAGCCATCGCAAGAAAGGGTGCAGCTACTAGATCGCGTGAGCCTTGAAAGAGTGCTGCCGGGGTTCCGACATCGAGCCAATAAGCAGCTTGCTTATATCCAAAGACCGGGCGGCTCTGTGCAATCAGTGATGGGAAAGTTTCGCGTTCAACACTGACCACGGATCCCAGCGGAATCTCCTTGATGACATCGGGGCTAAAAACATAGCAGCCGGCATTAATAAATTTGGTTACCGGATTTTCCATCTTCTCCAAGAAGGCGGTAACTCGTCCTTCTGAGTCTGTCGGCACGCAGCCAAATGCACGCGCATCATCGACTTCAATAAGGTGCAGTGTGACATCAGCTTTCTTCTCTTGGTGAAATGCAATTTGGTCTGCAATCGAATGCCGGCTTAAAACATCGCCATTGAAAATGACAATGGGTTCATCGCCTTCTAATAGCTGCGCCGCATTTCTTATTGCACCGCCGGTGCCAAGGGGCTCATCCTCAACTGCGTAGCGGATTTTGATTCCCCATTTACTTCCATCACCGAAATACGGTGTAAAGACTTCTGCCAAGTAGGAAGTGGCAAGTACAAGGGTGTGAATGCCGGCGCGCTTAGCGGCAAGTATTTGATGTTCGGTCACTGGCTTTGCAGCAACTGGCAACATCGGTTTCGGAGATTCATTAGTTAGTGGCTTTAGGCGGGTTCCAAGACCGCCTACCAATAAAATTCCAACAGCCATTAGGGTGCACTGACTTTCGCGAGAATGCGCTCTGCCGCTGTTGCTATCTGTTGATCGGTTGCAGTCAGCGCAATCCGAATATGGTTTTCTCCTGCTTGGCCATAAAAAACGCCGGGAGTAGCAAGAATTCCCAGTGCTGCCAGCCAGGCAACTGAGTCCCATGAGCTTTCATTTCGCGTCGCCCAGATATAGAGGCCGGCTTCTGAATGATCGATTGTAAAACCGGCCGAAATCAGAGCAGGTGCCAGGCGAGTGCGACGTGCGTTATAGCGCCCGCGTTGTTCAGCAACATGTTTGCTATCAGAAAGTGCGGCGACCATGGCGTGCTGCACCGGTAAAGAGACCATCATGCCGGCGTGCTTACGTACTTCAAGAATTCTGGCAATCAATTGTGGATCCCCCACTACGAAAGCTGCGCGATAGCCAGCCATCGAAGATCTCTTGGAAAGTGAGTACACACCCAAAACATTGGTGTTATCACCATCTGTGTATCGCAAAATGGAGGTGGGAGTTTTGGTATCGCCAAATTCCAAGTAGCACTCATCTGAAACTACAACGCTTTTATTCTTGCGTGACCATTCAATGGCTGCACGTAATTCAGATTCGGAGTGAACTCTTCCGGTTGGATTAGAGGGTGAATTCACCCATGCCAGATCAGCCTTAGGCCATGTGGTTGCAGCAAGGTCAACGGCAGTCGGCGTTGCCTGAGCAAGGAGGGCGCCGACTAAATATGTTGGGTAGGCAATACGTGGATAAAGAACAGTTGCCGATTCAAGAAAGGTGGGTAACCAAGCAACGAACTCTTTAGATCCAATAAGGGGCAACACGGCAAAGTCGCCACTGGCACCAAGAGTTGTTGTAGCCCATTGATGAATTGCAGTGCGCAGTTCTTGAGTTCCCATTGTTACCGGGTAACTTGGCGAATCAGATGACTGACGTAAAGCTTGCTGAATGAATTCAGGAGTGGGATCTACTGGAGTTCCCACTGATAAATCAATGGCACCTTGCGGGTGCTTGCGCGCTATCTCGCCATAGGGAGCGAGCGCGTCCCATGGAAAATCAGGTAGTTTTTGGCGCAAGAGCAGTGACATCGGTGTGATCAGAGTTTGTCTCTCCGACCTTTGATGCTCCCCCAGGTGATCCAAGTTCTATGAAAAATTCAGTATTGATCTTCTTGTAGTTCTGCCACTGACCCGGAACATCATCTTCATAATAAATAGCTTCGACCGGGCATACCGGCTCGCACGCACCACAATCGACACATTCGTCGGGTTGGATATAGAGCATCCGAGCACCGTCATAAATGCAATCAACGGGGCACTCTTCGCGGCAGGACTTATCTTTAACGTCCACGCAAGGTTCGGCGATTACATATGTCACGAAAGATCCTCCAGAAGGCTTGAAGCGGTAGGCGATAAGTCTAACCCTGCAAGAGACTGATTACATGATTAAGGTTGCCACGTGAACGCCGAGACTTTACGGGCTGCCGTTGGCAAGCGAGCCACTATTCGCCTGCGAGATTCGGATGGCGGATTCCGTGACATCGTCGGCGTTCTACATAGTGAGACACGCCTCATCAATCGCCGGGGTGAGTTCATTGAATTTGAACTCGCAGATATTGCTTTCTTTCGTGTCATCCCAGTCTTTAACCGCCGAGATGCCGCCAGCGGTCAGCTTCACATTTATGACACCCGCACTCGAGAAGTTCAAGAAATAGCCAGTCGTGATGGTTATATCTCCATCTACTGCTGTGGTCCTACCGTCTACCGAGATGCTCATGTAGGAAACCTTCGTACCTTCTTACTTGCAGATCTGATCTCCCGCACACTAACCATGACCGGTGTGGACGTGGAACTCATTCAAAACATCACTGACGTTGGACACATGGCCGATGACTTCGAAGGTGAAGATAAATTATTAGCAGAATCTAAACGCACCAAGACTGACCCATTTGCCATTGCTCGCGAATTTGAATCCCGCTTCCACAAAGATTTGGCCTTACTCAATGTCAGAAAAGCAGACAGATATCCACGAGCATCTGAGAATATGAATTCAATGATTGCTGCCATCGAAAAACTTATCGAAAGTAAGAACGCCTACATCGGAAGTGATGGCTCGGTCTACTTTGATGCAACATCTATTGAAAGTTATGGTGCAATTAGCGGCAACAAATTAGCAGCGCTCAAACCCGGCTATCGTCATGAACACAACGATGAAAGCGGTAAGCACTTCCATGCCGATTGGGCGCTCTGGAAATTAGCCGGCAAACGCACGCAAATGATCTGGGAATCCCCATGGGGGCCAGGTTTTCCTGGCTGGCATATCGAGTGCAGCGCAATGTCAATTGATTTCCTGGATTCAAAGGTAGATATTCACGTGGGCGGAATTGACCTTAGATTTCCACACCACGAAAATGAAAGAGCTCAGTCAAACTCGTTAACCCATTCTGAAGTTGTAGCTACCTGGGTCCATGGAGAACATCTGCTCTTTGAAGGTCGTAAGATGTCAAAAAGTGCCGGAAATGTTGTACTTCTTAGTGATGTGCAGGAACGTGGTTTAGATCCACTCTCACTCCGTTTCTCATTCCTGGAAAACCGCTATCGATCACAGATGGATCTCTCTTGGGCAGCACTTGATGCTGCGCACTCAACGCTTCGCAAGTGGCGCGCGCTGATGTCTGAATGGGGAATATCAACAGAGATTAAAATTGATCAAGAGATTACAGATGCACTCACCAATGACCTTGACACACCGCGGGCCATGCAAAGGTTGCGCACCATTGAAAAAGATTCTGCCATGGGCTCACAAGATAAACGTGCCATTTTCTTATATGCAGATCAGGTGCTCGGACTCGAACTCAATCGAGTTCCTGAGTCAAAACCACTTACCCCAGAGTTGGAACAACTTCTGAATGATCGAGTTGTTGCCAGAGAAGCTAAAGAGTGGGATCGAAGTGATTCCCTGCGCACAGAGCTAGAAGCACGCGGCCTGGAGATCAGCGATGGACCCACCGGGCAGAGTTGGCGCTGGAAGTAAGTTAGGCGCGTTGTAGGACTGCAATTACTCCAATAATAAATCCAATAAACAAAAGTGCCGTCCCTGAGTTATCTCCTAGAATCAGCAGTTCTTTTCCCACACCAAATGTTCCGGCGCGAACGATGACGATAAACCAGCCAAAGAGCGCGATGAGCTTGTATCTCTTCTTACCAAAATATCGACCCACCCAGCGAATGCACATGTAAGTACCAATGAGTGCAAGTATCACTCCAATGGGTGGACGGGTTGGGTGAATCAGAGTTGCACCTAGTGCTACAACTGCTCCAAAGAGAAGCGAAAACAGCGCTCTCATGATGTGATTGATATGCCGGCAAAGAGATCGCTCTCGTGGCCCTGCGCATCTAGCTCTCCACTTTTTTCACCCTTAACTAGCGTGTAGTACTCATTACCCCAGATCTCGAGCCCAAGATTATTTGAGAGCGAAAAGAAAGGGCCATCGATTGCTATTTGTGTGCCATGCGCAGCCATCGCAGCCATCTTCTGATGAACGTAATCACCACCATTGATGCATGCATGAACAAAGGAGTCATCTTTTGCGAAAGGCAAATCATCGGCACTCTCTGCTCCGAAGAAATCTGAGCCAAGTGATTTCATCTTTTCGATGCCCGCTTGAATAACAGATTTGGGCATCACATTCCAATAAATTTTGGGGATATTCCAAGTAGCGCGCTCAGCCGCCGCCATCGCAACGCGATGGGCTTGGATGTGATCGGGGTGACCATAGCCACCAAATTCATCATAGGTAATCATCACGTGTGGCTTGATTTCATCAATAATTGCAACCAGTAATTGACTAGCTTCATCGAAGTCTGCGCTCCAAAAAGTATCAGCGCGATTGTTGGGTTCTGTTCCCATCATGCCGCTATCGCGATAGCGCTTTACTCCCTCACCAAGAAACCGATGATCTGTAACACCGAGTTCGGCCATTGCTTGCGCCAACTCTTCCACGCGGTGATCACCCAGTGCGTCGGTTTCATTTGCTGCTAGGTGGGCAAGAGCTGGAATTAGAACTTCACCTTCTTCACCACGGGTGCAAGTAACCAGTGTTACCTGCGCACCTAACGCTGCATAAAGTGCCATCGTGCTGCCATTGTTAATAGTTTCATCATCAGGATGGGCATGCACAAGCAGGGCTCGATAGCCGTTGTAATTAGCAAGCATTAATAGACCGGAAGTGATGTATCAATCTGCTTCGCCCATGCCACCACGCCACCAAAGACATGTGATGCATCAGAGAATCCGGCATCCTTAAGTATTGCTAGACACTCGGCAGATCGCACACCGCTCTTGCAATGCAAAATGATTGGTCGGTCTTGCGGCAAGGTTGCCAATACTGATCCATCAATAAATCCTTGTTTTGGAATCAGATGCGCAGTCGGAATCTTCACGATCTCGTATTCACTTGGTTCGCGCACATCGATGAGGTAATAGTTCTCTTGCGCATCAATCTTTGACTTCAACTCTTGCACTGTAATTGTTGAGCCAGCACTTGCTTCTTGCGCAGCATCAGAGAGCACCCCACAGAAGGCTTCGTAATCAGGCAGTAGCGCGGTCTGGGTAGGGTTTTGGCTACACAGTGGGCAGTTAGGATCTTTACGCACTTTAATCTTTCTAAAGCTCATATCAAGTGCGTCATAAACCATCAAAGAACCAATAAGTGGTTCACCGACTCCAGTGAGAACCTTGATTGCTTCTGTAGTTTGGATTGAGCCAATTGTTGCGCAGAGAACTCCAAGAACTCCGCCTTCAGCACAACTTGGAACCATGCCCGGAGGTGGTGGTTCTGGATAGAGGCAGCGATAGCAAGGACCATACTCAGCCCAGAACACACTTGCCTGTCCGTCAAAGCGATAGATAGAACCCCACACATATGGTTTCTTTAAAAGTACACATGCATCGTTAACTAAGTAGCGAGTTGCAAAATTATCTGTGCCATCAACAATAATGTCGTATTGAGAAAAAATCTCCATCACATTCGAATTATCAAGTCGTGTTTCATGGGTAATGACATTCACATACGGATTTATCTCAGCAATTTTCTCTTTCGCACTCTGTGCTTTGCTTTTGCCGATATCTGATTGGCCATGAATAATTTGTCGCTGCAGGTTTGACTCATCAACTGTGTCGTATTCAACGATTCCAAGAGTTCCAATACCAGCTGCAGCTAAATACATCAGGGCTGGAGATCCGAGGCCTCCTGCGCCAACGCAGAGTACTTTGGCATTCATCATGCGCTGCTGACCCGCCATTGCAACATCAGGGATGATTAAGTGACGGCTATATCGACGAACCTCAGCAACGGTAAGCGCAGGACCTGGCGTAACCAGCGGCGGAGTCTTCATGGGAGTGATTCTGCCGTACTGTGCCTTTGCCTGCCAATTCTGTACGATGCGCATAATGACTACCGAAACTGCATCTGCACATAATTCGCGTTCAGATAAATCACGCCTGCCGCGCGACGAGCGACGAGCGATTTTGCTCTCAGCAGCTCTTGAAGTCTTCACTGCTGCTGGATATCACTCAGCGGCGATGGATGAGATAGCAGACCGAGCCAATGTCAGTAAGCCAGTTCTCTATCAGCACTTTCCCTCAAAACTAGATCTCTATCTCGCCGTTCTTGACCTTCACATTGATTCTCTGGTCTTTGAACTTCAGAAAGCTATCTCTTCAACTCCAGATAATAAGCAACGCGTGCATGTCACGATTGATGCTTACTTTAATTTTATTGAAAATGAGGGAGAGGCATTTCGCCTCCTCTTTGAAAGTGATATGAACGTTGAGCCTCAAGTTCGCGAGCGACTTAATCGCATGACCTATGACTGCGCGGCCGCGGTCAGTGGTGTGATCGCCAATGACACCGGACTTCCTCGTGAGGAAGCGATGATGCTCGGCGTTGGATTAATTGGCTATGTTCAAGTCACAGCTCGTCATTGGCTGGAAAGAGATGGAAAACTCACTCGCCAACAAGCGATAGAACTCGTTGAGAACCTCATGTGGAGGGGAATTTCTGGATTTCCCCGTACTGAACTCTGACTCTAAGATAGGGCTATGAGCACAAAGAAAACAGATAAGGCATCACAAGTTCGCATCTCCATTACGCATGTCAGCAGCGAGCTCTCCTTTGAATGTCCAATGGCTCCCGAAGAGATCAAGGCCGCAGTCACTGCCGCCCTTACATCCGCTACTCCCCTTGTTCTCTCAGATGTTCGCGGCCATGAAGTTATCGTGCCGGCAGAGAAAATTGGCTATGTAGAAATCGGGCAACCAACCGAGCGTCGCGTCGGTTTCGGTGCCAACTAAGTGTCGATAACTTTCGCAGACTTACCACTTCGCAAAGAGACAATCGATGCGCTCAATGAACATGGCTTCACTTCACCTTTTCCTATTCAAGAGATGGTCATGCCTATTGCACTTGCCGATGGCGATGTGATCGGTCAAGCAAAGACCGGTACCGGAAAGACCCTCGCATTTGGAATTCCAGTCATTGAGCGCGTGATTGCTCCCAATGATGCTGATTGGCCACAACTAGCTAATCAGGGTCATCCGCAAGTTCTCATTGTTGTTCCAACGCGTGAGCTCTGCGTTCAGGTCACCAAAGATATTGAAGAGCTCTCCTTCAACCGCGGAATTCGCACTTTGGCTGTCTACGGCGGCCGGGCATTTGAACCACAGATTGAAGCGCTACAAAAGGGCGTCGAGATTGTGGTGGGAACCCCAGGTCGCTTATTGGATCTATATCGTCAAGGACAACTCACACTGAAGAACGTTTCGCGAGTAGTTCTCGATGAAGCTGATGAAATGCTTGATCTCGGTTTCTTACCTGATGTTGAGAAAATCTTTACTAGTACTCCTGCTCGCCAGCAGACGATGCTCTTTTCAGCGACCATGCCTGGAGACATCATTGCTTTAGCACGTCGCTTCATGAACCAGCCTGTGCACATTCGCACGCAAGATAATGAGGATGAAGGCGCAGTTGTCTCTCGCATTGTGCAGCACGTGATCCGCGCGCACGCCATGGATAAAATCGAGCTACTTGGACGCATTCTTCAAGCCAATGGTCGCGGGCCAACTATTGTCTTTTGTCGCACCAAGCGCACCGCACAGAAGACATCAGATGAATTAGTAGAGCGTGGATTTAACGCGGCAACTATCCACGGTGATCTCGGGCAATCTGCGCGCGAAAAGGCGCTCAATGATTTCAAGGCTGGTAAATCAGATGTCCTGATTGCAACAGATGTTGCAGCACGTGGAATTGATATCGATGGCATTACACACGTCATTAATTACCAATGCCCAGAAGATGAGAAGACATATGTGCACCGCATTGGTCGTACTGCGCGAGCTGGCGCCCACGGTATTTCAGTAACCTTCGTTGACTGGGATGATCTCGCGCGTTGGAAGATGATTGATACCGCACTCAAATTAGGTCTAGCTGAACCACTTGAGACATATTCCTCTTCAGATCACTTATATGAAATGCTCGACATTCCGCGCGATTCAACTGGAAGTCTCAAAAAGGTACGTGCACCCAAGGTTGAGAAAGCAGCGCCGGCAAAGAGTTCTCCAAAGAGTTCAGCTCCGCAGGTAAAACGCGAACGCACTCGGACTAAGCGAATATCTAGCTAATTTGCGGTAAATGCTTTAATTGCATTTGCCAACATTTGTACAGCAATTGCCGCAAGTAATAACCCAGCGATACTTGCCAACAATGTGACCCCAGCATCTTTAATTACACCAACAATCTTGGTCGATGCCATCAGAACTGTTCCGATAATCAGGTGCACCGCAACAATTGCCACGGCTAATCCTATGAACTGCGCAGTCGAATCTGCTTTCTGCACGTAAATCATCGTTGCCACGATTGCTCCAGGTCCAGCAAGGAGTGGAGTACCAAGTGGCACCATTCCGATATTGGAGCTTTTCTGATCAGCTCCGCCTTTTGATGTGCCAGTGAGAAGTTGCAATGAGACATAGAGGAGAAGTAATCCTCCAGCTGCCTGCAGCGCCTCGATAGAGACATTCATATATTCCAGAATGAACTGTCCGAAGAAAGCAAAGCTTGCAATAACAAAGAGTGAAACAGCTGCTGCCTGCCATGCTAATCGCACTCGCTCGCGCGGAGTCTTGTCTCCCACTAAACCAAGAAATATTGGCGTAGCTCCTGGTGGATCCATAATGACAAAGAGTGTGACAAATGCCTGTGTGGCAAAGGTAATTGTTCCCATTGAATTCATACTCGTACCACCCTTCGTGCATCTGCTTGCGCTTCTAAGGCTTCCCATTGTGCCGCAAGTGTTGTGTTCTCTGCCATTGCATTAAGTTTTCCGGTGCCGTGATAATCACTTGATCCAGTGATGACAAGGTTGAGCTCCTGTGCTATTTCACGCAGAGTTTTGCGCTCCTCTGCATTTTGATCACGATGGTCTACCTCAATGCCATTAAGCCCCGCAGCAACCAAATCAGCAAATGTCTCTGATGTAATGATTTGCCCTCGGCGCGATGCAAAAGGATGAGCAATGACTGCCACTCCCCCCGCTGCATGAATTGCGCGAATTGCTTCGACCGGAGTGGGCGCAGCGTGAGTTACATAGTATTTGGATTCATTGTTGAGCAAGTTTAAGAAAGCTTCATCCCGGCTTGCGACTACTCCTTTGCGCACGAGCGCATCAGCCAAGTGTGGTCTACCCACTGTGGCACCTGCTGGAGTCTGCGCCTGCACATCCGCTAGCGAAATATCAATGCCATCAGCACGCAGGAGTTCAACCATCTTACGCATTCTAGGTATGCGGGTATCTCGTGAATCAGCAAGAATTTGTTGCATCGCAGCGTTCTCGCCATCAAAGAGAAGTCCGAGCATATGCACGCTAATTCCATCTGAAGTCAGGCAGGAAATTTCTGCACCTAGGACAAGTTCAATCTGAGGTTGCAGCGCGGTAATTGCTTCACTCCATCCGGCAGTCGTATCGTGGTCGGTGATAGCCAAAGTTGTGACACCAGTAGAAAGAGCTTTCTTAACTAGGGCAAATGGTGAATCAGTGCCGTCACTACACGTAGTATGAGTATGAAGATCAATCATTGTTCTACGCCGATTTCTTTATTATTTCGTAGTACAACAAGAGCACAACCAAGCAGAATCAGAACTACTCCAGGAATAATACTTAAAGTTGGTTGCTTGCCAATGTCAAAGATGAACGCGAGCAATGCTGCCACGGGTACTTCAAAAAAGACAATCATCGAAACAATTGCAGGAGATACCCGCTTGAGTGTTGAGTTAAACATGGTGTGACCAAGGAGTTGTGCTCCCAAAATCAGACCCAACAGGATCCACCATTCTCTGGCTGAAAAATGAATCACGTCATAGCCGAGCAGCAGTGCCATCGGTAGTGCGGTAATTGAACAGATGAAATAACAAATAGTGGTGTACGACGTTGTTTCCATTTGCTGCTGTGCACGCGAACCTACCAACATATAGGCAGCAGCGAGTGCGCCCGAGATTAGTGCTGCTAAATCTCCTAGGAATGATCTCTTATCTAGTTGTAGGTCAACGCCCGTTACAAGCAGAACACCGAGAAAACTAATAAACATTCCGGCCCATGATTTGCCTGGGATATGCCCTCCTGTGAGCTTTACAAAGAAGGCGGCATAAATAGGTTGTGTTGCAACCAGAGCCGTACCTGCTGCAACGCTTGTCATTCGCATTGACAAAAAGAATCCGACAAAGTGCAGAGCAAGCAACACTCCTGCAACTGCAGCTAATTGAACGCCATTGCGAGTGACTTTATGTCGTAGCGCAAATGGCAGAGTAAGAAGTGCCCCACCAAAATTTCGCCAGAAAATCAATGTGGGTACCGGCATCGCACTCATTGCAATCAGAGGTCCTGAGGAGCCGATTCCGAATACTCCAATAATGAGGCGAATTAAGTCGGGGCGCGCAGGCATCTGAGTGTGGTTATCGATACCTATGCCGGCCGATGATTTCCCAGATGACTCCATTGCGCAAACCTAGCCGATAGGTCACCCGTTACTCTTATCCCATGAGCGGAAATAACAGCAATCGAATATTTCTCGCCCGCTTAGCCGGAACTGCAGTTTTTGACCCTAACGGTGATCCAGTCGGCAAGGTGCGCGATGCTGTGGCGACCCTGCGTTCTAATAACCAATCACCGCGCATTCTAGGTTTAGTAGTTGAAGTACCACTTCGCCGTCGTGTATTCGTTCCAATCACCCGTGTGACATCAATTGAATCAGGCGCCGTTGTGATTACTGGGCTTCTTAATATGCGCCGCTTTGATACCCGCACTGGTGAATTACTCGTACTAGGTGATCTACTCGACCGCACCATCACAGTGATTGAAGATAATGAAGCTGTGCTTGTGGAAGATATGGCGATGGAGCAGAACCGCACAGGTGATTGGCTCATCACTCGTGTTCACATAATGCGCAAAGGCCATGGCTTCCGCCGTAAAGGAGCAACATCAACTCTTGCGTGGGAAGATGTCACTGGCTTTGCGCAACACGAATCAAATCAAGGTGTTGCAAATTTGCTTTCAACGTTAAGTAATCTGCGTGCGGCAGATTTAGCTGCCGTGATTCAAGACTTGGCACCTAAACGCCGGGTTGAAGTTGCGCGCGCACTCAATGACGAACGTCTTGCCGATGTTCTAGAAGAAATGGATGAGGCAGAGCGCGTGGCGCTCCTTGCTGAACTCGAAGGTGAACGTGCTGCCGATGTACTGGAGGAGATGGATCCTGACGATGCAGCCGATTTGTTGCGCGAAATCGGTGAAGAACGTGCACAAGAACTAATTAACTTGATGGACCCAGAAGATGCGGAAGATGTATTGCGGTTAATGACATATGAGGATTACTCAGCCGGTGGAATGATGACAACTGAACCAATCGTGATGTCAGCTGATTACACCGTTGCAGATGCACTGGCAGCCGTGCGTCAGAGTGAAATCTCACCTGCGCTAGCATCACAAGTATTTATCGCCCGCCAACCACTAGAGACACCTACTGGGCGATTTATCGGAATGGTGCACTACCAACGATTACTGCGTGAGCGTCCATCAACGCTCTTGGGATCAATCGTTGATACCAATACCCAAGGGGTAAACCCCGATGCCTCTTTACATGCTGTTTCCTCATACTTAGCTAGTTATAACTTGCTCTCCCTGCCGGTTATCGATGCAAATGATCGCCTGCTTGGCGCAGTAACGGTCGATGACGTCCTAGACCACTTGCTTCCTGAAAACTGGCGACATGAACACCGAGATTCAGCAACAACAACTGCCGCCCTTGAAAGTATTGATACAAGTTTTGAAGATTCACACGATGTACCGAAGGAGCTCTGATGATGGCACGTAACAATGGTTTAGATACCCCACGCGAGACCCGTCGATCCCTTCGTGCCAATTACGATCCCGAGGCATTCGGCCGCCTTTCTGAGAAGTTTGCGCGTTTCTTAGGGACTGCTCGCTTCTTGGTATACATGACAGTATTTGTGCTTAGTTGGGTTATTTGGAACGCACTGGCACCACGTGATTTGAGATTTGATGATTATCCGTTCATCTTTCTGACTCTCATTCTCTCTTTGCAGGCTTCTTACGCTGCTCCGCTCATTCTTCTTGCGCAAAATCGCCAGGCAGATAGAGATCGCATCTCACTTAATGAAGACCGCGCACAGAATGCTCGTAGTATCGCCGATACTGAATATCTCACCCGTGAACTTGCAAGCTTGCGTATTGCACTTGGTGATGTTGCTACGCGCGATTACTTACGCAATGAGCTGGGCAATCTTGCCAAAGAGATTGTGGAAGAGTTACGCAAGCCCGAGTCTGACGCCAAGTAAAGATTTCTCTCGCACAATCAGCTTGCCAACGATTTCGTTGATCACTTGAGCACTTGGACTTGCTGGAGCCGAAATAACTACCGGGCTTCCGCCATCTCCACCCTCGCGAAGTTCAGGGCTAAATGGAACTTTGCCGAGCAGTGGAACATCTGATCCAACCAATTGCGATAGCCGTTTAGATGTTTCTTCTCCCCCGCCTTCGCCAAAGAGTGATGTCAGTTCACCGCACTTGGCGCATGGATAGGCTGACATATTTTCAATCACGCCAATAACTCGTTGATGAATCTGATGGGCAATTCGTCCTGCTCGCTCTGCAACTTCGGCTGCGGCAATTTGCGGAGTTGTTACGACGACAATCTCTGATGTGGGAACTAATTGCCCCAGTGATATCGCAAGATCACCGGTTCCAGGCGGAAGATCGATAAAGAGCAGATCAAGATCGCCCCAATAGGCATCTGATAAGAGTTGTTCCAGAACGCGATGTAGAAGTGGTCCGCGATAAGCAATGGCATCAGAGCGTTCAGGTTTAAACATCTCCATCGAAACAGTCTTCACACCGAAGGATTCAAGTGGAATAAACATTTGATCTATCGCTGTGGGGCGTTGGCCTATTAATCCCATCAAGCGGGGAATTGAGTGGCCGTAGACATCAGCATCAAGAATGCCGACACGTAGCCCTTTCTGGGCAGAGGCGACTGCCAAGTTTGCTGTCAGTGATGACTTTCCGACCCCGCCTTTTCCAGATGCAACACCAATGACACGAGTAAGTGAATCAGCTTGCGCAAATGAGATAAAGCTTTCACGGCCATTACGAAGTAACTTCTTTATGTTTGCTCGCTGCTCTTCATCCATCACTCCAAAAGTAATGGAAACTTCTGAAACTCCATCAACTGCCAGAACAGCCTTCTCAATATCGGTTGTAAGGCGATCCTTCATCGGGCACCCAGTAATAGTGAGCAGAATTTCTAACTCGGCTTTTCCTCCATTGTGCGCAACTGATTTAACCATGCCCAAATCAGGTAGAGCTCGGTGGAGTTCCGGGTCTTGCACGGTGGCAAGTGCTGCGTGAATGAGTTCTAAGGTGCTCATAGGAGATCGGGATCAATCTGTGCTTTTGTCTTTAATTTCTTTGGATTGCTATCTTCTTCGAGAGCATTGGCCAACTGTTTTTTAATAAATGTCTTAGGGTGTAAATCAGAGGGCTGTAAATCTTCAAAACCTGGGCCTAGATTTTCTTTGAGTTCACTTGTGGCTGTGGATGCAAAATTCTTGATTTTCTTGACCATCTTTGCTGCATCAACGGCGAATTGTGGCAACTTGTCAGGACCCAAAAGAATCATCGCAAGGAGAGCGAGCCCGATTACTTCACCAGCGCCAAAGTCAAAGAACATAATGTGGAAAGCCTATCTCTTTACTCTGATGCAGTCAGAACCAGTATGGCGCTCTTACTCTCAGATCCACGCTTAAAGATTATCTCTACCTTATCGCCCACATTCTGCGCACGAATTGCAACAATTAACTCTTCAGCTGACCCAATCGCGCGTCCGCCAAATTCAGTGATGATATCCCCAGCCTTAAGCCCAGCCTTATCTGCGGCTCCACCTTTAACTATTGCAACGCCTGTCTTTGCAATGAGGGCACCCTCGCCCCTGTAATTCATCTCAACTGAGACTCCAATAACTGGATATGTCGCTTTGCCATTCTTAATTAACTGCTCCGCAGTCTTACGTGCCTGATTAATGGGAATCGCAAATCCAAGACCGATAGACCCGGTTTGAGAACTTGCTGAATATCCAAGGGAGGCGATTGCAGAATTAACACCAATGACTGAACCTGTTGCATCGACTAGTGGTCCACCTGAGTTTCCAGGGTTAATTGCCGCATCGGTTTGCAGCGCGTTGATAAATGAATTGTCTTCTCGCGATTCTCCGGCAGTTACTGCGCGATCCTTAGCGCTAATAATGCCGAGAGTTACTGTGCCGGTGAGTCCCAGTGGTGAGCCAATAGCAATTACTGAATCGCCCACGGCAACTTTATCGCTATCTCCGAATTGCAAGGCTTTGAGAGTTGCACCAGTAATTTTAAGAACTGCCAGATCATATGAACTATCTCGACCTACGACTTTCGCCGAGTACTCAGACCCATCATTGAGACTGACTGAGATATCCCCACCGCTTTCAACTGATCCAGCAATCACATGGTTATTTGTCAGGATGTAGCCAGTACTGTCGATAACAAATCCAGAACCAGTTGCGCCACCATTTTTTGAGTTTGCCGCAATGGAGACAACTGATGGAAGAACGCGTTGGGCGATTTCGGCGACAGATCCAACCGGGCGTTCGATTGTCGATGAAGATTTAACAAGATTTACCGAGCGGCCAAAGAGTGACCCGGTAGAGGAAGCTGTGAATGTACCCGCAATGAGACCCACACCGAGGGCAAGAACGATTGCAGATTTTAGAGAGATTGTTTTATTCAAGCCTTTTGGTGCGGGCGCTTCCCACCACGGCTTGCTATCGAAATCACTCACTTGATAAACCTCACTCTATAAATTCTGCTACAACTTCGTTGCAAGCAACAATCCATCCCCGATTGGAATTAGTGATGTCACCCACGAATCAGTATCGGCCTTTACAGCTTTTCCTGCCTCACGCAGAGCAATGGTCTTCGGATCGCGCTGGGCTGGGTCCGGAACCTTGCCACCACCATAAAAATTATCAATGACAAAGACGCCACCACTTCGCAAGATTCTATGAGCCTCAGAGATGGCAAAGCTTAAATCTTCTGGGTTATGTCTAAAGACAACCAGGTCATAGGCGCGATCGGTGAGCTTTGTCATGACATCCATAACCGCATTGGTAATAAATCTAATTCGAGTCTGCGCGATTTCTGCTTCGGCTAGAGCGATTTTTGCAATCGATGTATGTTCCATCTCATCATCTATCGAGGTCAGAGTTCCGCTTGCAAGCATTCCCTCAAGTAGCCAGAGTGAACCAACTCCAGATCCTGTTCCAATTTCAACAACTGACTGTGCCTTAATTTGATGAGCAAGTTGGCGCAGATATGCACCTGTGCCTTGGGAGACATCGATGACTCCATTTTCTTCTCCTCGCGCACGCGCCGCACTTTTCACAGTGCCTTCTGCAATAAAAGTCTCTGCATAGGTATGCGGGTCAATGTTCATGAGAGAGACACTATCCAATCAATGAATAAACGCACGCCGAAACCAGTGCCGCCTTTCACATTTTCTCCAGAGTCATTTTCACTGCGCCCTGTTCCGGCGATATCGAGGTGCACCCAGCGACTATCTCCAACAAAATGTTCGAGATATAAGGCTGCGGTGACTGATCCGGCAGAGTAATCGCCCTTATCTGCTGCGTGATTTAGGTCTGCCACATCACTGTCGAGGGAATCGGCGTAATCATCGATGAGTGGCATATGCCAGACACGTTCGCCACTTTCTTCGCCGATCTCCATCAATTTCTTAGCAAGTTTTTCATCGCGCGAATACAGGGCGGCATATTGGCGGCCTAGCCCAAGGGTTGCCGAACCTGTCAGGGTTGCAATATCAATCAGGTAATCCGGGTCGAGGTTTGCCACCGCATAAGCAAGCCCATCAGCAAGAACGAGTCTTCCTTCGGCATCTGTATTAATGATTTCGACAGTGGTACCGCCATATTGCGTGATGACATCTGATGGTCGCTGCGCGCTACCCGAGAGTGCATTTTCGGCGCACATCATCAAGACAGTTACTCGCACCTTGGGTTGTAATTGTGGAAGTGCGCTGATAGTTGCAAGGGCGGCAGCCGCCCCCGCCATATCACTCTTCATCGCTGTCATAAATTCATAGGGGCGCTTAAGTGAAACACCACCGGTATCAAAGGTGATTCCTTTGCCGACAATGACAATATGAGGTAGCGCCGCGGCTGAATTGCCACGCATCCTTGGAATATAGGAAAGTTCAATAAAGCGTGGTCCAGGTGTTGGCGAGGAATTTCCTACGGCGCGTAGTCCACCAAATTCAGCCAGTTGCTTACCGGCTAATACCTTGATTGCCAATCCACATTCATCTGCAATCTTCTTCGCTTCTTGCGCCATCCACAGCGGATTCTTAATATTTGATGGCGTATGGACTAGGTCTCGCGCGGTATAGAGCGCTTTTGCAATGACCGATGCGCGAGTAACAGTTTTTTCATCAAGAGTTGCAATACCAATTCGAGGAATCTCAACTTCTTTACCTGTCTTTAAGCTCCACGAATAGGCACCTAGAAGAGCGGAAACTCCATGCGCTTTAATTTCAGGAGCGCTTTCGGCACAGAGTGAAATGATTTCTATTGCTTTTCCACGCACTTTGCGCCCGATAGCTGCGCCAGCTGTGCGATAAGAAGTAAGGGATTGATCTCCGAGACCGAGAAGATAAAGGCGATCAACGGTGGCATCATCGTGAAGCACGGGAATTTCGTTTACTTCTCCTGCTTTACCAGTCGGTGTAAAGAATGAAACTTCATCAACTAGGTTTATCTCAAAGAACTTTTCGATTTTACTGAGCAGCTTCTTACTTCCAACAAATGTGATTTCGCCATCTTTGGATTGAATGTATCCCAGTACAAGAACATCTGCTCCGATAAGAGAATCTAATTCAGGAGCAACTGCGTGAAGAATTTCTTCGGTCCGCTCTACTTCTTAATAAGAGCAACTGCGGCCTCAAGGGCTGCGCTCAGGTTGTTAGCTTCCTGAGGATTAAGTTCAACAACTAGACGGCCTCCACCTTCGAGCGGAATACGCATGACGAGCGAGCGCGCTTCCTTGGTGACTTCCATGGGTCCATCACCAGTACGAGGTTTCATAGCTGCCATAGTGAGGACTCCTTGAGACGACGGGGTGATGATGCGCACGGGCGTGAACAGTAGGGAGAAGTATCTCGCAGAATGAGCCCGGGGTGAAATCGAGGCAATTACATGCCCAAAAAGGCGGTGAGCCGCTTCTTTCCGCTTTCAATCACGGCGATAACCGATTTCTCAGGAACTGATAGGAGCGCTGCAATTTCTGCACTGCTCTTGGATCGAAGGTAGTGCAAGGTGAGGATGAATCGCTCTTCCTCAGGTAGCGAGGCGAGCAATTGCGCCAGTGTTTGAGGGTTGCTCACGGGATACAGATTACTCGGTGAGGTAGTAATTGTTGAGTGCTTAGTGAAATGAACGTGCGAATCGTGCGAGGGATATGCGTACACCCACATATAGAAAAGGGGCAATCAGCAAAAAGAGCGCTCGCGGTGCCACGATTGTTTCTGACCAATCAAAGCGCGTGGAATGTGAACCCTCTTCGGTGAGAATGAAAGAACCGCTTCCCTTAAGAATTTTTCCATGATGATCAACATCGCATCGAGCTGGCTCCTCCCAGCGAGTAACAGTCATGAGGTCCAGTAATCCTGGTGACTTAATTCGAGGATAGAACTTGTGAAGTGGCCCAGTGAATGCAGAAATGGAAGTGCCAACTCCTGAAGTGCGCTCTGATGTTACCCAGACTTTTGTTTGCAGCATCCACTGTCCTTGTGAAGGCCAATCCGCAATCGCCTTCCACACTTCTATCCGAGGTGCTGGAATCGCGAGCGAAATTGCTAGCGTATTTATCGCCATCTACTTTTCCCGTGTGCATAATCAAGTGCTTGCTCAACCGTAGTTGTCCAATGTAAGAGATCGCGCATTCCAGGTTTCACAAAATTCTCATTCTCTAGATGCTCCACCAATGTATGTAGTGGCTGATAAATACCATGTGGGTCAAGAATGATCACTGGTTTATCGTGGAATTGAAGGTAGCGCCCAACCCATATTTCAAAGAGTTCTTCTAGAGTGCCGAGCCCACCTGGGAGGGTAATGAAGGCATCGGATAAGTCTTCTATCTTTGCCTTACGGGTGCGCATAGAGTCGACCACAATTAATTCATCGCTCTCATGATCTGCAAATTCAATATCAACTAACTTCTGCGGTATCACCCCGATGGTGCGCCCTGCTTTACTGCGAGCTCCACGTGAAATTGCGCCCATGGCAGAGATATGACCGCCCCCTGAAACCAATTCGGCGCCGCTCTCGGCGATACCGGCGCCAAGTTCAAAGGCTAGGTCTATATATTTCGAATCAATCGACGGTGATGAAGAACAAAACACTGCAATGCGCATGACACACAGGATAGGGGTTAGGCTTGGAACATGTCTTCATTAGCTCATGGCCACGGAATCGCAACTCTTGCCGGCACAACTGTGCTCGATGTCTGGTTTCCTGCGCCGGCACTTGGAGCCATTGCTGGCGCCCCTGATTCATCATTGCAATCAATGGTGGGCTCAGATGATGCACGAGGAGTAACTCGAGAGCTAGTCTCGATTGAAATTGATTTAGCGGTAGCACCGAAAGATGCACGCGATGCGTACCTGCGACTGCATTTACTTTCACACCGCTTGGTTAAGCCACATGGTGCATCACTCGATGGAATTTTTGGATTACTTGCCAATGTTGTCTGGACCTCAGTTGGACCGTGCGCCGTTGAAGGATTTGAACTTACCCGTGCGCGTTTGAAAGCCCAACATGGTCACGTGAGTGTTATCTCGGTAGATAAGTTCCCGCGCATGGTTGATTACGTCGTGCCAAGTGGTGTGCGCATTGCAGATGCTGATCGCGTTCGTTTAGGTGCCCACCTAGCACCTGGCACAACCGTGATGCACGAAGGATTTGTTAATTTCAATGCTGGAACTCTTGGAACGTCGATGGTCGAAGGTCGCATCTCTTCAGGTGTAGTTGTTGGAGATGGCACAGATGTTGGCGGTGGCGCTTCGATTATGGGAACGCTCAGCGGCGGCGGCAAAGAAGTAATTTCTGTAGGAGAAAAGTGCTTACTTGGTGCTAACTCTGGTTTAGGAATTTCACTAGGCAATAACTGCGTCATTGAAGCCGGTACCTACATCACAGCAGCTGCCAAGGTGAAGTTACCTGATGGTGAAGTTGTTAAAGCTGGCACACTTTCAGGTGCAAATGATCTGCTATTTCGTCGTAACTCACTAAGTGGCGGCCTTGAAGTTGTGATGCGCACCGGTACCTGGGGCGGCCTGAACTCCGTCTTACACGCCAATTAACTATCGAGCGTTAACCCGCTAAATTAAAGTAGGGCGAAGGAATCTTTACTCTACTTCTAAAAGTATCGCCCCTCAATAATTTGGTTGACCCATCACTTGCTGTGCCCTTGATGTAGGTAACTGCCCCTGCAGTATTTCGGGAGATTATTTCAAGAGTGACGATGTCTGCGAGCAAGAAGGCGGTGGCAACCAGAGATTGATCTGCCGATGCGCTCCAGGTAGCAAAGCGAGGATTGTTTTTAGGATCTAGCCCCGCAGGATCAACTACTGATTGCGTATAACTCGTTGCCTGCCCCCAGGCATCGAGGGTTGTCTGCGTTGCACCACCTGAGGATGAGAAGAAGTAAGCCTGTATTGGTTTTCCATTACTTAGAATTGCCAGACTTGTGGAAGTGTCCATGATTGTTCGCGAAACTGCCGCTTTCCAGAACTGACCGAACCTCGGTTCAGATTCTTTAGAAAAGCCCACAAAGTTCTGATCTGCAATGTGTGAATAAACCTGACAGTCACATGCAGAGTTAATTTTTCCAAGCTTTGACATTGCATATGATCGCGAAGCAATTGCCTGTGCTTCAAGTGCAGCTGCAGGCCAAGATGACGGAACTTCGCTAATCCCCCATAAGTACTCATCGCGAAGGGCCAGTGTGTTAGTGACCTCCATTGCGTTTTTTACTACCTTCACTTGAATCTGCCCATACTTGTATTTCACGACACTACCTGGCTGTGAAAATGTAATGACTGACGAAGGTCCACTCCACCTTATGGTGAAGGCTTTGGCGCGCAGCCCTTCACCCGTAGCGAATGCACCATCAACGTTGAAAGTTATCTTCTTCTTGGCACTTAAGGTCAGTGCGGGTAGAGCATCTTGTGCACTTGCAATGTCACCGCTAAAGATCTGCACTGCTGAATCTGGTGTAGCGCTGACAAATGAAATTGACTTTAGAGCGCGACCAATATTTACTCGAATCGTTTGGGTATCTACAATCGGCGCAATCTGCACATTTTTGTAATAGTAATTAAGAATTGCCGTGGCACTTTCACCTGAGAGAGCACGAGCCTTGGCTCCAATCTGACTCATTCCAACGCCGTGGCCGTATCCGGAACCCGTAAAAGAAAATTGGAGAGGTGCGGTTGCTGTGGCGGTTGATATTGCAGCAAATGAGATGGAGAAAACTAAGAGTAAGGCTTTAAACGTCCTCATCAGATGATGCGCTCTTTCTAGCGTTAACAAATTCACGATAGGCAGTAATGACTTCCGTAGGGTTTCCACGCATCATAAGCTTGCCCTTATTAAGCCAGATGACCTCATTGCAAATATCTTCGATAGTGGCAAGTGCGTGGCTGACAAGAATGAGCGCGCGATCTGCGCTGCGCAACTCCTTAATTCTGTTCAGACTCTTCTCTTTAAATTTCGCATCACCTGTGCTGAGCGCTTCATCGATAATCAAAATATCGGGTTCAACTACGGCAGCTACTGAGAAGGCTAGGCGAGCAAACATTCCAGAAGAATATGTGCGCATCGGAGCATCGATTGCTTCCCCAAGTTCTGAAAAATCGGCAATCGCATCAAAATGGTTATCGATCTCTTCCCGAGACATTCCTGCTGCCAGACCACCGAGATAGACATTATCGCGGCCGGTCATTGATGGATTAAAGCCAACGCCGAGTGCAAGCAGTGTGCTGACACTTCCATAGACCTCAACGCGCCCCTGTGAGGGAGGAATGATTCCTGAAATCACACGCATCAACGTTGATTTACCCGCTCCATTAGAGCCAATAATTCCAAGCACAGCGCCATAGTGAACATCAATGTTCACATCGGTGAGTGCAGGAACAATTCGGGTGTATTTCTTGCCTCGACCAAGAGATTTGAAGCGCGCCTTTAACGTTGGTTTCTTTTCGATTGATGTTGTGTACGTGAGTCCCAGGTCTCGCACCGAAACAGCAATGCCATGCTGGGCATGTTCGTGGTTAAAGTCGGACAGCGAAATCACGCTCCCTCGATAGGAAGATGTAGGAGCCAATCAATAAAAGTCCGAGTGCCCACAACGATGCGTGTATTAATCCATTCATTGTTGGAGCCTCTGCATGCACGACAACTCGAGACCAAGAATCTAGGAGATAGAAGAGGGGGTTAAGAATCTCAAATTTCTTGATGCTTTCAGAAATACTGTCTGCCTCATACAAAATTGGAGATAAATACAGAAGGCTTCGCGTCAGATAAGGCAAAATACTTGAAATATCTCGGAAATAGACATTGATGCATGAAATAAGAATTGACATCCCAAGTGCCATCACAACTGCAATAAACAGGATTGGAACTGCCCAGAGCATCTGCCACGAAAATGGCAAACCAATGAGAAGGTGAATTACCGTGAAGACTACGACGGTAGGTAAAAATTTAAAGAGGGCAATTACAGTGGCTGAAATTGGAAGCATGATGCGAGGAAATGATGTGTTGAGAATCAGACGCTCTCCCGAGGTAATTGCTTTGACTCCACCTGTGAGGCTATTTGCAATTAAATAGAAGAGAAAAAGCGTAGCGGTGAGGTGTCCAAACCGAGTCGCATCACTACTGCCGCCAATAACGTAGATAAGTAAGAAGTAGACCGCGGATAAGAGCAATGGATTGAGAATCAACCAGAGCTGACCAAAGAGAGATCCATAATTTTGTTGGCGTAGCCCTGATCGAGAAAACTCTGAGATAAACGCACGCCGGCTCCACAGGGAGGCGAAGTATTCCCACATCGGCGGCAAGCCAGCGCGGAAAGGTTCGTAAATTACAACTGGTTTATCCACGTGCGAAAGGCTACCGCAGCCTGTTGCTACTTACTCCGATGAAGGCACGAGAGTCTTTGGGGAAGATATGAATCCAGCACCCCACGCGAAGTGCATTGTGGGTAACACAAGTAGTAATAGAAAGAATTCGCGAATTGAAGACGAAATCTTTACTGCGGCTCCCAGGACAAAGAGCGTATAGATCGCAGCTGGGAAAAAAAGAAATGGCGAAAGGAGTAGTCCAAGTATTACTGAGGCTAAGAACCCAACGAGTGCAACCGGTGGCGCCAGGTAACGATAATTGATTGTTCCCTTATGTCTCCTAGAAACTACTCTGCGCCAGCGGCCGTATTCAAAGTATTGTTTTGCAAGAGCGCGCACTGTTGACCGTGGGCGATACGTCACGTGAAGTCGGGGATCAAAGTAAATGACTCCTCCGTTTTCACGTAAGCGAAAATTGAGTTCCCAATCTTGAGCGCGTGTAAATCGTTCATCGAATCCGCCGATTGCAATCAGGGCCTCTCTGCGAAAAGCTCCGAGGTAGACAGTATCTACAGGCCCCGCTTCTCCTCCAGTGTGAAAACGTGATGCACCAACTCCGAATGCACTGCGCATTGCACCTGCAACAGACTTTTCAAAGATCGTTTTCCCAACAGCGGCCATAACACCGCCGACATTGACAGCGCCTGTCTTATTGAGCACCTCAACTATTAAGGAGAGGTAATTCTGGGGAATCTCAGCATGGGCATCGACTCGCACCACAACTGGATTCAATGATTGCCGAAGTGCAAGATTCAGACCCATCGCTGTCTTGCCCGTGGGGTTTTCTACAATCACAACTCGTGAATCTGCCGAAGCTATGCGCTTTGCAATTTCTAGTGTTCTATCTTTTGATGGACCGATTGCCAAAATGACTTCTATGGGGCCTTGGTAATCTTGTGAAAGTATCGAGCGAACTGAGCTCTCCAGATGTGATTGCTCATTGAGCACAGGCAAGATCACGCTAATTGATGGGTGCGGTGAGCCAATTAACTCTTGCATTGGTGTCGCCATAACCCCTCCACGCTATCGTGCAAGTAATCTACGTATGTGAAATCTACTCGGGCGATTCGGATAATTACATCACTCTCTTTAGGTGTTGTAATACTAGCCTCGCTTTCATGGGTTGGATTGGGTCAAGTCAGTGGTCAAATCTCGCGTATCGATGTTTTTGGAAAGCTCACAGACCGTCCTGAGAAAACTTCTCGGGCCCTTAATTACTTGGTTGTGGGTTCTGATTCTCGCGAAGGATTGAGTAAGGAAGAAATTCGAGCACTACGTGTAGGTAGTACAGCAGTTGCTGCCGGTGGACGTTCGGACACAATGTTCTTGATTCACATAAGTAAGAGCAGAGATGCCGCATTTATCGTCTCCCTGCCTAGAGATACCTTGGTTCAAGTTCCCGCACATAAGAGCCAAGATGGAACGACAGATATTTCTGAACGCCCTGGAAAGCTCAATGCAGCATTTGCCTTCGGTGGCGCCCCTCTACTTATCCAAACTATTGAGACCAAAACTAATTTAAAGATTGACCATTACGTCGAAGTAAACTTTGCCGGATTTACTCGTGTAGTTGATGCCCTGGGTGGAATTGAAGTCTGTACCAGCGTTGATATCGATGATCCAAAGAGCCACTTAGTACTGAGCGCCGGCACGCACACCTTGGGTGGAATTGAGGCACTTAAGTATGTGCGAACACGTGATTACGATGGTCGCGGAGATATTGGGCGCATGGAGCGTCAACAGAAGTTTGTCAGTTCGGTCTTACGCAAAGCCACAAGCAGTGGCGTATTGCTAAACCCAATTAAATTAGCAAATTTCTATAACGCAACTATTTCAACGGTGAAGATGGATTCTGGTGTGAGTAAGAATGACCTGCTCACCTTGGCAAAGCAGATGCGTAATCTCTCTTCCGGCAATGTGCGCACGCTAACCGTTCCACTTTCGGACCCCAATGGAAGAGATCCAGTTGTTGGTTCAGTTGTGATTTGGGATGAAGAGCTAGCCGCAGACTTATGGACACGTATTCGTGATGATAAAGCGCTGATAGATGAGGTAAAGCCTTCACCAAGTGCTACAGCTGCGCCAATCAAAATCGATAAATTTAAGACGAAGACGGCGGCGGAGAATCCCTGCGCTCCTAAGAAGTAGTCAAAATGGAGAGATTTCAATTATGGCTGCAATAGACTCCTGCGCATGACCCTTAAGCTCTCGGTGATTGGCTGTGGTTATCTTGGCGCCACTCACGCAGCATGTATGTCCTCACTCGGTTTCGAGGTTGTTGGAGTTGATACAGATCAGAGCAAGGTTGATCTTCTCTCTCGTGGAGAACTTCCATTCTATGAACCAGGTTTAGATACCCTGCTTGCAGCAGAGATGAAGACTGGCAAGCTCTCATTTACAACAGATTTCTCTGCAGTAAGCGATGCCGATGTTCACTTTATCTGCGTGGGAACCCCACAGAGTAAAGATGGGCTGGCCGCAGATCTGACCTATGTGAAGTCATCGGTTGCCGCAATAGCCCCACATCTTAAAGAGGGTTCACTTGTTGTAGGTAAATCAACTGTTCCAGTAGGAACTGCTCAACTATTACGCGATCAATTAGCAATATCTGCCCCACAGGCAGACCTTGCCTGGAATCCAGAATTTCTTCGGGAAGGTTTTGCTGTTGAAGACACTCTGACCCCCAATCGCCTTGTTGTTGGTGTTGTAAATGATCGTGCCGAACAAATTCTTAAAGAGGTCTATAAACCAATCATTGATCTTGGCACTCCGTGGATACGCGCAGACCTACCAACAGCAGAGCTTGTCAAAGTTGCCGCTAATTCATTTCTTGCGACAAAGATTTCATTTATTAACGCAATGGCTGAAGTCTGCGAGGCAGCAGGCGGAGATGTCACAGTTCTTGCAAAAGCAATTGGATATGACCCACGAATCGGTAATCGATTCTTGCAAGCAGGAATTGGTTTTGGTGGTGGATGTTTACCAAAAGATATCCGTGCCTTTATGGCGCGCGCGCAGGAACTTGGCGCAGATCAAGCACTTGAGTTCTTACGCGAAATCGATGCAATTAACATGCGAGCCCGTCAACGAGTCATTGATGTTGTTCGCGCCGACCTTTCAGAAGACCTCACTCAATACAAGATTGCAATATTGGGTGCAGCGTTTAAACCCGATAGCGATGATGTGCGCGACTCCCCAGCACTTGATATAGCAGCTCAACTACAAGCAGCTGGTGCAACTGTTGTCGTTCATGACCCTAAGGGAATAGAACCTGCACGTAAGCGTTTTCCAAACCTTGATTACCAAGAAAAGGTAGTCGATGCAGTCAAAGGCGCTGACGCTATCTTGCACCTGACGGAATGGAAGGAGTATCGCGAACTAGATCCTTCAGTAATTGGACAACTTGTGAAATCTAAATTCTTAATTGATGGTCGTAATATGCTCGACCGTAATCTCTGGCGTGCAGCTGGTTGGCGCGTACACGCACTAGGTCGAACTGACTAGAACCCAGTTTTTTGATTGCGACGGGCGCTTAATTGAGCGCCCTTTGCTTTTGCCTCTTCATTGATTGCTTTGAGAGATTCTGAAACCTTGGCAGAGATAGCTGCATCAGAAATTCCAAGAATGCGCGCCGCAAGTATTCCCGCGTTCTTTGCATTTCCTACTCCAACAGTTGCAACCGGAATTCCAGCAGGCATCTGCACAATTGAAAGTAGCGAATCCATTCCATCTAAATTCTTCAGTGCGACAGGGACTCCGATTACCGGAAGTGTTGTGAGCGATGCAACCATGCCAGGTAGATGAGCTGCCCCACCAGCACCAGCGATAATTACCTTAAATCCTTTTGCTTGCGCCTTTTGTGAAAAATCAACCATCTCGAGCGGCATGCGATGGGCAGAAATAACATCTACTTCATAAGAGATACCAAATGAGTCAAGAACTTTGGCAGCTTCTTCCATGACTGGCCAATCAGAGTCAGAGCCCATGATTATCGCTACATCTTTAGAATTACTCATCGATTGCCCCGCTCATGTAGTCCCGTGCATGCTGCACATCTGTGGTTAATTGTAGAAGGTCGGAGCCGATTGCGGTGACATGACCAATCTTGCGCCCTTTTCGAACTTCCTTCTTATATTGATGAAACTTAAGGTCTGGGTTTCGAGCCATCAGGTGTAAATATGGGCGATACATATCGGTTTTATCGCCACCTAGAATATTTCCCATCACAGCAAACTCGTGAGTCATGGCAGGTTCACCAAGTGGCAGATCGAGTATTGCTCGCAGGTGTTGTTCAAATTGGCTTGTTCGAGAACCATCGATGGTCCAGTGTCCAGAATTATGTGGACGCATTGCGAGCTCATTAATGAATAAGTGATCACCTTTTACAAACATCTCAACTGCCATCACGCCAATGACACCTGCTTCTGCTGCAATATCTAGCGCCAGCTTCTGCGCTTGTTCTGCAATCTCGTCAGAGATGCAGGGTGCGGGCGTGATGGTCATGGTGCAGATTCCATCTTCTTGCACGGTCTGTGTTGGGGCCCACGATGTTGCTTGACCATGAGGGGAACGTGCAACCATGACGGCAATCTCAGAATCAAATGAAATCAGCTCTTCAATCAATAATTTTGGGGTGTGCTTTAACACTTCAGCCAATTCACCCTGAGAATTAATCTTCCATACTCCACGCCCGTCATAGCCGCCTGAAATGGCCTTTGCAATCAATGGGTACTGATCTACTTCAGATGTGGCAGTGATTACCTTCCACGCTGGTGCTTGATAATTTGCTAACTTCTTACGCATCTCTGCCTTATCTTGTGAATAGACAAATGCCGATGATGCTGGATACACACGTACACCTGCTGCCTCAAGTCCTTTAATGACTGGTAGCGGCACAAGTTCGTGTTCAAAGGTAATGACATCACAGCGCGCAGCAAAACTCTTGAGCGCCTCTAAATCTGTGTAATCACCAATCACATGGCTATTAATTTGAGCCGCTGAATCATCTGCACTTTGTGCGAAAAGAAGGAGATTGATTCCGAGCGCCGAAGCTGGTGCAACCATCATGCGTGCTAATTGGCCAGCGCCAATGACGCCAACTGTTGGGAATCGCTCGTTCACTGCCTTATCGTAGATGAACGATGTCTCCAACAGTAATTCGTGAGCCATCTTCTAGAATCAACTCCCCGTTTGGGCTGATACCGACTGCGACTCCGCTCTTGATAACTCCACCTGGAAGTTCTGCCTGGATCTTCGCACCGATACTGCTACAGCGTTCGAGATAGAGATGGCGGAGATCCTCACCGGCTTCCCAGCGTTCTAAAAGATTAGCGAATTCGTTAAGGAATGCTGCCAAGATGACATTGCGATTGAGTTCGCAAAAATTTTGCAACGACAGTGAAGTTGCATGGGTAACAGGAAGTTCTGATTCTTGCATCGCGACATTAATTCCGACTCCAATAATGATGCCATCATCAGCCGTTTGAGCAATCATTCCGCCAGCTTTCAATCCATTGATTAAAAGATCATTTGGCCATTTCAGCGATGTGCTCATTCGAGGATCAAGTGTTGAGAGTGCGAAACTTGCACTGAGCCCAACAATGAGAGGTAAGAGCGACCACTCACTCTGATCTCGCTTTGGTTGAATGTAAAAAGAGAATAGAAGTGCTGATGCTTGCGGTGCTTCAAATGTTCTATCAAGTCTTCCGCGTCCGGCACTTTGATAATTGGTAACAAGAACATCGCCGGTACGTGCCTCTGCTCGCTGTACAAGATTGAGTAAATCTTCTTGCGTGGAACCCGTGACTTCGACCACGCTTACTCGCCAGTACCGCGAGATTTTTTCAGAGATCTGCACGGTATCCAGCGGTGGTCTTGGCGTATCTGTACTCACGACTAGTACCTTATGTTCATGAGCCCAGATCTGCACACTACCGCGGGGAAAATTGAAGACCTCCGTGAGCGAATTGATGAAGCCGTTGACGCTGGTTCGACAAGAGCCCGAGAGAAACAGCATGCCAAGGGCAAAGGAACAGCTCGCGAGCGAATTGAGATGCTCGTTGATGCCAATTCATTTACTGAGATAGATGAGTTCGCACGTCATCGTGCGCAGAACTTTGGAATGGATAAGAACCGTCCATATGGCGATGGTGTCATTATTGGAACAGCAACTGTCGATGGTCGCCCAATCGCTCTGTACTCGCAAGATTTCACCGTCTTCGGCGGATCACTCGGTGAAGTTCACTCTGAAAAGATTGTGAAGATTGCAGAGTTTGCACTCAAAGCAGGTATCCCACTTATCGGTATTAACGATTCAGGTGGAGCGCGAATTCAAGAAGGTGTTGCATCGCTCAATGGTTACGGAAAGATCTTCCGTCTGAACACTCGCTCATCAGGAGTCATTCCACAAATATCTCTCATTCTCGGACCTTGCGCCGGTGGCTCTGCCTATTCACCTGCCCTCACAGATTTCACCGTGATGGTTAAGGAAACTTCGCATATGTTCATCACCGGACCAGATGTCATCAAGACTGTCACTGGCGAAGATGTTGGAATGGAAGAACTTGGTGGCGCATTTACTCACAGTACAAAGTCAGGAAATGCTCACTACATGGCAGATTCTGAAGCTGATGCGATTGATTATGTGAAAGCGCTTCTGTCTTATCTTCCATCAAATAATATGGATGGTTCTCCAGTTTTGCCTCCAACACAGAACCTTGATAAGAACTCATCTGATGTTGCACTCAATACTTTGATTCCAGACAGCCCTAATCAGCCATACGATATGAAGTCACTGATTTCAGCTCTTGTCGATGAAGGTGAATTCCTTGAAGTCCACGCTCTCTATGCGCCAAATATTGTTGTGGGTTTTGCACGTATTGAAGGACAATCAATCGGTGTTATCGCCAACCAACCTTCACAGCTAGCTGGAACACTCGATATTAATTCATCTGAAAAAGCAGCACGATTCCTGCGTTTCTGCGATGCTTTTAATATCCCAATTCTTACCCTCGTCGATGTTCCAGGATTTATGCCTGGCACTGAACAAGAGTGGGATGGAATCATTCGTCGCGGTGCAAAACTACTTTATGCGTACGCTGAAGCATCAGTTCCGCTTGTCACACTCATTACCCGTAAGGCATATGGCGGAGCATTTATTGTGATGGGCTCCAAATACCTTGGCAGTGATATCAACTTTGCCTGGCCATCGGCAGAAATTGCAGTGATGGGGGCACAAGGCGCGGTCAATATCTTGTATCGCAAAGAGTTATCTGAATCTAAGGATCAGAACGCCAAGCGAGCCGAACTCATTACTGAGTACACCGAGAAGTTTTCAAACCCATACTTGGCTGCAGAGCGCGGAACTATCGATAGCGTGATTGAGCCTGAAGATTCACGTCAGTACATCACTAAGGCTTTCCGTACCTTAAAGACAAAGCGCGATACCTTGCCGGCACGTAAGCACGGAAACATTCCGCTTTAGCAATGAAATTCACGGTCATATCTGGAAATCCCACTCCAGAGGAACTCCTCGCGCTGCAAGCAGTTTTGGTCAACCATAAATCTGTTGATCTCACACCAGTGATTAAGCGAAGCATCTTTGGGCGGCCTCAACTACGACAACCACTGCCTCATCACATTGCCTTTGGCCCAAGAAAGATGAATTAATGCCGCGTATTGTTCTTGCTTCCCAATCAACTTCCCGCCGTAGGCTCTTAGAAGATGCGGGACTTAAGCCAACAATTATTGTGAGTAATGTTGATGAAGAGACTGACTTTTTCAACGCTATGAGCCCAACGGATATGGTGATTGCGCTAGCTGTTTCAAAAGCTCAAACGGTGCGCGAGATGATTGATTATCCAGCCATCATTATCGGTTGTGATTCAACATTTGATGTTGATGGAGTTTCATTTGGAAAACCTGGAACCACAGATATTGCCATTGAACGAGCAAAGAAAATTAGTGGGCGCACCGGACTACTTCATACAGGTCACTGCATTATTGATACTGAGAAAGGTATTGAAATTGCAGATCGCGTCACCACGAAAGTGACATTCACCGATATGACCGAAGAAGAAATCACCGACTATG
Organism: Candidatus Planktophila versatilis; assembly: GCF_002288345.1. Taxonomy (GTDB): domain Bacteria; phylum Actinomycetota; class Actinomycetes; order Nanopelagicales; family Nanopelagicaceae; genus Planktophila; species Planktophila versatilis_A. The sequence continues at coordinate 955,587 of NZ_CP016781.1, forward strand.
TTGCATCCGGTGAGCCCCTTCACGTCGCCGGTGGTTTTACTCTCGATGGCTTCGGTTCTCCATTTATTCCGGTAATTGAAGGCGATTACACTAATGTTGTCGGTATATCGATGCCCTTTCTTCGTGGCGCAATGAAGCAACTTGGATATTCTTGGCCACAGGTAAAGGAGATGTCATGAAGCGCGTTCTGATTGCTAACCGAGGCGAAATCGCCTTACGCGTTATTCGTGCCTGCAAAGACCATGGCCTTGAAAGTGTGGCCATGTATTCAGAAGAAGATCGCGATGCGTTGCATGCACAGAGTGCCGACTTTGCTTATTCACTGAATGGAACACTTGCCAAAGATACTTACCTGAATATTCCAAAGATCATCGCACTTGCCAAAGAAGCAAAGGCTGATGCGGTACATCCTGGCTATGGATTCCTCTCTGAAAATGCCGACTTCGCACAAGCAGTCCTTGATGCAGGCCTCATCTGGATTGGACCTCCCCCAGCGGCAATCAGTGCGCTCGGCGATAAAGTCTCTGCTCGTCGCATTGCAGCAGCTGCTGGTGCGCCACTTGTTGCAGGTACAAAAGATCCAGTTACTGGTCATGGCGAGGTATTGGCATTCGCGAAAGAACACGGGCTTCCTGTTGCAATTAAAGCTGCCTTCGGCGGAGGAGGGCGTGGTCTCAAAGTTGCTCGCACTATGGAGGAAATCCCAGAGCTCTATGACTCAGCCGTGCGGGAAGCGATTGCAGGTTTTGGACGCGGTGAATGCTTTGTAGAGCGCTACCTTGATAAGCCGCGCCACGTTGAGACTCAAGTACTAGTTGATAAGCATGGCCACGCAGTTGTTGTTTCAACCCGAGACTGTTCATTGCAACGCCGACATCAAAAACTTGTAGAAGAAGCGCCAGCACCATTTCTAACAGATGCTCAGAATGAAGAGCTCTACCGCTCAAGTAAGGCGATTATGAAAGAGGCAGGCTATATCGGTGCCGGCACATGCGAATTCCTTGTTGGACAAGATGGAACAATTTCATTCTTAGAGGTAAATACTCGTCTGCAGGTAGAACATCCAGTCTCTGAAGAAGTCACCGGCATTGACTTAGTGCGTGAACAGTTCCGAATCGCAATGGGTGAAAGTTTAAGTTTCGATGATCCTGTAGTGCGTGGGCACTCAATTGAATTCCGTATTAATGGTGAAGATCCAGGGCGTTCATTCTTGCCAGCTCCTGGTCGCATTACTGTGTGGAGTATCCCCACTGGTCCTGGCGTTCGGGTTGATGCAGGTTTCCGTAACGGTGATGTTATTGGTGGAAACTTCGATTCACTTCTTGCCAAACTCATTGTTACCGGTGCAACTCGTGAACAAGCCATTGAACGTGCTCGTCGCGCTCTTGCCGAGTTTATAGTTGGTGGACTAGCTACAGCACTTCCGTTTCACCGCGCAATTCTTGAAGACCCTGCCTACACAGAAGATTTCAAGATCTATACCGGTTACATTGAAAATGAATTTATCAACGAGATTCCAGCATTTAAATCTGTTCCTTTAGATATTCAGACGAAGGTTGCTGCTGAGAAATTAGTTGCTGAGGTTAATGGAAAGCGGTTTGAGATTCTCGTTCATGCACCAGAACCAGTCGTAAAGCGCCACCGTGCAAAGCAATCTTCTGTTACTGGCGCAGCTGGCACCGGACTCGCATCCCCGATGCAAGGAACGGTGGTAAAGATTGCCGTGGAAGAAGGACAGAGCGTTGAAGCGGGTGACCTTGTTATTGTGCTTGAAGCCATGAAGATGGAGCAGCCATTAACTGCCCATACCAGCGGTGTGATTAAGAACTTAAAAGCTGTAATTGGTGAGACTGTGGCTAGTGGAACAGTTCTCTGTGACATTATTCAGGCATGACCTCAACCGATCTTCTCTACTCCGATCCTCTCTCCGCCGCTACACAAGCGGCGAAAGAAATCGCCCAGCGCACGGGTGTGCCATCGCACGATGTTGCACTGGTGATGGGTTCGGGTTGGGTGGGCGCAGCTGATGCACTTGGCACTCCGGCCTTTGAATGCAATGCAGATGAACTCACTGGATTCTTAGCTCCAGCAGTAGAAGGTCACTCCGGAAAAGTTCGCTCATACGAAATCAGCGAAAATGGCAAGACGATACGAGCGCTAGTTTTTCTTGGTCGCACACACTTGTATGAAGGCAAGGGCATGGAGCCAGTTGTGCACGGTGTACGCACTGCAGTCAAAGCCGGTTGCAAGGTTGTCATTTTAACTAATGCCTGCGGTGGAATTAACACCTCCTACAAGGTTGGTCAACCAGTCATTATTCGCGACCATATTTCACTTACTGCCGCCTCACCCCTTTCAGGTGCAACATTTATTGATCTCACAGATCTTTACAGCAAGCGAATTCGCGAGATTGTAAAGAAGGAAGATTCATCTCTCGCTGAGGGCGTCTATGTTCACTGGCGCGGGCCTACTTATGAAACTCCGGCAGAAATTCTCATGATGCGCACCATGGGTGCCGATTTAGTGGGCATGTCTACAGTTCCGGAAGCAATTGCAGCTCACGCACTCGGCGCTGAAGTTCTAGGCATTTCCTTGGTAACAAATGCTGCAGCTGGTGTGACTGGCGAGAAGTTAAACCATGAAGAAGTCATTGCCGCAGGTAAAGCTGCTGCGAGTCGCATGGGATCACTTCTTAAAACCACAATTCCAAAGCTCGTATAAGGAAAGTTACTTTCTTCTTATGGATGCATCACTGAAGGCAGAAGTAGAGGCATGGATAGCCGATGACCCGGATCCACAGACAGCCGGCGAACTTCAGAAAGCACTTGATGCCGGTGATGAAGAATTACTTAAGAAGTATTTCAGTGGATTTCTCCAATTTGGTACGGCAGGTTTACGTGGGCCGGTAGGACCCGGTCCTTCAGCTATGAACCGCGCCGTAGTCGGCCGCACAGCAGCAGGAATTGCTGCCTATATGAAATCTCATGGAATGAATTCAGTTGTCATTGGTCAAGATGCACGTCATGGATCGGCTGAATTTACCCAGGAGAGCGCATCAATCTTCAGCGGTGCCGGCATGGATGTATACGTTCTGCCTCGTCCGCTTCCGACGCCAGTATTGGCTTTTGCTACGCAGTATTTGAAGTGCGATATCGGAATTATGGTGACTGCTAGCCATAATCCTCGACAAGATAACGGCTACAAGGTTTATGTCGGACCGAGCGCCGATGGAATCAACTACGCCTGCTCGCAAATCATCAGCCCCACCGATCAGTTGATTACCGATCAGATCACTTTAGTGAAATCCTTGAAATCACAGCCTCGCAGCAAAGAATGGAAAATCGTTGGTGAGGATTTAATTACCGAATACGTAAGGCGCACTGCACAGTTAGCCCCCCGTCCCGGTGATCTCAAGATTGTCTACACCGCGATGCATGGCGTTGGAACCGAGACTGTGCAAAGAGTCTTTAACCATGCGGGTTTCGCCACCTTAATTCTAGTTGATGAGCAATGCACTCCTGATCCAGATTTCCCAACACTTGCTTTCCCAAACCCGGAGGAACCTGGCGCAATTGATTTAGCACTGAAGAAAGCTCGCGATTTTGGCGCTGAGCTGGTAATTGCTAATGACCCAGATGCTGACCGATGTGCGGTGGCAATTAAAGATCCTAAAGTCGGCTGGCGAATGTTGCGCGGAGATGAGCTTGGAATAATCTTCGGCGAATGGATTGCACGCACCAAGCCATCTGGAACATTCGCAACTTCTATCGTCTCTTCCTCAGCACTGGGCAAGATTAGCGCGCACTATGGAATCAAATACAAAGAGGTGCTCACGGGCTTTAAGTGGCTGGCAAAGATTGAGAACCTGTCCTTTGGATATGAAGAAGCGATTGGTTACGCAGTTGACTCCGAAAATGTTAACGATAAAGATGGAATATCAGCTGCAATCTTCATCGCTCAGATAGCAATCGATTTAAAGCGCGATGAACTCACAATTTCTGACCTGCTCGATGAAGTATGGGCCCGACATGGTTTCCATGGCACGGAACAGATTTCAATTCGCGTCGCTGATCTATCGGTGATTACTGGTCTACTCGCACGGCTACGCCAGCACCCACCACAAGAGATTGCCGGACGTGGCGTTGAAGCTATCGATGATTTAGCTGCTCCTATAAACGGATTACCACCAACAGAAGGGCTGCGAATCTGGCTTGCGGGGGGAATTCGAGTCATTGTGCGCCCCTCAGGTACGGAGGCGAAAATCAAGTGTTATATCGAAGTCGTGACAGCAACGTCAGGTGAGTCACAGAAAATACTCGACGAGATTCGCCAACCTCTGAAAGAATTCCTTTCATGAGTTTCTATGGCCTAGTTGATGGATCTGAGAAATCTCTTCTTAAATTCTTAGAACAACTATCTGGTGTTGATCAAGTGGGTGCAGATTCTCGAGCTGCAATGCTGGCAACTCGTAGTATTAAGACAACAAGCAAGAAATGGGCGATTGATACCGCAATATCCATGGTTGACCTAACAACTCTCGAAGGTGCAGATACACCTGGGAAAGTTCGCGCCTTGTGTTCAAAGGCAGTCAGGCCTGATCCAACGGATCCAACAGTTCCTAGCGTAGGCGCAATCTGTGTCTATAACGATATGGTTGAAATAGCTCGCACACATTTAGATGCAATCGGTGGCGAACATGTTCCAGTTGCCGCTGTCTCCACTGCGTTTCCATCTGGCCGAGCTTCCATGGAGGTGAAGATTCAAGATACTCAAGATGCAATCAATGCGGGTGCAGCTGAAATTGATATGGTGATTGACCGTGGAGCATTCTTGGCAGGTAAGTATGGAATGGTCTTTGATGAGATTGTAAAGATTCGAGAAATTTGTGGCCAGAAGGCCCATCTTAAAGTTATCTTTGAAACTGGCGAACTCGTCACCTATGACAATGTTAGAAAGGCTTCCTACCTTGCAATGCTTGCAGGAGCTGACTTCATCAAGACTTCCACAGGAAAGGTGGCTCCTGCTGCTACCCCGCCAGTTGTGCTTGTGATGCTTGAAGCTGTGCGTGATTTTTACACACTCACACAACGAAAAATTGGAGTCAAGCCTGCCGGCGGAATCCGGACTACGAAGGATGCAATTAAGCAATTGGTTCTGGTAAATGAGACTGCAGGACCTGACTGGTTAACTCCGCAGCTATTTCGAATCGGGGCAAGCGCGCTTCTCAATGATTTACTGATGCAACGCATGAAAATGTCAGATGGCTACTACGCTAGCCCTAACTACGTATCGATTGACTAGGAATGGGCGCAAGATGACCTTCGAATATGCACCGGCGCCGGAATCTAGGGCGATCGTCTCAATCAAGCCTAAGTATGGTCACTTCATCAACGGCTCTTTTGTTGCCGGAAAGAAGCACTTCCCAACCATCAATCCTGCGACCGAAGAGGTGTTGAGCCTTATTTCTCTGGGTGGTGTGTCAGATGTTGATAAGGCGGTTGCAGCGGCACAAAAGGCTTATACAAAAACCTGGTCAAAGCTTTCAGGTAAAGAACGTGGAAAATATTTATATCGAATTGCTCGAATTCTGCAAGAACGTGCACGTGAGTTTGCCGTCCTTGAGACTCTCGATAATGGAAAGCCAATCCGTGAAACTCGCGATATTGATATTCCACTCGTTGCAGCACACTTTTTCTATCATGCAGGGTGGGCCGACAAATTAGATTACGCAGGTCTCGGTCACTCCCCTAAAGCCTATGGCGTTGCGGGACAGATCATTCCTTGGAATTTCCCACTGTTAATGCTGGCTTGGAAAGTTGCACCGGCACTTGCCACCGGTAACACCGTGGTTCTAAAGCCAGCAGAGACAACCTCGCTGACTGCTCTTCTTTTTGCCGAAGTCTGTCAGCAAGCTGAATTACCAGATGGAGTAGTCAATATTGTCACCGGCGATGGCTCTACTGGCGCAGCGATAGTGAACCATCCAGGAATTCATAAGATTGCATTCACCGGATCTACGGAAGTTGGGAAGAAGATTGCTCGCGCTATTGCAGACACGATGACGAAGGCAACCCTGGAATTAGGTGGAAAAGGTGCCAATATTGTCTTTGATGACGCCCCAGTAGATGAAGCAGTCGAAGGAATCGTCAATGGAATCTTCTTTAATCAGGGACATGTCTGCTGCGCGGGATCACGGTTGATTCTGCAAGAGAGTATCGCTGATGAAGTGATTGAAAAACTAAAGGTAAGAATGTCTAAGATTAGAGTCGGAGATCCTCTCGATAAAAATACTGATCTCGGTGCCATCAACTCAAAGGAGCAGTTGGTAAAGATTAAAGAGCTCTCAGCAATCGGAGATGGCGAAGGCGCGCAACGTTGGAGCCCACAGTGCAATCTGCCTGATAAAGGTTTCTGGTTTGCTCCAACAATCTTTACTGGTGTCACTCAGGCTAACCGAATCGCGCAGGAAGAAATCTTCGGTCCAGTTCTGTCAATCCTAACTTTTAGAACTCCCCAAGAAGCTATCGACAAGGCAAATAACACTCCCTTCGGATTATCTGCCGGTATCTGGAGCGAGAAAGGCTCACGAATTTTCTGGGCTAGCCAACACCTCAAAGCTGGAGTTATCTGGGCAAATACCTTTAATAAATTTGATCCAGCATCGCCATTCGGAGGTTATAAAGAATCTGGATGGGGTCGCGAAGGTGGCAAGCATGGCCTTTCTGCATATTTAAAAAATGGCAAAGAGACTGGGGCGAAGTAAATGACTACTAAGAAGCAGCCTCGTGTTGATGTGAAGAAGACTTACAAACTCTTCATCAACGGCGCATTTGCTCGCAGTGAATCTGGTCGCGTATTTGAAGTAACCGCCAAGAATGGGGATTTCATTGCTAACCCTGCACTGGCATCACGTAAAGATCTACGTGATGCAGTGACAGCGGCGCGCGCTGCGCAATCAGGGTGGGCAAAAGCCACTGCATACAATCGTGGTCAAATTCTCTATCGCATCGCTGAAATGCTTGAAGGCAGAGCAGAACAGTTTGAATCTGAAATTGCACTTACTTCGCAGATAACCGCGGCTAAAGCCAAGGCACAAGTAACAGATGCTATTGATCGTTGGGTTTGGTATGCCGGCTGGAGTGACAAACTTCAAGCAGTCAGTGGAGCCACAAATCCAGTCTCTGGTCCATTCTTCAATTTCTCAATCTCTGAGCCGCAAGGCGTGATTGCCATCGCATCTGATGTGAGTTTTATCGATTTCATCGATGCTATCGCCGCCGCCGTAGTCTCAGGTAATACAACTCTTGTTCTTGTTCCTGGTTCACTTGCAGTACCAGCCATGACTTTCGCCGAAGTGTTGGCAACAAGTGACCTACCGGCTGGTGTCATCAATATCCTGACCGGATCACTTGATGAACTTGCCCCCTGGGCTGCATCTCATATGGATATTGATGGTTTTGATATCTCTGGTATTAACAAGAAAAAACATGGAGAACTGAAGGTAGCTGGAGCTGAAAACTTAAAGCGGATTCATGCATTTAGTACTGGTCAAAGCCCGTCAAGAATTCTTGCCTTTATGGAATCTAAAACTGTCTGGCACTCAGTCGGGGTATAGCGAACTTACTCCTCTGAAATCTTTGCATACTGCGGTTTCACAACGCTTTCGATAATCGATAGCCGTTCCTCAAAAGGAATAAACGCACTTTTCAGGGCATTAATTGTCACTCGCTGCAAATCTTGGAAGGTCCAATCACATTGATTGACCATCTCTGTCATCTCACGTGACATCGAAGTTGCAGACATCAAGCGATTATCAGTATTGATGGTCACTCTAAATCGAAGCTTTGCCAGCTTTGCTAGCGGATGGTGGGCAAATGAATCTGCAACACCTGTTTGAATATTGGAAGATGGGCACATTTCAAGTGGCACTCTGCGATCTCTGACATAGGAGGAGAGTCGACCAAGGCGGGCTGGTGTGTGATTGAAATCGATATCGTCGGTAATGCGAACACCGTGACCTAAGCGTTCTGCTCCGCACAATTGAATTGCTTCCCAGATAGATGGCAGGCCGTAGGCCTCACCAGCATGAATTGTGAAGTGCGCATTCTCACGGCGCAGATATTCAAAGGTATCTAGCTGATCACTCGGTGGGAATCCATCTTCTGGCCCTGCAATATCAAAGCCGACAACTCCTTGATCGCGATACTTCACTGCCAGTTCTGCGACTACTTGTGAGAGTTGATTTTGGCGCATTCCACAAAGCAGTGACATGACGCGAATCGTGTTCCCTTCACTCTTTGCTTCAGCTTCACCTTCGCGGAAACCCTCGAGGATCGCTTCGATGGCTTGTGCAAGTGTCAGTCCTTTTTCGGTAATCAGTTCAGGTGCCATGCGAACTTCAGCATAAACAACACCATCGCGCGCAAGATCTACAGCGCATTCGCGCGCAACTCGGACGATATCTTGCTTGCGTTGCATCACGGCAACGGTGTGAGCAAAAGTTTCTAAGTAGAGAACTAGTGAGCCAGAATCACAGGATGATCTAAACCATTCAGCAAGCTCTGCCGCGTCATAAGTTGGGAGTTCATGGCCAATCTCTTTGGCAATGTCAATAATTGTTTGGGGGCGCAGTCCGCCATCGAGGTGATCGTGCAGCAACGCCTTAGGTAAACGCTTTACCTGATCAGCTGTTGGCTTCTTGGTGATGTTACTCATCCTTCGATTCTCTCCAAAACTAGTGGCAGTCGGTTGACTGTTCCACCTTCTACTATTGTGACAGCACCTTCTAGAATCTCTAAAGCGCGCTCGAATCTCGCTGGCTCATCGGTATGTAAGGTCATAAGCGGTGCACCTGCAGTGATGTAATCCCCTGGCTTTGCGTGTAACTCGATTCCAGCTCCCGCCTGGACCTTCTCGCCCTGCTTAGAGCGCCCCGCACCTAAGCGCCAAGCACTGACACCCACCTTCATGGCATCCATAGTGGTCACTGTGCCGCTGTGAGCGGCTGCAATCAAATGTTTTTCTCGCGCTACTGGCAGCGCAGCATCCGGGTCACCCCCTTGGGCGCTAATCATTCTGCGCCAATGATCCATTGCACTGCCATCTTTCAGTGCAACTTCTGGATCTTTTCCAATAATTCCAGCAGCATCAATCATCTCGCGTGCAAGCAAAATTGTTAATTCAACAACATCGCTGGGGCCACCCCCTGCTAATACCTCAACAGATTCACGCACTTCAAGTGCGTTGCCTGCAGTTAAGCCCAGTGGCACATCCATCGCAGTAACTAACGCGCGAGTCTTTACTCCGGCATCCGTTCCCAGGGCCACCATGGTGCGAGCGAGCTCTGATGCCTTCTTGGGATCTGCCATAAAGGCTCCGCTGCCAGTCTTCACATCAAGAACAAGAGCGGAAGTTCCTTCGGCAATCTTCTTGCTCATGATTGATGATGCAATCAGCGGAATCGCCTCCACCGTTGCAGTGACATCACGCAGTGCATAAAGCTTCTTATCTGCCGGTGCTAACCCAGCACCAGCTGCGCAAATGACTGCGCCCGTCTCTTGTAATACCTTGAGCATCTCATCATTAGAAAGTGATGCGCGCCAACCAGGAATTGATTCAAGTTTGTCGAGCGTTCCACCTGTGTGGCCCAGTCCGCGACCAGAAAGTTGAGGGACGGCGCCGCCACATGCTGCCACAAGCGGTGCCAACGGAAGTGTGATCTTGTCGCCAACACCGCCGGTTGAGTGTTTATCTACAGTTTTGCGATCGAGCATCGACCAATCAATACGCTCGCCACTATTTATCATCGCATTGGTCCAGCGTGATATCTCACGCGAGTTCATACCATTTAGCAGAATTGCCATGAGAAGTGCTGACATCTGCTCATCTGCAACAACACCACGGGTGTACGCATCGATGACCCAATCAATCTGTGTGTCGTTTAGTTCGTTTCGGTCACGCTTAGCTGCAATGATTTCTACAGCTGCAAAAGGTTCAATCATGAAAGGCGATTCTCAATTTCCTCGGGTCCAAAAGCCCATGGAAGTAAATCTGCCAAAGTCTTTACTCCCTGATCAGTCATCATTTGTAGTGTGGAACCACCATGTTCTTGCAGTAATTGGCGACAGCGACCACACGGCATCAGTGCATTTCCTGCGATATCCACGCATACAAATGCCACGAGACGGCCCCCACCTGTTGCAATCAGTGAGGAAACCAAGCCACATTCAGCACACAAGGTCAGTCCATAACTCGCATTTTCAACATTGCATCCAGAAACAATTCGCCCATCATCGACAAGTGCTGCCACACCCACCGGAAACTTTGAATACGGCACATATGCCTTCTTCATCGCAGTTAGCGCCTCTGCGTGCAGTACATCCCAATAAATATTCATTAGTGCGAGCCTCCGCCACGTTTATACGGAATTCCATCTGCCGCCGGCGCTCGAACTTTTCCAATAAATCCTGAGACGGCAATGATTGTCGCAATGTATGGCGCCATCAACATAAATTCAGATGGAATTGGGGTACCAATAATTGTCAGTAATCCTTGGAGATTATCGGCGAAGCCAAAGATCAAAGCAGCTGCTACTGCGCCCATGGGGCTCCAGCGGCCAAAGATGAGCGCTGCCAAGGCGATAAAGCCCTTACCTGCAGTCATCTCTTTACTGAAAGATCCAACTGCACCCAAAGTGAAGAAGGCGCCACCAAGACCTGCGATGGCACCAGCTAAAATTACGTTCTTAAATCGAATTGCGTTGACATTGATTCCAACGGATTCTGCAGCAGTTGGATGCTCACCTACAGCGCGTGTACGAAGACCCCACCTGCTCTTGAATAGCGCAATGTGAATAATAGTTACGAAAATATACATCAGGTAAACAATTATGCTTTGGGCAAAAAAGATTGGTCCAATCACTGGAATCTGGGAAAGCAAAGGAATCTCTATGGGAGCAAATGCCGTTGCTGAATTCCATTCGCTTTGATATGGAATAAGAAGTTTCTTGTAGAGAAAGCTAGTCAATCCAATTACCAAAACATTGAGAACAAAACCAAGAACTACCTGATCAATTCCGTATCTAATTGCAAAAATCGCAAGAAGGACGGAAATTAGTGCTCCAGCTATGGGAGCAAAGAGTAGTCCCCACCAATTATTATTTAGCAGTGAAGCAATAACACCTGAGGCAAAGGCCCCGGCTAGAAGCTGTCCCTCGATTGCAATATTGATAACTCCTGAGCGTTCTGATAGCACACCAGCCATTGCCCCAAAAATAAGTGGAACGGAAAGTAGTAAACCTCCTTGTAAGAGACCTGTAAGAGGAATGAACTTCCCTGCAGCTGCCCAACAGAGGAAGGACATAAGAAATGTAGATCCGAAAACAAGGCTGATGACTCTTGAATGTTTCCTCATCGTAAAGAGACCCAATGCCACAAGCGCAGTAACTACTGACAGGACGGCGAAGAGTAAGGCGCCAGATTTGGAGTCAACGACCCACTTCTCGAGCAGTACCCATTCCTTGCCTAAGATAAAGCCATACGTGACAGGCTGGCCTTTATCCGGAAGAAGTGCAAAAACTACAAGTGCAAAAATTCCTAGTACACCCATTGTGATTACACCACGGAATTTTCGTCTCTCCGGAACAGACATTGTGCGCAAACTAATCTTTGCCATCATCCATTCCATCCCTTCGAAGAGATTGTTGCTCCTTGGTCTAGATTCTTTAATCTGAAAATTGCCTTAACCAGAGCTGGTGCCGCAATAAAGAGGACAACGAGAGCTTGAATTACTAGTACTAGATCCAGCGGTGTTTCCGTGCTCGCCTGCATCTCTAACCCACCAGCTCGAAGAGCACCAAAAAGTAGAGCAGCAAATACTGTTCCTATAGGGGTTGCGCGTCCAAGTAAGGCGACAGTGATTGCATCGAATCCAAAAGTTCCACCAACCCCAGCTGTGAGTGCTGGTTCCGAGCCAAGTATCTGCACTGCACCACCCAGACCAGCAAGAGCGCCAGCGATAAACATCACCGTCGTCGTAGTTCGCCCAACTGATATACCCGCAGTCTTGGCTGCGACTGCATTAGCTCCAACTGCGCGAAATCGAAATCCCCAAGTGCTGCGTTGCAAAAGCCACCAGACCAGGGCTGCTACAGCTAAAGCGATAATAAATCCTAAATTTGCTCTGAGGTCGGTGCCAAAAAGCTTAGGCAATCTCGCCGTGAGCGCAACTTCGGGTGCAAGTGGATCTTGACGACCTGGTCGTAAAAAAGTTTCAGTGCTTAAAAGCCAAAGCAAAAAGTATCCTGCGACATAATTGAGCATAATTGTGACGATAACTTCGTGCGCACCAGTACGTGCCTTTAGTAAGCCCACAAATCCACCGTAAATTCCGGCAGCAATTACTGCAGCCAGAATGGCCGCAAGTGCATGAATTACAACCGGAAGATCGAAATAAAATCCAACAAAACTTGCTCCAATTGCGCCTGCAATAAATTGTCCTTGGGCTCCAATATTAAAAAGTCCTGCACGAAAGGCTAGTGCCACAGAAAGTCCTGTGAGAATTAAAGGTGAAGCGGCAACGATTGTCTCTGAGAGTGGATAGAAGCCATTCCAGTATCCATTTCGAGTCAGATTTGGATCGAAAACTGAACCTTGCCATAGCGCGGCAAAAGCACCCCCAGCTGTAGCAAAGGCCTTTACCAGCATCTGTAATGGAGAGGATTTAAGGGCCAACACTTCTGAATCAGAGAATGCAACAAGCAGGCCACTGACTAGGAGCGCCAAAGCAAATGCCAGCAATGGAAGGGCTAGCTTCCTGGAGACTCTTTGCCAAAGGTTCTTCATCTCTTTACCCCCGCCATCAATAATCCAAGTTCTTCTCTTGAAGTTGTTGCAGGTACGATTGCAATAAACTTGCCTCGATACATCACTGCAATTCTATCTGCTAAAGAAATCACTTCGTCTAGTTCGGTGCTGAAGAGAAGAACTGCGCGCCCCGAATCACGTTCTGCTATGACTCTTTCGTGTACAAACTCGATTGATCCAACATCTAATCCACGCGTGGGCTGTGACGCTACTACTAATTTCACTGGCCGAGATAATTCACGGGCAAGGACCACCTTCTGCTTATTACCACCAGAGAGTGAAGACGCAGAATCTTTTGGTGATTGCGCACGGATATCAAACTCAGTAACTCTAGATGCTCCGTTTTCTGAAACAACGCTTTGAGAAATAACTGGACCTTTAGCAAAAGGAGGGAGATCATGTAAGTCGAGGATAAGATTCTCTTCAATACTAAATGAAGATATCAATCCGTCCTCTTCTCGAGATTCCGGAACGAATGCAATTCCTGCATGCAGAGCCTTTCTCACAGAAACCTTAGAAATGTCCTTCCCTGCTAAAGTAATTTTCCCATCTACGTGGTCCTGTAATCCAACAATCGCCTCTGCTAGCTCGCTCTGACCATTTCCTTGCACGCCCGCAACTGCCAGAATTTCTCCAGCCCGGATAGAAAATGAGATATCAGAGACAAGTGCCCTGCCTGTGTGGTCTCGAATTGTTAAATTCTCCACATCGAGAATTACAGAACCAAATGACGCAGGAGCTTTTTCAATTTCAAATGAGATAGGTCGGCCAACCATAAGAGAGGCAAGTTCCTCTTGTGAAGCCTCAGGTGAGGCAATCGCTACAACCTTACCGCGGCGAATAATGGAGATCTTATCTGCTGCTTCTTGCACTTCACGTAGCTTATGAGTGATGAAGATTATTGCCGTACCTTGATCCCGAAGTTTCCTCATATTTCGAAGGAGTTCATCTGTCTCCTGTGGGGTTAAGACCGCCGTTGGTTCATCCAAGATGAGCACCTTTGCGTTATAAATGAGAGCTCTAATGATCTCTACGCGCTGCTGGATTCCCACTGGCAAATCCTCAATCAAGGCATCGGGGTCAACATCAAAATTGAACTCAGCAGATACTCGGATTATCTCTTTCTTTGCCGCTTCCAAATCGAGGAACCCAAACCCTCTTACCTTTTCGTGACCGAGAACTATATTTTCAGCGACCGTGAATACCGGAATAAGCATAAAATGTTGATGCACCATTCCGATTCCAGCGGCAAGGGCATCAAGTGGTGAATTAATAGTAATTTCTTTCTCATCAACTAGAATTTTGCCTTCATCCGGTGCTAAGAGCCCGTAGACGATGTTCATAAGCGTAGATTTACCAGCACCATTTTCACCAAGAAGCGCGTGGATTTCGCCTGACTCAACTCTCAAACTAATTGAATCATTTGCAATCAAATCACCAAATCGTTTGGTGATGCCGCGGAGCTCAAGAGACATAGCGTAAATCTACTCTGTAATTTACTTTATAGAAAGCAAATGGGACTAGTGAATAATCACTAGTCCCATTTGTTGGACTTGAAATCGGTCCCTTACAGATTACTGAACAGCGACCTCACCTGATTTGATTGCATCACCAAGTGCTTCAATTTCAGCGCTGAGTTCTGCAGGAACCATATCTGCAAGATCATAGTATGGAGCCAAGTAGGTTCCACCATTCTCAAGATTGCCCTGGTAACCAGTTGCTGTGAATGTACCTGCAGCTGCTTCAAGAATTACTTCCTTAACAGATGTATCTACACCCTTCACTACTGAGGAAAGAAGTACTTCCTTGTACTGAGAAGCAGCCACGTAACCATCGGTGTCGACCCAGATTACATATGACTTCTTTGAGGCAATTGAATTACCTGCAGTTGCTCCACCAAGTCCACCAGCAACTGGGAAGATAATGTCTGCACCCTGTTGCTCGAAGTTCTTAGAGATTTGCAGTGCCTTTGCGGAGTCAGAGAACCCGCCAACGAATGTGCCATCCTTCTTGGCGGTATCCCAACCAAGGACCTTTACAGACTTGCCTTTAACTTCGTTGTAGTGCGCGACGCCACGAGCAAAGCCATCCATGAAGATTGTGACTGGCGGAATGTTAAGTCCACCGTACGTAGCAACAGTTCCGGTCTTTGAAACGCCTGCTGATAGGTAACCCGCTTGGAAAGCTGACTCATTTGTTGAAAATTGAATTGGCTTCAAGTTATCAAACTTGGTTCCTGGATAGATTGAACCATCTGGTCCGTGATCTTCACCATCCTGGTCAACGATTGCGAACTTAACATCTGGGTTCGCCTTAGCACCTTCAATGATTGCACCATTGATAAGGAAGCCAACGCCAATGATTGTTGTACATCCCTCATCTACGAGCTTCTTAATGTTTGGTGCGTAATCTGCATCAGTTGCTGCAGCAAGATACTTAACTTCGATATCTGAATTCTCTTCAGCTGCAGCCTGAGCTCCAGCCCATGCTGATGCGTTAAATGACTTGTCATCCACGCCACCTGTGTCGAGAGCAAGGCACGCTTTGGCTCCAGCACTCTCACTTGACGCACTACAGCCGCTTAATACCAGGGCAGCCGAGGCAAGTATCGCCATCAATGCTAATTTGTTTTTCAAGGTTCCTCCAAGGAATAGTTGAATGTTGCTTTGCCAGAGCCTAGTAGTTGAGGGTGATAATTCCCAAGAATTGAGGAGCAAAAACGTGGGCGTGGCATGTAACAGTTAGGAAAACTCTCAAGTTGAAGTTGAGTGCTATTCGGTGATTTTTTCAGCTGTGGCGGCTGCAATATTTATTGCATCACTTTTCGCCAATAACTCCTTGGATCGGATGGTGAACTCTATGCCTCCGCCATCGATGCCATAGCGGGTGCCAAATAGGCCGGCATCTAGGTCGAGATAATCAAGAAATTGATCACCTGAAAGTGATTTGGAGATGATGTCAATAATTGCCTTATCCACTCGTTTAACAACTGTCGCAGCCAAAAATTTCTTGGTTTGGCTTGTCACGGCCAAGTATTGATCTGGCTCGATATTTATGAGTGAAACCTTCTTGGCGTTTTTCTTCATATTGTTGGAGACAATTACTTTAAATACCTCAGCATCAGAACCTTGCGTGCTCAAATAGATGACATCTGCGCCAACAGAAATCACCTGACTTGCCGCCAATGAGTAAGAGCCAGAAACATATTTCACGATGGGAATAACCTTTTTCTTGCTAGCTAAGACGCCTGCGCTAAAACCATTTTTGAATAAATCAGCTTGATTTGTGTTGGCAATCATCGCAACCTTGCCAGTCTGTGAAATTTGTGCGGCGCTAAAACCCGCCAAGTAGGCTCCTTGGGTTTCAACAAAGATGATAGAGCTGACATTAACTGCCGCAACGCTTGCGTCATTAATGATGGCAAATTGCGTATTGGGGAATTCAAAGGCGAGTGCTTGCAAAGTTGGGCCGTATCCCTCGCCAACAGCGATAATCAGAGCGCACTTTTTTGTAATCAAGCTACGAATTCTCTTATCGCGGTCTTCAGAGGTTCCATCAGTAACCACTGCTTCAACGCTAAAATCGAGTGACTTCTTAGCCTTTTCTAAACCTGCTGCGGTGGCATCATTAAAAGATTTATCTCCACGTCCACCAAGATCGTAGGCAACTCCAATGGTGGCCGTATCTGCCGAACTGGGCGCCGGAGTGAGCACGCCAAACATCAGCGCACAGGCAAGTGCCATGCGCAGTTTCATTAAAGAACTACTCCGAGGTTCATATATGTGTCTGCAAGAGTGGCTTCTGCAACTGTGCGGGCTTTAGCTGAACCCTGGTGCAAAATATCAAGCAGATGCTTCTCATCTTCTAGTAGCTCTAGTGCTCGAGTGCGAATGGGGCGTAGGTATTCAACAACTACCTCTGCAACAGCTGCCTTAAAATCTCCGTAACCCTTGCCGGCAAATTCATTTTCGAGCTCGGCAATTGTTCTGCCAGAAAGCGCGGAATGGATGGTCAGCAAATTACTGATGCCAGGCTTTTCGGCCGCATCGAATGTGACTTCGCGACCAGCATCGGTGACCGCACTTTTAATCTTCTTCAAGTTAGCATCCGGTGAATCCATAATTTCAATAACCCCAGCCACAGCCCCTGATGATTTACTCATCTTCGCAGTGGGTTCTTGAATATCATTAATTTTTGCGGCAGTCTTTAAAATATAGGCTTCTGGCAATTGGAAGGTCTGGCCGTATCGTGAATTAAATCGTCCGGCTAAATCGCGAGTGAGTTCAATGTGTTGACGTTGATCCTCACCGACCGGAACATAGTGCGCCTGATAGAGCAAGATATCTGCAGCTTGCAGCATGGGATATGTAAAGAGCGCAACGCGAGAGGAATCGGCGCCAGATTTAGAAGACTTATCTTTAAATTGCGTCATGCGGCTTGCTTCACCAAAACCAGTCAGGCATTCCATAATCCACCCAAGTTGATTATGTTGCGGAACTTGAGATTGAACAAAGAGCGTTGATTTATCTGGTGAAATTCCAAGTGCAATTAATTGCGCCGCAGATGCAAGAGTGCGCTTTCGAAGTAGCGCTGGATCTGTCTCCACCGTAAGTGCGTGCAGGTCAACGATGCAGTAAAAAGCATCGTGGCCCTCTTGGAGCTCAACCCATTGCTTAACGGCGCCTAGGTAATTTCCGAGATGGAAAGAGTCACTAGTTGGTTGAATTCCCGATAAGACGCGCTTCATGGGTGTAATTCTCGCACGCCTTAGTAGTTACGTGAGATTAATAGTCGACCAGCGCGCTTGCCTTCCATGGAAAGCACTGTGATTCGAACTCCGTTTACTCCAACGATGTCGTTCTCAACCGGAATACGCCCTAAATAATGCATGACAAATCCGCCTGCGGTCTCATATGGACCTTCGGGTAACTCAACCCCGGACTCTTCTTGTAAATCCTCGAGTGAAATCAGACCATCAATTTCGAAATCGCCGGTATGAGATTCTTCCGAAATTTCTACCTCATCTGAGTCGTATTCATCTCGGATATCTCCGATGAGAGTTTCCACGAGATCCTCGAGCGTGACGATGCCATCGGTGCCACCGTACTCATCAAGAACAATGGCCAGGTGCTGACGTTGCTTTCTCATCTCAGTCAGCGCTGGCAAGATTGCCTTGGTGCCTGGCAGATACATGATGTTTCGAGCAAGTTCTTGAATTTTTGCATTTGAATTTGCAAGGCTCGTATCTAACAAATCGCGAACATGGATAAAGCCAATGACTTCATCAGAGGAACCACGCACAACCGGATAACGAGAGTGTGCCTTTTCGATAGCCAGTGCGATTGCTTTTCCAACAGTGAGAGATGCATCCATGAAATCTACTTCGGTGCGCGGAACCATAACTTCGTGCACTTGTCGCTCTGATGCGTTAAATACCTCTTCCACAATGTCGCGTTCTTCATCGGTGAGGGCGGCATGGCCAGCAACAAGATCAAGTAGCTCTTCTTCAGAGATTGCTGTGCGCTGCTCCTTTGGATCAATACCGAAGAGGCGAACAATCAGGTTTGTAGAATGAGATAAGACCCAAATAATTGGCCTAAAAAGATTAGCTACAAAGTCAATAAATATGGCAGAGGCGAGCGCAATCTGCTCGGTGCGAAATAGTGCCAAACGTTTTGGAACGAGCTCACCGAATACAAGTGAGAAGTAGGCAATAACTAAAGTGACGCCGATAAGTGAAGCGGTAGCGGCAGATTTTTCCGGCACGCCAAGATCTTCTAGCCATGGAATGACATAAACTCCAAGTTTCTCTGCGCCCAATGCGGCAGAGAGAAATCCTGTAAGCGTGACACCAACCTGGAGTGCTCCAAGTAATCGATTGGGATTAGCTGCTAACTTGGCAACGATTGCTCCGCGCTTTCCGCGCAGCGCTAATTGTTTAACCTGACTTTCGCGTAATGAGATAAGTGCAATCTCGGCAGCTACAAAGAGTCCACCGGTAACGATGAGGCCTACAACAATCAGGATGGAGCTTATAAGTGGGGTACTCGGGTCACTTTCCATGATGGGAGAAGTCTACCGAGCGTAGTTGCCTCCCGCCTGCCGCTGACATACCCTTAGCCACGCTGGTCACCCGACCAGCGCCTTACTCCACGGATCGTCGGGCACGTACCTGCCCGGATAAGGAAAGTGAAAAAAGATGGCATCAGTCATATTCGAAAATGCTTCACGTATCTATCCAGGAACCACAACTCCGGCAGTAGATAAGCTCAACCTCACCGTTGCAGATGGTGAGTTCTTAGTACTAGTTGGACCATCAGGATGCGGAAAGTCAACATCACTGCGCATGCTTGCAGGTCTAGAAGAAATCGACGGAGGTCGAATTCTTATCGGTGATCGCGATGTAACAAATGTCGCACCAAAAGATCGCGATATCGCAATGGTCTTCCAGTCCTATGCGCTCTACCCACACATGACCGTTGCCGAAAATATGGGCTTCGCTCTAAAGATCGCCGGTATCGATAAGGCTGAACGCGATAAGCGCGTTCGTGAAGCTGCAAAGTTGCTCGACCTTGAACCATATCTAGAGCGCAAGCCAAAGGCTCTCTCTGGTGGTCAACGTCAGCGCGTTGCAATGGGTCGCGCAATTGTGCGTGAACCACAGGTCTTCCTTATGGATGAACCACTCTCAAACCTTGATGCGAAGTTGCGTGTTGCAACTCGCACCCAAATCGCCGCGCTTCAGCGCCGTCTTGGAATCACCACTGTCTATGTCACCCACGATCAAGTGGAAGCGATGACAATGGGCGATCGCGTTGCGGTTCTTAAAGATGGACTCCTGCAGCAGGTTGATACACCTCGTAATCTCTATGACAAGCCAGGAAATGCATTTGTTGCTGGATTTATTGGTTCACCTGCCATGAACTTACTTATTGCTCCAGTATCTGGTGGTAAAGCACACCTTGGAGATCTTGATATCGATGTTCCCGCATCAGCAGGTTCAACTGTGACCGTGGGAATTCGTCCAGAAGGATTGGTTCCAGCAGATAAGGGATTCCAAGTTCATGTTGAAGTTGTTGAAGAACTTGGTTCTGATGCATTTGTCTATGGCAAGCCGGCCGATGCAAGCATCCAGTTCGCAAATGCTGTCGATGAAGGCGCGCAAGTAATTGCGCG
This sequence comes from Candidatus Planktophila versatilis, assembly GCF_002288345.1. GTDB lineage: Bacteria > Actinomycetota > Actinomycetes > Nanopelagicales > Nanopelagicaceae > Planktophila > Planktophila versatilis_A. The sequence continues at coordinate 975,626 of NZ_CP016781.1, forward strand.
CTGGGATCCAAAGAACCCACCAAAGGCGGGACAGACAGTTACTGTCACCAACTTACCAGGTGCAGTTCACCTCTTTGATTCTGTAACAGGCTTGCGAATCAATTAACCACAGCCAATATTTAAGTAAGTGGCCCGTCGTAGTTTTCTACGGCGGGTTTCTTATTCTTTAAAATCAAGGGCACCGCGCAGAACATGTACTTTCCCACGTCCTGCCCGCCACCATGAATCGGTATGCACAAGCGCCGTGTATTCATCTATTCCAAGAAGTACAGACTGAGAATCAGATTTTAAAACAAAGGATGCAACTCGCTCTGGTAGCCAACCTAACATTTTGTCGTAGTGTGGAATCACTTCAATATCCGGCAAGAGTGATAGCCCTGGACTATGGTTTGAGCGACGCAAGCCCATAATGGTGCCCCCAAAAGCCATAGCACCAGCTGAACACCCAGCAAGGGAAGTTCCTGAATTCCACTGCTTGATGATTTCTTCCCAGAGTGGTGAATCGTTAAAGATTTCGGCAACTCTGTGTGGGTCTCCCCCAGAAAAATAGATAAGCCCAGCATCAGCAATCAAATCCAGAAAGTCTAGGTTAAATGCATCTTCACGTTCATGAATAGGTAAGTAAACGCACTGACTTCCGATGCGATCTGATTGCTCTTTCCCGATTGATTGCCAATGTTCGCGGCGTGATTGCCCCTCATGCGAAGACGCAGTTGGAATCTGCACAAAAGTATTTTTCTTACCCTTAGAAATAGCTAAATGCAGGAGCTCGGTTTCTAGCTCCTGCATCTGCAGTGAATATTCGCCAGAACCAACAAGTGCTATTGCACCAGAGTCCTGATTTATCAATTGATTTAAGCCATTGCTTTCTTGAGATTCTCATCAATGGAATCAAGGAACTGCTCAGTTGTTTGGTATGGCGCATCTTTAGAAATAAGTATCGCTAAATCCTTAGTCATCTTTCCCTGCTCGACCGTTTCAATACATACTCGCTCGAGAGTTTTAGTGAACTTAGCAAGCTCAGCGTTGTTATCAAGCTTGGCGCGGTGGGCTAAGCCCTGGGTCCAAGCGAAAATTGAAGCGATTGGATTTGTTGAAGTCGCTTTACCTGCTTGGTGCTCACGGTAGTGACGAGTCACAGTTCCATGGGCTGCCTCTGACTCGCAAATCTTTCCATCTGGAGTCATGAGCACGGATGTCATGAGACCAAGTGAGCCATAACCTTGTGCGACGGTATCTGACTGTACATCTCCGTCGTAGTTCTTACAGGCCCAGACATATCCGCCTTCCATACGCAATGACATGGCAACCATGTCATCAATCAGGCGGTGTTCATACCAAATACCTGCGGCCTCAAATTGCGTCTTGAATTCAACTTGATAGATGTCTTCAAAGATATCTTTGAAGCGTCCATCGTAGGCTTTAAGAATTGTGTTCTTGGTTGAGAGATAGACCGGGAACTGACGAAGGAGTCCGTAGTTCAATGACGCACGAGCGAAGTCACGGATTGAGTCATCAACGTTATACATAGCCATTGCAACGCCTGAAGATTCGAAGTTAAACACTTCAAACTCCTGTGTAGCAGATCCATCTTCTGGCACAAATGAGAGGGTGAGTTTTCCAGCTCCTGGTACCTTGAAATCAGTTGCGCGGTATTGATCACCGAATGCATGGCGGCCAATGACAATTGGCTTAGTCCAGTGTGGAACTAAGCGCGGAACGTTGCTGATAATAATTGGTTCGCGGAAAATAACGCCACCAAGGATGTTGCGAATCGTTCCGTTAGGAGACTTCCACATCTTCTTGAGGTCAAATTCTTTAACGCGGGCTTCATCGGGAGTAATGGTCGCGCACTTGATTCCCACGCCATGCTTTTGGATTGCGCGAGCAGAGTCGATTGTTACTTGATCATCGGTTGCATCGCGGTGTTCCATGCCAAGGTCGTAGTACTCAAGGTTTACATCGAGGTAAGGCAAGATCAGTTTGTCTTTGATGAACTGCCAGATGATGCGAGTCATCTCATCTCCATCTAACTCAACAACTGTGCCTGCTACTTTAATCTTTGACATTATCTTCTCCCGATTAGCTTCTACTTAACTACAGTGTTTGAACGTCTGCTTGCTTTGCACGAACAGCTTCTGCGGCTTCCTTCAGTGAGGCAACCTCTGCATCTGTCAGTGCGCTCTCCACAACTTTGCGGATGCCCACTTTGCCAATCTCTGCTTCCACACCGAGATAAACACCAGAGATTCCGTATTCGCCATCAACCCAGGCACAGACCGGCATGACATCACCAGAATCTTCAATTACCGCCTTAGCCATACGCGCTGCTGCTGCAGATGGCGCGTAGTAAGCAGAACCAGTTTTTAAAAGTGCAACTACTTCAGCGCCACCATTGCGTGTGCGATCAACTAGTTCGTCAATTTCAGTTTGGGATAACTTCTCAGAAAGTGCAACGCCATTTACGGTACAACGACTTGGAACCGGAACCATGGTGTCACCGTGTGAACCCAGCGTCAGAGTTTTCACTGAAGAAACCGGTACTCCCAGTTTTTCTGCTACAAAGTTGGTAAAACGCGCAGTATCGAGCATTCCGGCTTGACCCATCACGCGATTTTTTGGAAAGTTGGTAGCAAGCTGTGCCAGGGCTGTCATCTCATCAAGTGGATTAGAGACCACGATGATGACGGCATTTGGTGAATGCTTTGCAATATTTTCAGCAACTCCACGAACGATTCCGGCATTTACGCCAATTAAATCCATGCGGCTCATTCCCGGCTTACGTGGAAGTCCTGCCGTAATCACCACAACATCAGAGTTAGCTGTCTTTTCATATCCAGCACCTTCAGCCGTGGTTGTCGCACCAGTGATGCGCGTTTCAAAACCTTCGATTGAGCGAGATTGGTTCATATCAAGGGCCAAACCTTCTGGCTTTCCTTCAAGAATATCGGTGAGTACAACTTCATCGAAGATGTTGTATTCAGCTAACCGAAGGGCTGTTGTTGAACCATAGAAACCTGCACCTACTACGGTGACTTTCTTTGCCATAGCGATCCTTTATCTACCTTGATGTATTGAACGTATTTATCTTGATATCGAGAGAATTCTACAACCCATTAGGAAGTGCAATTGCCAGCCCGAAAAGCACCACGGCTATCGTTAGCGGCAGATAGCGCTCGAAAGAGCGAGCCCCCCACTGCGAGAGCGCAATCACACCGGTGCCCGCCGAAATAAGCAACGCTCCAGTACGGACAAATCCTGCAATACCAAGGAGAACTCCGAGTGAAATAACTATGTATGCAATACGAAGTTGTAGGGCGTTTATCGCTCGCATGCGTCAACCACATTCATCAGCAACATGGCACGAGTCATGGGCCCAACACCACCTGGCATTGGTGCAACGAATGATGCTACCTCGAATACACCTGGATCAACATCACCGATGAGCCCAGCATCAGTTCGTGAGATTCCGACATCGAGAACTACTGCACCCGCTTTAATCATTGCCGCCTTTAAGAAGTGTGGTTGTCCGATAGCTGCAATCACAATATCGGCGCGCTTAGTATGAGCGAGCAAATCTTTGGTACCAGTGTGTGTCAGAGTTACCGTTGCATTTTCTTGCTTACGGGTAAGCAAGAGCCCAAGCGGGCGACCCACTGTCAGCCCACGTCCAATCACAACAACTTCTGCACCTGAAAGTGGAATTTTATAGTGGTTGATAAGCTCAACAATTCCGCGTGGGGTGCATGGAAGCGGTGCTTGGTAGCCGGCAACGAGTCGACCTAAATTAAGTGGGTGCAAACCATCAGCATCTTTTGTGGGATCAATTGCTTCTAGAATAAGTTGCGTATTAATCGAACCTGGGAGCGGAAGTTGCACGATATATCCAGTGCACTCTTTGGCGGCGTTAAGATCTTGAATGGCCACCAATACATCGGCTTGTGTTGCAGTTGCCGGTAGGTCTATCCGGATCGAATTGATTCCTACTTCCTGGCAATCTCTATGTTTTCCGCCCACATAAGAATGCGAACCCGGATCATCGCCCACCAAGATGGTTCCAAGGCCCGGGATGATGCCTTTAGCTTTCAGTGCCTGCGTGCGCGCTGTGAGATCTTTCTTGATGGTTGCAGCAAGTGCCTTGCCATCAAGTATTTGCGCGCTCATGGATTTATCTTAATCGTTGCTCTAGGCGTGCGAGAAATGTCGGGTTCCAGTGAAGAACATCGCTATCCCAGCCTTAGTTGCAGCAGCAATCACTTCCTCATCACGAACGCTGCCACCCGGTTGCACGATTGCTATCACCCCGGCTGCGCTAAGAATCTCAAGACCATCAGCAAAAGGGAAGAATGCATCGGAAGCGCCCACACTTCCTGCAACGCGAGCTCCAGCGCGATCAACGGCCAGTTTTGCAGAGTCAACCCGGTTTACTTGCCCCATTCCAATTCCTACGGCTGCGCCATCTTTAGCAAGAAGAATGGCGTTGCTCTTCACAGCGCGAACAGCGCGCCATGCAAATTCAAGATCACGCATGACATCGGGTGAAGGTGCGGTGCCAGTTACTTGCTTCCAATTCTTTGGATAATCACCATCGGCGGTAATGAGATCAGTCTCTTGCACTAACACGCCACCTGAGACTGGGCGAATTTCTAGAGGGGAGATTTGAGTATGAGAGCAGGTAAGAATTCGAATGGATGGTTTCTGTTTCAATATTTCTAGCGCCGCGCTCTCATATTCTGGCGCAATAATTACTTCAGTAAATACTTCGGAGAGAGATTGCGCCATCGCAGCAGTCACCGTGCGATTTGCCGCAACTACCCCGCCAAAGGCTGAGACCGGATCGCATAGATGTGCCTTTGCATAAGCATCAGCGATATCTGTTCCAACTGCGATGCCACATGGGTTGGCGTGCTTAATGATTGCCACGCATGGTTCGACATGATCTAACGCCGCGCGCCAAGCTGCATCAGCATCGGTGTAATTGTTAAATGACATCTCCTTGCCATGTGATTGCACTGCATTCACAATTCCCGGTGGGCCACCACGATAAATGGCAGCTTGCTGATGTGGGTTCTCACCATAACGAAGGGAATTCTCGCGCTTGAAAATTAGACCAAGCCAATCAAGATCTTGAATCTCATCGCTCACTGTTGAGCCAAGCCAACTTGCGATGGTGAGGTCGTATTCCGCAGTTGTGCGAAATACTTCCAGAGCAAGTAACTTTCGCTCTTCATCGCTAAATCCACCGGTTTTTATGGATGCAAAGAGCTGGTCATATTGCGATGTATTGCAGATAACTGCAACAGAACCATGGTTCTTCGCTGCCCCGCGCAACATTGATGGGCCACCGATATCAATCTGCTCAATACATTCGGCAAAATCAGCACCCGAGGCAAGTGTTGCTGCAAACGGATACAAGTTAATGACAACAAGATCAAAGGGTTCGATATCAAGATCGGCAATTGCTTTCAGATGTTCTGGATTATTCTGATCGGCCAAAATTCCTGAATGAATCTTCGGGTGCAGAGTCTTCACGCGACCACCCATAATTTCTGGAAAACCGGTATAGGTGCTCACCTCGGTTACTGGTATTCCAGCGTCCTGGAGTGTTTTGGCAGTAGAACCGGTGGAAAGTATTTCAACGCCAGCATCATGTAGAACTTTGCCAAGTTCGAGCAAACGCACTTTGTCATAGACGCTGACTAGCGCCCTACGAATCGGTTTGCGATTAGCCATTCTTCTTCTCCTGCGTAGCCAGTATCGATGCAATGGTCGCAACGATGAGACCTCGTTCCAGAATCTTAATGCGCTCGTGTAGAGACTCCTCGGTTTCCGCACTTACTATCTCGAGTTTTTCTTGAGCGATGATTTCCCCGGTATCTAACCCAGCATCAACCCAATGAATTGTTGTGCCGCTTTCAGTGGCTCCTGCTTGCAGGGCGTCACGAACTGCATGAGCACCTGGAAAGAGCGGCAGAAGTGAAGGATGGCTGTTAATGATCTTAAATCTTTCAACTGTCTTAGCTGAGAGTAAGCGCATGAACCCAGCGCTAACCACGAGGTCAGGCTTGAGTGCGCCAAGGAGTGTCTCGAGCTCTCGATCCCATTGTGTGCGATCGGCCATCATAGGAACAACAAAAGACTCAATCTGCACTGCTTCTGCTCTGGCAATAACGTGAGCATCTTTCTGATCAGAGATGACTGCCACAATATCTACATCAGCCAAAGTTGTTGAGCGCGCATCGAAAATTGCCTGTGCCAGCGTTCCACTTCCCGAAGCAAGAATGACAACTCGCTTCACCGAGCGCCTCTATTTAATATCTTATTGCTAATTAGAATTGTCAGGGCTAGGCCAATTCCCATTTCGAGGGCGATGGAGAGTGCGAACTTCCAGATTGAAACGCCCATGGCGCCCATCTCTGCGGTAATCAGTGATCCACTTGCAAGATAGCCAAGAAGAACCAGACCAACGACTGTAAAGAGATAGCTCTGGATGATCGCGCGGAAATCGAAATTTGCCGTCAGATAACCTAAAAGTGCACCAAGGCCAATAAAGAAAATTAATCCAAAGAGTGCAAGAGGTTTTGGGCCCACTGGAAGAATTCCAAGAAGTGGCAGGGCTGGAATCTCGCCCAAGCTATAGGAATGTGGTGAAATCAGAGTTCCGGCGCCAACTGCCAATCCAGTTCCTGAAAAATAAGACGCGCCGGCAATGGCAGCATTCGGTAGATAGAGAATATTGAGAAAGAGAAGTAGCACTCCACCAAAGATTCCGGGCTGTAGCGAGGTCGTAATTGTTCTCACCTGAGAAAAATTGATGAAGATAAGTACTGATACGACGATAAATGAAACTCCTAGGAGAACTGATAAAACTCGAGCACTCATTTGAAGTGGGCGTGATGGCACTACCCGACTACCCACTGTCAGAGTTGAAATCAGAGCGATGGCAAATGCAAAGAGTGGGGCTAGATACCACTGCACTGCAACCGTGTTTGATCTGCTCATGAACGCCAAAATGGTGACAAGTAGTGCATAAATGATTGAGAAGTTAAGTCTCACAACATTAAGGTCGTGGTAATCACCCTTAAGTCGCTCGAGAGCGCGCGTAAATGAGGAGCGAATAACAAGAATTGGCAGAACTACTGCACCTATAGGCAAGTAGGTGAGATAGCCAGCAACACCAGTTGGCGGAAGGGAGAGTTGAAATGGAATGTGATGAGCGCCGAGCCAGATCCAGAGCGCTCCACGTATGGGATCTGTAGTTGATCCACTCGCGCTACCGGCTGTAGACCAAGCAATCAGTGCAATAAAAGAGAATGGCAGCAGCAGAAGTGCAGCACTACGAAACACATGAGACAACGAGACCAGGAGGACGCGTTGCATCGTGGAATTAACGACCTAGTATGTCGCGCATTAATTGCGCAGTTTCACTTGGTGTTTGTCCAACTCTCACGCCAGCTGCTTCAAGTGCATCTTTCTTAGCTTGCGCAGTACCTGATGAACCAGAAACGATGGCACCAGCATGTCCCATAGTTTTTCCTTCAGGGGCGGTGAATCCGGCAACGTAACCCACAACTGGCTTGGTGACATATTCAGCGATAAATGCAGCTGCCCGCTCTTCGGCATCGCCACCAATTTCACCAATCATCACAATTGCAGTTGTTTCAGGATCATCTTGGAATGCTCGTAAGCAATCAATATGTGTAGTTCCAATAACTGGGTCTCCACCAATACCAACAGCTGTTGAGAATCCAATATCGCGAAGTTCGTACATCATCTGGTAGGTAAGAGTTCCTGACTTTGAGACCAAGCCAATCGGTCCACGCTTTGTAATATCTGCTGGAATGATGCCAACATTTGATTGTTCGGGGCTAATCAGTCCTGGGCAGTTAGGGCCGATGATTTGCGTGGTGCCTTTTTGAAGAGAGTAGGCATAGAAGAATGCTGAATCATGCACCGGAATACCTTCAGTGATGACAACAACAAGCGGCATCTTGGCATCAATTGCATCAATAACTGCTGCCTTGGCAAACTTTGGCGGCACGAAGACCACTGAAACGTTGGCCCCCGTCGCTGTCATTGCCTCAGCTACTGTGTTAAATACTGGAAGTGACTTGCCATCGATATCGACTGACTGTCCACCCTTACCAGGTGTCACCCCGCCAACAACGTTGGAACCTGATGCCAACATGCGGCGGGTGTGCTTGGTTCCTTCAGAACCAGTCATTCCTTGAACGATTATCTTGCTTTCTGAATTAATAAAGATTGACATTACTTGGCCGCCAATTCTGCAGCACGTGATGCTGCTCCATCCATAGTCTGCGCCTGCTCCACTAATGGGTGGTTAGCTGCGCTAAGAATTGCACGTCCTTCAATAACGTTATTTCCATCGAGTCGAACAACGATTGGCTTCGTTGCTTTCGGTCCAAGTAGTTCCAGGGCTTGAACGATGCCATTTGCAACCGCATCACATGCAGTGATTCCGCCAAAGACATTAACTAATACGCTCTTCACATCTGAATCACCAAGAATGATGGAGAGCCCGTCGGCCATCACTTGGGCTGAAGCACCGCCGCCGATATCAAGGAAGTTCGCTGGGCGCATTCCACCGAATTTTTCTCCAGCATAGGCAACAACATCGAGGGTGGACATCACAAGACCGGCGCCGTTTCCAATGATGCCAACTTGGCCATTATCAAGCTTGACGTAGTTCAGCCCCTTCTCTGTGGCAGCTGCTTCTAGCGCATTGGTGGAGTCGTGATCTACCAGAGCCTCATGATCTGGTTGGCGGAAATCAGCGTTCTCATCAAGAGTTACCTTTCCGTCAAGTGCGACAACACGACCATCTTCTGTCTTTACAAGTGGATTTACTTCAACGAGCGTGGCATCTTCTGATTGGAAAGTTTCCCAAAGTTTGACCAGCACATCTGCAACTTGCGCCGCAACATCTGCGGGAAATTGTGCTTGGGTAACAATCTCTATCGCCTTTGCCAATGAAATTCCATCGACGGCGCTCACTGGCACCTTTGCTAATTTCTCTGGCGCAGTATGTGCAACTTCTTCAATATCCATACCGCCGGCAACCGATGCCATCACAAGAAATGTGCGGTTAGATCGATCAAGAAGTATGGAAACGTAATATTCATCAACGATAGGTGCGGCCTGAGCAATCATTACTTTATGAACAGTGTGGCCTTTAATATCCATTCCAAGGATGGCTCCTGCTTTTTCCTTTGCATCATTTGCGTCAACTGCCAGCTTTACACCGCCAGCTTTTCCGCGCCCACCAACTTTTACCTGCGCCTTAACAACTACTTTGCCACCCATCTTGGCGGCTGCATCGTGTGCTTGATCTGCTGTTGTAGCGACTGCTCCTTGTAATACTGGAACGTTATGCTTTTCAAAGAGATCGCGTGCTTGGTATTCGTAGAGATCCACTAATGGGCTCCTTCAGGTGTGGCTAATGAGCAGGACGTGTATGCCCCTAATCCTAAAGGCTTAATTTATAGTGCTGTGACAGGGGCATATCGAAGCAACAGGCGTTTATCACCGTAGGCGCCGAAGTTAATGGTCGCCTCTGATTTATCGCCCTCGCCAGCAAGTGAAACGACGGTGCCAAGTCCGAATGTGTCATGTGACACACGCTGTCCCACGACAAGAGCCATCGCTGTTGATTTCTTTCCCGTGGCTCGTGGCGGTGGCCCTGATGGAAGTCGAGATTTCTTTACACCGGATGAGGATGTAATAGATGAACGAGCTTCGCTATTCCATTGAATAAGTTCAGCGGGAATCTCATCGAGGAATCGAGATGCCGGGTTGTATTTAGGTGTTCCAAAAGTTAAGCGATATTCAGCGCGAGAAATGTAGAGACGTTTCTCCGCCCTAGTAAGACCCACATAGGCAAGTCTGCGCTCTTCTTCAATCTCTTTCGGATCATCGAGGGTGCGGGCATGAGGAAATATTCCATCTTCCATCCCGGTAAGAAAGACCGTTGGAAATTCCAAACCTTTAGCCGTGTGCAGAGTCATGAGGGTGACAACTCCCCCATGATCGGCTCCATCTGGAATTTCATCGGCATCGGCCACAAGTGAAACTTTCTCCAGGAATCCTGAAAGTGAAATCTCTTCATCTTCAATGAGCTCTTCCAATGGGCGCTCTTCATAATCCATCGAGGCAGAAACAAGTTCCTTCAGGTTCTCCACTCGCACTTCATCTTGCGGATCTGTACTTGCCTCAAGTTCAGTAAGCAACCCAGATTGCTCAAGGACTGCTTCAATAATCACGGAAGGTTTTGTCTTTGCTTCCACCAGAGTTTGCAGAGCTGTGAGCATGGAGGTGAAGGAACTAATGGAGTGGGCAGCTTTATTTGGCACTGCTGTTGCCTCTTTTACTCGCAAAAGCGCGTTCCAGAATGAAATGCCGTGCAATTCGGCGAACAACTCAACTTCTTCCAGGGCGCGATCTCCAATACCCCGCTTAGGAAAGTTAATAACTCGACGCAGTGAAACTTCATCATCAGGATTGGCCAGCACCCGAAGGTATGCCAATAGATCCTTTACCTCTTTGCGCTCATAGAATCGCAGCCCACCAACGACTTTATATGGAATTGCTGCGCGCATAAACACTTCTTCGAAGATACGAGATTGGGCATTTGTGCGATAGAAGATGGCGGTATCGCCCGGGTTTGAGTGGCCCATATCCTGCAGTGAGCGAATCTCGCCCTTAATGAATTCAGCTTCGTCATACTCTGATTCCGCAACATATCCAGTCAGTGGCGCACCTGCACCAGCATCTGACCACAGATTCTTCTCTTTGCGAGATTCATTCTTAGTGATGACCGCATTCGCAGCGCTTAGAATATTCTGGGTGGAGCGATAGTTCTGTTCAAGTAAGACCGTAGTTGCGTTCGGGTAATCAACTTCAAATTGCAGAATATTTCGAATTGTTGCCCCACGAAAGCCATAGATAGATTGGTCGGCGTCTCCAACAACGCAGAGCTCTGCCAGTGGGAAGCCGTCTCCTTCAACGCCGGTAAGTTCCTTTACCAATTGATACTGGGCATGATTTGTATCTTGGTACTCATCAATTAAAATATGGCGAAAGCGAGAACGAAAGCGAGCTTTGGCTTCAGGGAATTTCTGCAATACCTGAACAGTCTTCATGATCAAGTCATCAAAATCCATGGCGTTGGCCTGCTGCAGCCGCTTTTCATAGAGGGTATACACATCGGCGACGATGGTCTCAAATTGATTGCTAGCCAGACTTAAGTATTCATAAGGAGTCTGTAATTCATTCTTTGCATTAGAAATCAGATTCTGGAATTGGCGCACTGGATAACGCTTGGAATCAAGGTTGAGCGTCTCCATGACTCGTGAAATGAGCTTCTGAGAATCGGCTGAGTCATAAATACTAAAGGTGCTGCTGTAGCCAAGTCGTTCCACCTCTTGGCGCAACATGCGCACACACGATGAGTGAAAAGTAGAGACCCACATTGACTTTGCGACCGGGCCAACAAGTTCAGTGACCCGCTCTTTCATCTCACCGGCAGCCTTATTGGTAAATGTAATCGCCAAGATTTCATAGGGACGCACATCGCGTCTAGCCATAATGTATGCAATTCGGCGTGTAAGCACGCGCGTCTTTCCAGAACCAGCACCTGCCACAACCAGCAGCGGTGATCTGGCATGGGAAACCGCCTTCTGTTGCTGCGGATTGAGTCCGTCTAGCAATGGGTCGGTCGCGCTCATGCCGCGGAGTCTATTAGGCTTGTGCATCATGGAGCCGATTGCAGATTCAGAGATCAAGCGCGTTTTAGTTATCAACGCCCACCCCGATGATTCAGATTTCGGAGCCTCAGGAACTATCGCCCAGTGGGTGAAGCAAGGCATTGAAGTCTCTTATGTGCTGTGCACAAATGGCGACCAAGGTGGCGAAGAATCTGGATTTACCAAAGAAGAGATGCCGGCAGTGCGTCAGCGAGAACAACGCGCTGCATGTGCCGCACTTGGAATCAGTGATGTCACATTCCTGAATTATGTAGACGGTCATCTTGAACCAACAATCGCGCTACGCAAAGATATTGTCAGACAAATTCGCCGTGTGAAACCAGATCGCATGATCTGCCAATCACCTGAGCGCAATTGGGATCGCATCGGTGCCAGCCACCCAGATCACTTAGCTGCAGGTGAAGCCACAATTCAAGCGGTTTATCCAGATGCCCGTAACCCATTTGCCTTTACAGATTTATTAGAAAAAGAAGGTCTACAACCGTGGAAGGTGAAAGAAGTCTGGATGCAGGGTCACGCACATCCAGATCACTTCGTTGATATCACCGACACATTCCACTTTAAATTAGCGGCGTTGAAAGAACATGCATCCCAGACATCACATATGGAAAACCTGGAAGAAATGTTGCGCGAATGGGGCCAGCGTAACGCTGGCTTAGGTGAACTTCCAGAGGGTCGAATTGCAGAAGCTTTTAAAATCGTTAATACAAACTAGTAACTAATTACTTAACAACTACTGATTCGATAGCGACTTTTATCTTTGGCGCACCGATTCCACTTGGATCATTAACCCCTTTAGATGCGATGTATTTCAAGACATCAAGGCCTTTTGTAATCTTTCCCCAAATTGAATATGAGGGCCCCAGAGCAGGTGAATCTCCAAATACGAGGAAGAACTGGCTGCCATTTGTATTTGGCCCAGCGTTTGCCATTGCCACGGTCCCTGCTGGATATGCCAAGGATTTACCTATCGGCAAATTTTCATCAGGATATGTAAATCCTGGTCCGCCAGCACCTTGCGCAGTCGGATCGCCACATTGCAACATTTCAAAGCCAGATACCGCTTCTCGATGACAGAGACTCTTGTTGTAGTAACCAGCTTTAGCTAGTGCGGTAATTTGAGTAACAGTAAATGGTGCCTTTGTATCGAGTGCTATTACTACATCTCCGCAGTTTGTTTTAAGTGTCATTGACTTGGGAAGAGGCTTAGCAGGCTTCTGTGGCGGAACTGTTTTTAAGGGCGTGTGCGCTTTAGCTGTTGTTGGCTTGCAGACTATTGGCGCAGCACTTGCCTGTGGCACAGAAATGAGTGCACCAGCTAGAACCAATACAGCTACTGCAATCGCACTTACTTTCTTCATTCTCATTCTTCCTATTCCCACTCAATGGTGCCAGGTGGCTTACTTGTGACATCTAGGACTACCCGATTTACTTCACGAACTTCATTGGTAATGCGGGTAGAAATTTTCTCGAGCACATCATAGGGAACTCGCGACCAATCGGCGGTCATTGCATCTTCACTTGAAACCGGACGCAGCACGATGGGATGACCATAGGTCCGCCCATCGCCTTGCACCCCAACACTTCGAACATCGGCCAACAGAACCACTGGGCACTGCCAAATTTCCCGATCAAGGCCAGCAGCTTTTAGCTCTTGCCGAGCAATGAGGTCTGCCTCGCGCAAGATATCTAAACGCTCTTGTGTTACCTCACCAATGATGCGAATGCCAAGGCCTGGCCCAGGAAATGGTTGGCGCCAAATAATCTCTTCCGGTAATCCGAGTTCAAGGCCGACCTGACGTACTTCATCTTTAAAGAGAGTGCGCAGCGGTTCAATTAAGGCGAACTTTAAATCATCGGGCAGGCCGCCCACATTATGGTGAGATTTAATATTGGCAGTTCCGGTGCCACCCCCAGATTCCACAACATCGGGATACAAGGTGCCCTGAACTAAGAATTCAACATCTCCACCAACGGCAATTTCGCGGGCTGCTGACTCAAATGAGCGAATGAATTCGCGGCCAATAATCTTTCGTTTTGTCTCCGGATCAATCACACCAGCCAGGGCGGAAAGGAACTGCTCCCGGGCATCAACTACAACGAGTTCAATTCCGGTTGCGGCAACAAAATCACGTTGGACTTGTTCAGATTCTCCGCTGCGTAGTAAACCGTGATCGACAAAGACACAGGTGAGTTGGTTTCCGACTGCCTTTTGCACAATCGCTGCAGCAACTGCAGAGTCAACTCCGCCAGAGAGGCCACAAATAACTCGCTTGCCGCCAATTGCAGCTTTCGCTTTAGCAACTTCTTCTTCGGCAATATTTGCAGTTGTCCATGATGGAATGCACCCTGCGATGTTGATAAGCCAATTCTGCAAAATCGCCTGGCCATGTTCCGAGTGCAGAACTTCTGGGTGAAATTGCACGCCAGCTAATTTTCCAGTTGCATCTTCAAAGGCGGCAATTGGGGTGTCGGCAGTGGATGCCGAGATGCTAAAGCCACGCGGTACTTCCGAGACAGCGTCGCCATGTGACATCCAGACTGAATGTGATGCGGGAAGTCCAGCAAAAATCTTAGATCCGGCCTTCACATCAAGTGGAGTACGACCAAACTCTGATTTACCGGTCTGGGCAACTACGCCAGCAAGGGTGGCAGCCATTGTTTGAAATCCGTAACAGATTCCGAAAACCGGAATGCCGAGTGCAAATATTGCTGGATCAACTTTTGGTGCGTGATCTGCATAGACTGAAGATGGGCCACCCGAGAGAATTATTGCCTCTGGGTTCTTTGCACTTACTTCAGCTGCCGTAATAGATGATGGAACTATCTCTGAATATACCTTCGCTTCCCGCACGCGACGGGCGATGAGCTGTGCATACTGCGCGCCGAAATCGACGACAAGTACTCCGTGCTTATCGGCCATGCTGCATAACGATTTCTACGCGCTGGAATGACTTCACATCTGAGTATCCGCAGGTGGCCATCGCACGACGTAGTGCACCAAATAAATTCATAGAACCATCGGATGCATGTGATGGCCCATTCAAAATTTCTTCCAGTGTTCCCGCGGTTCCCACATTCATGCGCTGACCACGAGGAACCTCAGGATGGTATGCCTCAGAACCCCAGTGCCAACCAAGACCTGGAGATTCGACAGCCTTGGCAAGTGCTGCGCCCATCATGACCGCATCTGCTCCGCATGCAATCGCCTTTGCAATGTTTCCAGATTTTCCAACGGCGCCATCGGCAATAACATGGACATAACGTCCGCCAGATTCATCGAGGTATTCACGACGCGCTGCTGCCACATCGGCAACTGCTGTTGCCATCGGAACTTGAATTCCCAAAACAGTTTGCGTGGTGTGAGCAGCTCCGCCGCCGAAACCAACGAGAACTCCAGCAGCTCCAGCGCGCATGAGGTGTAGTGCGCCAGTTGTCGTTGCAACCCCGCCCACAATCACTGGCACATCTAGTTCATAGATAAATTTCTTCAAGTTTAGAGCTTCATTTTCGGCGGCAACATGCTCAGCTGAAACTGTTGTTCCACGAATAACAAAGATATCTACACCAGCATCGATGACAGCCTTGTGAAGTTGGGCGGTGCGTTGTGGTGAAAGCGAGGCAGCAACAGTGACACCTGAATCACGAATCTGCTTAATACGTTCTTTAATAAGTTCGGGGCGGATAGGTGCGGCATAAATCTCTTGCATACGACGTGTGGCATGCTGATCTGGCATCGATGCGATTTCACCGAGTGGAATACGTGGATCTTCATATCGTGTCCACAAACCCTCGAGATTGAGAACTCCAAGACCGCCCAGCTTTCCTATCGCAATCGCAGTCTCTGGTGAGACCACTGAATCCATTGGCGCTGCAATCAGTGGCAGATCAAACTTATAGGCATCTATCTGCCAGGTAGTGGAAACATCTTCCGGGGTACGAGTACGACGACTTGGCACAATGGCGATATCGTCAAATGAATAGGCGTGACGGGCTCTTTTTCCGGGTGCGATTTCGTAATCCATGGCTATTTCTTCTTGCTGTAGTTGGGGGCATCGGCCACATGCAGAACATCATGTGGGTGGCTCTCTTGTAAGCCAGCTGCAGTAATTTGAATGAGGCGACCTTCACGTCGCAGCGTTTCGATATCGGGTGCACCGGCATAACCCATGCCGCTTCGAAGTCCGCCAACGAGTTGGTGAACAACATCTGCAACCGGGCCACGATAGGTAACTTTTCCTTCAATACCTTCGGGGACAAGTTTGTCTTCGGAAAGAACATCATCTTGCATATATCGATCTTTCGAATATGACTTCTGTTCACCGCGTGATTGCATCGCACCGAGGGAACCCATACCGCGGTATGCCTTGTATGTGCGCCCATCAATTTCTACAAGTTCGCCAGGAGATTCTGCGCACCCAGCAAGTAATGAACCGAGCATCACAGAGTGTGCACCAGCAACAATTGCTTTAACAATGTCACCAGAATATTGAAGCCCACCATCTGCAATGAGCGGAATGCCGGCTTTGTTACATGCTTTTGCTGCTTCAATAATCGCAGTCACTTGCGGAACACCCACACCTGCAACAACGCGGGTTGTGCAAATTGATCCGGGACCAACGCCAACTTTGACCGCATCGGCGCCAGCGTTGATAAGTGCCTGCGCACCTGCGCGAGTTGCCACATTGCCACCGATGATTTCAATGGTGGAAGAAAACTTCTTTATTCGTGCAATTGCATCGAGTACTGCGCGGTGATGTCCGTGAGCTGTGTCTACGACAACAACATCCACCCCGGCTTCAATGAGTGCTTGTGCGCGTGCAAATCCATCATCGCCCACACCAACTGCTGCCCCAGCAAGACCAACGTTTTTTACTAACTTCACATGCGTGACTTGCTCATCAATCGGCAAGTTACGGTGAATAATCCCAATTCCGCCAGCCTTAGCCATTGCTATTGCCATCGTGGATTCAGTGACGGTATCCATGGCCGATGAAACTAGTGGCACGGCCAAAGTAATGTTTCGAGTTAGGCGAGTGGAGGTATCTACTTCAGAGGGAACAACATCGGATGCATCAGGTAAAAGCAGGACATCGTCATAGGTCAGCCCGAGCATCGCGACTTTGTCGTTATCGCCGCTCATGAGCCCTCCGTACTGTGGTTGAGCGCCCTAGTCTAACTTGAGAATCAAGCGCCGATTGCCTGCTTGATTTCAGAACAGGCAAGCGCTAAATCCTCAGCAAAGGCAACCTCTTGGCATTGATCTCGGTCCCAGCCAGGGCCACCAAGGACAACTCGCGGGGCTGGGCGAACATTCGGAATATCCTTAAAGAATTTAGGATCGCCATTTTTTGCTAACTGTGCCCAGAGAAATACAGCAGGTGGGGCGCTGCGAGTTACGACCGAAGATAGCGCTGCCAGCGGAGTTCGCGCCCCCATTACCTGACATTCGATATTTAATTCAGCAAGTGCGGCGGTAAGTGCATGCAGGGCTAGACAGTGCAGCTCCTCCCCGACAGATGCCAGCAGCACCGGACGAGGATTGATAGGGCTCTTAATCTCCCTTGAGAAATCACGCAAAACATTTGTGATTGATTCCGAAAGTAAGTGCTCTACTTCAATTCCTTCACCAGTTTGCGCCCAGATATCGCCAACGATAATTAAGACCGGAACCATGACCTCATGCCAACTATCAATGACTCCGAATTGAGAAATTTCCTGACGCAATAGCGCCTCAACAAAATTGTGATCAAGTGATTGCGCAGCGCTCACAATCGCATCCACCACATCAGAGCGCTCGTGAACCGTCTCTACGATCTGCTCCAGGTTAAGACTGCCCTTATGAGATAGGGCTTGTTCGGCAGCCTCTGCCGGACTCACTCCGGCAACAATTAACCGTCGCATCATGATCAGCTTGGCTAGGTCTTGCGGGAGATACTTACGATGCTCACCAGCTTCATGGCCCGATGGGCCAAGGCCATAGCGCCGGGCCCACGTGCGAAGAGTTGCCGGGGCTACCCCAATCCGGCGAGCCACCGCCGCCACGGTGAGCTTCTCGTCATCCTTGGCAGCCATGGCGCAATCTTGTCGGAAAGTGGCTTAACTCACCACCTGAAAGCGGACATTTTGGCCCTTGAATAAGACACGCAACGATTGCCCCTTGAACAACCTATGAAACGGTTGTACGCTCTGATATCCCTAGAGAAACGGAGAAAAATCATGGCTGAACTATCACGACTTCCTCAACCTATTGCTGAGCAATGGGAGTGGCAGTATCAAGGTTCCTGCCGATCGATGGACTCTGAGAAGTTCTTTCATCCTGATGGGGAACGCGGTCCTCGCAGACGTAATCGCGAAAATGCTGCAAAGGCTATCTGTGCATCATGTCCGGTCATCGCAGACTGCCGCGCCCACGCGCTTGCCGTCCAAGAGCCTTATGGAATCTGGGGCGGTCTATCAGAAGATGATCGCAGCGCAATCTTGATTCAGCGCGGCATACCAGTTATTTCGCACGCTTCATAATTATTAAATAATTACTAGAAAAGAAAAACCCCCGTACTCAGTACGGGGGTTTTCTTATTAATTTTTTTATTAGTGTCCGTGCCCGCCAGGACCATGGGAATGTCCATGTCCACCAGCTGCTGGCTCTTGATCAGCAGGACGCTCAAATACAACAGCTTCTGTTGTAATAAACATCGCAGCGATAGAGGCAGCGTTTGCAAGTGCTGAGCGAGTTACCTTCACTGGGTCGATGACGCCATCTTTTGCAAGATCTCCATAGACATCAGTTGCAGCGTTGAAGCCCTCATGTGATTTCAGCGCGCGAACCTTTGCAACTACTACGTAGCCTTCAAGTCCAGCATTTTCAGCAATCCAGCGAAGTGGTTCATCGCAAGCTTTGCGAACGAGTGCCACACCAACTGCCTTATCACCTGTGAAGCCAAGGTTGTCATTGAGAGCATCGGCAGCGTGAACAAGTGCTGCTCCTCCACCAATAACGATTCCTTCTTCCACAGCTGCGCGAGTTGCAGAGATAGCATCTTCTAAGCGGTGCTTTTTCTCTTTAAGCTCAACTTCAGTGTGTGCTCCGACCTTGATAACACAGACGCCACCAGCGAGTTTTGCAACGCGCTCCTGGAGCTTCTCGCGATCCCAATCAGAATCAGAGGTTGCTATCTCGTTACGAATTTCGCTCACGCGACCAGCAACTAGTGCCTTATCGCCAGCTCCATCAACGATTGTGGTTGCATCCTTGGTGATCACGATGCGACGAGCGCGACCGAGATCTTCCAGAGTTGCTGCCTCTAGCTTCATGCCAATCTCACCTGAGATGACTGTGGCTCCCGTCAAGATTGCGATGTCTTGCAACATTGCCTTGCGACGATCTCCAAAGCCAGGTGCCTTAACGGCTGCTGAAGTAAATACTCCGCGCATGCGGTTTACCACCAGCGTTGAAAGTGCTTCGCCTTCAACATCTTCAGCGATGATAAGAAGCGGCTTTCCTGCCTGTGAGACCTTCTCTAGGAGAGGTAGAAGTTCAGGTAGAGCTGAGATTTTATTTGCAGAGATGAGAACGTACGCATCATCTAATACAGATTCCATACGATCTGGATCTGTAACGAAGTATGGCGAGATGTAACCCTTATCGAATTGCATACCTTCTGCAAACTCAAGTTCAAGTGCGGTAGTTGATGCTTCTTCCACAGTGATGACGCCATCTTTGCCGACCTTGTCCATTGCTTCTGCAATGAGGTCACCGATTGCGCGATCTTGAGCAGAGATAGTTGCGACGTCAGCAATCTGTGCCTTGTCCTTAACTACTGTTGCATTTTCGCGAAGGCGTGCTGAAACTGCTTCCACAGCTGCTTCGATACCGAGCTTGAGATCCATAGGCTGGGCACCGGCAGCAAGGTTACGAAGACCCTCCTTGACCATTGCTTGAGCCAGAACTGTGGCAGTAGTTGTTCCATCACCAGCAACATCGTTGGTCTTTGTGGCAACTTCCTTAACGAGCTGTGCGCCCATGTTCTCTACTGGATCTGAAAGTTCGATCTCTTTTGCAATTGTCACACCATCATTAGTGATAGTTGGCGCACCAAACGACTTTGCGATAACAACGTTGCGACCCTTGGGCCCAAGAGTTACCTTGACTGTGTCCGCGAGTTGATTAACTCCACGTTCCATTGCGCGACGAGCATGCTCGTCGAATTCCAACATTTTTCCCATGGATTACTTCTCGATAATCGCGAGGATGTCGCGAGCAGAGAGAACGAGGTACTCCTCGTTGTTGTACTTCACTTCGGTTCCGCCGTACTTGCTATAGAGAACAACGTCGCCAACTTTTACATCCATTGGTACGCGAACGCCATCATCGAAGCGGCCTGGGCCAACTGCAACAACTGTGCCTTCTTGTGGCTTCTCTTTCGCGGTATCTGGGATAACAAGACCTGATGCAGTCGTAGTCTCAGCTTCATTTGCCTTAACAACAATGCGATCTTCGAGTGGCTTAATGGCAACTGCCATGGTGGTACTCCTTCTTATTCGAGTGTGTGTTTCGAGTCTTAGCTTTGATATTTCCACTATGTCGGGACTTACCTGCCATTAGCAGTGTGGGCCCGAGAGTGCTAACGCCAAGCCTAGGGGCGCTTATTCCACCGGGCAAATCCAAGAGCTAGAGGGCCACCTGCTCCACTTTCAGGCTCGAATCGGCATCAAAGGCCCCGTGTGTGGCTGGCCTGCCTGAACTGAGCATCAGGGAGCCCAGAGCCGCCACCATCGCCCCATTATCGGTACAAAGACCAGCGGCAGGGATACGAAGATGCACCCCGGCCTTTTCACAGCGATCAGCTGCCACCGCGCGAAGACGTGAATTAGCAGCTACTCCACCAGCGATCACCAATGAATTAATCCCCGTCGATTTACATGCAGCCAGTGCCTTAAGCAGCAAGACATCAACTACCGCCTCTTGAAATGAGGCTGCCACATCTGCGCGAACAAATCTTGGTGTGTTCTCTAAATATCTAGCCACCGCAGTCTTAAGTCCAGAGAAAGAAAATTCATAGGGGCGAGTCTGCCAATCTTGGGAAGTTGTCAGCCCTCGAGGAAAATCAATTGCAGTTGGTGATCCGCCAACTGCTTCCCGATCGATCGCAGGCCCGCCCGGAAAACCTAACGCCAATAGCCGTGCAATTTTATCAAAGGCCTCACCTGCTGCGTCATCCATCGTTGCACCCAATTTGGTAATCGAGCCGGTGATGTCATCTACCTGCAAAAGTGAAGAGTGACCACCACTAACCAGCAACGCAATTGTTGGATCTGTGGGTTTGTCATGGGTTAAGTAATCAACTGAAACATGAGCTGCTAAATGGTTCACACCATAGAGCGGGCGACCAAGACCTTGCGCAAGTCCACTTGCTGATGCAACGCCGACAAGGAGTGCTCCCACTAATCCGGGGCCAGCTGTCACAGCAATGGCGTCGATATCTTTAAGTGAAATCTTTGCCTCTGTCACGGCGCGTTGGATGCTGGGAAGCATCGCCTCTAAATGTGCACGGGATGCGATTTCAGGAACTACTCCCCCAAAGCGTGCATGTTCTTCCACACTGGATGCAATCACATTGGCCAATAAGGTGCGCCCGCGCACAATTCCTATTGCGGTTTCATCACATGATGTTTCAATTCCGAGAACTATCGGCTGCATTATGTGAACTCCTTGCGCATGACCAGAGCGTCACTGCCAGGACCGTAATAATTCATACGTACCGAAATCTGCATATATCCAAGTGCCTGATAGAGCTCGATGGCGGCGGCATTGGTATGTTCGACTTCCAGCATCATGGCGCTGGCGCCACGTTCTTCTGACCACTGCTCAATTTGGCGCATAAATTCCCGGGCTATCCCTTGTCTGCGAAATTCAGGAAGTACTGCCACGGTGAGAATATCTGCCTCAACTCCTGGTGCCGGCAGAAATACACCGCAATATCCCACGATGCGATTATCACATTCGGCCACCGACATAAATCGGGTGCGAGGAATGCCAGCAAACTCTTCTTTAAATTGCGCAGAGCTCCACGGTGAATATGGAAATAACTCTTTCTCATAACCGACAAGAACTGGAATATCCAATGCGATGGGCTGGCGATAGGAAATCATGGCCGCTCCGCGGTGGGCACAGCATCAGGCCGACGTAAATACATGGGCTCAGTAACGCTCTGGCTTGCTGCCAGTAAAACTAGTTTTTGCATATCGGGAAAAACATCAATGATGAAGTTGGCAACTTCAGCTGGTTTATTGACCGAGGGACCAGCAACTCGGACGCCATCTTTGTAACTAGCCCAGTAAATCTCTTTCCGGCGGGCATCAATTGCCACTGTGTACTGATCTTTATCAATTGCAATCGCATCGAGTGAACAGATTCCAATAACAGGAATCTGGCGGGCGAGAGCAAAGGACTGCGCAAATGCGATCCCCACACGAAGACCGGTAAATGGCCCCGGACCCATTCCCACAACAACTTGGTGCGGAGGCTTGGCAACCTTGAGCGCTACTGCAACTAACTCTGAAAGTGCGCGTCCATGATCAGTTGCTCCCTCGTGTGCCTTCTCAAAAAGAACTACGCCATTTTCAATAATTCCAACAATCGTCTTTGAAGTTGAGGTATCGATAGCGAGTGAGATTGTCATAGCTCAACACCCTGCCAGCGCGCGCCAACCTTATTGATTAGTACTTCACGAACTTCTTCAGTGCGATCAATGGTGATTTCAAGGCGTTCATCACTTAATCGTGCAGATTCAGCCCCGCCCCATTCAATAACCGTCACGGCATCTTCGCGCACCGTATCAAGATCCAAGTCATCTAAGTAAACAGCTGCGTTGCCACCTTCAAGTAGTCGATAGGCATCGACGTGAATAAGTGCGAGCGGAGCCTGATGAATTCGGGAGATCACGAAGGTGGGCGATGTAACGTCGTTGATGCCGAGTGCTTGCCCGATACCTTGAACTAAAACAGTTTTGCCGGCGCCCAGTGGGCCGTTGAGCAAGATGAGATCTCCAGCACGGCACTGGGCGCCAATGCGCATACCTAGTGCATGCATATCTGCAGCAGTCTCGATTCTCACTCGTGAAGGATAGTTCATCGTGAAAAAGAAGAAGGGCCCCAGTCTCCCAGGGCCCTTCTTCTTAACTGATTGCTGAATTAATAGCCGAAGTCATACTTCAGATCGGCTGGGCGATAATCAATATCGCCATTGAGGTAAGGAACCTTCTCCGCTATGTATTGAACATAAGCATTCGTTGGAACCTTTCCTGATTTAGCAGCGACTGCGAGCATATCTACCCACGCCTTCATCTGCTTTGTGGTGAAGGCTTGATGGCCTACTCCAGAAACTGCTGGAGCTGCCGTCAAATCTGGCGCTCCTGTAGCAGTGAACTTTGTGTAGGTTTCAGGCGTCATTGCATAAAGTGCAAGAGTGTTCCAGATTGGCTTCTTGCCAGTCCTTGTCTTCTCCCAAGATGCAAGAGCCTTTTCGTAGACTTCGCGCTTGCGATCTACATAACGTGATGAGTTACCAGGAAA
Organism: Candidatus Planktophila versatilis; assembly: GCF_002288345.1. Taxonomy (GTDB): domain Bacteria; phylum Actinomycetota; class Actinomycetes; order Nanopelagicales; family Nanopelagicaceae; genus Planktophila; species Planktophila versatilis_A. The sequence continues at coordinate 998,983 of NZ_CP016781.1, forward strand.
GACCAAACGATCTGCCTCATTTGAAATCAAGATAGTTGGCTTGGTTGAGGTAAATGATGACTTATCAAGTGCCTTGAACTTGGCAATTGCAGCTGCATCACCTGCAACACGAGGAGCCATAGAAAGCACTCCAAGCATTGCGGCAATACCTTCATCACCTGATAGTCCTAGGTTGTAACGACCAGAATCAGCCTCATCGAGCAGTGCTGCCCAATTTGTTTTTGTATTGTCGTAGAATCCAGGGCCTGTTATTTCAGACATTGATTGTCCGGCCAAGACTCCAGTTGCGACTGCTTCTCCCATATTTTCCAGGATTGCAACAGTTGCGTTTATGCTGTGTTCAGGAACAAGTGCGCTTGTCGAGATTCCATCCATGTGTGCACTCTTTGTTGGAACTCCTGAAAGAAGGCCAGTTAGAAGTAGTGCTGAACGTTGTGGAATTGGTGAACCCTTGAGTGCTGCAGGATATTCAAGCCCTGGAACTCCAGAGTTAATCTGCCAAGCCTTGAGTAGCGCTACAACTTTTAGCAACTCTCCTACAGCTGCTTGGAATCCTGGAACACCCTTTGTGCCAAATGCTGTGCAACCTTTAATGGTTGGGTCAGCAAAAACACTGAGGATGTAGAAGATGTCGCAAGCAGACTGGACTGAGTCAGCTGGCGAAGGTGTATTTCCAGCCAAGATTCCGACAGCATCAGCATATGTTGGGTACTTCTCAATAAATGGCGTAAGAATAGTGCCAGCCTGTGAAGATCCATAGACAACTTTCTTCTGAATCTTTGTGCCGTATTTAGCCATCGCGGTATCAATAACTTCCTTGAGCATCTCTACCCGGTAGGTGTTATTCCATCCACGTAGACCTTGAACAGTTCCGTCGTAGGCTGCAGCGCCATAACCGGCAAGCATCATCTCTTTTGTGATGTCTTTACCTGTTGATTGGCTAGCTGGAGTAATTTCTTCTACTCCAGTTGGAACAGTAGCTACACCTGGAACTGGATATGTTGACCGGAATCCATGCTCCCAGAAGAACATTGTTCCCTTGAAGTTTGCCGGCATCTTAAATACATAACCCGCACCATTAGCAAGCTTGCCAGTACAGGTTTCGAGATTAGCTTTGTCAGTTGTACATGTTGGCGCCGCAGCGTTTGCTGCAGGAACAGATACAAGAACACCTGCTGCTACAAGTGCTGCCGCACTCACAGCTGCGATTGATTTACGCATTGATAGTTTCATCTGATTAACCAACCTTTGGTAGTGCATCGGCTGCGATTGCAGGACGTGTGTATTTGAGTTCGGTTACAGCACCCTTAGCTGAATCAGTTGTCCACAATTTACGTGTGCCATCGATTGGCTTAAGCACTGCCGTTGCATCATATTTTCCGATCCAGAAGCCCGTATAAGCCTCGTGGGTCTTTGCAGAGTATCCGAGTGGAGCAAGAGCTGCACTCGATAACTTAGCTGGATTGTTTTCGATGTACTTGATGATGCCTTGACGTGTGAGGTCTTTACCAGCACCCATAAGAGCAGCTGTCATGGTGTAGCCAATGTTCATTCCTTGCAGAACATTGTTATCCCAAGCCTTGCCTGCGGCTGGGCCGGTGTTGAATTCATCATTAATCTTCTTAAATGCTTTGACGAATTCGTCATCTGCTTCACCTGGTGATGGAGCATGTGATGCTGAAATCGTTCCAGCTAGGAGCCCTGCTGATACAGCCGCAGGGATTCCTTTTGTACTGAGAATTGTCTGGAAGGTGGTGGCATCTGATCCCACAGAGATGACTATGTACTGTGGCTTGTAGCCAATCTTGTTCGCTGAACCCACAGCTGCTGCAAATGCTGAAGCAGTGGCGCCAACTACAACAACTTCGACGTTATTATCTTTCAGCTGTTGCATCTGAGCATCGAGTCCACCAGCTTGAGCGCCAGCGATAAATGTTGCGGCATTCTTCTTCGCTGTGAAAGTTACTCCAGCAGTTGCTAGACCTTCCACAGTGTTACGACCGAAGTCATCGGTTGATGTACTTTCCAATAATTTTCGCTTCAACAACGTAGGTTCCCAAAGAACCGAAGGTTGTTGGATACTTCTTAGGATCTGTGTAGAAACCGCTATATCCACTAAGGACGAAGAGGTCAGGGATTCCACGACGGTTGAGATCTTTGATAACAGAGATATGTGTCTGGGTTCCAACAGAGCCCACCATCGCAAAGACTTTATCCTTATTGATCAGTGCTGACGCAGTTGAAACTGTGAGGCCAGCCTTGTATGCGTCATCTTTGGCAACCAAAGTGATCTTGCGGCCATAGACGCCGCCCTTTGAATTGACGTAGTCGAAGTAGGCGCGCATGGCGTCATCTACCTTGTTATATCCGGGGCTCGCTGTGCCTGTCTGTGGCAGCTGCATTCCTAAAACAATTTCAGTGTCACTTACACCTGGTGTGCTCGCACCCTGAGCCGGCATCGCTGTGAGCGCGAGCGCGCCAGCGAGGGCTACAGAGATAACTGCGATGGACTTACGAGGTGATCGGGACAGAGATGCACGATTTTTCACTGCATTCACTCTTTCTCTTTGCCTTATATGCGATAAGGGGACATAAGCCGCCAAATCGCCACTAGCCCCGAGGTGGGCTAGAACGACCTCACGCTAACAGATACCGAACGGTAAGTGAACGGAAAGTGTCCTCACGGGCGAGTCCCTGCCTACGGGAATGCCTATAATTTTGGTTTATAACAAAAATATATAAAACTTATTTATGTTTGTGAAGCTTCACACCAGCTACTCCAGCAGGGTTTATCACCACTGTGAGAATAAGTAAGAGGCTAGAGATTAGCGCCGGTAAGTAGTTGGAGACCTGTTCGCTTAATTCGAAGCTTCCAAGAATTAGCTCGATCCAGTCAGGTAAGAAAACAACAATGACAGTACCGATGAAGGCGCCGGCAATACTGCGGATTCCGCCAAGTACTGCAGCGGTCAATAACAACAGTGAGAGTGAAACTGGATAGACGCTGGGACCCACTAATCCACGAAGCCCGTAGAGGGCGCCAGATAACCCAGCAAAGGTTGATGAGATAACAAAGACATAAATCTTCTGGCGAGCGAAGTTAACTCCGGCAAGTGATGCCGCACTTTCATGATCTCGAATAGATCGCCACATCCGTCCGGTGCGCGATAAGAGAATGTTGGAAGCAAAAAAGAGTGCTACCGCTGCAAATGGCAGTGCCACATAAAGCTGCCATTGTTCATATGTGGGTTCGCCAAAGAGATTGGAGAACCACTGTGGTGGATACCCCACATCTACTTGCAACCCTTCATCGCCTTTAAAGACTGACATAAATCTATTTGCAATAGTTGGAATTGCAAGTGCAATTACTAGCGTTGTTCCGGCAAGGTAGGGACCGCGCAATCGAGCTGCCGCAACACCGAGTAGAAGGCCGGCAATGGCTGAAGAAATAATTGAGAGCGGAATCGCAACCCAGAGTGAAAGTTTGTAATTAATCATCAGCAGCGCTGTGGAATATCCGCCCACCGCCATCAGTGCGCCTTGACCCAAGGACAATTGCCCTGAAATTCCAGTCAGCAACGTGATTGATAGAACGCCAATAAACAAGATCAGAACTACCGCTAGCTGTGCTTGGTTGTAGGCATCAAATTGCATACCAACCAGCAGTATTAGGGCTGAGAAAATTAGCGTGCGAATAAAGCTGGTGCGTGCTATTGATTTCACTTTGAGATTAGACACGGCGCGCATCCTTTGATCCGAGAATGCCGCGTGGCCTGATAATCAAAACCAGGAGAAGCACCGCCAAGATAGCCAGATATACATCTTCTGGGGTGTCATAGAAGGTCACAAATGAGATGACCATTCCGAGAATGAATCCTCCAAGTACTGCTCCTGCCGGACTATCGAGTCCGCCAACAACTGCCGCGGTAAAGCCCACGATGAGAACGAGATCAAGTGTGTTCGGCGATAAATTCGAAGTTGGGGTGATGAGAAGTCCAGCTAGTGAAGATGCCGCACCTGATATAGCCCAACTAATTGTGCGAGTGCGATTTGTTCGAATTCCACTGAGTTTTGCTACTTCTTGATTAAGCGCTGTTGCGCGCATTGCTAGGCCAATACCAGTCTTGGTAAAGAACAGTGTTGTGAGAATCAATGTGACAGTCACAATTGACACTACGAAAACATCGAATGAGGTAAAGGGCAAAACATTGCCGGCCACAGTGAAGCCTTCCTGCTTTGCTGGTGAGGGAAATCCTCGCTCTTCTGCAGCCCAGATAATTCCGGCAAGTGCTTGTAGCGCACCTAGGATTCCAAGGGATGCAATAACAGGAACTGCCGCCCGCATTGATTCACTGCTCAGTAACTCACTCTGCTTCTTATTTGAGAGCGGTCGCATGATGAAAATATCAAGGAGTGCACCAAGTGCGGCCCCAGAAAGAAGGGCTACAAAGAAGGCAAGCCAATATGAGTAGCCGTTAGTGATTAGCGTTGAAGCGATGTAGGTGCTAAACATCGCCTGACCCATTTGGGCAAAGTTAACAATGCCGGCACCGCGCCAGATGATTACAAGACCGAGCGCAACGAGTGCGAAGATCGCTCCACGCGATGTGCCTAAAGATAGGGCTGCTAAGAAAGTACTCATCAATACCCCAAATATGCAGCGCGTAGTTTTGCATCAGCTTTGAGCTCTGCTGCCGGGCGATCTGCCACAACTTTTCCAAGTGCGAGCAGCACACCGTGGTCTGCCACACCGAGAGCGGTATTGGCATTTTGCTCAACAAGTAAAACCGAAAGCCCGGTGCTGCGACACAGGATATTTACGGAATCAATGATTTGTTCAACAACAAGAGGTGCTAGCCCAAGTGAAGGTTCATCAAGAAGAAGCAGTTGTGGCCGCGAGACCAACGCGCGGCTGATAGCCAACATCTGACGTTCTCCGCCAGATAGCGTTCCTGCTAATTGTTTACGGCGCTCTTTAAGTCGCGGAAAGAGTGCATACATCTCATCTATTGCAGTTGTTATATCTGACTTAAATTTTCTACGGCGGAAAAGCGAACCCATCGAGATATTCTCTTCCACGCTCAACTCTGAAATCACTGCATGTCCCTCAGGAACATGTGCGATTCCCAATCGGACAATATCTTCTGGGCGCTTTCCTAGGATTGATTGCCCTTTCCACGTGATGGAACCGGAACTGGGATGTTCCAGACCTGAAATCGTGCGCAGTAACGTGCTCTTTCCGGCGCCGTTGGCGCCAATCACGGTTGTGATCTTTGATTCCTGTGCCTGCATCGATACGCCATCAATGGCCACAACAGAACCGAAGCGAGTGATGAGATTGTCAATCTTAAGCATGCGCACCGCCCAACTTTTCACTGCCGGTTTGCTGTGAGGTGCCAAGGTAGGCAGCGAGCACAGCTGGGTCGCGCTTAACGGTGTCGAAGCTTCCACTTGAGATGACTTTTCCAAAGTTTAAAACATAGACCTGGTCTGAGATCGCGCCAATAAAATCCACATGATGTTCGACAATGACGATTGCACAGCGTTGCTTTAATTGCTTGAGAAGTGAAGCAAATTTATCAATGTCATCTTGACCTAATCCGGCAGCAGGTTCATCTAGAAGAAGTATCTCGGGTTGAGAAACTAGCGCCCGAGCAATAGATACTCGCTTGCTCTCGGGATAAGTAAGTTCGCCCGGCATCTTCTCGGCTAAATCCAGCGCACCAGCCCAAGCAAGTGCATCACTTGCACGCCGGCGCAGCATTGCTTCTGCCCGACCTGACAGTCCTAATAAATCTCTGAAAAAGTTGGTGCCGCTGCTGTGATTGGCGCCCATCATGACATTTTCAATAACGCTCAATCCGCTAAAGAGTCCAACACCTTGCAATGTGCGACTTATGCCAAGTCCGGCCAAATCATGACTTGCTGGCCATTTCATCTCTTTGCCATGAATAGCAATCACTCCAGAAGCTGGCGTGACAAGTCCTGAGATTGCATTGAAGATTGTTGTCTTACCCGCACCATTGGGGCCAATTAGACCCACAATTGTGTTGGGTGCGATTTCAAGAAATACATCATCGAGTGCGGTAAGGCCGCCGAATTTAACGCTGAGATGAGAAATTGATAGAGCTGGACCAGCACTCATAACAACCTCTCTTTCATCAATCTCAAAGCATTCAATCTGGAATTAGTAAACATGGGGCGCGTAGATTCTAGGCACACGCGGGCCTATTCGTGTGACTATCTCATAATTAATTGATTGAGACGCTGCTCCCCAGTCATCTGCTGTGTATTCACCGTGTGAACCGTTACCGAAAACTGTCACCCAGTCTCCCGAGCGAGCTTTGGCATCCACACCTAAATCGACAACAAATTGATCCATGGATACTCGTCCAATAATGGGTGCGCGCTTTCCTGCAGACCACACTCCGGCAGTGCGCGCGATCCGTGGAATTCCATCTGCATACCCCATCGCAACTACACCTAACTTGGTGTCGACCGTTGTGCTCTGGGTTGCCCCATAACCAACAGGTGATCCGACTGGAACATCTTTAACTAAATAGAGAGCAGCCCGTAGCTGCATAGCTGGACGAAGGCCAAGAGATTTCGAATCACCGAGTGTCTGCACATCGGGAGAAAGTCCATACATCGCAATACCTGTGCGCACCATGTCAAAGCTAGCAGCGCCATTTTTTAGCGTGGCAGCTGAGTTCGATAAATGTCTCATGATGTTGACGTGGCCAAGAGAATTCAGATGCGCAACGGCAGCGCTAAATCGCCCCAGTTGATCACTATTTTGTTTTTCAGCTGGCTCATCTGCCCGGGCAAAATGCGAGAAGATTCCGACAACGTCCACACCCTTTAGCTGCTCTGCAGTGAGTTGATCCCATTCATTCAGAAACCCACCACGGGTCATACCGGTATCAACTTCCAAGTGAATGCGCGCTTTTTTAGACTTAGCTGCTGCCGAAATTTCTTTCAGCGCAGCTAGTGATGCGACCGCAATTTCAATATCTAACTCAATGCCTTGTGCAAAATCTGAGCCCGGTTGGACAAGCCACGCCAAGATTGGTGCAGTGATACCTGCCTCGCGCAGGGCAACTGCTTCTTCCAAGAGGGCAACGCCAAGGTATGAAGCACCGGCTGATAGCGCTGCCTTTGCAACCGGAATCAGTCCATGGCCGTAGGCATCGGCTTTCACAACTGCCAGAAGATTTGTTCCGGAAACGTCTTTAAGTAGTTCAACGTTATGTTTAATTGCACTGAGATCAATAAGTGCTTCTGCTCTCATCGCTCAATCACCACCATCGCCGATGCGATACCACCGTCGTGTGAAAGTGAAAGGTGCACGGTGGCGCCGTCAATGAGTTCTGCGATTGCACCACGAAAGAGAAAGTCGGGTTTTCCGTTTTCATGGTTAATGACTTCAGCATCGTGCCACTGCAATCCATGAGTTGGACTCAAGGCTTTATAGAGCGCCTCTTTGGCGGCAAAGCGGGCGGCAAGTGATGGGGCGGATTTGGTACGTTCAGATTCGGTAAATAGTTTTTGCGCCAAATGTGGGGTGCGCTCGAGGGATTGCTTAAATCGGGCAATGTCTACGACATCGATGCCAATTCCATCAATCATGACACCGAGTCTATTAGTGGTTAGTGAAGTTGGCTATCAGATGGGAAATATCGGTCTATCGCGATTATCAAAACCAAAAGGGAACCCCCAAGTAAGAGGCCACCGAAGAGATCTGAGAACCAGTGGGTATTTCGCAGCAATGAGACTACACAAACAGTTAAGGCGAGCAGGCCAACGCCGGCGCTAGCAAGCCTTCCTTGATAGCGATTGACATGGGCGTATCGGTAAATCAAATATGCAACCATCCCCCAAATAAGAATGGCATTTGATGCATGACCGCTGGGATATGACATTCCACCAGCATGCAAGAGATCGAAACCCTCTTTTGGCTTTGTGCGTCCTAACCCATATTTAAATGCACCAACAACTACGTTGAGGGCAAGAAATGAGAGCACTCCTAAATTAATTGGCCGCCATGTTTTAAATCGGCGCGAGATGTAAACGGCAACAATAAGCAGCGCAACCCCAGAGACGCCACGCAGACCTAGGTCATCTAGCCTGCGAATAACAAAGTTAGATAAACCTTGGAATTTCGGGTGCTCTACATCGTTAAAAGTGCGGTCAATCTCAATGAGAAATCCGTTGGTGAGTACCTGATAAGTAACAAATAAGTAACCTGCGAATAGGCTTGCTGACCATTTCAGAGCACGGCGCATTTGGCGCTGGCGAGGATCGACAATCGTTGACATAGTTATTCGACGGTGACCGATTTAGCCAAGTTACGAGGTTGGTCTACATCTGTGCCGCGAGCAACAGCTATTTCATATGCAAAGACTTGCAGTGGAACGGTTGCAAGGACCGGCTGGAATAAAGAAGATGTCACAGGAATACGAATAATGTGTTCTGCGCCAATGACTTCGGCACCTTCTGGGGCGATGACAACTACACGAGCACCGCGTGCCTTTACCTCTTGAATGTTGCTGAGCATCTTCTCATCCAGGCCATGCTCATCAGCAGGAGGCAATATTGCAATCACAGCAGTGCCTTCTTCAATCAAAGCGATAGGCCCATGTTTAAGTTCGCCGCCCGCAAAACCTTCAGCATGAATATATGCAAGCTCTTTTAATTTAAGTGCCCCTTCAAGTGCAACGGGATATTCAATTCCGCGCCCTAGAAAGAGAATGGTGTCGTTCTTTACAAACTTACGAGTTAACTCACGAAGGGGTTCGATAGTTTCCAAGATTTGTTCCACCTTGCCAGGAAGCTCAAGCATCTGGCTATATAGATCGCGTACTTCTTTCTCGGTGAGCTGCTTTCGCACCTGTGCCAGTTTTAGACCGATGAGATAGATAGCAACAATTTGTGTGAGGAAAGCTTTCGTTGATGCAACAGCAATTTCAGGACCTGCATGGGTATAGAGGACCGCGTCCGACTCACGTGGGATCGTAGATGAGTTTGTATTACAGACTGCCAATACTCGAGCGCCAGCTGCCTTTGCATGGCGCACCGCCATGAGCAGATCCATAGTTTCACCTGATTGTGAGATTGCAATAACGAGGCAATCTTTATCAATAATCGGATCGCGATAGCGATATTCGGAGGCAATCTCCACATCTACTGGAATCTTTGCCCACTTTTCGATTGCATACTTTGCCACCATGCCTGCGTGATAGGCAGTGCCGCAAGCAATGACAGAAATTCTCTTAATCTGTCTCATCTCATCATCACTCATATGTAATTCATCAAGAAGTATCTGGTTGTTATCACTCAGGCGGCCAATAAGAGTGTCGGCTATTGCTTTTGGTTGATCAAAGATTTCCTTGAGCATGAAGTGGGCGAAACCACCTTTTTGCGCCGCGGCTGCATCCCATGTGATTTCGTATTCACGAAGTGCAACAGCCCGGCCTTCGAGGTCACAGATTGTGATTGCTTCCGGGCTGATGGTCACAACTTCATCTTGGCCAAGTTCAACTGCGCGCTTGGTGTAATCGATAAAGGCAGCGACATCAGATGCTAAGAAATTTTCACCCTTGCCAATACCGGCTACCAATGGCGAATTACGGCGTACTCCCACGATTGTTTGTGGGGCATCGGCGTGAATGGCAAGAAGTGTGAAAGAGCCACGCAGTCGCTTGACCGCTGCCCGCATGGCTGCGGTGAGATCGCCACCATGTTCTTTGCGAAGGTCAGAAAGTAAGTGGGCTACAGATTCGGTATCTGTTTCAGATGAGAAGGCATGACCGCGAGCTTCTAACTCTTTGCGTAGCTCTGAATAATTTTCAATGATTCCATTGTGAATAACTGCCAGCTTGCCTTCATTATCTAAGTGAGGGTGGGCATTCCTGTCAGTGGGGCCACCGTGTGTTGCCCAACGTGTGTGTCCGATTCCAGAATGTACAGTAGGTAAATTTGCTGGGAGCGCCGCTTCAAGATTTGCAAGTTTGCCGGCGCGCTTTTCCACAAAGAGTGAGTTATTGGTACCAAGTGCGATTCCGGCAGAGTCATATCCGCGATATTCAAGTCGGCGAAGGCCTTCAACGATGGGCGTGATTGCAGATTGTGGTCCGGTGTAACCCACGATTCCGCACACGAATTAGTTCCCCAGTTCTGCTTTCACAACAGCTGCAAGAGATGTTGCGATGTCTTGCGCAAGGTTATCACTCGAGGCCTCAACCATCACTCTTACTAGTGCCTCAGTACCAGATGCGCGCAATAAGACTCGACCATTCTCGCCAAGAGTTGATTCGGCAGTCGCCACAGCCTTTGCAATCGCTGCTGATTCATCCAACTTATCTTTTTTCACATCAGAGACATTGATCAGAACCTGTGGGAAGCGCTGCATTTGTGATGCTAGTTCTGCCAGCGACTTCCCGCTGCGAACTACTTCTTGTGCCAATTGCAGGGCGGTAAGAATTCCGTCGCCAGTGTTGGCAAATTCGCGCATAATCAAATGTCCTGATTGTTCCCCACCTAGTGAGAAATCGCCTTCAATCATCTTTTCAAGAACGTAGCGGTCTCCGACTGCAGTGCTGATGACTGAAATACCAGCATTTTTCATAGCATGCATAAATCCTAAGTTGCTCATGACAGTGCCAACGATTGTGTTAGATGTAAGGCCGCCGCGGTTTTTGAATCCGATAGCAAGAATTGTCATGATGGCATCGCCATCGACAACCTTGCCGGCACCATCGATAGCCAAGCATCGATCAGCATCGCCATCGTGGGCAATTCCAAAGTCGGCGCCCTCTTTAACAACAGCTGCCTGTAAATCTTCTAAGTGTGTGGATCCACAGTTCTCGTTAATATTCCAGCCATCAGGAGAACGATGAATAGCAACTACGGTTGCTCCAGCTTTTTCATATGCAATGGGTGCGACAAAAGAAGATGCTCCATTTGCACAGTCAACAACAATTTTCAGACCTTTAAGGGGTGTAGTTACCGAAGCAGCTAGATGGTTGAGATAGCGAGCGCTGGCGGTCTCATCAAAGATAATGCGTCCAACATTTCGCCCGGTAGGACGTGTCCATGGTTCACCCATACGCTTTTCAATAGCAGCTTCGATGGAATCATCAAGCTTTCCACCACCACGTGAGAACAATTTGATTCCGTTATCTGGCATCGGGTTATGCGATGCTGAAATCATGACCCCGAGATCGGCCCCTGATTCACCCACAAGATAGGCAATCGCTGGGGTTGGTAATACTCCGACGCGATACACATCGATACCCGCACTTGCTAAACCGGCAGCAACAGCTGCTTCTAAGAATTCTCCTGAAGCACGTGAATCTTGACCAACTATGGCTCTAGGACGCTTGCCTTTATTACTCGATGATTCAACGAGAATATGCGCTGCCGCGACCGCAACATCCACGGCTATTTCAGCGGTAAGCGTTTGCCCGTTTGCTAAACCACGAATCCCGTCTGTTCCAAAGAGAGCCATAACAACTCCTTTACTGCAGGAACAAACGGGATATCTGGGTAAAAAGAATTAACGCTTTGAGTACTGTGAACGCTTACGTGCCTTCTTAAGGCCGTACTTCTTACGTTCAATCACACGAGCATCGCGCTTGAGGAAGCCAGCCTTCTTTAGTGCTGGACGATTAGCCTCAGTGTCGATCTCGTTGAGTGAACGTGCAACACCAAGACGTAGTGCGCCAGCTTGACCTGAAACTCCACCACCGTTGATGCGAGCAAAAACATCGTAAAGACCCTCTGCACCTACTGTGCGAAATGGTTCTGAAACTAGTTGTTGGTGAACCTTATTTGGGAAATAACCATCGAGTGTCTTGCCGTTTACAACCCAGCGGCCTGTACCTGGAACTAGGCGAACGCGAGCAACTGCTTCCTTGCGGCGACCTGTGCCAGCACCTGGTGCTGTGATTGCCTTGCGGTTAGTTGCAGCAGCAGGAGTGGCTGAAGAGTAGGAAGTAAGTGTCTCTGTCTCGTCGATCTCGTTGAAAGTTGTATCTGACATGTTTATTTACTTATCCCTTACTTGGCTACTTGAGAAACTTGAGTGAATACATATGGAACTGGTGACTGTGCTGCATGTGGATGCTCTGGTCCGGCATAGACCTTGAGCTTTGATGCAACCTGTGCACCAAGACGGTTCTTTGGAAGCATTCCCTTGATCGCTTTTTCAACAGCGCGGGTTGGGTGCTTTTCAATCAGTTCACCGTAGACAGTTGAAGTTAAGCCGCCTGGGAAACCTGAGTGGTGGTGTGCAAACTTTGTCAGCGCCTTGTTGCCAGAGAGCGCGATCTTTTCGGCGTTGATGACGATAACGAAGTCGCCCATATCCATGTGCGGTGCAAATGTTGCTTTGTGCTTTCCGCGTAGAAGAACGGCTGCATGGGTTGCAAGACGACCGAGCACAACATCCTGTGCATCAATAACGTGCCACTTACGGTCGGCGTCGCCTGCCTTGGGGCTATATGTACGCATGCTTTATTACCTTCTTCTTTTCTTTATCTTGGGGACTACTTTCGGCACCTAATCTGGCGCAGGGGATGAACTTTACCTGCCCTGGAGTGCCAGGCCAAATCGGCCTTTGAGCGTGAAAAACGCTTTATCCACGCTTGGCGACAGTGATTTTAGCCCGCTCTAGCAGCTGATCATTACTCGGGTAATCAACTTGATACAGAGTCAGGCCGCGGGCTGGAAATACCAAGGAATCTGAGACTCGCTCCTTGTTGGCCAGTAATTGCGCAATCCAGGCAGGGCTTTGCCGCCCGTCAGCAACACAGACAACTGCGCCCACAAGATTGCGCACCATGGAGTAACAGAAGGCATCGGCAACAACATCGGCAACCAGCAAGCCCTCTGCACTACGGTGCCACTCATATTTTTCTAGAGTTCTGATAGTTGTTCCGCCTACCTTGAATTTACAGAATGCGGCAAAGTCGTGATGACCCAATAGCAGCGCACTAGCTTCATTCATGCGATCAGCATCGAGTGGGCGATACCACGATGCAACGTCGTGGCGAGAAAGAGGTGCGATGACATCGTTGTTATCGAGAATCTTGTAGCTGTAATACCTGCGCAAGGCAGAAAAACGGGCATGAAAGCCTTGGGGGGCATCGCTGACATTCATGATGCGCACATCTTCATCAAGAATTCTATTTAGTTTATAACGCAGATCTAGGTAGGTAAGTTCTCGGTCAAACATTGCATCAGGCACATCAACATGAATTACTTGCCCTGTTGCGTGGACTCCGGCATCGGTGCGCCCAGCAACAATTGAATCGATATTTGTCTGTGAGATTCGGGAAATGGCTTCTTCAATAAGCTCTTGCAGTGTTCGGTGTCCTGGTTGTGTTGCCCAGCCAAAGAAGTGGGTGCCATCGTAGGCAATATCGAGCCGTAAACGACGAAACCCACTCTCAGGAAAGAGAGTGGGCGCCGCCATGGTAAAGGTAAGTGTTTTTACTTATCTGTTACGAGTTCGATCACTGCCATAGGAGCGTTATCGCCCTTACGTGGACCAATCTTTGTAATGCGTGTGTATCCACCTTCGCGGTTAGCAAAAGTTGGAGCGATTACTGTGAAGAGTGTGTGAACAACGCTCTTGTTAGCAATACGCGCCATTACTTCACGGCGAGCAGAGAGGTCACCCTTCTTACCGAAGGTAATCAACTTTTCAGCTAGTGGACGAAGACGCTTCGCCTTTGCTTCTGTAGTTGTGATCTTTCCGTGCTCGAACAACTGCTCGGCAAGAGTACGAAGAATCAAGCGCTCATGTGATGGGCCTGAACCCAAACGTGGGCCTTTAGTTGGCTTTGGCATTGTTTTCTCCTTTATGCCTGATCTGCGTCAGCGAAGTCTTCATCTGACACGTTGTAGTTCTGGTGTTGGGAAGGATCAAATCCTGCTGGGCTGTCCTTAAGTGACATTCCCATTGATACAAGCTTTGCCTTGATCTCATCGATTGACTTTGATCCGAAGTTACGGATATCAAGTAGGTCAGCCTCTGAACGATTAACGAGTTCACCCACTGTGTGAATGCCTTCGCGCTTCAAGCAGTTATATGAACGTACTGTGAGATCGAGATCTTCGATAGGAAGAGCAAGGTCTGCAGCGAGGGCGGCATCCATAACAGATGGCCCCATCTCAATACCTTCTGCATCAAGATTAAGTTCGCGAGCAAGTCCGAAGAGCTCAACAAGTGTCTTTCCAGCAGATGCAACGGCATCGCGTGGCTTCATTGATGGCTTTGTCTCAACATCAACAACAAGACGATCGAAGTCTGTGCGCTGTTCAACGCGAGTTGCTTCAACCTTGTAGGTCACCTTAAGAACTGGCGAATAGATTGAGTCAACAGGAATGCGACCAATCTCTGCTCCAGCTTGCTTGTTTTGAACTGCAGTCACATATCCGCGACCGCGCTCAACTGTAAGTTCGATTTCAAGGTTTGCCTTGCCGTTTAGTGTTGCAATGTGAAGCTCAGGGTTGTGAACTTCTACTCCACTTGGAACAGCGATATCAGCACCTGTGACAGCGCCAGCACCTGACTTACGGATGTAAATCACTGAAGGCTCATCGTTATCACTTGAAAGAACAAGGTTCTTGATGTTCAAGACGATATCTGTGAGATCTTCCTTCACGCCTTCAAGAGTTGTGAACTCATGGAGAGCTCCAGCAACGCGAATGCTTGTTACTGCAGCACCTGGAATAGATGAAAGCAGGGTACGGCGCATTGAGTTGCCGAGTGTGTAGCCGAAACCTGGCTCAAGTGGTTCGATGATGAAACGTGAGCGGTTCTCGGAAATTACTTCTTCGCTAAGCGTTGGGCGTTGTGCAATTAGCACTTGTGCTCCTCTTTCTTCTCGTGGAAATCCTCTATTTGATTTCCTCTAGGGGGTTGAAAAATTACTTGCTGTAGAGCTCAACGATGAGCTGTTCTTGAACCTGGGTATCGATCACTGATCGAGCAGGTACACCGTGGATGATGATGCGCATCTGTGCTGCAACAACTTCCATCCACGCTGGAACAGACTTCTCACCGAACTCTGCGCTTGCGACGATAAATGGTGTGAGGTCGTGTGACTTTGAAAGAACATCAATGATGTCCATTGGAGATACACGATATGAAGGAATGTTTACCTTCTTACCATTGACAACGAAGTGACCGTGGCGAACCAACTGGCGCGCCATGTCACGAGACTTTGCAAATCCTGCGCGGAATACAACGTTATCGAGGCGAGTCTCAAGAAGAATAAGAAGGTTTTCACCAGTCTTACCTTGCTTGCGGTTCGCTTCTTCGTAGTAACCACGGAACTGCTTTTCGAGAACACCATAAATACGTGCGCACTTTTGCTTTTCGCGCATCTGCAATAGGTATTCAGATTCCTTTGAACGGCCGCGGCCGTGCTGTCCTGGTGGATAAGGACGAGATTCGATCGGACACTTTGGTCCATCGCACTTTGAGCCCTTAAGGAAGAGCTTTACTTTTTCGCGACGGCAACGCTTGCAGTCTGCTCCGGTATAACGAGCCATTTATTCTCTTCCTTCCTTAAACTCGACGTGGTTTCGGTGGGCGGCAGCCATTGTGTGGAGCTGGAGTTGTATCTGAGATAGCTCCAACTTCTAGGCCTGCTGCTTGCAATGAACGGATTGCAGTTTCGCGTCCGGAACCAGGTCCCTTTACGAAAACATCTACTTTCTTTAGGCCGTGCTCCTGTGCGCGACGAGCTGCTGCTTCTGCTGCAAGCTGTGCTGCGAATGGAGTCGACTTACGTGAGCCTTTGAAACCTACTTGGCCAGATGATGACCAAGAGATAACAGCCCCTGTTGGATCAGTGATTGAGATGATTGTGTTGTTGAAGGTTGACTTGATGAAAGCCTTACCTACTGCAACGTTCTTCTTCTCTTTCTTACGAAGCTTTACTTTGCCCTTTGCTGGGGCTGCTGTTTTTGCTTTAGGAGTGGCCATTACTTAGTCACCTTCTTCTTGCCGGCAATTGCCTTACGTGGACCCTTACGAGTACGAGCGTTTGTGTGAGTGCGCTGACCACGTACAGGAAGTCCCTTGCGGTGACGAATACCTTGGTAGCTTTGAATTTCAACTTTACGACGGATATCGCCAGCAACTTCGCGGCGAAGATCTCCTTCGATTTTGTAATTGGCTTCGATGTATTCACGAAGCTGAGCAAGTTCTGACTCTTGCAAATCTTTTACGCGAGTATCTGGTGAAATACCAGTTGCCGCGAGAGTTTCGTGGGAACGGGTAAGACCCATTCCGAAAATGTATGTGAGTGCAATCTCAACACGCTTTTCACGTGGAAGATCGACACCGACTAGACGTGCCATATGTTCAACCATTTCTATATCCGGAGGTCCTTCGCAATGCTCCTCGACATATTTATCGAGCCCTGGCCTACCGGTCCGGGGGTCTTAACTATTTCTAGTTAAGTCGCATCACGCGTACTTATCTTTGTCTCGGAGTTACCCTTGACGCTGCTTGTGACGAAGATTTTCGCAGATCACCATTACGCGACCCTTGCGACGAATGACTTTGCACTTGTCGCAAATCTTCTTCACGCTTGGATTAACCTTCACGTGTTTTCCTTTTGTTAGTGGGGGCGAAAGATTTACTTGTAACGGTAAATAATTCGACCCTTTGTAAGGTCATATGGACTAAGTTCTACAATCACACGATCTGCCGGCAAAATACGAATGTAGTTCTTTCGCATCTTTCCACTGATATGTGCCAAGACTTTATGTCCATTTGTAAGTTCAACACGGAACATCGCATTAGGTAACGCCTCAGCAACAGTGCCTTCGATTTCGATCGCACCATCTTTACTTGCCAAGGATCAATACCTTCTTCTCTTTTTTCATGTGAACGAACAGGGTCGAACCACGCTCAAAACCGGAAGGAATTGAATGTGGCGCGAAGGGTCATTCTATGGCAGAGCCCCTTATAAAGGGAAATCGCCCAAAAAGAGCGTATTGACCGCACCCAACACGCCGCCTAGGCGAGGAGTTCGGAGGTCTCTATGCCAAAGCGAGCAAGTTCGGACCTGCCACCATCGAGTGCGGTCAGCACAAAAGGCTTTCCATCAGGGCAGATGACATATGAGTTTTCGAAGTGGGCGCCACGAGATTGATCCGTTGAAACCACGGTCCATTTATCGCTCAAGACTTTGGTCTTGGGCGATCCCCGAGTAATCATCGGTTCGATGGCAAGTGCCATTCCAGGAATGATTTCTGGGCCATTTCCGCCCTTTCCAAAATTAAGGACATGTGGCTCTTGGTGCATCTCAGTGCCGATTCCATGGCCACCGTATTCTTGCAAGATTCCATACTCACCTTGCGAATCAATGTATTGCTCGATTGCGTGACCAATATCGGAAAGTCGAGCGCCGTTTTTGCCGGCTGCGATACCAACCCACATCGATTCTTCGCATGTATCCATCAATTTCTGATCAGCTGGATCAAGGTTTCCGATGCCGATAGAAAATGCGGCATCTCCATGCCAACCATCGATAATCGCTCCGCAATCAATAGAGACAATATCCCCGTCGTTAATCACGCGCGTACCAGGTATGCCGTGGACGATTTCATCGTTGATTGAGACGCAGATAGTTGCTGGAAAGCCGTGGTAGCCAAGGAAGTTTGAGGTGCCTCCCCCACGTTTGATATTTGCTGCCGCTATTGCGTCCAGGGCAGCTGTTGTCATGCCAGCTTTGATATTTTCCCGCAGAAGTTGCAATGTTTGACCGACCAAAAGACCGGCACGACGCATCACCTTGAGTTGCTCAAGGTCTTTGATTTGAATTGCCATAGTTATTTCTTAGCCGTGAACGCGACTTAACGCTGTAATCGCGCGCTCAGTTATATCTGCTACATCGCCATCGGCGCCAATAGTAATAAGCAAGCCTTCGTTGCGATAGAAAGAGATGATAGGCGCAGTCTGCTCTTCATAGACAGCAAGGCGCTTTGCAATCACTTCTTCTTTATCATCTTCGCGTTGGTAGAGCTCGCCACCACATGCCGCACACTTCTCAAGGTTGGCGGCAGCCGGTGCCCCACACTCTTTACAGGTGCGGCGTGAGGATAGGCGTTTGATAATGATTTCATTTTCAATCGCTAGTTCTAGGACAGCTTGAAGCGGTGCGCCCTTTTCAGTTAAGAAAGCACGCAAGACTTCAGCTTGCACGGTGTTACGTGGAAAGCCATCGAGTAGGAATCCGTTTGCAACATCGTCATGAGTAAGGCGATCTTTGACCATCTCATTAGTCACTGAATCAGGAACTAGTTGTCCGGAATCCATAAATCCTTTTGCCTTAAGACCGAGCGGTGTGCTGGCTTTGAGGTTTGCCCGGAAAATATCACCGGTGGAGATATGTGGAATTGAATAGTGCGCAGCCAGGAACTGAGCTTGAGTTCCTTTACCGGCACCTGGTGGACCTACCAGGACTAAACGCATTACTTCAAGAAACCTTCATATGAACGCTGCTGCAACTGGCTCTCGATCTGCTTTGCTGTATCTAGACCAACGCCAACCACAATCAGAATTGCAGTTCCACCGAATGGGAAGTTCTGGGTGGCACCGAAGAGAACGAGTGCGAAGACTGGAATGAGTGCAACAAGTGCCAGATAGAGCGCACCAGGGGCGGTAATACGAGAGAGAACATACTGAAGGTATTCAGTTGTTGGTCGTCCGGCACGGATTCCTGGAATAAATCCACCGTACTTCTTCATATTATCTGCAACCTCTTCTGGGTTAAATGTGATTGCAACGTAGAAGTAAGTGAAGAAAATAATGAGAGCTGCGTAGGTAACCATATAAATTGGGTGATCACCGGTCACTAAGTTACGTGAGATCCAGACTGCCCATCCTGCTTGGCTATTAGTGAAGTTCACAATCAGCGATGGAATATAGAGAAGTGATGATGCGAAGATAACCGGGATAACACCAGCCTGGTTTACCTTAATTGGAATATAGGTTGATGTTCCGCCATATGCCTGACGTCCCACCATGCGCTTGGCGTATTGCACCGGAATTCGACGCTGCGCCTGTTCAACGAATACAACAGCGGCAACTACGACGACTCCCACTGCGCAAACGAATAGGAATGCGAAGAGGCCCTTTTGAAGCTTGATTGACCAGAGCTGACCGGGGAAAGTTGATGCGATTGATGTGAAGATAAGAATGGACATTCCGTTACCAACACCGCGATCAGTGATGAGCTCACCGAGCCACATAATTACTGATGTTCCTGCTGTCATCACAACAATCATGGTCAAGATACGTTGCCATGAAGTGTCAGGAATGATGGGAACGTTACAACCGGAGATCAAGCGACCAGGTGTACGAGCAACCGCAACAAGACCTGTTGACTGCAAGATTGCTAGTCCGATGGTGAGGTAGCGGGTGTACTGAGTGAGCTTTGCAGTACCTGACTGTCCTTCCTTCTTCAGTGTTTCAAAGCGAGGAATAACAACGGTCAGCAACTGAATAATGATTGAGCTGGTGATGTAAGGCATGATGCCAAGTGCAAAGACAGAGAGCTGCAAGAGCGCTCCACCTGAGAAAAGATTGATAAGCCCGAATAGGCCGCCAGTCTGCGCTTGGGCAAGACATCCCTTTACCGCTGTGTATGAAACACCTGGTGTTGGAACGACGGAACCAAAGCGGAAGAGGGCCATGATTGAGAGAGTGAAGAAGATTTTCTTACGAAGTTCAGGCGTCTTAAATGCCATTCCAAATGCTGAAAGCATCAATCTTCTCCCTCTAGCTCAATAGCGTTTGTTTGTATTACAGAGTTGCTGTCGATCCACCAGCAGCTGAGATCTTCTCAATCGCTGATGCAGAAAATGCATGTGCCGTAATGGATACCTTGACTGCAATTTCGCCATTTCCAAGAACTTTTACAGGTAGTGAATCGCGAACTGCACCCTTTTCAATGAGATCTGCAACTGTTACAGCGCCACCCTTTGGAAAGAGTGCGTTGATTGTTGAGACATTCACTGCCTGGTACTCGATACGTGCCGGGTTCTTAAAGCCGCGAAGCTTTGGAAGACGCATGACGAGCGGAAGTTGACCACCTTCGAAACCAGGACGAACCGTGTTACGAGCATGTGTTCCCTTACCGCCACGACCAGCAGTCTTACCCTTTGATGCTTCTCCGCGACCCTTACGAGTCTTATCTTTCTTAGCACCTGGAGCTGGACGAAGGTGATGAAGTTTAAGTGTCATCTTTATTCGACCTCCTCTACCTTGATTAAGTGGCGAGCAGCTACTGCCATGCCACGAATTTCTGGACGATCTTCTTTGACGACAACGTCATTGATGCGCTTGAGTCCGAGTGAACGAACGGTGTTGCGAATCTCTGGCTTATTGCCGACTGTTGATTTGACCTGTGTAATCTTTAAACGTGGCATTAGACACCAACTGTCATCTGTGAGGCGCGAATAATTGCTGCAGGAGCAACATCTTCCAACGGACGACCGCGGCGTGCTGCAATTTGTGCAGGTGACTCAAGCATCTTCAGTGCTGCAACAGTGGCGTGAACCATGTTGATTGCATTTGAAGAACCGAGAGACTTTGTCAGTACATCGTGAACACCAGCGCACTCAAGTACGGCGCGAACAGGGCCTCCGGCGATTACTCCGGTACCTGGACTTGCTGGGCGAAGTAGAACTACACCCGCTGCTGTTTCACCCTGTACTGGGTGAGGAATTGTTCCTTGAACGCGTGGCACTACGAAGAATGACTTCTTAGCTTCTTCAACTGCCTTAGCGATAGCTTGTGGAACTTCCTTAGATTTTCCGTAGCCAACGCCAACGGTTCCGTTCTGATCTCCCACAACAACGAGTGCTGTGAATGAGAAGCGACGTCCGCCCTTTACAACCTTTGACACGCGGTTAATGAAAACCACGCGCTCGGTGTATGGAGACTTCTCCTTCTCGCGATCATCACGACGTTCGCGACGTTCGCCGCGACCCTTATTTGAAGGTGCGCCTGTTGTGGACGCTGCATCGTTAGTTGGATTAACAGCCATTAGAACTCCAATCCATTCTCTCGTGCAGAATCTGCAACTGCAGCAATACGACCGTGGTACTTATTACCTGCGCGGTCAAAGACAACTGTCGAAATTCCAGCCTTCTTAGCGCGTTCAGCAATGAGTGCTCCTACTTGCTTCGACTTATCTGTCTTATCGCCAGATGACTTGCGAAGTTCGAGCTCCATTGTTGATGCGTAAGCAATTGTCTTTGCTTGGGTGTCATCAATAACCTGTACGAAGAGGTGACGTGATGAACGTGAAACGACTAGGCGTGGACGTGATGGTGTGCCTGAAATCTTCTTACGAAGACGGAAAGCACGACGAGCACGCGCGTTTTGCGCTGAGCCCTTGCGGACCTTAACTCCGATTGCCATTACTTCTTACCTGCCTTTCCAGCCTTGCGACGAACTGCTTCGCCTTCAAGACGCAAGCCCTTACCCTTATATGGATCAGCCTTGCGAAGCTTTTTGATCTTCGCTGCTGTCTCTCCAACAAGCTGCTTATCAATTCCATTGATAATTAACTTAGTTGGTGATTCAACTTTGTAGGAGATTCCTTCTGGGGCTGGGAAAAGAATTGAGTGGCTGTAGCCGAGCTGGAATTCAAGATCCTTGCCCTTTTCAGCAACACGGTAACCAACACCAACGATGTTGATTGTGAGTGAGTAACCAGTTGTTACACCTTCGACCATATTCGCTACGAGTGAGCGAGATAGGCCGTGAAGTGAACGTGTTACACGCTCTTCATTTGGACGAGCAACGGTGATAACACCATCTGCTTGTGAAACTTGGATAGGTGCTGGAACTGCAATTGCGAGTGAACCCTTAGGTCCCTTTACTGCAACGCTCTGACCTGTGATTGAAACTTCTACACCGCTTGGAACGGTGATAGGCATACGACCAATACGTGACATGGGAGATTTACCATACGTAGGCGAGAACTTCTCCGCCTACACCCTTCTTATTGGCTTGCTTATCTGTAAGTAGTCCAGATGAAGTTGAAATAATTGCAACTCCAAGACCACCAAGAACTTTTGGAAGCGCAGTTGACTTTGCGTATACGCGAAGTCCTGGCTTGCTCACGCGGCGAAGACCAGCGATTGAACGTTCGCGGTTTGTGCCGAATTTAAGGTCAAGAGTGAGGTTTTTGCCTACTCCAGTTGCCATTGCTTCAACGCGGTATTCTGCAATGAAACCCTCTTGCTTGAGGATCTCTGCAATACGTACCTTGACCGATGATGACGGCATTGAAACCGTGTCATGGTAGGCAGAGTTCGCATTGCGCAGACGAGACAACATGTCTGCGATCGGATCTGTCATTGTCATACGTGGCCTGTGGCCTTTCTCGAATTAGTACCCAAGCGATCTGCTTGGACTTTTTTCGTTTGTACTATTACCAAGACGCCTTGGTGATACCTGGAAGCTCGCCGCGGTGCGCCATTTCACGGAAACAGACGCGACAAATTCCAAACTTTTGGTAGACAGCATGCGGACGGCCGCAACGCTGGCAACGTGTGTAACCGCGAACCTTGAACTTAGGCTTGCGAGCAGCTTTAACCTTGAGTGATGTTTTAGCCATTCTTATGCCTCCTTGAAAGGAAAGCCGAGCGCCTTAAGTAGTGCGCGACCTTCGTCATCGTTCTTAGCTGTTGTTACGACAGTGATATCCATACCGCGGGTGCGATCGATCTTGTCCTGTTCGATTTCTGGGAATACAACCTGCTCGGTGAGACCGAAGGTGTAATTGCCCTTTCCATCGAACTGCTTTGGAGAAAGACCACGGAAGTCGCGGATACGTGGAAGAGAGATTGAGAGAAGACGGTCTGCGAATTCCCACATGCGATCTCCACGAAGAGTGACGTGTGCACCAATTGGCATGTTCTCGCGAAGCTTGAACTGGGCAATTGATTTACGTGACTTAGTAACCTGTGGCTTTTGGCCAGTGATGATTGCTAGATCGCGGATTGCACCTTCGATGAGCTTGGCATCGCGCGCAGCTTCACCAACACCCATGTTGACGACAATCTTTGTCAGCGTAGGAATCTGCATTGGATTCTTATATCCAAATTCACCCTTAAGGGTTGCCTGGATTTCGCTCTTATAGCGAGCCTTGAGACGAACATCTGTAGCAGTGCTCATTAGATGTCCTTTCCTGTGCGACGTGAGATGCGAACATTTGTGCCTTCTTCATCGACTCGAACGCCAAGACGTGTTGCCTTGCCATCTCCATCTACGACCATGACATTTGAAATATGAATTGATGCTTCTTGTGTGATGATTCCGCCTACTTTGACGCCACGGTCAGAAGTTGATTCCTTGGTGTGACGCTGAATGCGATTAACGCCTTCAACAGTGACGCGGCTTCCATCTACATGAAGAACCTTGCCGGTTACGCCCTTGTTCTTGCCAGCGATAACCAAAACTTCGTCATTCTTCTTAATCTTCGCCATGGTTAGAGCACCTCCGGAGCGAGTGAAATGATCTTCATGAACTTCTTGTCGCGAAGTTCGCGAGCAACTGGTCCGAAGATACGAGTTCCGCGTGGTTCGCCATCCGCTTTCAGGATAACTGCAGCGTTCTCGTCAAACTTGATGTAAGAACCGTCTGGACGACGACGTTCTTTTACTGTGCGAACGATGACAGCCTTGACGACTTCACCCTTCTTTACCTGTCCACCAGGGATTGCATCCTTGACTGAACATACGATGATGTCTCCGATACCGGCGTAACGGCGCTTGGTTCCGCCGAGCACACGAATACAGAGAAGCTCTTTAGCTCCTGTGTTATCCGCGACGCGTAGGCGCGATTCTTGTTGAATCATTTATTCCACCCGTTCCCTTACTTAGCCTTCTCGATGATTTGAACTAAACGCCAGCGCTTTGAGGCTGATATTGGTCGTGTTTCCATGATCAATACGCGATCGCCTGTGCCTGCTGAGTTTGTCTCATCATGTGCTTTGAGCTTGTGTGTGCGGCTCATAACCTTTGAGTACATACCGTGTGCAACACGGTTTGATACTGCAACGGTGATGGTCTTATCCATCTTGTCTGAGACAACGATGCCTTCACGAGTCTTGCGGGATCCGCGATCTTCGGTTGGATTTGTAGCCATTACGCAGCGCCTCCAATTCCTAGTTCGCGTTCACGAATAATTGTGTAGATACGAGCAATCTCTTTACGAACTGCACCGAGACGACCATGTGATTCAAGCTGACCTGTTGCTGCTTGAAAGCGAAGGTTAAAGAGTTCTTCTTTACCTTCACGAAGCTTTGCAGTTAACTCATCAGCTGACAGTTGACGAAGTTCTTCAGTAGTAATCGCCATGGTTATGCCTCCTCACGCTTTACAACGCGGCACTTCATTGGGAGCTTGTGAATCGCAAGGCGCATAGCTTCATTAGCTACCGCCTCTGTTACGCCTGAAATTTCAAACATAACGCGACCTGGCTTCACGTTTGCGATCCACCATTCTGGAGAACCCTTACCGGAACCCATACGAGTTTCAGCAGGCTTCTTTGTGAGTGGGCGATCTGGATAAATATTGATCCAAACCTTTCCACCACGCTTGATATAACGAGTCATCGCGATACGCGCTGCCTCAATCTGACGGTTAGTGACATAAGCAGGAGCAAGTGCCTGGATACCGAAGTCTCCAAATGCAACCTGTGTTCCACCCTTTGATGCACCTGATCGTGATGGGTGGTGCTGCTTACGGTGCTTAACCTTGCGAGGAATTAACATTATTGCGCTCCTCCTTCTGAAGTCTCTGTTGCTGGAGCTGCAGGAGTTGAATCTGCAGTTGCAACGTGTGAAGTTGTTACTTCAGCGCGTGGGGCACGTGGTGTGCGTGGTCCGCGACGTTCTGGCTTTGGTGCGCGTGCTTCTGCAAGTGCCTTTTCAGCACGCTCTGCGCGTGAACCAATAACTTCACCCTTATAGATCCAGACCTTTACACCCAAGCGACCGAATGTTGTTGCAGCTTCGTAGAAGCCGTAATCAATATCAGCGCGAAGTGTGTGTAGTGGAACGCGACCTTCACGGTAGAACTCAGAACGTGACATTTCTGCACCACCGAGACGACCACCGCACTGAACACGAATGCCCTGAGCTCCTGCCTTCATCGCTGATTGCATTGACTTCTTCATTGCGCGACGGAAAGAAACACGTGCAGCAAGCTGCTCGGCAATTCCCTGTGCAACGAGTTGCGCATCAATTTCAGGGTTCTTTACTTCAAGAATATTGAGCTGAACTTGCTTACCGGTGAGCTTTTCAAGCTTTAGACGTAGAACGTCTGCCTCTTGTCCGCGACGACCGATAACAATTCCTGGGCGTGCAGTGTGAAGGTCGATACGTACACGATCACGTGTGCGCTCGATTTCGATACGTGAAACGCCTGCGCGCTCCATGCCCTTCTGCATAAGTCGGCGGATTTCGACGTCTTCTTTGACGTAATCCTTGTACAACTTATCTGCATACCAACGTGACTTAAATTCAGTTGTGATGCCGAGACGGAAGCCGTGTGGGTTTACTTTTTGACCCATTAGTTGGACGCTCCCTTCTCAGCTGGTGTTTGAGTTGCTAGTGGTGACTTATCAGAACGCTTTGGATTTCGTGTCTGCGCCTTGGTTGAAGTACGTGAAAGTGACTTTGAAGTCACCTTTGAATCGCTGACCGCAACCGAGATGTGGCTTGAGCGCTTCAAAATACGGAAACCGCGACCTTGTGCACGCGGGCGAAAACGCTTCATTGTGCGTCCCTCGTCAACGAGTGCTTCGACAACCCAGAGCTCTGAAGCGTCACGGATTGCTGGATTCTGCTGCTTAGCATTAGCAATTGCTGAGTTAAGAAGTGTGTAGACATCTGAACCAGCTGCTTGCGGAGCAAACTTAAGAACGTTAAGTGCTTCATCTGCACGCATTCCACGGACCAAGTCGACAACGCGACGAGCCTTCTGTGGTGTGTGGCGGATGTCGCGCAGTACTGCGCGAGCGATGAGTGCGTCTTGTGTATTAGGCACGAGTAGCTCTCCGATCATCTTTAACGTGTCCGCGGAATGTACGTGTTGGTGCGAACTCACCAAGCTTGTGACCGATCATTGCGTCGGTAATAAATACAGGGACATGCTTGCGGCCGTCGTGTACCGCAATGGTGTGTCCGATCATTGAAGGCGAGATCATCGAGCGTCGTGACCATGTCTTAATGACATTCTTTGTATTGGCTTCATTTTGGGCATCCACCTTTTTGGTGAGATGTCCATCAATGAATGGACCCTTCTTGAGACTACGTGGCATGAGGGCTCCTTAGCGCTTCTTGTTCGACTTACGACGACGGACGATCATTGAATCTGAAGCCTTCTTCTTGCGAGTACGTGCTTCAGGCTTACCCCAAGGTGAAACTGGGTGGCGACCACCAGAAGTTTTACCTTCACCACCACCGTGTGGGTGGTCAACTGGGTTCATAACAACACCACGAACAGATGGACGAACGCCTAACCAGCGCTTACGTCCAGCTTTTCCGTAGTTAATGTTTCCTTGTTCTGCGTTTCCAACTTCACCAACAGTTGCGCGGCAACGAACATCTACGTTACGGATTTCTCCAGATGGCATACGAAGTTGTGCAAATGCTCCTTCTTTTGCAACGAGTTGAACTGATGCGCCAGCTGAACGAGCAATCTTTGCTCCGCCACCTGGGCGAAGTTCAATTGCGTGAACAGTTGTTCCTACTGGGATGTTGCGAAGTGGCAAGTTGTTGCCAGGCTTGATATCGGCCTTAGGACCGTTCTCAACTGTTGCACCTTGCTCAAGCTTATTTGGAGCGATGATGTAACGCTTTTCTCCATCTGCGTAGTGAAGAAGTGCGATACGCGCTGTGCGGTTTGGATCGTATTCAATGTGTGCAACCTTTGCTGGTACACCATCTTTATCGTTACGTGTGAAATCGATAAGACGGTATGCACGCTTGTGACCGCCACCTTGGTGACGAACAGTGATGCGACCTTGATTATTACGACCACCCTTTGAGTGAATTGGGCGAACGAGTGACTTCTCAGGTGTTGAGCGAGTGATTTCTGCGAAATCTGGAACAGTTGCTCCACGCTGACCTGGGGTCGTTGGCTTTAGTTTGCGAAGTGCCATGAGGTTTCCTCTCTTTAAGGTCCTGTTTCAATTACGAAACAGGGCCTCCGAAGATGTCGATACGGTCGCCAGCGGCCACATGAACGATTGCTCGCTTTGTGTCTTTGCGCTTTCCATCACCAAAACGTGTGCGCTTATTCTTTCCCTGGCGGTTCATAGTGTTAACACTGACCACCTTCACACCAAATACCTTTTCAACAGCGATCTTGATCTCTGTCTTATTAGCATCTGTTGCAACAAGGAATGTGTACTTGTTTTCATCGAGCAACCCGTAGCTCTTTTCAGAGACAACTGGTGCTAGCAAAACTTCACGGTAATCCTTCATTATGCAGATACCTCACTTTCGCGTGCTACTGACTTCACAGATTTTCCTGAAGTCTTAGCTGAAGCCTTGAACTTGAGGAAGTCGTTGATCGCTGCTTCAGAGAAGACAACGTCATCGCTTTTCAAGATGTCATAAGCGTTGAGCTGATCTGGAACAAGAAGGTGTAGGTCATCAGCGTTACGAAGTGAACGCCATGCAGCGTCTTCCTTACGTGAGACAACAACCAAGAGGTTCTTGCGAGTTGAGAATTGACGCACTGCAGCAAGTGCTGCCTTCGTTGAAGGAGCAGCTGTTACTGAATCCAGCACGTGAATTCGCTCGTTACGCTGACGGTCAGAGAGAACACCGCGTAGTGCTGCTGCGATCATCTTCTTAGGTGTGCGTTGGAAATATGAACGTGGACGAACTGCGTGTGCAGCACCGCCACCACGCTGAAGCGGAGCACGAATCGAACCCTGACGAGCACGACCTGTTCCCTTCTGCTTGAAAGGCTTCTTACCTGAACCGGAAGTTTCTCCACGGTTCTTTGCCTTCTGGGTACCTTGACGAGCAGCTGCAAGTTGAGCTGTTACGACTTGGTGAATAAGAGGAATATTTGTCTGCGCATCAAAGATATCTGCTGGCAAATCAACTGAGCCAACTTTCTTACCTTCTGCGTTCTTTACTTCAACGGTAAGTGCCATGGTTACATCCCTGCCTTTACAGTCTCAACAAGTGCTTTTTTAGCAGCTGAACGGATAAAGACGAGACCACCATCGGTACCAGGAACAGAGCCCTTGATAAGAAGTAGGTTATTTTCTAGATCTACAGCTTGAACTGTGAGGTTCTGCGTTGTGACCTTCTCATTACCCATACGACCCATCATGCGCATTCCCTTGAAAACGCGACCTGGTGTTGAACATGCACCGATTGAACCTGGCATACGGTGCTTACGATCTACACCGTGAGATGAGCTAAGTCCACCGAAACCGTGGCGCTTCATAACACCAGCAGTTCCTTTACCAGTTGATGTTCCAGTTGCATCGACGATATCGCCAGCTGCAAATGTTGATGCGCCAATCTCTTGTCCCACTGTGTATTCAGCAGCTGAGAGTGTGCGGAGTTCGGCAACGGAGCGACGAGGAGTGACGCCTGCCTTTGCGTAATGTCCAGCAAGTGGCTTAGAAACTTTCTTTGGATCAATTGCGCCGTATCCAAGTTGAACAGCTGAATAGCCATCCTTCTCAGGTGTGCGAATCGATGTAACAACGCATGACTCAACTGAAACAACTGTCACAGGAATCATCTTGTTTTCTGCATCGAATACTTGGGTCATGCCAAGCTTCTTACCGAGAACGCCCTTGATGGACGAACCGTAAGACTGAGTTACAACTTCACGTGTCATTAGTTTTCGTCCTTTCCTTAGAGCTTAATCTCGATGTCGACGCCTGCTGGTAAGTCCAGACGCATCAATGAATCAACAGTCTTAGGTGTTGGGTCGATGATGTCGATGAGGCGCTTATGTGTGCGCATCTCGAAATGTTCGCGGCTGTCCTTGTACTTGTGAGGAGAGCGAATCACACAATAGGTGTTCTTCTCTGTTGGTAGCGGCACTGGACCCGCGACGGTTGCACCTGTGCGCTCGACTGTCTCAACGATTTTCTTCGCTGAAGAGTCAATCACCTCATGGTCATACGCCTTGAGTCGAATGCGGATCTTTTGTCCCGCCATGTCGTTCTCCTCTTTACTTTCGTTAGTTCAAACTTTTGTTGTCTTCGGTTGTGTTTGCGCCGGCGGTTTTTACGCCGCCGGCGGTTTCACAATTACTTCTTGATCTTTGTTACGCGACCTGCACCTACTGTGCGGCCACCTTCGCGGATTGCGAAGCGAAGACCATCTTCCATTGCGATTGGTTGGATGAGCGTTACCGCCATCTCAGTGTTATCGCCAGGCATAACCATTTCTGTGCCTTCTGGAAGTGTTACAACGCCAGTCACGTCAGTTGTACGGAAGTAGAACTGTGGACGGTAGTTGTTAAAGAATGGAGTGTGACGTCCGCCTTCATCCTTTGAAAGGATGTATGCAGATGCATCGAACTCTGTGTGTGGTGTGATTGAACCAGGCTTGCAGACAACCTGACCGCGCTCTACATCTTCACGCTTTGTTCCACGAAGAAGAAGTCCGACGTTCTCGCCAGCCTGTCCTTCATCGAGCAACTTACGGAACATTTCAACGCCTGTAACAGTTGTCTTCTGAGCTAGCTCACGAATACCAACGATTTCAACTTCTTCGTTAACCTTAACGATTCCGCGTTCGATACGACCTGTGATAACAGTTCCACGACCTGTGATTGTGAAAACGTCTTCAACTGGCATAAGGAATGGCTTATCGATTTCGCGCTCTGGCTGTGGGATAAATGCATCCACTGCATCCATGAGCTCGATGATCTTCTCAGCCCACTTTGCATCTCCTTCGAGAGCCTTAAGAGCTGAAATGCGAACGATTGGTGTGTCATCGCCTGGGAATTCGTACTTAGATAGAAGTTCGCGAACTTCCATTTCTACGAGTTCAAGAATTTCTTCGTCATCGACCATATCTGACTTGTTAAGAGCCACAACGATTGATGGAACGCCAACCTGACGAGCAAGGAGAACGTGCTCCTTAGTCTGTGGCATTGGTCCGTCTGTTGCTGCAACGACGAGGATTGCTCCGTCCATCTGCGCAGCACCAGTGATCATGTTCTTGATGTAGTCAGCGTGGCCTGGGCAGTCAACGTGTGCGTAGTGACGCTTCTCTGTCTGGTACTCGATGTGAGCGATAGAGATTGTGATACCGCGAAGACGCTCTTCTGGCGCCTTATCGATATCTGAGAACGCAGTAGCTGCGTTAAGAGTTGGGTACTTGTCATGCAAAACCTTAGAGATTGCTGCAGTAAGTGTTGTTTTACCGTGGTCAATATGGCCGATGGTTCCGATGTTAACGTGCGGCTTATTACGCTCGAACTTGGCTTTTGCCATTTTGGTTCCTCTTTCGTTTCCTAGTGCTTAGTTATTAGGGGTTGTGCTGTTCTTATTAGGGTTATTCGCCGCGAACTTTCGCAATGATTTCCTTTGCGACGTTTCCTGGAACTTCGGCATAACTGTCGAATTCCATGCTGTAGCTCGCGCGACCTTGTGTTCTGGAGCGGAGATCTCCGACATAACCGAACATCTCCGACAACGGAACTAGCGCCCTAACAACGCGGGCACCTGACCGCTCATCCATGGCCTGGATTTGGCCACGACGACTATTGAGATCGCCGATGACATCACCCATGAAGTCTTCAGGGGTAACAACTTCGACTTTCATCACTGGCTCGAGAATTGCAGGATCAGCAAGTTTTGCTGCTTCCTTAAATGCTGCGATACCAGCCACCTTGAATGCGAGCTCCGATGAGTCAACATCGTGATACGCGCCGTCAAGAAGAGTTACTCGTACATCTGTAAGTGGATATCCGGCAAGTGGTCCTGCTGTCATCGCTTCCTTACATCCGGCATCAACTGAAGGGATGTACTCGCGTGGAACGCGGCCTCCAGTGACCTTATTAACGAATTCATATCCGCCTTCAATCTGACCTGTTGGAAGTGGCTCGATAGCAATCTGAATCTTTGCAAACTGTCCAGAACCACCGGTCTGCTTCTTGTGTGTGTAGTCATGGCGTGCAACTGGCTTACGAAGTGTTTCGCGGTATGCAACTTGTGGCTTACCTACGTTTGCTTCAACCTTAAATTCACGACGCATACGATCGACCAAGATTTCAAGGTGAAGTTCACCCATACCAGCGATGATTGTCTGGCCGGTCTCTTCATCAGTATTAACGTGGAATGTTGGATCTTCTTCAGATAGACGCTGAATAGCAACGCCAAGTTTTTCTTGGTCACCCTTTGTCTTTGGCTCAATCGCAACAGAGATCACTGGTGCTGGGAAGTCCATTGATTCCAGGATTACCGGCTTTGCTGGATCACAGAGAGTTTCACCTGTTGTGGTGTCCTTAAGACCCATCACAGCAACAATCATTCCGGCGCCAACATTGTCACGCTCTTCACGCTTGTTGGCGTGCATCTGGTAAATCTTTCCGATGCGCTCTTTGCGGTTCTTTGTTGAGTTAAGGATTGTTGATCCTGTCTCAAGAACGCCTGAGTAAACACGGATAAAGGTAAGTTTTCCAAGGTGTGGATCTGTCATGATTTTAAAAGCTAGGGCTGAGAATGGTTCTTCATTCTTTGGCTGGCGCTTCATCTCAACTGTCACATCGTTCATATCTGTACCGACGATTGCATCGATATCAAGTGGTGATGGGAGGTAGCGATTTACAGCGTCAAGCATTGGCTGAACACCCTTGTTCTTAAATGCAGAACCGGTAAGAACTGGTGAAAGCTTGGCTGCGATTGTTGCGCGGCGGATGCCGGCGATGATTTCTTCTTCAGAAACTTCGATTCCTTCAAGGAACTTCTCCATGAGAACATCATCATTTTCAGCAAGAGTTTCGAGCATCTCTGCGCGAGCTTGCTTGCACTTATCGAGCATGTC
Source organism: Candidatus Planktophila versatilis (assembly GCF_002288345.1). Classification (GTDB taxonomy): domain Bacteria; phylum Actinomycetota; class Actinomycetes; order Nanopelagicales; family Nanopelagicaceae; genus Planktophila; species Planktophila versatilis_A. The sequence continues at coordinate 1,031,067 of NZ_CP016781.1, forward strand.
AGCAGGAATTTCTTCGATTGCGTAATCTTCGCCCTTTTTAGTTTCTCCGCGCCATACGAGTGCCTTCATAGCAATGAGGTCAACGACACCAATGAAATCTGATTCGTTACCGATAGGAAGTTGAAGAACGAGGGCTACTGCATTTAGGCGATCCTTGATCATGCTTACACACTTATCAAATGAAGCACCTGTGCGGTCTAGCTTGTTGATGAAACAAATACGTGGAACTGAATAACGATCTGCCTGGCGCCATACTGTTTCAGATTGTGGTTCAACACCAGCAACGCCATCGAATACTGCAACTGCGCCATCTAGTACACGAAGTGAACGCTCTACCTCAACTGTGAAGTCAACGTGACCTGGTGTATCAATGATGTTAATCAGGTGGTCTTTCCACATACAGGTTGTTGCAGCAGAGGTGATAGTGATACCGCGCTCTTGTTCCTGCTCCATCCAGTCCATGGTTGCTGCACCTTCGTGCACTTCACCAATCTTGTAAGAAATACCTGTGTAGAAAAGGATGCGCTCAGTAGTAGTGGTTTTGCCCGCGTCGATGTGAGCCATGATTCCAATGTTGCGAACCGTAGCTAAATCGATCTTCTCTACTGTAGACGTTGACACGTATATTCCTCTTCTCGTCGGATTCTTTAAGTCTTAGATTCTTTAACTATTACCAGCGGTAGTGAGCAAACGCCTTGTTTGCTTCCGCCATTTTGTGGGTATCTTCGCGGCGCTTTACAGCTGCTCCAAGACCATTTGCGGCATCGATAAGTTCATTCTGAAGACGCTCTGACATTGACTTCTCGCGACGATCGCGTGAGTAGTCAACTAACCAGCGAAGTGCAAGAGTTGAAGAGCGTGAAGCCTTCACTTCAATTGGCACCTGGTAGGTAGCTCCACCAACGCGGCGTGAGCGAACTTCAACAGCAGGCTTGATGTTCTCAAGTGCGCGCTTCAGTGTGATCAGTGGATCAACTTCAGTCTTCTTGCGTGTGCCTTCTAGTGCATTGTAAACAATTGCTTCAGCTGTTGAGCGCTTGCCGTGAAGAAGTACACGGTTAATAAGTGCAGTTACAACTGGTGAGTTGTAAACAGGATCAGCAACTACAGGAGTCTTTACTACAGGACCTTTACGTGGCATTAGCTAGCCTTCTTCTCTCTCTTAGCACCGTAACGTGAACGAGATTGCTTACGGTTCTTAACACCTTGTGTATCTAGTGATCCACGAATAATTTTGTAACGAACACCAGGAAGATCTTTTACGCGGCCTCCGCGAACAAGAACAATGGAGTGCTCTTGTAGGTTGTGACCTTCACCTGGAATGTATGCAGTGATTTCCATTCCGCTAGTAAGACGAACACGTGCAACCTTACGAAGCGCAGAGTTAGGCTTCTTAGGTGTTGTTGTGTAAACACGTGTGCACACACCACGTCGCTGAGGGGAACCCTTAAGCGCAGGTGTTGATGTCTTCGTAGTCTTTTCTGCACGACCACGACGCACTAGCTGCTGAATTGTTGGCACTACTTTTCTCCATTTCGTTTACTGAACTTTTTAATTTCACGCTCATACTTCCGACCCACGCGGTCGGGTGTGTTGCACCCGATTCGCATTTCGCCCGATTAATTTCTTAACAGGAGGAAGCAACAAGCGCGCTAAAAAGCGCAGAGGAGAAAGGTATCGGCAGGGCGCATGAAAGGTCAAAACGGCCCTTTTACTCCGCAAGGTCCCAACACACCGCTATTTTCGAGGTTTTTGGGGCTCGGGCGTGTCGCCGATCGATGAGGGAGAGGGCCTTAAATGCCTACTTTTTTGAAGGCGAAGGCTTAGCCGTTGGAGTGGGCTTTGCCTTCGAGCTCGACTTTGGGCTTGGCGAAGGAGAAGCCTTGGCTTTTGAGCCCTTTTTGGCCGTTGGTGAAGGCGATGGCTTTGCTTTGGAGCCCTTTTTGGCAGTCGGTGAAGGTGATGGCTTGGCCTTTGGCGCAAGTTTCTCCGCTGTAGCTTCTGCCGCTGATAATTTCACACATTGCGGATCGAGTTTATTGGCCGGTTGTGAACAGTAATCTTTTGCAAACTCTACGCTTCTTGCAATCTCCTCTGCCTGCGCCTCAGCCTGTATGGCGGCATTTTCTGCTCGCGCTTTCTCTACTGCGGCATCGATACAGCTCTGCACATATCTATTTGTTGATCTCTTGCAATCATCTGGAGCGAGTAATGAATCGGCTGCTTTTGTGGCTGCCACATTCGCCAAATCTTTTGCTTCATTCTCCAGCCTTGCTTTCTCTACCGCCGCATCCATACAGCTCTGCACGTATCTATTTGTGGAACGACGACAATCATCTGGAGCTAGGACTGCATCTGCCGCTTGAGTTGCGGCCACATCTGTCGCATTTTTTGCTTCATTTTCTAATCTAGCTTTCTCTGTTGCGGCATCAATGCAGTTCTGCGCATATCTATTTGTTGATCTGCTGCAATCATCTGGAGCAAGTTGTGCATCTGCCGCCTCTGTCGCGGCTCTTTCAGCTGCAGCACGATTCGCGTTATCGATCGCAGCTTGCTCTGCAGCAGCTTGTCGTGCCGCCATTTCTGCGGCATAGGCAATCTGTCTAGCTTGCTCTTCAGCTAGGTTCTGAGCAGCGCACGCTTCAGTCACAGACTCTGGATAATCTCTACATCCCGCAGAAGCTGCTGTTGGATTGAGAAATTGAATTCCTAGAATTAACAGCAGTGAAGCACACACTACTGATATCAATTTTCTTGGATTCATGTCTTCTACTTTACTTTACGGATTGCAGTAAGTGAATATCTTCTCTCGATTGCTTTAAGGTGAAGATCCAGCGAGCAAAAGGACCACTTTTCAAGGTGATAATCACCCCTTCTCCCTTGCCCCTCATTGCCACAAAATCCTTGAATTTCAAGCCCCGCAGCGTGCCCAAGAGAACTACATAGGGAATAGCAGTGCCAGGAGCACGAACTCCGCGAAGAGTGGAAGAGCCCCAGAGCTGATCGATAAATTCGATTTTTTCTATGGCATCAATTGATGTGCGCGGATTTGAGTGCAGTGCACCCATTTTTTCCCAGAACGAAAGTTGAAGTACTAATTCATTACCTTCTCGAATCACTCTAGCCATAAATGAATGTTAGCGAGAAAGAGAAAGGGCCGCCGCAAATTATGCGACGGCCCTTTCTGGCTAATTACTTAGCGAGGAATTTCTACCTCATCAAGACGTACTGCTTCTCCTGATCCGTGCTGATCAAATGGAGTGAAGTCGTACTCGTCGTAGGCGGCATAGACCGCTGCCTTCGCTTCTTCAGTAGGTTCAACGCGGATATTGCGGTAACGGGCAAGGCCTGTTCCTGCAGGGATCAACTTACCGATGATGACGTTCTCCTTCAGACCCAAGAGCGGATCTGACTTCTCAGAAAGTGCTGCATCAGTTAGTACGCGAGTTGTTTCCTGGAATGAAGCCGCTGACAACCATGACTCAGTTGCAAGGGAAGCCTTGGTAATACCCATAAGTTCTGGGCGACCAGATGCAGCCTTAGCACCAGTTGTCACAACGCGACGGTTTTCAGCTTCAAAGCGACCGCGTTCAACGAGTTCACCTGGAAGCATTTCAGTATCGCCTGCTTCAAGCACGGTAATGCGCTTGAGCATCTGGCGAACAATTACTTCGATGTGCTTATCGTGAATGCCTACGCCCTGTGAGCGATAAACAGATTGGATCTCGTTCACCAAGTGAACTTGAGTTGCACGTGGTCCGAGGATACGAAGTACCTGCTTTGGATCAATTGCGCCGACGACCATCTTCTGGCCAACTTCAACGCGTGTTCCTTCTTCTACAAGTAGCTTCTGACGGCGTGTGATTGGGTAAGCAACTTCTTCGCCACCATCATCTGGTGTCACGATGATCTTCTTACCCTTTGCATCTTCTCGGAATGAGACAACGCCAGCAGCTTCAGCGATTGGCGCAACACCTTTAGGTGTACGCGCTTCGAAGAGCTCGACGATACGTGGAAGACCGTGAGTGATGTCATCACCAGCAACACCACCGGTGTGGAAGGTACGCATTGTGAGCTGCGTTCCTGGTTCACCGATTGACTGCGCTGCGATAATTCCGACTGCTTCACCGACTGCAACGAGTTGACCGGCAGCAAGGGAGCGACCGTAGCAAGCTGCGCACTGTCCGACCTTGCTATCGCAAGTAAGAACTGAGCGAATCTTTACTTCATCTACTCCTGCAGCAACGAGTGCGTCAATGTTGCGATCGCCAAGGTCGGCACCGGCTTGGGCAATGACTTCACCGTTGACAGTAATGTCTTCAGCCAATGTGCGGCCATAGACAGAAGTTTCAACGTGATCATGCTTAACCAGGCTGCCAGCTTCAATGCGAGTAGCGATTGGAAGTACGAGACCACGATCGGTTCCGCAATCTTCTTCGCGAATGATTACATCTTGGGCAACATCGCAAAGACGACGTGTGAGGTAACCAGAGTCAGCGGTACGAAGCGCCGTATCTGCTAGACCCTTACGAGCACCGTGGGTTGAGATGAAGTACTCGAGAACAGAGAGGCCTTCACGGAAGTTGGACTTAATTGGGCGAGGAATAATTTCACCCTTTGGGTTCGCAACGAGTCCGCGCATACCTGCGATCTGACGAATCTGCATCATATTTCCACGAGCACCTGAGAAGACCATCATCCAGACCGGGTTCAGACGAGGGAAGTTCTCTTCCATCTCTTTACCAACTTCAGCTGTTGCCTTGGTCCAGATCTCAATGAGTTCCTGGCGACGCTCGTCATCTGTGATGAGTCCCTTTTCGTACTGTGATTGAACCTTGTCGGCTTGTGTTTCATAGCTTTCTAGGATTTCACGCTTACGAGGAGGTGTGACAACATCTTCGATACCGATTGTTACACCAGCGCGAGTTGCCCAGTGGAAACCGAGTGACTTAAGCGCATCGAGTGTCTGTGCCACGGTGACCTTTGGATAGAACTCAGCCAGCTTGTCGACGATCGCGCCGAGTGCTTTCTTAGTTACATCGTGATCAACGAATGGGAATTGCTCAGGTAGCGCCTCATTAAAGAGGGCGCGGCCGATTGTGGTCTCAAGAGTTTCTCCCTTAACGCGAATCTTTACCTTTGCTTGCAATGAAACTGAGTGCTGATCATGAGCCATGATCGCTTCCGCGATTGAGCCAAATGCACGGCCTTCGCCAAGTACGCCTTCGCGCTCCATTGTTAAGTAGTAGAGACCAAGAACCATGTCCTGTGTAGGAGATGTAATTGGGCGTCCATTTGCTGGTGACAAGATGTTATTTGATGACAACATCAAGATACGTGCTTCAGCCTGAGCTTCAGCAGATAATGGAAGGTGGACAGCCATCTGGTCACCGTCGAAGTCAGCGTTAAATGCTGTACATACGAGTGGGTGAATCTGAATTGCCTTACCTTCAACCAACTGTGGTTCAAATGCCTGGATACCTAAACGGTGAAGTGTAGGAGCGCGGTTCAGGAGCACTGGATGTTCTGCAATAACTTCTTCAAGAACATCCCATACAACTGGACGAGCACGTTCAACCATGCGCTTTGCAGATTTAATGTTCTGCGCGTGGTTAAGGTCTACCAGACGCTTCATTACGAATGGTTTGAAGAGTTCTAGCGCCATCTGCTTTGGCAGACCGCACTGGTGCAACTTCAACTGTGGACCAACAACGATTACCGAACGACCTGAGTAGTCAACGCGCTTTCCGAGCAAGTTCTGACGGAAACGTCCCTGCTTACCCTTAAGCATGTCTGACAGTGACTTCAGTGCGCGGTTTCCTGGACCAGTAACTGGACGACCACGACGACCGTTATCGAACAACGCATCCACAGCTTCCTGCAACATACGCTTTTCGTTGTTCACAATAATTTCTGGAGCACCAAGATCAGCAAGGCGCTTCAAACGATTGTTACGGTTAATAACGCGGCGATAGAGATCATTCAGATCTGAAGTCGCAAAGCGTCCACCATCTAGCTGAACCATTGGGCGCAGATCAGGTGGGATAACCGGTACGGCATCGAGAACCATTGATGCTGGGTGGTTGCTCGTTGTCATAAATGCGTTAACAACCTTCAGACGCTTGATAGCACGAGTCTTCTTCGCGCCCTTGCCGTTCTCGGAAAGGTCAGTGAGCATGGCATGCTCTGTCTCAAGGTCGAAAGTTTCCAGGCGCTTCTTAATTGCAGCAGCACCCATATCTCCCTTGAAATACATGCCGTAGCGATCACGCATTTCGCGGTAAAGATTCTCATCACCTTCGAGATCTTGAACCTTGAGGTTCTTAAAGCGTGACCAGACATCTTCTAGGCGGGTGAGTTCGCGCTCTGCGCGTTCACGGATTGCCTTGAGCTCGCGCTCTGCAGATTCACGAACCTTGCGCTTCACATCTGACTTCGCATCTTCGGCTTCGAGTTCAGCAATATCTGCCTCGAGCTTCTTGGTGCGGGTGTCGACATCAACATCGCGCTTTGTTTCGATCTTCTTGCGATCATTGGCCAACTTCTTCTCAAGCTGTGGCATATCTTCTTCACGAGCTTCAGCATCAACTTCTGTGATCATGTAAGCAGCGAAATAGATAACCTTCTCAAGATCCTTAGGTGCAAGGTCAAGTAGGTAGCCAAGGCGTGATGGAACACCCTTGAAGTACCAGATGTGAGTAACAGGAGCGGCAAGCTCGATGTGACCCATACGTTCGCGGCGAACCTTTGCGCGTGTTACTTCAACACCGCAACGCTCGCAGATGATTCCCTTGAATCGAACCCGCTTGTACTTACCGCAATAACATTCCCAGTCACGAGTTGGTCCGAAGATCTTCTCGTCGAAGAGTCCGTCCTTCTCGGGCTTGAGTGTGCGGTAGTTGATTGTCTCTGGCTTCTTTACTTCGCCAAAAGACCAATCACGAATATTTTGAGCCGATGCAAGACCGATTCGTAGTTCATCAAAGAAGTTGACATCTAACATGTTTGATTCGCTCCTTAAATTTCTTCTACTGAGCTTGGCTCAACTCGTGACAAGTTGATACCTAGTTCTTCGGCGGCACGGAAAATCTCTTCATCGTTATCGCGCATTTCAATTGCGACACCTTCAGAAGAGAGGACTTCGACATTGAGGCAGAGTGATTGCATTTCCTTGATAAGCACCTTAAATGATTCTGGGATGCCTGGTTCTGGAATGTTCTCACCCTTCACAATAGCTTCGTAAACCTTGACGCGTCCGAGAACATCGTCAGATTTAATAGTGAGCAACTCTTGGAGTGTGTATGCGGCGCCGTAAGCTTCAAGTGCCCACACTTCCATTTCACCAAATCGCTGACCACCGAATTGAGCCTTACCACCGAGTGGTTGCTGAGTGATCATTGAGTATGGACCAGTTGAACGTGCGTGAATCTTGTCATCGACCAAGTGGTGCAGCTTCAAGATATACATATATCCAACTGAAATTGGAGTTGGGTATGGCTCGCCAGAACGACCGTCAAAGAGACGGGCTTTGCCGGAACGACCAATAAGTTGATTGCCATCGCGGTTTGCAAGTGTTGATGAAAGCAGACCTGAGATTTCATCTTCAAGTGCACCATCGAATACCGGTGTTGCCAGGTTTGTTCCTGGTGCTCCCTTTTCGGCGCCGATCTCCTTAAGGTGATCTGCCCATGCTTCAGAGACTCCGGAAACATCCCAACCTGTCTTTGCAACCCAACCGAGGTGCATTTCAAGAACCTGTCCGACGTTCATACGTCCTGGAACACCAAGTGGGTTCAAGACAACATCAACTGGAGTTCCATCTTCAAGGAATGGCATATCTTCAACTGGAAGAATCTTTGAGATAACACCCTTGTTACCGTGGCGACCAGCAAGCTTGTCACCATCTTGAATCTTGCGCTTCTGCGCAACATAAACGCGAACCAATTGGTTAACGCCAGCTGCAAGCTCGAAGCCTTCTTCTGATTCAAAGATCTTTACGCCGATAACTTTTCCTGATTCACCGTGTGGAACCTTAAGAGATGTATCGCGCACTTCGCGAGCCTTCTCACCAAAGATTGCACGAAGTAGACGCTCTTCTGGTGTGAGTTCAGTTTCTCCCTTAGGAGTTACCTTTCCAACCAAGATATCTCCTGGCACAACATCGGCGCCAACGCGGATGATTCCGCGCTCATCGAGATCTGCCAGAACTTCTTCAGAGACGTTAGGGATATCGCGTGTGATTTCTTCCGCACCAAGCTTGGTATCGCGGGCATCGACTTCATACTCTTCAATGTGAATTGAGGTAAGTACATCGTCTTGCACTAGACGCTGAGAAAGAATGATCGCATCTTCGTAGTTGTGACCTTCCCATGACATAAATGCCACGAGTAGGTTCTTACCAAGAGCCATTTCACCGTTTTCGGTACATGGACCATCGGCGATTACTGAACCAGCTTCAAGCTTCTGACCTTCAGTTACTACAACCTTCTGGTTGTAAGAAGTTCCTTGGTTAGAACGGGTGAACTTAGCTAGTGAATACGTTTGGTAGGTACCGTCATCGCCCATGACCTTAACTTCGTCAGCAGCAACTTCAGTAACTACGCCAGCCTTTGTTGCCATGACAACGTCACCGGCATCGACAGCTGCGCGGAATTCCATACCAGTACCGATAAATGGTGCTTCTGCACGCATCAAAGGAACTGACTGACGCATCATGTTAGAACCCATGAGTGCGCGGTTTGCATCATCGTGCTCGAGGAACGGAATCATTGCTGTTGCAACAGAAACCATCTGACGTGGTGAAACGTCCATGTAATCCACTTCATCGGCGATGATGTATTCAACTTCGCCACCGCGACGACGTACAAGTACGCGTGCTTCTGCGAAGTGATTGTCATCTGTAAGTGGCGCATTTGCCTGAGCGATGATGTGCTCGTCTTCTTCATCAGCTGTGAGGTAGTCAACCTGATCGGTGACCTTGCCCTTCACAACTTTGCGATAAGGAGTTTCGATAAAACCGAACGCGGTAACGCGACCATATGTTGCAAGGGAACCGATAAGACCGATGTTTGGTCCTTCTGGAGTTTCGATTGGGCACATACGTCCGTAGTGAGATGGGTGAACGTCACGCACTTCAAAGCCGGCACGATCACGTGAGAGACCACCGGGCCCGAGGGCTGAAAGACGACGCTTGTGTGTGAGACCTGAAAGTGGGTTTGTCTGATCCATGAACTGTGACAATTGAGATGTTCCGAAGAACTCCTTGATCGATGCAACAACCGGACGGATGTTGATCAAAGTCTGAGGAGTAATAGCTTCCACATCTTGGGTTGTCATACGTTCGCGAACAACACGTTCCATACGTGAGAGTCCGATACGTACTTGGTTCTGAATGAGCTCGCCTACTGTGCGAAGACGACGGTTACCGAAGTGATCGATATCGTCTTTCTCCACGCGAACTTCGCGGCCGTAATCCATTGTGAGATCTCCGCGGTGCAGCGCTACCAGGTAGCGAAGTGTTGCGACGATATCTGAAATGGTGAGCATGCTCTGGGAAAGCTCAAGGTCAAGACCGAGCTTCTTATTAACCTTAAAGCGACCGACCTTAGCCAAGTCATAACGCTTAGGGTTGAAGTAGAGGTTTTCAATAAGGTTCTGTGCAGCTTCCTTAGTTGGAGGCTCACCTGGACGCATCTTGCGATAGATATCAAGGAGTGCTTCATCCTGTGTCTTAACAGTGTCCTTATCAAGAGTTGCCATCATGGAAGCGAAGTCACCAAATTCTTCACGAATTTGTTCATCGGTCCAACCAAGGGCCTTAAGGAATACTGTGACAGATTGCTTACGCTTGCGGTCGATACGAACGCCAACGAGATCCTTCTTATCAACTTCAAATTCAAGCCAAGCACCGCGGCTAGGAATAATCTTTGAAGTAAATACATCTTTATCTGAAGTCTTTTCAATCTGACGTTCGAAGTACACGCCAGGTGAGCGAACAATCTGTGAAACAACTACACGCTCGGTTCCGTTAATAACGAATGTTCCGCGCGGTGTCATTACTGGGAAGTCACCCATGAAGACTGTCTGAGACTTAATTTCGCCGGTCTCGTTATTTGTAAATTCTGCAGTCACAAAGAGTGGCTGCGCATATGTCATGTCGCGCTCTTTGCAATCAGCAATTGAATGCTTAGGTGGCTCGAAGCGATGGTCACGGAATGAAAGTGACATCGTTCCTTGGAAATCTTCGATTGGTGAAATCTCTTCAAAGATTTCTTCCAAGCCGGACTTCGAAGGAAGTTCTCCTCGATTTGTGTTAGTTGATTGCGCAAGACGTGCACGCCATAGATCGTTTCCTAGTAACCAGTCAACGCTTTCAACTTGCAGCGCGAGCAGATTAGGAACTTCTAGCGGTTCACGGATCTTTGCGAACGAAATACGACGGGGGGCAGTTGAACTCTTTTTCGCGGCCAAGAGATGTCCTTCCAGACAAAATTCACTTTTATGTGGACACGCACAATTAGAAGGTCGCCGCCGCTATATGCAAAGACCTCTAGAAAAATATGCGAAGGGGAAGAGTAACTCCTCACCCCCCGTTGGGGCAAACCGAGTGCTTATACCCCCAAATCCCCCCGCTTGTCTGCCCTTTGGGGATAAAAAAACCCGGCTCCACGAGGGAACCGGGCTTTTTAGTTAAGAATTTACTTAACAGTGACCGTTGCGCCAGCTGCCTCGAGGGCTGCCTTTGCCTTATCTGCTGTCTCCTTATTTACCTTCTCAAGGAGGGTTGCTGGAGTTGCATCAACTAGATCTTTTGCTTCCTTAAGACCAAGTGCTGAGTTCAGGTTACGTACTTCCTTGATAACAGCAATCTTCTGTCCGCCTGCTGCTTCAAGGATGACTGTGAATTCATCTTGTGCTTCTGCTGCGCCGCCACCTGCTGCTGCGCCGCCACCTGCAGCTGCAACTGGTGCTGCTGCTGTTACATCGAACTCTGTTTCAAATGCCTTGACGAACTCTGAGAGTTCAACAAGTGACATTTCCTTGAACTGAGTCATTAAATCTGCTTGTGAGAGCTTTGCCATTTTCTATTGTCCTTTTCTTTATTCCGCTGGAGTTTCTGCTGCATCTGTTGCTTCTGCAGCAACTTCAGCGACAACTTCTTCTGTTACAACTGCTTCAGCAACTGGTGCCTCGGCTGGAGCTTCTGCAGCTGGTGCCGCTTCTGCTACTGGAGCTGCTGCTGCAGCTGGTGCTGCAGCTGGTGCTGCAGCTTCCATCTTGATGCGAAGTGCATCGAAAGTACGCGCTGCTTTAGCAAGCGAGCCCTTCATAGCACCAGCGAGCTTTGCAAGAAGTACTTCGCGAGACTCGAGGTCTGCGAGCTTCATGATCTCTGCTGTTGTAACAAACTTTCCTTCGTAGATTCCGCCCTTAATGATTAAAAGTGGGTTCTCTTTCTGGAAGTTCTTCAGGTTACGAGCTGCATCGATTGCATCGCCCTTAATGAATGCAACAGCTGATGGGCCAGCAAGGAGATCATCAGAGATCTCAACGCCAGCATTCTTTGCTGCAATCTTGGTAAGAGTGTTCTTTACGACGCTGTACTTGGTATCTGAACCAAGGCTGCGGCGTAGCGCCTTCATCGAAGTCACGGTCAGACCGCGATATTCGGTGAGGTAAGTCGCTGTGGCTGACTTGAAATCTTCAGTCAGTTCAGCAACTGCTGCTGCTTTATCTGGGCGAGCCATTCGGTTCACCTTTCGCTAGTTGTTCAAGGTGACTGCAGGCAATAAAAAAATCCGTGACGCGTAAATGCGCACGGATTAATGTGAACACCTACGCGGGCTGAGATTCCTCAATTATCTTGAGCTCTTGCGAACTTAAGACCTGCGGTCTTTGGTTATGGGTAAATCTTAAGCAGGGGATTGGAACTGGTCAAATCCCCTGCCTAATAGAGCTAGTTAGCTGATGGCTCGCGTGTGAGGTTTGGATCTACCGCGATTCCAGGTCCCATCGATGATGAGACAACAGCCTTGGCGATGTAGCGACCCTTTGATGAGTTTGGCTTCACGCGAAGAACTTCTTCCAGGGCAGCGGCATAGTTATCTGCGAGTTGATCTGCAGTAAATGATGCCTTGCCGATGATGAAGTGGAGGTTTGAGTTCTTATCAACGCGGAATTCAATCTTTCCACCCTTGATGTCATTAACAGCCTTAGTGACATCTGTTGTCACTGTTCCTGTCTTTGGGTTTGGCATGAGGCCACGTGTTCCAAGAACTTTACCGAGACGACCAACCTTGGCCATCAAATCTGGTGTTGCAACAACTGCATCGAAATCTAGGCGACCCTTTGATACTTCATCAATGAGTTCATCGCCACCGACGATATCGGCGCCAGCTGCACGTGCTTCTTCGGCACGCTCTCCGTTAGCAAATACCAAAACGCGTGCTGTCTTTCCTGTGCCGTGTGGCAAGTTAACAGTTGAGCGAATTGCTTGGTCAGCCTTCTTTGGATCCACGCCAAGAACGAGTGCAACTTCAATAGTTGAGTCGTACTTAGTGGTTGTTGTCTCTTTCGCAAGTGTGACTGCTTGAAGAGGTGTGTAGAGGTGGTCTTTGATGACCTTCGCTGCTACTTCGGTGTACTTCTTTGAGCGCTTCATATCTTCCTTCTTTCTTGTATCGCTACAAGTTTTCGGTTGTGGTTAGCGAACCAGCGCGGTTCTCCCACATCTTTGTGCCACTGTGACACAAAGAAATTTACTTATGAGACTGTGATTCCCATTGAACGGGCAGTGCCGGCGATGATCTTTGCAGCGGCATCGATATCGTTGGCATTGAGGTCAGCCATCTTTGTTGTTGCTATCTCCTTGACCTGAGCCATGGTGATATTTGCAACCTTAGTCTTGTGCGGAATAGCAGATCCCTTTTCAACGCCAGCTGCCTTAAGAATGAGGCGGGATGCTGGTGGTGTCTTGGTGATGAAGTCGAATGAGCGATCCTCATAGACGGTGATTTCAACCGGAATGATCTGGCCCTTTTGTGATTCAGTCGCAGCGTTATATGCCTTGACGAACTCCATGATGTTGACACCATGCTGACCAAGTGCCGGACCTACTGGTGGTGCAGGTGTTGCTGCGCCAGCTTGGATCTGCAACTTGATGAATCCGGTGACTTTCTTCTTTGGTGCCATTTCGCTTCTCTTTTCCTATTCGTATTTTCGTAAAGTTCGTTAGAGCTTTTGTACCTGGGTAAATGAAAGTTCTACTGGGGTCTCGCGACCGAAGATAGAGACCAATACCTTGAGCTTTGCCTGCTCTGGCATGATCTCGGAAATTGATGCTGGAAGTGTGGCAAATGGGCCATCCATTACGGTGACTGATTCTCCTACTTCGAAATCAATAAATTTAATATCTGCTTTATCGGCAGCTTTCTTTGGACGTGGTGCAAGAATCTTCTCGACCTCACCCATGCTCAGTGGACTTGGGTTGTGCGCGTTACCAACGAAGCCTGTGACTCCAGGAGTATTACGAACGACTGACCAAGATTCATCAGTGAGATCCATGCGAACAAGGACGTAGCCAGGATAGATATTGCGCTTAACCATCTTGCGCGCACCATTCTTAACTTCCATTACCTCTTCTTCTGGAACTTCAATCTGGAAGATGTACTCCTCCATGTTCAGGGTGTGAATACGGTTGGCAAGGTTGCCCTTTACCTTCTTCTCATATCCAGCATAAGAGTGGATTACATACCAATCACCGATTGCGGCGCGCAGTGTGCGGCGGAACTCGGCATTGGGATCATTCTCATCAGATTCAATATCGCCATCTTCATCACTTGCCAGCGCCAAGTCTGAGGTTGACTGGTCAGATGTTGACTGGTCATCGATTGCTTCAGAAATTGGCTCGGCTACAACCTCAGCAACAGGGGTTGCAAGATCATCAGCGTTGGCAGCAAGGGCTGCCTCAAAGGCATCTGGCGCCGGAGTATTAGAAGTAATCTCTTCAGTCATCTCGCTCAATTCCTTATCCGAATACCCAGAAGACAACTTTGGTAAGAACAAAGTCGATAACTGAAACGACAGCAATAATAAAAGTTACGAAGACGAGCACCACGGCGGTGTAGGTGGTCAACATATTTCGGGTTGGCCAAACAACCTTCTTCAGCTCTGAAAGAACTTGGCGGTAGAAAAGTCCAACGCGCGCAAAAATCCCGAGCTTCTCCTCGGTAACTTCAACTGCATCAGTCATGATCTTCCTTCTCTTTCATCGTTCATTCGGTTCATTCGGTGTAAAACATCTTGCAGGGCAGGAGGGACTCGAACCCCCAACCGGCCGCTTTGGAGACGGCAACTCTAGCCAATTGAGCTACTGCCCTTCGCGACGAATTTTCAGGCGCGCCAAGGCGAGGAAGAAAATCATCGTGAGCGTCGAAGTGTAAGGGCAGGGGGCGGCTGGAGTAAAACTGGCTAATTCTGAGGTGGCCAGTACCACCATTTCTGAGCGTGCCAGAGATGCGGGCCATGGTGCAGACTTCGCGTATGAGCAGAATCTCCGCACGAATTTCAGCTATCGCAGAGTCAGCCACATTGGCAGTAGATGCAAAAGCGAAAGCACTCAAAGCAGCAGGTAGACCAGTCATTGGATTCGGAGCTGGTGAACCAGATTTCCCAACAGCTGATTACATTATCGAAGCAGCAGCTGCTGCAACCAAAGTCGGCGCAAATCATCGCTACACACCCACACCTGGCCTTGCCGAACTACGCGAAGCAATTGTGGCAAAAACTAAGCGCGACTCACACTATGACATTACCGTCGATCAAGTTCTTGTTACCAACGGTGGCAAGCAAGCGGTCTATCAAGCATTTGCCACAATTATTGATCCAGGTGATGAAGTCATTTTACCTTCACCATTTTGGACAACCTATCCAGAAGCAATCAAGCTTGCTGGTGGAAAGAGCGTTGAAGTATTTGCAGATGAATCACAAAACTATTTAGTGACAGTTGAACAGTTAGAAGCGGCCCGAACACCAAAGACTAAGGCTTTACTGTTCTGCTCTCCTTCTAATCCAACTGGTTCGGTCTATTCACCTGAGCAAGTGAAAGCAATTGGTGAATGGGCTGTGAAGAACAATGTGTGGGTCATCTCAGATGAGATCTATGAGCACCTGCTCTATGACGGTGCCAAAGCGCCATCACTTCCAGTGTTGGTTCCAGCACTTGCTGATACCTGCATCATCATCAACGGCGTTGCCAAGACCTATGCCATGACTGGTTGGCGCGTGGGTTGGATGATCGGACCGAAAGATGCCATCAAAGCAGCAACAAATCTGCAGTCTCATCTGACATCAAATGTTTCCAATGTTTCACAGCGCGCAGCGATTGCCGCAGTTTCTGGAAACCTTGATGAAGTACACAAAATGGGTGAAGCCTTTAACCGTCGCCGCAAATTAATTGTTGGCCTTCTCAATGAGATTCCTGGCTTTGATTGCCCAACACCACAGGGTGCTTTCTATGTGTATCCATCAGTAAAAGGTGCACTGGGTAAAACCATTCGTGGCAAGGTTGCAAATACATCTGCCGAACTAGCCACAATCATCTTAGAAGAAGTTGAAGTTGCTGCCGTTCCAGGAGAAGCTTTCGGGCCTTCGGGATACTTGCGATTCTCCTATGCCACCAGCGATGAAGATATCGTTGAAGGTATTGGGCGGATCAAGAAGTTACTTACAGAGTAACTCCAACTAAATTAACTTCCGTCTCTAAGGTAATACCAAACTTCTCATAGACCTTCTCTTTGGCAACGTGTGCCAGCTCGAGAATATCGTTGGCAGTTGCATTACCCGCATTGGTAAGTGCCAGCACGTGCTTGGTCGAAACTCTTGCGCCACCGTGTGCATCACCTTTATGTATCCCTGAGTTTTCAATCAGCCAGGCCGCACTTGTTTTCACACGGCCATCAGATGTTGGCCATTTGGGGGCATCCGCTGGAAGTTTTGCTGCAACTTCTGCAGAGACAATTGGGTTGGTAAAAAATGAACCGGCAGACCAGGAATCGCGATCTGTTTTATTGAGCAGCATTCCCTTCATAGCGCGCAGCTCTAATACCGCTTTACGGGTTTCCGCTACCGGTGCTTTCTCGCCCACCTCAATTCCTAATTTTGTGGCAAGTTCAGAGTAAGTAATCGGTGTGGTGATTTCACCTTGGCGCAGATTGAACTGCACATCAAGAATGACATAGCGCCCAGGATGAGATTTGAAGTGAGAGTTACGATATTCAAATTCGCACTCAAGGTTGGTGAAAGTCTTAATTTCTTTCTTCTGGCGATCATAGGTGCGCACCCGAGTGATGAACTCTGAAACCTCATGTCCATAGGCACCAATATTTTGAATAGGCGCCGCTCCCACACTGCCTGGAATTCCACTCAAGGTTTCCAGGCCGGCAAAGCCACGTTCCAGTGTGGTCTTCACAAAATCATCCCAATTTTCGCCAGCACCAATGATCAGTGTTGCACCGCTACATGCATCAATTTCAGATTGCAGCGAATGATTCACAATTCGAATAACAGTGCCTTCAAAGCCAGTATCTGAAACTAAAATATTTGTTCCACTACCAATAATAAGTATTGGGGAATCGCCAGCGGTTTCAATGGCAGAAATGATCTCTGCTTCAGTGCCTACTTCGACAAACTTTTTGGCAGGCCCGCCTACGCGTAGTGATGTGTAATCGCGTAAATCGGCCATGTGCTTAGGCTACCTGCGCGGACTCAATATCGCAGTCTTGCCTCTGAAGCGCTCAAGAATGCGGTCGTAATTCTTCTTCGATTGCACTTCGCGATATTCAGGCTCGCTGTCGTGATATCCATGATGGCGACCTTGTTCAAGGGGTAGCTCCATCTGCAGCAAGCGGCCATTTCCATGACGAAGAGCGAGCGAGAATTCAATATCTGCATTGCGATAGAAAAGTGCGCGATTGCTAAATCCACGCACGGCCAAAGCATCCTCACGATGCATTGCCATGAAGTAGCTAAAAAGAACATCTACTTCGCCGGCGCCTTTATCTTCAGTACTGCGCCAATCATCTTCCAGATTTACTAGTCCCCCGCGCCAGCCGACAGCAACAAATTCTCTTTTTTGTAGTTCAGCAAGCACTGGCGTAATTGCATCGCCGGTGAAGGTCGTCGATGGATCCATGATGATAATAAATTCACTTGTCACATTACGCAGGAGCGCATTGGCATTCTCACCCCAGCCAAAGTTTTCATTGACTTGAACCAGTGATGTTCGTGAATCCAACTGATCACCGAGAATTCCAGGATCGCCAATTACCAGGATGGCAATCGCGCATTGGCTATGGGCCTTAATCGATTCAATACAAGTCGCTGCATCCTCGTGGAATCCTTCGACAATGATTGCCACTGTGATCTCGAATTTGCCTGAATTAATCGGGCGGATATCGCGAGTGGATTCATATACTGGAAAACGCTTCTTAGGACGCAGTTCATATCCCCCAGCGCTATCAACAACTTCAAAACCGGCAGCTGCAATCTCATCGCGCAGTTGATCAGAGCGGGCAAAGTTTTTCTCAGCGCGAGCAGCTAATCGGGCCTTGGCTAACTCGTGTACCGAATCGGGTGCACTCACTTTCGCACCACTGCTTTCGCCATTCCAAGTACTTTCACGCCAGCAGAAGTTGCACTTAAGGTCAGGGAAATCTTTCCATCGACTACTTCACTCACCGTTGCACTGACGGTGAGGTCTACGTTTTCACCTGCAGGAATGATGACTGGCTTGGTAAAGCGAGCACCGAATTCCAGAACGTTGGCGGCGCCCCCGGCAAAGTCAGAGATGTACTTACCCACCAGTGCCATGGTGAGCATGCCGTGGGCAATGACGTTAGGAAGTCCCACAGATACTGCGAACTCTTCATTTTGGTGAATAGGGTTCTGATCACCTGAGGCATCGGCATAGCTTTTGAGCATCGCGCGATTAATAGAGAAGACTTGTTCTGGCAACACTGTGCCCACTTCCATCATGCGCGCACCACCAATGTAGACCAGGCAGAAATCACAAGGGCGCCTTGGCGATGTAGATCAGAGCGAACAGTGACAATTTCATTTCCAGCAGCGACTCGGTAGCTTTCAATAGTTGCAGCGCAGGTAAGTCCATCGCCGGCCTTTACCGGTGAAAATATTTCAAACTTCTGATCACCATGCACCAGGCGTGACCAATCAAGGCCAATCTCTGGTTGGGTGAGGATTTCTTCAAATTGAGTCAGTGTGATGCGGATAGAAAATGTAGGGGGAGCAATCGTTGTATCTGTTTCGCCAATAACAGCACAGAAGGCATCGATTTCAGATTGAGCAATTGTTATTACATCTGTACCGGCGAAGGTGCGCCCGACCGAATCGGGGTTGAGCATTAGCGGGTTTCGCGGTGAAGAGTTGAAGACTTGCAACGTGGACAGAACTTCTTCAGTTCCATGCGGTCTGGATCGTTGCGGCGGTTCTTCTTGGTGATGTAGTTACGCTCTTTGCAATCCACGCATGCCATGGTGATTTTTGGACGTACGTCCGCGCTCTTACTTGCCATGGTCTTAACTCCTTCGTAGATGTTGCACTAAGCGGAGCTCAGATTACCCGAGCAACCTTCATTGGTGAAATCCGTGCGTATTTCGCACTTGATTATTAGTAGCGGAGGCGGGATTTGAACCCACGACACAGCGATTATGAGCCGCTTGCTCTACCAAGCTGAGCTACCCCGCCAAGGGCGTGCATATTAAATTGTTGTTCGAGCCCCCCACCGGAATCGAACCGGTGACCTTTTCCTTACCATGGAAACACTCTACCGACTGAGCTAGGGGGGCAATGGTAGAGAGTGAAGTCTAGGGCTTAAGGCCTAAAGTGAAAAATTGCCGTGGCAATTGAGTTAATTACAGGAGCAGCGATCCTCGATGGCGACTCCGATTAAGGCGTCCTCCACATGCTCCCCGCAGCCTTCCCATGTTGGCTTTGCGCATTTGGTGCACTGAACTTTGCTACACATATTTCCTCCTAGAAGTACTTTCTGAAAAACTTTCTAATCTTATTCCTTATCGTAGAAGTTTGCTGCATGGGCGAAAGCTTGAGCACTCGGTCCTTGGCTGGCTCATCAGGAGTGATGACATCTGTGATGGCAGGAGAGTTCTGATCAAGTGAATCTGCAATTCTGCCGATATTGGCAACGATAGAGAGCCCGCGGACAATCTGATCTTGGTCAACATCATCTCCATCTTCAATCAGTGTTCCGGCAAGAACTGAGCCCGCCTCTCGTGCATCATCTGTCGGTGAAGAGGCATCATCATTGATGTCATCTGGGACCTCAACGTGGGCAGAGATTGCATAGCTTGCAGCCGATAGCGCCACTGCAATTTGTTTCTGGGTTGAATCTGCAATTCCACCTTCTACCGCGGAATCAAAGAGCGTTCGCGCAATCATGCGCACCTGCACCAAGGTGTGCTCGGCGGCAATTCCCTCAATGTAGATATCTTCGGCTTCATCTTTTTCAGCAGTAGGAAACCATCTCGCATGACTTCGAGCTTCCACTGATTGCGCGCGGATAGCTGGAACTTCTTCCACTAAAAGTCGCGCACGTGCCAACCAACTGCCGGCATCCTTTTGGGTGTAACCGGCGGCAACACCTTCTGACATTTCGGCAAGGAGGGCTGCGGCTTTTGTGCTCACATTTCTGATCTGGATTTGGGCACGCCCCACCGGAGTATTGGGATGTGAAAAGTAGGAGAAGAGAATTGCGATCGCGGCACCGATGAGAGTTGATCCCAGTCTGTGAACGGCAGTGCTCTGCGAAATTCCTGGTCCAATAACAATCAGTGCTGTTACTGGCACGTTCACCGAAGCAACTTCACCAAGATGCAGGGCTCTTGCAATGACGGCGCAGAAAATAATTGTTGTGGCAACTGCGATAAAGCCAAAGTTAAAGACACTGACGGTAAAGAGTGCGATACCTGCACCCACAGCCGTTCCAACAATTTGGCCAAAACCTTCGCGCATAGATTTATGCAGAGAGATGCGGATACTCAAGGTGCAGACGATGGCGGCTACCACCCCACCAT
Organism: Candidatus Planktophila versatilis; assembly: GCF_002288345.1. Classification (GTDB taxonomy): domain Bacteria; phylum Actinomycetota; class Actinomycetes; order Nanopelagicales; family Nanopelagicaceae; genus Planktophila; species Planktophila versatilis_A. The sequence goes on from NZ_CP016781.1 coordinate 1,051,175, forward strand.
CTTCGATGAGTAGATCTCCCACAAACCAAGAAACACCACCTGCTAAACCGGCAACAAGAATCTGGCGAACCCAGTTCTTCCGGTTCTTAAAGAGGTTAACTATTTTTCTAATCATTAAGGAGGAGTTTACGCCCAACCAACCCCTTTATGATTAATCCATGCCCGGCCACGTGACTGATAGCACCCAGATTCGCAACCTAATCAAAGAATCAAGAACGATTGCGATTGTGGGAGTTTCCGATAAGCCTGAGCGACCAAGTAATGGTGTGGCCAAATACTTACTCGAACACTCGCATTACACAGTCTTTCTTGTGAACCCGATGCTAGAGACAGCACTTGGAGTAAAGGTTTATCACTCACTCGGTGAGATCCCTGAACACATCGACTTAGTTGATGTCTTTAGAAAACCTAGTGACTGCCTAGAAGTTCTTGCAGATGCAATCGCAGTTGGCGCAGATGCAATCTGGCTTCAGCTCGGAATTACTAGCCCAGAAGTTTTAGAGGCAGGAACTGCAGCTGGAATGAATGTGGTGATGGATCGGTGCCTGAAGGTTGATTACAGTAATTTCTTCTAGTCCCGGGCAATAGGACTAGTTACTTTTCTCCTGGAGCACTAGTGATACTGAATTAATACACCAACGCTCATCAGTTGGAACGTCATAGCCTTCACCTGAAAATACGTGCCCAAGGTGTGAATCACACTTGGCACAACGCACCTCTGTGCGAATACGTGGTGCTAGTGAACGGTCCTCAATCAGAGTCACTGCATCATCTGCAGTCGGTGCATAAAAAGATGGCCAGCCACATCCGGAATGAAATTTAGTCTCAGATGTAAAGAGAATGTTGTCGCAGACTTTGCAGAGATAACTACCGATTGTGTCGGTGTCGGTGTATTCACCGGTAAATGCTCGCTCTGTGGCACCTTCACGAAGTACGGCATAAGACAGCGGATCAAGGCGAGCCTTGAGTTCGTCCTCATTAATTGGTTTCATCTCAGAGCTCCTCCACCAGCGTTGTGGAGAGAAAAATACCCGAGCCCATCGGAATTGGGTAATCAGAAAGATTTATCCATTGAACTGAAAAAGGACACGGATGACAAATATGTTGCGGGCATCTATACCTGCACCTACCCTTAGACATGGCCAACAAGGGTGGTAATTGTGAAGTATAAGTCCGTTAAGAGATTGCTCACCAACGATGAGTCTCTGATTCCAACAAATTTCATCGATAAGCTCGAAGATCTCTTGCATGGGTTTCTTGGAATAGTTCTATTCGGCATCTCTATCCTGGCTGCCGGATACACCTTGCAACGCCTCATCGAGACCAGACCATTCTTCCCACTTGGAATGATTCAGGGAATTAATGACATTTTATTTGTTGTCATCATTCTTGAGATCATGCGCACCGTCATTGTGCGATTTACAGACGGAATTTTCCAACTTGAAAACTTCCTCATTATCGGAGTTATCGCAGCTGTCCGACACATCCTGACAGTTGGTGCATCACTTACGATGCAAGAAGAAAAAACAGATCAGTACTTCAATCGTGCTCTCATTGAAATGGGTGTTAATACTGGAATTGTTCTAGCCCTTGTCTTTGGCCTATTTCTAGCACGAGCAGCACGCAAGCCAGATAAGAACCGATAAGACTCCCTTTTCTACAACCGACCAGCCTGGTGCACTCGCTTGAGGAATTCTTGCGTCTTTGGGTTCTGCGGGTTATGCAGGACTTGCTCCGCACTTCCACGTTCAATGACGTTACCTGATTCAAGGAAGCAGACTTCATCAGCTACCTGGGTTGCAAAACCCATTTCATGTGTGGCAAGGACCATCGTCATGCCATCACTTTTTAGATCACGCACAGCAGAGAGAACTTCATTTACTAAGACCGGATCAAGGGCTGAAGTGACCTCATCAAGAAGAAGTAACCGTGGGTTTACGGCAAGTGAGCGAATGATTGCTACTCGCTGTTGCTGTCCCCCGCTTAAGCGATCTGGATATTGATCTGCCTTATCGGCTAAATCAAATCTCTTCAGTAGCTGTGTGGCATGAGTATTGGCCTCATCCTTGCTCTTGCCATGGACTTTGATCGGCGAAAGTGTGATGTTCTCTAAGACTGTTTTGTGTGGGAATAAGTTAAAGGATTGAAAAACCATTCCCAAGCGGCGGCGAACTTCATCAACATCCATCAGTGGGTCTGAAATCTCTTGCCCATCAAGAAAAATCTGTCCATCATCGATTGATTCCAGCAGATTGATGCAGCGCAAGAGCGTTGATTTACCTGAGCCAGAGGCGCCAATAAGCACGGTGGCGGTGTGCTCTGGGACCAAAAGTGATAAATCCTGTAGCACAACTTCTGCGCCAAATGACTTTCGAACATTTACCAGCTCTAATACATTACTCATTAAATTGCACCTTCAGAGTTCTGCGCACTGGTGCGTTGCCTGATGGCTCTATCTGTATAACGAGTCATCGGGATAGTGATGAGCAAGAACAAGATGGCGGCAACAACATATGGCGTGTAGTTAAAGGTACGGCTTGCATTAATTTGCGCTGCGCGCACAGCGTCAGTCACACCGAGAATCGAGACTAAACCGGTGTCTTTGAGCAGTGAGACGAAATCATTGAGTAGCGGTGGCACAACCCGACGTATTGCCTGAGGTAAGACAACAAAACGCATCGTCTGCCCGGAAGTTAATCCGAGGGAACGAGCTGCTGCCCGCTGGCTTGGGTGAATAGATAAAATTCCACTTCGAATAACTTCGGCAACATAGGCGGAATAGGTAAGCACCACAGCCACAGTTCCTAAGAAAATTACATTACTTGATACGCCAGTAAGGCCTAAGGCTGGAACACCAAAGCCCACCAGCAAGATAATCAAAATTAGCGGTGCACCTCGGAAGATATCAACGTATGCGGTAGCTAAGAATCTAAAGGGAGTAAGCGCTGGTGATTTTGTGGTTCGCAGCAGCGCCAGACCGAGTGCGATGACACCGATTGCCGCCCCACCAATAAAAGTTAACTGTAAGTTGATCCAAAGCCCGCGAAGGACAGTGGGAAAGACTTCCCGGCCATAATCAATATCAAAAAAAGTTGCCTTAACAGTTTCCCAGCCTGGTGAAGTCACAAGAATTGTGGCGAGTGTGCCGAGCACAAAAATAGAGGAAGCCGCAGCAATAGCTGCTTGCCTGCGGCTTATTGATTGGCGAGATTTACGACGCTCTAATTCACGTGAGCTTGGCGACCAAGCAGAGTTTTGCTTCTCTGACATGGTCGCCAAACTACCGTGTTTACTGCTGAGTTTCTATTAAGGCTTTAATACAGGAGCGCCAGCATCAGTTGCTAGCCACTGATCTGTAATTGCGGCCAGTGTTCCATCAGCGGTAATGGCATCAACTGCGCCAGTAACGCAAGATGTGAGCTTGCTGCCCTTTGAAAGCAAGAGACCGAACTGATCGCCTGCACCAGTTGATGGAAGTTGTCCAACGATCAGTCCGTTTGGAACTTCAACACCTGATAGATAGAAGGCAGTTGGAAGATCTACCACGAGACCATCAATCTGCTTGTTCTTCAGTGCTGACACACCAGCTGCGTTGTCGTTAAACACCTGTGGCTTGATGCCAATCTGATTCTCGACCGCATCAAGTGAGGTTGTTCCCACAGCTGCGCCAAGCTTGGCGTCCTTAAGCTCTGCAAGTGAAGTCTTTCCTTCAATCTTGCTTCCCTTAAATGAAACGATTGCTTGTGGGGCGGTGTAATAAGGTGAAGAGAAATCAACAGCCTTCTTGCGATCATCAGTGATTGAGAATTGCTGCAAGTTGAAGTCAAACTTCTTCTCTCCTGGTGTTACAGCTGAATCAAATGTGGTGCGCACCCATTCGACATCTGCAGCATCAAAGCCAAGCTGCTTAGCAACTGCATAAGCAACTGCGCCTTCAAAACCTTCACCGGATTCTGGCTTGTCATCGATAACCCATGGGTAGTAAGCAGGCTCGCCAGTTGCGATTGTGAGCTTACCTTCAGTGATTGTTGCTAGATCTGCCTTTTCACATGATGCAGCTTGTGATGATGAAGATTCTCCAGACCCACATCCTGTGAGTGTGAGAGCTGCTGCGATTACAGCTACAGCGAAAATTCCAAAACGTTTTTGCACGTTAACTCCTTAAGATTATTGTGAAATGAATACTGGGCAACAGTATTAACCGAGTCCATAAATGTCGACCCGCAAATCAACCGCAGGAGGCCCAGGAAAGCAAAAACGCCCCTCGTTATGAAGGGCGTAACTGGTGGCGGGTGAAGGATTTGAACCTTCGAAGGCAGAGCCGGGGGATTTACAGTCCCCTCCCATTGGCCGCTCGGGCAACCCGCCAGGGTCATACAAGTCTTACGGCGCTTTGGTAGTGCGAGCGGCAAACGATACCTTAGGCGCTGGAACTTTAAAAATCACAGGGGAGCCTCACAACAATGGCTGATAGCAGTTTTGACGTAGTCTCAAAAATTGACCGGATGGAGCTAGATAACGCCATTAATCAGGCTATTCGCGAGATTGATACCCGATTCGACTTTAAAAATACCGGTGCAAAGATTGAGCTATCGGGTGACAAGATTGCAATTGAGGCAGATACTGAAGAACGTGCTAAGGCAACACTCGATGTTGTCAAAGATAAGTTAATTAAGCGCGGTGTATCACTCAAGCACTTGGAAGCACCTGAACCTCAATTATCAGGCAAGATCTACAAGATTGCCTGTACTTTAAAAGAGGGAATCTCAACTGAGAATGCCAAGAAGGTTGCCAAGTTCTTACGTGATGAGGGTCCTAAATCAATTAAGACCCAGATTCAGGGCGATGAGCTTCGTGTGACATCTAAGAGCCGCGATGATCTGCAAGTGGCTATCGAGCAAATTAAGAATGGTAAATTTGATTTTGCTGTTCAGTTTGTTAACTTCCGCTAAGTGGCAGATAAACGGAGCGAGTATTCACTAGGGCTACTCTTTGGAATTAGCTCCTACGTTATGTGGGGGCTACTGCCCTTGTATTGGCCACTGCTGCAACCGGCGAATGCGCTAGAAATAGTTGCTCATCGCGCCGTTTGGACGCTAGTTTTCTGTCTGATAGTTCTGGCACTGACCAAACAGATTTACTCCACCTTAAAGGTGGTAAAGAATCCAAAGATAATGGTGGTGCTGCTGTTGAGCACAATCCTGGTCTCCATCAACTGGATTACCTATATCTGGGCCGTAAACCATGGACATGTGGTGGAGGCGGCTCTCGGTTATTACATCAGCCCACTTGTTATCATCGCATTCGGCATCATTATTCTGCGCGAAAAAATGCGACCGTTGCAATGGGTTTCAGTTGCAATAGCTGCCTTCGGTGTATTGGTTCTGACTATTGATTACGGCCGGCTCCCCTGGATAGCACTCGCACTTGCACTCTCATGGGGTAGCTATGGGTTAGTAAAGAAGAAACTAAACCTGGGCGCCGTTGAAGGGATCACAATTGAGACCCTTATTTCACTGCTGCCTTATGCTGGATATTTAATCTTTCTCGGCCAGCAAGGCAGCGGATCCTTTGGCCAATCCCCTGGACTCACGCTGCTCTTGATTAGCGCCGGGGCGGTGACAGCTATTCCACTTCTCTTGTTTAACGGATCTGCCACTCGTTTGCCATATAGCACTATCGGGCTCTTGCAATACATCACTCCAACAATTCTATTTTCTATTGGAGTCTGGGTACGTCACGAAGAAATGCCTACTGCCCGCTGGATCGGCTTCTTTCTAATATGGTGCGCACTAATAGCACTCGGTGTAGATCTCGTGCGATCAAGCAGAACGGTCGATAATCGCATCACAGAGGGAAAATAAAGCCCCGGTCACATCATTAACTGGCAGTGGACCAAGGGCGGTGCGCGCATCGCGTGCAATATCTAGTAACTGCGCGCGCGATTGCGCTATTGCATCGTGTGTGCGCAGCTCCTTCAATACTTGAGCAACCACAGCTTCATCCTTAATAGGTGCTTTAAGTAACTTAATGAGCGCACGATCTTTGGAAGCAGTTGAATTCATAACATTGAGTGTGACCAAAGTGGGAATACCTTCACGTAGATCTGTTCCTGGAGTCTTTCCTGATTCATGAGACTCACTTGCAATATCAATAATGTCATCTGCTAATTGGAAGGCAATACCAATTTTCTCACCAAAGACGGTCAGTGTCTCCTTTATTTCATTGGGTGCCCCTGAGACCATCGCACCAAAACGGGCACTGGCTGAAATAAGAGAACCTGTCTTATCTGCTACAACCTGCATGTAATGCGCTAATGGTGCTTGCCCGTTCTGTGGGCCCTGTGTCTCCATGATCTGACCTATAACAAGACGTTCAAATGTTGATGCTTGTAGTCGCACCGCTTCTGGTCCGATATCTGCCAGTAGCGCAGATACTTTTGCAAAGAGGTAATCACCAGTCAAAATGGCAACGGTATTCCCCCAGCGGTTGTTAGCACTTACAACACCACGACGAAGTGGTGCTTCATCCATCACATCATCGTGATAGAGGGTTGCCACGTGGGTTAATTCGCAGACAGCTGCTGATTCAATAATTCCAAACTTATTCTTATCTCCGTAGTGCGATGCCAAGATTGTCAGTAGCGGGCGTAGTCGCTTGCCGCCAGCGGCAACTAAATGTCGAGAGGTCTCTTCCACCAGCGGGTAATCACCTTGGATATGGCTAAAGAGCAGGTCTTCGACCTTCTTCATACTTGCTTTGAGTTCAACCTCAAGGGCTGGTGCTAAACCCGGAATTCCAAAGGATGACATCAGCGAATAAAGGTGGCTGTGGTTGCGATGAAGTCAATCAGCGGCGCTGGGTAGATTCCAAGAATCAAAGTCAGCACAGATGAAACAGTAATTGTGATAGTGGTCAGCGCTGATGGAATCACTACTGATGTTCCATCTTCAACCGGATCTTTAAAGAACATCAAGACGATGACGCGAATATAGAAGAAGGCGGCAACTGCAGATGAGAGCACGCCGGCGATAAGAATTGAGGTGCTTCCTGATTCATATGCGGCCGAGAAGATGGAGAACTTTCCAATGAATCCGGAAGTCAGCGGAATGCCGGCAAAGGCAAGTAAGAAGAAGGCAAAGGCTGATGCTAATAGTGGTGAACGCTTTCCAAGACCGCTCCAACGGTTGAGGTCACCGACTTCACCGGATGCATCGCGCACAAGTGTGACTATTCCAAATGCACCGACAGTGGCCACACCATAGGAAAAGAGATAGAAGATGGAGGCCTCTAGCCCCGTTTTACTCAAGGCGATAACACCGGCGAGTAAGAAACCAGCGTGGGCAATGGAAGAGTATGCAAGCATGCGCTTAACATCGCGCTGGGCGATGGCAACGACTGAACCAAAGACCATCGTGATAATTGCAATGATGACCATCGCAGGTCGCCATTGCCACTCAGCATTTGCAATCGCCACGTAGAAGATGCGAAGAATTGCACCGAATGCTGCAACCTTTGTCGCTGCTGCCATAAATCCAGTGATTGCAGTGGGTGCACCTTGATACACATCAGGTGACCAAGCATGAAATGGCACTGCGCCCACTTTAAAGAGGAGTCCAATAGAGATAAAGGCGATTCCTAGAAGTAGGAAGACATCGTTGCCGGCCCCGCCAATCACACTGGCTTGGATTCCGGCCAAAGTAATGGAACCTGAGTAACCGAAAAGATAAGCAATTCCTAGTAGGAAGAAGGCGGAAGAGAATGCACCAAGAAGGAAGTACTTAAGCGCCGCCTCTTGCGAAGCTAATCTGCGACGGCGTGAGAGCCCGGCCATGAGATAGAGAGGAAGTGAGAGCACTTCCAATGCCACAAAAAGGGTAATCAGATCAGTCGCTACCGGAAATAGCAGCATTCCGGCCACTGCAAAAAGTGTGAGTGGGAAAACTTCGGTGACGCGCAGATCAGATTGCACCGCATCACGTTCTTCCTCTGAACCCGGAACTGACGCTGCTAGCGCTGTGAAGTTTTCTTGATCTGCAATCAGAAATATGGAGAGCACGGCGATGATAAGAATGGAACCCTGCAGCAGGACTCCCACGCCATCGAATGCAACCGAGCCCATTGCGGCATCGACTGAAGTTTGGGTGCGCACGCGCATGAGCGCTGCAAAGGATGCTACGAGTGAAAAGATTGAGACAAAGAGTTGCGATGAGTAACGCGAAGCACGAGGGGCAAAGGCTTCGATGAGTACGCCAGCTAGAGCACCAGCCAGCACAATCAGGATGGGAGCTAGTTGGGCGTAATTAAGGGTAGGGGAGATAAATTCCATTTACTTACCTGCGCCCTCTGTTGGTATTGGATCGGTAAATCCCTGCACTTCAAGAACGTGCGCAGATGCCGGATTAATGACGTTGAGTAGCGGTGATGGATAGAAACCGAGAGCAATAATGATTGCCATCACTGGCGCAATAGCAATCTTTTCCCGCAGGTTTAAATCTGGCAGGTTCTCATTGCCAGGAGTAGTAGGACCATGCAGCGCCTTCTGCACCGGAATTAAAATATAGAGTGCAGCAAGCACGATTCCGAAGGTGGCAATGACGGCCGCAACTGGATAACGAGTAAATGTTCCCACGAGTACCAAGAACTCACTGACGAAGCTTGATAGTCCAGGAAGTGCCAGCGATGACATGCCGGCGATAAAGAAGGACCAGGCCATTACTGGTGTGACGCGTTGTAAGCCACCGAAGTCAGCAATTGTGGATGAGCCACGACGAGCTGCCATCCAGCCGGCCACAATAAATAGTGCGGCAGTTGAGAAGCCGTGGTTGAACATATAAAGAGTTGCACCGCTATGGCCTTGAGTAGTCATAGCGAAGATTCCCATGGTAATAAATCCGAAGTGAGAAATAGATGTGTAAGCAATCAGGCGCTTAATATCAGTAGCCCCAATTGCTAGGAAGGCACCGTAGATAATTGAAATCACAGCCAAAGTAATAATGATTGGCGTGAAGGTCTTGCTCGCATCTGGAAAGAGTGTGAGACAGAAACGAATCATTCCAAATGTTCCGACTTTATCTAGCACGCCAAGGAGTAACACAGATGTTCCTGGAGTTGCAGAGGATGCGGCATCTGGAAGCCAGGTGTGTAGCGGCCATAGTGGAGCCTTGATGGCAAAAGCTATAAAGAAACCGAGGAAGAGTAGGTTCTGTGTAGTCGGGCTCATGTAATTATGAAGCTCAGATAATTTGTTGATATCAAATGTGTGTCCACCATTAGCACCGGAAATCACATAGAGACCAATGATTGAGGCGAGCATTAAGAGGCCACCGAAGAGGCTATAGAGCAAGAACTTCACGGCTGCTGCTGCGCGATCGCCACTGCCATATCCACCAATGAGGAAGTAGACCGGAATCAACATCGCTTCGAAGATGACGTAGAACAGGAATACATCTGTTGCCGCAAAGACACCAATCATCATCGTTTCTAGAACAAGAATGAGCATGTAGAAGACCTTGACAGACCAACGTCCGCCTTCAGATTCTTTCCACCCAGCCAAGACCACAATGGGTGCAAGGAGCACGGACATCAGAATAAGAACGAGTGAGAGTCCATCAACACCGACTGCGTAATTGATTCCAAATGAAGGAATCCATTCAACTGATTGCACAAACTGGTATGAAGTATCGGCTGCATTAAAGTTAAACCAGGTGAGTACGCCAGAGATTGCAACCAATAGCGTGGTGGCAAGTGCTGCCTGCTTAATGCGTAGTACTTGATCACTCGGAATTACCGCAAGCAGTAGCGTGCCAAGAATTGGAAGCAACATCATTGTGGTAAGCGCGTTCATTGTGTGACCACCCAAACTGCTGCAATCAGGACTACGGCGCCAATCAGAATAAGAGCGGCGTAGCTGCGGGCAAAACCAGTCTGTGTCTTTCGAAGTTCAGATCCAGCACTTAACGCCGTGCGTCCGACCAGGCGCACAGTGCCATCAACAACACTGTCATCACCCTTAACGAGAAGTCTTGTGAGCGCTTGTCCAGGGCGCATGAATAACGCTTCGTTAAATGAATCTTGCAACAAATCTTTACGTGCAATGCGAGTAAATTCTGTGACATTTTCTGGCGCTTCGGCATCAACATCTGAGAATTGATACTTTATCAGCGCGATAGAAACACCAATAATGACGGCAGTAATTGCCATTCCTGAAACAACTATTGCCGGCAAGAACTCTTCATGTTCACCATGTTCACCGAATACCGGTTCTAACCAGTGCACGAGCCCATCTCCACGAGTAAATAAGTATCCGGTTGTTACAGACCCCACTGCCAAAATAGCCATTGGTAGCCACATCAGAAACGGTGACTCGTGCGGATGTTGATCTTCTTCCCAACGTTCTGGTGAAGTAAATGTCAGCACCATGACACGTGTCATATAGAAGGCGGTGATAGCTGCGCCAAGTAGGGCGGTAGATCCCAAGAGAATTCCTTTTATGCCACCAGCATTGAAGGCGGTCTCAATAATTGCATCTTTGGAGTAGAAACCAGCAAATGGTGGAACGCCAATGATTGCCAGATAACCAAGTCCAAAGGTGGCAAAGGTAATCGGCATAAATTTACGAAGTGCTCCATAGCGGCGCATATTGACTTGGTCATTCATGCCATGCATCACTGAACCAGCACCTAAGAACATTCCCGCTTTAAAGAAACCGTGTGTCAGTAAGTGCATGATTGCAAATGCATATCCAGCAGGTCCAAGGCCAGCAGCCAAGATCATGTAACCAATCTGGGACATAGTCGATGCTGCCAGTGCTTTCTTAATGTCATCTTTTGCAGTACCGACAAGGGCACCAAATATCAGAGTAACTGCTCCGACAATAACGACTAGAAGTTGCGCTGTAGGTGCGGCATCAAAGATAAAGTTAGATCGAGTAATCAGGTACACACCAGCTGTCACCATCGTTGCTGCGTGAATGAGTGCAGATACTGGCGTTGGACCAGCCATCGCATCGCCAAGCCACGCTTGCAATGGGAACTGCGCCGACTTACCTGCGGCTGCCACTAACAACATAAGTCCAATGCCAGTGAGTGCGGCAGTCGATGCCGTCTCTGAAGCTTCTTTAACTCCACTGAAGGAGACAGTTCCAAGAGTTGCAAAGGCAATCATGATGGCAAAGGAGAGACCCATATCGCCAATACGGTTCATGACAAATGCTTTCTTTGATGCAGTTGCATATGCCGGCTTCTGATTCCAGAAACCGATCAAGAGGTAGGAAGCAAGACCTACGCCCTCCCATCCCACATAGAGGTTGAGGTAGGAATCTCCGAGAACCAGCAAGAGCATGGCGGCGATAAAGAGGTTGAGATAAGCAAAGAAGCGACGTCGGTCTCGGTCATGAGACATATAAGAGATTGAATAGATATGAATCAGGGTGCCCACACCGGTAATGAGGAGTACAAAGCAGATTGAGAGTTGATCAAGTAAAAGCCCGGCATCTACGTTAAATGTTCCAACGCTGATCCAAGAAAAGAGCTTCTGCGAAAATGCGCGCTCTTCTGGCTCACGTGCAAGCATCTGTGTGAGTTGATAAATACCCACACCAAATGAACTTGCCGAAAGTGCGGTGGCGAGCAGGTGGCCCCACTTATCGGCCCGACGTCCAGCGAGTAATAAAATTACCGCTCCTGCAAGTGGCAGGGCGATGAGATATCCGAGAGATGTCGAAGTAGTCATCATTATCGCTTCAACAAACTAGCGTCATCGACAGAGGCAGAACGACGTGAGCGATAAATCGTCACGATAATTGCAAGTCCAACCACAACTTCACATGCAGCCACGACCATCGTAAAGAAGGCAACGACCTGACCATCGAGGGTGCCATTAATGCGTGAGAAAGTAACGAGGGTGAGGTTTGCCGCATTGAGCATTAGCTCGACACACATAAAGACAACAATTGCATTACGACGGACAACAACTCCGACTGCGCCAATTGTGAAAAGAAGCGCTGCTAAGTAGAGATAGTTATACGGATTCATTACTTCTCCTCCGCAACTGTGTTATCAACTTCGCCGAGTTCAAAGGATCGAGATTCCAAGATATCCCCGCGTGCTTTCAGCGTTGCCGAAATTGAGGTAGGTGCGGCGCTTCCATCAGGAAGCAGCGCTGGCACATCTACTGCGTTGTGACGGGCATAAACACCTGGGCTAGGAAGTCCGGCGGCACCTGCAAGTGAACCTGTTCGAAAACGTGCAATGGATTGTTCGCGTTGGGTAGGGCGAGCAACACTTCGTTGGTGATGAGCAAGAACCATGGCGCCAAGGGCTGCCGTAATTAACAACGCAGAGACGACTTCAAAAGGAAAGACATAGGTCGAAAAGAGCTTGGCGGCAAGGCCTTCCACATTTCCATTGGCATTTGCAGCGGTAAGACCGACGGCATCACGGCCCAATGACGCTCTGCCAATGAGAGAGACAAAAAGACCGCCAAAGCCAACGGCTGCGGTAATTGCTATCGGGCGAAGACCAGAAATTGTCTCGGTCAGTGAATCAGAGGCATCGACACCAACGAGCATCAAAATAAAGAGGAAGAGCATCATGACTGCCCCTGTATAAACCACAATCTGAACAATGCCGAGGAAGAGTGCATCTTGTGCAATATAGAAAATGGCAAGAGTAATCATGACCCAGGCAAGTAAGAGCGCAGAGTGCACAGCTTTCTTCACCAGGAGCATTCCGAGCGCCGCAATAACTGAAAGTGGAGCAAGCACCCAGAACATGATGGTTTCAGGAGTTTGAATTTCTAGCATTAGTTCTGTTCCTGTTGTGATGGGTGTGCTTGCGTAACTTCGCCGTTGTAATAATTAGTATCTGTCATCCCTGGATACATTGGATGTGGTGGTGCCAGCATTCCTTGACGAAGCGGGGCAAGGAGATCTTCCTTTTCGAAGATTAACTTTTCCCGCTTATCATCTGCAAGCTCGTATTCATTAGTCATAGTTAGGGCGCGCGTTGGGCATGCTTCAACACAAAGCCCACAGAAAATGCAGCGGAGATAATTAATTTGATAGACCGCGCCATGACGCTCTCCTGGAGAGAGTTGATTTCCTGGAGTGTTATTCCCGCCTTCAACAAAGATGGCATCAGCTGGGCATGCCCATGCACAGAGTTCGCACCCAATACATTTTTCTAAACCATCAGGATGGCGATTAAGTTGATGGCGGCCATGAAAACGTGGCGCTGTTGGGGCTTTCACATCTGGGTATTGCACAGTCTGGTTCTTCTTAAACATGGTTGAGAAGGTGACCCAGAATCCCTTTGCTTGTTCATACAGGGGTGCCGCACCAGGTTGCTCAACTTCTACAAAAGGAACTGAATTGATACCGAGCTCTGAGCTCTTGCGTGGCTCAATGAAATCTGTCATTTCTGGCCTCCTGTAACGCTAATGGAGCGAAGATGTGGAAGTGAAGGCACTGGGAATTCAGGGCTTTCACCTTGCGCAAGTGGTGCTCCAGAAACTTTCTTACTGCGATCTGTCAGCGATGAAATCGCCATCAAGAGCAGAGCTACTCCCCCTGCAAATGCGATGGTCACTACTCTACTTGCACCTTCTTGCTGCAAAACGCGAATAGTTGCAACGATGAGAATCCAAACAAGTGAGGCAGGAATGAGAACCTTCCAGCCAAATTTCATAAACTGGTCATAGCGCAGGCGCGGAAGAGTTGCGCGCAACCACATGAAGATAAAGAAGAACAAATTAACTTTGGTGATGAACCAAACAAATGTGAACCATCCACCAAGCCATTGCTCTGTAAAACCAAGTCCTGGAGGTGCGTGATAACCACCAAGGAAGAGCGTTGTTGCAAGGGCTGAAACTGCGATGATGTTGACATATTCAGCCAAGAAAAATAGTGCGAATTTAAGTGACGAGTACTCGGTGTGGAATCCGCCAACGAGTTCGCCTTCTGCTTCAGCTAAGTCAAATGGTGCGCGGTTGGTCTCGCCCACCATAGAAATAACGTAAATAATGAATGACGGGAAGAGAACTACTGCATTCCAAATGTTTTGGTGCTGTGAATCAACAATCGCCGAGGTAGACATCGAGCCGGCATAGATAAAGACTGCAACAAGTGAGAGCCCCATTGCGATTTCATAAGAAATCACTTGCGCACTTGAACGCAATCCGCCAAGTAGTGGGTAAGTAGATCCAGAAGACCACCCTGCAAGTACAACTCCATAGACACCGATTGATGTCACAGCCAGAATGTAAAGAACTCCCACTGGCAGATCGGTCAGTTGTAGCGCGGTCTGATGCCCAAAGAGATTTACCACTCCAGTCATTGGAATAACAGCAAAGGCCATAAAGCACATTGAGGTAGCAATAATCGGTGCGAGGATGAAAACAACTTTATCTGCAGCTGCCGGAATGATGTCTTCTTTTAAGGCTAGCTTGACGCCATCAGAAAGTGATTGCAGCAGACCAAACTTTCCCACGCGGTTAGGGCCTGTACGCAGCTGCATTTTGGCGAGAACGCGACGTTCAGTCCACACCGCCATCAGCGTTGCAACCACACAGATAATAAAGACGATGAGTGCTTTAACAGCGATAATCCAACCCGGATCTTTTCCTAAAAGCTCTGCTGTACTCATGCCTTCACCACCGTTACTACATCGCCGTGCACTGCATTGAGTGAAACTAGAGTTTGTGATGCAAATGAGTTACGTGGTAACCACACAGCATCATCGTGAATATCTTCAACGAGTGCCGGAATAGTGATGGAGCCGTGAGCATTTGCTACTCGCACCTGATCACCTGATGTCACACCGAGTGATGTCGCACGCTTAGCTGAAATCACAGCAACTGTTGGACGACGCGTGCCGGCAAGATTGTCCTCACCCTTTTGCAAAGTTCCCATATCAAGCAGGCGGCGCCACGAAGTAAGAAGTGCCTCGTTGGCACCGATTGCTTTCGCAGCTACGGGCGCGACCGATGTGAAGGCAACGCGGGCACCATCCCACTTACCTAATTGATTAAATTCACGAGCTGCTGCGGTGACGGTGCCGAGCATGATGGATTCACCCATGGCATCGGCAATCATGGACAGAATTCGAACATCACTACGGTTCTGGGAATCTTCTACCGCTGCATCAAATGCGCGTGCTCGACCTTCCCAGTTAAGGAAACTTCCACTCTTTTCAGTAATTGCAGCAACCGGTAATACAACGTCGGCAACATCTGTAATTGAACTTGGCGCAATTTCTAGTGAGACTACAAATGATTTCTTCAGCGCATCCAGTGCCACGCGTGAATTCGGCAAGTCTTGCGCGTCGATGCCACCGACAACGACTGCATCAAGTTGACCTGCTGCCAAGCTAGCGATTATTTCTGCCGTTGTGCGACCAGGTTGCGTTGGTAGCGCGGCAACTCCCCAAGCAGCTGCAATATCTACTCGAGCTGCGGCATCAGCAACTGGACGTCCGCCTGGAAGAAGTGATCCGAGTGCACCTGCTTCTAGTGCCCCACGTTCTCCTGCTCTACGCGGAATATAAGCAATCTTTGCACCGGTCTTTGCGGCAAGTGCTGCCACTGCTGAAAAGAGCCCAGCGCTTTCAGAGGCACGCTCTCCCACAAGAATCACAGACTTTGCAGTAAGTGAAAGTGTGGCAACTGCAGAACCTTCCGCACCTGGTGCGACTTTTACAAACTCTGCCTTGAGTTTATCCATGGCAATAGATTTTTTAGTTGCGATTGCCGAAACTTTCAGGCCACGCTTCTTAAAATTCTTATTTAAACGCAAGAAAACAATAGGTGACTCTTCTTCTGGTTCGAAGGCAATCAGTGCAACATGATCTGCCATATCGATATCGCGATAGGTGGCAGTTGAGCCAACTACGTGGGCAGCCAGAAAGTCAGCCTCTTCATCTGAAGTAACGCGTGCGCGGAAATCAATATCGTTTGTGCCAAGTGCAATGCGAGCAAACTTTGAGTAGCCATAAGCATCTTCGGTAGTAACGCGCCCGCCAGTGATTACCGCGGCACGCTTTCCCTTAAGCCCGGCCGCTGCTGCTGCCAGTGCCTCTGGCCATGATGCTTGAACAAGTACGCCTTCTGCATTTCGCACAAGTGGATGAGTAAGACGATCGAGTGCGGTCACATACTTAAATGCCCAGCGTCCCTTATCGCAATTCCATTCTTCATTAACTGATGCATCATCTCCAGCAAGACGGCGAAGGGTCTTGCCTCGTCGAACATCGGTGCGCATGTCACAACCTGAAGCACAATGCTCACAAGCTGATGGCGTAGAAACTAAATCAAAGGGACGAGCACGGAAACGATAGGAAGTACCGGTCAGCGCACCCACTGGGCAAATCTGAACTGTGTTACCTGAGAAGTAAGATTTAAATGGATCATTTTCATAAATGCCGACCTGCTGGAGGGCGCCACGCTCGTTAAGAGTAATAAAAGCATCTGATGCAATTTGTTCTGAGAAACGTGTGCAGCGAGCACAGAGAACGCAACGCTCACGATCGAGTAGTACGGATGAAGAAATACTGATTGGCTTTTCGAAGGTGCGCTTATATCCATCTAGGCGGGCATCTGCGCGCCCATTGCTCATTGCCTGGTTCTGCAATGGACATTCGCCACCTTTATCGCAGACTGGGCAATCAAGTGGGTGGTTACCAAGAAGCAGCTCCATCACACCTTTCTGCGCTTTATCTGCAACGGGTGAAGTCAGTTGTGTCTTTACAATCATGTTTGGTTCTACCGGAATTGTGCAAGAAGCTTGCGGCTTTGGAAATGCACGACCATTGATTTCAACATCAACTAGACACTGACGACATGCCCCTACTGGATCTAGAAGTGGGTGATCACAGAATCGTGGAATTTGAATTCCAAGTTTTTCAGCGGCGCGAATAATGAGCGTTCCCTTTGGAACAGATACTTCGAAACCATCAATGACAACAGTGATCAGTTCTACGGCAACTGCAGAATCTTGAGTCGTAGTCATTAGTTCACCGCCCCGACAAAGAGTGTTGATTTCACGGGATCAAATGGGCAGGCACCATTAGTTAGGTGTGCGATGTATTCATCGCGGAAATACTTAATCGAAGATGTGATTGGGCTCGTTGCACCATCACCGAGTGCGCAAAATGAACGGCCCATAATGTTGTCGCAAAGATCAAGTAACTTCTCAAGGTCTGCCTCTGTACCTGTTCCATTTTCCAGATCGCGCAAGATCTGAACCAACCACCAGGTGCCTTCGCGACACGGTGTGCACTTTCCACAGGACTCATGCTTATAGAACTCAGTCCAGCGAAGTACCGCCCGCACTACACATGTTGTTTCATCAAAGATTTGAAGTGCTTTAGTTCCAAGCATCGAACCTGCTGCTGCCACACCTTCGTAATCCAGTGGCGTATCAAGGTGGGCATCGGTAAATAGTGGAGTGGAAGATCCACCAGGAGTCCAGAACTTGAGCTTATGCCCGGTGCGAACGCCACCAGCGATTTCAAGAATTTCGCGCAAAGTAATTCCAAGCGGTGCTTCGAATTGGCCAGGATTATTCACATGGCCCGAAAGTGAGTAAAGCGTTGCACCCTTTGACTTCTCTGTGCCCATTGATTGGTACCACTCTGCGCCATTGCTAATAATTGCCGGAACAGATGCGATTGATTCAACGTTATTGACCACAGTAGGGCGGGCATAGAGACCAGCAATTGCTGGAAATGGTGGACGCAAACGTGGTTGCCCACGGAAACCTTCTAGTGAATCAAGGAGTGCAGTTTCCTCGCCACAAATATAAGCACCTGCTCCAATGTGAAGGGTGACATCAATTCCATTTCCAAGATGTCCGGCGCTATATGCATCTGCGATTGCAGCATTTACTCGACGGACTACATGTGTTACTTCGCCACGGATATAGATAAATGCACGCTTTGCCCGAATTGCATGACAAGCAATGATGCAACCTTCGATTAACACATGTGGGTTAGCCATGAGTAGCGGCGTATCTTTACAAGTTCCCGGCTCAGATTCATCAGCATTAACTACCAGGTAATGATCTTTATCGTCACCTTGTGGAATAAATCCCCACTTCATGCCAGTAGGAAAACCGGCACCGCCGCGACCGCGAAGACCAGAATCTTTCACCATTTGAATGACTGCATCAGGATCCATGGCAAGTGCTTTTTTCGAAGCGGTATATCCACCGTGACGTGTGTAAGCCTCGATGGTAAATGAATCTGCTTCATCCCAATGTGCCGAAAGGACGGGAGTTAACTTTGACATTACTTACCTTCCTTTGAAAGTTTCAACCCAAGGAGCGTTGGGCCACCAGCTTGAACACCTTCGCGCGCAAGTCCGTCATCGAGTCCGGCAAGAACTGCCGATGCTTGCTTGTAGGTAACAAGTTTGCTTGGTCCACGTGTGGGTGCCGGAGGATTTCCAGTGCGCGCTGCATCAACGAGAGATTTAGCAGACTCAACAGTTTGGTTATCGTAGAACTCCCAGTTAGCCATCACGACAGGTGCGTAATCACAGGCAGCGTTGCACTCGATATGTTCAAGTGAGACTTTCCCATCATCTGTCACGCCATCATTTTCAATGCCAAGGTGCTCTTTCAGAGCGGAAAAGATTGCATCTCCACCCATAACTGCGCACAAGGTATTGGTGCAGACTCCCACGTGATATTCCCCTACCGGCTTGCGCTTGTACTGGGTATAGAAAGTTGCCACTGCAGATACTTCTGCAGTTTCAATATCAAGCAGATCAGAAATCAATTCAATACCTTCATTTGTTACATAACCAGATACTGATTGCACATAGTGAAGCAGCGGCATAATCGCTGAACGGCTACGTGGATAGCGCTTAATGATTGATTGCATTATTTCTTGATTCAAAGTTTGATTGATTGCCATTAGCGGTCCACCCCTCCCATAACGGGATCGATAGATGCAACTGCGCCGATAATGTCAGAAATCATTCCGCCTTCACTCATGGCAGAAGTTGCCTGCAAGTTATTAAAAGATGGTTCCCGGAAATGTACTCGGTATGGGCGAGTGCCACCGTCGGAGACAACATGTGCGCCAAGTTCTCCGCGTGGAGATTCAATAGCCACATATGCCTGGCCTGCTGGAACTCGGAAGCCTTCGGTAACAAGTTTGAAGTGGTGAATCAGTGATTCCATAGAAGATCCCATAATTTCGCGGATGTGCTCCAGTGAGTTTCCAAGACCATCAGCGCCCAGTGCCAACTGCGCCGGCCAGGCAATCTTCTTATCGGCAACCATTACTGGTTGACCTTCGAGTGCATCTAACTTATCGATTGCTTGTTCAATAATGCGAAGTGATTGTTCAAGTTCTGCCATACGAACTAGGAAACGGCCATAGACATCTGCCGTATCTGCTGTGATGACATCAAAGTCATAATTTTCATATCCACAGTACGGCTGCGTCTTTCGTAGATCCCACGGAAGTCCGGCAGAGCGAAGGACTGGTCCAGTAATTCCAAGTGTTGTACATCCTGCTAGATCGAGATAACCAATTCCTTCTGTGCGCTTCATCCAGATTGTGTTACCGATAAGCAACTTAGCATTATCTTCAAAGTTCTTACGAAGAGTCTTCACTACTTCGCGAAGCTTGACACCCATTCCGGCTGGCAGATCTTGCGATACTCCCCCAGGGCGCACATAGGCCATATTCATACGTAATCCAGTGATCTCTTCAAAGGTATCAAGCACAATTTCACGATCGCGGAAGGCGAAGAACATTGGTCCCATAGCACCGAGTTCAAGTGCGCCGGTGCCAAGTGCGACCATGTGTGAAGAGATTCGATTGAGTTCCATCATCAGAACGCGAATTACAGAAGCGCGCTCTGGAATGTCATTGGTGATGCCCAGGAGTTTTTCAACAGCCAGGCAGTAAGCAGTTTCGTTAAAAATTGGTGACAGGTAATCCATGCGAGTTACAAATGTGACGCCTTGCGTCCAGTTACGGTATTCAATGTTCTTTTCAATTCCAGTATGCAAATAGCCAATACCAGTACGCACTTCAGTAATGGTTTCACCCTCTAGTTCAAGAACGAGGCGAAGTACTCCGTGAGTAGATGGGTGCTGTGGACCCATATTTACGATAATGCGTTCCTCTTTAGATTCACCAATTTCGGAAACGAGTGAATCCCAATCACCGCCAGTAACTGAAAAGACTGTTCCTTCGGTGGTTTCGCGTGATGATGCGTATGGATCAAATGTTGTAGTCACTGGTAGCTCCTGCGTTGTGATGGAGCAGGCGTTGTTGCGCCCTTGTACTCAACTGCGATTCCACCCAATGGATAATCTTTACGTTGCGGATGTCCATCCCAATCATCGGGCATCAAAATACGAGTAAGTCCAGGATGGCCATCGAAGATGATTCCAAACATGTCAAAGGTTTCGCGCTCATGCCAGTTATTACCAGCCCATACTTCAACAAGAGATGGGATATGTGGGTCAAGTTCTGAGGTAGCAACTTCTAGGCGAATACGTTGATTCTTTGTCAGCGAGAGCAATGGATAGAGGGCAACTAGTTCCGCACCTGTGCGATCTAGGTAGTGCACGCCAGAAACTCCCATACACATTTCAAATTTCAACTTATCGCGCAAGATAAATGCAACCTCAACTAAACGTGATTTCTTAATATGCAAGGTGAGCTCGCCACGATCTACAACAACGCGAGTAATGGCATCGGCAAAATCAGGATATGCGCGCTCAAGATCGTCTGCAACATCGTCAAAATATCCACCGTATGGGCGCTCGGTGGAACCAGTTGCTGCCGCGGTGCGAACAAGTCCGCCATATCCCGAGGTATCTCCCGTTCCGGCAGCGCCGAACATACCGTTCTGTTCTTGAGTCATTTAGGCGAGCAAGCCCTTCATTTGAATGGTTGGCTTGGCATTCATTGCCGCAAGTTCTACCTCTTTAATAACCGCTTCCCGGTTTGGACCGAGCTTGGTATCGCTAATAAGTGCGTGCAGCTTGATGATTGCATCCATCAACTGTTCTGGACGCGGTGGGCACCCTGGAAGATAAATATCAACAGGCACTACGTGATCAACGCCTTGCACAATTGCATAGTTGTTAAACATTCCACCAGAGGATGCGCATGCACCCATGGAAATAACCCACTTTGGCGCTGTCATTTGATCATAAATCTGGCGCAGCACTGGCGCCATCTTCTGCGAAACGCGACCAGCAACAATCATGAGATCTGCTTGACGAGGCGATGCCGAAAAGCGTTCCATACCAAAACGAGAAATATCATGCTTTGGCGCAGAGCCAAGTGCCATCATTTCAATGGCGCAACATGCAAGACCAAATGTTGCTGGCCAGAGTGAGCTCTTGCGCATGTAGCCGGCAAGACCTTCAACCGTGGAGAGTAAAACTCCACTTGGTAATTTATCTTCTAGTCCCACGATTTAATCCCATTCCAATCCGCCACGGCGCCACACATATGCATATGCAACAAAAACTGTGCCAATAAAAATTGCCATTTCAACTAATCCAAATAGCCCAAGTTGATCAAATGCGACCGCCCACGGATAAAGGAAAACAATTTCAATATCAAAGATGATGAAGAGCATCGCGGTAAGAAAGTACTTGACCGGAAAGCGTCCACCTTGCAGCGCTTGTGGAGAAGGTTCGATTCCACATTCATAGGCCATTTGCTTGGCACGGTTATATCGAGCCGGGCCCGTGACCGCGGCGATTGCGACCGAAAAGGCGGCAAAGCCAAAGCCAATCGCGAAAATCACGATTATTGGGATATATGGATTGCCGTTCACGAGCGCAATCCTAAGTGCAATCCAGCGTGGCAAAAAACTGGAATTACTTGAACGCCATGTGAACTGCGACAACTCCGCCAGTCAGGTTCTTCCAGGTGACCCGACTCCAGCCGGCCGCTTCAATCCTGGCGGCGAGCGCCTTCTGATCTGGCCAGGCCCGAATCGATTCGGCCAGGTAGATATAGGCATCTGGGTTAGATGAGGTTCGACTGGCCACCCAGGGAAGTGCCCGCATCAGGTAGTTGGTATAAATCTTGCGAAATGGGGCAAAGGTCGGGCTCGAGAATTCACAGACCACCAACTGCCCGCCGGGCTTTGCCACCCGCAGCATCTGGGCCAAGGCCAGGTCGATATCAGCGGTATTGCGAAGGCCAAAGGAGATAGTGACAAGATCAAATTCGCCATCTTTAAAAGGAAGGTTGAGGGCATCGGCCTTGGTAAAGGCTAGGTGCGGGCGAGCTTTGCGGCCCGCGGCCAACATCCCCTCACTGAAATCAGCTGGAATCACATCGGCGCCCGCTACAGCCAATGGCTCAGAGCTGGACCCTGTCCCGGCAGCTAAATCCAGAATCTTCATCCCTGCCCGTGGGGCAATAATTTTGGTGGTGGCACGGCGCCAGGCTTTGGTCTGGCCCAAACTTAAAAGGTCATTGACTAGGTCATAGCGCTTGGCAACCCCATCGAACATCGCTGCCACTTCATCAGGGTTCTTATCCATATTGGCGCGTGACATGCGCATATTCTCCCCGAAGGTAGGCTTCAGGCACAACTTATAGAAGAAATGCAGATGAGAGGTTTTCACCATGTCGATTCAATCAGGATCACTACGCGCGACTGTTTTCCCTCGTAGCTCAGCACTTACCCAAGTGCTCTTTGTGGCAGCTGGCGTAGCTTTCATCGCACTCCTTGCCCAGATTGCTATCCCAGTTCCTGGTTCTCCTGTTCCTGTCACAGGGCAAACACTTGCTGTGCTCCTTATTGGAACTACCTATGGCGCTCGCTTAGGAGTTCTTACCTTTGCCACATATCTTCTTGCCGGTGTTGCTGGTGCACCAATATTTGCTCCTTCTGGCACATCTGCCAATCACGGAATTGATCGCCTGATTGGCGCAACCGGTGGATACCTTGTTGGAATGTTGGTGGCATCCCTTGTGCTTGGATATTTAGCTGACCGTAAAGCAGATCAGAAATTCAGAACTTCTTTTCCAGCACTCCTTCTTGGCGATGCCATCATCTTCACCTTTGGATTACTTTGGTTACAGCAAACACTTGATCTCTCTTGGTCAAAGACAATCGCAGCCGGCTTTACCCCTTTTATTCTCGGTGAAGCTCTCAAGATTGCAATTACTGCTACTTCGTTGCCGCTTGTATGGCGCAGAATCTCTCGCACACTTAATAAATAGATGCCGCAGTTAATTCCAGTCACCACTGCTCGAATTGGTGAACATCTTCCGCTTCTCGATTTGTTGCCTGCGACTGCTCCTATTTCATGGGTGCGAAATGGTGAAGGTCTCGTTGGTTGGGGCGTGCATGCAAGCACAGTGGTAAGTGGAAAAGATCGCTTTGCAAAAGCACGTACCTGGTGGCACCAACAATTAGAGACATTCTCAATCTCTAATTCAGTACACGGCAGTGGTACTGGCCCCGTTCTCTTTACCTCGTTCTCATTTGATAGAAATGAAGAATCGGTATTAGTTATTCCACAAGTTGTTGTGGGACAGAAAGGCACAAATTCCTGGGTTACCTGGATTGGTGATCAACCACAACCGGCTTTGCCAGAGACGCCACCACTACTGCACAGCGCAACATTTACCTTCGGCGAAGGAAGTCTGACATCGGCTGAGTGGATGAAGCGGGTGGCAGATGCAGTTGCTCGAGTAAGCACTACTGCTGTTGAAAAGGTAGTGCTGGCGCGAGATCTGATTGCAGCATCTGATTCAACTATTGATCCGCGTCCGATTCTTAAAACTCTGGCTGCCGAATATCCAACTACCTGGACATTTGCCGTCGATGGCTTAGTGGGGGCAACTCCTGAACTGCTTGTGCGTCTATCTCGCGGCATGGTGACATCACGCGTGTTGGCTGGAACTATTTCAAAGACCGGTGAAGATGAGAAAGATTTGGCACTTGCGGCTTCCCTTGCGCGCTCATCAAAAGATTTGGAAGAACATGAGTATGCAGTGCGTTCAGTGGCCAATGCCCTTGATCCATTTTGTTCTTCCACAAATGTGCCGGAATCTCCCTATGTGCTGCACTTAGCAAATGTCATGCACCTTGCAACAGATGTCACTGGAGCGTTAATTGAATCAAAGCAGCACATCGATGCTTTCTCACTATTGCAAGCACTTCACCCATCTGCCGCGGTATGTGGAACGCCAAGAAATATTGCATTCGACATCATTGACGAAATTGAAGGCATGAACCGCGGGCGCTATGCCGGCCCAGTGGGTTGGATTGATGCCAGCGGTGATGGTGAACTTGGTATTGCACTGCGCACAGGTCAGATTACCGATCGCAGTATTCGCATCTTTGCTGGCTGCGGAATTGTTGCCGCATCTACACCCGAAAAGGAGCTTGAAGAGAGTGCGGCGAAGATGATTCCGATGCGATCTGCGCTACATGGATGAAATGCTCTTGTAAATCCCCTGCAAGAAATCCGCGTTCGTTTCTCTAGCTGGAACATTGATAACAACAACACTGAGCCCCTGCACAGGTGCGGCAATCTCTGATATCAACTGAGCTTGGTTATCGATCTCTTTTGCGGTGACTCCTATCGCACTAGCGATTGCGGGGATAGCTAGACCATGCGGAGTTCCAAAAACATCTTCAAAACCATCTACTCCGCGCTGGCTTAGCGTGGAGAAGATGCCACCGCCATCATTGTCGATGACAAAAATCTTGAGGTTGATCTTCTCTTGTTGAATTAACCCAGTGAGATCGTGAAGAAAACCAAGATCGCCAAGAACCGCAATAGTCGCTTTACGCTGTGAGGCGATACCGAGGGCAGTTGAGATATTGCCATCAATGCCGGCAAGGCCACGGTTAGCAAAGGTTTCAACGCCAGCCCGCGCTACTGCAAATCCCTCAATGTCGCGGATGGGGCGAGAAGAAGAAATAAAGAGCGCAGTACCTTCAGGAATTGCTGCACCAATTTCACGTGCAACAAGTTGCTCTGACCAGGTTGAAATATTAGCAACTAGCTTCATCGCGCGAAGTGAGTACTTCTTCCACTTCTCGGCATATTCGGCATCTGGTGTCTGAACTTCAACAACCGGTAGTTGGGTAAATTTCTGTGAAGCACTTCGATCAGAATCAACGGTAGCTAAACGTGGATCAATCACAATGACTTTTCTAGCCCGCGCGACGAGTGCGTTAATTGAGCGGGAAAGAGTGGTGCGACCAATAACGACAACTGTGTCTGGCGCGAGATCTTCAGAGATCGTATTTGAGGTCAAGAAGACGCTGGCATGTGAAATCGCTCCGACGAAGGTGAGGGGGTCTTCGGAGATAACTGGCCAGCCAAGTTCTTTCGAAAAGGCAAGAACTGATTCAGCACTTAAGCCACCGCGATCGTGTCCGATAACAAGAATTCCGCGGGTGGACTTGGTGTGAAAAGTTCCAGCGCTTTTGCGATTAAAAACTTTTGGCGTAGTAACTTGCAACCCATCAAGCCAAGAATCATCAGCGTCTCCAACGAGCGGTTCTTCAAATTGAATGTTGAGGTGCACTGGCCCGGAATGAAGTGAATTAAAAGGAAGTTCCATGGGATAGGCAGAACCTGATACATCGGCAAAGTAGCGAACGGCCTTGCCAAAGATGCGAGCCTGCTCCGTTGTTTGATTGGCGCCAGTTCTACGTAGTGCTGCAGGTCGATCAGCTGTGAGCACTAGGAGCGGTGTATTTGTGTGTGATGCTTCCAGAACTGCAGGGTGGTAATTAGCTACCGCTGTTCCGCTGGTGCACAGGATTGGCACTGGTAGCCCTGATGCTTTTGCGATACCGAGTGCGAAGAAGGCTGCAGTGCGCTCATCGATACGCACATGAAGATTAATCAGCCCCTTCTTGCTCGCTTGATAAAAGGCTATCGAGAGTGGGGCGTTTCGTGAACCCGGTGAAATGACAACAGCTTTCACGCCAGCTTCAAGAATTTGGCGAACGATTACGCGAGCTAATTGAGTTGAAGAATTCATCACAAGAGCTCGGCCGTCTTCATGACCCGATTCTTCCACCATTCATAGCGTTCTGGCGCCACTTCGTGACCGCTGTATTCTGGCTCGAATTCTTTGATCTGAATCTGACTATCAATGATTGGTAACTCGGCGACATTTGCAGCGAGTAATGAGCCAGTACCTAATCCGCAGTCAAAGTTCAGCTCTGGAAATGATGCCGCCAAAATCAATCCATAATTAACACCGACCGCGCTCTCTAGCGCACTTGATACAACTACTGGAAGATTGTGATGTTTGGCCAACTGATGTGCTCGTGCGATACCGCCCAATGGTTGAACTTTAAGCATCAAGATATCAACCGCGCCCGTGAGGTCGATAGCAAATGGATCGCGAGCCTTGCGTAGAACTTCATCGCCAGCGATTGGAATACTAATATGTAGCTTTTCTTTTAATTCACGTAACTCTTCAACTGTGGCACATGGTTGCTCTACATATTCCAGTGCGCCGAGGTTTTCATAGATTGCACGAAGGTTGGTGAGCGCTTCACCTACCGACCAATTCCCGTTGACATCGATGCGTAGCTTCGCTTCTGGCCGCAATGCTCTGACTTTGGCAAGGCGAGCAATATCTTCTGGCAGATTGTCGCCAACTTTTACCTTAAAGGTATTTACTCCAGGAAAAGAATTTACGATGCCTTCGATAACTTTACGATCATTCAGCGCCGGAATCGTGCCATTTACTTTCACTGAAGTGCGATGGAGCTTGGGGCGAGCCTTTGTTGCTGCCTCAATCGCACTCATTAACCATGGTGCAGATTCTGCGTAACCGTACTCAAGAAATGGTGAGAACTCTCCCCAACCAAATTCACCTTTAAAGAGTGCTACTTCCCGAAGATTGATGCCACGAAAGCTTGTCTTCATAGGCAGCGCAACTACACGCATACTTTCGAGCAGGGATTGATCCATAGATTTACGGACGCTTAGGGAACTTTCCAAAGTCAGGCTTGCGCTTTTCCTTATAGGCATCGCGGCCTTCTTGCCCCTCTTGTGATAAATAAAAGAGCAGCGTTGCATCTCCTGCAAGTTGTTGAACTCCAGCAAGTCCATCATCGGCAGCGTTCATCGATGCCTTAATCAGGCGAAGCGCCATTGGAGAGTTCTGCAACATCTCGCGGCACCAGGAAACTGTCTCAGCTTCCAACTCTTTCAGTGGAACAACGGTGTTAACCAACCCCATTGATAAAGCTTCTTGGGCATCGTATTGACGAGTAAGAAACCAAATTTCGCGAGCTTTCTTCTGGCCAACACTTGCAGCTAGAAGACCTGAACCATAACCACCATCAAAGGAACCAACCATCGGTCCGGTCTGACCAAACTTTGCGTTATCTGCAGCGATAGAAAGATCGCAGACAACATGGAGAACGTGGCCACCACCAATTGCCCAACCGGCAATCATGGCAACGACTGGTTTTGGAGTTCTACGAATCTGTACTTGCAAATCTAAAACATTGAGTCGACCCACTCCTTGTTGTGAAAGTGAATCATCTCCAAGATAGCCATCATCTCCGCGAACGCTGATATCTCCACCAGAACAGAAAGCTTCATCACCTTGACCGGTAAGAATGATGACTCCAACTTCGGAGTGATCGCGTGCTAAATCAAAAGCGCTCTTGAGTTCAATAATTGTTTGCGGCCGAAATGCATTTCGCACTTCTGGGCGGTTGATCGTGATCTTTGCAATGCCATCAGCAACTTGATATTTGATATCGGTAAATGCCTCGCCACCAGGGCCGGTTGCCCAGGCCGGGATAGTCCGGTCACCAAAATCACGCTTAATAGGCTTGCTCACGATTCCTCCATCTGGTCTACGAGCGATAGCCTACGCGGGCAATGGAGCAGAACGCACAACGAGAACTTGTCGCAGCCAATCCCGAGTGGAGTGTGCGCGAGTTAATGGCACGCCTGGCAGAAGCTTTGGCATCACAGGGCCCAGCACTTTCTCTTGGGCAGAGCGCTACCAGCATTGTCGGCGATGACATCAGCCTTGTAGTTGCTACCACCGGAAGTTCTGGGGTAGCAAAAGAGGTCGGGCTTTCGGCAGCAGCACTTGTTTCATCTGCCCAAGGGTCAAATAAATTTTTAGCTGCATCCCCCGGTGATACCTGGTCGCTGCTACTGCCGGCAACTCATATCGCAGGCATTAATGTGCTGATCCGCTGCCTCGAGCTCGGAACTGAACCTGTTGATCTGCGAAAACATCAAGGGCCATATCCTCAAGTAGATTTCACAGCAATTGTTCCCACCCACTTATTTCGTGCACTGAAGGCAGATTCGAACTTACTGAAGCATCTAGTAGATGCAAAAGCTGTGCTCGTCGGTGGCGCCGCTTTATCTGATGAGCTCAGAAAAGAAGCTACTGCTGCCGGCATCAACATTGTTACTACTTACGGTATGACTGAAACGTGCGGAGGCTGTGTCTATAACGGTCAGGTGCTAGCTGGAGTTGAAGTAAAGATTGTGGAAGAAAACAGAATTGCAATTAAAGGATCAGTCCTTGCAACTAGCTACATCGGTGCTGAGTCGCTGTGGAAGCAAGAAATGCATGACGGGTGGTTCTTCACTTCTGATTTCGGAAAGTTAGAAGACGGCAAACTAATTGTTGAAGGTAGGGTCGATGACGTTCTGATCTGTGGCGGCGTAAACATCTCCATCAGCGCTGTTGAACGCTTTCTACAGAACAGATATCCAGCACTTACCTTCGCCGCTTTCGGAGTGAAAAATTCTGAATGGGGCGATGCGCTACATCTTGCTATTGCCGGTGATGTGGCAGCCAATGAGAAAGAAATTACAGAATTCTTAGTTGAGGAATTTGGAGTTGTTGCAAAACCGCGAGGATTTTTAGCCCTTGCAGAGTTGCCCCTGATTGGTATCGGTAAGGTAGATCGCAAGAAGTTAGCCGAGTTGCACCAGGAGAGTACCCATTAATATTTGGATTCAAGGTGCCCGTCCGCGCACGCTACCTGCAGCTATCGCCCCTGTTCTCGTTGCCACTGTTTTGGCAGGCGCAGATTTCAAACCAGTGCAAGCACTTCTCGCACTGACTGTCAGCCTCTGTCTTCAAGTTGCCGTCAATTATTCAAATGATTACTCAGATGGCATTCGTGGAACAGATGACAATCGCATTGGCCCCATTCGATTAACCGCATCAGGTCTAGCACCAGCTGAATCTGTTAAGCGGGCAGCGATACTCTCATTTGCAGCTGCATCTATCGCTGGTATTGCTTTGGCAGCGCTGTCATCGTGGTGGGTCATTCTTCTGGGGATCGCAGCAATCGCAGCTGCATGGGGTTACACCGGTGGAAGCAATCCCTATGGTTATAAAGGTTTAGGTGAGATGTCTGTCTTTATCTTCTTCGGAGTTGTTGCAACGATGGGAAGCTATTACGTGCAGACCTTAGAAATTAACTGGGTTTCATTTGCCGCCTCCGTTCCGATGGGCTCACTTTCGTGTGCTCTGCTTGCAATAAATAACATTCGCGACCGCGCACAAGATGAGTTAGTTGGAAAGCGAACACTTGCGGTGCGCTTAGGTGATCGCGGCTCAAGAATATTTTTCGTGCTCTTGCTGGTATCTGCCTATATCTTTGCCGCCCTGACCGGACATATCTGGGTTCTCTTGACTCTCATCACCGTTCCTATGGCGTATTTCATATCCAAAAAGGTGCTGCAGGGAGCAACAGGGAGCCAGCTAATTCCGCTTCTGGGGAGCACGGGTAAGTTACAACTTCTCTTTGCGATAACCTTTGCTGGCTCGTTAGCACTCTAGGTGATTACAATTGGAGCATGATTAAATTGACAGGTCTCTTACTGATTTTGTCTGTGGCACTGACTCTCTACACCTTTATTGATTGTGCTCGTCGGGATGAAACGCAAATTCAGAAATTGCCTAAGTGGGGCTGGTTAATCATTATTCTCTTGACTGGAATTTTTGGTCCGATTGCCTATTTGGTTATTGGAAGAAACCCATTGAAGAACCTGCCTAAGCGAAAGCCACAGAAGCGAATCTTGCCTCCTGATGATGACCCAGATTTCTTGCGCAGGATATAGAAACTTCTACAGCCCAGAGTAAGTGTGTTTTCCAGTTCCCCACACGTTGACATATACGTAATTAAATAAGAATGTAGAGCCGGCAAAGATACAGAGCCAGGCAGCTCGGCGTCCGCGCCAACCAACAGTTACACGTGCATGTAAGTAAGCGGCATATGCAACCCAGGTGATAAATGCCCAGGTTTCTTTTGGATCCCAACCCCAGTAACGACCCCAAGCAGCTTCTGCCCAGATGGCGCCGGCAATGACAGAAAATGTCCAGAGTGGAAATACAAATGCAACCAGGCGATAGGAAAGTTGATCCAGAACTTCAAGGCTCGGTACTCGTTGCAACCAAGCAGGACGTGCGCCTCTCACTTCAACTCTTTCAAGATAGAGATAAGCACCTGCGACTACATTTGCAAGTAAGAAGACTCCACCAGAGACAATTGCGGCAATTACATGGATAACAAGCCATGGTGACTTCAACGCAGGAACAAGTGGTGAGCTATCGCGATATAACAGCGTGACTGCTGTGCCAAGTGTGAGAAGAACAGAGATTGATACAAAGAGTCCAAGCCAACGAAGATCGTGCTTTCGCAACGCAATTAAGTAAGCGCCGGTAAATGCAAGTGCTCCGGTGATTGAGAACTCATACATATTTCCCCATGGGACATGCTTGGCAGAAATCCCACGAGAGACAACGCCTGCGAGTAATAAAACGAATCCCAAGATCATCAGGGCTGTCGCGATACGGGCAGTTTTTTCCGTGCGCTTGTAATCTAAAGTTTTTACCAGAAGATTTCCAGCTGTTGAATCTGCATTCTCCGGTGTGCGCACGGCAAAAGCAGTTTCAAATGCATGTGCGATAAATGAAAAGGTGAAAACTGCCATTGCAGAGTAAACGAAGTAGTTAGAGATATAGGCCCACGTAGTCTGCATTACCGCTCTCCCTTAACAAACGAAATAAACTTATCAACTTCTACTTCAAGACCTGGCGCACTATTTTTTGCCAGCCCTGCAACTTCAACTCCACTATCTGTCACGCGAATCCAGATTCTGCGACGACGACCGTAAAGGGAAGTAAGTAGTCCTGCGATGGCAAGAATAGCGCCGATGAGCGCATAACTCTTTCCGGGATCTTGCACTACCTGCAAATTGACCCATGGAAGAACGGTCTCCAGTGTGATGGAGCCACCAGGATAGTTATATGTATCACCCGGCTTAACTGAACCAAGGCCAATCTGCTTCAAGGTAGATGTATCAATTTTGTAAACAGATTGAGGTACTCCGGAATCTAGTCCGAGGTCACCTTCCCAGATAGAAAAGAGTAGTTTCGGATCAAGTAACTCTGGATAGATAGATACCGCACCCTGTGAAGTTGTTCGGGCATTGGTGGGAACAAATGAGGCAACGAAGCCAATGGAAGGTTGCACATCTGGAACCTTGATTGCGCCAATAGATCGTAAGTTTCCATCTTGCGGCAGAAATGGCACGGGGCCTTGAAATACAACGTTCTTAAGTTCATCGCGCACTGTGACTACTGGGCTATACCCATTTGCCTGCAGATATACACGAGCGTTTCCAAAGGTGAGTGGCTTATTGACCTTAATTGTCTGCTTCCGAGTTTTGCCTTCGTCTGTGACCGTCACCCAGGCGGTGTAATCAAGCGGGGCACTTGTCCTTGGATCATATTTGGCATCAAATTTATCAACATTAATTTGAAAAGGTTGCAAAGAATTGTCGCTCTTAAGTTTTCCAAATGAGAGAGAGTCATACGTTGTTGGAACATTGATAAATCGTTCTCCCACGTTCACAATGGCATAACCATTCATACCGAAGAGCGAGCCGAAGCTGACTCCTATCAAGATTAAGATTAAGGAGAGATGAAAGAGTAGGTTTCCAGTTTCTCGCAGATAGCCTTTCTCTGCTGAGATTGAATTCTCCTCAACTCGAAATCGAAATCTATTCTTTCTAAACCAAGTGCTCGCACGCTCAAGAGCGCCCGGTGTGGTTGAAAAGTTTTCGTAATGCGCAAGTCGAGCTAAATTCTTAGGAGTCGCAGGAGGTTTTGCCAGCATTGCTTTGTAGTGTTCAACTGAACGTGGAAGTACGCAACCAATGAGTGAGATAAAAAGAAGTATGTAAATTGCACTAAACCACGGTGAGGCATAGACCTCAAAAAGTGATGCTCGGTCATACCAACGAGCGAGCTCGGGATTGCTACTAAAGAAATCACGGACGGCCATTGGGTTTATTGGTCTTTGCGGAATTAATGAGCCAGGTATTGCCGCTACTCCCATCAGCATGAGAAGAATTAACGCGGTGCGCATGCTTGTCAGCTGTCGCCATGCGTATCTAGATAAAGCCACAAAGCCTAACTCTGGTAACTCTCTCTGTTCTGTCATTAGATCACCGGACTAAAATCTGAGATAAGTGAACGTAGGGAAATCATGAGATCTGACCAGAATCCCAGCAGTTGCAGCACGCCAATCACAATAAGAAGCGAACCACCAAACTTTGTAATTAAGTCACCTCTTCGCACCATGAATTTTCGCAAAGATTGAGATTTATCTAAATACAGGCCGGTGGCAATAAACGGAATTCCAAGACCAAGGCAATAGCCCAACGAAAGAATCGCACCGCGTACCGCACTTGATTCTTGAAAAGCTAAGGTCTGTACCGTGGCAAGGGCTGGGCCAATGCATGGCGTCCAGCCAACACCGAAGAGGAATCCGAGTAGTGGTGCGCCAATAAGTCCACCAGTAGTAGAAATCTTTGGTTTAAGAGTTGGCATCATAGGAAATAGTCCAAGAAAAATGAGCCCCATAAGAATGGTGAATATGCCAAGTACCCGGGTTATTAACTCTTCATTGGTTGCAACGCGCGAGCCAAGTGCTCCGAACAGAGCACCGTAAGAGATAAAGAGTGCGCTAAACCCAGCCACAAATAGGAGTGAGCCAAGAAGCACTTTCCCACGAGAATTCGAAAAGCCGGCAGCGAAGGCGAGGTAGCCAGGCACAAGAGGTAGAACGCACGGAGATATAAATGAGACCACTCCTGCCAATATTGCTAGTGGCATAGCGGTCAGCAAAAATCCACTCATAATCTGATTAACTATAAAATCGGTCATTCTGCCAAAACCTTTTCTATTAAATCCTTCAAGGATGAGACTGTGACGGCACCCGATATGCGTGCGGCGACATTTCCTTGTTTATCAATGACAACTGTTGAGGGAATTGCATTAGCGGGCAGCGATTTTCTAAACCCAATGAGAATTGAGTCATCGATCAAGGTGGGGTACGGAATGTTTCGCTTTCGCACAAATGCTTCAGCATTGACTGGATTATCACGCGTTAATATCCCGATAAATGCCACTTCTGGATACATGGTTGCAAGTGCGGAGAGCGCCGGCTCTTCAGCTCTACATGGTGAGCACCAAGAAGCCCACACATTAACTATGCCGACCTTACCTACTGAATACGTGTAATTGGTTCCAAGTAAGGTCATTCCTGAAATTGCCGGGGCAGGAATGCGATCACTAGAGTTGATAAATGTAACCGCTCCATCGCCAGAGATGTAACTCTCTTCCGCTTTCGATGCACCACCATTGCTGCATCCCACCAACAGCAAGAGCGCCATAACTACCGGAATAAATTTTTTCATTTTATTTCTGTGGCAAAAGATGCTTTGCTGGTTCGGAGTAGGAGGTTCCAGAAATCATTCCCTCGTCATCAAAGTGAACGCTAGTCACCGATGCCAATGTGCACTGGCGCTTGCGTGGGTCGTGAATCAGTCTTCGCCCCTCAATGGCACTTCTGAGAATCCAGATAGGTAGTTGATGTGAGACAACAATTGCATCTTTACCTTGCGCAGCATCTCGTGCTTGAAAAACAGCAGCTAACATCCGTGAAATTTGCTCTTCATAAGGTTCACCCCATGATGGTTTCCAGGGATTAACCAGATGTTTCCATGATGATGGGTGTCTAAGAACTCCGCTACCAAGTTCGAATTTCTTACCTTCAAATATGTTGGCCGCTTCAATCAATTTTTCATCTGTAGTGATATCAAGTGAGTGTGCCCGCGCAATTGGTGTCGCTGTTTCTTGCGCACGCTGTAGCGGTGAGGCATGTACTGCGCCGAGATCAATTGACTTAGACCAATCACCAATCACCTGCGCCATCTCTTGCCCGCGCTGTGACAGTCGCCATCCGGGTTGGCGGCCATAGAGAATTTTTTCAGGATTCTCCACTTCACCATGACGGATAACGTGGACAATCGAACTCATGCCCCTAATCATAAAGCGTCTATTTCTACCGCGTATCGCTAGGGTAGTGACATGGCACTCACAGCAAATCGAGCCGCCTTTTTCGATGTAGATAACACCCTCGTGCGAGGGTCCACCCTCTACTTTCTCGGACGAGGCATGTACCAGCGCGGCTTCTTCACAAAAGCCGATATCTCTCGATTCGTGGTCGCCAACCTACGTTTTCGCATGACAGGTACGGAAAAGAAGGAAGTAATTGAAAAGTTCCAAAATGCGGCTACTGATTTTATCGGTGGCCATAAAGTTGAAGAGATTAAAAAAGTTGGAGAAGAGATTTACGATGAATTCGTCTCACCAAAATTGTGGCAAGGAACATTTGAGATTGCAAAATCTCATCTAGATCGCGGTGAAGAAGTTTGGTTGGTAACTGCGGCGCCTCAAGATATGGCAGACATCATCGCTCAACGTCTCGGATTAACAGGAGCACTTGGCAGTAAGGCAAGTATTAAAAATGGTGTCTACACCGGTGAACTAGAAGGAAAACTTCTGCACGGAATAGAGAAGGCAAAAGCAATACAAAGACTTTCAGACGAACATGGATTTATCCTCCAGGATTGCTATTCATACTCAGATAGCCACAACGACATTCCTTTGTTGCAAGCGGTGGGCCACCCTTGCGCAATAAACCCTGATGCGATTCTTCGTATTCGCGCACTTGCAGAAGGATGGCCAATTCACGATTTTCGTAGAGCTCGATTCGTCAACCGTTTACTTGGGCCAGCTGTCAGCAGACTTGCTGCCCTTGCAACCCTGCTCTCTCCTCGCAAACGCTAACTCGATTGGCACATCAACGGCACTAACGGCTATCGTTGGCAGGTTATGGAAATTCGTTCTTACGCCGATTACCTACGCGCACTCGATGATGCCGCGCTCATCGCCATATTTTCATATCGTCCTGATCTGATCACTCCGGTTCCACCAGATATCGCAAGCCTGGCAGTGCGTGCATCT
The DNA here is from genome assembly GCF_002288345.1 of Candidatus Planktophila versatilis. Lineage (GTDB taxonomy): Bacteria > Actinomycetota > Actinomycetes > Nanopelagicales > Nanopelagicaceae > Planktophila > Planktophila versatilis_A. The sequence continues at coordinate 1,086,520 of NZ_CP016781.1, forward strand.
TCTGCACCCAGTCTTGCCCGCGCAGTTGATGGACTAAACAAGTGGCAGCTCCAGGTTCTTGAAGCGTGTGCCGTGATGAATGAACCATTTACGGAAAAGGAAATTGCTTCGGTCACAGAAAAGTCTGCCCTCTTTGTTCTGCCTGGGCTAATTGATCGAGGTCTGATCTATCAGGATAAAGATGGTCTTCGCGTGCCATCAACGCTGCGGGAAGTGCTCGGAAATGAAATTGCTGGACTCGGCCCCGCATCTCTTGGAACTCTTAAGTTAAAGAAATTAGAAGAAGCACCGGATGCAGCAAAGAAAGTTCTTGATGCCATGCTCTGGGGACCACCACGCGGTGCCATCAGTGATCTGAAGAAGCCATCTGCTGGTGTTCAGTGGTTATTAGATGAAAAGTTTCTGATTGCATTTAATCAACAAACCGTTGTTATGCCGCGCGAAGTAGCGCTGTACTTGCGTGGAAATAAAGTTCATCGCCAACTTGAAAACGTTCAGCCCTCAGTTACTGGCACTTCCCGTGATCTGCGTAATGTGCAACTAGCTGCGATTGCAAATATCACCACCTTCCTTCGCTGGACAGAAGAAGTATTGAATTTTTGGGCGCAAGAGCCTGCCACCGCCCTTCGTTCTGGTGGCTTAGGTGTGCGAGAACTAAAGGAGCTATCGGCTCATTTAGGTGTCGATGAAACGTGTGCGGCATTTGTTGCAGAAGTTTCATATCTTGCAGGGCTGCTCACAATTGATCCGGATGACAAAATATTGCCTACTCACCAATTTGATATCTGGCTTACCCAGAGTGTTTCTGTGCGTTGGCAATCACTGGCATCTGCTTGGTATATCTCATCACGAATGTCAGGTCTTGTTGGCAAAGAGGGACAGAAGAATGTTGCACCACTAGGGCCCGAGTTAGATCGTTCAATGGCTGTGGCCACCAGACGATTGGTTTTGCAACTGCTTAGTGAAAATTCTGCTATCGCTCCAGATTTAGATTCACTACATCAATCTGCGCAGTGGCTGGCACCGAGTAAACGCTCTGGTGGGCTGCAACTCGATTACGTGACATGGACGCTGCGCGAAGCCGAATGGCTGGGAATTACCGGCCAAGGAGTTATCTCCGCATACGGTATTGATTTCTTGCAGGGTGGCGACAATGAATCGATTAATACAGATCTGCCACAGCCTGTTGATCACATACTTATTCAGAGTGATAACACCGCAATCGCACCAGGGCCACTAGAACATGAAGTAGCGCAAGATTTAGCCCTGATTGCAGATGTGGAATCACGGGGTGGTGCAACTGTCTATCGATTCTCGGAAAGCTCGATTCGCAGAGGACTCGATCATGGACGCACTGGTGAGGAAATTACTAAATTCCTAGCCAAGACATCTAAAACTCCTATGCCGCAACCACTTGAGTACTTAATCGCCGATGTTGCCAAGAAACATGGAAAATTGCGTGTGGGAAATACCGCTTCATTTATTCGTTGCGAAGATTCAGCTCTCATTACCCAAATCATGGGAGATAAGCGACTTGAGATCTTGGGCCTGCGCAAGATTGCACCTGAAGTACTTATTTGTGGCCACGATGCAGCAGAGACGATGAATGTGTTGCGCAGTTGTGGCTACTTGCCTGCAGCAGAAGATTCTCGCGGCCTTCTTTTGAGCGGCCCGCGAATTCAACGAGCGCAAAGTAAGGCACGGCCTCCAAGAATTATCGGTGAAATTGATCGCCCCGATGAAATTCATATTCAAGGAGCTTTGCGAGCGCTTCGCACCGGTGAGAAATCAAGTCGTAAGCAGAGCACCATGCGCAATATTGCAACAGAGGCGTTGGGTTCACTTCCTCGCACAACTGCAAATGAAACCCTCGAACTCTTAAGTGATTACTTGCAGAATCAACCATCAACATCGCTCTCTATTGGCTATGCCGATAACAATGGCCTCGTTTCTCACCGCATTATTGATCCCTTAAAACTCTCTGCCGGCTCGCTAGTCGCGCGAGATCACGCCACTGGTGAAGTGCAGACCTTTAGAATCGCTCGAATCACAGGGGTGGCTGCGCTATGACAAGCGAGAAGGTGGCCCAATACGGCAGACTTGAGCCTATGTTGGCCGCCCTAGAAGCACTTGTTCGCTGTGAATCACCCAGCGATGATCTTGGTGCATGTCGGTCGGTTGTCACACTTGCCAGTGATATTGCCACACGCGTACTCGGTGTTCCAGCACAGATAAAAGAAATTGAAGGTCGACCTGTTTTTTGGTGGGGCGCAGAATCACCTGATGTGGTCATTCTTGCTCACCTCGACACCGTCTGGCCGATTGGTTCCTATCAACCTATCTGGGAGATCAAGGGTGATGTTCTGCGCGGGCCTGGCACATTTGATATGAAGGCTGGATTTATTCAAGCACTCTATGCCCTTAAGGGAATTGAAGGCTCGGTTGCCCTCATTGCAACTACCGATGAAGAGACCGGAAGTCATTGCTCAAAAGCTTTGATTAAAGAAGTCTCCTCAAAGGCGAAGGCAGTTCTAGTACTTGAAGCATCACTTGATGGAAAGGTGAAGACAGGTCGGAAAGGAACTGCGATGTATCAGATTGCAGTTCATGGCCTGGCATCTCATGCTGGCCTTGAACCTGAAAAGGGAGTCAACTCCACTACTGAGATTGCTCATTTAATTCTTAAGCTTTCCGCTCTGGAAAATAGTGAACACGGAACCACAGTTGTGCCAACTCTGCTCAGCTCCGGAAATACAACAAATACCGTTCCTGATTTAGCGACACTTGATATTGATGCCCGCTCATTTTCACAATCAGAACTTGAAAGGATTGATCGCGAGATTCGTACGCTCGTTGCCGAAAATCCCAGCGCTCGCATTGAAGTTACTGGCGGGCTGAATCGTCCCCCACTACAACCCACTTCTACCAAAGCACTCTACGAGCGAGCCGAGAAAGTTGCGGCAGCAATGGGAATGCCTGCTTTAGGTTCGGCAGAAGTAGGTGGGGCTAGTGATGGAAACTTTGCTGCAGCAGCTGGTGCGCAAGTTCTAGATGGACTTGGTGCCGTCGGTGGCGGTGCCCATGCACCACATGAATGGGTCAGTATTTCCTCCATGCAACCTCGCAGTGATTTCCTGCATGCCTTTATTAAGGATTTACTCTCATGAGCGATGGCCCATTAATCGTCCAGAGCGATAAAACACTTCTTCTTGATGTTGACCACATACTTTCTACTGAGTGCAGACGTGCGATTGCACCTTTTGCGGAGTTAGAGCGCTCCCCTGAACATATTCATACCTACCGCTTAACCAATCTTGGACTCTGGAATGCACGCGCTGCTGGACACGATGCAGAGCTAGTAATTGATACTCTGATTAAGTATTCGCGCTATGCAGTTCCTCATTCACTACTTGTTGATGTTGCCGAAACGATGTCTCGCTATGGTCGCCTGCGACTAGAAGCTGACCCCGTTCATGGACTTATCCTTGCCACCACTGACGTTGGAGTGCTAGAAGAAGTAATTCGTGCAAAGAAGATCGCTCCGCTACTTGGTATAAGAATTGATAATGAAACAATTGCCGTTCACCCCAGCCAACGCGGTCAGATCAAGCAATCACTTCTGCGCCTTGGCTGGCCAGCCGAAGATTTTGCTGGCTATGTCGATGGCCAAGCACATGAGATTGCGCTCAAGCAAGATGGCTGGAAGATTCGCCAATACCAAGAGCATGCCGCCGAAGGATTTTGGCATGGTGGTTCAGGTGTTGTAGTTCTTCCGTGTGGAGCTGGAAAGACGATTGTGGGCGCTGCTGCAATGGCGCATGCGAAGGCGACAACTCTAATTCTTGTCACCAACACCATTGCTGCCCGTCAATGGCGCTCTGAATTACTTAAGCGCACAACCCTTAATGATGATGAGATTGGCGAATACTCTGGCTCAAAGAAAGAGATTCGCCCAGTAACAATTGCCACATACCAAGTGATGACAAAGAAGAAGAACGGTGTCTATGCCCACCTTGACCTCTTTGATACTCACGACTGGGGGCTGATCATCTATGACGAAGTGCATCTACTTCCTGCGCCAATCTTTCGTTTCACAGCCGATATTCAATCGCGCAGACGGTTAGGCCTGACTGCAACTCTTGTCCGGGAAGATGGCATGGAGGGTGAAGTCTTCTCACTCATCGGTCCTAAGCGTTTTGATGTTCCTTGGAAAGAGATTGAGGCCCAGGGTTATATCGCACCAGCTGAATGTATTGAGGTGAGAGTAAATCTCACCGAAGCCGAGCGCCTTGCCTATGCAACTGCCGAGCCAGAAGAACGTTACCGATATTGCGCAACTACTCGAACCAAGCGAAATGTTGTCGAAGAGATTGTGGCTCACCATGCCAATGAGCAGATTCTTGTGATTGGTCAGTATCTGGATCAACTCGATGATTTATCAGAAACTCTTGGAGTTCCGGTGATTAAAGGTGAAACACCGCAGAAAGAACGGGAACGTTTATTTGCGGCATTTCGCACCGGTGAAATTACCTGTCTTGTTGTCTCAAAGGTTGCAAACTTTTCTATTGATCTACCAGAGGCAACAATTGCTATTCAGGTTTCCGGAGCCTTTGGTTCTCGCCAAGAGGAAGCACAACGTTTAGGGCGAATTTTGCGACCTAAGGCAGATGGTCGTGGGGCAATATTTTATTCAGTGGTTTCACGAGACACTATTGATCAAGACTTTGCTCAAAACCGCCAACGTTTCTTAGCGGAGCAAGGTTATTCATACCGAATTATTGATGCTGACGATATTTTTCAAGGCAAGTTCTAAATCTCACCGGATCTACTCTGTAGAAATCGTGGTGCTCGCCATTGATATGAATGACTGGAACCTCTGTTCCATATAGTTTTTCAAGCTCGGCGTTACCATCGATATAAAGTGTTTCCAAAGTAAAAACTAACTCTTTTCGCAAATCTTCAAGTGTTTTCTCCGCAATTTCACAGAGATGACAGCCTTGGCGTGAATAAACCGTGACTGTGACCATGACTGCATTCTCGCATCCTGATAGCGTTGGGCGCTATGAGAGGCATGAAACGCACAGCAGCCTGCGCTCTCACAATCTTCACTCTTGCTCTCTCCCTCCTTGCTCCAGTTCAGTCTTATGCTCTTAATAATTTCAAGGTCGCACCATCTACTTCATGGGGATACATCTACGCTGGGCCCTCACTTACTAAGGCGCAGACTCGTTCGCCAAAGGTTGCGTATTTAGAACAAAAGTCAAAGTTTCTCGTTACCTATCAGAATTTTCCAGAATGGGCGAAGAAGGATTTACAAGCAGCAGTAGATATATGGGGAGCTAATTTTAAGTCGAGTGTTCCAATTACTATCGAGGCAACCTGGAATCGTGTTGCAGCCAACGGTGTTCTGGGGAGCGCGCGACCAGGAAATTACTATTCCGGCTTTGATGGCGCACCTGATCCCAGTCTTTGGTATCCATCGGCTCTTGCCAATGCTCTGGCTGGCAAAGATTTAGATTCTGAAAATCCAGAGATGGTTATCCAAGTGAATTCAGCTGCGGGTTGGAATACTCGAAACGATGGCACTCCGCGAGTTAATGAATACGATCTCCAATCTGTCTTCTTGCACGAAATGGGACATGGCCTAGGTTTTCTCTCAACTGATTCCTACGACAAATTCTTTGGGTATGGAACTATTGAACAACCCACACCATATGATGCATATGCACAGTTACCGGATGGTCGAAGACTTGCCGACCTTCCTTCGCCATCAGTTGAACTCGGCAAAGCACTGACATCAACTCTTGTGTGGTCTGGCGCCCTTGGAATAGCAGCCAACGGCGGTGTGAAACCACTTCTTTATACACCTGTGCGATATGAAGAAGGATCTTCTGTCAGCCATTTAGATGAAGAGACTTATTCAAAATCTGAACTCAATCGCATCATGACACCGAATCTTGATGCCGGTGAAGTCTTCCGTGAACCAGGCCCGCTTCTACTTGCCATGATGGAAGATATGCGTCGCAAGCCTCCGGTGGGTGTGGCTGTTGGAATTCCGCAAGCTGTAAGAAATGCAGCGGCGCTGATCTCTGATGGCGCTGTCATTGTTACCTTCGACCCACCAGCGAATGCCCGATCCGCGCAAATTACTAGTTACTCGGTCCGTAACCTCAAGACAGATCAAGTGATAAGTGGAATGTCATCCCCGATAACCTTTACTGGCCTTAAGAATGGCACCAGTTATCCCTTCAGCATTGTGGCTTCAAATTCCAATGGAACTTCTGATGCCGTGATTACCGCACCAGTTGCCCCGACCGCAGCATGGAAGCGATTTGTGATCGATGATTCATCTGATGCTACGAATGTGACCAGCATTAACTTCAATAGAAAACCCACTCTACTCTATACCGATTCCAATAGTGGGCGTCTGAAGATTGCTACTTGGGAAGGTAAGAGTTGGAGGAAGCTCACGATTGATGGCGCAGGTGGAAGCACTCCGCGCACTAAACACCCAATCACCAGTCCAATTTCAACATGTGTGAATGGATCAGGAACGAGTCAAACTCTGCATATCTTCTACTCCGAAAAGGTAGATCGAGATCTGCGCTATGCACGTTATGACGGCAAGTCATTTACCTATGAAATCATCGATGGAAATGGCACTGCCGTAAATGACTACAAAGATCCAATTCGTGTGCGCACTGCAAGTGATGTCAGCGTTTCAAGCGCCTGCGTTGCAACAGCAGCCGGAATTCAAGTCTTCTATCGTGATGAGAGCCAAGGCATTCTCCTTGGCGCATCAAAGCTAAAGAGTGCAACGAAATGGAGCTATGAGTTAGTCGATGGTGATCGTAAGACTGATGGCCGCAGCACAGGCGATGTGGCATTCCACCTCAAGGCTATCTTTGATGGCAAGAAGACCTTTGTAGTTTATGACTCTGTTCTCACAATTAATCAGCGCAAAGAAGCAACATCAGGTGAAGTGCGGGTTGCTTCACGCGACACACTATCCACTGTGCCTTGGAGTTATTACAACCTCGATGCTTCCGGGTCCTTTACTCCGATGACTGGCTACGATATTTCTATTGCAAAGACTCTTAAGGGAATCAGTGCTAGTTGGATGATTGCAAGTCCGGCAACGATGCCGAGCCCTAATCGAATTCGTTGGAGCACACTAGCGAGCACTCCTGAACAAAATGTGGTTACCCCTGAAAACTTTGGTGCCCCAAGTAAATTCCTTAATACAGATGGCAACGCAACAGCATTTAATTGCGCTCAGAGGTTATGCGTTCTAGATCATTCAAAGAGCACGCCAACCATTAAGTTAGTCTCTACCGAGGAAAACTCAGCTGGAATTTCCTCAGCCTGGGTTGTCGTAAATGGAGTTCGATATTTAGTTGCCGGCTATAAAGGCCAGCTCTCGATGTTTCGTCCCTAGATTTAACGGGCAGCGATACGAAATATGGCTGGTGATTGATCCGCATTGAGCGCAAGGCCCACAATTCCCAATTCTTTTGAGTACGCAAGTGCCAGCGGGTCACTTAGTTCGCTAGAGCCAAATGCACCAGTCATTACACCTTTTGCATCAAATGCCACAACCAGTAGCTGTGCCTTACTTGGCTTCCATCCTGTAATGGATGCAATCGCAGATTTTGAACCCATCGCTGCATAACTTATTCCAGCTCCTGCGATGGCACGTGATTGACCGGTGGAAGCAAACCTTATTGTCCAAGTGGGTACAAATGTCGAAGTGAATTTTGTAATCGCAGTCTCGGTAGTTTTCCCAACCTTCACGTAACCACTTAAGAGCAAACTTGAATCGGCACTTAACCAGGAGCGATCGCCTTTGATGGCAGAACTACGAACCACAGAAGCGATTGCTCCTGCTTTGGAGACTTTAACAAGTACACCGTCTCGAACCCCAGCTAACTTCTTTCCGCCTAGTGTTTCGGTACTGGAACCAAATAGTGATGAACTTCCATCACTATTTCGAACAACAGTGTTAATTGTGGTCTTGGATGTTCCAATACTTGCTTGTCGTGAGAATTCACCAGCAGCACTCATGTTCTGCAGAAACGGTTTCTCTGAAAGAACGCCAACGATTGATAACCCAGATTTGTTCACAGAAATTGAGTTGATCAGGCCAGGAAGATCGTGTTGAGATGTATAGGTTGCAAGCAGTTCACCTACGGGGGAAATCTTCCACACAGTGAGTACGTTGAGATCTCCTCGCAATTCTTCAGCGGCTTCCAATGTGATTGCATCGGGGTTTTCGGCTACGACAGATGCTGTTTCTGTAAAAGCACTCTTTGCTTGCGATGAAAAGCCTGCCAGCCACACATTTGCTGCACCATCAACAGTTGTTGCCATCGCCACTTCATCAACACCTGAATCAATGACCTTCTGCCAGAGTGAGACTCCAGCGCCATTAACAGCGCTCAGCACAATATCGGTTGTTTGTGAATCTACCGTTGCAATGGTGATGATGGAGGAGGCAGATACCGCCAGCATTTCTGCGCCAGGAACGCTAAGAACCGTCGTCACTTTTTTCACTGCGACTTTCTTTTGAACAGCTTGTGCTGATGGAGCCAGCGCTACGGACATTACAAGAAGTAGTGCAATTCTTTTCATTACTGCGCTAACTCTGCTGCACGTTTGGCAGAGGCAGCCATCGCATCTGCAACAATCTTCGAAATTCCTGCTTCATTAAAGACGCCAAGTGCTTCGGCGGTTGCACCTTTCAGGCTGGTGACTTTCTCACGAAGAACTGTTGGGCTATCACCTGACTCTTCTAGCATGGCCGCAGAGCCAACGATTGTTTGCACAGTAAGAGTTGTTGCATCTTCACGGGAAAGACCCAGTGCGATAGCTCCATCAATCATTGCTTCCACAAATCGGAAGAAGTAGGCAGGACCTGAGCCACTTGTTCCGGTGAGTGCATTTTGTAACTCTTCTGGAATAAGAAGTGATTTGCCAGTTGCGGTCAGTAATTGATCAACAAACTTCTTCTGATCTTCAGTGACGCCGGTAGCCAGTGAATAACCAGCCATCCCTTTACCAAGAAGGGTTGGGGTGTTTGGCATCACACGGACGATAGCTGTATGGCCACTTAGACCTTCTGAGATTGCGGCGATGGTTTTGCCAGCAAGGAGGGAGATCACCAGAGTTTGGGGACGCAGATGCGGCGCAATTTCAGGCAATAACTCTGAGAGACCCTGGGGCTTTATTCCTAGAAGCAGAACATCAGATGAAGAGATGGTTTCAGCTAAGCCAACAACTGTGACACCGTACTTCTTTGCCAGCTCTTGGCCGCGCTCTTGTCTGCGTACAACAATGGCAATTGAAGAGGGTTGTAATCCAGATCGAATAAGGGCTGCAATAAATGCTTCTCCCATCGTTCCGGCACCGATGATGCCAACTCTGGAGATGCCTTTGTAATTAGCCATGGCGAAAGAGTACGCGTAGGCTCTGCGACTATGTCAGAGATAAAGCCAGGTTTCGCACGTGATTGGGTCGAATTTGCAGATCCAAATGATGAAGAAGAAATATTCAAGTGCGACCTCACATGGTTGACCTCATTCTGGACCTGTATCTATGGCGATGGCTGCCAAGGTGTATTTAAGGATCGCCCCAATGATGGATGCTGCACCGAAGGTGCGATGTATTCAGATGAGGATGATGAAGAACGCGTTCGTAAGGCAGCGCAATATCTGACCCCTGAAATGTGGCAATTCTATGAAGAGGCTCGCCCAAAGAAACCTGGCGGCAAACTTCGCATTACCGATTTAGATGAAGATAAAGAACGCAAGACTCGCACCGTCAATAATGCCTGCATATTCCTTAACCGCAAAGGTCATGAGGCACCAGGATTTACCGGATCATTTGGTTGCGTTCTGCATCACCTGGCACAGCAGCGTGAAATTCACTTTGTAGATACAAAACCTGATGTCTGTTGGCAACTTCCCTTACGTCGCAGTTTTGAAACTCGCGAAGTGGGCGAACGTGAATACCAAATCACCGTCATTGGCGAATATGAACGTCTTGCATGGGGCGATGGTGGAGATGATTTTGATTGGTACTGCACAAGTAATACCGATGCTCACGTCGGTAGTGAACCTGTCTATATTTCCAACAAGGCCGAATTGCAACAACTCATGGGTAAAGATGCCTATGCAGTTCTTGCCCAGCATTGCGATAAGCGCATTGCTGGCATCAAAGATGCTCAAGCTCGCTCGCTGCCGCTCTTTGTTATTCAACACCCAGCAACAATCGCAGCCGGTAAGTAGTCAGTTCTCTGGTCTAATCTAGGACTATGGCCAAAGTTGAGAAGGACCCATTTCGCTGTTTTGAATGCGGCTGGAGTTCACAGAAGTGGGTTGGTCGCTGCGGAGAATGCCAGGCGTGGGGCACAGTTGAAGAACTTGCCGCGCCAAAGAAGCTCTCACTCGTTGCAGGTTCGGTAACTAATAGAGCAACAGCTATTGGCGATGTCGACCTATCTGCCGCGCACGCAAGACCAACCGGAGTATCAGAGTTAGATCGAGTTCTCGGTGGCGGACTTGTACCAGGTGCGGCCATATTGCTTGCCGGTGAACCCGGTGTTGGTAAATCAACTCTCCTGCTTTCCGTAGCTGCCCAAAGTGCGGCAAAAGGAATTCCGGCGCTCTATATCTCTGGTGAAGAATCCGCATCCCAAGTTCGACTACGCGCAGAGCGCATCAAAGCAATTGATCCGCAATTATTTCTGGCATCCGAGACAGATTTAGGTGCTGTCATTGCCCACATCGATGCCGTCAAGCCTGAATTACTCATCATCGACTCGGTTCAAACTATCGGTTCATCAACTGCCGATGGCTCACCGGGCGGAGTAACACAGGTGCGAGAAGTAGCTGGGGCGCTCATTCGCATCTGCAAAGATCGTGATATCACTCTGCTATTAGTTGGCCATGTGACAAAAGACGGATCAATTGCTGGTCCGCGTTTACTTGAACATATCGTCGATGTAGTTCTTCAATTCGAAGGCGAGCGTCATTCACGACTTCGCCTTATTCGTGCAATTAAGAATCGTTTTGGCGCTAGCGATGAAGTTGGTTGCTTTGATTTAAGTGATACTGGAATAGAGAGTGTGCTGGACCCCACAGGGCTATTTACTTCTCGTCACACCGAACCAGTTCCTGGAACGTGTGTCACCGTAACCCTCGAGGGTCGTCGCCCACTTCTTGCCGAGATTCAAGCACTAGTAAGTGCTGGGCGTGAGAATGATTTTGGAAATGCACGGCGGGTAACTAGTGGACTCGATGCAGCGCGCACCTCAATGACACTTGCAGTTCTTGAGTTACGTGCCCACGTTCGAGTAGGTGGGCGCGATGTCTATGCGGCAACTGTTGGCGGCATGAAGATGTCCGAACCTGCCGCCGATTTAGCTCTCGCACTTGCAGTTGCATCAGCCGCTAAAGGCTTAGCGCTACCGGCTGATCTTGTTGCCATTGGCGAAGTGGGGTTGGCAGGTGAGATTCGTAAAGTAAGCGGTGTTTCTCGGAGGTTAGCTGAGGCTTATCGCCTAGGTTTCAAGCGCGCTTTGGTTCCAGCTGGCTCTGATGTGAAGATTGATGGAATGGAGATTGTCGAAGTCTCTCGTCTTGATCAAGCTCTGGCGCGCGTAAAAATCACTGGTGATTAATGTACGAGAAAGAAATCATCTCCTGGTTTAAAAGCAATAAGCGTGATCTCCCTTGGCGAAAGACAGATGCCTGGGGTGTACTAGTTTCTGAATTTATGTTGCAGCAAACTCCAGTCACTCGCGTACTTCCTGTCTATACCGAATGGATTAAGCGCTGGCCCACTGCCGCATCCCTTGCTAAGGCCACACCTGCAGAAGTCATTACTGCGTGGGGACGCCTTGGCTATCCACGTCGGGCACTGCGTTTGCATGAATGTGCCAAGGTAATTACAACAGAATATAAAGGACGTATTCCGCGCGAGGAGGCAGAGCTACGCGCACTGCCCGGAATCGGTGAATACACAGCCGCTGCCATGGTTGCCTTCGCCTTTAACGATCGCTCACTTGTTCTTGATATCAATATCCGAAGACTCTTTGCCAGGCTTTATGACGGAGTAGAAACTCCCAAAGCTTCGGCAACCAAAGCTGAGAAATCTCGCTATAAAGAGTTGATCCCAAAGCACGAGGCGCACGTGTGGGCGGCGGCAACGATGGAGTTGGGCGCTCTTATCTGCACATCGCAGACTCCGAAGTGTGGAATCTGTCCGGTGGCAAAGGATTGCGCCTGGCGAAGTTTGGATTACCCGAAATCAGATATCGTCAAACGGCGACAAACGTGGCATGGCACAGATAGACAGTGCCGAGGCGCGATTGTGCAAGCACTGCGTGAAAATCAACTCTTAAAAAAGAGCGAGATTGCGCAGTTGTGGGATGTGCCCTCGCAATTAGAGAAGGCGCTTCTTACGCTATTAGATGATGGCTTGATTGAAGCACGTGGAAAGAGTAGTTACTCACTTCCCCGCAATTAAGCACGCGCAACTAAGCAGTAGGTGCCTCGGCTAAATCCTCTGGGCTATCTGGCATTAATACCTTTGGCGAACCCTTAAAGGTGAACTTCGCATCAGCATCAACGCCTTCAACATCGACCACAATGATCTCGCCGGCCTTGAGCTCTCCAAAGAGAATTCGCTCAGAGAGTGAATCTTCGATCTCTCGTTGAATAACTCGACGAAGTGGACGTGCACCAAGAAGTGGGTCATAACCTCGAGCTGCAAGGAGGTCTTTGGCAGCCTGGGTGAGTTCGATACCCATATCTTTTGCCTTCAAGCGCTCATCAAGGTTGGCAATCATGAGATCAACAATCTGAATGATCTGATCCTTAGTGAGCTGGTGGAAGACGATGACATCATCGATGCGGTTAAGGAACTCTGGGCGGAAATGGTTCTTGAGTTCGTCTTGAACCTTACCCTTCATGCGATCGTAATTTGTGAGGTCATCATCGGCATTAGCGAAACCAAGTCCGAGTGATTTGGAGATATCACGTGTTCCAAGGTTGGTAGTCATGATGATGACTGTGTTTTTAAAGTCAACAGTGCGACCTTGCGCATCAGTGAGGCGACCATCTTCAAGGACTTGTAGGAGAGAGTTGAAGATATCTGGATGTGCCTTTTCGATTTCATCAAAGAGCACAACTGAGAACGGACGACGACGCACCTTCTCAGTGAGCTGACCGCCTTCGTCATAACCCACATATCCCGGAGGGGAGCCAAATAAACGTGATGCAGTGTGACGTTCTGAATATTCAGACATATCAAGTTGAATCAACGCTGTTTCATCACCGAACAAAAATGATGCCAGGGTGCGAGAAAGTTCTGTCTTACCAACTCCAGAAGGTCCAGCGAAGATAAATGATCCACCCGGGCGCTTTGGATCTTTAAGACCAGCACGTGTGCGGCGGATTGCTTGTGAAAGAGCCTTGATTGCTTGATCTTGACCGATCACACGGCGATGGAGTTCATCTTCCATGCGAAGCAAGCGAGCAGTCTCTTCTTCAGTTAACTTAAAGACTGGAATACCAGTTGAAGCAGATAAGACTTGAGCAATGAGCTCTTCATCAACCTCAGTGACCTTATCGAGGTCTGTAGCCTTCCAATTCTTTTCCGCTTCTTGCTTCTGTTGCAGAAGTGTCTTCTCGTTATCGCGGAAAGATGCTGCACCTTCAAAGTCTTGCGCATCAATGGCTGACTCCTTGGCTTTGCGAGCCTCGGCAATCTTGTCATCAAATTCGCGAAGTTCAGCAGGAGCTGTCATGCGCTTAATGCGAAGACGTGATCCTGCCTCATCAATAAGGTCAATTGCCTTATCAGGAAGGAAGCGATCTGAAACATAACGATCTGCCATATTTGCAGCCGCTGCTAGAGCGCCATCAGTAATTGAGACGCGGTGGTGTGTTTCATAGCGATCGCGAAGACCCTTAAGAATTTCAATGGTGTGCGCAACTGATGGCTCTTTCACCTGGATAGGTTGGAAGCGGCGTTCTAGCGCTGCATCTTTTTCGATGTGCTTACGGTATTCATCAAGTGTGGTTGCACCGATTGTCTGGAGCTCACCACGTGCCAGCATCGGCTTTAAAATACTTGCGGCATCGATAGCACCTTCGGCCGCACCTGCGCCGACAAGGGTATGAATCTCATCGATGAAGATAATAATGTCACCACGTGTCTTAATTTCTTTTAGGACTTTCTTCAGGCGCTCTTCGAAATCACCACGGTAGCGAGAACCCGCAACGAGTGCACCGAGATCTAGTGAGTAGAGCTGCTTATCTTTCAAAGTTTCTGGAACATCGTTCTTGGCAATTGCTTGAGCAAGGCCTTCAACTACCGCAGTCTTACCAACTCCCGGTTCACCAATAAGAACTGGGTTATTTTTTGTGCGGCGAGAGAGAATCTGCATCACACGTTCAATTTCTAATTCGCGCCCGATAACAGGATCGAGTTTGCCTTCACGCGCTGCTGCTGTGAGATTGCGACCAAATTGATCAAGTACAAGTGAAGTTGAAGGTGTTCCTTCAGCCGGACCACCTTGGGCAACAGTCTCTTTGCCTTGATAGCCGGAGAGAAGTTGGATTACTTGTTGACGGACTCGGTTGAGATCTGCGCCAAGCTTTACGAGAACTTGTGCGGCAACGCCTTCGCCTTCGCGAATGAGCCCAAGCAAAATATGTTCGGTACCAATGTAGTTGTGTCCGAGCTGAAGTGCTTCCCGCAGTGAGAGCTCAAGAACTTTCTTTGCACGAGGAGTAAATGGAATATGACCACTTGGTGCTTGTTGACCTTGGCCAATGATTTCTTCTACCTGCGCGCGAACACCTTCGAGTGAGATGCCGAGTGATTCCAGACCTTTAGCAGCAACGCCTTCACCTTCATGAATCAGGCCAAGGAGGATGTGTTCAGTGCCAATGTAATTGTGATTGAGCATGCGTGCTTCTTCTTGAGCTAGGACAACTACTCGTCGAGCTCGATCGGTAAAGCGCTCAAACATTGGCGGACTCCTTTATTTCTATCTTTCGATGTGCTGGCGGTAAGCCTATAACCCCGCCCGGGCAAGGCGCGAGGTAGAAAGCTACTTGCCTCATAGAACCCTAAATATGGGGTGAATATTCCCCCGGATTACTAGCGGTGGCCGGGTTTTAGAGAGTACGCAGCATCCGGGTATTGCCCAGGGTATTTGGCTTGACCGATTCGAGATCCAGGAATTCGGCGACGCCAGCATCATAGGAACGAAGTAGCTGTTGATAGACATCATGATCAACTGGCGTGCCTTGGATCACTTCAAAACCATGTCGGCCAAAGAACTCAGTTTGAAATGTGAGACAGAAGATTCGCTGCACTCCGACGTGGCGAGCTCTATCAATGATTGCTTCCATAATCAGATGTCCAACACCTTTTTTATGCCAATTCTTATCCACCGCAACTGTTCGAACTTCTGCTAAATCTTCCCAGAGCACGTGCAGCGCTCCGCAACCAATAATGACACCATCTTCTTCAGCGACGATAAATTCTTGAACACTTTCATAAAGCGTGACGGTTTCTTTTGCCAGCATTTGTCCGGGCGCCGCATATGAATCTACAAGTTCACGAATTGCCTTAACATCAGAAGTCTTTGCCGAACGAATAATTGTCATGGCTAATCAACTTCCGGTTTTACTAGCGGGAACAAAATAGTTTCACGAATTCCAAGACCTGTGAGCGCCATGAGCAAACGATCAACGCCCATTCCCATTCCACCCATAGGAGGCATGCCAAACTCCATTGCGCGTAAGAAATCTTCATCTACTTGCATTGCTTCCAAATCACCTTTAGCTCCAAGTTGAGCCTGCTCCACTAAGCGATTACGTTGAATGACTGGGTCAATAAGTTCGGAGTACCCAGTTGCTAACTCAAATCCATCGACATAGAGATCCCATTTTTCAACCATGCCTGGCAGCTCGCGGTGAGCACGCACCAAAGGTGAGGTGTCTACTGGATAGCCCATCACAAAGGTTGGCTCAACTAACTTATCTTTTGCTACATGTTCAAAGATCTCTTCGGCGAGCTTGCCTGTTACCCACTTCGGGTCAATCTTCATGCCAAGTTTTGTCGCATATTTCTTTAGTTCATCGATAGAAGTCAACGCCGTTACCGTCTCGCCAACACCTTGCGAAATTGCGTCGTAGAGCGAAATCTCTTTCCATGTGCCGCCAAGGTCTGCCTGACGTCCATCGTGATGGGTAACAACGTGAGAACCCGACACGGCAACGGCTGCATCTTGAACCAGCGAACGAGTGAGATCTGCAATGGTGCGCCAATCACCGTATGCCATATATGACTCGACCATTGCAAACTCTGGTGAGTGAGAAGAATCGGCGCCCTCATTACGGAAATTTCGATTAATTTCAAAGACGCGTTCAATACCGCCCACAACGCAACGCTTTAAGAAGAGTTCTGGAGCAATACGCATATACAAATCCATGTCATAAGCGTTGCTAAAAGTCTTAAATGGACGTGCCGTTGCCCCACCATGCATGACTTGCAGCATAGGTGTCTCTACTTCGATAAAGCTCTGTGAGTGAAAAGTTTCGCGAAGTGAGCGCATTACATTGGGGCGCATGCGAGCAGCGCTGCGCGCTTCTGAGCGAACAATAAGATCGACATAACGCATGCGAACGCGCGTCTCTTCCGACATCGGCTTGTGATCATTAGGTAGTGGTCGTAGCGATTTCGATGCCAAGGTCCAAGAATTAGCAAGAATAGATAGCTCACCGCGCTTAGAGGTTATGATTTCACCAGTGACTGAAACAATGTCACCTAAATCAATATCTGATTTCCAGGCATCAAGTTGCACTTCGCCGACTTTATCCAGGGATAACATCGCTTGCAGCTCTGTTCCATCTCCTTCGCGCAACGTTGCAAAACAAAGTTTTCCAGTGTCGCGCTTAAAAATTATTCGCCCGGTAAGACTTTCAATATCTCCGGTAGCGATATCGGTTTCAAGACCCACGTATTTTTCACGAATCTCTGACAATGATTTAGTTCGAGCAACTGCCACCGGATATGGCTCAATTCCACGCTCAAGTAGGCTGGCGCGCTTCTCGCGACGAATCCGAAGTTGCTCCGGTAGATCGTCCTCTTGTGCGGGTGAGTTATCGGTGGTCATGGTGGCGCACAGTCTATCGTTTTTGGCAGTAGAACTAGTGAGAGTTCTTCTCGTGGATAAGGCGAAGTCCAATCAAAGTCAGGTCTGGCTCATGCTCATCAATGGTTTCTGAAACTCCAATAATGAGCGGGGCTAATCCACCCGTTGCAATAACTATCGGTGCTTTCTCATAACTTTGCGCAAGTTCATCAGTAATGCGTTCGACAAGGCCATCAACCTGTCCCGCAAATCCATAGATTGTTCCTGATTGCAAAGCTTCTACGGTGTTCTTGCCAATGACATTCTTTGGTCTGATTAATTCAACTTTTCGTAATTGCGCAGCTCGTGCTGCTAATGCATCGACAGAAATTTCAATACCGGGAGCAAGTGCGCCGCCCAGAAACTCACCTTTGGGTGAAACAACATCGAGATTTGTAGAAGTTCCGAAGTCAACAACTATTGCAGGTCCGCCATAGAGAGTATGCGCAGCTAGTGTGTTAACAATTCGGTCTGCGCCTATCTCCTTGGGATTATCTACCAGTAATTGCACGCCAGTCTTTGTTCCTGGTTCCACGATTGTCACCGGGGTATCACTGAAATATGTATCAATCATGGTTCGCAATTCGCGAAGGGTAGCCGGGACAGAGGAACAGATGGAAAGTGCAGCGACTTCATAACCGGTAACAAGTGCGCTGTATTGCAACCATAGTTCATCAGCTGTTGTGCGGGGATCAGTCTTTACCCGCCAGGACCTAATGAGAGATTCTTTTTCAAATACCCCTAGAACTGTATTTGTATTTCCAACGTCAATAGTTAACAACATAATTACTCCGCTCTCAGATCTAGGCCAATATCTAAAACAGGTGCGCTATGAGTTAGTGCACCAATTGCCAAGTAGTCAACGCCAGTTTCGGCATATGCACGTGCGTTCGTCAGTGAGATTCCACCAGATGCTTCGAGTTTAAATGCACCGGCTACTACTGCAACCGCCTTTGCGCATAGCTCTGGACTCATGTTATCGAGCAGCACACAATCAGGTTTCAGCGAAATTACTTCCGCTAATTGATCCAGCGTGTCGACTTCAATTTCGATTTCAGCTGTCGGATTCTGTTCGCGTACCCGGTTAAAAGCTGCTGTGACTCCGCCAGCTGCGGCAATGTGATTATCTTTAATGAGTGCGCCCGCACTTAAATTCATCCGATGATTGGTTCCGCCGCCCATACGAACTGCGTACTTTTCCAAGACTCGCATTCCTGGCGTTGTCTTTCGTGTATCTCTGATTGCACAATTAGTTCCTGCAATTTCATCTACCCAGGTGCGGGTCAGAGTAGCAATTCCACTCAGATGTCCGAGAAAATTAAGCGCAGTACGTTCTGCCAGCAAGATTGCTCGCGTATCACCGCGCACGCTCATGAGAACAGTTCCCTTAGCGACCTTTGCGCCATCGGAGACAAATACCGCGATATCGCTCAGGCCCACTTCTTCAAGTACCGCGCGCGCCATATCCATGCCAGCAATAACACCCGCACTACGGGAAACGAAATCTGCCACAATTTTTTCACTTCCAGAAACTGTGGCAACTGAAGTGATGTCTTGCCCGCCAGCTAGATCTTCAGCAAGTGCACGTTTAATGAGTTCGCGATCAATCATTGATTGCCTACCTCCTGATAACCCGTTGTCCAGTATCCAGTTTGATCAAGTTGTTGCACAATACGCTTTCGCCATTGATCACTTGTTTCTGGAAAATCTTCACGCCAGTGCGAACCGCGTGTCTCTTGGCGAATCAGCGCTGCTTTAAGAATAGCTTGCGCTAATTGGAAGAGGTTGGTTGTCTCCCATGCCTCTACACATGGCTGGTCGCTAGTTCTATCTTCAATACGTGTGAGATCTGAACTTGTGCGCACTAATGAATCCGAGGAGCGCAATACCCCCGCTCCCCGGCTCATACTCACCTGAATATCGTGACGTACTGATGGGTCAAGAAGTATGGCTCGTGAGACATTTTCTACCGGCTCAGTAAATTCAGGAAGGTTCGCTGCAATATCTGATGCGATACGCGCACTGAAAACAAGGCCCTCGAGTAAGGAATTGGAAGCCAATCGATTGGCTCCATGCACTCCAGAACATGCTGTTTCACCACACGCATAGAGACCATTGACACTCGTCCTACCATTGAGATCCACGCGCACGCCACCGGAGGCATAGTGAGAAGCCGGTGCCACCGGAATTAACTCTGTGAGTGGATTTATTCCATGTGCAATACAGGATGCATAAATGGTGGGAAATCTCTTTTCAAATCCTTCCAGGTGGCGCACATCAAGCCACACATGCTGTGCATGATTCTTATTCATTACTCGCATAATTGAAATTGCCACAACATCGCGTGGAGCTAACTCGGCAAGTGGATGAATCTCTTTCATAAATCTTATTCCTTGATCATCAAGGAGATAGGCGCCTTCTCCTCGCACTGCTTCACTGATGAGTGGTTGTTGGCCTTCAGAATTATTTCCAAGCCATAAAACAGTGGGGTGGAATTGAATGAATTCCACATCGGCAACTTTGGCACCGGCGCGAAGTGCTAGGGCAACGCCATCTCCAGTTGAAACAGAAGGGTTGGTAGTTTGAGCAAAGACTTGTCCGAGTCCACCGGTTGCCAAGACAACAGCCTTAGCAATTGCGCGACCAACTCCATCGCGACTACCGGCTCCGATCACGTGCAAAGTCACGCCGCAGATATCTCCAATATCGTTTTTAAGCGCGTCTAAAACAAGTGCGTTCTCAACAACTTCGATTTCAGGATCGTTGTGAACAGCTGCAAGCAGGGCGCGTGAAACTTCAGCTCCCGTTGCATCGCCCCCTGCATGGATAATTCGATTACGTAAATGTCCACCTTCTCGAGTAAGTGCGATCTCACCACTTGCCTCTTTATCAAAAATAGCGCCACGTTCAATAAGTTTTCGTACCGCTTCTGGTCCTTCAGTGACTAATACTCGAACAGCATCAACATCACATAGTCCAGCACCAGCAACTAAAGTGTCTTTTTCGTGCGCTTCAGGTGAATCACCATCACCAAGGGCAGCAGCAATTCCACCTTGTGCCCATTTTGTCGAACCTTCATCAACGCTTGCTTTTGTAACAAGCAGAACAGATAAACCAAATGTTCGACATTGCAACGCCGTAGTTAGGCCAGCGATTCCAGAGCCAACGACTATGACATCGGCTTGCGCAGTCCAGCCAGGTGCGGGGGCTAGTAATCTCATGAGCGCTGCACCATCTGCCTATTGTCAATCAAACGGACCCCATTTATCCACCCGGCAACAATTGCACGAGTGTGTGCTGTATCTCCATCTGCTGGGAGAAAGCTTTCTTCATCGATGAAATCGGCGTAATCAACGGTAAGAAGTGGCTGCGATGACAGCGCTGTCCGCAATTCGCTCTCAGTCTCAGATGCAAATAGGGCTTGTGAGATCACTGCCGCGGCTGCTCTGCCTTCGGGGGTTAATCGGATATTTCGGGATGACATCGCCAAGCCATCAGCTTCACGAATAATGGGTGCTCTAATGATTTTTACATCACCCGCAATCTCCTCAACAAGCTTTAGTTGTTGAAAATCTTTCTCGCCAAATATTGCGGTGCTTGGTTTGAGTAAATCAAAAAATCTACGAACCACGGTGACCACACCATCGAAGTGTCCCGGTCTTGATTTTCCTTCATAGAGATGTGAAATTGGACCAGCGGTCAGAACAGGGTGATCCTTCGGATAAATCTCTGCGTGCGGCGGTAACCACACATGTGTCACACCGTGCATTGCCGCTAATTCAATATCAGCATCTGGAGTTCTTGGATATTTTGCTAAATCTTCCGTATTCTCAAATTGCAGCGGGTTCACAAAAATACTGACCACCACGTTCTCGCTGTGCTCTTTCGCAATCGACATTAGGGAGGCGTGCCCTGCATGAAGTGCGCCCATCGTGGGAACAAATGCGCAGACTGAAGGAAGTTGGCCAACATCTGTTACTACTTTCATGGCTCCAGTCCTTTCAGGTACCGGGCAGGCAGTTGTACTAAGTCTAAAGCGTTATGGCAATTGCTCCAAAAGGTGAGAAATCCTCCCATGGGTAAGCAAAATTGCATCGGGCTCAATCTCATTCCAGGGTTGTAATACAAAACGTCTTTCATGCGCCCGTGGATGTGGAAGTTCTAACTCTTCGGCGCTGCTGAGCAGGCTGCCATATTGAATGAGATCTAGGTCAATAGTTCTGGGGCCCCATCGCTCCTGGCGCTCTCGACCAAGAGTTTTTTCAATGCCATGTAAGAGTGAGAGCAAATCTGTTGCAGGTAATTCACTTTCTAGAATACATACTGCATTGATGTAGTCGGGTTGCTCTGGACCCCCCACAGGTTTAGTGGTGTGCAAGGAAGAGACGGCAATAACTTCAGTTGCAGCTCGCAACATCGTCAGTGCTAACTCAATCTGTTCGCGGGGATTACCAATATTGGCACCGAGTGCAACGACTGCTTTCATCGCGAGATCGTTACTGCGATATCTGCAACCTCTGCCGAAATAGGCGCTTTAGGCTTATGCACGGTTACGCTCACGCGTTCAATCTGCTGATGAGATGCCTTAATTCGATCTGCAATTCTTCCAGCAAGTTTTTCAATCAATTGCACTCGAGCGCCAGTAATTTCTTCCACTACAAGATCAGCGAGAGCACCGTAATCGATGGTGTCTTTTAAATCATCGGATGTGCTCGCCTTTGATAGATCTAACGCAATCTCGAGATCGATATAGAAATCTTGTCCATTTTTTGCTTCATGGTCAAAGACTCCGTGATAGCCAAATCCGTGAATGCCCTTAATCGAAATTACATCACTCATGCGCTGATCGCATCCTTATTCACCTTCACACCGTGAACTCTAACTGCCCAAATACCTTTACCAACAAGTGATTGCGTAACTGCAACGGTTGCTGCTTCGCGTGAGTCTGGAGTGTCACCGCCAAGGAACCTCTTACGAGAATGCCCAATGAGAACTGGATATCCCAGGGCAATGAATTCATCGATGCGATTTAATATCTCCCAGTTATGTTCGGCATCTTTTGCAAAACCAATACCTGGATCGAGAATAATGTTCTCACGCTTAATGCCAGCAGCGAGTGCCTTATCTAGTTGCAGCGTTACTTCCTCGATTACCTCACTGACCACATCACCATAGATAGCCTTTGAATTCATATCTGCTGAATGACCTCGCCAATGCATCAGCGTGTATTTGCAATCTAATTCGGCAACTGTTGCAAACATATCTGGATCTGCTGCCCCGCCACTGACATCATTAACAATGCTCGCACCTGCCTGCACAGCCAATCGCGCAGTCTCTGCTCGCATGGTGTCAACGCTCAGTGTGACGCCATTGCCAGCAAGGCCTTCAATGACGGGAATCACGCGCGCTTGTTCTTCCTGAGCCGATATTCGTTCGGCACCTGGCCGTGTTGATTCTCCGCCGATATCGATGATGTCGACACCTTCTTCGATCATCTCTAAGCCACGGGTGATTGCAATGTGTGTCTCAAAATTTACTCCACCATCGGCAAAGGAATCTGGTGTGACATTTAGAATTCCCATCACAAGCATTGTGATTTATCGATTCGTAATAAGACTAATTGCTTCAGCGCGAGTTGTTGGATCGCGTAGAACTCCACGCACAGCTGATGTCGTTGTTCGTGCCTGAGACTTACGCACCCCACGCATTGACATACATAGGTGCTCGCAATCAATAATGACAATTACGCCCATTGGCTTAAGAATCTCAACGAGTGCGTCAGCAATCTGAGTTGTGAGTCGCTCTTGCACTTGTGGTCTATGTGCAAAGAGATCTACTAATCGTGCAACTTTAGAGAGCCCAGTAATTTTCCCACTGGGGATATATCCAACGTGGGCAACACCATGAAATGGAGTGAGGTGGTGCTCGCAATGAGAAAACACCTCGATATCGCGAATGATGACTAACTCTTCATGTCCAATATCAAAAGTTGTTGTTAATACATCTTCTGGCTTCTGCCAGAGTCCCTCAAAGTTTTCGGCAAATGCGCGAGCAACGCGAGCTGGTGTGTCTTTTAAGCCTTCACGATCGGGATCTTCACCAAGGGCCAATAAGAGTTCGCGGACAGCCTTTTCCGCGCGCTCATGATCGTATGGATGCGATGCGCCTCCATCATGTGGCCCCATTGATACTGAAGAAATATCACTCACTCGGATGTTGCCTTCTTCACGCGCCGTGCTTTCTTCGATGCATCAGGTGTTGCGGTGATGATGCGCTCTGGAATATCAACCGGTGGAGTAGCTGAAGGTGTGCGTGTTTCTGATCCTGTCCATGCCGGACGGTTAGGCCATGACCTCACCTTGGCAAATATCTGCGCAATCTCTTCTTTATTGAGCGTTTCAATCTCAAGAAGTTTAATTACCATTTCATCAAGAATGGTTCTATTAGCTTCAAGAATGTCATAAGCCTCTTGGTGGGCAGTTTCAATTAATTTACGGATTTCAGCATCGACTACTGCAGCAACGTTCTCTGAATAATCTCGTTGATGTCCATAGTCACGGCCCATAAATGGTTCTGATGCATCGGTTCCTAATTTAATTGCACCAATTGCCTCAGTCATTCCATATTGGGTCACCATTGCGCGAGCAAGCGCGGTTGCCTTTTCAATGTCATTTGAGGCACCAGTGGATGGGTCATGGAAGATAAGTTCTTCGGCGGCGCGACCACCCAGTGAATACGCCAACTGATCAAGAAGTTGGTTACGTGTAGTGGAGTATCTATCTTCATCAGGTAGCACCATTGTGTAACCAAGTGCGCGCCCGCGCGGCATGATAGTTATTTTATGAACTGGATCAGTATGCGGAAGAGCATGCGCAACAAGTGCGTGACCTGCTTCGTGATATGCAGTAACGCGACGTTCTTCTTCAGACATCAACCGTGACTTGCGCTGCGGTCCGGCCATGACGCGATCAATGGCCTCATCTATCTGCGTATTACCAATTGTCTTTTGGCCTTCACGCGCAGATAGCAACGCTGCTTCATTAAGGACATTTGCTAGATCGGCTCCAGTGAATCCTGGTGTTCTGCGGGCATATGCAACGAGTTCAACTTCCTTTGAAATTGGCTTGTTCTTTGCATGCACTTTCAGAATATCTCCTCGGCCCTTGAGATCGGGGCGCTCGACTGGAATCTGACGATCAAAACGCCCCGGACGAAGAAGTGCTGGGTCAAGAACATCTGGACGGTTTGTGGCAGCAATGAGAATTACTTGGCCATTAGCTTCAAAGCCATCCATCTCAACGAGAAGTTGATTGAGAGTTTGTTCGCGTTCATCATGGCCGCCACCCATACCAGCACCACGTTGACGCCCTACTGCATCGATTTCATCTACGAAAACAATTGCGGGTGCATTCGCCTTGGCTTGGTTAAACAAATCACGAACTCGTGCGGCGCCAACTCCGACAAACATTTCTACAAAGTCAGAGCCAGAAATTGAATAGAAAGGAACTTTTGCTTCACCGGCAACGGCGCGAGCAAGAAGAGTCTTTCCTGTTCCTGGCGGGCCGTAGAGAAGTACTCCCTTAGGAATCTTGGCACCGAGTAGCGCGTACTTAGCTGGGTCTGCCAGGAAATCTTTTATTTCTTCTAGTTCAGCGATTGCTTCATCAGCACCTGCAACATCATCAAATGTATTCTGCGGTACATCGTTATCTTGCAGCTTTGCCCGTGATTTACCAAAGGAAAATACTCGATTTCCACCTTGTGCTTGACTCATCAACAGGAAGAAGAGCAGACCGATAATAAGTATTGGGCCAAAACTAAAGAGAATAGTCGTTAGTACTGATGTCTTTGGAACATCTACCGTCCAGCCTTTTATTGGCGGATTAGCTGTGAGTTCATCGATAAGTGTGGGTTCTTGGCGCGCAATGTAAGAAGCTTCAACTTTAGTTGCACCTTTAATTGTCTTTCCGTTACTTAATATCAGGCGAATCTTCTGACTCTTATCAATCAGTACAGCCGACTCAACTTCAGATTGTGAAATGGCAGCAATTGCTTGTGAAGTTTTAATCTCGGTATATGTATTTGAGGCGCTAGAGATCTGCCCAAAAATGGTTACTCCAATAATTGCGACGATAATCCAAAAGAGTGGTCCTCGGAAAAGTTTCTGTGCACGTGTTTGGGGCGTCGCTTTCACATTCTTTTTCGCAGCGCTTTTCTCCTTGGACTTTTTGAATTTATCAAATGGAGACTTAGTTTGGGGTGCTTGGGAAGACATGGAGCTCCTTATGAGTACATGTGCTTGGCAAGCACACCGATAAATGAAAGGTTTCGATACTTCTCATCGAAGTCGAGTCCATATCCAACAACGAATTCTGTCGGAATATCAAAGCCGACGTATTTAACGTTAACGTCGACTTTGGCAGCTTCGGGCTTACGGAGAATTGCTAGAATTTCAACAGATGCCGCGCCGCGAGACAGTAAGTTTGATTTAAGCCATGAGAGCGTCAGACCTGAATCAACAATGTCTTCCACAATCAGCACATGGCGACCAGTGATATCCCGATCTAAATCTTTAAGGATTCGAACTACGCCACTTGATTTTGTACCGGAGCCGTAGGACGAAACAGCCATCCAGTCCATTTCAATATGTGTTTTCATTGCACGAGTGAGGTCTGCCATCGCCATGATCGCACCTTTAAGAACTCCGACAAGAAGAACTTGCTTATCTTTGTAATCGGCATCAACGAGCGCTGCAAGTTCTTTAATCTTTGCAGCCAGTTCTGCTTCCGTTGCAATTACTTTTTCAACATCTGTGCCGACTGCTGCGAGATCCACCGGGTGTGCTCCTTATGTGTTCGAATCGAACTTACTGGTTTGAGAGCGAAAGTCTGCCCGAAATTCTCTCAACCTTCACACCACCCGGCAGGCTCACCAGCCCCTGACCGTGCCAAGAAGTGACCAGCGCCTCAACTGCCCCGATATGGTCCGCTGAAATCGAGCCTGAAGGTGCACCCGCTGCATAGATTGCGCTGCGCAGGATGCGAGTTCTGATCGCTCGAGGCAAATGCTCAAGGGCTGAGCAATCCAAATCTTTGAGGTTATGCCGGGAAATTTCAGCGCTGGCAATTGCATCGAGGGCATCGGCATCATCACGAAGTAAAGAAGCGCTGCGAGCCAGAGCTGCTGCGATGCCAGGGCCAATCTGTTCTTCCATTACCGGCAGAACTTCACGGCGAACTCTCACTCTAGAAAACTCATGGTTTTCGTTATGAGGATCATTCCAAAATTCGATACCTGCTTCCGTGCAGGCTTCTTCGGTCTGCATGCGAGTAAGTGAGAGAAGTGGCCTCAGATAAATTCCATTTTCAATTGCCATCCCGGAAAGTGAACGAGTTCCTGAACCACGAGCCAATCCGAGTAGAACGCTTTCGGCTTGATCATCTCGGGTGTGACCCAGTAAAACCCTGACCGCACTTTTTTCTACTGCAATTCTTTGTAGCGCTTCGTATCGAGCACTTCGCGCACCAGCTTCTAATCCAGATTCAAGTGAAACTTTTACTTTGGCAACCACCACATCTTGAAAGCCCATTGCTCTCAATTGTTTTTCCACTTTCGCTGCCTGGTCGGCTGATTTCTCTTGCAATTGATGATCGATAGTGACTGCAACGGCCTTGATTGCTAGCGGGGCGCACTCAACAAGTGTTGCTTGGGCCAGAGCGAGTGAATCTGCTCCCCCAGAAACTGCCACGAGAACACAGTCGCCAGCTTCGCATCTTTCGAGTTGCTCTCTTACCGCGTTACGAATTACAACTAATGCCTGCGCCATGGGTCTAGGTTAGACCCGACCACCAAATGGCATAAGTCCCTTTACGCTATAAATATTTGAATAGAGCAGGCCTTTGCCCTTGGAATTCGCTTCCCACATCATGCCGCCACCTGCATAAATTGTGATGTGGTGAATTGTTGAGATGGTTCCTTTATATGAGTAAAAGAGAAGATCGCCCGGTACCAACTCATTGAGAGACACATGTTTTGTATAACCTGAATAGAGCGCTGAGTTAAGGCGATCCCAGTTAGGCCATCCAAGGCCAGCAGATTTGTAAGCTGCATAAACCAACCCGGAACAGTCAAATGAGTTAGGACCCTCTGAACCCCAAATATATGGTTTGCGTGCAAGCACTTGCTTCTTTGCAAATGCAACTGCGGCAGCGCGTTGCGCTTCAGTGGTGCGAATAGTGGATCTTCCTTTAAATCCTATATCTGGCCAAACTTTTGCTTGGTTGATGGTATTCGCTGCAGTTCCAGCCTGGCTCTCTTCCAAGAGAGCGAGCTGTCGCTGTTGTTCAAGTGTGATGCGAACATTTCGTGCAGTAGCAAGTTCTTTAATCAACTTATCTTGCACTGCGCGAAGTTTATCTACCTCTTTTTGTTGCAGTGCTTGTGCATCATCGGCAACTTTCTTAGCTGCGGCAACTTTTGCAGTTGCTACCTCTTGCGCTACTTTCGCCTCTTCCGCTTTTTTCTTGGCCGCGCGAGCAACAATCTCTGCTTCTTTATATCTATCTAACGCAGTGCTGTTTTGTGCACCTAGGGTATTTAGTGTTGAAAGTTGATCAATCAGATCTTGTGGGCCGTTTGCACTGAGCAGTGGTTCAATATCACTCATCGCACCACCAAGCATGTAAGCATCAACTGCTAACTTGCCAATCACGCGATGTGCTTCTTGCACTGCTGCTGCAGTCTCAGCTGCATACTTGGCGGCAGCAACTGCTTGCGCGGTAGCGATATTCAGCTCATTCTGCGCCTTGAGATAGAGAGCTCGCGCAACACTTGCCTTTGCCGTCAATTCTTTGAGAGTTGTATTTGCCGCCGCTAATTTCTTTGCTGCTGCATCGGCGATCGCCTTCTTCGCCGCTTCTGCTTTCTTGGCGGCTTCAATTTCGGCCAAAGTCGGTTTGGGTTTTGCCACAGCAGGCGTAGATGCCAAAGTCAGCCCGGCAATAATTGCAAGGCTAAGTAGGCGATTTCTGCGGCGCATTGAAGAAGAATAAATCAGAGACAGTTATTAGTTGGGGCTATTGGCCCTGTGTCGTTAGTTAGCCACATCTCTTCGAGAGAAAAGTGTTGCAGCAACTATCGATCCAACAAATACATAGAGAGTTCCCAGAATTAAAGCATGCAAATATGAAACATCTGAGCTACCACCTTGGGCGATTACTGATAGTTGATTTCCAGGCATCCAATCCAGCGTCACTGGCTTTACAGCGCCGATGAGGTTTTCAATAATAAGAAGCCACAAAACCCCGATAGAGATCGCAGAAATTGGCGAGCGAAAGAGCAGTCCTAACACCATTCCTACGATGCCAAAGTAAATTACTGAAATGCTGACGTTGAGCATCGTTTGACCAATTGCATGGAAGCCCGATGCTGTGAACCATAAATCTGTCGCAACTTTGGCGCGCCCAGATAACGCAACGGAAATCCCAATACTCACGATTGCCGAGATAATTACTAATACAAGTGCAAAGAGTTTCATGGCAATTAATTTGCCAGCCAAAATCCGAAGCCGCCCAGGTTGGCGCACGAGCAGATTTCTTAAAGTTCCGTAGGTGTACTCCTGCGCGGTCTGTGCGGCAAAAACACAGAGTGCAATAACTCCGAGTAACCCACCCACTGAGGCAAATCCAAAAACAGAGCCCCCAGCTAATTCCAGAACTTCTCGACTCACCTGGCGACCACGATCTGAGTTTCCTCTTTCAGAATCAATCATGAGGTAGAGAAAGGTGCTGGTTAAGGCGGTGAAGAAAAGAGCAGCACCTAAAGTGCCAAGGAAGAGAGTTGGTCTGCGCAGCTTGCGCCATTCGGCCATAATTACGCGAATCATGAACGATCTCCAGTCATTTCAAAGAATGTCTCTTCTAGGTTAGGAAGTTGTGGGGCAAGTTGGGTAAGAACAATGCCTGCTTCAAATGCTTTTTTATTAAGAGTTCCAGCCCACTCTTCTGGACCTTCAATATGTGCAACTTCAGAGCGGATTGAGGCCTTATGTCCATGTTGCTCGGCAATCTCAATAATCTTCTGTAAGTCCGAAGGATTTTGCGTCTTTACCAAAATCAGTGGCTGTTGCGCCTGCATAAGTTCTAGAAGTTGGCCTGCAAATACAACTTCACCTTTTCGTAACATGACAATGTATTCACTAATGAGTTCTAGCTCTGAAAGCAAATGTGATGAGACGAAAACCGTGGTGCCCTGTGAAGCTAGCTTTTTTAGTAAGTCACGAACTTCTTGGATGCCTTCTGGATCTAATCCATTGGTTGGTTCATCTAGTATCAAAATCTTTGGATTCGGCAGCAGGGCTGCTGCAATACCCAGTCGCTGCTTCATGCCGAGTGAATATGTTTTATATTTCGATTGGCCTCGTCCCTCGAGTCCTACTATGCGAATAAGTTCTTCCACGCGTTCGATAGGAAAGCCACCAAGGGTTGCCAGGACTTTAAGGTTCTCCGCACCTGACAGCGCCGGATAAAAGGCGGGGCCTTCAATCATCGCGCCCACTTGTGAGAGGTATTTATCTGGGTGGCTAATGGATTGCCCAAGAATTTCCGCAGTTCCACCCGTAGGTGAGATCAAGCCGAGCAGCATACGAATAGTTGTTGTCTTACCCGCTCCATTGGGACCAACGAACCCACAGATGGTGCCTAAGGGAACTTCAAAATTTGCGTGCGAGACTGCAAAGCCAGAATCGTATTTCTTGCTGAGATCTTTGACAGATATCGCGATAGTCGTCATATGTGCAATTTACCATCCAAACCTTAGAATGCTCTTATGAGTAAAGAGGTCTGGGGTTATCACGAACACCCAAAACGTCGCGAGCCCGAGTGGGTAGTTCATCCTCAAACTTCAGCAGTTCGCGAAGGACTCGCTCGTTCTGGTTTCGGTGAGACATCTGAGGCGCTCTATCTCAACAGCGGATTTACCTACACCGATTCACAAGAAGCAGTCGATGCTTTTACCGACCAAACCGATCATTTTCTCTATAGCCGGTTTCATAATCCAACTGTTGCCATGTTTGAAAAGCGCTTGGCAGCCATTGAAGGAGCAGAACACTGCGTAGCAACCGCATCTGGAATGGCTGCAATGTTTGCATCCTTGGCTTGCATTCTTGAAGCTGGTGACCACATTGTTGCCTCAGCTGCGATGTTTAGCTCATGCCATGTTGTTATTACCGAAATCTTGCCTAAGTGGGGCGTGACTTACGAGTTAGTGAAAGCAAATGATAAAGCTGGTTGGGAGAAAGCTCTGGCTAAGAAAGTCAAGGCAGTATTTATTGAAACACCAAGTAATCCGCTTCTTGAAATTGTTGATATCAGGTTTGTCTCCGATTTAGCCCACAAAGTTGGCGCAACGGTGATTGTTGATAACGTGATGGCATCGCCGGTGTTGCAAAAACCGCTCGAGCTGGGCGCAGATGTAGTGATGTATTCAGCAACAAAACACATTGATGGTCAAGGTCGCGTCCTTGCCGGTGCAATTCTTGGATCGTTCTCGTATATCTATGAAAAATTGATTCCTTTTGTTCGACATACGGGACCAACGCTGAGTGCATTTAACGCGTGGGTTCTTGTTAAATCTCTTGAAACTATGGAACTTCGAGTTTCTCGTATGTCAGAAAGTGCGCAGGCTATTGCGGAATTTCTTGAAGGGCATCCGAAGATTAAGAGTGTTCGCTATCCCGGCTTGCCTTCGCATCCGGATTTTGAATTAGCTAAGAAGCAAATGAGCGCTGGTGGAACGACTATAGGTATTGAATTCGCCGGCTCACAACGGGAAGCCTTTACCTTGATGGATGCGCTATGCGTCATTGATATTTCAAATAATCTTGGGGATAGCAAATCACTCATTACTCATCCTGCTTCTACAACCCAGCGACGCCTGAGCCCTGAAGATCAGCTCAAGATGGGTATTACTCCTTCGGTGCTCAGACTTTCCGTCGGTTTAGAACACGTTGATGATCTGATTAAGGATCTGAATCAAGCACTGAGTAACTGAGCCACAACCAGTAATACTGAGAATAAACTCAAGTATGTAATCGACCAATGGAAAATCCCAGCAGCAACCTTGTTGTAGTTATCTGAATTCTCTTTGAGTGCAAAAAGTTGGAATGTAAATACTGCTCCAAGAAATACTGTGGCACAAAGAACCCATACCGGCAATCCTGCTAATTGAATCATGGCTGCAGAAGACACGACCATGGCAATTGTGTGAAACCACATCTGGTTAATGACGTTAGATTGTGTTGAAACCGAAGGCAACATTGGAATTCCAGCCGCCGAATAATCATCTTTATATTTAATTGCAAGAGCCCAGAAATGTGGTGGCGTCCAAAAGAAAACA
This sequence comes from Candidatus Planktophila versatilis, assembly GCF_002288345.1. Lineage (GTDB taxonomy): Bacteria > Actinomycetota > Actinomycetes > Nanopelagicales > Nanopelagicaceae > Planktophila > Planktophila versatilis_A. The sequence goes on from NZ_CP016781.1 coordinate 1,118,126, forward strand.
ACGAAAAAGAACGCAACCGGAACGAGAGTCAGTGATCCTGTGACAGCAGCCCAACCAATTAGAACTGGCATGCAGCCTGCTGCACCACCCCAAACAATATTCTGTGAAGTGTTGGGCTTAAGAATGATTGTGTAAATGACCACATAGTAGAAAATTGCTAGCGCTGCGAGAAGAGTTGCCAGCTCGGTGGTAAAGATTTCAAAAATGAGGAGAGATAGAACTGTCAATATGGAGGCGAAGATGATTGCTTGGGTTCGAGTGACGGATCCTGTTACCAAAGGACGCTGTGAAGTTCGAGCCATTAACCTATCGGTTTCAGCTTCAAGCACCATGTTAAAGGCGTTAGATGCACCTGCAGCTAACGTGCCACCAATCAGCGTTGCCGCAACTAAGCCAAAACTCGGTAACCCTTTCTCTGCGAGAACCATCGCTGGCAGAGTTGTAATAATCAAGAGTTCAACCACGCGTAATTTCATCAGGTCTACATATGCGCGCACCGACTTCATATGGATAGCCTACCTTTTTGCACTAGTACTCTTGCCGGCATGCGTAAGACCAAAGTCACAGTTGCCCTTTGCATTGCCGCTTTAACTCCCCTGGTTTTTGCCAGCCCAGTGCAAGCAAGTGAGCCAGCTGAATCCAAGATGCAGTTGGTTAAGACTTTCACTGGATCCTTGAGCCCGAAGTCGGTAGCTGCATCACAGAGCGGTTTGGTCAGTGCGCATAACATGATGTATCAACATAGCGTCACCATCTTTGATTCCCGTTCTCTTGAATTGATTACGACAGTCAAAGATTCAGTTTCACTTTCATCGCTGGGGATTCCAGGATTTTCGGGCACTTATCGAGGTGCTCCAGTAGAGGGGGCATTCTCGCCAGATTCACAGTATCTCTACTTCACTAACTATGCGATGTATGGAAAAGGATTGAATAAGGAGGGTCACGATGTCTGCTCACCCTCATCTGGATTTGATAACAGTTTTGTTTCTCGAATCAATCTCGTGAACTATGAGATCGATGCTGTGTATCCAGTGGGTTCAGTTCCCAAAGTGGTAAGTGTTACACCTGATAACAAATATGTTCTGGTCAGCAACTGGTGTTCATATACAGTTTCGGTAATCTCGGTTGAAAAACAAAAAGTAATCAAGACCATGAAAATTGGTCGATATCCTCGAGGTATAGCAATCTCATCAGATAGTAGATATGCCTATGTCGCTGAGATGGGCGGGAATAGTATTCATCGAATTGATCTAACTGACTTTACTAAGTCATTGATTCCAATCGGATCTAACCCGCGTGCCATTCAATTATCGCCAGATGACAAAACTCTCTACGCCACCCTTAATATCTCAGGGAAAGTTATAGCTTGGAATTTAGAGCAGAACAAGGTCATCAAGAGTGTAAAGACTGGACTTTCTGCACGCAGCCTGGCACTTAATGGTGATGGAACGGCGCTCTTCGTAGTTAATTTCAGAAGCGGAACCATGACGAAGTTGCGGGCTGCCGATCTTTCGATTATCCAAAACGTTAAGGTCTGCAAGGAACCAATAGGCGTTACCTACGACAACGAGACCGATAGAACGTGGGTCGCTTGTTACGAAGGTTCTATAAAAGTATTTCAGAACTAGTAATTTCGGTTTCTGGTTCTAGTTCTGACGCGGGTACCGGTTCTGGTTCAGGTTCTGGCTGAATGCGAGGCATGAAGGGCGCCGCAATCTTTCCCAGAATCCGATCAACTAGATCTCGTATTCGGCTAGCGACAGAATAAGTCTTTACATGTCTATCGGAAATGATGACAAATGCATATTCGCGGTCTCCAGATTCAACATACCCCGCTAAATTAGTTGTATTGCTCAGCGTTCCAGTCTTTGCTTTAACTAGACCGACTGCATCTGGGGCAGTTTCAGTAAATCGGTTTCGTAGGGTGCCAGAAATACCACTTATCGGAAAACCGTTGATTAGTGGCTCGAATCGTTCATCTGTTTTAATTTTCACTAGTAATTGACCGACCAGATTGGCGGTGACGCGATTTTCTTTAGATAACCCGCTGGCATCTTTGATAATCATCTTTGAAGATTCGATTCCAAGTTCTGCCAATGCATTTGAGAAAGTATCTGCAACGCCAGCTTGATCAAAGGTGTTGCCTGCAGCTACCGAGGCGAGTCGGGCGATCCGCTCTGAGAGCGTGTTATCACTCCATGCAATTGCATAAGCAAGCATTTCCTCAAGTACGGGAGACTCTGAGCCAAGAATTCGTGTGCCTGAAAAATCAAGAGCAGTCTGGTTGCTCACTCTCTTCATTTTTACATTTAAGCCCTTGGTTCGAAAAAACTTCTTAATATGTTCAGTTTCGGGAGTAAAAAGACTTGAATAGAAAAGGGTGAAGTTCGAATTTAAATCTGGGTTTAGGTCCTTAAGCGCTTTGAGTGAGTTGAATTCAATCCGCGGTAAAGATGTTCGGCCCATCTTTTCGGCAAGCTTTGCACTAGAACTAATCCATGGGTCGTAACTCCCTTGAATCACCAAACTATTTGGTTCTGTACCAACCCAGAGCGAAGTGGGAAAGACCTGATCCATGGGCAGATGCATAACCGCTGCTACACCCATGAAAATCTTCTGAATTGATGCTGGCTTTCGTAACGAATACGCCCCTTTTTGATAAACCACAGATCCGTCATGCTGATCAATCACAACCACCGAAGGGTTTGCCAGGTACTTATTTTCAATATATCTACTAAATACAGATGCCACAGAATTTGGCTCCAGCGCTGTTGCAGAAGCAGGGCTAAGAAAGGTAAGCAGGAGCAGGGCGCTGCAGAATAGGCTAACTTTACGCTTCATTACTAAATTGGTTACCAGATATATGCAATTAGCACATTAGAAAGCGTGAGCACCAGCATGGCCACCCAGACTGAAGTCTTTAGTTCGGGTTTCTTGAAATTCTTGTAGCCCAAGGTCAACAACACCGCAATGATCAATCCTTTAACACCAAACTTTGTGTGATTGGCAACCTCATCAACTTTTACCGTTTCATATAGCCCCACCATGACAACTCCAGCAATAAGTGCAGTCAGTGTTGCGTGTAATACACCAGGGTTGAGAGTGCGCGGGCTCTTATTTACTTGCAGAAGAAGCAGCACCAAAATGGCAACGATGCAGAGTAGATGTATCCCAAATGCAATCTGGTAGACGATATTCATGATGCTCCTTGGTATTAGCCGTAAAGTAAGTTTAGAGTGCATCCATGGAAATCAACACACCTGCCGTCATCGGACCGGGTGAATTCTTCCCAGTTGTTGGCGTTGGCCCACATGAGAAGCCATGGCCAACGGGTGCTCAATACGACCCAGAATTGTTGGAAAACGGCGACCGCAGGAATGTCCTCGATCATTACAGGTATTGGTCGGTTGCAGCCATTGTTGCTGACCTAGACAGTAAACGTCATAAGCTACAAATTGCGATCGAGAACTGGCAACATGACCTAAACATTGGATCTGTTGTGCGCACCGCTAATGCTTTTAATGTGTCATTGGTCCACATCATCGGCAAACGCGATTGGAATAAACGCGGGGCAATGGTTACTGACCGATACCTGACAGTCATGCATCACCCCACTGTTGCTGACTTTGCAACATGGTGTAAGGAGAATGAAGTTCCCATCATTGGAATCGATAACGTTCCTTCTTCAAAACATCTAGAGGGTTCGGCACTTCCTGAGAAGTGCGTCCTGCTCTTTGGGCAAGAAGGCGCTGGAATGTCAGATGAGGGCATTGCAGTCTGTGAAGTCCTCTACGCCATTGAACAATATGGATCTACCAGGTCAATGAACGCCTCAGCCGCTGGGGCTATTGCGATGTATCACTGGGCCCTGCAGCACTTACCGCGTAAGTCTTAGCGTTGTTTTAGAAGCCGTCTTCTCTAGGAGCTTCGTCACTTTCTAGCGCCTCTCTTACTGTGGCAAGACGACGATCAACTTCATCGGCTTCTTCCATTCGCCCAAGTTGGCGCATGACAGCCACCATCCGAGTTTCAATATCTAGAATAAATTCAAAGTCTTTTGGCTCATCTTCAGCAATGATTTGAAGCACGTTATCAAGTGTAGAAAGCCCATCTTCTAGCTTTCCAAGCAGAATTTCGGCCTTGCCGTATTCAAAGAGGGCAAATGTTTCGCGGCGATGATCATGGGCAGTTTCAAAGACATCAATTGATTTCCGTGCTGCATCTAGCGCTTTTTCGCCTTCGCCAATTTCAACATAGCACGATGCAATTTTCTGATCACAACGAGCAACGTTGATTACTTCCTTTTCCATCTTAAACATCTTGCGCGCTTCCTGGAAACAGATAATTGCCTCATTGAAGTTCTTTAGTTCGCGATGAGCACATCCGATGAGGTGCATATCATTTGCCGCCCCAATGGTGTTTCCGTCGACTAGATGTTCTTGCGAACATTCATACATGGTCTCAATTACTTTTTCGTAATTCTTAGATGAGTACCACCACTCGCCCAGGGTGCAGGCAAGCTCGAGTGCAATCGGTGATTTGTTATCGCGCAAAATTGCAACAGCCTTACTCATTGCAGTTGCTGCTTCATCCATACGTTTTAATTGATTGAGGTTATAACCAATGGCTGAATACGCCTGAGCTAAACCTTCACTCGGCGCCAATGCGCCCAACTCCGAAAAAATATCTCGCGCGGTTTCGGCGAGCGCTAACGCTTCGTCGTATTGGCCACGAGCAAAGATGCGGGCGGAGAGTTCGTAGAAAGTGTTGGCACGTTCTTCACCTTGGACCTCAGGGATTCGATCCCAGAGCATTTCTTCAGTGACGAGCTCTTCCTGGCCGTAGTCTTCGCTCATATGTGACCTCCCGTTGGCTTGCGCCGTGCTTGGCAGATTCCTGCACTTTAGACCTAACGCTGGCTGGCTCGTGGTTATTTCGAGTGGCACGAGGGTAAATTCTCCATTAACCTTGGCTTGTTGCGAACTGTTTGCATCTAGGAAGGTCAGGCCATGCATATCCCTGATGGATTCATCGATATCCCAACCTCTGTCGCCTTTGCTGGCCTTGCCGCCGCTGGGGTGGCACTTTCCTTAAAGGGCGCCAAATCAAGCCTTGATGAGAAGACCGCACCTTTAGCTGGACTCACAGCAACCTTTATCTTCGCTGTACAAATGCTCAATTTTCCCGTTGCTGCCGGAACAAGTGGTCACCTACTCGGTGGCGCACTCGCCGCAGTTCTTGTCGGTCCTTGGGCTGCCTCGTTAGCTCTCACAGTTGTCTTGCTCATGCAAGCCTTGCTCTTTGCCGATGGTGGGCTTACCGCCCTTGGACTCAATATCTTTAACATGTCCTTAATTGGAGTCTGGGTCGGGTACGCGATTTTTATCGTGGTTAAGAAACTTCTTCCAAAGAAAAAATCATCGATATCGGTTGCTGCATTTCTTGCTGGATTGATCTCGGTGCCATGTGCCGCCGCAGGATTTGTTCTCCAATATGCAATAGGTGGAACCGCGACGTTTTCAATCACACAAGTCCTCACCGCGATGCTAGGAACACACTTCCTCATTGGAATCGGTGAGGGTGTAATCACCGCCCTTGCAGTTGGGGCAGTCATGGCAAGTCGATCTGACTTGGTCTATGGCTATAAAGGGGTTAGGCAAATACTAGAGACAAGAGTAAAAGAATGAAGAGACAAAGTAAGTTTCTTATCGCTGGCTTTATTCTCTCGCTCTTTCTTGCTGGAATTGTTTCCTACTATGCCTCTTCAAGCCCTGATGGTCTCGAGAAAGTTGCCGGGGATATTGGTTTCCTTGATAACGCAAAAGAGCAGGCTAATTCAGATGGGTTACTTGCAGACTATGGCGTAAAAGGTATTGAAAACGAACGCCTCTCAACCGGTGCAGCTGGCGTGATTGGCGTCATTGCAACAGCCGGTGTCTCAACTGGACTCTTTTTGATTTTGCGACGTAAGAACGGTGCGAGCAGATAAAAACCTCGACTTCGGAAAAAAGCCAGGTTCACTCGCATGGCCATCACCATGGCCATGATGTGGGTGAGCGGCTTTACATTCATCGCCACTCAATTGTGCACTCACTGCCTTCACATCTAAAAATCATTGCAGTACTTCTCTTTATACTGGTTGTCGTATCTACCCCCATTACCTACTGGCCTGCCTTTGTTATTTTCTTAGCTCTAGTTATTGCCGCAGCTACAGCCGGAAAGATTTCGATTCTCACACTTTCAAAGCGTGCTCTCATCGAAGTTCCCTTCATATTTTTTGCCGTGCTCATGCCCTTCTTTGGCACCGGCGAACGCTTTGAATTAGGTCCATTTAATCTCTACCGTGAAGGGCTACTTGCCGGTCTCTCAATCGTTGCCAAGGGAACTTTAGGTGTTTTAAGCGCCGTCATTCTCTCTACGACCACAACTGCGCGCGAAATCTTGCGCGGTCTTGAGCGACTTCGCCTGCCAACAATCATGGTTCAAATCGCCTCATTTATGTTGCGTTATGTAAATGTCATTAGTGATGAGATGGAGCGAATGAAAATTGCTCGCCAGTCACGCGGGTTTGATGCAACTGGGGTAAAACATTGGAACGTGATTGCTACATCTGCTGCAGCACTCTTTATTCGCTCTTACGAACGCGGGGAGCGAGTGCACCTAGCCATGCTCTCTCGCGGTTTTGATGGCGAGCTACCTCATACGGAAGTGAAATCTGTCGGTGCCCGAGCATGGTTAATAGCCCTTACTATTCCTACCTTAGCCTTGATTACTTCTATCTTTGTCAGGATGATCGGTTAAAACATGAGCAACCAACCAAGTTTATTAATTAACAATTTGGCATTTGCTTACCCTGATGGCAATCAGGCTCTCTATGGTGTAAATCTCCGCGTTGAAAAGGGTGAGCGGGTAGCTCTACTTGGTCCTAATGGCGCCGGAAAGACAACCCTTGTTCTGCATATGAATGGCATACACCAGACAATGCAGGGCGAAGTTTTTATCGCAGGTGAGAAAGTAGATTCAAAGAATAAGGAATCTATCCGGGCAGTCCGCTCAAAAGTAGGGATTGTTTTTCAAGATCCAGATGACCAATTATTTATGCCTACCGTCGGTGAAGATGTTGCTTTTGGTCCCTACAACATGGGCGTGCGCGGAGCTGAACTTGATGCAGTAGTTGACTATGCGCTGAATTTAGTCGGTATGAGCGAATTTAAAGATCGCCCACCACACCATCTCTCCTTTGGACAACGCAGACGAGTTGCTGTTGCCACGGTGCTCGCCATGAAACCAGAAATCTTGGTGATGGATGAACCATCTTCAAATCTTGACCCAGCTAGTCGCCGGGAACTGGCAGATATCTTGCGCTCACTTGATGTCACCATCGTAATGGTCACTCACGATCTTCCATACGCACACGAACTCTGCGAGCGAGCAGTGATTCTCTCGGGTGGAATTATTGTGGCCGATGATAAGACTGATTCAATTTTAAGAAATGAAGCGTTGCTGGCCACGCACCGCCTTGAACTACCGGTTGGTTTTACGCTTTCCTAACGAAATTCTCTCCTGCGCAATTGCTGCACCAAGCAAAACAATGAGCGCGCCCACCGGCTCATTCCAGGTAATTGATTCGTTGAGAAAGATGATTCCCACGATAATTGCAACTAGTGGAGTCAGGTAAGTAACTGAGCTTGCAATCGCGCTACCAGCTAGCTGCATTACTTTGTAGTTCCATAAGTAGGCAAAGCCGCTACCAAAGACACCCAAACCAATCATTGCCAGTACTGGTCCAGTTCGATATTCGTACTTAGAAATTCCATCGAAAAGAAAGAAAGGTAAGAGTGTGAAGGCAGCCAACGTGAGCTGCATAGCCATGAGGGACTCGGTTTGAATCTTAAGTGGAATCACATATTTGCGGGTGTAAGGAAATGAAATTCCATAGCAACTGACGGCAAGGAGTAAAGCAAGTATTGCCCAGAGTGGATTATCACCGAGGCCTCTCCATGCGCCCAGCACGGTAAGGACTCCAAAAAAACCAAGCAGCAATCCAAAAAGTTGCGCAGACTTTGGCTTCTCTGCCCGATTGATTACAAGAATCGCAATGATTGTCATCAATGGCGTTACGGCATTGATAATGCCGGCCAAGATTGAGGTTACCTCTGTTTCGGCAAGGGCGAAGAGAATTCCAGGAATAACATTAAGTAACATCGCCACAACCCAGAGATGGAATTGCACCCGACGATCTTTGGGTAGCGAAATTCCTTTTACCTTTGCATAGAGTAGAAGCGCCAGTGCACCGAGTGCGCAACGGCCGAACGCAACACCAAAAGGTGTCAGGAACTCAAGCCCTAACTTAATGAAGATAAATGAACAGCCCCACACGATTCCAAGTGCGATGTATGCAGGGATCCAAGAACTCTGACGCTGCACGGGGGTGTTCATGGTGTGACTTTACTTAAGAGTGGGCCCAGACGGGCTCGAACTGTCGACCCACGGATTAAAAGTCTGACCTAGTAAGTTCCTAAGCGTGTCTTTAAGTGCCGTACGTCCCACCGTTAATTGTGACTCGCACCTGGAAGTACCAGGTAGAACCACTAGCTCTTTGTCAGAGTTACGACTGCACTTGTTGCACCCGTGCTTTTGACAGTAAGTACATATGGTGCGCCCGGTAATTGAAACGTCTCGCCTTCGAGAAAACCTGTAAGGATCCATTTCTCAGGAAGGACTTCGGGATCCAGATTTACAACACTGGTTGGCAGATCAGAATCGCGTCTTTTTATCAGCATGGGGCCAACAGCACTCCTTTTGGCTTTTGTCCAAGCAGGCCCAATCATTCTTACTTGAATCTGCGGTTTATCGAGAAAGGTAGGGAAGGCAATGCAACGCTCTTCACCTGGCACGTAGTACTCAAAGAAGTACCAGTTACCTTTATATGGGAATTGATAAACAATATTGTCCGAAGTCAGCCTTGATTCATCAACAGTTATATCAACGCCAATTGTCACATTTTTTGCCTTCGGGGTGGAAAAAGTAATTGCGCGTTGCGTAGCGCTTAATGTGGCATCAGGACACCAATCATCACTGCCCATCAGATCTCTAAAATCTCCATACTCTTCAACTGAACAATTCGTTGCATTAAACTTTGTGTAATCAGACTTCTCACAGTAAAGGGTAGATGAATGGTAAAAATTAAAGTTATGGCCAAGCTCGTGAATCAATGTTGTTGAACCAAAAGATTTAAGGTTTAACGCATTTCCGCCTTGTTCGCCAAGTCCTGCATATCCACACGAGTCTTTTATATTTACAGTAATCAAGTGGGTTCCTGTTGGAATTGACTTCAGCCCTGCGATTTTCATTGCTGTCTTTATATCCGCAGAGCTGTTGCAATGCTTCACAGCTGTTCCGGCTTTGCCGATAATGAATTTGGTGGACCCAAACTTCATTTTGTCGCGGGAGGCTTGCTTCCAAAAGGTAATCGCATCAGTAACAGTGCTCTTGGCGTAACTCAGCATCTCTCCTTCGCTCTCTGCCGTCGCTGATTCTGATGAGTTCTCGGTCCAGAAATTTGGCTGGTCTTTTGGAGTTAATCCAACGTAAACAATCTTCTGTGTCGTAGTCCATTTGTTTTGCTGTGTGGCTGCTGGTGCAGAAGGCATAAAAGAAACTGTGAGGGCGACCGTAGTGATTCCAACCAGGATTCTTTTCATACGGTGCATTTGCGTACTTTACTCTGCCTCTATTTCAATCCAATAGGGCCAATCGAATACCAAAGTGGGCCCAGACAGGCTCGAACTGTCGACCCACGGATTAAAAGTCCGTTGCTCTACCGGCTGAGCTATAGGCCCCACATACAACTAGCGCCAACTGCGCGCTAGAAGCTGAACTTTATCACCTTAGCGACCGCGGCTGGCACGCAGTAATCGGTCGCGGATGGCTACTGAGATGTCATCTCCTGCTGGCTGGTGCACAACAACACGGGTTAATGAGCGCTCATCAGCACTTCGTAGCGCGGCGTAAAGAACGCGCGCAAACTCTTCATTGTTTGCAGGTGATGCCAAGCGAACAACTCCTTGCGGTGTGTGAACACTTGCAAGTGCAATAAATCCATCACCTGGTTGTGGCTGGCAATCAAGTGCCACTGTGGCAGCCGGTGAGTAATGATTTTCAAGTGATCCACTTACTCGAATATCTGTCTCGAATTCTTCAAGGTGTAATCCAGTTACCTGCTCAATCATCTCTGCCGTGATTGCACCAGGTCTTAAAATTCGTGGAGCAATACCCGTGCAATCAATGATTGTTGATTCAACGCCGACCTGCGATGGGCCGCCATCAAGAATGAGATCACCGTCAACTAGATAGTCTGCAAGTTCGGCCTTGACAGCTGCTGCAGATGTTGGTGAGACATGTCCAAAGCGATTAGCACTAGGGGCGGCAATACCTTTGCCACCTAGCTTCTTAAATTCTGCAAGCAGCGCAAGTGCCACAACATGGTCTGGGACGCGTAGCCCGACGCTGTCTTGTCCCCCAGTAATAAAATCTTGTGCGAGATCAGTTCTCTTAAAAATCAGCGTCATGGGTCCTGGCCAATATTTACGTGCCAATGAAATTGCATATTCTGGGATTTCATCGGCCCAATCAGAGATATCTGCCATTTCACTCACATGCACAATCAGCGGGTGATCAGCCGGACGTCCCTTTGCTTCATAAATTCTGGCAACGGCAGCAGCATTTGTGGCATCGGCGCCCAGCCCATAGACAGTCTCAGTCGGTAGCGCGACCAGTGAACCCGCTTTAAGTTGCTGGGCAGCGCGCGTAATTACATCTGCTGTGCACTCAGATACGAATTGCCCGCTGCTCATGAGTTCAATTATCCAGCCTTTTTGCGAGAAGATAACCACATGGCCGAGCGCATAAAAGTGATGCAGATTATCGCCCGCATGAATGTGGGTGGACCTGCCGTCATTGTGGCCGAATTAATGCGAGGCCTTGATGCATCCAAGTTTGAGCAAGTGCTTGTCACCGGTTATTGCGATGTCAATGAAGCAGATTACCTGGAAGAAGTTGCTACAGATATCAAGGCAACTCGGATTGCCGGCCTTGGTAGATCAATATCACTAGTGACTGACCTCAGAGCATTTATCGGTCTGGTTGCAATGATCAAGAAAATTCAGCCTGATGTAATTCATACTCATACTGCGAAAGCTGGCGTCCTGGGCCGGCTTGCCTCAATGATTGCGGGCCAAGGCGCAATCCGAATTCACACATTTCATGGTCACCTACTGCATGGATATTTCTCAGGATGGAAAACCCAACTAGTTATCGCAATCGAGAAAGCACTTGCTCGGCGCACCCACCACTTAATAGCAATCGGCACGGTGGTGAAGAACGACCTGCTAGCTGCCGGTATTGGCAAGCCAGACCAATACAGCGTCTTCTTCCCTGGATTACCGGAGCCAAAGAGGTTCGATAAGGCAGAGCTACGTAAAGAGTTAGAACTTGATCCCGCAACTATTTACTGCACATTTGTAGGTCGACTCACACAGATTAAAAGACCTGACCGACTACTCGATGTTGCCATCGAGATTGCAAGACAGAACGTGGCCGTGCACTTCTTGGTGGCCGGTGAAGGAGAGTTATTTGAAAGCTCTCGGGCGCGAGCTACTGCGAAGAAACTACCGATAACTTTCTTAGGGTGGCGCAAAGATATTGACCAACTATTTGCAGCTAGTGATATTGCAATTCTGACAAGTGACAATGAAGGAATTCCACTAACGCTGATCCAAGGGGCACAAGCAGGTTTACCTATAGTTGCTCCAGCTGTCGGTTCTATTTCAGATATCGTCGAAGATGCAAAGACAGGCTTTCTTACCGCCCCCACCGCTAGCGCCATGGCAGCACGTGTTATGCAATTAGCCGCTGATTCGCAGTTACGAAATCAGTTGGGCGCCGCAGGCAGAGAACGAGCACATACATACTTCTCATTAGAGCGAATGCTCCGAGATCACACAGGAATCTATAACGCACCCCACAAGAAGTAAGGGATAATAGAGTCATGACAACTCGTAGCCGTATCTCAACTCTTGCCGTGTTAACACTAGCCATTGCAGCTTTAGTAGTTCCATCTGCAAATGCCGCCGCGACTCGATATATCACCATTAGTTCACAAGGCAGTGTCAAGGTTGTTCCCGATGCAGTGCGCATCAACGCGACTTCTACAAATATTGCTGTGACTAGCAAAGAAGCTCTCGCTGCAACAGCGAAGACTTCTGCTGCGGTCCGCGCTGCCTTGACTTTGGCCAAAATTGATAAGAAAGATATTGCAAGTACAAGTGTTTCGGTCTACCCAGAATACAAATACGATAACAACACCACTGTTCTCGTAGGATACCGCGCATCGCAATCATTCACAATTACTGTGCGAGCAGCAGCTACTGCCGGCGATGTCATTGATGCAATAGTTTCAGCTGGTGGCGATAGCCTTCAACTCAATGGCGCTACTCCTTTTGTGCTAGATAACACAAAGGCGGCAACGGCGGCTCGCACAGTTGCAGTCAAGAATGCTCGTGCAAAAGCAACATCATATGCATCACTTCTCGGTGTAAAACTTGGGAAAGTTAATTACCTTGTAGAAAACTCTGCTCCAACTCCTTACGTTCCAGTGATGGCAGTTGCAAAAGCAGAATCAGATGCGACAGTCGTTGATCTTGGCGAACAAGATGTCACTGTCTCTGTCACAGTGCAGTGGTCACTGCTCTAAATCCCATATTTATAGCGGCTTTTTAATCGAGTTTGGTCGTGCACCCGTAAGCCGGTACGATTTGCGAGCCTCAAACGTCCCCATCGTCTAGGGGCCTAGGACATCGCCCTTTCACGGCGGTAACACGGGTTCGAATCCCGTTGGGGGCACAAGAGGCAAGAAGCAGTACGAAGTAAAGGCTTTGATTTATCAAGGCCCGGTAGCGCAGTTGGTTAGCGCGCCGCCCTGTCACGGCGGAGGTCGCGGGTTCAAGTCCCGTCCGGGTCGCGAAAGAAGAGAGTGTCCACACGCTCTCTTCTTTTTTTAAAGCATTATCAACAATTAAATATCTAAAATTAAATAATGGCTCGGTAGCTCAGTTGGTACGAGCGCGCGACTGAAAATCGTGAGGTCGACAGTTCGATCCTGTCCCGAGCCACTTCTATTTTTCTTTATTAACCTGCAGAACCTGAGCCAGAAGGTCCTGCTTTACGTTGCACCTGAGGTGCCCCACCACTGCGTTGTCCACCGCGAATCTTTGACCCTGATTCAGAGTGAGTCTGGGAACCAGGTGCGCCCTTCTTATTCTTCTTCGCTTCTAGGGCAGCAAGCATCTTTGCTTTCATATCTTCATTTTTATCGGCACTGTTATCTGACATGTTCGCAGTCTACCCCTCAGAAGGAATTCTTAAGAAATAAATCAACTGTGCCACCCATGCGATGGCGCCTAGGACAATTACTTGCGTGCCCCACGTATCGGGCCAGATATAGATCGCGAGAGCAACAAATCCATAAAAGCCAGCAAAGGCCCACAAGGTAAATGCGGTGATGCGACGATTAAGGCCGACGCGCATTAGGCGATGAGAAAGGTGATCACGGCCTCCTTGGAAAGGTGAGATGCCGCGATAAAGACGCGATGTTACTGCCACTGTTGTATCAAGAATGGGCGTTGCCATAAGAAATAGCGGAATAGCGAGTGACTTATAGGTAGGAATAACTCCTGGGCTTAAACGAATTGTTAACACCGAAACGATGATGCCTAGAAAGAGTGAGCCGGCGTCGCCCATATAAATCTTTGCTGGAGTGCGATTCCAGATGAGAAATCCAGCTGTGGCACCGGCGGTCACAATCGCAAGGGCGCTCACCAGCACCTGCTGGCGGTCATAGGCGATAAAGAAGAGGAAGAAGGTAATGACGGCAACTGTGCCGGCGGCCCCGCCATCATGATTATCAAAGAAATTAATGGAGTTACAGACGCCAACTATCCAGAGCACTGTGATTGCGTAATTGACGATGTGATTACTGAAGGCAAAACCCATCGTGTCGGTGACGGTAAGAATGACGGCAACGATGATTCCGGTAAATGTCTGCGCAACTAGCCGTGGCCATGGAGCTAAACCACGTAAGTCATCCCATAAACCCATCGCTGAAATTGCAATTGCTGGAACTAATACCGAGCTAGCCAGTTTGAGAGCTGCCAGTGAGAAATCAGTTGCAATGAGAGCACCGTAGGATGCAGAAATAATTCCAATAGCAATGGCTACTCCACCTAAATATGGAACGGGTTCTTTCTGCGCCTTACGTTCAAGTGTCGGTGCATCAACGGCATCAAAGCGCAGCGCAAGATATCTGATTGGTGGCGTAATCAGACCAACGAGTGCGAAGGTGAGAAAACCTAATAAGAAAAATTGCGCGATTGAATAACTCATAAAGTAAATGGTTAGCTAATTCTGTGCCTTGAAGTAATTTTGGCGAAGATCATCGACTTCAGATTTACGATATCTGCGATGTCCACCTAGCGTGCGAATCGAAGTGAGTTTTCCGGCTTTCGCCCAACGAGTAACGGTCTTGGGATCAACGCCAAATAAGTCGGCAACCTCGCGCGGAGTCAGAAGCACTTCTGCATCAGGCAGACGACTCATGTATTTCCTCCAAAAAACTTGGCCTTATTCGAGTGTCCGATTTGGGCCGTTATGTCGCGAAGTATTCCCCACCACCACGCTGGTGGCAATACCGAACTTCTTACCGAAATATGAAGATTAGGTTGCTGATTCGAACCCTTGCACCAATCTCCAGCGCGAAACAAGCTTTTCATAGCCTTGTCCGGCGATGGAGCCGTCGGCTGCTGCCAATCCAGACAAACTGTGCGCAACATCTTCGATCGAAGTATCGTCATCAAGACCATCTTTACCTTGTGCTCGAAGTGAAGTATCAAGGTATGCGGCCAAGCCTCCGTAATCTAACTCCACCAGTGACTCTGGGTGAAAGAGTTCGAGCCAATCGAGTAAATTCTCTATCTCTCCTTCAACTGGGCCTTGGCCAAATGCACCCAAGACAATTTCATGCGAACTCATTGCGCGTTCGCGAGCTTTAGCCATTGTTGTTCGCGCAAATGAGAATGGTCCATCATCATCTTCCCCGCGCACCCGTTCTTCTGGCGTAAAAAGTGAGAACCAGCGCGGTGGGATTACCCATGTCTCGGTGATGATATGCGGAACTCGATCTTCAATGAGATCTACACCTGTTGTGATTACTTCTTCCAGGGCCGATGAGATAAAAAATGGAGTAATTGAGGATGGCAGTGATTCTTTAAAGTCATCAAGTGCTGCCCAGCAACGGGTTGCAGTTGACCATGGTGATACATATCGAATGTCTTTGATATCTAATACATGCGCACCATCGGGGCGACCTGCTGGTGGTTCTGGAAATACTAGTCGGCGAAGTGCGAGCGCTTGCTCTTCTTTGCGAGTATCGGTATTTGCATCAATGCTCTGCCAACGAAGACGGTCGAGGGAATCAAATGCGGAAAGAGGTTCATAGATGCGCAGGGATGCGACATACGGTGTTGGTCTCACATAGATGAGTCTATGTAGAAAAACTACTTATGCGCGAGGGATGTAATTTCCTTCAGCAAACGGATCGTCATCCTCTTGATTTTGCTGGCTCGGAGTATCGCCATGAAGTTCTTTGGCAAGGCGATCGAGGTCCATCTCCTGAGAGTTGTACTTTAAATCGCGAGCGACTTTGGTTTGCTTTGCTTTTGCACGGCCGCGACCCATGGGCGACCTCCTTACGAATATCTAGCGTGTCAGACGCGTAGGTTATCGCGCCTTGGCACTTGACTCCAAAGCCACCGCAAATGAGCGCGTTTTAGCCTTGTGGCGCAGGGCGAAGTAGCCCATTACCTGTAAGAACAGGCTCAAAGACATTGTCGGGATACGGAAACGGTGATCTCCAATGGTGCCCATGGAGATGAGCCAGGAGATGACGACCGGGATACCGGTGAGCCAGGCGATATTGGCATAGATGCCCTTCATGGAACGCAGCCAGAAGAAACCAATAAAGAAGAGTGAGATGCAGCCAACTACCCAGAAGAATGAAATACCTTTACCGACAGATTTATAGACCAGATCATTTCCCGATTGGCTACCGCGTGCGATATCCATAATTGGATTGACCTTAAGCCACGGGTTACGCGCCATCGTTCCATTTCCAAGCGGACCAGACCACGGAGTCCAGTAGTACCAACCCTTCTTCACAAATAGCTTTCCGGCCTTTACTGGATTTGCGGCATACCACTTGATCACACACTTAACGACATCGTTATCTGAAACCGTTGTTGCCGGTGGAACTGGATCACATGGAACATCTGGGCCAGTATGGGAATATCCACCCGTTGTTTGTGGACCAGCACCAATCCTCATGGTCACACCTAAGTTTGTTGAGATGACAGCTTTATCAATAGATGCAACGTTGCGTTGAATAAGGATTGCTGGCGCAATAGCCATTACTCCAATAACGCCCACAAGAATCAGGGCCTGCACTTTGCGGCTCTTAGACATCAGCGCCCACACCACTGCAATGACAATTGAGGTCAGAATCCAACGCGGTTGCATAAATGTTGCAAGGGCTGAAAAGCCACCCACGCCTAGAACTCGAATTACCAAACGGCGATCATTAGGACTCTGCAAAGATTTGATAATCAGACCCACAACCATCAACATGCATGCTGCAATCGGGCTTTCATAACCCACTGCCATTGAACTTAAGGAAAGAGTGGGATTAATGGCAAGAATGATTCCGATGAGAAATAGATAAGGGCGCAATTTAGTATCGCGAAGTTGCTTAACAAAGTAGTAGCTGGCATAGGCATAGAAGAGGGTCTGCGTAATTGAAATGAGCCAAATTATTTGTGTGACTGATATCTTCGCTAAGCCCCACAGCAGTATGGGATATCCGGCTGGCCAGTAGGAAAGAATGCTCTTATCCGATAGATAACCATCTGCAAGAAGTCCATCAACGCCGCTGAAGTAATTGTCACCATCTGCGCCAAGCCACCCACCATTAGGGGTGTTAATCATGGTGATTAACTTGATAAGAAATCCAAGAACCGGAATCGCAATGATATAGAAATTAACGTTCTTACTCTGCTTCACTTGTTGCTGACGAGCGATCTTTGACTTACTAGCCATTGAATTTATCCTTTGTACTCAGAGACCAAGTATGAACGTGGGGCATCATTATCTTGAGCAGGCTCAACGACTCCCGCAATCCAGGCCGACATTCCACGAGCTGCTAGGGAGCGAATAACCAGATCACCAATGGCTGGATCAACGATGGCACTCATGCCGATGCCGCAATTCCAGGTGCGTTCCATATCTGCTTGCGGCACCAATGCACTATCTGCCAAGAAACGTGTTGCTATAGGTAGTGACCAAGTAGACCGGTCATATCGCGCACGTAACCCGGCTGGAATAACGCGCGCAGTGTTATCGGCTATTCCCCCACCAGTGATGTGGCTAAAGGTGCGCAACTTTTCTCCTTGAGCCTTAATCAGCGCTAAACAATCAAGTGTGTAAATTTCAGTGGGAGTCAGCAAGACTTCTCCCAGCGTGGCATTTAATCCTTCATACTTCTTATTGAGATCAAGTTTCTGTGAGCTCAGAATGTGGCGAATCAGTGAATACCCATTTGCATGAAAGCCACTTGCCGGCATTGCGATGATCAAATCACCGCTCTTGACTCTCTCTGCTCCCAATTGTTTCTCGGCATCGACCACACCGGTTGCCGCGCCTGCAATATCAAACTCATCTTCATCAAGTAGGCCAGGGTGTTCAGCAGTTTCACCACCAATCAGGGCGGTTCCTGACTTCTGACATCCGCGTGCTATTCCGGCGACGATATCTGCAATCCGTTCCGGAATTACTTTACCGACCGCAATGTAGTCAGTCATAAATAGGGGTTCTGCCCCGCAAACAACAAGGTCATCAACAACCATCGCAACTAGGTCTTCACCAATGGTGTCGTACTTTCCTAATTGGCGAGCAATCTCAGTCTTTGTGCCAACGCCATCTGTCGATGTTGCAAGAAGTGGCTGCTTCATGCCTTTGAGCGCAGATGCATCGAAGAGTCCAGCAAATCCGCCAATGTTACCCATTACCTCTGGGCGTGAAGCGCGAGCAATAGATGCCTTCATTAATTCAACTGCGCGATCTCCAGCATCAATATCAACACCGGCATCTTTATATGTTGCCACTACTTATGAACCTCTGTTATTTCTAGGCGCATCTTTCCTTCAGACATATCTGTTGGAATTGCAATGGGGTATACACCGGAGAAACAGGCAGTGCATAACTTATCTTCGGCGACATTTGTGGCTTCAATCAGGCCTGCCTCAGAGACATAGGCAAGTGAATCGGCGCCGATGGAGCGGCGAATTTCTTCGACTTCTAAACCACTAGCAATGAGTTCGGCGCGAGTAGCAAAATCAATGCCATAGAAGCAGGGCCATTTCACAGGTGGGGAAGAGATGCGAACATGGATTTCTAGGGCTCCTGCTTCGCGCAACATGCGAATAAGTGCGCGTTGGGTATTTCCACGGACAATTGAGTCATCGACAACGATGATGCGCTTACCTTCAATGATTTCGCGGAGTGGATTGAGCTTTAAACGAATTCCAAGCTGGCGAATTGTCTGTGATGGCTGGATAAATGTGCGCCCCACATAGGAGTTTTTCACAAGGCCAAGGCCATAGGGAATTCCAGATTGCTTTGCATAACCAATTGCTGCTGGTGTTCCAGATTCAGGAACTGGAATAACAAGATCTGCATCCACCGGAGCCTCGATGGCTAAGCGCTGACCAATACGTCCGCGCACAGCGTGGATACCCTGGCCAGCAATTGTTGTGTCAGGACGAGCTAGATAGACATATTCAAAAATGCAGCCTTTGGGATCAGGTGTTGCCCACATCTGCGAACGAATTCCATCTTCATTGATTGCAAGAAATTCACCGGGTTCAACTTCGCGAACAAATGCGGCACCGACAATGTCTAGGGCGGCAGATTCAGATGCAACTACCCAACCGCGTTCGAGTTTGCCAATTACAAGTGGTCGAACACCATGGCGATCACGAGCTGCATACAAGGTGTGTTCATCCATAAAGACGAGTGAGAATGCACCTTCAAGTTTTGGCAAGACTGCAAGCGCACTTGCCTCCACATTATTCTCATCTTGCAGACCAATCAGGGCGGTCATAATTTCAGTATCTGTTGTGGCACCGCGTTCATTCTTTGAAAGGTTGGTCTCTAACTTTTGCACAATCTCAGCAAGTGAGCCGGTATTTGTCAGATTTCCATTATGTGCAAGAGCTAACGTTCCATACTTCGTTGGTCGAAGTGTGGGCTGGGCATTTACCCAGGTACTAGATCCGGTTGTGCTGTAACGACAATGACCAATGGCAAGATTGCCAACAAGTGAAGCTAGGTCGGTCTCAGTAAATACCTGGGAAACAAGACCCATATCCTTATAAATCAAGATTCTTTCACCGTCAGATGTTGCGATACCTGCTGATTCTTGTCCGCGATGTTGAAGTGCA
This sequence comes from Candidatus Planktophila versatilis, assembly GCF_002288345.1. Lineage (GTDB taxonomy): Bacteria > Actinomycetota > Actinomycetes > Nanopelagicales > Nanopelagicaceae > Planktophila > Planktophila versatilis_A. The sequence continues at coordinate 1,137,733 of NZ_CP016781.1, forward strand.
TACAGACCATAGAAGGTGAGCTTTGCTACCTCTTCACCCGGTGCCCATACTCCGAAAACACCACAGGCATCTTGTGGTCCAAGGTCAGCATCGAGCAGATTGTGATTTAACAATCCATCTGGGCGCCGGCTCATGGCGCAATCTTAAGCGGTAGAAGTGAAGTGAGGTCCGCTCGAACACCTGAGGCAGTAATCAAACCTGCCGCCATCGCATCGGCCCAGGTGCGCTCTCCATGTGCGAGTGCGAGCCAGGTCTGGGCATCCATTTCAATGACATTTGCTGGAGTACCTCGCGTATGTGTGGGGCCTTCACCGCATTGCACCGCAGCGTAGGGAGGAACCCGCACTTCTATCGCACGCCCTGGCGAGCGTTCGGTCAGAAGTGCAAGCGTTGCTTTTACTTCTTGAAGAACAAGTGGGTCGCGCATAGCTGATTAGCCAAACAACTTCGGAAATGTTTGCGTGTGTGCGGTGTGTAGTTCACTAAGTGAAATTGACGCCTGATTGATAACCAAGGCATCTCCACCAGTCACACCAATCTTTATCAGTGCAATCTTCTGCGCAGCTGCCTCACTTGTGAGTGCATTGGTTTGGGCAGGATCAATTGCCACAACAACGCGACCTGGGCTCTCACTCAACAGTGCAATTCCAACGTTCTCCAATTGGATTGTTGCACCTACGTGATGGCGCAGCACCATTTCGGTCAGCGTTGCGGCTAAGCCGCCCTGGCTTAAGTCATGAGCTGCAGTAAATAACTTCTTTGTGCGACCAGCCACAAGAAGTTCTATCAGACGCATTTCGCGTTGAAGATCTGCAACCGGTGCAATACCTCCACGTTGATTATGCAGATATGCCCATTCACTTCCAGCCAAGTCCTCCTTTGTTTCACCAAGGAGATAGAGATCAAGGCCAGCGCGATCAAATGACATCGGTGTGCGCGTGCGCACATCATCAATGACACCAAGTACACCAATGACTGGGGTAGGAAGGATTGCAACAGATCCCGTCTGGTTATAAAACGAGACGTTTCCACCGGTAATAGGTAGTCCCATCTCTAAACATCCATCTGCTAACCCGCGTACAGATTCGGCAAATTGCCACATCACACCTGGATCTTCCGGTGAACCAAAGTTAAGACAGTTGGTCACCGCAAGTGGTTTAGCACCTGCAGTTGCAATATTTCGTGCTGCTTCAGCAAGGGCTAACTTCGCACCCTGATAAGGATTTAAATATGACCAATTGGCGTTGGCATCTGTTGCAACTGCCACACCCAAGTGAGTCTTCTCATCAATACGCACCATTCCGGAATCATCAGGTTGCGATTGAATGGTATTTCCCTGAACATAACGATCATATTGATTGGTGACCCAAGATTTATCTGCCAAGTTTGGAGTTGCTGCCAACTTCAAAACGGTAGCTTTGATTTCATCTGCCGTTGATGGAATGGGAACGTTGATTACTTCCTTGGCAACCGCATCAATATAGGCAGGTTGTGCCAGTGGTCGCTGATAGACCGGACCATCATGGGCAACTGTGCGAGGTGGAACATCGACAATGAGTTCGCCATTCCAGGTAATTTCAAGGTGTTTGCCATCGGTGACCTCACCAATGACATTAACTGTGACATCCCATTTCTCACAGATTTCAAGGAAACGTGCAATCTTGCTTGGCTCCACAATTGCGCACATCCGCTCTTGTGATTCAGACATCAAGATCTCTTCTGGTGAAAGTGATGGATCGCGCAGCGGAACTTTATCTAACTGCACTTTCATGCCACCTGAACCACCGGATGCAAGCTCTGAAGTTGCACACGAGAGTCCCGCACCACCCAAATCTTGAATTCCAACAACGAGATCTTCAGCAAATATCTCAAGTGAACATTCAATCAATACTTTTTCAACAAAGGGATCGCCCACCTGAACTGCCGGACGCTTTGCTGGTCCCTTAGATTCAAATGTCTCTGATGCAAGTACAGATACGCCACCGATTCCATCACCGCCGGTTTTCGCACCGTAAAGAACTACGAGATTGCCGGCACCGGCTGCTTTTGCGAGCTTAATGTCACTATGTTTCATGACGCCCACACAAAGGGCATTGACCAATGGGTTTCCTACATATGTTTCATCAAAGACAACTTCGCCACCAATATTTGGTAGCCCTAAGCAGTTTCCATATCCACCAACACCAGCAATGATTCCAGGTAGCACGCGACGAGTATCTGGCGCATCTGCTGGTCCAAAACGAAGTGGATCCATGATGGCAATTGGGCGTGCACCCATTGTCAGAATGTCACGCACGATTCCACCCACACCGGTGGCAGCGCCTTGGTATGGCTCGATAAATGATGGGTGGTTATGAGATTCAATTTTGAAAGTCACGGCATAGCCTTGTCCGACATCGACAACGCCAGCATTTTCACCAATACCAACCAAGAGCGCATCACTCTTAACTGCCTTCTCACCAAATTGCCTCAAGTGAACTTTTGATGATTTATATGAACAATGTTCAGACCACATCACCGAATACATGGCTAGCTCTGAGGAAGTGGGGCGCCGTCCTAGAATCTTTTTAATACTTGCATACTCATCGGGCTTTAACCCAAGTTCTGCAAAAGGTTGTACTGCATCTGGATTCGCCTGGGCAATAGCAACGGTATCAAGTGCCATTAGCCCACCAAAGTTTTCAGTACTGAAGTAAAGAAGCCCAAACCATCTGCTGATGGTCCGGTCAGTGAATCAATTGCATGTTCTGGGTGGGGCATCAGACCAACAACATTTCCGCGTGCATTAGTGATACCGGCAATGAGATTGCGAGATCCATTTGGATTCTCACCCACATATCGAGCAATGATGCGACCTTCACCTTCTAGCTCTGCCAGGGTCTTGTCATCGCACATATATGCGCCTTCGCCATTTTTTAGCGGGATCAAAATTTCTTGACCTTGGGTATAGGAAGAAGTCCATGCAGTGTTTGTATTTTCAATCCTAAGTTTCTGATCTCGACATAAGAAATGTAGCTCGTGATTACGTGTAAGTGCCCCTGGAATCAAATGTGCTTCAGCAAGTACCTGAAAGCCGTTACAAATACCCAGAAGAGGCATCCCGCCATTAGCTGCATCAATAATGGGCTCCATCACTGGAGAAAAGCGCGAGATAGCACCACAGCGAAGATAGTCACCATAAGAAAAACCGCCGGGAAGAATAACCGCATCTACTCCTTTTAAATCGGCGTCGTTATGCCACAAAGAGATAGCTTCACCGCCTGCATGACGAACTGCGCGAGCCGCATCTCGATCATCGAGAGTTCCTGGAAAAGTAACAACACCTATTTTCATAACTCTTACTTTTCCACTCGCACTGTGAAGTTTTCAATGACTGGATTTGATAACAATTTTTCGGCAGCCTTTTCAACTTCAGCCAACTGTGCTGGCGTTGGGTCTCCATCTACCTCTATTTCAAATCGCTTTCCTTGTCTGACATCTTTGGCAAAACTAAATCCAAGTCGTGGAAGGGCAGCAGCAACAGCCTTACCTTGTGGGTCAAGAATTTCAGGCTTTAACATCACATCTACCACGATCTTTGCCATTTTTATCTCCCTAGTTTTCGCTTAGAACTTGCTGCCGGTAATTCGTTCATATGCATCTTGATAACGTTCTGCTGTCTTCGCAACGATTTCTGCTGGTAGCTCTGGTGGAGGAGATTTCTTATCCCAGCCACTAGAAGTCAACCAATCGCGTACAAATTGTTTATCAAAAGATGGTTGTGATTTTCCAGGAGCCCAACCATCAGATTCCCAAAATCTTGATGAATCTGGAGTGAGAGCTTCATCTCCTAGTGTAATTTCTCCCGCCATATTAATTCCAAATTCAAATTTAGTATCTGCCAAAATGATGCCCCGCCCGCGTGCGAAATCGGCTGCAGTGTCATAGAGAGCAAGAGTAAGCCGGCGAAGATCTTCGGCCGCTTCTGCCCCGACTATTTTGCTCGCGCTCTGGAAATCTATATTGATGTCGTGATCGCCTACTTCAGCCTTTGTTGCTGGTGTGAAAATGCTTACTGGGAGCGCTGAACCATCTAATAACCCTGCTGGAAGTGGATTTCCACACACTTCTTGGTTGGTGTTGTATTCCACCAGCCCGCTGCCGGTCAGATATCCACGGGCCACACATTCAATAGCAAACATTTCAAGCGGTTGCACAATAACTGCGCGATCTGCAACAGACTCGGGTACCTCATCAGAGATGACATGGTTAGGAACGATGTCGGCAAGTAATTCAAACCAGAAGAGTGAGAGCTGAGTCAGGATCGCACCCTTATTGGGAATAGTTGTTGGCAATACCCAATCAAAAGCTGAAATGCGATCAGATGCCACAAGAAGAATTTCCCCAGAATCATTGCTATACAAGTCGCGGACTTTTCCGGTGCGAAGGTGGTTCCAACCCTCAATCGATGGTGCTGGCGGCGGGCCAGCTACACCGAAGCCGCTCACCGAATAGAGCCGGGCTTGTACTGCGCAGCGGCAGGGTGCGCGGATGAAATCGCCTCAATGCGACTTACAACTCGAGCAACTTGTTGGCGAGCATCGCCAGTAAATTCAAGTGGATTACCAATGAGTGCATCGAGTGCTGCTCTGTCGAACGGAATCCGATTATCTTGTGCAATCGCATCAAGGAAATTATTTTGCTTTCCTTCGCGCATTCCTAGTGCTGCCGAAACTGCATGTTCCTTAATCACTTCGTGAGCAACTTCGCGACCGACTCCTGCTTTCACAGACGCCATCAAAATCTTTGTTGTTGCCAAAAATGGTAAGTATCTTTCTAGTTCTGCCGCAATAATGGCCGGGAATGCACCAAACTCATTCAGGACTGTGAGCATGGTTTCAAGTAGCCCATCGATGGCATAGAACGCATCAGGTAAGGCCACTCGGCGAACAACGCTGCATGAAACATCGCCTTCATTCCATTGATTGCCAGCGAGTTCAGAGACCATCGATGCATATCCACGAAGAATGACAGTTAGCCCATTTACTCGTTCACATGAACGGGTATTCATCTTGTGTGGCATGGCAGATGAGCCCACTTGTCCAGCCCTAAAGCCTTCAGTGACAAGTTCAGCACCAGCCATCAGTCGAATAGATGTAGCAAGAGAGGAAGGAGAAGCCGCAATTTGAACAAGAGTTGTTACTACATCGTAATCAAGTGAGCGCGGATAGACCTGACCGGTTGAATCTAATACCCGGTTGAAACCAAGTTCAGCTGCGATAGCAGATTCCAGTTTCTGATGTGCCTCTGTTGAACCCAGGAGATCAATAGAATCTTGCGCAGTTCCAACCGGACCTTTAATTCCGCGCATCGGATATCGATCTTGAAGTGAGACAAGTCGTTCATATGCAAAGAGAAGTTCTTCAGCCGCCGATGCAAAACGCTTACCGAGAGTTGTAATTTGGGCTGGAACATTATGGGAGCGCCCAGCGATGGGTTGGTCCGAGTACAGCGCAGCTTTTGCAGCAAGTGCGGCAAGGAGTGCGACTGTCTTATTGTGAACAATCGAAAGTCCATTGCGAACTTGAAGTGCTTCAATATTTTCGGTCAGATCACGACTGGTCATTCCGGCATGGATTGCTTCGTGGCCAGCTAGTGCGTTAAATTCTTCGATACGGGCTTTGACATCGTGGCGAGTGATCTTCTCGCGGGCATCGATAGACGCTAAATCGACCTTTGAGATTACTTTTTCATAATCTGCAATTACTGAGTCTGCTATAGCGTGCCCCAGCTTTGCTTGCGCTTTGGCAACTGCAATCCAGAGTTTGCGTTCAGCAATGATTTTTTCTTCGGGCGCAAAGACTTTGCGCATCTCGGCGGATGCATAACGATCAGCTAATACGCTCACTGGTGCATTCTCCTCCATTTAATTGCCCTTCTCTGCCACCGACGCATTAAGTGCGATATCGCTGCGGTAGAAAGAGCCTTCGAGTGCAATCTGTGAGATGACTCGATATGCGCGGTCCCGAGCTTCGGTGAGATCAGCGCCCATTCCGGTAATTGTCAGCACCCGGCCGCCACTTGAGAGTAGCGATGCTCCGTTCTGTGTTGTGCCAGAGTGAAAAATCTGGGTTTTCTCAACTGCCGGATTTACAGTGATGACTCCACCCGTCTTTGGTGATTCCGGATATCCGCCAGCTGCAAGTACAACAGTGACGGCGCTTTCATCACGCCAGTGCAGAACTTCATCATCTAGATCATCGGTAGCAGCCTTATAGAGAAGTGTGGCCAGCGGTGTTACCAATCGTGGAATAAGTACTTGTGTTTCCGGATCTCCAAAACGAGCATTAAATTCAATCACTCGGATTCCATCATCGGTCAGCGCTAACCCGGCATAGAGCAGCCCCACAAAGGGAGTCCCACGCGCTGCCATCTCGGCAATCATGGGCGCTAATACTTTCTCATAGGTTTCTTCAACGATGTCATCCGGTGCCCATGCAAGTGGCGAATATGCCCCCATGCCTCCGGTGTTTGGTCCCAGATCTCCATCGAAGGCGCGTTTGAAATCTTGCGCAGGTTGCATCGGTAAAATGTTTCGGCCATCTGAAATTCCAAAGAGTGAAATTTCTGGGCCAGCTAAATATTCTTCAATAACAACACGGGTGCATGTAAGCGCATGCGCCAGTGCGACATCGCGATCACTGGTGACCACCACTCCCTTACCTGCGGCAAGGCCATCATCTTTAACAACATAGGGCGCACCAAAATTGTCGAGTGCTATCTCTATCTCTGATTGCTTTGTGCAGGTAAAACTATGCGCAGTGGGAACTCCAGCATCGCGCATGACCCCTTTTGCGAAATCTTTAGAACCTTCAAGTTGCGCTGCGGCCTTTGAGGGACCAAAGACGGCAAAACCAGCGCTGCGCAATACATCTGCAACACCATTAACAAGTGGAACTTCTGGGCCAATGACTACTAAATCAACTTCTAACTTCGTAGCTAACTCGCAGATTGCATCATTATCTGTCACAGCAACTGGATGAATTGTGGCAATAGTTGCAATGCCAGGATTTCCTGGTGCGACATGGAGTTCGGTACATGCTGTATCTGCCTGTAGTCCTAGTGCGAGTGCGTGCTCACGGCCGCCGCTTCCGACTAGGAGGATTTTCATGGCTTAGATGAAATCCTTCACGACAATTGTTTGAGTGCGCCCGGGACCAACGCCGATGGCGCTCATTGGTGCACCAGAAATCTTTTCCAGGAAGCTCACGTAATCCTGCGCGTTCTTAGGCAGGTCACTCTTTTTCTTAGCGCCCGAGATATCTTCTTTCCATCCTGGAAGATATTCATAAATTGGTTTTGCATGGTGGAAATCTGTTTGTGAAGCAGGTAGTTCTTCAACGCGCTTACCATCGATCTCATATGCAACACAGACTGGAATTTGTTCCCAGCCAGTTAAGACATCGAGTTTGGTGAGAAAGAAATCGGTAAGTCCGTTTACTCGAACCGCATAGCGGGCAATAGGAGCGTCATACCAACCGCATCGACGTGCACGCCCCGTTGTGACTCCGACTTCGCCACCAATAGTGCGTAGCTTCTCACCATGTTCATCGAAGAGTTCTGTTGGAAATGGGCCTGACCCAACGCGAGTTGTGTAAGCCTTAACAATTCCAATCACACGATCAATCTTTGTTGGTCCGATTCCTGATCCTGTACATGCACCGCCCGCAGTTGGGTTAGATGAAGTAACAAATGGGTAGGTTCCATGATCGACATCAAGGAGCGTTCCTTGCGAACCTTCAAGAAGTACTCGTTTGCCAGCTTTGAGCGCGTTATCAAGCAGCAACACAGTATCTGCGACGTAAGGGCGCAAAATCTCGGCGTAACGTAAATACTCTTCTAATACTTCATCAACTTCGATATCTTTCCGGTTGAAAACCTTGATAAGAACTTGGTTCTTATCGCGTAGCGCTGCTTCTAGCTTCTGACGAAGAATTGATGGATCAAATAGGTCTTGTACACGAATTCCAATGCGGTTGATCTTGTCAGCATAGGCCGGACCAATTCCACGACCAGTTGTACCAATCTTTGATTTACCTAGAAAACGCTCGGAGACTTTATCGATGGTGCGGTGGTAAGGAGTAATCAGGTGTGCGTTCGTTGATATAACTAACTTGCTGCAATCAATTCCGCGTTCGGTAAGTCCTTTAATTTCTTCAAGTAACACACCTGGGTCAATAACAACACCATTGGCAATAACTGGAATTACATTGGGCGAAAGAATTCCAGAAGGCAGGAGGTGCAAGGCGTACTTCTGATCACCGATAACAACTGTGTGACCTGCATTGTTTCCACCTTGATAGCGAACAACGTAATCAACGCGATCGCCCAACAAGTCGGTAGCTTTACCCTTGCCCTCATCGCCCCACTGAGCTCCCAGCAGTACTAATGCAGGCATGGATAAAGCCTTTCCGACTCGTTGTTAGGTTGTTATTTAAGTAGTGATGTTCCGGTAGAGCGAAGGTCTTCACATGCTACGCCAACGCGTGCTGCGATTCCCGCTTCTGCCGCTTTGCCCCACGCACGTGGGTCATAGGCCTTCTTATTTCCAACTTCGCCGTCAATCTTTAAGACTCCGTCGTAGTTCTTCATGATGTGATCAACGACCGGACGGGTAAATGCGTACTGGGTATCGGTATCAACATTCATCTTAATCACGCCGTAATCAAGTGACTCGCGAATCTCTGAAAGTAGTGAGCCAGACCCACCATGAAAGACGAGATCCATAGGCTTACTTCCGGCAGGTAAACCAAGTTTGGCCGCAACTGCCTCTTGCAAAGTCTTTAGAATCTTTGGCTGCAATACAACATTTCCTGGCTTATATACACCGTGCACATTTCCAAATGTTGCTGCCACCATGTAACGAGCTTTTGCATCTGTGCCTAAAGTTTCAATAGTGAGGAGGGCATCTTCTGGAGTTGAGTAGAGCTTTGCATCATGCTTTGCCTCAATACCATCTTCTTCTCCGCCCACAACGCCAATTTCAATTTCAAGCACGGTGCGAGCAGCAACAGATTTATCAAGAAGTTCGCGAGCGACCTTCATATTCTCTGGCATATCAACAGCTGAGCCATCCCACATATGTGAGTTAAATAGAGGCTGCTTGCCTTCCTTGATGCGCTGCGCACCGAATTCAAGAAGTGGACGCATGAATCCATCTAGCTTCTCTGCTGGGCAGTGATCTGTGTGAATACCAATATTTACTTTGTAATTCTTGGCCACCACATGGGCGAACTCTGCTAGCGCTACTGCGCCATCAACCATGTGCTTTACCGTTGAACCGGATGCGTATTCAGCTCCGCCCCAAGAAAATTGAATAATTCCATCGGATTCTGCTTCGGCGAAACCACGAATTGCTCCGATGATTGTTTGTGACGAGGAAACGTTGATTGCTGGATAAGCAAATGATCCCGCTTTCGCGCGGTCTAACATTGCTGCATAAACTTCAGGGGTTGCTATTGGCATCTGAGGCTCCCAAGTGAGTGAGTAGAACTGGTGTAAACGCATCGACGCGGCACTGGGTCTTTGTCAGGCTTACGCCTAATCCAACCACCTACCCCCGCGTAAGAAAAATCGACTCACTTACTACGCGGGAGCAGCTGCAGGCGGTAAACCCCCTACGGGTGGAGGAGTTTCTGCAGGTAGGCGATCAGCCCCGCTATGAGGGCGGGGTTGCCGAGGATTTTAAGCAGAATTGTAATGATGGCTGCGATTGTCATAATTTTCCTTTCATATTTCAGATGGATGTGGCGATAGCTGCGAATCATCAGCCCTCATCGGTAAGGAATAGGACTCAATCTGGCGCTCTGTTGATAAATACCGCTAGAAAAATTGCCTTCCAAAGGAGTAATCTCGCGTATATGGGTGGCAATTCTGAATCACTAGAAAATCTCTCCACTGAAAATAGAACTTTTCCTCCATCAAGTGCTTTTGCCGCCCAAGCAAATGCAGGGGCTGACCTTTACGCACGTGCTGATAAAGATCGGTTAGCTTTCTGGGACGAGCAGGCCAGTGCTCTGAATTGGCACAAGAAGTGGGATAAGACGCTGCAATGGGATTCACCCTTTGCGCAATGGTTTGTTGGTGGCGAGATTAATGCGAGCGTCAACGCAGTAGATAGACATGTTGCCGAAGGTAATGGTGATCGCATAGCTTTTCATTTTGAGGGCGAACCTGGCGACACTCGAACTATTTCTTATGCACAACTACTTGCCGATGTTAGTAAAGCTGCTAATGCTCTGACTGAAATTGGAATCAACTCAGAAGATCGTGTTGCGATTTACATGCCACTCATTCCAGAAGCAATCATTGCCATGCTGGCATGTGCCCGTATTGGCGCAATTCACTCTGTTGTCTTTGGTGGATTCTCAGCCGACGCGCTCTTATCTCGCATTCAAGATGCCGATGCCACATTAGTCATCACAGCAGATGGTGGTTTTAGAAAAGGTGCTGCATTTGCTCTTAAGACACTTGTAGATGAAGCACTGAAAGGTGAGACAAACGTGGCAAATGTCTTAGTGGTAAAGCGCACTGGGCAAGAGACCGCCTGGAATGAAGGCAGGGATATCTGGTGGCATGATCTTGTCAATCGCCAAAACCCAACGCATACCCCGGCATATTTCGATAGCGAACACCCTTTATTTATTCTCTACACATCCGGAACAACAGCTAAACCAAAGGGAATTTTTCATACCACCGGTGGCTATCTCACCCAAGCCGCATATACCCACAAGGTTGTTTTTGATATCAAGGCTGAAACAGATATCTATTGGTGCACTGCAGATGTGGGTTGGATAACCGGCCATACCTACATGGTCTATGGACCGCTAATTAATGGTTGCACCCAAGTTATTTATGAAGGTACACCTGATACGCCGCACAAAGGGCGTGTCTTTGAAGTTATCGAAAAGTATGGCGTCACTATTTTGTATACAGCACCAACGCTCATTCGCACCTGGATGAAGTGGGGCGATGAATTTCCTAATAAGTTTAATCTCACAACACTTCGTCTTCTTGGTTCTGTCGGTGAACCAATTAATCCGGAAGCATGGATGTGGTACCGAGAAGTTATTGGTGGCAATAACTGCCCAATCGTTGATACCTGGTGGCAGACTGAAACTGGGGCGATCATGATCTCCCCTCTTCCAGGTGTGACTGCCACAAAACCTGGATCTGCAATGCGGCCATTGCCAGGAATTAGCGCGAAAGTAGTTGGTGACAATGGCGTAGAAGTTGGAAATGGACATGGTGGTTTTCTCATTCTTGATCAACCATGGCCATCTATGTTGCGCGGTATCTGGGGTGAAACCGAGCGCTATAAAGAAACCTACTGGTCTCGTTTTCCAGGAATTTATTTTGCCGGCGATGGTGCCAAGCTCGATGATGACGGTGCCATCTGGCTTATGGGTCGAGTCGATGATGTGATGAATATTTCTGGACATCGCATTTCTACCACTGAAGTGGAATCAGCCCTTGTCTCCCATGAAGCAATCGCTGAAGCCGCTGTAGTTGGCGCAGCTGATGAACTTACTGGTCAGGCAATTGTTGCCTTCGTTATTTTACGAGGCGGTGTTGCCCATGCCGATGGTGATGCACTCGTAAAGGAGCTACGCAACCATGTTGCCAAAGAAATTGGCGCTATTGCAAAGCCTCGTCAGATCATGGTGGTCAATGAACTCCCAAAGACTCGAAGCGGCAAGATTATGCGAAGGCTTTTGAAAGATGTTGCTGAAAATCGCGCCGTCGGTGATGCAACGACCCTGGCAGATCCCAATGTGATGAAATTGATTTCCGAAGGTTTGAAATCCTCTAAAGACGAGGATTAGAAAGAACCTTCTCTACCTCTTTACGAATATCAGCAATCACCTCAGGAGCATGATTACTTACTTGCAGATAGAAGCGGCTCTCAGATACTGAGTTCTGCCCTGCTGGCCATGGCGCCCACAATAAAATCGTGCCAATTACATAGAAGAGAAGAACATACTTACCAACTTCAAATGCACTCCCTATCAGTGAATCTGCCAGCCGAAGTGGTCCGCGGATAACGGTGACCTTAAGACCTTTAGCAATCTGCGTTCCTACAAAAGCAGCTCCGTAGGCACCGACGATGATTGCGATGATGAGCCAACCTGATTGATCGTATTTAACAACTAGATACATCGCACCTACGCCGCCAGCGATGAAGAATATTGTTCTAATAACTGTAGTGACCAGGCCGTTCTTATAACCGTTAAAGAATGCACCGATGGCAACAAGTGCGAAGATAAGATCAAAAATCATTTCACTCCCAAATACTTTATCGCTGCTAGCTCAATCTCTTCGGTGGACTTAAATGGTCCATATTTCTTATATACAACTGTGCCAGATTCATCTACCAGCCAGGTTACAGGCACGCCCATACCAAATGTGCCACGAGTCGCACCAGTTGCATCATAAAGAATGGGCCATGAAATTCCGTGGCTTTGAACAAACTTGCTCACGCTCTCCATGCTTTTTTCTTCCACGGCAATTCCCACTAGATCGACTTGGTCGCTGTATTTAGCTAAGAAGTGAGCGAGGTGCGGTAACTCTTGCTTACAAGGTTCACACCACGTGCCCCACACATTGATCAGCGCTGGCCCGCGAATGGAATCAGCTGCGATTGCGCTACCGCCACCAAGACATTCCAGCGGCACGCCAGTCCCACTTTCGACTTTAATGTTCGCGCAACTAACTACTTCACCTTTGACTTGAATGGGTTCAATAGCCGAACACCCGGTCAGAACTAGTGCCAAGATAGTTAAGGTGATGAACTTTGTCATCTAAAATCCTTATCTGTCTTCACCAGTAACTTCGCTTTCGCCTTATCCATTTCACCAATTCCAAATGATGGGCAAATCTTTGCGACCGGACATGCACCACACGCTGGTTTACGAGAATGACAAATACGCCGGCCATGCCAAATCATTCGTTGAGAAAGATTCGTCCATTCTTTCTGCGGGATGAGTGCACCGACTTCATGCTCAACTTTGACGGGATCCTTCGATGTTGTCCAAGCAAAGCGTCGCGATAACCGGCCAAAGTGGGTATCTACAGTAATTCCTGGAATACCAAATGCGTGTCCGAGTACGACGTTGGCAGTCTTTCTTCCCACACCAGGCAAGGTAACGAGCTCTTCAATAGTGGCCGGAACTTTCCCATCGAAATCTTCAACAAGTTTGGTTCCGAGGCCTTTGAGATGCCTTGCCTTTGCATGGTAAAAACCAGCAGAAAAAATGTACTCTTCAATTTCAGCAAGTGGTGCTCGCGCGTAGTCTTTCGCCTTCTTATATTTTTTAAAGAGTGCTGGCGTCAGGGAATTAATTCTCTTGTCGGTGCATTGCGCTGATAGAACAACTGCCACCGTTAACTCAAGCGGGTTTGTAAAATCTAACTCGCAGCGTACCTCTGGGTAGGTCCTGGTCAAGATCCGATAGATAGCGCGAGCGTTACTTCGAGTTTCGCTATCGGGGGCCATACGAGTAAACTACCGACGTGCCCCAAGAAGATGAAGTCGTAAGACGCGCCCCGCTCTTTACCGCCCTAGATGATGCTCAGGCAGCTTCGCTGCGCGCTTCCATGGATTCCGTAAAGATCTCCAAGGGCGGCATCCTCTTTAAAGAAGGCGATGAGGGCGAACATGTCTACGTAATCTATGAGGGCAAATTAAAGCTCGGTACATCTAGCGGTGATGGGCGAGAAAATCTGCTCTCAATTCTTGGACCCGGTGAGATGTTCGGTGAACTCTCCCTCTTTGATCCAGGCCCACGAACCTCAACTGCCACAGCAGTTACCGATGCAAAACTCTTTTCGCTCAGTCACGAAAAATTGATTCCTTGGCTTAAGGGAAATCCTGAAGTATCACTTCACCTGCTCACTCGTTTAGCGCAACGTTTGCGTCGTACCAATGAAGCCGTTGGCGACTTGGTCTTCTCTGATGTTCCAGGTCGCGTTGCAAAAGCACTTATTGATTTAGGTACCCGCTTTGGAAAGCAGAGCAGCGAAGGTTTATTTGTTCATCACGACCTGACGCAGGAGGAGCTGGCACAGCTAGTTGGCGCATCACGTGAAACTGTAAATAAAGCACTTGCAGATTTCGCTGGCCGTGGCTGGCTCAAGCTTGATGGTCGCGCAGTGTTGATTACAGATCTAGAGCGGCTGGAAAAGCGCGGTAAGTAATTACCTTACTTCGACTGTTAACTCGACCTCAACCGGTGAGTTAAGCGGAAGTTCTGCAACACCTAACGCACTGCGCGCAGCAACTCCAGCATCTCCCCAGATATGCATAAAGAGCTCTGATGCACCATTGGCAACTGCTGGCTGAGAAATAAATCCAGGTGCGCCGTTGACGTAACAGACAATACGAACAACTTTCACAATGGAATCTACAGGTGCAACAAGTTCAACAGCAGAGAGCGCATTCAGTGCACAAATTTCAGCCAGTGCCTTAGCTTCATCAAGGGTGATATCTGAGCCAACTTTTCCTTCGCGCGCAATCTTTCCATCAACCATTGGAAGTTGACCGGCGGTAAAGACAATGTTGCCGGTGCGCACTGCCGGAACATAGGCAGCAAGTGGCTTAGAGGAAACAGGAAGTACTAGCCCTTTTTCAGCCAACTTTGCCCGAACATCAACGCTCATGACTTAATCTCACGCTTCATGTATGCGACGAGTTGTTCGCCGCCAGGTGCTGGAATGACAGTGACAAGTTCCCAACCATCTGAGCCCCAAGTATCAAGAATTTGTTTAGTTGCGTGTGAAAGTAGTGGAACTGTGGCATATTCAAACTTCATTAGTTATTGCCTCTCCCTGTGCTTAATTGGTTAGCGCTGCTTTAACCAGCGATGAAACGAGTGCACCGTCTGCTTTTCCTGCGATCTGTGGCTTTATTGCTCCCATAACCTTACCCATATCAGCTGGTCCTGCTGCACCAGTTGATGCAACTGCAGCAGCGATTAACTTCTTAATGTCATCTTCGGAAAGTTGTGCCGGAAGATACTTGGCAATGACTTCACCTTCAGCTTTTTCTTCCGCAGCTCTATCGGTGCGTCCAGCTTTTGCAAATTCTTCTGCAGCCTCACGACGCTTCTTGCCTTCACGAGAAAGCACAGTAATGATTTCGTCATCAGAAAGAACTCGTGCTTCTTTTCCAGATACCTCTTCATTGGTAATAGCAGTCAGAACCATTCGGATGGTGCCCGATACAACTTTGTCGCTGCTACGAATTGCCTCTGTCAGGTCACTCTTGAGTGTCTCTTTTAATCCCATAGCCGTATCTTCTCATGCCCCACTATTGTTGGTTAATCATGAGTTATGTACTCCGCGAGGCCGAGATGCCTATCTTGCCGGCAGGCCACGCAGATATTCGAATCCTGCATTTTTCTGACCTTCACCTCACGCCAGCTCGAAAGAGTGAGATTGCAGATATTAAATCCTTTGCCTCACTTAAACCCGACCTTGTCATTAGTACCGGTGATTTCTTGGCCCATAAGCACGCCGTGCCTGTGGTCTTAGCTGCACTCGACTCTCTCTTAGATATTCCTGGGCTCTTTGTCTTTGGATCTAATGATTACTTCGAACCAGTACCGAGGAATCCGCTTAAGTACCTACTTCCCAACCATGGAAAACGTGTGCACGGCCCCGAACTTGCCTGGCAAGAACTTGATTCTGGTTTGCAAGCACGTGGCTGGAAGAACCTCAACACTTCGCGCGCAATGGTGACCATCAATAAAACGGTGATTGAAGCTCGCGGCACAGATGATGCACATCTGGAATTTGATGATTACTCACTCGTTGCCGGGCAACCAGAAAAATGTCATGTCGCTATCGGTGTTACCCATGCACCATATCTGCGTATTCTTAAGGCTATGTCTGATGACAACCTCGATGCAATATTTGCTGGCCACACTCATGGCGGTCAGGTGCGCTTGCCATGGCCTGGTGGATCAAAGGCGCTGACTACTAATTGCGATCTGCCCAATTGGCGCGCCCGTGGATTAACGGTTGTGAAAGGTGAACCGCTTCTTAATGTTTCTGCAGGTATGGGAACCGGACCATTCTCACGAATTCGCGTTGCAAGTCCACCAGAAGTTTCTTTGGTAACTCTTACCGCTGGTTTCTAATTAATTATTAAGTGCTGCAATATCAGCATCAACCATCAGTTCGGCAAGTTCTTTCCAGTGAGTAGTCGCACTCCAATTAAGCGCCTTCTTCACCTTTGATGGGTCACCAATAAGTGCATCTACTTCCGTTGGACGGATGTATTTCTTATCTGTCTCAACATGATCTTGCCAATTTAGACCAGCTCGTGAAAATGCTGCTTCCGCAAAATCTTTCACGGTAGCTCCCACACCCGTTGCCACTACATAATCTGATGGCTTATCTTGCTGAAGCATGAGCCACATTGATTCGACGTATTCTTTTGCATAACCCCAGTCACGCACCGCGGTGAGGTTTCCTAGGAATACCTTCTCTTGCTTACCAGCTTTAATAGCAGCCACAGCGCGGGTAATTTTACGAGTCACAAATGTTTCGCCACGACGTGGGGATTCGTGGTTAAAGAGAATTCCATTTGTTGCATGAAGCCCATAGCCATCGCGGTAATTAACTGTGCACCAGTACGCCATCAGCTTTGCCGCCGCATAGGGTGATTGCGGACGGAAAACAGAATCTTCATTCTGTGGTGGTGGAGTTGATCCAAAGAGTTCGGAAGTTGATGCTTGATAGAAACGAATGTCGAGATCGGCAGAACGTATTGCCTCAAGTAATCCAACCGCACCGACGGCATCCACCTGGCCGGTGTATTGCGGCATAGTAAATGAAACCTGAACGTGTGATTGCGCACCAAGGTTGTATACCTCAGTCGGTTTGATTTCACGGATGAGGTTAGTTAGTCCTACTCCATCAATGAGGTCGCCATAGTGCAGGAATAGCTTTGGGTTCTTCTCATGTGGGTCTTGGTATATGTGGTCAATGCGTGAAGTGTTAAATGTAGAAGAACGACGAATCAGACCGTGTACTTCATAACCCTTAGCTAACAAGAACTCTGCAAGGTAGGAACCATCTTGACCGGTGACACCGGTAATTAATGCAACTTTTCTACTCATCGTCGCGCTTCTCCCTTTGCAGTTGCATCTTTATACCAAGCGATAGTTGATGCGATTCCATCGCTTAAAGAAATCTGTGGGGCCCAACCTAGCGATTTCGCCTTCGAAACATCAAGGACCTTACGAGGTGTGCCATCAGGTTTTGTCGTATCCCACGCGATTTCACCGGTAAAGCCCGCTAATTGCGCCACAAGTTGCGCCAATTCCTTAATGGTCAGGTCTTCACCTGTTCCAATATTCAGATGCTCTTTTGCATCATAGGTATTGCCCAAGTGCACCACTGCCGAAGCTAAATCATCGACATGTAAAAACTCGCGCTTAGGTGAACCTGTGCCCCATAAAGTTTCGGTAGCAACGTCATTCTGCGCGGCTTCGACAAAGCGGCGAATAAATGCTGGCAATACATGCGATCCCTGTAATTCGAAATTATCACGTGGGCCATAGAGATTTGTGGGCATCAATGAAATCCAGGTACGGCCATACTCTTTTCGAAAAGATTTAATGAGTTCTATTCCAGCAATCTTTGCAATTGCATAGGCAGAGTTGGTCTCTTCAAGTGGGCCGGTGAGTAGATATTCCTCTTTAATTGGTTGAGCACAATCTCGTGGATAGATGCAGCTAGAGCCAAGAAAAATAAACTTTTCTACATCTGCCGCGTGCGCTGCCTCCATCAGGTTGCTTTGAATACGCACATTATCGGAAAGGAATTCAACGGGATAAGCGTTATTTGCACCGATGCCGCCAACTTTGGCAGCAGCATCAACAACAAGTGTTGGCTTAACAGATTTCAAGAACGCGGTTGTGGCATCACGATCGAGCAGGTCGACAACTTTTCGGTTGATTGCAACCACTTCGGCGCCGGTGGCCTGATAGGCCCGCACAATTGCAGAGCCAGCAAGGCCAGTACCGCCTGCGACCACGATTGTCATGGTCAGAGTCTAGTTCTGCTTCCTGCGTTTATTTACTTTTGGGTGAATTCAGCAGCAAGTAACTCTGCGATTTGTGCAGTATTTAACGCTGCGCCCTTGCGCAAATTATCGCCACATACAAAGAGGTCAATTGACTTTGGGTTATCCAATGACTGACGGACACGGCCAACCCAGGTCGGATCAGTTCCCACTACATCAGCAGGTGTTGGAAATTGCATCTTCTCTGGATTGTCATAGAGAAATACTCCCTCCGCCTTTTTTAGAGCCGATTGAGCTGCTTTGCGTGTGACAACCTTGGAAAAGGTGGCATGGACTGTAAGTGAGTGAGTAGTAATAACAGGAACGCGCACGCAGGTTGCAGCCACTTTAAGTTTTGGCATACCAAGAATCTTTCGTGACTCGTTGCGAACTTTAAGTTCCTCGGATGAATATCCAGCTTCTTTAAGAGAACCGGCCCATGGAACAACGTTCATGGCAAGCGGTGCTGGAAATGGTCCTAAATCAGTAATGGTGCCACGAAGATCTTCGGTTACTGATCCAAGATTCTTACCAGCAACCTTTGAAATCTGATCGTGCAGTGCATCGATTCCAGGTTGCCCAGCACCCGATGCTGCCTGATAGGAAGAGACTACAAGTTCTTTCAAGCCGAACTTCTTATCAAGTGCGCCCATGGCAACAATCATGGAAAGTGTTGTGCAATTCGGATTAGAGATAATTCCCTTTGGACGCTTCTTTACTTCCTTCGGATTAACTTCTGGAACTACGAGTGGAACTTTCTTATCCATGCGAAATGCCCCGGAGTTATCAACGACAACAGCTCCGCGCTTTGCGGCAATTGGTGCCCACTCGGCAGAGATTTCATCTGGAACATCGAACATGGCAATATCAATACCATCAAAGGCTTCTGGTGAGAGTGCCACAACTGTGAGTTCTTCACCGCGACACATCAATTTCTTGCCGGCACTGCGAGCAGATGCAATCAGGCGAATTTCACCGTAAACATTTTTACGCTTGCTCAAGATATCGAGCATGACTGTGCCGACCGCACCCGTTGCTCCGACAACTGCTAATGAAGGAAGTTTCTTTGCTGACTTAGCTTTTTTGATTGTCATCGACCTGTTCCTCCGTATACAACTGCTTCGATCTGATCGGCATCGAGTCCAAATGCGGTGTGGGCAGCCTTTGCCGCGCGCTCAAGGTCTGCCTGACGAACGATGACCGAGATGCGAATTTCAGAGGTAGAAATCATTTCAATATTGACTCCGGCATCAGCCATGGCCGCGAAGAATGTGGCTGTCACACCTGGATGTGAACGCATTCCTGCTCCCACAAGTGAGAGTTTGCCGATTGTGTCATCGTAAATAATTGAGGCAAATCCGACTTCGCCTTGAATGCGTTGCAATACAGTCGTTGCCTTCTGTCCTTCAGTCTTTGAGACGGTAAAGGAAATATCTGTCAGACCAGTAGCGGCGGCAGAAACATTCTGAACAATCATGTCAACGTTAATGTCGTTATCGGCAACGGCTTGGAAGATGCGGGCAGCAACACCGGTGCGGTCAGGCACGCCCACGATTGTGACTTTAGCTTCTGACTTATCGTGCGCTACGCCAGAGATGATTGCTTGCTCCATGGTGCCTCCATCCGGATGGTTTTCAACCACCCATGTTCCTTCGTTAGGTGAAAATGATGATCGGACGTGAATCGGTAAATTAAATCGGCGGGCGTATTCAACACAACGCAAATGCAGAACTTTCGCACCAGCTGCAGCAAGTTCTAACATCTCTTCATATGTAACAGTCTTTAACTTACGCGCAGCTGGAACAACTCGAGGATCAGCTGAAAAGACGCCATCGACATCTGTGAAAATCTCACAGACATCTGCTTCCAGGGCAGCGGCGAGCGCCACCGCAGTTGTATCGGACCCACCACGACCTAAAGTTGTAATGTCTTTTGTATCTTGGGAAATTCCTTGGAAGCCAGCCACAATTGCAATAGCCCCACCATCGATAGCTTCCCGAATCCGACCCGGTGTCACATCAATGATGCGCGCTTTGCCATGAACTGAATCTGTAATCACACCAGCTTGTGATCCAGTAAAGGAAAGTGCTTCAAAGCCAAGATTGTTAATTGCCATCGCAAGCACGGCCATTGAAATGCGCTCACCGGCGGTGAGCAACATATCCAGCTCGCGCCCCTTCGGAATCGGAGTGACGGCATTGGCCAGTTCGATGAGTTCATCAGTGGTATCGCCCATGGCGCTGACTACTACGACAACCTGATTGCCCGCCTTTTTAGTCGCCACAATGCGGGCAGCCACGCGCTTCATGCCCTCGGCATCAGCTACAGAGGAGCCACCAAATTTCTGAACAATCAGACCCATGGCTTAAGTGTGAAGCAGGAGAAAAAATGACGCCACCCAATTATCTAAAAATCTTACTATGTGAGATGCTCCAGCGCCCAGATAATGAGACTAAAGGTTGGTACGGCCCTCAAATGCACGACCGAGCGTGACTTCATCTGCATATTCCAGATCTCCGCCCACAGGCAAACCGGATGCAAGGCGGGAGACGTTGATGCCCATCGGCTTAATCAGGCGAGCCAGGTAGGTGGCGGTGGCTTCACCTTCCAGGTTGGGATCTGTGGCCAAAATAATTTCGGTAATCGATGAGTCAGAAAGCCGCTGCATTAACTCCCGGATGCGCAGTTGGTCTGGGCCAATTCCATCAATGGGACTTATGGCGCCACCAAGCACATGGTATTTCCCACGGAATTCGCGCGTGCGCTCGATTGCAATCACATCTTTACTTTCTTCAACGACACAAATCTTTGTTCCATCACGTCGTGGGTCACGGCAAATTCGGCACTCGGTCTCCTCTGACACGTTGCCACACTGCGTGCAGAACTTAACCCGCTCTTTCACCGTGCGAACTGCCTCAACTAAGTTAGCTGCTACTTCAGAATCTGCTTGCAAGATATGAAATGCAATACGTTGGGCGCTCTTGGGTCCAATTCCTGGCAGCCGACCTAGCGCATCAATGAGGTCTTGAATCGCTCCTTCATACATTCCGGTTGACATTATTCGTGGTTCGTTTCGCTAATGACAGTGGCACCAAGTTCAGAGACTAGTAAAGCTGCACCCGATAGTTGAGTCTTATCTGTTGGAGCCTCTGATGTTCGCACCGCACGTGATTCTGGTGTTGATGTTATATCAATACTTGGATCAACTGTAACTTCAATCTTGCGATCAAGGCCAACAACTTCAATAAATGCCTGGCGCAGAATCTCATCTGATTCGCTGCGCACAAATGAATCACGAGCACCCGAGTTAACGATTCCGATAGTGATGTTTTTATCATCCACACCAAGAATCTGTGCACTAGCTGATAACAGTGACCAGGTGAGGCGGCGGCGCTTCTTCACATTTTCAATCACATCAGGCCACAACCTTCGCAGCCCTGCCACATCAATGGAATCAATCTGAGCTTTTGCAGGCGCAGCAGCTTCCTTCTTTGCATTACTTTCTTCAGCCACAACTTCGACGGCAGCAACTTCTTTTACTGGCTTAACAGGGGCTTCCCGTTTTGCTTCAGCAGTTGCCGCACTTACATAATCGGCTCTATCAACGGCTCGAGGCTGTGGGGCAATACTTTCAACGCGCTCCAGCCGTTCAATGCGAGCGAGAAGTCCTGATTCACCGGCATCGCCCATAGGGAGCAAGATGCGCCCGCAGATGAGTTCGAGAATAAGACGCGGCGCTGTAGCCCCACGCATTTGGGTAAGCCCCTCTGCTGCAATATCTGCAGCACGCGAAAGTGATGCTTGTCCAATGTTCTGTGCCTGCCCACGCATCCGTTCGAGCTGATCATCAGGAAGTTCGCGCAAGATGCTGTTGGCATTAGTTGCGTCCAGTGCGTCAACAATCATGAGATCGCGCAGACGATCGAGTAAATCCTGAGTGAAGCGACGTGGGTCATGTCCTGATTCAATAACCCGGTCCACTGTCTTAAATAGCGTTGCACCATCGCGGGCAGCGATGGCATCCATCGCATCATCAAGGAGCGCGCCATCAGTAAATCCAAGAAGTTGAATTGCGATGTCGTAACTCACTCCATCTTTGCCAGCACCGGCAAGGAGTTGGCCAAGGACAGATAAGGCATCTCGAACTGAGCCACCGGAGGCACGAACTACAAGTGGCAGAACACCCTTTGCAACTTGCACACCTTCAGATTGGCAGATGCTTTCAAGATGTGTGGTCAGAGTTCCTGGCGGTACTAAACGAAATGGGTAGTGGTGGGTACGTGAGCGAATTGTTGAAATCAACTTCTCTGGCTCCGTTGTGGCAAAGATGAAAATTACGTGGGGAGGTGGTTCTTCCACAACTTTGAGTAGTGCATTTGAAGCACCTGGCCCTAGCTGGTGGGCCTCATCAATAATATAAATCTTGTACTTACTTTGCACTGGCGCAAAGAATGCTTTATCGCGAAGATCGCGCGCATCATCGACAAGTCCATGTGTTGCCGCATCCAGTTCAATCACATCGATAGAGCCAGGACCATTTGCTACTAGATCTTTACATGATTGGCAGAGGCCACATGGATTCGGTGTGGGTCCTTTTTCGCAGTTCAGTGAGCGCGCCATAATGCGAGCGCTAGAAGTTTTTCCGCAACCACGAGGTCCACTAAAGAGATATGCGTGATGAGTTTTTCCTGATTCCAGCGCGTTTGAAAGCGGAACAGTGACATGTTCTTGGCCAATGACATCTGCAAATACAGAGGGGCGATACTTTCGATATAACGCTAACGACATCTTCTTCTACTCTCGTGAAGGTCGCAATTCAATTCACTTCTAATTGGCTGCGAGCTGATTAACTTCTGACTGCATTTATTGATTTGGGACCTCCGGTGCACCCGTCAGAGCGTACCTACCCTTGCTGTATTCCTACCCTGGGGGAGTTCGGCACGGTGGCGTCGCACCGGAGATCTGGACCAATCTTAAGTGTCAGAGCACTCAGTTGGACACCGATACCCTTAGCCGGTCGGACTTACGGGCTTCATTGAAGCAGGTGGGTATGACTCAGGAGGATTCGCATAGCGGCCGAGTGCGCACGCTTGGAAAGCGTGTATAGGGCAACCTATCGAGGGTTCAAATCCCTCATCCTCCGCGCTCACATTGAGAATTACCCTGCTCAAAATTCATTTAACATCTTAGACTTCTGCTATGAACAAGCATCTCACCACGGGGTCCCTATTGGGTCTACTTCTTTCGGTGATTACACCATATCAATCTCATGCGGCAAATGTAATTAACTCAGTGAGCATTGATAAGAAGAATTCTTATAGTGTAGGAGAGACTGTTTATTGGGATGTTGACGCATCCTGCACTAGTGGCGCAATTAATCAGCTTTACGTCTCCTTTACCGATCCCACCGGTATCTATCAGATAGCAAATACCCCCGGAATTAATGGCAAAGTTTCGGGTAAAACTACTCCAAAAGGGCCTTTTAAAATTCCGCTGAAGATTACCGCTGAAGCATCTCCTGGTAAGTACACGGTCCAAGGTGTGAGCTTGAATTGCATGAATGGTCAAAGTCAAACCTCTTGGACTGACAATTTGGATTCAATTTCTTTTACCGTGTTGCCTGATGGATTAACACCTGCAGTTACGCAACCTCAGTTAGAAAAAATTGAAATGACAACTCCGGCCGACCGAAAAGTTGGAGATAAAATTTCTATTCGTGTAATTGCTAGCAACTCTGGCAAAATAAATACAATTTGGGTCTTCTTGCGAAACCAACAGGAGGGAATTGAGGTCTATAAGCTTTTATCTAAGTATGACTCGAGTATTAGTGGGCCTGATACAAAAAGAATTGATAGCACATTTGATTTTGAAGTCGGCTCCGATTGGCCAGCTGGAACGTGGACTGTTTCAAAAGTAGAAATTTCCGGATACGCAGGGATAGATTTATCCTCTCCCTGGGGAACGGATCCAAATCCAACTAACTCGACTGCAGTATTCAATCGCCTAGTTTCTATAGCGAACATGCCCGGACAAAATACTTTTGGGCAACCAGCTTCCGGAGCAGTACAACAAGCTGATATCTCAGTGATCAAGATAAATGTATCGAATGATTCTGCTGTTGCCATGGCCGCGCCTGAAATTTCAAATGTAAAGGTATCAACGTCTGTTATCAAGGCAGGAGATAGCTTTGATATGACGATGGATATTGATGGAAAGGGAGCAAATATCACTCAAGTATTTGGAAGTTGGGCTGATAAAGCGACCTACAACAAAGGCGGGGCTTCGTGTTACGTAAAGGATCTCGGAACTACGCCGTTTGTGAACCAAATGATAGGCGTGACGGTGACGTGTAAGAGCACTAGAACCTCCGAACCTGGGGTTTATCTAATGCGTCAATTGTCAGTTTACACCACTTCGTGTTCAGGAACTATCAGAGATATAAGTTCTGGCGATAATCAAGATTGCCAGTCACAGCCCAAGCAGAGGAGAACAGATTATTTAAATGCCTATGGTTCAAGTTCAGTCAATTCAACTCCCGTCTCTAAAGTAAAAATGGTAAATCCTCTACAAA
This sequence comes from Candidatus Planktophila versatilis, assembly GCF_002288345.1. Taxonomy (GTDB): domain Bacteria; phylum Actinomycetota; class Actinomycetes; order Nanopelagicales; family Nanopelagicaceae; genus Planktophila; species Planktophila versatilis_A. The sequence goes on from NZ_CP016781.1 coordinate 1,162,413, forward strand.
GCCTTGCCACTTTGACTATTGAAGCACCTGGAACCTTAACTCGCCCCGGATTACAAAGTACGACTACTACAGATTCTCAAATCGTATTTAAATTTAATCTTGATTACGATCTCACTTGTACATATTCTGCAAACGCAGGCGTCGTGAGATCAGATGGAATAAAAGGTGATGGCTCTGTCACCGTTTCTAAGGTGAAACCTGTAACGGAAGTTAAACTCTCTGGTTCTTGCCGCTCTTCAGATGGACAATCAATAAGCTTTGTTGACATAGCTAAGACCAGCCTTCCAAAACCACCCATTCTTCCAATTGCAGTAAATACTGATGCTGATTTGGATTCAGTCAAGATTACTTTCGATGAACTCAATGCTGATGGATATTCCTACGATGTCAGTGCTTCAGCGGGTGATGTATTGGTTCTTGGAGATGATGTTGAAATTTCAGATCTTAATCCTGATCAAAGCGTGGATGTAACTATCAAAATTACCGATGCCTTTGGTCAAATTTCGGAGGGAGTGGTAACCACAGTTAAGTCAGCCGCGCCACCACTATTAGTCAAGCCAAGAGTAAGTCTGGTCAAGTCAACAAAAGGAAACTATATTTTTAGTTTTACTAAACTACCAAAAGTAAAGTATCAAATAGTTGTCGTTAACTGTGTTGCAAAAATCGACGGCGAGCAAATTCAAATTACAAATTTAGTTAAGAAGAAATCTGCTTCGGCAACGCTTGTGGCTTCGGATTCTTTCAATCAATCGATATCAAATAAATTCTTTCAATACAAAAGTAGATGAGCTGATACTCTCTAATTTCGTTCGCAAGTCAAAGATAGTGACGCTTTTTCAATAATCTTTCCAATTATCGCTACAAGTGGTGCGGTTCCAGTCGCCTTATTTGCTGAAAGAGTAAACGGGGAATTACCCAGGTTGAAGAGGATAACTCCCTCATCCTCCGCCAGATTTGCCAGAGGTATCTCGCACAGATTATGAGGCGATAGTGAAAACTGTTGGCAGCGTGAGATGTTTATTAGACATCAAGCTTGAATACCCGCACTCGTCGCAGAGAACCATGGGTCCTTTTTCTGCATTCATAACAAGTTCGAGGTCTTGCGAACGGCACAAGAAACACTCTGGTAGATCATTAATTTGTGACACAGCAACCCCTTCTTTAGCAAGTAATCGGCTGGGGAAGCGCTTTAATTCTCCGCCTGATGACACGGGTACTCAGCGGCTAATAGTGAATGTCAGGTAAATAATGGGAGAAGATTTACTTGATTGCCGCAATCTGACGATGTAGTTCATCCCGCACATATTCGAGTTCTCGCACTACATACTCGGTGATATCCCCGGTCTTCAAATGTTCTGGAAGAACATCCCATGTGTAGGTTTCAATCTCAAGATGCGTTGACAGTGGAGTTCGAGCATGAATGCGAAGAGCATCATCGATTCCAGAACGTGTGGTCTGGAACGGACCTAAATCCTGCAAGAAAACTGGGACGTGGAAATGGGTGCGCCATTCGCGTGGTCCAGGATCACTTTCCCAGGCAGCAATAGCATCTTCAAGGTTGAGGTAGCGAGTGATTACGCCATTGCGAAGTTCGGTTGTTTGCGAGAGGTAAATAGTTCCGGTGTACTTCTTTAGCTCCGTAACGATTTCAGCATCTACCTGATCTACGCGCAGTGCTGCTGCTTCTTGCAATTTAAAGATTGGTATTCCGGCCTGTGAGAGTTGGTCGATATCGTCAGCAATGCTCTCAAAGGCAACTGATTGGTGGCAAATATCTAGTACTACACCGAGGTATCGGCGAGTGGCCCCGAAAACTTCTGAGAGCGGTTCCCCTGAAAGCTTTGCAATTCTCTCTGCGGCAGCCAATGAGTAGATCTTCTCGTTAAACCACTGAACTGTTTCCGGAATAGTCTCAAGAAAACAGTACGGCTCAGGCTCAACCGCTAGTTTGATTCGGCGGCCAGTTTTTTTCTCAAGATTCATCAAATGGGCGATGACCCGATAGATATTCTCATTGAAATTTGCCAGAAATTCTGGTGTGTTTGCTTTGGGACGATAAGCAAGTGGCGCTGTTTGAATAGTTGGTTCTACCGGCTGGTTTGTAACCTCTGCCAAGATGTCGGCAATATGCATGGTGTATTTGGTGCGCGCTTCGGTTGTCCAATCAGGTTCGTAGACTCGCTCCTTAACAATCTCGCCCTTAAAGGGTCCATAGGGAAAGGCGTTTACTGTGAAGATGTAAAGATTGTTATCTTCCAGGAATTTCTTTAACCAGGTGCGCTCTTCCGGCTTTGCCAACAATTCCTCTACTGAGGCATTTGCTAAACGAAGTGATACACCCATGGGTGCATCGGGATTAAATCTTTTCTTCACTTCTGGCACGTATGTCACCAGGGAATTTTTCATCTCTGGCCAGGTATCACCCGGATGAACGAGAGTGGAATACGTTAAATGTCCGTAGCCATTTCCAAGATCCACCTCTACTTACCGTTGCCAATATGATTGAAGGTAGATGTATTTAGATGAGATTGTGAATCACGAGTGGTGTTTAAATAACCACCAGTTGTGAAGTAACGCTGGCCTGCGACCAAGAGCTCTTCTGCTGGGAATTTAGTGATTACTTCACATCCAGTAGCAGTCACAATAATCTCTTCTTCAATACGGGCAGCGCCCCAGCCATCTTTTGCAGGCCAATATGTTTCAAGGGCAAAAACCATGCCTTCTTCCAGGGTTTCTGGGTGCTCAAAGGAGATCATGCGACTAAATATTGGGCGCTCCCAAATGGATAGACCAAGTCCGTGGCCATATTGAAGAGCGAATGCTGCCTCTTCATTAGCAAAGCCAAACTCTTCCGCTTTAGGCCAGACTGCGACGATATCTGCAGTTGTAGCACCAGGCTTCACCAGGGCAATTGCCTTATCCATGTACTCGCGACAGATTGTGTAAGCATCGCGCTGGGCCGGTGATGCGGAACCAACGGCAAAGGTGCGGTAGTAACAGGTGCGATATCCATTGTATGAATGGAGAATGTCGAAGAAGGCCGGATCTCCAGGGCGAATGATGCGATCAGAGAAAACATGTGGGTGCGGTGAGCAACGCTCGCCAGAAATTGCGTTAACGCCTTCTACAAGCTCAGAACCTAAATCGTAGAGAGTCTTTGCAACGAGTCCCACAGCTTCGTTCTCGCGAACTCCTGGGCGCAGGAATGAGTACAAATCTTCATATGCCTTATCAACCATTGAGGCAGCAGTAGTGAGCAAAGTAATTTCATCTACCGTCTTAATGCGACGAGCAGCTAGGAATATCTGTTGTCCGTCTACAACTTGGATTCCTTTAGCTTGAAGTGCGAAAAGAACAGGTGGTTCAACAATATCGACACCGAGAGGTTCTTTCTCTAAACCATAAATTTTTAGGACTTCATAGATCTTGTCAGCAACTTTCTCTGCTTGTCCCGCACTCGGTGAGATTGCACCGCGAAGAGTAGATAAACCTGCGCGTGAACCCAAGATAGGGCCGGCATCGTGATGAGGTGCGTGACCATTTGCACTTGCATCTGCATGAGCTTTATCTAGCCAAGGTGCTTGAAGTGTGTGGTGCTTGGCCGCTGAACCAAAATCCCAGAGAATTGCTTCTCCGCCGCGAGGCAAGATAGAGAAACGAATCATCTTGTCGATGCCCCAGGTGCCAATGTGGGTGGAGGTCATGTAACGAATATTGTTAAAATCAAAAGTCAGGAGCGCACCTAAACTGGAGCCGTCCAGCTCAGCCTTAAGACGTGCTAGACGCTGTGTGCGTAAGCGTTCGTAATCAACTCGGTTTTCCCAATCGACTCCATTGGTTCCGTAAGTTGCGATAGCCATTGTTCACTCCTGTGGGCTCGTTCTGGCGCTGTTATCGCCAGATGTTCTCTCCTAGTTAACACCAGCAAAACAGGGGTGTCAAGGTTTTTTACAGACCCCATTCGGGTCTTAGAGCCTTAATTCGGGTCAGGAATGGGCGATGTCACAGCCATGGACAAACCAGATTCCACGAAACTGCGTATTGCTGGTATTTCTAAAACGGTGTGGGATGGAGGAATCAAATCCCATGGAGTGACCGGCAGAGAGTTGCAGGACGAGATCACCAATGGTCACTTCAAGCTCGCCCACAAGTGCGTATCCGTATTCAAAACCATTATGGAAAATCATTTCACCAGATTTATTTGTCTCCGCACCCGGTTCATAGACAATTTCCATAAAGTTAACGGACTCCTCCGCTGTTGCGGCAAGACGTTCCCATGTGACGCCCGAGTCCATTGTGATGATACTGCGATTATTAGGATTTACCGCTGAAATTCGGGCTCTTGAGCTATCCCATGCATCGGTTGGATGATCAAAATTATTTCGATTAACATCAAGGTCATACGCCTTTGTAGGTGGTGCAACAGGATCGCCAGCACTCTCAAAGAGCACATCGACTGGCACACTTAAAAGTTTTGCTAACGCATAGAGAGTTGCCACCGATGGTTGCGATTTACCATTTTCAATTTGGGAAACAAATGAAGGAGAGACATTGAGTTGGCGCGCAATCTCGCGAAGAGAAAGTCCGGTCTTCATTCGAATCTCTTTTAATCGAGGTCCAAGGTAGGCAATCGGGTCAGTCATAACCTTCTCTCCCAGTGCATAGTCAGAGCAGAGCGCCCCCGTGGATGCCAGAAACCTACTGCGGAGTAGGTCCCTTGTTAGGCCCGCACTTAGTATAAAAGTGTTTAGAGAGGCTGTACACCCCCCAATTCTGGGCGTATATTTCTTGGTAATCGTTTGCCGATGCTGAACAGGGGAAGATTTGATGAAAATGAACTACGTCCACCACGTTGGACTCGTATGTACCGATCTCGACCGTTCGATTTATTTCTATCACGACATCTTAGGTTTCCAATTCCAAAATGAACCCACCGGTTGGTTTGAAGGACCAGAGCTGGAAAAAGGTGTGGGGGTCCCCGGAGCAAAACTTCGCCAGGTCTCTCTTTGGGTTGATAAGACCACCACTTTTGAACTTATTGAATATGCAGATCGTGCTGATACTGATGGTAAGCCGGTACCCAACAATCGACTTGGAGCCGCTCACGTCTGTTTTCACGTAGATGATATTCACGCGACAAAGGCAGAGTTGGAATCTAAAGGCGTAAAGTTTTACACCGATGTCAACGTAGTGGATTCAGGTCCGCTGGCCGGTTGGCGCTGGTGCTACTTCAGCGATCCAGATGGATTGGCGCTGGAGCTCATTCAATGGGATTACTACGACAAAGAGCAACACGAGGCTGCGAGCCGGGAATATCTAAAAAACCGTCCTGCACTGAGCACCCTGAAGCCGCTCTTTCCAAAATAAATGTAGCTGTTCATTAAAAAGCCCCCAGATTACCTGGGGGCTTTTTAATGTCTTACTTCTATCATATTACTTCTTTACTTTGACCAGAACTTTCATCTGATCACCCTTAGGATCAATCAGAACATCAAATCCCTTGGTTACTACATCATCAATGCCGATGACAGCTGAAATCATCTTTTCAATCGGGTATTTACCTGTTGCGGCAAGGCGAATAACTCGTGGCCAATCGGTAAGCAAGTAGCACCAAGAGCCAATGTATGAAATATCTTTTTCAGATAACTTCATGGCATCAATGGTTGCTGGCTTTGTGTGCAAACCAGTTTGAACAATTCTTCCGCTGCGACGCACACTATTCATGCACCCGGTGAGTCCACCAGTGCTACCTGATGCTTCCACTGCCATATCCACGCCACGGCCTTCAGTGAGTTCAGCAATTGTGGCTGCAAATGAGTCATCCATCGGATTTAGAACTGGACCTAAATCTAGAGCCTTTGCAAAGGCTGCCCGGTGTGGGTTTGGCTCGGCAATAATGACTTGTGATGCTCCAATTGCATTGGCATAGAGCGCAGAAAGTGCGCCGATCGGACCAGCGCCGGTAACAAGAATGATGTCTCCACCAGTAACTCCTGCGCGATCGACACCATAAGCGGCAACGGCAGCTGGTTCTACAACTGCACCAGCTTGATCGGAGATTGAATCAGGAAGTTTGGCAACTTGGTACTCCTTAAGGATTGCAATTTCTCCAAGACCACCCGTAGGTGCCGAAAGCCCTGTGCAAGCAAAGAGTTCACAGAGATGGCCGCGACCAGTACGACAGGGAATGCATCGACCGCAGACAATGGCCGGCATAATTGCTACGCGATCTCCTACTTTGACATCGCGAACATCTTTTCCAATCTCAATAACGCGCGCTGAGAACTCATGTCCAAGAATTTGCGGATTGGTTACACCAGTGAGTGGATGTGGCTTTGTCGGAGTAACGATTGCGCCCACAACGTACTCGTGAAGATCTGTTCCACAAATACCGCAGTAGAGAACTTCTACCGCTACTTCATCTGCAAGTGGGGCTCCTGGAGCAGCAACTTCTTCAATACGAATATCTTTCTGACCATGAAAACGTGCTGCCTTCATTTCTTTCCTCCGGATCGAGTGAGTGTGTATGAAATTGCTGCGAAAACAATAAGTAACCCTTGGAAGAGATACTGATAACTTTGAGTGAGATCGAGAATAACGCATGCATTGAGAACTTGAATCATGAGAACTGAACCAAGCAAGCTTCCAATGAATGAACCACGGCCGCCGAGAAGACTGGTGCCACCAAGAACTACTGCGGTGATGGATTGAAGAGTGTAAGAAGTGCCTTGAGCAGGATCGCCCAGACCAATCAATCCCATAATGATGACTGCGCCCAGACCAGCAAAAACAGCTGAGGCGATATATGCACCAATAATGGTGCGATTGATATTGACACCAAGGCGGCGTGCAGACTCTTCATTCGAACCTGAAGCGCGCAAACGCACTCCCCAGTTGGTTCGACGCAATAGAAGTTCGAAAATGATTGCGGCAATCACCAAAATAATAAATGTGTATGGAACTGGACCAATCTTTAAGAGCAGGAGATCGGTAAAGGTGGCATTGAAATAGCCACCAGGTGATGGACGCAGCAGGAAGCCGATTCCAATGAGAGCGATATAGACCGTCAGAGTTCCAGCAACAGGAGTGAATTTTGCGAAGCGAATAAGGGCTCCGTTAATAACTCCAATGAGTACCGCAAAGACGAAGATAAGAACAAACCCAAGGATGATGATGAAGAGAGATTTCTTATCATTAATAAAGAATGAGCCGATGACCAGTAAGACTCCGGATGCCGGCCCAACAGAGAGATCGATACCTCCTGTCATTAAAACAATGGTTTGACCTAAGGCGATGAAACCCAGACCGGTGGCTAAGCCAAGAACAGCATTGATGTTGTAAGAGCCGAAGTACATATCATTCTTTGAATAGATGAACATCGCAAGGAGTGCGATCATTGCCATCAGTACTGACGGAGGTAAAAAGTCAGAACGAAGGATTCTGCGTCGGCGAAGCTGCTTCTCGGTAACAAGATTCTCTTCTGCAGTTTTTAGCTTTGTCGAGCTAATAGCAGCGGCGACCATCTTGGACTCGGTGATGTCACTGCCTTCTAGCGTGCTAACAATGTGTCCGCGGGACATGACATAAACTCGATCGCAGAGGCCTTCTAACTCTTTTGTATCGGAAGAGTTAACAATCACTGGGATACCACCTTCGGCGGTTTCACGAAGGATTTTATAAATTTCTGCACGGGCACCAACATCTACACCCTGCGTAGGCTCATCAGCGATAATCAAAATAGGGTCAGAGAGAAGAGACCTGGACATAACAATCTTCTGCTGATTTCCACCAGAAAGTGCTGAAACATCAGCATCCATAGATGGGGCCTTCACATCAATGGACTTAAGTGATGCGTGAACAGTGCTTGTCTCTTTCTTGCGACTAACAAAGATTCCAGAAGTTAACTTATTGAGCGCATTAACTGCCGCATTTTCACGCACAGAAAGACTCATCATGAGGCCCTCGCCGTGACGATCTGAAGGCAAATATGCAGCCTTATTGAGAAGTTGCTTGGCCGCTGTCGGCTCTCCATTAATTTCGATAGTTCCAGAGAACTTATCTAGGCCGGCGATAGCGCGAAGAAGTTGACTCTGACCATTGCCGACGACTCCAGCAATTCCAACAATCTCACCTTTATTTGCCGTGAGGGATACGTTTTGGAATTCCGGACCAGAAATATTATCTACTTTGAAGAATTGCTTATCGCTACTGAGCCCACCGTGCTTGGCAGGGAATGTGGATTCCAGTTCTCGCCCAACAATGAGGGTCATGATTTCATCGTCTGAAATATTGGCTATCTCTTTTACTCCACGCCATTTCCCATCGCGAAGAACAGTAACGCGGTCTGCAAGTTCACGAACTTCAGCTAAACGGTGGGTAATGTAAACAACAGATGTACCGGATGCGGCAATCTTCTTAATGCGCTTAAAGAGAATTTCAACTGACTCTTGCCCCAAAGGCGCTGTGGGTTCATCGAGAATAAGAACTTTCGGATTAACAGCAAATGCCTTTGCCAGATCAAGCAGGTGTTGTTGGGCAATGGATAGATTCTCAACGCGGTCCTTGATGCTAACTGTAAATCCAAAATCATCCAACATCTTGCGCATAGTGGCAGCCGGTGAGCCCTCGGCAAGGAGGAATTTTTCGGGAACTGAAATTTTGATATTTTCTTCAATAGAGAGATCCGGCAGTACCGCCGGGTGCTGGTGCACAATCGCAAGTCCGAGTTCGGTCGCTTGATGCGGAGTGAGAGAGGAAATAACCTCACCACTTATTTCAATGGTGCCCGAATCTGGTTGGAGAGTTCCGGAAGCGACATTCATAAGCGTGGACTTACCGGCGCCATTTTCACCTAGTAGAGCGTGAATTTCTCCGGCGCGCACCTCAAGTGTTACATCCTGGAGCGCCGGGACTCCGGCGAAACTCTTGGAAATGTTCGACAGGATTAAAGAGGAGCGTGACACTTTTCCACCTTTTCTACATTGACTAAAACTGGAGACTACATTGGAAAATCAGATTGGCTACTTTACGTAGCCAATCTGATTCTATTTCCTAATTACTGCAGTGCTTAGTTGGTCTTCAACTTAGCTTGTGCGTCACCTGACATCTTTGCAGATAGGTAAACGTCACCTGGCAGATCTGTACGGCATTGAACCTTTGAAGGCTTTCCTGAAATGGAATCTTCGAACAAGGTAGATGGATAAGCCTTATCTTTAGGCTTCTTTCCACCTGTAGCTAGAGCAACTGCCCACTGTGTTGCAAGGCGTGAGTGATCGTTCTGAGTTGAGATAGTCATCATCTTGAAGTCAGGCTGAGTTGCCTTGTTGTCCTCGAAGAAGCAACCTAGAACGTTTCCATCTGAAGTTGCAATTGCAGGAACCTTCCAGCCGGAATCAACAGCAGCCTGTAGAGCTGAAACCATTGATGGACCGAAGTCAGATGTGATTACATCGATCTTTGGATACTTTGCGATTGCAGCAGTCAAGACTTCCTGAGTCTTTCCTGGATCCCAACCGGTAACTTCGAATGGAGCCTCACCGATAAACTTGTACTTTCCAGTTGTACCGAGAACTTGCTCAAGTCCCTTTGACTCATCAGCACCTTGGCTGTTACCAGCTGGTCCTGAGATACGAAGGATGTTTCCACCGTCTGGAAGATTCTTCTTAATCCACTGTCCCCAAAGCTTTCCAGCTAATACGAAGTCAGATCCGATGAAGATGTCGTAATCCTTGCCAGCTGTTCCACCTGGAGCAACACGGTAAGGAACTGTTACAACGCCAGCCTTATAAGCTGAACGTAGAGCAGGAAGCATGGCTTGACCAGCATCTGGGAATACAACAATTGCCTTTACGCCTTTAGCAACCATTCCCTTGATGTCTGAGATTGCCTTGTCGGTCTTTCCTTGACCATCTGCGTAGTAAAGCTTGGTTACGTTAGGACAAAGTTTAACTTCTTCACGAACTGCAGCGGTTGTTACTAGTCGCCATGAGTTTCCACCGAAACCATCAGTGAAGCCCATTGTGATCTTCTTTGGTCCGCACCATGAAGGTAGTGCTGCGTTAGCTGATGAAAGAGCTACAACGCTTGTTGATGCCGCGAGTGCAACAATTGCGAATGCACTCACAGCTAGTGTGGCTCGAGATTTTAAGCGTATCAAGTGATTTCCTTTCCTAGATGTGCGGCATCCATTGACGCACTTTCGACACTCGTGCGAGGTCGAAACTTAAGTTAGATAGGTTGCAGTTCCCTATCTCGTTTCTTGAATGAGAAATTCACAGATTTCCAATTCACTGCATAGAGGGCAATTCCGAGCATGAGAGAGAGTGAGATAACAATCGTGCGCACGCCATAAGGCACACCCAAAGACAGTACGAACATATCGAGTTGCTTTAAAAAGAGTGCTCCGAGGGCAGATGCGGCAGGAAAGCCTCGGCCACCGAGAAGAGAGGTTCCACCAAGTACCACGATGGCTACAGAAGGCAAAACATAATCATCGCCTTGATAGGCAGTTGGTTGAGAGATAACTCCCCCGAGAATTACTCCTGCAGTGCAGTAGAGAAGTTGCGCACACACGTATGCACCAATTTGATAGCGGACAACCTTGAGGCCAGTTGCATATGCCGCGCGTGGATTAGCACCGACAGCTTCAAATCGTCGTCCGAAGACTGTGCGCTTTAACAAAATAGTGACAATTATCGTGGCGATAATTCCGAAATAAACTGAATGGGGTAATCCTAGAATCTTGTCATTGGTAAAATTTGAGAGACGATCGGTAGTGCGACGTGGGCTACCTCCGGAGAGTGCCATCATGACTCCATACAACAAAGCATTAACGCCAAGAGTTGCCACGATGGAATTAAGTTTTGTTTTCGTGATCAGAAATCCATTTATAAGGCCAGTGATAATTGCAGCTATAAAAGCTGCAGCAACTGCCGGAATCAGACGATCGTCGTTGCGATCAGGTCCCCAGGTAACAATGACAACTGTTAACGAGACCGCACCTGCAACAGAGAGATCAATTCCGCCTTGCTGGACAACAAGAGTTTGCCCTAAACCGATAATTGCTAAACATGCAGCAAAGGGAAGCATGCCAAGCTGAGCAATCTTGCTTACGCTTGTTGGGGCAATCAGAGCACTGGCAATATAAAGAAGAATTGTTGCGCCAAGCACCGTCTTCATCCCGCGCGAGATTTGTAAGCGTGCCGAACGCTTCAATTCACGGACTGGCGGATTACTCATGGTCACCTACTAGCTCTCTGTAAAGTGTGACTGTACACAGAGGTCGCGGGCGTTAACAAGTGTTTTCTATAACGTTTGTATCAAGATTCCCGGATATATCTAAAAAGAGCAGCCATATCCTGGTCATCAAAGCCGGCGCTTTGAGCGTGAGCATAAAGCTCGCGCACGCCTGTGGCAGCTGTGAGAGAGGTATCTGATGCTTGGCCAAGTCCCAGAATGAGGCCCATATCTTTCATCACGGTATCAATCCTCATCGCCACAGGGGCGGCTGGATCGAGGAAAGCTGCTCTCTTGTACTTAACAAAGGGGGCGGCAATGACGCTCTCTTCTAAGACGTCATAGGCAGCACTTGCTTGGATCCCATTTGCGGTGGCCAACGCAAGGCCTTCACTCACCGCAGCGTTTAAGGAGTGAACAATGAGATTGACCGCCAACTTCATTGCTTGGCCAGCACCGGCCACGCCAAGGAAAGCTGTCTTCTTTGCAAAGGCTGCAAAAATTGGTTCAACTTTCTTAATATCTGATTCTTTACCGCTTGCCATCACAAGTAGTTGATGTGCAGCAATGGTTGCAACACTGCCTGATACTGGTGCATCAACAAAGGCAATTGCTTTAAGCGCTAAAGCTTGATTGAGTGCTTTCGCACTTTCCACGCCACTAGTTCCCATATCAATAACTATGAGATTGCTTTTAACACCTGCCAATGTTTGAGGATCATCCAAGAGTACTGATTGCGTAACTTGACCGTTAGTGAATAAGCAAATGGCAAAATCGGCGACAGTTAAAGCATCGTGGGCGGTGTTGTGAGAATGAGTACTCCCTTGTGGAAGTGCGGCGGCAAGTTCGTCCGCAACGTTTTTATTTCGATTCCATAAATGAACGCTATGTCCTGCAGCGACCAGCTCTTTTGCCATGGCAGCGCCCATCTTGCCGACACCTAAGATTGCAACGTGTGATTGGTTAGACATTTTGTGGAGTTACCAAAATCTTTCCGTTAGCTTTTCCTGCTACCAGGACTTCGAATGCCTCTTTAACATTTTCTAGCGTGTAAATGCGGTCCGTGAGTAGGTTCGCAATAGTTCCGGTAGCCAAAAGGGACAAGGCTTCTGGGATGTCCTCCTTGCAGATGTGGGCAGCCGTTGTTTGTAAGACAACCTCTCTCAAAACCGCATCAACAAATGGAAATTCTTGAGGGGTTTTATTTAGGCCCATAAGTACAAGAATTCCACCCTTCTTTGTAAGTGCGAGCCCACGGGCAGCAGCATCTGGAGCCCCAGATGTCTCAAAAACTACATCTACACCAGTGGGGTAGAACTCCTTAACTTCGGCAGGTGTAATTCCAGTTGAAATCAAGATCGTCTTGTCAGCTCCTAGTTGTTTTGCCACATCTAAGCGCTTTTGATCTATATCCATCGCAATGATTTCTACGCCATAGTTTTGTAGAGCGACACAAACAAATGAACCAATTGCTCCAACCCCGAGAAGGATGACTTGGTCGCCTTTCTTCACACCCGCGCGACGAACGCCGTGAATACCAACAGCCAGTGGTTGGGCAAGTGCTGCACTCTCATCGCTCACATTATCGGGAATTGGTATGCAGATATTCTTTGGGGCAACTGCATACTCTGCTAATCCACCATGAATGCTTAAACCTAAGGTGTAATAGTTATCGCACAAATTAGTGCGACCTACCTTGCAGAGTGCACATTGGCCACACGAGACTCCTGCTCCACATGCAACTCTCTTTCCAATCATCTCTTGCGCATTTGATCCAGCTTCTACAACTGTTCCAATAAATTCATGTCCTAAAATTGTTGCGCCTTGGTGTTTACTATTGCGGTTCGCAATCTTTAATGGAACCAACATAGAATTCTTTGCATACTCAGATGCATCTGTTCCGCACAACCCGTTGTATTTCACATGCACTAGGACGTCATCAGGACCCAGATTTGTGGGTTTAGGAAAATCCTCAACTCGCAAGTCCTTAATATCGTGCAGGACCGCAGCGCGCATCGTTGTTGACATCATTTACCTGAGTTCGTAACGTGAACTTTTACTTGGCTCTTATCAGTAAGTACTTTCTGATAAGCCTTATCCGCATCAGAGATATCAAATGAAGAAGTAACTAGTTTGGATAGGTCAAGGTTGGTGCGTGATAAGAAGCGAATGGTTTCTGGCCACACACCTGGGGAGCCGATAATTCCACGTACCTGAAGCTCTTTCGATTGGATCAAACCCATTTCAGTTTGGGCTTTCCCGCCCACGCTAATTCCGATAATCACAACTCGTCCGTGAAATGCAGCAACTTCAAGAGTTTGAGCCATCGCCTCTGGGCGACCACTTGCATCGATGACAATAGTTGCTCCAACTCCCTTGGTTGCATCCATGACAGCCTCTTTAGTGTTCTGCTTTATGGGGTCAATAACTAGTTCTGCGCCAAGACTCTGTGCAATCTTGGCGCGATCAGCTGAAGGTTCAATCACAATTACCCGGGCGCCTTTTGCGGCAGATGCGGCAATAACTCCAAGTCCAATAGGACCAGCGCCAAATACAGCAACTGTGTCACTTGCATCCATATTCTCTGCGCGAACCGTTGCGTAGTAGCCACAACTAAATGGCTCAACAAGTGCGCCTTGGGTCCATGAGACATTCGCCGGCAGCTTGTGCAGCCAATCAGCTTTTGCAATGAAGAACTCAGCCATTGCGCCGCTGATGCTAAAGCCAAAGTGCTCCTGGCCGATAACACATTCACCTACTACGCGGTCACCTGCTTTTAACTTAGAGACCTTGCTGCCAACTTCCATAACTTCAGCTGACCACTCATGTCCAGGAATGATTGGATAGTTAAAAGGAATGATGTATCGACCTTCAAGGAGTTCGATATCAGAGTGACAAATACCCACAGAACGACTAGCTAAAAGAACCTCGTCATCAGCAATTTTAGGAATTGCAATCTCGTTAACGGACATCACGTTTGGGGACATGAATTGTAGAGCCTTCATTCTTCGCTTCTCATTTCGGTAGTAGGGTAGAAAATCTCAAAATCGTATTTATAGAAGAACCATTCCGCCATCAATCATGATGGTTTGACCCGTCATATAATCTGAATCACTCGATGCTAGAAATAGCGCCATTCCTTCCAAATCCGCAGGTGTAGCAGCCCGCCCGCGCAATATTCCAGCTGAGAATTCTTCTGTAGCTTGTCCAGGGCGCTCTGACATGCCCATCTCCATAAGATCTCGATCGAGATCAATCCATAGTGGTGTATCAACTACTCCTGGTGCAAAAGAATTACAAGTGATGTTGTGCTCTGCTAATCCTCGAGCTGTTGCTTGAGTCAGTGCATTGACCGCAAACTTGCTAGCGCAATAAGGGGCAAATGCTGGATAGCCCTGCCGGCCAGCGATAGATGCGGTATTAACAATCTTGCCGCTCTTCTGAGCGATCATGTATTTTCCAGCCTCCTGGGTGCAGATGAGTACACCCAGACCATTTACATTCATGATTGCATGCCAGTTCTCCTCGGTCACTTCCATTAAATGCATCGGTTTGTTAAACCCAGCATTGTTAAAGATGACATCGAGTGAGTCTGCCCAATCAACAAATTTCTTAAAAGCAGCTCGAACTTGTTCGCGGTTTGAAACATCGGCCGTCATGGCAATCGCCTGGCCACCTTTATCGTTGATGGCTTTGGCAACTCGCTCTGCTGCGGCCGTGTTTAAATCACACACACCGACCTTTGCGCCCTCGGCAGCAAGAACTTTGGCAAATCCCTCGCCGATACCAGAACCAGAGCCAGTAACTATGATTGATTTTCCTGAAACTCTTCCCATAAGAACTCCAATGATCGCGATCTACCCACAGGAGTTTGGCACTGCGAGCGCAAAGCGTCAAGTACTAGAGAACATTCAAGGCCATATCTTGTCTTTATGTTTAGTCTCACATAACATCGGCACATTGAGACGCCTCACTGAATGGATGAAAAAATGAGTAAAAACGCCCTAGTCATCGGAGTTACCGGCATTACTGGTAACAATATTGCAGCAGAGCTCCAGAAAAAGGGTTTCACTGTGTACGGCCTCTCACGTAAGCCAGGAATCATCGTCCCAGGTGTAAAGCACGTATACGGCGATGTTCTTGATCCAGCAAGTGTGAAAAAGGCTGTTGAAGATCTCCCTATTTCACATCTCTTCTTCTGCACATGGTCACGTCAGAATAGTGAGAAAGAAAATATCGCTGTTAATGGCGCGATGTTACAAAATACGCTTGATGCTTTTGCCCAAAAGCGCACACTTGAGCACACTGTATTGATTACTGGCCTTAAGCACTACCTCGGGCCCTTTGAATCATATGCAGCAACTCCAATGGAAACTCCATTTAAAGAGAGTCAAGCTCGTCTGCCCATTGATAACTTTTATTACACACAAGAAGATATTTTGTTTAAAGCAGCTGCTGAACAGAATTTCACATGGTCAGTTCATCGTCCTCACACCATGATTGGCTGGGCGTTAGGCAATGCGATGAACATGGGTGTGACACTTGCTGTCTATGCTTCAATCTGTAAAGAGACTGGCGCTCCATTTATTTTCCCTGGCTCCAAAGAACAATACAACGGCGTTACCGATGTAACGGATGCCCGCTTGCTCGCGCGCCATGCGGTCTGGTCTGCAACAGATCCTGCCGGAAAGAATGAAGCCTTTAATACTGTCAATGGCGATGTATTTCGTTGGCGACAACTCTGGAAATTACTTGCAGAGTACTTTGATGTTACTGATCCAGGCTACCCTTCAGAACTTTCTCCACTTGAACCACGCATGTCAGGTGCTGATGCTCAGTGGGAGAAGATTGTTGCTAAATATTCATTGAAGCCACACAAAGCATCTGAAATAGCTTCTTGGTGGCACTCTGATGCTGACCTAGGACGTCAGGTAGAAACCTTTGCTGACATGGGTAAAAGTCGCAAGGCAGGGTTTAGTGATATTCAAGTAACGCCTGATTCCTTCTTTGAGCTTTTTGAAAAACTCAGAGCTGAAAAAATTATTCCGCCACGTTCTTAATTACAATTTAAATACATCGGGGTGCTGGGCTAATTCAAGCCTGGTACGCCTGATGTGCCCAAATAAGATCCGTTCGGCATCATCAGAATCGCGCTTAATAATCGCCGATAACAGTAAATGGTGCTCGTAATGAGCTGCCTTGAAGTGGCTAGCAGCCAATAGGCGAGAGTATGCGCGCCGATAGTGCTGAGTTGTATTCCATAACCGATTGACCATATCACCTACCAACACAGTCTCTGCCTTCGAATATGAGAGTAGGTGGAATTTACGATCTAACTTAAGAAAAGTTTCCACATCATTTGTCGCTTCCATCTGATTAGCTAAATCGCTGAGTTCAGCAATAAGTGAATCCGTCATTGCTGGAATACTCAGGCGAAGTAGCAGCGGCTCCACACGTTCACGGATTTGATACATCTCCTCACACTCAGCCAGGCTGAGGTGTGAAATCCAAGCACCAGTATGAGCGACAAGGTTGATCAGCCCTTCAGCTTCAAGAATGCGTAGCGCTTCCCGAACTGGAGACCTAGATGCACCAAATTGCTCTGCAATATCTTCTTGACGAATACGAACTCCCGGAGGGAATTTGCCAGAGAGTATCTCCTCTTTCAGAGAATTTGCGATTTGTTGACTGAGAGCCAGGTCGTTCTCGTTGTGAAGAACAGTCATTACATTTCCGGTTTCGCTGGGTGCCAGAGAATTGTTGTCGCATTTTTTTCATAGGCCTTGCCGGCAGGATAGGAAACAAGTTCAAACTGCATTCCCCATGGGCTTGTGAAATACACCCACTTTTGTCCTTCTGAGTGACTTTTACTTAAAGTTGGTTCTCCGAGTATTGAAACGTTTTTGCTCTTGAGATATTCAAGGGCTTGATCAAAATCATCAACATAAAAGGCTAAGTGGTGCCCACCGATATCAGAGTTCCTAGGTTGAGCAGCAGCTCCATCGGCTGCCTCATATTGAAATACCTCAAAGTTTGGCCCGGACTTGCACCTAAAGAAGCGAAGTTCGCGCATCACCGTGCGAGGGTGAACACCTAAGTGCTCTGCCATCCAATCGTCATCGCTACTAAATGGCCCGAGGCTATAAATGAGCTCACAGCCAATGACATCGACGAAGAATCTCTCAGCTTGGTCTAGATCGGGCACGGTAAATCCAATGTGTTCGGTGCCGCGTAGCCCTGGAATTCCTGTCATTGAAGAGCCCTTTCTCTTAATTGGATACAATCTAGCCTTATTTGACCCAAAAAGGTAAGATTTTGATAATAAACCTTGTGATTGGATGCAATCTTAGTTTACTGTTCTCCCATACGGCACTTGTCCATAGATCCGTCTTACCCCATGAGGAGTTCTCCATGACTAATCGCACCCCCCTTGAAGCGCGAGCGCCCTGGGTTGAAATTGCGACGACTCCCGATGATTGGAAGAAGGCAGATCCACAACTTCTGGAGACGATGCTCGGACAGCTGCACTTAATTCGTGCATTTGAAGAGGTAGTACTGGAGCTAGCGAGTGAAGGTTTAGTCCACGGTCCAGCGCACTCCTCGATAGGTCAAGAGGGCGGTGCTGTCGGCTCAATCATTTCGCTTAACTCACAGGATGCAATCAATGGATCACACAGAGGTCACCATCAATTCCTGGCCAAAGTTATTAACCATGTCTCAAATGGAAAATTGGATGTTACAGCGCTAGTCAATCCTGCCTTACAAGAAGTTTTACAACGCACACTTGCTGAAATTCTTGGATTAGCTCAAGGGTATTGCAGTGGTCGCGGCGGTTCTATGCACCTTCAATATTTTGAAGCCGGAGCCCTTGGCACAAATGCAATTGTTGGCGGCGGCGTCCCGCTTGCTGCAGGAAACGCCTGGGCGCAAAGAAAAGCACTCACTAATAATTTAACTGTTTCATACTTTGGCGATGGCGCTGTCAATATTGGCTCTGTCCTTGAGACTATGAATTTAGCTGCCGCTTGGAAGCTGCCGATGGCATTTTTCATTGAGAATAATCTCTATGCAGTATCAACACACGTTTCTGAAGTAACAGCTGAACCACGTCTTTCAGCTCGCGCACTTGGTTTTGCAATTCCATCATGGAAAGTTGATGGAATGGATCCACTTGCGGTGCACCTAGCAATGAGGGAGGCAGAGTCACATATGCGCAGTGGCAAAGGTCCGGTTGTCATTGAGGCAGATGTCTACCGTTTCTTCCATCAAAATGGACCATTTCCTGGCAGCGCATTTGGTTATCGCTCCAAGGAAGAAGAAGCTCAGTGGCGCGAACGCGATCCGCTCTTGCGCGTTGCAACAGAGATGATTGCATTGGGATTAATTGACCAAGCTGGCGTTGATTTAGTTCGCACGCAAGCACTTGATGCCAACCGTCTTGCCGCAGCGGCACTGCTTGAGCCCAACCCAGATGCACCAGGAAAGCGAAGAATTAGACCTGAGCTATGGCCAGATGTCTCCTTCGTCAATGTTGGAGTGCGTGGAGATGCCTCTGAACTCAAGGGAGCTCGCACGCTAGAGCCACTCACAGACGGTGGCACAAAGACCAATGTTAAATTCGTTGACGCCGTTGCTGGTGTAATCGATGCGGCCATGGAGAAAGATGAACGAATAATTGTTCTTGGTGAAGATATCCATCGCCTCAATGGCGGCACTAACGGAGCAACTAAAGGTTTGTCCAAGAAATACCCTGATCGAGTTCTTGGAACCCCAATTAGCGAAAATGCATTTGCTGGTCTTGGTGGCGGCCTCGCACTCGATGGTCGTTATCGACCAATCGTGGAATTCATGTATCCAGATTTCATGTGGGTTGCAGCTGACCAAGTGTTTAATCAAATTGGTAAGGCTCGCCATATGTTTGGCGGAAAAAATCCAGTTCCACTAGTTCTTCGCACCAAGGTTGCAATCGGAAGTGGTTACGGATCACAGCACCTCATGGATCCTGCCGGAATCTTTGCAACAAGTCCTGGCTGGCGAATCGTTGCAGCATCTACTCCGGCTGAATACATCGGTTTGATGAATGCCGCACTTGCGCTTCAAGATCCAGTACTTGTCCTTGAACATGTTGATCTCTATCAAGATATGGGTGATGTCCCCGAAGGTGACTTCGGTTATCAAATCCCATTTGGTAAGGCAAATATTCGACGCGAGGGCAAAGAGTTAACAATTCTTACCTACTTATCCATGGTCAAACATTCACTGACTGCCGTTGAGCAAAGCGGAATGGATGCAGAAGTTATCGATTTACGATGGCTAGATCGTGCTTCAATTGACTGGCAGTGCATTGAAGCCTCAATCAAGAAGACAAACTCTGTTCTCATTGTTGAACAGGGCGCATCTGGAACTTCTTATGGCAGTTGGCTCTCTGACGAAATTCAACGCCGTTACTTCGACTGGTTGGACCAGCCGATACAACGCGTCTCTGGATCAGAGGCGTCCCCAAGTATTTCTAAGGTTCTCGAACGTGCTGCCTACGCTGGCGTGGAAGAAGTAGTTGCAGGCCTTGCTCGCGTCAAAGCTGGATTTGGCGGTAATAAATAGCATGGCATCAATTATGAGAATGCCAGAAGTTCTGGCCAACGCAACTGAGGCAATCATCGCCAACTGGCTTATCCAGGAAGGTGGCTCATTTGTTGTCGGGCAAGGGATGGCTGAAGTTGAGACTGAGAAGGCTCTCGTTGAAGTGCCAGCGGAAACGGAGGGGATACTAGGAAAGTACCTCGCCATTAATGGCGCATCTGTTCAAGTGGGTGCTCCCATTGCAATTTTGCTCTCAGTAGGTGAAGGCCAAGCCGAGATAGATTCTTTGATGGCTGAGGCAGGAGTGCAAGCTTCTTCTATCCCTGAGCCGGTAGCAAATATCAGCACACCTTCCGTTGTTCAAGAAGTCGTTGCAGAAACACCAAAGGCAACAGCACCAAAGGCAGAATCTAACGGACGGCTTTTTTCTAGCCCACTTGCTCGCCGAATCGCTAAGGAAAATGGGATCGATCCAGCTTCAATTCAGGGTACTGGTCCTGGTGGCCGAATTGTTAGACGTGATGTGCAGGATGCAATCTCTACTGGCACAAAACCTGAAGCAAAGTTTGTTAACACTGTAATTCCGCAAGGAACTTTCGTAGATACTCCACATTCAGGCATGCGAAAAGCGATTGCCCGCAGATTGACTGAAAGTAAGACCACAGTTCCGCATTTCTATTTATCTGCTCCAGTCATTGCTAATGACATGTTGAATTTTCGAACAAAATACAACGAGTGGGCAGATAAAAAAGTTTCAGTTACCGATCTCATTCTCAAAAGTGTGGCCGCTGCCTTCACAGATGTTCCTGCGGCAAATGTCATCTGGACCGAAGCAAGTTTGCGTCAGTTCAGCGACGTGGACATCTCAATTGCGGTTGCCGCCGATAAAGGTTTAGTGACTCCGGTTGTGCGCGCTGTGAATCAGTTGAATCTTGGACAACTCGGTCTGGCAACTACCGACTTAATTGATCGCGCCCGCGCCGGTAAATTAAAGCAAAATGAAATTGAAGGCGGATCATTTTCTGTAACCAACCTTGGTATGTATGGAACAGATGAGTTCTCTGCAATTCTCAACCCACCTCAATCGGCAATTTTGGCGGTAGGTGCTGCAAAGCAGAAGCCTGTTGTGATTGATGGTGAGATTCAGATTCGTTCAATTATCAATTTCACACTGTCAGTGGATCATCGAGCAATCGATGGAGCGCTGGCAGCTCAATGGCTTGCTGCTTTCGTTAAGCGTTTTGAAAATCCGTTCTGGCTAGCGATTTAACAAATACTCAAGAAGTTAGAGTATTTCGACGCCAATATATTTGGTCTGTAGGAATTCATGAATTCCATCAAAGCCACCTTCGCGGCCAAGACCTGATTGCTTCACGCCTCCAAAAGGCGCTGCCGGATCAGAAATCACACCTTTATTGATGGCAACCATTCCCGATTCCATAGCTTCGGCGATGTGTATCGCGCGTCCTAAGCTGGAAGAGAACACGTAACTAATAAGGCCAAAATCTGTGTCATTTGCTAAAGCAATTCCCTCTTCATCGGTATCAAAGATGACCACTGGGGCTACTGGACCAAAGATTTCATGATTTAGGATTGGGTTGTCTTTGTCGACGCCTAAAACAGTTGCAGGGTAGAAAGCTCCATCACCATCAGGTAACTTCGCCCCAAGATGAACTTTTGCACCTGCAGCCACTGATTCATCAACAATTTGTGCGATTTTGTTGCGCTCCTTCATTGAGACAGATGCCCCAAGCGTCGTTGACTTATCAGTTCCACGACCCATGACAAAAGCTGACATAGATTTAGTGAATTCGCCAATGAATTTTTCAGCAATGGGGCGCTGCACATAAATACGGTTTGCTGCGGTGCAAGCTGCGCCACCATTGCGCATTTTTGCCAATAGTAATTGAGGAATAGTTACAGCCAGATCTGCATCGTCGCAGACAATCACTTGTGCATTGCCACCAAGCTCCATAGAACAACGAATGACATTGTCTGCAGCCTCTTTAAGAAGAACTCGACCGACTTCGGTAGATCCGGTAAAGGAAAGGTTCTTAACTCGTGAATCATGCAGCATCATAGAAATTGCAGGTCCAGTTTTTTCTGGAAGCACTAGGTTAAGAACTCCTTTAGGCAAACCTGCGCGCTCCATAATGTCCACGATATACATGGCAGTTAATGGAGTTTCGGTCGCTGGCTTTAAAATCATCGTGCAGCCTGCAGCAACTGCTGGGCCAATCTTGCGAGTAGCCATTCCTGCAGGAAAATTCCATGGCGTAATCAGAATCGAGAGACCTATCGGTTGGTGGGTAACAAGTATTCGCTTATCCCCCGATGGCGACTTACGGAAATCTCCAGGTGTGCGAACTGCTTCTTCTGCAAACCAACGGAAAAATTCAGCTGCATAGGCTGCTTCACCCCGAGCATCTGGCATTGCTTTTCCGTTTTCGCGTGAAATTAGCGTTGCGATTGCTTCTAACTCATTTGTCATAATTTCAAAAGCTTTGCGTAATATTTCAGATCTCACTCTGGGAGCCGACTTTGCCCAAGCCACCGCGGCCGCATCTGCTGCAGAGATTGCCTCCTCGCATTGGGAAATCGAGGCCAAAGAAACTTCTGCAATTACCGAATTATCACTTGGGTCATAGACGGCGACTTTGCTCGCTCCATCTACCCACTGGCCATCTATATATAGCTGAGTCCGCATAGTGGCTAGCATACGCGCAGCCTGCAAGAAGTTAAAGCCGAAGAACTCTACGATAGTAGTCTTGAAAGATAATTGCTTTATCTGCATTAAGGGGGTTGCCGATGCCTATGTCTTGGACTGATGATGCGCCGGAACCGGTAGCACTTCAAGAGCACGCACATGTGAAAGATCCATTCTCTTACAAGGTAAAGCGCTTTTTCTTAGGCGGCGCACTTAATCGTCATTCGCTCGGTCATCAACGCCTGAGCAAGAGATATGGGCTTGGAATTCTCTCTTCGGACTGTATTTCATCTTCTGCCTACGGTTCAGAACAGATTTTGATAGCACTCCTTCCTGCCTTTGGTTTAGCGGCATTCGCAATCTTGATGCCAATGACAGCAATAGTTCTTGTAATACTTGTCATCATTACATTGTCATATCGAAATGTCATCGATGTGTATACGAAAACTGGTGGCGCATATATTGTCTCGCGCGATAACTTCGGGCCTGTTGTTGCACAAATAGCAGCTGTTGCGTTGATGCTTGACTATATTGTCACTCTCGCAATTCAAGCCGCCGCAGGTGTCGCTGCAATAATTTCAACTTTCCCTTCCGCTGAACCGTGGAAGATGCATATGATTTTTGCCGTCATTGCACTTCTCACATATGGAAATTTGCGTGGGGTAAAAGAGGCAGGTAAGGCATTCGCATTTCCTACCTATTTCTTTATCGGATGCATGTTCATTGTCTTTGGCATGGGGCTCTACCGTTTAGCAAATGGAACTTTGCCTGTGCTCGATACCGATCTACCCGGTGCCGTCGAATTAGGAGAGCCACAGGGCCTACTTACTTTCGCCGCAATTTTTATCCTGCTTCGCGCTTTTGCAAATGGTGGATCATCTCTTACTGGACTTGAAGCAATCTCTGATGGTGTTGCTCTCTTTAAAACGCCAGAGCATGTGAACGCCAAGCGCACCCTCGTCATCATGAGCTGCCTGCTTGGAACTCTTGTTTTAGGAGTCTCTTACTTTGCTCATCACATCTATGCCATGCCATATGAATCTGGTGTTCCGACTGTAATTTCACAGATTGCTAAAGCTGCAGTGGGTACAGGCGCCTTTGGCTCAGTTATGTTTATTATGGTTCAGCTAGCAACAATGCTTATTTTGTTTGCTGGAGCGAACACCACATATAGTGCATTCCCATTACTAGTTAACTTTATTGCTTCAGATGGTTACCTGCCACGCCAGTTAACTAAGCGCGGCCACCGTCTTGCATTCTCAAACGGAATTCTCTTGCTTGCGGGTGGCGGAATCCTCTTAGTGGTAATCACAGCCGGATCTGTCGAGCATCTCGTCGCTTTCTATGCCCTCGGAGTTTTTACTGGCTTTACATTGGCTGGCTTCGGAATGACTCGCTACTTCCTGCGCACCAAACCAAAGGGATGGAAGATTAAAGTCTTTATAAACGGGCTTGCAGGTTCAATCTCGCTAATAATTGTCATCATTTTCTCTGTCGTTAAATTCACTCAAGGCGCATGGTTGGTACTTGTGACGGCGCCAATCTTGGTCGCAACATTCTTGCGTTTACGCCGTCAATACACACGCGAACAAGATGCTCTCTCTGTGAAGACCGAGCAAGAGCGTGCTACTTCTATGGCACGTCACATGGTCACAATATTCGTCGATAGCGTCGATGTTGCGACAGTTGGAGCAGTTCGTTATGCACGAAGCCTTAAACCACACAAGATTAGAGCAGTGCATTTCGTCATCGATGATCGTCGCGCTGAAGATATTCAAAAAGCCTGGGCAGCCTCCGTTGCCCTTGAAGATGTTCAGCTTGAACTCATTGATTGCCCAGACCGTCGAATCGTTAACTCTGCCCTCGACTACGCAATTCGCAAGACCGAGAAACCCGATGTTGAATTAACCATTTTATTGCCTCGTCGTTCATACTCACGATTCTTAGGTCGCCTGCTCCATGATCAGACAGCGGAAAACATTGCAGCACCAATCTCACAGCTGCAGCGTGTGGTAGCAACGATCGTGCCATTTGATGTCAACAGAATTACTTCAGGTAAACCGCTTGCTATCAACCATGCGAGTGAAAGCCTGGCCCACGTTAAGACCACCGATTTCCAGAAGCCAACACAGGATGCTCCGAAGGTTTTTGCTCCGGTTACTCACTATGTAGACGATGTCACCGCAATCGGAGAGATCCAATGGCGTAAGCGCTCTATGGTCCACGGCAGGGTAACTTCAATTTCAACCGCTCCGCGTGGTTCTGCGCCGATACTTCAGGTTGAAGTGTGGGATCACAGTGGTGGAATCACTTTGAACTTCTTGGGTCGCCGAGAAATAGCTGGCCTAGAAGTTGGTATGGAGATGCGTGCAGAGGGAATGGTCGGGGAAGAAGATGGACAGCTCGTTATTTTAAATCCTTCTTACGAACTACTTATCTGAAAAGAAATCTTTCAGTAACTGCGCACACTCAGCTTCACGTACTCCAGCTGTTACCTCAACGCTAAAAATCGAACGCGGATCACGGAGTAGATCCCAAACCGAGCCCACTGCTCCTGCTTTTTCATCCCAAGCACCAAAGATCAACTGTGAAATTCTTGATTGTGCGATAGCACCAGCGCACATGGCGCACGGTTCGAGCGTCACAACCAAGGTGCAACCATCAAGGCGCGAATTTTGTAATCGTGAAGCTGCATTACGAATTGCAACTACTTCGGCGTGGGCTGTCGGGTCGTTATTTGCCTCGCGTTCATTGGAGCCTATTCCAATAACAATGCCATCTTTATTCAAGACAATTGCGCCGACTGGAACATCTCCTGTGCGCACGGCGTCATGAGCGATTGCAATTGCCTCACCCATTAATTCATTTGGCGTACGAAGTGAAATTTTTATGACTCCAATAACTCTGCGAATTGCTCGCCAAATCCTAATCGATGAGCAATAGCTTCAATCAGTTCATCTGGAAAGAGGTTGGCATCATCACAGAGAGTTGAGAGTTCCATATGAGGTAGGCCTAAGTCAGCAAAGATATCTAGGTCGCCGGTAGGAAGTGGCTCATCTTCTTCATCTGGTGCATCAATATCTGCAATCTCTAAAAATTCGGCGGCCACTTCATAGTCGAGAGCCGCGGTGATATCGCTCATGAAGTATTTGACGTTACTACCTAGTACGCGAATTGCGATGAAGAATTCATCATCGATAGCGATGAGAGCAACAGCACCACCATTTGTTTGCTGCTTTTTTAGCCGATCAATAATGTGAGTTAGGTCATCCGGATCAGGCAAAGCGGCAAGAGACCAGCGGCCGTCTTCATGCCACGCCTCAATTGCGAAGTCCTGGGTCTGCTCTGACACATCAACCATTTTGGCACTCATTGGATTAGAAAGAAAGCCCTGTAGAGTAAATGACATGAAAGTTCACGTTGCGAACCATCCGTTAATCTCTCATAAATTAACCATTCTGCGCGATGAAAAGACCGATTCTCCAACTTTCAGACTTCTTGTTGAAGAATTGGTGACTCTGCTCGCATATGAGGCAACCCGCGACGTTCGCACCACATCTATCTCCATTAAAACTCCAGTGACAGCTACGACCGGATTAGTACTAGCCGAACCGCGTCCAGTTGTCGTACCCATCTTGCGCGCGGGTTTGGGAATGCTAGAAGGCATGACAAAGTTATTGCCGACAGCACAAGTTGGCTTCCTTGGGATGGTTCGCAACGAAGAAACGCTGCAAGCAAGTACCTACGCAAATCGTTTACCCGAGAATCTATCTGGTCGCCAGTGTTTTATTCTTGATCCAATGCTTGCAACAGGTGGAACTTTGGCTATGGCGATTAATTACCTCATCGAGCGAGGCGCAAATGAAATTACTGCCATCTGTTTACTTGCCGCCCCTGAAGGAATAAAAGTGCTTGAGGATGAATTTAAGGATGCAGGAATTCCTATCACGCTAGTAACGGGCTCACTCGATGAAAAGTTAAATGAAAAGGGATACATAGTCCCTGGCTTAGGCGATGCTGGCGATCGTCTCTACGGAGTTGTGTAAATGGCTTCTACATCACCAGGCTACGGAATCACGATTCGTGTTGAGGGATCCCCAGAACTTCAACCTGTTGCTTTGATTACCACAACAATTACTAACGCTGGGGCCACCATTACTGCACTCGATGTTGTTGAATCTCTACTTGAAAAAGTAGTCATTGACGTTACTTGCGACACGATTGACTCTGACCACGCTCAACAAATTCACGATGCTCTTTCAGCCAATAATGGACTTACCGTTCGCAAGGTAAGTGATCGCACTTTCTTGCTTCACCTCGGAGGAAAGATTGAAGTTACTTCAAAAGTGCCTCTGAAAACTCGTGATGATTTATCGCGTGCCTATACTCCTGGTGTTGCTCGTATTTCGCAAGCAATTGTTGATGACCCATCCGATGTTCGCCGCTTGACCATGAAGCGCAATACCGTGGCTGTTGTTACTGATGGCTCTGCCGTGCTCGGCCTTGGAAATATTGGTCCAGCTGCGGCCCTTCCCGTCATGGAAGGAAAGGCAGCTCTCTTCAAGCGCTTTGCAAATGTGGATGCGTGGCCTGTCTGTCTAGATACCCAAGATGTTGATGAAATTGTTCGAACTGTGCAACTCATCGCCCCCGTCTATGGTGGAATCAATCTCGAAGATATCTCTGCTCCACGTTGTTTTGAGGTAGAACGTCGCTTACGTGAACTTCTTGATATCCCTGTATTTCACGATGATCAGCATGGCACCGCAATTGTTGTACTTGCGGCGATGCGCAATGCTCTTAAGTTGGTAAAGAAAGATCTTTCAAAGGTGCGAATTATCATGAGTGGTGCTGGCGCTGCTGGCACAGCTATCGCACGACTTCTGGTCCTAAGCGGTGCAACTAATATCATCGCCTTCGATAAAGATGGCGTGATTGGTAAGAATTCAACATCTACTGACCCAATGCGTTCTTGGTTCATCGAACATTCCAATCCAGCCAATTTTGCTGGTGATATTCACCAAGCAATGGTTGGAGCAGATATCTTTATTGGAGTCAGCGCCCCTCAGGTTCTTAGTGAAGAGGATGTGGCAGCTATGGCTGCAGGTTCAATCGTCTTCGCACTAGCAAACCCTGATCCAGAAATTGACCCAGTTATTGCACGTAAGTATGCAGCGGTAGTAGCAACTGGGCGTAGTGATCATCCAAATCAGATCAATAACGTTCTTGCATTCCCGGGCATCTTCCGAGGTCTACTTGATGCACAGGCACATAAAATTACAGACAAATTACTTGTCGCTGCAGCCGAGGCGATTGCCGATTGTGTGAGCCCATCACAACTGAATACTTCATTTATTGTCCCAAGTGTCTTTGATCCAAACGTTGTAACAAAAGTTGCGGCGGCAGTTAAGGCTTCTGTGTGATTGAACTAGCTGCGTCATTTGACTCTCAACTATCAACTCTTGCTCCGTTCATTTTTTACATAGTTATTGGGGCAATAGTTTTCGTTGAAACTGGTCTTCTCTTCGGTTTCTTCTTGCCTGGCGACTCAATCTTGTTCAGTGCAGGCTTGGTGGCTGCTTCGCATGGAAACATCAACATCGCGGTATTGGTGGCTGTCATACTCCTCGCTGCATTCTTCGGAGATCAAGTTGGATTTGTCATTGGTCGTGTCGTGGGGCGCCCTTATCTAGATAAGAGAAAATCGCCGCGCGTGCAACGAATGATTGTGCGCTCCGAACGCTTCTATGAAAAATCAGGCTGGTGGGCAGTTGTTGCAGCGCGCTTCTTCCCTTGGATTAGAACTTTTGTGCCTCCAATAGCTGGTGCCTCAAAGATGAATTACTACAATTTTTTATCTGCCAATGTCGTGGGGGCAGTTCTGTGGGGTGCAGGAATTACTCTTGCTGGTTTCTATGCAGCAAGTTTTCCATGGGTGAAAACATTCTCGTACGCCATTGCCGCCTTCTTTATTATTGCTTCGCTGGTTTCTTCACTCGTGAACTACTCACGCCACCGGCGATCACTCCTAGATAAGTCATAAATATTCCAGTAATCAGATAGGCGCTGATCTGAACTCCGTCTGTCGGTGACACTAAGTCAATAATCAATGAGCCAACAAGTTGCCCGCCGACGCTAAAGAGGGTGAATGTCAAAACACCTAGATGCTGAACTATTGTTGAAATGAAGGCGATATAAACAACTCCTATAACACCACCGGTATAAATCCACCATGGTCCTGCAGGCAGAGCGCTGAGATGACTCTTTCCAAGGATGATTCCGACCACCATCAGAATTAGCAGAAGTGAGGTTCCAGTGATGAAATTCAATAGTGAGGTGGTAAAACTCTGTTGTGAGTGTTTGTTAATTTCTCCATTAAGCGCACTTCGAATTCCGACCAAGGCACCCGCAAGGCAGCCACCTGATACAGCAATTATTGAAAGGTTACTTGCATTTAAACGATCAAATACTGAAATAATGACTGCAAGAACAGTTAACAATGCAGCTCCAACTCGGCGAATAGATATGGGGCGCGTTCCACCACCTGTGAGACCAATACGATCAACAACGAGAGAAACTGCTGTCTGGCCAGCAATCGAGGCTACGGAATAAAGGGCCACTCCCATAAGGGGAACAATCTGGGTTTGAATCGCTACAAAACTCCCTCCCATCGTTCCAGCGAGGAGTTTCCAGCGAGCAATTTTTCTCGATGCCACAGCCTGCTGCAAATTCTTGATTCCCTGCTTCATCCCTGAATGGAAAAAAGCAACAATGACAATGATTATCAGGCCTGAACCAAATGAAATCAGTGCTGCTTGAAGACTATTATTTAATCTAATAGAGAGTTCGCCATTAGCGCGAGTTTGTAGCGCAATCAATACACCAGATAACGCTGCCAATATATCTAAACGCATAGGAGCAGGTTATCTCAAGGCTCTAACAAGAGCGTTACCTGGAGCCACTCTTCCTCATATTTGTCTTTTTCGGCGTGCAGTGACAATAAATTATCATTAACTAACTGGAGGCCTTCTGCATCAGATGCAACAATCACTAATTTTGTTTCAAGTTCAGTAATTTTCACATCAATTTTTTCCATCTGGCGTTCGAGTCGGACTTTATCTTTTTTAAGCTGTCTCTGCTCTGCAGCACTCGACCCGGATGATTGCTTTGGTGCAGTGTTACTGCGAGAGGACACTGAATCAGCACGTTGCTCCAAGTACTGATCTACGCCTCTAGGTAGATCTCGAAGATTTTCATCTCCAAGCAACCCATAGAAGCGATCACAGACTCGCTCGAGAAAATATCTATCGTGAGAGATAACAATCAGAGTTCCACCATAGCTGTCGAGTAAATCTTCGAGTTCGGTGAGGGTTTCAATATCAAAATCATTTGTGGGTTCATCGAGTAAGACAACATTGGGCGAATCCATAAGCAATCGGGTTAATTGCAATCGTCGTCTTTCTCCCCCAGAAAGATTTCCCACCGGAGTCCACTGGGCATCGCGATCAAAGCCTAGACGTTCGCATAGCTGGGAAGCAGATAAAGTCTTTCCTTTGCCAATCTCCACATGGGTTGCAACTTTTTCTACCGCTTCAAGTAGACGCCACTCTGGATCTAACTCATCTAAATGTTGGGTGAGGAAGGCAATCTTTACTGTAATGCCTGTGACAAGTTTCCCAGCTGAGAGTTGATGCAAGCCAGCCAAAGTACGCATGAGAGTTGTTTTTCCGGAACCATTAACTCCCACTATTCCTATGCGATCTCCTGGCCCGATGTTCCATGTGAGATCTTCGATCAACTTCTTATCACCAGCCCTGATAAGTGCATGATGTAGTTCAAAGACAGTATTTCCTAGGCGATTGAGTGCAAACTTTAAAAGTTCAGTTGAATCACGTGGGGCAGGTTCGGCAGAGATCAATTCATTTGCCGCATCAACTCGAAACTTTGGTTTAGTTGTTCTAGCTGGTGCGCCTCGTCTAAGCCAGGCTAACTCTTTACGGATGAGATTGTTTCTTCGACTATCCAATACATTTGCCTGACGAGATCTTTCAGCTTTTGCTAAAACGAAAGCTGAATAACCACCGTCATACTCCTCTACTTTTCCAAGTATTACTTCCCAGGTTCGATCTGTGACTGCATCTAAGAACCATCGATCGTGAGTAACAACAAGAAGTGCTAAATCTTTTCGATTGTTTAAATGCTGGGCTAGCCAGGCAACGCCTTCAACATCTAAGTGGTTTGTTGGCTCATCAAGTAATATCAGATCCAGATCATCAATGAGTAACTTGGCAAGACCTACCCGTCTTTTTTCACCACCTGATAGCGATGAGAAGACTCTTTCGAATAGATGGTCATCAAATCCACCAAATAGTCCGGTAAATATCTCACGTATCTGTGGGTCACTAGCCCATTCGTGTTTCTCACGATTGCCAATCACAACATCACCAACGGTGGCATCGGCGGCGGCTGTATCAATCTGAGAGAGAATTCCAATACGCGCTGCATTTGATTTTGTTACTCGGCCAGCGTCTGGATCTTCTACGCCTGCAATAATCTTCATGAGCGTGCTTTTACCCGAACCATTGCGTCCGACGATTCCGATTCGTTCACCCTCTGAGACTCCGAGTGAAACACCATCGAGAAGAGGACGAATATCGAAGGCTTTAGAAACCTCTTCGATATTTACAACATTGCGCGCCACGGTAGGAGAGCGTACCTTTGAACTATGAAGGTCACTGACCGCGCTTACGCGTTGGAATTAGATAAGAATGACCCACTGGCCGAATATAGAAGCAAGTTCGTAATCACAGACCCTAACCTCTGCTACCTCGATGGAAATTCCTTGGGAAGATTGCCCCATGCCACCGTCAAAGCGGTGGGAGATTTCCTGTCCCACGAGTGGGGCAATGAAGTTGTTACCGGTTGGAGCCATTGGATCGATGAAGCGCAGGTAGCTGGAGATCTTCTGGGCCGAGCAGTTCTAGGCGCAGGCGCTGGGCAAGTTCTAGTCTGTGACACAACTTCAGTTAATTTCTATCAACTTTGTTTAGCGGCAATTAACGCACGCCCTGGCCGAAAAACAATAATTACAGATGCGGCAAATTTTCCTACTGATCGTTACATACTCGATGGAATCGCAAAGAGCCATGGCCTGAACCTGGTAATCATCGACAACGAAGATCCTGCAATTGCAGAAAATGAGTTAGTCACCGCAGAACTGCTAGAGAAGTACATGACAGAAGATGTCGCACTAGTAACTTTCGAAGTAATTCAGTATCGCTCCGGTGCTCGTACAGACATTAAATCCATCACTGATTTGGCGCGAAATTATGGTGCGCTTGTTGTTTGGGATGCCAGCCATGCAGCGGGCGCTATCGAGATGAACTTCGATGAAAACGGGGTTGATCTTGCAGTGGGATGCACATATAAATATGGCAATGCTGGCCCTGGATCACCAGCCTGGTTATATGTGAATAAGAAAATTCAAAGTGAATTGCAGACTCCCATCCAAGGGTGGTTTGCAAATGAAGATCAATTCGGCATGGGAGCTGATTTCGTTAAAGCAGAAGGAATTCGCGGTTTCCAAATAGCTAGTCCGTCCATTGCTGGAATACGCGGCGTGCAAGTTTCCTATTCGATGATTGAAGAGGCAGGTATAAACGTCATAGCATCGAAAGCTGCTATCGGAACCCAGATGATGATTGATTTATTCGATGAATGGTTAGCTCCTCTTGGTTACACCCTTTTAACCTCTAGAAATCCTCAGGAACGCGGTGGACACATCTCACTTGGTCATCCTGATGCCGCAAGAATTTGCGTTGCACTTAGAAAATTTGCCAATGTAATCCCTGATTACCGCACTCCTAATGCCATACGCCTGGCTATCTCCCCGTTAGCGACTTCCTATGTCGAGGTGTGGGATGGATTCCAACGAATTACAGCCCTTACTGAGACCCGTC
The DNA here is from genome assembly GCF_002288345.1 of Candidatus Planktophila versatilis. GTDB lineage: Bacteria > Actinomycetota > Actinomycetes > Nanopelagicales > Nanopelagicaceae > Planktophila > Planktophila versatilis_A. The sequence continues at coordinate 1,194,894 of NZ_CP016781.1, forward strand.
AATACGAGAAAATTCAAGGATCGGAATCTCGCGTCACATGAGTAATGAATTCGATTCCGCCCTTACATACAGTTCATACCTTGCCATCGATGAATTACTTGCACTCCAAAAGCCACTTTCCACCGGACCTGAGCACGATGAAATGCTTTTTATTGTCATCCATCAAACCTATGAACTCTGGTTCAAACAGTTAATCCATGAATTCTTCGAAGCCCAACGTGCACTTGAATCTGGTAACACCCACTATGCACTTGCCATACTTGGGCGGATCCGGACCATCATGAAGGTATGCGTTGCACAGGTAGATATTTTAGAAACGATGACTCCCCTGCAGTTCAATGCTTTTCGAGGCTTTCTCTCGTCATCTAGCGGATTTCAATCAGCGCAATTTAGAAAAGTCGAAGCGATTCTTGGCCGTCGCGATAGCCGTATGTCGAGCCACCTTCCACCGGAGGTTCAATTAGAAATTGCTGATATTACATCTCGCAATTCATTATGGGATTCTTTCCTGGATTATCTACAAGCACGAGGTTACACACTTCCCCATGAAGTAATCTCGCGGGATAAATCAATTGCATATGAATCCAATTCGCTTGTTCAAGATGTTCTCTTAACTGTTCATAAGCAAGATCCCGAGAGTTCCATGGTAAGTGAGCGACTGGTAGATATTGATGAAGGTATTCAAGAGTGGCGATACCGCCATGTGAAAATGGTTGAAAGAACTATCGGAAAGAAACCAGGAACCGGTGGTTCCAGCGGAGTCGAATATCTTGCAAGCACTCTCTTTAATCCGATATTTAAAGATCTCTGGGAAATTCGCTCTCGCTTCTAGCTAGGACCAGGAGTGCTGTAGGCGGACTGTGCAATCTCCTTGCGTCGCCTCATGTAATTCTCGGATGCACCAGTTATTAGATGTTCAAAACGCATCGATCCCTTAATAAGTGGGTCAAGATCTTCAGCAGTATTTTGAGATCCCCAGATTGGTGCCTCGCGGTGTACTAAGTCATCAACGTTATGGGGATTTATCGTGCGATAAATGAGAGCCGCCCTTCTGAGAACTGACCACAATAAAAGTCGCTTCAGGCGATTAATGGGACTTTGACGATACATCTTTGTCATACTTGCCAAGTCGTAAAGAATCTTCGCAATTTCTTGCCCGCCCACTGGATCTGGAAGATGCTCACATTGCTGATGTAGCCGCGCGCGAATTTGCGAATCTTGTAATTTTCTTACTGTTGCAGTGATGTTGCTTAAATCTGACTGGTCGGCACGTAAGGCGAAGCCCATGTCATGACACCATTGTGCACGGGCTTCTTGATCATCAGTTCCTCGAATATTAGAGACAAATACTGTTGGTACTTGCGCCGGTAAAAGTTCATGAACCCCGTTATATCCGGTGGCACAGACGCTTGCATCAAATGCGCGCAACACCTGAGCTAGTGGGAAATGGCGCACTACCCGAATATCTAAGCCATCGGGTGCCAACGAGGCGCCATTCTTATCAACTGGATCTTTGGTGAGTACAACCTGCAAATCTTTCCATCCAATAAGCCCTGAGAGTGCGGCATTCATTTTCTGATTCACATCACTATCACCGGTGCCAAGTTGCACCAGTACAGCTGGGCGATTTATATCAAGACCTAAAACTTTTCGGGCGTCATCGCGTGACAGAGCCTTATCTTTTTCAAAGAGTGAAACTGGAGCGGTAAGGATGGCTTCATTGCGCCCAGCCGTTGGTCCGAAATCATAGCCTCGAGCAAAATCCCCAGGTTCAACAACCTGATCTACTAATTGCGATTGAAAGGGAAGAACAAAGCGCAAGAGATTTTTTTGCCACATGCCTCGTCGTATCCACACAAGTTTTAACTGGGGATCCATCAATTTAGTTGCAATAAACCCTGGATAAGGAACAACGCCATCGAAGGCTATGACGCTGGCGCCAGTTTCCTGAGCTATCGCAACTAAGCGATCGCGAAAATAGGTATCCCATTTACCGCGCGGCATCCATCCGCGAGTCTTTCCTGGAATGTATTCACATCGAATACCAGTAGCCGATGGGATCTCAGCAATTCCTCCGGCAACAGAGACAATCACAGGGGTGGCAAATTCCTGCATTGCTTTTGCTATCGCAGTTGCTCTGGCAAGGTGCCCCATTCCGATTCCGTTGCTTGTCGCAAGGATTATTGTCGGTTTAGCCATTGCGCAATACTTTTCGAAGAATCAACTTCCCAAGCTTTTGGATAAAGATGAAAAGCTGCGCAGGAGAATTAATTTTCTTCCCCTCGCGCTTGAGAAACCGATTGAAGCGCTTGATGCGAGATTTTCTACCAGCATTGAGCTGAAGAAACTTCTCATCTGTCATCCAATTGAGTCCCCATTGTGTAGAGATATTTTCATTCACATCACCGCCTGATGTGAGCGCGCGAGAAAGCGCTGGTGCAAAAATCACAAAAGCTCGATTATCTTCCTTGTCCACAACTCCCACCAGGCCATGACCTTGAGTTATCTGTAAGTCAACCAAATGCTTTAAATCAACCTTAGATGAGCCTTCAATAAATATGTAGTGCGGTGTTGCACTTGGTTGAATTAATTCAATAACGCTATCGATTGTCACGTTTATTTCTGAATCAATTTCGACAAATGTATAACTCTCATCTGCCTTTAACCAGCTATGGATTTCCCGAAGGTCGGCAAACTTATCTGCAGTTGGCGAGTATCGACTTCTCAGAAGCTTCCATGGGCCCATCAAGGTGAAATGAGCAGACGTACCATTGACTGCTAGCAGCTCCTGCCTGCGCAGGAGCAAATCTCTTAAGGTTAAATTGCGGGCATCAACAAAGACTTGGTATGTAGGAACTTTCCAATCAAATTCATAGCGCGCCCGAACTGAATGCATTTCTGGAATAAACTGTGCTAACGCTGGATCATTATGGCGGTGAATCAACTCTCTATTCTTCTCGACTGTACTAAATCCTAAATGCCAAGAGTGCGCCTCTCGCTCCGGAACTGTTCTTAGCCCATTTGTAAAGATACGCCAACCTAATTCAGTATCTTCACCAGTGATGAGTTCGCGGTTATAGCCGCCTAGTTTTTTCCACTGAGAATTCATAATTGAAAATGTTGCACCTACAAAAGTTCGATATCCTTCAAGTGCCGGATTTACTAAATCCTGCGTGCGATTGACTCGCTCTTCCCACAATTCTTTACTCCAGCTCTGAGAATGCAGCTGATGGAATCCACCTTTACGTAGCGATTCCAAGAGCATGGCTGGTGTGTAATCCCAGTGATCGACAAATCGCTTCCAGCCTAAGACCGCAAAATCATCTGCTTCGTGATGCCACTTCATATGGTGGGCAAGGTGGTCAGGTTCGAAAACCATATCTGCATCGATGAACCACAGAACATCTTCTTTAAGTCCTGCTGCAAAATGGTTAGTAGCCGCAGTCTTTCCCCAGTGAGATGGCGAGTTTTTATACTTTAATAGGCGTGTTTTTTTCGGTGAGATTGAAGGAATAGTTATTGGTGTGCTACTTCCATCGTCAATGACATAAACGCTGACCAGGCGTGATGGGTAACTCTGCGAGGTAAGGGAGGCTAAAACAAGATTCAGTTTCTCTTGTCCATCTTTGCATGCAATGACCACGGCCACTGACAGCGAAGGCCTACTCACTAGCGCAAGATTTTGAGGGCGGTTAAACCTAAAATTGGTACTCATAGGAGATTACCTCCAAATACCGGGTGTTTCCATCTTCCGACTACATGTTCATTTGCCCCGTTGAGATACTTGGAATAGTTCGTTGCATAAGTATGGAATGTAAAGGTGCGGCGATAAATGTATCCGGCCCCAAAAGTTCTCCAGATTTTTCCACCGTTATTAGTTACTCCGCTGAGTAAGAACCTGTCGACTGCAGTATTACCATCTCCGAACCAATGTGCAGCTTCAGCTACTGCACGCTTAGCAAGAATTGTTCCTCCGCAAACCCAATCACTCCATAACTCAACTGCTTGGATTCCATGAGGGGAGAACCTGCGTACGGTCAGTTGCAGAGGTTCGAGATATACATAATTCATCGCTTTGCCCACTACATCCGCACCGGTATCAAGGGCTGCATCCAATAAATCTCTTAGGTGCTCAGGTCCGTAATAATCATCATCATCCATCTTTGCGATGAATTCTCCTGACGATGATTGGGCTAATGAAGAGAGAATTGTGCCAAGGCTACTCTCTCGGTCGAATGTGTATATGTTTACTGAGATTTTTCGTTTTTCGAGAACTTGAATCAGTTTCTTGTGTGAGGCATTTAATTTAATTGCATGCAGACCGAGTTGTAATTCAAATAAAGGAAGGCTTTGGCTGACTAACTGTTGCAGTAGATTGGTCAGATCATCTGGACGAACCGTAGAAACTAGAACCGAGACTGAAGGGTATTTCTTAACTTTCGACCTTCGCTGCTTACGCAATAGTTCTAGAGCATCAATTTCTTGAGAAAAGCTGGTGAGTTTATCTAGACTCTTAATTGCGGGCTCTGACACAGGGTAAGACTATCAATGTTCAAAACTTGGACTGATAAGATTCTAAAGTGTCTACCGAAGGTAAAATGCCCTCAATAAAGAAGTTTCTCCTTAATGTCAGGGCGCTACTTCCCTATTTCGTAGTCAATTACCTTCGCAAAGCCATTCAAGTGCAATCAAAAATTGTCTTCGTGCTCTCATTCCCCCGCTCTGGCACCCATGCAATTGGCAGTTTGCTCTCAAATGATCAGGTGGGATTTCATTACTACGGTGAGTTCTTCATCTTCAATGCATGGAATAAGAATATTGAAAAGATTAATCGCCACTATCCATTCTTTTCATTCAGATATTCACAAAATCTAAAACAGCAACGTAAGAAATGGTCCTATAACAAGTTCGAAACAACATCTCTTGATTCTCGAAAAACCCTGAGTGCAATCAAGAAGATTCCTGGAATTCACGTCATCAAGATATTTCCTCAACACCTTCCTGATAAGGAATTGGAATCACTGATCTCCGAGTTCAAGCCGCACATTATTTTCTTGCGTAGAAATCATCTGGACCGTTTTGTATCGCATAAGAAAGCAAATGCCAGCGGCAAATGGCATACAGCTTCTACTTCTGACTTAGTGATTAATCTTGATGCAAATGAGCTCAAGAGATTTACTAATGACTTTACAGACTTTTATACTCGCTACGTGAAATTCGCTAAAGCGCAAGGTTGCCAGATTCTTGATGTTGATTTCGATGATTTACATAACCCGGAAAAGGTACGAGAGATACAGAGTTTTGCGGCATTCCCTGGCTTCTCAGATTGGGATAAGTTGACTCTTGCACCAACAACGGTAAAACAAGATCGCTCGAGCAAGGTTCAAGATGATTTTCTTGCATCACTAGGCAAGAGTCATGCAGACTTCATATTTCCACGGGTGGGCTCATGAGTATAAAGTCACGCATTCTTAAAGAACTCGAGAACGAATCGATTGAGATTTTCCGTGAAACGGCGGTGGGTTTCCGTAAACCGGTCATGATGTATTCAATCGGTAAGGATTCAACGGTACTTCTGCACCTTGCTCGTAAAGCTTTCTATCCGGCAGCTATTCCATTCCCGTTGCTACATATAGATACCACGTGGAAGTTTAAAGAGATGATTGCTTTTAGGGATCGAGTAGTTGCGCAAACCAATTCGAAACTTATTGTGCATACAAATCAAGCTGGTGTGGATGCAAATATCAACCCATTTACCACTGGAATTTCCGAATACACACGTGTGATGAAGACTGTTGCCCTGCGTGAAGCACTTGATTTCCATGGTTTTGATGCTGCTATTGGTGGTTCGCGTAGAGATGAAGAGAAGAGCCGGGCGAAAGAAAGAATCTTTAGCGTTCGAGATCCTGGCCATCGTTGGAATCCGCGTGAACAACGCCCTGAACTGTGGAACACATATAACACTCGGCTGGGCCCTGGGCAGACTATGCGCGTCTTTCCAATCTCCGATTGGACCGAGAATGACATTTGGCATTACATCCTGCAGGAGGGCATTGAAGTAAATCCACTCTACTTCGCCAAAGAACGACCAGTAGTCAAACGTGGTGAACAATTAATTATGGTCGATGATGATCGTTACCCCTTGCATGCTGGTGAAACTCCATTTATGAAGCAGGTTCGCTTTCGTACGCTGGGCTGTTATCCACTCACCGCAGCTGTTGAATCCAACGCTCTCACTATTGAGGGTGTCGTTGAAGAAGTATTGCAAGTAAAGCTCAGTGAACGCGCCACCCGATTAATTGATGGCGATAATGAAGATTCTATGGAGAAGAAGAAGTCCGAGGGGTACTTCTAATGTCCGGTGCAATTGTTCGCCTCTTAACCTGTGGCAGTGTCGATGATGGTAAATCAACTCTCATTGGCCGCCTATTAGTTGAGACAGATAGCATCCCGCACGACACAGTTGGCGCGGCAAGAAAAGTACGTCGCACAGGTTCGACTATCCCTGCTGGAGAAATTGACTTCAGCCTTCTCACCGATGGGCTTGAAGCTGAGCGCGAACAAGGAATTACTATCGATGTCGCTTATCGATCTATGAATCTTTTGGATGGTAAACGATTAATTATTAGCGATGCTCCAGGCCATGAGCAGTACACGCGTAATATGGTGGTTGCAGCCTCACGTGCAGATATAGCACTGGTTTTAGTTGATGGAATCAAGGGCGTGCGCACACAGACGTTGCGCCACTTAACAATCTGTTCTTTGATGGGCGTTTCCCGAGTAATTGTTGCCATCAATAAATTAGATGCTGTCGGTTTTGATAAGAAAGTCTTTGATGACATCTCAGCCGAGATTAAGAAAACTATCGATCGGCTTGAGCTCACAGATGTTCACATCATCCCGCTGAGTGCACTATCGGGAGATAATGTTGTTTATCCCAGCGAAAATATGAACTGGTATCCAGGAAAAACACTGATTGAGGCCATTCAAAGCTGGAGCGAACCAGTTGACCATGAAGCACGAGGGTTGATGCGAATTCAAATGATTGCTCGAGCTGAAAATTTTCGCGGGGTTTCAGGAACTGTCCGTCGTGGAAGTTTCCGTAAAGGTGATGAAGTTACGATTTTTCCGAGCATGCAGAAGGCAAAGATTTCCTCGATAGTTACCTTTAACGAAGAGAGTGAGCACGCCACCACTGATTCAGCGGTCACTTTGGTACTAACACCTGAAGTTGATGCGACCCGCGGTGACATCATCGCCCAGTCAACTGAAGATTTAATTCCTTCTGATCGCTTAGCCGCCCACATTGTCTGGCTCAATGAAGAGCCCCTCATTCATAGTCGTTCTTACCTGCTTGTTAGTGGCGCAACCACGACCCCGGCAATTGTCACAAAAATCCGCCACAAGATTGATGTAAATACGGGTGAACATATCTCTTCAGATGTTCTACAGATGAACGAAATTGGCGATGTTGAAGTAGCCACAGATATCCCAGTAGTCATGCGCCCTTATACAGATTCGAGAGAATTTGGTAATTTCATTCTTGTCGACCGACTTACCTTAAAAACAGTTGGTGCTGGAATGGTCCGTCACTCTCTTCGACGTGCCTCGAACGTTACGCACCAGGATTATGAAATAACAAAAGCCCAACGTGGAGTCCAAAAGTCTCAGAAGGCGCGCGTAATTTGGCTCACCGGTCTTTCAGGTTCAGGTAAATCAACAATTGCCAATGCGCTAGAGCAACGGCTATTTGCTTCAGGTGCCCACGCGTATGTTTTAGATGGTGACAACTTACGCTTAGGCCTAAATATGGATCTCGGATTTACACCAGAAGATCGCGCTGAAAATGTCCGACGAGTATCTGAAGTTGCAAAGCTGATGGTTGATGCTGGCCTTATTGTCATTACCGCTCTGGTGAGTCCATTTGAGGTCGACCGACAGCGCGCAAAGAGTATCTTTGACGATGGTGAGTTCCTGGAAGTTTTTGTTGATACGCCAGTGGAAACATGTCGTTCCCGAGATCCAAAAGGTTTATATAAGAAATCTGCTGCTGGACAGATTCCAAACTTCACTGGTGTGGGACAAGACTATGAAAGACCTCTCGCTCCAGATTTGCACCTTGATGGAACCGCGTCAGTTGCAGACAATGTGGAGAAGATAATTAAGATTCTGTTATGAATTGGCTTCTCTTTGCCCTCGTAGGGTCAGCAGCTCAGTTAATTGATGGCTCTCTGGGAATGGGTTTTGGACTCACAAGTTCGACTCTCTTGGTCACGCTAGGGGCATCTGCAGTGGTTGCCTCTACCGCTGTTCATATCGCTGAAATTGGTACGACTCTCGCATCCGGTGCTTCTCACTGGCATGCCGAGAATATAGATAAGAAAATTCTTCTGAGGTTGGCTATTCCCGGAGGAATTGGCGCGTTCTTAGGGGCCACATTCCTTACATTTATTGATCTTTCTAGTTCAAAGATATTTATTTCTACCCTCTTACTTTTCTTAGGTTTCTTACTTCTCTATCGCAATGTATTTAAGACCGAACCACAAACTAATTTGTTGGAGATAAAAAATCCGCGTTTTCTCACCTACCTTGGTTTCACTGGTGGATTTGTTGATGCATCAGGTGGAGGAGGTTGGGGCCCAATTGTTACGCCAACTCTGATGACAACCACAACAACTGAACCTCGTAAAGTTATCGGAACAGTGAGTGCAGCAGAATTTGTCGTTGCACTTTCTGCTTCTGCTGGATTCTTGGCACAGATTGGGCGCATTGACATTAATTGGTCGACAGTTGGCGGATTGGCACTTGGTGGAGTCATTGCCGCCCCAGTTGCAGCGCGCCTAGTTGGCCGTTTACCCGCAAAGTATCTTGGAATTATCGTGGCGGTAGGAATTATCGTATTGAATGCAATTCAGATTATTCGTGCGTAAAACTCGCTGAAACACGCATTAGTTGCAAGTTTTTACCACTTCATAGATAATGGGTTTTGCGTTCATTCGCAAAACCAAAGGAGAGTACTTCTCAAACGGTTTCTAAATCAGAAACATTTGCCGTACAGCTTTACAATGACTACACAAGCAGCGATCCAATCGCAACATGCAGCAACACACCGATACGTACCGTCCACATCAACTCCAGTTTCGCCAGAAAAAGTAGCTTCTGTACTTAAGGCTGAATGGGGATTATTCACACAAGGCACCAAAGCATCTGAGACTGAGAGCAAGCGGGCATTTAACTCACTGCCTCTTGGCGTCACCTCTAGCTTCCAGCACTGGGATCCTTACCCGATCTCCATCTCTTCGGCCAAGGGCGCATATATGACCGATGTCGACGGTCGCCAATTACTCGACCTCTCTATGGGCTTTGGCGCAATGCTCGCCGGCCACCTGAACCCAATTGTGATTGAAGAGATTGAAGCCTCCCTGAAGCAAGGCATGCTCTTCGTGACTCCCTCCCCGACCTCAACTGATGCCGCAGAGCGAATCTGTAAGCGCTTTGGAATAGACCAAGTTCGATTTACCAATTCAGGCACCGAATCAACGATGTATGCCGTCCGAGTTGCCCGCTCTGCGACCCAGAAGATGGGCATTCTAAAAATTGAGGGTGGCTACCACGGTAGCTATGACCCATTTGTAGTTTCTTCCAAGCCACCGGTTGCAGAAGCTGGAGACGCTGAAGAGCCAACTCCTTATATTGACTCAAATCTGGTGCCCGGAGATATCTATGTCGTTCCATTTAATAACATTGAAGCACTCGAGCGTATGTTTGCAAGCAACGCAAATAAAATCGCCTGCTTCATCGTCGAGCCTGTTCTTGAGAACATTGCAATTGTTCTTCCAGACGCGGGCTATCTCGAGCGAGTCCGTGAGCTCTGCGATCAATACAGCGTCATCCTGATCTTTGATGAAGTTAAAACTGGACTCACAGCGGGTGCACACGGTGCATCTGCTCGACTCGGCGTAAAGCCAGATCTCATCACTCTTGCAAAATCTATCGGTGGCGGACTTCCACTTGCCGCCTTCGGTGGCAAGAAGAAATACATGGACTTTGTCAGCAACGGAAAAATGGCACACTTTGGAACCTTTAACGGTAACCCGCTTGCAATGGCAGGTGTTCGCGCCATAGATCGTATTTGCACCGATGAGGCACTCGCAGCAGCTGAAGAGTTGAACCTGCAAGCACTAACTCGCATCGGTCAGATTATCGATGAATACCAACTTCCAGCACACACTGTCGGTTTTGGTGTGAAGGGCTGCGTTACCTGGTCAACAACACCAGTTCGCAACTATCGTGACTACAAAGCAACTGACTTTGGTATCGCAGAAGCACATTGGTTATTCGCCCTCAACCGCGGAATCATTACTCCGCCAGGACTTGATGAGCAATGGTTAATTTCCTTGGCACATGGCCAGGCTGAAATTGATTTACTAGTTGAAGATTTCCGCGAGTTTGCGAAGGCAATAAGAGCGTAAAGAAGAAAAGCCCCGAGTGTGAAAGGCACTCGAGGCTTAACTTGTGCGCGCGAAGGGATTCGAACCCCTAACCTTCTGATCCGTAGTCAGATGCTCTATCCGTTGAGCTACGCACGCCTATTAAATTGTGTATTGCGAAACCGAATACTACAGGCTTTTCTCGCTACTGAAAAACGCTTAAAACGAGCAGAAATTAATGCTTAACTGCGCCAACTTTGATTCAGTGGGCGTCCCTCTGCATAACCAGAGGCAGATTGAATTCCCACAACCGCGCGATCTGCAAACTCTTCTAGGTTCTTAGCACCCGCGTACGTGCAAGAAGAACGAAGTCCAGAAATGATTTCATCGATGAGGTCTTCAACTCCTGGGCGAATTGGATCAAGGAACATTCGGGAAGATGAGATGCCTTCTTCAAAAAGTGATTTCCGTGCTCTATCGAATGCGTCCTCTTGTGAAGTGCGTGCACTCACTGCGCGCTTTGATGCCATTCCAAATGATTCTTTATATGCGCGCCCTGAACTATCACGCATCAGATCTCCAGGTGATTCATATGTGCCAGCAAACCAAGAACCAATCATTACTTGCGATGCACCTGCCGCGAGCGCCAGTGCAACATCGCGAGGATGGCGTACTCCGCCATCGGCCCAGACGTGTGCACCTAACTTTTTTGCCTCGGTAGCACATTCAAGAACTGCTGAAAACTGTGGTCGGCCAACACCTGTCTGCATCCGTGTTGTGCACATGGCACCTGGTCCAACTCCGACCTTAATAATGTCAGCACCTGCTGCCACTAAATCGCGAACACCATCGGCGGTAACAACATTGCCGGCAACGATTGGCACCCCAAGGTTAAGTTTCTTAATGCTCTGCAAAGCTTCGATCATCTTCTTTTGATGACCATGGGCGGTATCAACGACAAGTACGTCAGCTCCTGCCGCAACTAACTTTGCCGCTTTATCTGCCACATCGCCATTAATACCAACGGCTGCTGCAATACGTAATCTGTTCTTCTTATCAATTGCTGGCGTATACAACGTTGCGCGTAGTGCGCCTACTTTGGTAACTATGCCAACGAGGTCACCTTTTGCCGAAACCACTGGAGCGACAGTGCGCAGGCGCTCATGCAGGAAATCAAACGCCTGACGCGGATCTAAGGTCTCAGGCATGCTAGTTAGTTCTTGCGTCATGACCTGGCTGAGTTGAGTAAAGCGGTCAACGCCTACTAAATCTTCCTCAGTCACGATTCCCACAGGCTTTGTGCCATCGACGATGATGATGGCCCCGTGTGCTCGCTTATGAATAAGTGATGCGGCATCAGCCACGGTCTCTTTAAGAGTCAGCGTGATGGGTGTTTCAAAAAATGTGTGGCGAGCTTTTACCGATGCAATGACTTCTGCAACAACTGGAATTGGAATATCTTGTGGAATGACAACCAGACCGCCACGTCTTGCCACTGTCTCTGCCATGCGGCGACCGGCAATTGCTGTCATATTTGCAACAACAAGCGGAATCGTTGTGCCACTACCATCGTGTGAAGAAAGATCTACCTCTAAACGGCTAGTAAGTTCGGAATGGCTTGGCACCATAAATACATCGTCGTAAGTCAGGTCATAAATCGGCTGGTTGATAAATCGCACGTATTACAGCCTACCGAGTTTTAAGAGCTCCTCGCGATCAACGGCCTTGCGACGCGGTTTACCCAGCGGTTCACCTGCTGCTACTTCAGCCTGATTTATCACCTGCCAATGAGCTTGGGTGACAACTCTGTTATGTGTAATTACATCGGTGATATCACCCGCACTCTTTGGTGTAGCTAAATCATCGACTAGTAATTTCATGACATCTGCGGCATCTGATTTGTTTGTGCCAATAACACCTGATGGTCCACGCTTAGCCCAGCCAACAACATAGACGTTCTCATGTACTCGGCCGTCAGTATTTACTACCTTGCCCTTTTCATAGGGCACACCTTCTAGCGCTGTTGCTTCATAACCAATGGCGGTAATCACTAGGCCGCACTTGATGCTAAAAATCTCGTCACTGCCCGTCTTCTGAAATACAACCTCTTCAACACGGCCAGCGCCTTTAATCTCAATAGGGGTGGCTAGAAATTGGAAGGTAATCGTGCGCTCGTGGTTGGTCGCTTCTTTTTCAGCAATCAATAACATGGCATCAAGATTGCTCTTCACATCTTTTGCAGGTTCAGCTCCTGCACGTGAAATGGCATCGGAAATATCTGACTTATTCATGATGACATTGGTGTGTTCAAGTTTTGGCAGATCGCGAAGTTCAGGTGATGTGAAGGCGGCATGCTCGGGTCCACGGCGAGCACTGATTACTACATTGCGCACGGCACTTGCTTTAAATGAATCAATTGCGTGATCTGCGGTATCAGTTGGATCAAGTTCACTGGGCTCCAGCGCCAAAACCCGGGCAACATCCATAGCAACATTGCCGGCGCCGATGACAACGGCTGTATCGCAGCTCAAATCAATAGTGTGATCTTTGAAATCTGGATGGGAGTTATACCAAGGCACAAAGGTGGCCGCAGACATGGAACCTGGAAGTTCTTCTCCAGCAATGCCAAGCTTCTTGCCGACTGCTGATCCAGTGGCAATCACAACCGCGTCGTACTTCTCTTTGAGCTGTTCAATTGTTAAATCTGAGCCAAGTTCAACATTTGCAAATAGCCTAAAGCCAGGTTCGGCAGCAATTTTTTCAAATACTTTCGAAACAGTCTTTATCTTTGGATGATCTGGGGCCACACCACTACGCACTAAACCCCACGGCGTTGGGAGCCGTTCAACCATATCAATCGAAAACTGAAGTTCATCGCTCTGCAAGTTTTGCAGAGCTTGGGCAGCAAAGTAGCCGGCAGGGCCCGCACCGACGATTGCTACTTTGTATTGAGGCACAGGCTCAATTGTATTGGACTATCGCCTACTTCTTTTTCCAATCCGCTGAAGCAGAATCGAAGGTGGTGTAGGTATATGGGTTCTCATTGAGTTTTGTATCTGGAATCTCTGGATGCATTCCGGCATCCCATGTCTCTTTACCCATAGTTGATTGTAAGTATTCAACAGTTTCAGAAACGGCTTTCTTCGCCGCCGCCAACTTAGAGTCAACCAGCTTGTGATCTTTCTTCACAATCTTTCCATCAATAACAACAGTGTGGACATCTCCGCGTTGGGCTTGCATCACAATGTGACCATATGGGTTCAGGATTGGGAACATCACCGGCGAATCATCGTTCTTAACAAGAACAACATCTCCGCGCTTTCCAACTTCAAGTGAACCAATCTTGCTATCCATCTTAAGTGCGCGGCTTCCACCACGAGTTGCCCAATCAACTGCTTCTTCGCAACGCATATGAAGTGCAGAGACTGTCTCTTTCTTTGCATGTGCTTCTAAGTGTTCGCGAGAACGATCTGCGCCCACTGTCGTGCGCATAGCTGAGAACAAATCACCGCTCCACCAGACGCTGGTATCCATCGAAAGTGAGACTTCAACGCCGTGCTGACGAAGCTTCCATGTTGGTGGGTAGCCCTGGCCCGCGCTCTGCTCTGATTCGGTAGAGACAGAGGCATTTCCGCCAGTTGCAGCAATGCGGTTATATGAATCATCGCTGAGTGTTGCAGCGTGAACATAGACGGTGTTGTCATTCATAAAGCCGTTCTCATACATCAAACGAATTCCGTCATCGTTCGTTGCGCCCCACACGCCAGCGTGTGTAGTCACGCCAACTCCTAATTCGCGAGCAACTTCAAAAGCTGCTTTCTCAGGAAATGCTGGGTCTCCGGGAACGTCGAATGCCATTTGGAATCCGAGCATGTCGCCTTTGCCATCTATGCGACGCTTAATGAAATCCTTAAACTCTGGCTTTGCAGACCACTCCCATGGGCCAGCTTGGATATTTCCATAGGCCAGAACGAAGCGACCAGGGACTGCCTCTAGCGCATCAACTGCGGCATCTGCATGCTCGATTGTCTGAAGTCCGTGTGACCAGTCAACACATGTTGTGACACCAGCATCGATTGCTTCAACTGCAGCTAAGAGATTGCCTGCATAGATATCCTGTGGGCGAAATGATTTTCCATGAGAGAGGTAGTACCAAACAAAATACTGAGAAAGGGTCCAGTCTGCGCCATAGCCACGCATTGCGGTCTGCCACATGTGACGGTGAGTGTCGATCATGCCCGGCATGATGATTCCGCCGGATGCGTCGATCACTTCTGCATCAGCTGGCGCAGCAACGTTTGGTCCAACTTCTTTAATGAGACCATCAATGATGAGCACGTCGCCTTTTTGATGAAGAGTGTGTGCATTGTCCATAGTAAGCACGATGCCGTTCTTGAAAAGCAGTGGACGTTTGTTGGCGCTCATGGGTGACCTCATTTTTGGAAGTGGGTGGGTAAAACGATGGCGTCATTATTGATGGGCGGGTAAATGCCTGTCAAGGGTTACTTCATAACATTTGGTTATCTGTTAAGTAGGGCTTCCCACCTCCTCTTTTTTCGGTTAATCTCATCTTCTTCATACCGGGCGATAGATGGCCTTAGGTTAAATATGAAACGAGGGCGGCGAATGAGTAAGAAGCGGGCAATTGTCCTGGGTGGCACTCAAGGCATTGGAAAAGAAATTGTGAAATTCCTTGCCGCTCGCGGAGAAGAAGTAATCCTGACCGGGCGCACAACTGAGAGCGCAAGCGCGGCAGTGAAAGAGATCGGTAACGGTGTTACCGGAATCGCTCTTGATCTTGCTGAACCAAAAACTATCGCAGCTGCACTTAAAGATATTGGATCAATTGACCATATCGTTATCAGCGCTATCGAACGCGATGCAAACCAACTTAAGAGTTATGACATTGATCGCGCTCTTCGTTTGGTAACCCTTAAACTCGTTGGATATACCGAGGTCGTGCACCAGCTATCTAATCGCCTCACCCCCACAGGCTCAGTTGTTCTATTTGGTGGACTTGCCATGGAGCGTCCATACCCAGGCAGCACAACGGTTTCCACTGTTAACGGTGGCGTTACTGGCCTAGTTCGCTCTATGGCTATCGAACTTGCACCAACCCGAGTCAATGCAATTCACCCAGGAATTATTGGAGATAGTCCTTACTGGGCCGATAAAGATAATTCACACGTTATCCAGCGCACACCACTTGGTCGCCTAGTAACCATGCAAGAAATCGTCGAAGCAACCGCTTTTATGTTAGATAACCACGGAATCAACGGCGTTAACCTCGCCGTCGATGGTGGCTGGCTGATTAAGTAAGGATAAAAAATGTATTTCATAACACGAATTGATGAGGCTAAGGCTGTTGTTCCAGAAGTGTTTGCTGGCCACAGCAAAGGCTTTACCAAGCAAGAGCTCGTGGACCGCGCTGTGGGCTCACCGCACACAGACTTATCAGCTAACTGGATTGCGGCTAACGGCAGCGTTGATGCGGTTGTTCACTCATACGAATTCAGTATGTATGTTCTCAAAGGCGAAGTAACTATTTACATGATGGGTGAAACGATTACTCTCAAAGAGGACCATGTAGTTGTGGTCCCTATTGCTACTTCATATCAACTCCAGGCTGGTGCGCAAGGCGCGCATTGGTTGCAATGCAGCGCACCGGGCGCAGTTGAACGCCCACGTCGTAAAGATACTTATTTCACAGGTGAAGATTTGCGGACTGGTGCTGGTGCAACAGTAGATCTGCGCGATCCCCGCACGCAACGTGCTTTCCGTTTTGATCCGTCATCGATGAACCTCAATAATTTAGCTGTCGGTTCAAAAGTTTCAGATCCAACTGTCTCTGCAAGTATGGCTACCGCACTCCTGGCATATAGCGGAATCGGTGTTCGCATGTTGGTAGATCAACGCGTGCACGCAAAACTTCACACTATGTTTATTGTCGATTACCAACCTACTGCTATTGCGCACCCGCACGATCATCCCTTTGAAGAGACGTATACATTTACACAAGGCGAAACTGTGGGGCTCATCGAAGGTAAGGAGTACACCTTCGTACCCGGCGATGTGCTCTGGTGCGGCGTAGGTTCTGACCACGGTTTTCAAAACAAGACAGGTGAGCTAGTCAGGTGGATTGAAACCCAATCACCCCAGCCACCAATGCAGCATTCCTATCGCTTTACCCGCGATTGGGAATATCTCGACCAAAAAATCCAAAGTGAGCACAAGCACTAAGGGTGAGGCAGGGAATAGCGATAGATCGGAATTAGTTAACAATCTGATAAAGATGTTAAGTAATGCTTGACTCTTCGTGAGGATACGGGGAGTATTTCGCAACAATTCTTTCGGGGGGAATTCCCTCGACTGACGAAGGAGGAAATGTGGTCCAGTTTAAGAGCAAAGCACGTTTTGGTGCTGCAGTGGGAATTTTAGCCCTTGCAGGATCACTCGTCTTCGGTACTTCAGCAACAGCAGCTAAGCAAGTAAATATTGCTTATCTCTCATTTGCTGTAACAAATAGCTATGACTCACCAATGCTTGCTGCAGCAAAAGCTGTTGCTAGCGCAAACGGATATAAGGTCACAGTATTTGATGCGAATAATGATCCTGCGGTTCAGTATTCACAACTTCAAAACGTTATTAGCTCTGGTAAGTACCAGGGAATCATCACACAGCCAATCTACGGCGCTGGTTTAGCTCCGCTAGTTGCTAAAGCAATTGCAGCAAAGATCAAGGTTGTTAACATTGATCAGATTCTTGGCACCAGCTACACAACAGTGCAGCCACAGGTTAAGGGACTATCTGCAAACGTCACATTCTTGCCATCAAAGATTGGTAAGCAGCTTGGTCAACAAGCGATGGCAGCGTGTAAATCAAAGAGCATCACACCTTGCAACGTTGGTTACCTATACAGCATCAAGGCATCAACACTCGATGTAGCCATCAATAAGGGCTTCTCAGGTGCTATCGCTGGCTCAGACACCACTATCGTGGCTGAAGGAGAATCATTCTTTACTCCTTCCGTTGCACTCGGTGCTGTTCAGAACATGCTCCAAGCTCATCCTGAAATTAACGTAATTGTCGGGGCAGACCAGGGAATCCAGGGCGCTGTTCAGGCTCTAGCTGCTGCTAAGAACACCGACGTTCTTCTCGTTGGTTTCGGTGGCTCAGCTACTGCAATCACAGGCGTTAAGAATGGAACATGGTTCGCAGACATTGCCCAAACACCGGCAACTATGGGATCAGTTGGAATGCAGGCTTTGGTTAAGGCAATCAAGACTGGTAAGTCAAGCGGCGGAATCAATCCTGTCGGTGAACTTCCAGATGACGGCGTTATCACCAAGGCAAATGCAAACAAGTTCACTGGAGAGTGGGTCGGTTAATAAACCTTCCGCAATCTGAGTAACTTACCCAGACCTACAAAGACAAGGCGCCCCACCAAAACATGACGAGACTTAAGAATGAGCTAGAGATAGTTCGTGTCTCAAAAAGTTTTGGTGGGGTTGCTGCGTTATCTGACGTAACTCTCACTATTAAACCTGGAGAAGTACATTCATTAGTAGGCGAAAATGGAGCTGGTAAGTCCACGCTAGGAAAGATTATCTCTGGTCTCCACACGGCAGACTCCGGTGAGGTATTTCTTGGCGGCAATAAAGTTCACTTTAAATCACCTCGTGAAGCGCTGGCTCACGGAATCGTCACAATCGCACAAGAGCTAGCAATTGTTCCAGGGCTTACCGTTGCTGAGAATGTTCTGCTCGGCGAAGAACCAAGACGCTTTGGATTTATTCGACGCAAAAAACTACGTAAAGACTTTGCAGAACTTGCCAAGCGAGTTGGCTTCGAGTTCTCTCCAAATA
Source organism: Candidatus Planktophila versatilis (assembly GCF_002288345.1). Lineage (GTDB taxonomy): Bacteria > Actinomycetota > Actinomycetes > Nanopelagicales > Nanopelagicaceae > Planktophila > Planktophila versatilis_A. Next base: position 1,213,189 of record NZ_CP016781.1, read on the forward strand.
CCTTAGCCGGCAGCCTTAGCGTTGCCGAGCAGCAAAAGATTGAAATTCTCCGTGCGCTCAGCCGTAATGCATCGATTATCATCATGGATGAACCCACAGCTGCTCTCTCTCGACAAGAAGCAGAAGCTCTTCACACGGTGATCCGTAATCTCTCAGCCGCAGGAACCACTGTAATTCTAGTTTCTCACTTTCTTTCAGAAGTTCTAGCGCTCTCAGACACTATTACAGTTCTTCGCGACGGAATCCTTATTAAGACAGCGCCGGCTTCTGAATGTAGCCAGGAGTCCCTTATTGAGTTAATGCTTGGGCGATCACTCGGTGCGATTTATCCCGAAAAAGTCTTCCCACACCATTCGGCTCCCACGGTTCTTTTTGTCAATAATCTATGTGCAGCAGGTGTCAGCAATGCCTGGTTGTCCGTTCGTGCAGGTGAAATTCTAGGTATTGCAGGACTCGTTGGATCTGGGCGCAGTGAATTAGCGCGAGCAATCTTTCGAGATTCAAAGATTAATTCAGGAACAATTGAAATCAATGGGGTTCGCATCACTGGCAAAGCACCTTTGGCTGCGCTTCAACGTGGTATCTCGATGCTCCCTGAATCACGCAAAGATTTGGGGTTGCTCATTGAACGAAGTATTCAAGAAAATATCACTCTGTCGAGTCTCGGTCAGTGGAGTCGCTTTGGCATAATCAACCCTCGACGTGAGAAATATGTAGTTAACAAAATTTTAGAAAAAGTTGTTGTGAAATCATCAGGAATCAAACAAAAAATCTCACACCTTTCTGGAGGTAACCAACAGAAAGTATTGCTCGCTAGAACTATCATGAGCAACCCTCGAGTTCTGATTGTTGATGAGCCCACCAGGGGTGTTGATGTCGGTTCTAAGAGGGCGATTTATGAGTTGCTCGTTGCTCTGGCACAGGATGGTCTAGGCATCATTGCAATCTCCTCAGACTTGGAAGAAGTTCTAGGAATCTCTCACAGAGTATTGGTCATTCGAGGTGGCCGAATCGTCAGTGAACTTAGTGGTCGATCAATGTCCGAACATGCAGTTCTAGAAGCTGCATTTACCGAGAAAAGCTAGAAGAGGAATCTAATGCCACAAACTACCGAAAACTGGACTCGCTTTCTGCCTAGCTCAATGCGTTCATGGCGAAATGCAGGAATCATTCTGCCCTTCGTCATTCTCTTCATTTCTCTCTCTATCGCTAGTGACCCCTTCCTTCGCACCGTTAACTTACTCAATATTTTGGATCAACAATCTGGAATCTTGATTATCGCTGCTGCTGGAACTTTAATCCTTGTATCAGGTTCAATTGATCTCTCAGTGGGCGCGACTTATGCTCTGGTTGGCTGTGTATCTGCCCAATACGCACTGACTCACTCGGTTTTTTCATCTGTTGTGTTAGGGCTACTCCTTGGCTTAGGTGTGGGGATTGTTAATGGTGTGGTTGTCGCGATTCTCAAAATCAACTCATTAATTGCGACACTTGCGATGTCATTTGTTATTGGTGGACTCGGTTCAAAAATAACAGAAGGAAATCTCATTGTCTTGGCGGAGAAGCCTGAGTACGGCAAGATCGCGCAAAGCTCCTTGTTGGGTGTTAATTCTTCTATCTGGATAATGGTCTTTGTTGTCATAATTTTAGGATTTTTACTCACTCGCACAACTACCGGTCGTTACATCATCGCCGCTGGTGGAAATTCACAGGCAGCACGTCTTGCCGGAATTCGAGTGAGCTTAGTAAAAATCATTGCATTTGGTCTTAGCGGAATGGCAGCGGGGCTTGCAGGAATGATTGATGCATCGCGCGTCTTAAGTGCATCTGCGGCGCTCGGTTCAACTCTTGCATTTACTGTGCTCGCTGGAATTGTTGTGGGTGGAACATCTATTGCAGGTGGCGAAGGATCTGTCTGGAGAACAGTTATTGGGGTTCTCTTTATCGCTCTCATTGGAAATGGTTTCGATCTCATTGGAATTGACCCACTCTATAAGCAGATTACATTAGGTGGAATCTTGCTGATTGCAGTGGGGCTTGATGCATGGGCTCGTAATAACCGAAGGTAGTTTGTAGTTCTGGCGGAGACGAGGAGATTTGAACTCCTGAAGGCTTTTACACCTTACCTCGTTAGCAGTGAGGCGCACTCGACCGGGCTATGCGACGTCTCCGAGTTGCAGGGCAAGTTTAGCGCCTTCGCCCAGGCATACCTAACCCCTGTATAAATGGCGAGAGAGCGGCCCGCTGTGTAACGAACCGCTCTCTGCCTTATTCAGTTGTAAATCTTCATTTACTTATTAAGCAAATGTGACCTTTGTCCAGTCAACTGCAAGGTGGTAATACTGACCGCCTTCAATTGCCTTGTTATCAAGTGCCATCACTTCAGTTGTACCAAGGCCAGCAACCAAATCTGGGCGGGCCACTGAAACCTTTGAGTGCACCTGTGCGTTCAAGAAGAAGTGTGACTTTGTATCGCCACTTGCCTTCAAGAACTTATTGACGTTGATTATTCCTGAAGATTCCTCATCCTGGGTCATGAATTTTGCTGCACCTGTGATGAAGTACTGCTCGTCAAACTTTGCAATTTCTGCAAGCTTGCCATCTGACATGCGGTAAGCGACCACGCGCGCGATGTGCGCGTTGTTGCCTGGATCTTCCTGGATCAGAATGTATTCACCATCGACTGTGATGTTATCTGGCTTTGTTAGGTATGGAGCTTCTGTTCCATCAAGTAACATCTCCATTGTCGCGCCCTTAAATGGATCTTTTGCATCAGCAAAAGTCATCTTCCAGAGTGCGCCACCGTCACGTGAGTATGTTGCACCCGGACGTGGTGTTGTTGCTTTTGGATCCTTATTTGATTCTGTTGTGACGAAGTAGTAGACGTTTGGATTCTTTGGATCGAATTCGCCATCTTCAACGCGTGAGAATGTGGTGCCATTTCCTTGTGACATTGTGCTGAACTTGCCGTACTTAGGGTTTGTATTAATCTCGTTAAAGCCAACCTTGATCTTTGTACCCTTTGGGGCTGTGCGAACAGCGTTATCTGTACGGTAGTTCTCAAGTGCGATTGTGTAGAGCTTGCCATTGGTGAGGCCAGCCTTCTCAGCAAAGTTCGCTCCTGTTGTCTGCTTTGTACCGACATACATGAAGAGCTGGCTATCTGTTGCACTGCCATCTTCGTTGCCCATGACGATAGTTGTCTTACCTGTGCCTGGCTTTGTTAGGAAGTTCTCCCATGGAGCAAGGCCAAACTTTGGAAGCTGCATTCCGTTGCCATTAGCATCGAATGCGAACGCGCGATCCACATCGCCGCCTCCTCCTTCTTCACCTGTGAGGTAGATAGCATCTTTGTAGCCATAAGTAACAGACTTCTTGGTCTTGGCATCCTTCTCAGTGTAAGCAAATCCACCTGCAGGAACTAGATCACCTGAACATAGGCGGTTGATACCGTTGGTGCCGACGATGCTGCCGTAACTGTCAGCTGTTATTGACCCTACTGGAAGTGACTGTTCCCATGTTGAGCCCCACTTTTCTGTGGTGTAGTTGTAGTAAGACATGCTCTTCATCCAGTTTTCCATCTTTGTAATCTTCTTAGTTGCTGGATCAAATGTCATTTTTGAAATTGATGAACCCCAGGTGCCGGTGTCTTTCTTATTTGCAATATCTGCACCAGTTGAGATTTCATGGTTTGAAAGCAGGGTGAGTGTTCCATCTGCATTCTTGATTGCGCCCATTCCATCTGGAACTCCACGAAGAACTTCGTTTGAAATTGTGTCACCTGTTGTTGCAATAACTGCAAGTGTTGCTCCATCTGAAGCAGAGATTAGATAAACCGGTGCATCTGCTGCATGTGCACTCTGAAGTACGAGTGATGATGCAACTACACCCATTGATACAACTGTGAAGAGTTTCTTCTTCATTCATTACTCCTTAGGTAATACCCCACGTTGAGGTTTGCGCGAAGTCTTTAGGTGAGAGTTATATTTCCAGTAACAACCAGGCAAATTGTTATCACTTTTTATATGAATGCATGGTGTTGCTTTTTATCTCCATTAATGCTGCGTTATCCTGGTGTTTACTTTCATCACCTAATTCCAGGGAATAATCGTTACATGTCACACTTCTCACGCAGACAGATTCTTCAGATTCTCACCGGAGTTGCACTTCTTGCCAACCCATTTATTGCTGAGGCTGCTCAAGTTCCGACTCTGAAGTGCACGCGGGTGGGGCAAACAATTATTTGGCGGGATAAGAAATACACATGTGTGCGATCTGGTAAGAAGCTAGTGTGGAATAAAGGTGTCCCAGTCACGCCAGCCAAGCCAACTCCTTCGGCTACAACTCAACCTTCCACGCAGCCAACTCCCACCACTTCAACGGCACCGCGCCCTGCCTACACGCCTCCACCAGATGAGTTTGCGGTAGCGAAGAGTGCGAATCTAAAACTTAACCAGCCAATCTCGGTGAGTAACCCCTCACTTAATTACCCAGCGCGGGGTTACATCCTCATTCGCCGCGAAGATGGCGTCATTGCATTTAGCAATCGGTGCACCCACTTGGGGCGTGATGTCGAGATCTCTGGTTCTCAATTAGTCTGCTTTGCACATGGTTCATATTTTGAAGCGACGACCGGTAAGCCAACTGGGGGTCCGGCGACAAGAAACCTCATCCTGCTACCCACGATAGAAAGGGATGGCACCATCTTCGTCGTTGATGCGCCTTGATACATCCATCTTGAACTTACTGCGGTAAGTCCTAGGATTGCACAATGAGCAGCGAGAATACCCAAGCACCGCAAGAGCAAACCGCACGGGTCCATGATCAAGGACCTTCGCACCTCTTCGCTGAGTTTATGACAAGTGGCTGGGCCGAAAGTGAACTCACTGAGTTAGAGCCGCTGGAAGTTGTTACCTATGCATTCTCACGGCGCCAAGTTCTCTCTGCGGCATTTCCTGGGATTCGTCTTGTGCTTCCTGCAGGTGAACTGAAGGTGCGCGCTGGCGATACCGATTACAACTATCGCCCCGATAGCGCTTTTGCTTATTACAGCGGCGTGCAAGGAGCTGATGCGACAGCTGATGCAGTACTGATACTTGAACCGAGTGGAGATTCACACATTACCTATCTCTATATGAATCCACGTTCTACTAGAGATACCGAAGCTTTCTATCGCGATGCCCGATATGGCGAACTCTGGGTAGGTCGTAGATTCACATTGTCAGAGGCTAAGGCGCGCTACCAAATTGAAACCAGGAATTTGAGTGAGCTCAAAGAGTTATTAGCTGACGGCAAGAAATCACTCTCACCTGTTGATAAGGATTTTGCAGCGTTCATCTCAGAACAGCGCTTATGTAAAGATGAATATGAGGTGAGTGAACTGCAGCGCGCAGTTCACGCAACAACACTTGGGTTTAATGATGTCATCAGCTCCATTCCGGCTGCTGTTCAAACTGCACGCGGTGAACGAGTACTCGATGCAGCCTTTTATGGCCGCGCCCGCATATTAGGTAACGATCTTGGTTACAACACCATTGTGGGCGCAGGTTCACACGCGTGTGTACTGCACTGGACCCGTAACGATGGCGATCTGCATCCAGGTGAACTTGTCTTAATCGATGCTGGTGTTGAGATGGAATCTTTCTACACCGCCGACATCACTCGCACTTTTCCAATAAATGGCAGGTTTTCTCCGGCACAACGTGCGCTCTACCTGCTTGTCTATGAAGCCCAACTGGCTGGTTTTGCCGCCGTTAAACCTGGAGCGCTATTTTCTGATGTAAATAAGGCCTGCCAAGAAGTATTGGCGCGCGGTTTATCCGATATGGGAGTTCTCACTATCTCGGTCGAAGAATCTATGAAGCCCGAGGTGGGCTTACATCGTCGCTGGACTTTGCATGGATCAAGTCATCACTTAGGTATTGATGTGCATGATTGCGCCCAAGCACGCAAAGAGATGTACTCCGATGCACCGTTGCGTGAGGGTATGGTCTTAACTGTAGAACCTGGTCTATACATCCAACCTGATGATGAACTCTTCGCACCTGAATATCGCGGCGTTGGTATTCGCATTGAAGATGATGTTCTTGTAACAAGTGATGGCTATAAGAATCTTTCTGCAAATATCCCGCGCCACCCAGATGATGTTGAGATGTGGATGAAGCGAGTCTTAGGACGATAAATAGAAAGCAAAAAGTGGACGACTCCCTCGAAAAACATCGCCCACTCTTTGTGTCCCGTTACCGGCAATACACGCCATAACGGAGGAAAAATAGAGGGTCTTGGGGTCTAGAAAGTTAATGAAAAGTGAACTTCTGCCAGCCTAGACTTGAATTAATTAGCCTCTTTGGCTAACTGACCAAGTTGTAGCCCAGATAAGCGGCCAGTAAGCCAAAAGTAATTGAAGCTAAGAGGTTAATTGCAACAACCTTGTAGTGCTTGAGTTCATAGCCAAGATAGAGATCAACGATAAATGTGGACCACGTTGTGAAGGAGCCGGCGAAGCCAACGGCGAGAAAATCGTGCCAGTGCTCAGTTGTTGCAAAAGTGAGCCCGATAAGAAATGAGCCGAGAATGTTTACTATGAAAGTTCCGGCAGGTTTATCTGTAAATTTCTTGAAATATTGGTCAACTAAGAATCGTGCAGGGGACCCGATAGCTGCTCCGACAATGACCATGAACACATTCATATTCGAGCCTTCACAACTTTTCGCGCGATTTTAAGTGAAAGGTAAGCGACTATCAATGAGGCAACTACGTTGATGAGCAAATATGAGAATCCAGCTTCATCAGGTGCAACAGCTTCATATGTCACAGCCGAAAAGGTTGAAAGCCCACCACAAAAACCTGGAAGTAAGAAATAACGAAGCTCTGTAATTCCGCGACGCTCCATCAATACTAAGAAGAAGATTGCTAAAGCTACTGCAAGTAGATTTGCGGCAAGTGTTCCGTTACCACCGTGTGGAATTATTAAAGAAAGTACCCAGCGGGTAAGAGAACCGAGAACTCCGCCTAGCGAGACTAGCCAGACCGCCTTCAGTGTTAGCTGCGCTTTTCTCGCTTGAGAAGACCGGCAAACATGCGAGCTGGATCGTACTTAATATCAACAACGCGCTCCTTCATCGGAATGATTGCGTTGTCAGTGATCTTGATGTGCTCTGGGCAGACCTCAGTACAGCACTTTGTAATGTTACACATTCCAAGACCATGCTCTTCTTGAGCGCTGCGCTTACGATTTTTTAACATATCAAGTGGGTGCATATCTAGTTCTGCGATACGGATAAAAAATCGTGGCCCAGCAAAAGCTGGCTTGTTCTCTTCGTGGTCGCGAATTACGTGACAAGTGTCCTGACATAAGAAGCACTCAATGCACTTACGGAATTCTTGGCTTCGCTCAACATCGACCTGCTGCATGCGTGCTTCACCTGGTGCTAAATCCTTAGGTGGTTCATACGCCGGAATTTCCATTGCTTTCTTGTAATTAAAAGATACGTCGGTAACGAGATCTTTAATGACCGGAAATGCACGAAGTGGTGTGACAGTAATAGTTTCATTCTCATCAAATGAAGCAACCTGAGTCATGCAGGCAAGGCGTGGTTTGCCGTTAATCTCCATCGAACAAGATCCACACTTTCCTGCCTTGCAGTTCCAGCGGACAGCGAGGTCACCCATCTGTGTTGCTTGAACACGGTGAATAACATCGAGAACTACTTCGCCCTCGTTGACATCAACTTGTACATCTTTGAGACCACCATCTTTTGCGTCTCCCCGCCAGATGCGAAGATTAAGTGTGCGTGCCATTAGTTGGAACCGCCTTTCGCAATTTCTTCCGGTGTCATGTACTTCTCAAGTTCGTGCACATCAAAGAGATCAAAGAGCTCTTTAGGCAACACTGGCAAAGCTTGTTCTTTAATGTTGACTTGATTGCCGTCAAAGCTGGCGATGTTATTGATCTGGCGCCATTTGTTATTCATGCCAGGGAAATCATCTCGAGTGTGTCCACCACGCGATTCTTCCCGCAAAAGCGCCGACTTTGCTGTTGATTCAGCAACAAGGAGCATGTTGTCTAGATCAAAAGCTAGGTGGAATCCTGGGTTGAATAAACGCCCCCCGGAAACGGCAACGTTCTTACTGCGAGCGCGAATGTCGGCAATCTTGATGATTGCTTCTTCAATCTCGGTCCGCGTGCGAATAATTCCGACCAGGTTATGTGTGACTTCCTGCAGTTCAGCGTGAAGTGAGTATGAGTTCTCTCCACCCGCGCGGCTAAATGGTGCTTCGATGCGATCGGCGGCAGCTTTGATTGATGCCTCAGAGACCGGATTTGCACCCGCACTCTTCACATAATTAACAGCACCCGCACCTGCCCGGCGACCAAAGACAAGAAGGTCTGTGAGTGAGTTTCCACCAAGACGGTTTGAGCCATGCATTCCACCAGCAACTTCTCCGGCAGCGAAGAGTCCTGGAACTCCTATTGCTGCTGCAGTATCTGGTTCAACTTCCACTCCGCCCATCACATAGTGACAAGTTGGGCCAACTTCCATCGCCTCTTTTGTAATATCAACGCCAGCAAGTTCATAGAACTGATGCCACATCGAAGGAAGACGCTTCTTAATCACTTCAGCAGGGATGCGCTTTGAAACATCGAGGTAGACACCGCCATGTTCAGTACCGCGTCCTGATTTCACTTCGGTGTTAATCGCGCGAGCAACTTCATCGCGTGGCAGGAGCTCTGGCGGACGTCGGTTGTTATCTTGATCTAGATACCAGCGGTCTGCTTCTTCTTCATTATCGGCGTACTTATCTTTGAATACATCTGGGATGTACTTAAACATAAAGCGCTCACCGAGTGAGTTAGTCAAAATTCCACCCTCACCACGAACTGATTCAGTAACAAGGATTCCGCGTACTGAAGGTGGCCAGACCATTCCGGTTGGGTGGAACTGTAAGAACTCCATATCAACCAGGTTCGCGCCAGCTTTGAGCGCCAGTGCGTGTCCGTCTCCGGTGCCTTCCCAGGAGTTTGATGTGATCTTGAAAGTTTTTCCAACGCCACCGGTAGCAATAACTACTGCAGGTGCTTCAAAGAGAACTTCTTCTCCGCTCTCGCGCCAGTAACCATAAGCACCAGAGATTTTGCCGTTCTCTTTAAGAATTTCAGTGATGGTGCATTCAGCGAAAACTTTAATCTTCGCTTCCATGTCGCCAAATTCACGACCATCTTTCTGTTGCAACTGAACAATCTTCTGTTGCATTGTGCGAATAATTTCCAGGCCGGTGCGATCTCCTACGTGTGCAAGGCGTGGATACTCATGTCCACCAAAGTTACGTTGTGAAATCTTTCCTGCTTTTGTGCGATCAAAGAGCGCGCCCCACATTTCCAGTTCCCAGATGCGATCTGGAGCTTCTTTGGCATGTAGTTCTGCCATCCGGAAATGATTAAGGAATTTACCGCCACGCATAGTGTCGCGAAAGTGGACCATCCAATTATCTTTATCATTCACATTCCCCATAGATGCAGCAGCGCCGCCTTCGGCCATCACTGTGTGAGCTTTGCCAAAGAGTGATTTACAGATGATTGCAACGCTCAAGCCTGCTTCGCGAGCCTCTACTGCAGCACGTAAACCAGCGCCGCCGGCACCAATAATAAGGACGTCGTACTTCTCTCTTTGCAGAGTTGATTCGTTGGCAGTCATATCTGTCGGCATCCTTTAGAAGAAGTAGAAGTTTGTCCAGGCGCCAGTTGCAACTTGGCGAACGTAGATATCGGCAAATGCAACGCCAGCAAGTGAGTACCAGGCAAATTGTTGATGCTTGTGATTAAGCGCTGAAACCCAAGTCCATGCCTTGTATCGAACTGGGTGTTTTGAGAAATGTTTCAAACGTCCACCAATAGTGTGGCGACAAGTGTGGCATGAAAGTGAATAGAACCAGAGAAGTGTTGAACTCACGAGCAGTACGAGGGAACCAACACTCATATGTCCCCACTCTCCTTCGACGTTCTTAAATGAAATAATTGCGTCGTAGGTAAGAATTACGTTAAGTCCTAAACCTGCATAGAAGAACCAACGGTGTGAGTTCTGCAAAATAAGTGGTGCGCGTGTTTCACCTGTGTACTTGGTGTGTGGTTCTGCAACTGCGCACGCTGGTGGGGAAAGCCAGAAAGCGCGGTAGTAAGCCTTGCGGTAGTAATAACAAGTCATACGGAAGCCAAGTGGGAAGATCAAAATAATTAGCGCTGGTGAAAGTGCGAAGTTAAAAATTTGAGCACTGACAGGAGTAAAGCCAAGAATTGTTGCTTCCGGCACGCAGGCTTCTGATAAACACGGTGAATAGAAAGGTGAGATCAAATGATCTTTGTAATAGTTCGCACCCTCAAAAGCTCTAAAGGTTGCATAGATAATGAATGAGAAAAGAACTCCGAAGGTAGTTGCGGGTTCTAACCACCACTTATCTGTGCGTAGCGTGCGCTCTTTAATCTTCGCACGCGATGGAGAAAAAACTCCGGACATGTCTGCTCCCCTAGTTTTCCCGAGTGACGGGATTTTCTAATGAGAGAAGTGTGCGCTTACTGGCGCAAAGTCGCTAGGCGGTATGCCGCATATGGCTTATGAAGTCAGCCACAGCTGGGGCGCGAAATGCAAAACCCGCCCCAGATTATGAGGCGGGTTCGGCGTTAAGCGCGGAGGACGTGGGATTTGAACCCACGAGGCTTTCACCTGCCGGTTTTCAAGACCGGTGCACTCGGCCGCTATGCGAGTCCTCCGTGGGAGAGATTACCCGAAAGTGGCCATCTTGAATAATTCAGCGAAAAATTAGTGAGTAATTAGGCAGGAAGTTCGAGCAGCTGCTCAATGATGATTGCAACACCATCTTCTTCACATGGACCAGCAACTGCCTTTGCATACTTCACGCCATCGGGATGTCCGTCAGACATCGCAAATGATCGACCACACCATTCAAGCATTGAAAAGTCATTTGGGTTATCTCCAAATGAAACACAATCTGCTGCATCAATTCCAAGTCGCCCAGCCATCTTTGCAAGTGTCATTCCCTTTGAAACACCGAGGGCTGAAACTTCTAGAAGTGAGTCATGTGGATTTGAATGCGTAACAGTTGCTAGACCTTCTAATTCAACTGATGCGATAGCTAACATTTCATCCGATGTTAGCTCCTGCTGAGAGCAGCGAGCGAGCAGCTTCAGTGATGGAGAAGTAATCACTTCTTCAATGCGATCTACTCCGATGTTATCTAAACCAACATCCCAGCGCGGAATATAAATCTTTTCTCGGTGAAAGTAATTATGTGATTCCACTGCAAATGAAATCTGGGGAATCGCTGTACGCAATCGCTTGACGGACTCCAAGATATCTTCAGCATCCATAAGCCATTGTTCTAGGACTTTATTGTTCTGCAGGTCATACAACATTGCGCCATTGCCGCATATTGCTTTACCAATTCCAAATGCCTCTTTGATCTCTGGCATCCAACGCGGTGGGCGACCTGTAACAAAGAAGATTTCAATTCCCATGGAATGCGCTTTACGAAAAGCGTCGATGGTGCGTTGGGTGACATCGCCATAGTGGGCAACGATGGTGCCGTCGAGATCTGATGCAATGAGCTTTGGACGGCGGGCAGATGCTTGAAGAAGACTCACACAACCTCAAATTTCTTCATGCCAAGAAATGGTTGCAGCGCTGCCGGAACATTAACTGTGCCATCTGCATTTTGATGATTCTCTAAAATTGCAACAATCATGCGAGGAATAGCAACTAGGGTGCCGTTAAGGGTGGCAATTGCGTTGACCCCTTCCGAATCTTTATAACGAATATTCAAGCGTCGCCCTTGAAACTCCGTGCAGTTCGATGTACTGGTTACTTCACGATAGGCATCTTGCGTAGGAATCCATGCTTCAATATCAAATTTGCGTGTGGCAGATGAACCGAGATCACCTGATGCAACATCGATTACGCGGAATGGGATCTCCATTGCGCTCAGGAAATCTTTCTCCCATTGCAACAACCTCAGATGCTCGGCTTGTGCATCTTCAGGCTTGCAGAAGGTAAACATTTCTACTTTATCGAATTGATGCACCCGGATAATTCCGCGGGTATCTTTTCCATATGTTCCAGCTTCACGGCGGAAACATGTTGAATATCCGGCATAGCGAAGTGGCAATTTATCAACCGGCAGAGTTTCATCCATATGTATCGCTGCAAGTGGGACTTCAGATGTTCCTACTAAATAGACATCATCTTTTTCAATGCGATATACATTCTCTGCTGCTTGGCCAAGGAATCCTGTTCCCTCCATTGCCGCAGGGTTTACCAACACTGGTGGAATAACAGGTGTGAAACCATTCTTCACCGCGCTCTGGATTGCGTAATTAACGAGTGCAAATTCCAGGAGCGCGCCAACACCGGTCAGGTAATAAGAACGTGAGCCAGCAACTTTCGCACCGCGCTCGGTATCGATGGCACCAAGTAACTTACCGAGCTCTACGTGATCCTTTGGCGCAAAACCGTCTTTGCCAAAATCACGCGGGGTTCCAACATGTTCAATGATGAGGAAGTCTTCTTCGCCACCTATAGGTGCTTGAGTGTCTAATAGGTTGGAGAGTTGCAAAATTAACGCTTTGGTCTGCTCTTCTACCTGGGCGCGCTTTGTATCAGCGGCCTTTACTTTATCTGCCAAGGCCTTCGCGTTCTCAAGCAGTGATGCTTTCTCATCACCTTTAGCTGCGCCAACGCTCTTGGAAAGGGTGTTCTGTTCTTGGCGTAGCGTTTCAAACTCTATTACCGCAGCGCGTTTCTTCTCATCAATTGCAAGGATTTGATCTACGAGTTCAACACTTTCACCGCGCCCCTTTTGTGATGCGCGGACAACATCGGGGTGCTCACGTAAGAATTTGATATCAATCATGCGCGCACCTCCCGTGGATAAGATCCTAAGAATCTAATGTCGTCGCAGATTTCGCGGAGCTCTTCCACGGATTTACCGACTGGCGCATCTTTAATATGACCTTCGACATCAATGATGAAATGGTAGTGACCAAGTTCGCGACCCGTTGGACGTGACTGGATGAATGTCAGGTTTACATCGTGTTGGGCAAAGACTTGCAGAATTTCAAGGAGCGCTCCCGCATGGTCGATACCGATAAAGACGGCAATTGAGGTGCGATCGTGTCCGGTCGGCTCTGGCATCCATCCCGGCTTCTGGGCGGCGATAAATCGGGTGACGGCGCCACTGTTATCTCCAATATTTTCAGCAATGACTTCTAGGTTGAAATGTTGGGCAGCCGCACTTGATGCAATAGCTGCATCTATTTCACCCTTGCTCACTGCCTCAGCTGCGGCAGAAGTTGATGCAGTAGAAACTATTTCTGCATGCGGATAGTTCTTTGCAATATAGGCCCGGCATTGTGATTCGGCATGTGGATGTGTGCCAATCCGCTTAATTTCTTTCGTACCTGGCTTAACCATTAAGGCAAAGGTCACAGCAAGCGTTACTTCTCTAGCAATTGTCAGTGGTTCTCCAGTTGCAAGTTCATCAAGGGTGCGCGCAACAACGCCTTCTACCGAATTCTCAATCGGAACAAGTGCGTAATCCGCTTTTCCAGAACGCACTGCATCGAGTGCTGCGGTGACATTGGCAAAAGGAATGGAGATATCAGCTTCACTGGTAATTGTCTTTAGTGCAGCTTCCGTAAAAGTTCCAACCGGCCCCAAATAGGCATATGTATGGCTGTCTTGGGTGCTCACTGGTTAAGGATACCCGAGTACCTCACGTGCATGTGCCGGCTTATTGGTGATGAGAATGTCTACGCCTAACTTGTGGCATAACCGAATGTCCTCATCCTTATCAACAGTCCACACATTGAGCGAACGCCCTAGCGACTGGATCTTTTTCGCAATCACTGGCTCGGCACGTAACTCGTTCATTCCTGGTCCAATGGCAGCACTTGATGAAAACCGCGCTTGAAACCATGGCGTATTTTTATGCATAAGAAATGTTGTATTAATTGTTGAATCTAATCTGCGCATTTTCTCCACCGCTAGCCAACTAAATGACATGACCGAGACTGCAATTTTTGCAAGCGCTTTCTTTTCATGGAGTGCGGCAACTAGTAACTCTTCAACGCGGTTGCCGGAAAAGACGGGATGCTTAGTTTCTAAAAGCACACCTTTCTTATTGGCGATTGCATAATCTAAGAAAGTATCAAGGGTGAGAACCTGCGGGTATGCCCGAGATACCTCTTTATATGTCATCTCAGCAATGAGGCCTCGGTTGCCAGCCCGTTCGAGCATCGAAGCGTTATGCCACAAGATGGGTACTTCATCTTTGGTGATGCGCAGATCGCACTCGAAGCCGTCGGCGCCTTGTTCAACTGCGCCTTCGTAGGCGGCCATGGTGAGTTCTGGAAAATCGGCACTCGCACCGCGATGCGCGTAGATGAGCATGAGACCGAGAGTAGCAAAGAGATTAGTCTTACCCCCATGGGCCAGCTCTACTTCGCAACTGCCGCGCGTTCTGCGGTGGGTCTTGTCCGCAAGGGCAATGAAGATAGCGCTCTTACTTCACTGCACGTTATTGCCGTTGCCGATGGAATGGGCGGGCATGCAGCAGGAGAAGTTGCATCAAAGATTGCAATCAATTCACTCGCCGAACTCACCTCAGTTATTACTCACCCAGATATTGATTCTGATTCTGCTGACGATCTCTTTGGCCAATCACTTCACACTATTGATACTCAGCTAAAGAGTGCGGCAGATGAAAACCCAGAGCTTTCGGGCATGGGAACTACATTGACATCACTTTTTCTCTCACAGGAAAAGATTGCCTTGCTCCATATTGGCGACTCCCGGGCATATCGGTTGCGGGCAAACTCATTTGAGCAACTCTCCCTCGATCACACAGTGATTCAAGAGCTACTTAGCCAAGGTGCAATTTCGGAGGCAGATATCGCAACGCACCCGCAGCGCTCGGTGCTCACTCAAGTACTCATGGGCGATGGCATCACACACGCACCTCTACTGATTCTCGAAGGAAAAGTTAAAGATCGCTATCTAGTATGCAGTGACGGGTTGAGCTCTGTCTTAACCGAGAAAGAGATTAAGTCTTTGATTAAAGGTAAGAATCGCAAAGAAGCTGTTGATGCTTTAGTTGATGCCACCTATATCAATGGCGCTCCCGATAACGTCACGGTAATCATCGCTGATCTGGTGGAGATAAGTGAAGATAGTTCAATTCTCACCTTAGGTGCCGCACAATGATGAATTCGTTATTGGGTGCTCGCTACCTACTTGGGGAAATGATTGGCACCGGTGGTATGGCCGATGTGTATATTGCGCAAGATCAACGCTTGTCACGAGAAGTTGCTATCAAAATCTTGCGTAGTGATTTAGCAAAAGATCCACTCTTCGTGGCTCGATTTAGAAAAGAAGCAAAAGCCGCCGCTGGCCTTAATCACCCAGCAATTGTTGCTGTCTATGACTCTGGTGAAGAACCTGCGCCGTATATCGTGATGGAACTTGTTTCTGGGCACACTCTGCGCGATCTGATTCATGACGGGGAAAGACTTCCACTGCAGCGCGCATTAGAAATTGCGGAAGGCGTTCTTGCGGGCCTTGAGTATTCACATGCGCGAGCGATTGTTCACCGCGATATCAAGCCGGCGAATGTAATGATCACCGACAAGGGCGATGTGAAGGTGATGGACTTTGGAATCGCGCGTGCGATGGATGATCTTGGTGCCACCCTTACCAGCACCTGGAATGTTGTGGGAACTGCGCAATATCTCTCACCTGAACAAGCTGTGGGTGAGCCCGCAGATTCACGAAGTGATATTTACTCAGCTGGATGCTTACTCTTTGAACTACTTTCGGGGCAACCACCTTTTACTGGAGAAACTCCGGTATCAATTGCCTACCAACATGCATCAAGTACCGCTCCACTTATTCGCACCATCCAACCAGATCTTCCAGAAGGAATTGAAACTATTCTTGCAGTTGCACTAGCCAAGAAACCAGCAGATCGTTACCAAAGTGCACAAGAAATGCTTGATGATATTGCTCGAGTACGCGCAGGTGAGAAAGTATTAGCCAAGGTTGTTAGTCCACCTGTGTTTACGCGCAAGTCCGCACTTATCTACGGTGGTGCCTTCTTTGCCGCGATTGCGCTAGCTATTGGTGGTTATTTATATAGTGGCAGCTCAAATAAGAATTTGGCGCAAATCCCTAATGTTGTGGGCTTGAGTGAGGCACAAGCACGCGCGCTCTTGAGCCAATACACAATCACGATTAGACGAGCGAACGACGGCGTTATTCCACGTGATCGAGTCGCAAGCCAGATACCACTAGCAACAATGAGCGCCCAACCTGGATCATCGATCGTACTTACGATTTCAAAGGGTCCGGGAGAGGCAATTGTTCCTGATGATCTAATTGGCATGTCACTAATCGATGCACGCGCAGCCCTTACCGCTGTTGGTCTACTTGTTTCACAGACAATTGCCGCTCCATCAGATGAACCACAGGGAACAGTGCTCGAAGTGACACCTGCAGTGGGCTCAGTTACCGATGCTGGCAGTGGAGTAATTCTCACAATTGCAAGTGGTGAAATCACTGTTCCAGACTTGGTTGGTGTGGAAGCAATTCAAGCTAAGACTTCGCTGATTCAAGCGGGTTTTCTTATCAACGAATTCTTTGATTTCGATCCGGAGCAACCTCTCGGAGTTGTTATTCGCCAAGCGCCTGATGCGGAGTCAACCCAAACAATTGGTAAATCAGTAACAATTACAATTAATAGAGAGCCTTAATTAGCTCTGCCGACTACTGGCGATAATCCAACTGCTCGCTTAGGTGCAGCTAGATCACCACATGTCACCAACCAATTAGCCAACATCTGATGTCCGTGTTCGGTTAAGACTGATTCTGGGTGGAACTGAACGCCTTCGATTGGCAAATTTCTATGCTTAAGTGACATGACCACACCAGATTCGGTGGATCCGGTAATTTCTAAGGCATCAGGAACTGTATCTCGTTCTACTGCAAGTGAGTGATAGCGAGTTGCAGTAAATGGTGAAGGCAGATTAGTCAGTACTCCCGTTGCGTTATGAATAACTTCTGACGTCTTTCCATGTAAAAGCTCTGGTGCGCGAGAGACAGTGGCACCAAATGCTTCACCGATTGCTTGATGGCCAAGACAGACGCCAAATAACGGTATTGAATTCTCTGCGCAGTATTTGATCATCGCGATGCTGACGCCAGCCTTATCGGGAGTGCCCGGTCCTGGGGAGATTAAAACCCCGTCATAGCGCGCAGCTTCATCGGCTGTGACTTCATCGTTTCGAACAACGGTGCATTCTGCCCCCAATTGTGCGAGGTATTGAACGAGGTTAAAGACGAACGAGTCGTAGTTATCGATGACGAGGATTCGAGCCATGGTCCTAATTGTGCTGTAACCTTGCCCTCATGCCAAAGTCGAAGTTGCGTAAGAAGGTCGCCGAGCAGCACGCTCACGAAGAACAGCATCACATTGAAGAAGAGTCACCGCTGCTCGAGAGCCCATCGTGGCTTGCCCCTGTGATGATTGCCAACTTCCTAATCGGCCTCTTCTGGATTGTCATCTTCTATGTCAGTGAAACTCGCTACCCAATCCCTGGCATTGGCGCTTGGAACATGATCGTTGGCTTCAGCTTTATTGCAGTGGGATTCTCGCTCGCAACTAAGTGGCGCTAATTACTGACGGTTTAAGAAGCGAACATGCTCAGGTGTTAACTCATCAAGATGATCTCCTCAATCAATTAACGGCAGATATCTGCGGAATTACCGTAAAGACCGGACCAGTAGAGGCGACTCTCTTTGGAAATATCGCTGTCCAGGCCATCTCTGCGGGAGTTGTTGCCAATCTGACCGAAGCCCGCGCACTTATTGAAAAATCCTTTACTTCAAAGGTATTTCAGCCCGCTTAGCGATTACTCTTGCGCTTATGAAGTATGCGCTAGCAACGATCTCTTATCTCATTACTGCCTTCGCACTCATCTTTCTTACTGTGCGAGTGCGCCAATTGATTGCTATTTATAAGAAGCAGCAACCAGATCCCACTCGCAGCAACAATAAATCTGCGCGGTTTAAGAACATGCTCACAGAAGTTCTTGGACATACCAAGATGCTCAACTTCACAGCCACGGGAATCGCTCACTGGTTTGTGATGATTGGTTTTGGTGCACTATTCGGAACTCTCGTCACCGCATACGGTCAAGTAATTAACCCTGATTTTGCGCTACCTATTATCGGACATTTTGTTGGATATGAACTCTTTGCTGAACTCATCGCCGCCCTCACCGGCATTGGCATAGTTACTTTGATTGGCATTCGGCAAGTGACTCGTTTACGTAAACGCAATCGTTTTAGTGGGTCGAATATGGGTAAGGCCTATTACATCGAGGCGACAATTCTTAGCATTGTTTTCTGTGTCATTGCACTTCGCGGTTTAGAGGGCGCACTCGCTAATGAGGAATCATGGAACTGGCATTATGCAATTTCATGGCCGGCAGTTCTTGCCTTTAACTCCATGTCGGTTGCATCCTTAGAGCGTGCAATAGTTATCGTTGCAACGCTCAAGATTGTTATTTCAATGGCCTGGTTCATTGTGATTGCATCTGATTTCACTATGGGTATCGCCTGGCACAGATTCCTTGCCTTCTTTAATATTTACTACAAACGTAATATCGATCAACCAGCACTCGGTGCGCTGCCAGAGATGCTCTCAAAAGGTAAGCCGGTTAACTTCGAAGACCCGGCAGAAGATGATGTCTTTGGCCTTGGCACCCGCGGAGATATCTCCTGGAAGGGCTTGCTGGATATGACCAGCTGCACCGAATGCGGCCGCTGCCAATCGCAATGTCCGGCATGGCATACCGATAAACCACTTTCACCTAAGTTATTGATTATGGCTATGCGCGATCACGCGATGTCAAAGGTTGTCGAGACCGAAAACATAGTGGGTGAGAACGCTCCTATCTCACTTGATGTCTTATGGTCTTGCACATCGTGTGGTGCTTGTGTTGAAGAGTGTCCGGTTGATATCGAACACGTTGATCACATCGTTAATATGCGTCGCTTCCAAGTATTAGTTGAATCCGAGTTTCCGACAGAGCTTGGTGGAACGTTTAGAAACCTGGAGAAGGCCGGCAACCCATGGGGTGCAAATAAGGCTGACCGCGAGAGCTGGATTGCAGAGTGTGATTTCCCAGTACGCGTTGTTAGCGGTGAACTTCCAGAAGAAGTTGAATATCTCTTCTGGGTTGGCTGCGCTGGTGCATACGAAGATCGAGCAAAGAAGACAACAAAGGCTGTCGCTGAGTTACTACATATGGCCGGGGTTAACTTTGCCGTTCTAGGAAAACGCGAGACCTGCACTGGAGATCCTGCGCGCCGTTCAGGCAATGAATTCTTATATCAAATTCTTTCGCAGGAAAATATTGCTACCTTTAATGAGACATTCGGAGATAGATCAAAAGGTAAGAAGAAGGTTGTTGTTACCTGCCCGCATTGCTTTACCACCATTGGACGAGATTATGCACAGAGTGGTTTCGAGCTCGAAATGTTGCACCACACACAATTACTTAATACTTTGATTAAAGAAGGACGCCTGAAGCCAAGTCCGCATAAATCAGATAAGAAGCTGACCTATCACGACCCCTGTTACCTCGGTCGACACAACCAAATTTACGCACCACCTCGTGAACTGCTGGAGGCGAGTGGTTGCGATGTGGAAGAGATGCCACGTAATAAGGAACGATCATTCTGCTGCGGTGGTGGCGGTGGTCGCATGTGGATGGAAGAAAAACTTGGAACTCGCATCAACTTAAACCGCGTTGATGAAGCAATCGATACTGGTGCGCAAGAAGTCGCTGTTGCCTGTCCATTCTGCCGAATCATGGTCGGTGATGGAATGGTTGCGCGTCAATCAGATGTTGAAGTACTCGATGTTGCCCAGATATTACTTAGAAGCGTGAAGGCTTCAGAGTAAGCAATAACTTAGTCACTACAGCACCTGCGATAAGACCACCAAGGTGAGCGTGCCAATCAACGCCACCAATAGTGAATCCGAGGGCAAAGTTCAGGGCAATGACAACGATGATGCTTTTAATGTCACCGCCCATTCGCTTGCCAATAACTACAAATGCGCCGAATAAACCAAAGACCGCACCTGATACTCCCACTGAATATCCGTTGTAGCCGAGACTATATGCCGAAAAGAGTGAGCCGCCAATAAGTGAGATGAAGAAGATAATGAGAAATTTATTGCGGCCCATAAAGCGCTCTATCGGTGTTCCGAGTGAGTGCAGCGCAAGCATGTTAAATGCTAGGTGAATTGGGATTGTATTTGAGTTATCGTGCACGAGAGCCACAGTGACAAGTCGATACCACTCGTTTGTTGATTTAAGTAATTCAATTCCATAAAGTCCAAATGTGCCAATGATTCCGGAATCAAGGAGTTCGTATAGGTAAAACGCGCAGATAATGGTGATTAGCGTTATGACTGTTGAACGCGATTTCATACGCTTAGAAAAGTACTACGCGATAGTGACGCTATTGATGACAACTGGCGTCACAGGCTTATCTTGAGCACCTGTTGGTGTTGCGCCAATCTTGTCTACGACAGCTTGTGAAGCGACATCTTTTACTTCACCGAAAATTGTGTGCTTGCGGTTTAGCCATGTTGTTGGTGCGACGGTGATAAAGAACTGTGAACCATTTGTTCCTGGTCCAGAGTTAGCCATGGCAAGGATGTATGGGCGATCGAATTGAAGCTCTCCATGGAATTCATCAGCGAACTGGTAACCAGGTCCGCCAAATCCTTGACCAAGTGGGTCTCCACCTTGGAGCATGAAGCCAGCGATGACGCGGTGGAAAATAGTTCCGTCATATAAATTCTCATTTGATTTTTTACCTGTGCGAGGATCTGTCCACTCTTTGGCACCCGTTGCAAGACCAACAAAATTTTCAACAGTCTTTGGCGCATGGTTAGGAAATAGCTCAATGACGATGTCGCCGAGTGAGGTATGAAGGGTTGCAGTGTTTGACATGTGGAGACCAGGGGAATCGAACCCCTAACCTCTGCCTTGCAAAGGCAGCGCTCTACCAATTGAGCTAGGTCCCCGTATTAGAACGGGTGGGCCCAGGTGGACTTGAACCACCGACCTCTTCCTTATCAGGGAAGCGCTCTAACCAGGCTGAGCTATGGGCCCGCTAGACGTACTTTCGTGCGTTTCGCAGAAGCGCAAGGTTACTTGAATATCATCAAGTAGCCAAAACGGCCCCCATTACTACAGGCGTGAACCCTACTACTTTTGCTCCGAAATCTCATCTTCGCTGTTGCGGGTCACAGATAACAGGGTCACACCAACATCTAAGTTGACCAGACGAACTCCCATTGAATCGCGGCCTGTTTGGCGCACTTCAGCTGCGGGGGTTCGCATGACGGTTCCAGCAGATGTAATCGCAAGGATTTCATCTTTATCTTCTAATACAAGTGCGGATACAAGTGTTCCACGAGAATCTTCATCGATCTTTGCCGCCTTTATGCCAATGCCACCACGGCCCTGTAATCGATACTCATCGATTGGAGTTTTCTTTCCATAGCCACCATCAGTTGCGGTAAAGACAAATGCACCTTGCGTAGATTGAGAATCAACGCGCGCCATTGTTAAGAGTTCATCACCCGCGCGAAATTTCATTCCGATTACACCAGATGTGGAACGTCCCATCGGGCGAAGTGAATCGTCATCAGTAGTAAAGCGCAGTGACATCGCCTTCTTAGAAACAAGCAAGAGTTCATCGGCATTGCGGACAAGAGAAGCTGAAACAACTTCATCTCCAGGCTTTAATGAGATTGCAATGAGGCCACCTGTGCGCGGTGAATCGTATTCAGTCAGTGGGGTCTTCTTAACTAGTCCACCTTTTGTGGCAAGTACTAGGTAAGGAGCTGCGTTGTAATCTTTAAATGAAAGGACTTGTGCAATTTGTTCCTCTGGCTTAAATGCCATCAGATTTGCCACATGTTGTCCGCGGGCATCGCGGCCAGCATCAGGAAGCTCGTGCACCTTCGCCCGATATACGCGGCCCTGGTTGGTGAAGAACAAGAGCCAATCATGGGTAGAGGCGACAAAGAAATGATCAACCACATCATCTTGCTTCAGCGCCGCACCTTTAACGCCGCGACCACCTCTGCGCTGTGATTTATAGAGATCAGCGGTAGTGCGCTTGGAATACCCACCGCGGGTAATAGTTACTACAACATTATTATCAGGGATGAGATCCTCAGCCGAGAAATCACCTTCACTTGCCACAATTTGAGTACGGCGCTCATCGCCATATTTAGTAATCACTTCAGTGAGCTCGCTCTTGATGATTTCGCGCTGCTTACTTTCCGATGCCAAGATTGCGTTGAGTTCGATGATGTCAGCCATCAGGCCTTCGTATTCATCATTAATCTTCTGCCGCTCAAGTGCTGCAATCCGGCGCAACTGCATATCAAGAATTGCATTTGCTTGGATCTCATCGACATCAAGTAACTTCATCAAACCTGTGCGCGCTTCTTCGGGAGTCTTTGAGGCACGAATGAGTGCAATCACGGCATCGAGGGCATCGAGGGCTTTGAGGTATCCCTTAAGTATGTGTGCGCGTTTCTCTTTTTCAATCAAACGGAATTTAGTACGGCGAACAATGACTTCAACTTGATGCTCGATGTAATATTTAATGAATTCATCTAAGCGCAAGGTACGTGGGACACCGTCGACAAGTGCCAACATATTGGCACCGAAAGTATCTTGTAGTTGAGTCTGCTTATATAAGTTATTCAGAATCACCTTTGGAATTGCCGAGCTCTGCAAGACAATAACCAGGCGCTGGCCTAAACGTTCGTTTCCTTCATCGCGCACATCTGCGATTCCTTTAATCTTTCCATCTTTAACAAGTTCCGCAATTTTAAGTGCCAGGTTATCTGGGTTTACTTGATAGGGAAGTTCAGTAACAACTAAGCAGGTGCGCTTATTAATCTCTTCTACATTTACTACTGCCCGCATAGTCACTGAGCCACGGCCAGTGCGATAGGCATCTTCAATGCCGCCACGGCCAACAATCAGTGCCTTGGTTGGAAAATCTGGGCCTTTCACAACAGTAAGCAAATGGTTAAGTAGATCTGGGGCCGGCATATCTGGATGTTCAAGTGCGTAAATAACTGCCTCACCGATTTCGCGAAGATTATGCGGAGGAATATTTGTCGCCATGCCCACTGCAATACCGGCAGAACCGTTCACAAGTAAGTTGGGAAAACGTGCAGGTAATACATCTGGCTCTTGTGATCGTCCGTCGTAGTTGGGTGAGAAGTTGACGGTATCTTCATCGATATCACGCATCATCTCCATGGCAAGAGGTGCCAAGCGAGCTTCGGTATAACGCATCGCAGCTGCTGGATCGTTACCGGGTGAACCGAAGTTTCCGTTGCCATCTACCAATGGATAACGAAGTGACCATGACTGAGCTAAACGAACAACGGTGTCATAGATAGCGGTGTCACCATGAGGATGGTAATTACCCATGACATCACCGACGATGCGAGAAGATTTGTAATAGCCCTTATCAGGGCGATAACCAGCATCGAACATGGCATAGAGAACGCGGCGGTGAACTGGCTTTAGGCCATCTCGCACATCAGGAAGTGCGCGGCCAACAATGACAGACATGGCGTAGTCGAGATAGCTGCGCGCCATTTCAACTTGTAGGTCTACTTTTTCGATGCGATCGAAAGTTACCTCTTCCGGTGTCATGTCATCAGTTGTCATTAGATATCCAAGAATCTAACGTCTTTAGCATTGCGCTGAATAAATGCCCGTCGTTGTTCTACATCTTCACCCATAAGCACAGAGAAGAGATCATCGGCTGCTGCTGCGTCATCCAGTGTTACCTGAATCAAGACGCGATGCTCTGGGTCCATAGTTGTATCCCACAACTCTTTTGCCGGCATTTCACCTAAACCTTTAAAGCGCTGGATTCCATCTTCTTTCGGAAGACGCTTTCCGGCATCTAGACCAATCTTGATCATGCCATCGCGCTCTCTGTCGCTAAAGGCATACTCAACCGGGTCTTTGCCGCCCCACTTGAGTTTATAAAGTGGGGGTTGGGCAAGATAGACAAAACCGTTTTCAATAAGCGGACGCATAAATCTAAATAACAAAGTAAGAAGTAGTGTTCGAATGTGTTGACCATCAACGTCGGCATCGGCCATCAGAATAATCTTGTGATAGCGCAACTTTTCGATATCAAAGTCATCGTGAACTCCGGTACCGAGTGCGGTAATCAGGGATTGCACTTCATTATTTTGTAGCACGCGATCAATACGAGCCTTTTCAACGTTAAGGATCTTGCCGCGAATTGGCAGGACTGCTTGATTTCGTGAATCGCGGCCACCCTTTGTTGAACCAC
This sequence comes from Candidatus Planktophila versatilis, assembly GCF_002288345.1. Lineage (GTDB taxonomy): Bacteria > Actinomycetota > Actinomycetes > Nanopelagicales > Nanopelagicaceae > Planktophila > Planktophila versatilis_A. The sequence continues at coordinate 1,237,680 of NZ_CP016781.1, forward strand.
CAGCAGAGTCACCTTCGACAATGTAGAGCTCGCACTTGGAAGGATCAGTCCACTGGCAATCAGCTAGCTTGCCGGGCATTCCACGACCTTCGAGCAAACCCTTACGGTTACGAGCTAAATCACGTGCTTTACGTGCTGCCACGCGAGCAGAGGCGGCATCAATTGATTTACGAATAATGTCTTTGCCCTCTTGTGGATTTTGTTCAAACCATTGCGTTAAGTGTTCATTGACTACTTTTTGGGTAAATGATTTTGCGGCAGTGTTACCGAGTTTGGTCTTTGTCTGTCCTTCAAACTGTGGTTCACCTAATTTGATGGAGACAATTGCAGTAAGGCCTTCGCGGACATCATCGCCAGTAAGACGATCTTCTTTCTTGCGAATAAGTCCCTGTTCTTCGGCGAACTTATTAACCACTGAAGTCAGTGCTGTGCGGAAACCTTCTTCGTGGGTTCCACCTTCATGGGTGTGAATAGTGTTGGCAAAGGTATAGACAGACTCGGAAAAGCCGTTATTCCACTGCATTGAAATTTCAAGTGAAAGTTGCGCCTTCTTATCCTCTGACTCAATGGCGATCACGGTCTTATGTAGCTCACCGCGGGTGGAGTTCAGGTGCTTTACAAAGTCAGTAATTCCGCCCTGGTATTGGTAGCGCACCGCAATTTGTTCACCCTTGTCATCGACATGGCCAGGGCGCAAATCTGTCAGAGATAAAATCAGGCCGCGGTTAAGAAATGCCATCTCACGAAAACGGGTAGAGAGAACTTCGAATGAGAAATCTGTTGTTTCAAAGATATCTTCCGATGGCCAGAATTGAATTGTTGTTCCGGTCTCAGTTGTTGCTTCACCTTTAGCAACGGGTGCTTGCGGAACACCGAGTCGGTAATCTTGGCGCCAGGTAAATCCATCGCGCTTTACTTCAGCAGATAGCTTTGTAGAAAGTGCGTTAACCACGGATGAGCCAACACCGTGCAGACCGCCAGAGACGGAGTAGCCACCATCGCCAAACTTTCCTCCCGCGTGCAAAACGGTGAGAACAACTTCAAGTGCTGGCTTCTTTTCAATCGGGTGGATATCAACCGGGATTCCACGACCGTTATCGACCACTTGTAGTGACCCATCAGGCATCAAGCTGACTTTAATTTCAGTGCAATAACCTGCGAGCGCTTCATCAACTGCGTTATCGACGATTTCATAGACAAGGTGGTGCAGCCCGCGTTCACCGGTGGAGCCGATATACATTCCGGGGCGCTTTCGAACAGCCTCAAGGCCCTCTAGGACTGTGATCGAGGAGGCGTCGTATCCGCCCGGTTCCTTCTTCACGTCACGCTTTTCGCTCAAAGTGGGAACTCCTTGAATTTGCCTTAAATGGGCTATAGAGCGGTGATTCCGCTTTAGCAGGGTGAAATCCTATCGTTAAATCGCAAGTCAAATACCGGCGAGAAGCCTTAGGAGTGGGATTTACCGCCCGTTCGGCGCAGGGGTGAGGGTTCCTACTGAATCAACTCACTCTTTGCTAGATATCCACAGAGTTTATCCCCATTGTGGGTGGAGTTACACCCATGTAATTCAGCGCAAAGTTAGAAATATTAAATCTGTGGGCCTAGCGATTCCATCGCACGTAGCGTTGCAATGCGCTCTTCGATGGGTGGATGAGTACTAAATAACTTTGAGACAGCTTTTGCATCCAACGGGGATTCGATCCAAATATGTGCCACCGCATTTGATTTCTGGCGCACCACAGTGGAATCAGCAGCTAATACTTCAAGTGCTTTACGGAGCCCGGCAGGATTGCGCGTAAAGGAGACGGCGGTGGCATCTGCTAGCGCCTCACGCTTACGTGAAATTGCAGATTTCAAGAGCAGCGCTGCAATCGGAGCAAGAATTAAGACAACAAGTGAAAGAACAAGTGCCACTGGGTTTTGATTTTGGTTTCCATCTCTGCGACCGCCGCCAAAGAACATTATGCGCATCAGAAAATCACTCAAGATTGCTATCGCTCCGGCAGTGGTTGCAGCAACTGCTGACACTAAGGTGTCACGGTTTGCCACGTGTGACATCTCATGTGCAATGACTCCTTGAAGTTCATCGCGATCCATGACTTCTAGAATTCGTGTAGTAAATGCAATTAGTGCGTGGTCAGGATTACGTCCGGTTGCAAATGCATTGGGCGCAGAATCTTCCACGATTGCCACCTTAGGCATAGGTAAACCACTTGCAATGACCACTTCTTCAATCACATTAAAGAGTTCGGGGGCATCTTCTCGGGTAACAACTTTGGCACCTGTCATGGTGAGAACTAATTTATCTGAGCCGTAGTAAGAGCCCCACACGCCAATGAGTGATATTCCTACGGCAAAGGGAACAATTGTTGAGGCTGTGCCGGCTCCAAAATATGTCAGTACTGCATAAGCGACCAGCCAGGTGAGAACTCCCATTGCTGCCAGTAGGAAATAGGTCTTTCCTTTGTTGGCAGAAGCGAGTGCGCGAAAGTTATTCTCAGCCATAGAACTTGCTAGAACTTAACGCCAGGAACGTTGCGATCTGTTGGATTCTCAACCTCATAGAAGTCACGTGCATCTACCTTGGCAAAGCCGGCAAAGAAGCTGGTGGGGATGGTTTTAACGGCTGTGTTGAGTGAGCGCACAGTGTCGTTATAGAACTGGCGGGCAAATGAAACTTTATTCTCAGTGGTAGAAAGTTCTTCTTGAAGTGATAAGAAGTTTGCCGATGCTTTTAGATCTGGATACGCCTCAGCAACTGCAAGTAAACCTTTGAGTGCATTTGTCAGGGCGCCATCTGCTGCCGCAACGTCAGCAATAGTTGTTGCACTGGTCGCCTTCGCCCGCGCTGTGACAACAGCATCAAATGTTGATTGTTCGTGGGCTGCATATCCTTTAACAGTCTCCACTAAATTGGGAATCAGATCTGCACGTCGCTTGAGTTGAACCTCAATCTGGGCAAATGCTTCATCGACTGTGATGTTTAGGCGAATGAGGCGGTTGTATTGAGCAATAAAGAATAAAACTAAAAGTATGACTGCGCCGATGACTATATATTCCATAATGTATTCAACCTTCTGGTGGGTAGTTGTATTCCCCAGATAATCGGTATCCGAGGAGCTATTTGATCTTGCTCTGGTGAAAATTCATAAAGGAGCGGCTCGGGGTTGGCCCGCGCTGTCCTTGGTAACGAGATGCATAAATAGCTGAACCGTATGGATGTTCAGCAGGGGATGAAAGTCTAATCAGACAGAGCTGACCGATTTTCATGCCTGGGAATAACTTCACTGGCAAGTTAGCAACATTGGAAAGCTCCAGGGTGATGTGTCCAGAAAATCCAGGATCAATAAATCCGGCAGTGGAATGTGTCAGCAGTCCTAGGCGGCCCAGTGAAGATTTACCCTCTAGCCGCCCGGCGATGTCATCGGGAAGCGTGATGATTTCATAGGTGCTTGCCAATACGAATTCACCTGGGTGCAAGATAAAAGCTTCACCATCTTCGGCGATAACTTCGCGAGTGAGCTCAGGTTGCTCCAGTGATGGATCGATTACTGAATATTTATGGTTTTCAAATACCCGAAAGAATTTATCTAGACGGACATCAACCGAGGATGGCTGAATCATCGCCTCATCAAAAGGCTCGACGGATACGCGGCCGGCCATTATTTCTAAGCGAATATCGCGATCACTAAGAAGCACGGCGCGAGCCTACCTTTGCGGGCTTAGAAAAAGGAGTCCGGCGCGCTTGCCTAAGTTACTGGCGGGTAGCATTATTGCGCCATGAGCCATTACATAGCCAATCTGCGCGATATTGAATTCTGCCTCTTTGACCTACTTGGTCGCGAAAAAGTACTGGGTACTTCTATCTACTCTGAACTTGATCGCGATACCGCAATGGGAATGTTAGAAGAGATGAAGCGTTTATGTGAGAACGATCTCGCTGCTTCCTTTGTTGAAGGCGATCGCGTTGGCGCAATCCTGAATAAAGAGACTGGCAATGTAAATCTGCCTGCGAGCTTTATTAAATCTTATAAGTCATACATTGATGGCGAGTGGTGGCGACTTGATGCACCAGTAGAACTCGGTGGTATGAAAGTTCCAGCATCCATTCGTTGGGCGATTGCCGAAATGGTTCTTGGCTCAAATCCCGCTGTTCACCTCTATGCATCCGGTTATGCCTTTGCCCATGTTGCATTTTTATTGGGCACAGATGTTCAAAAAACAATGGCGAAACATATGGTTGATCGTCACTGGGGCGCGACCATGCAATTGACTGAACCAGATGCTGGTTCAGATGTTGGGGCAGGGCGGACAAAAGCTGTGGAACAAGCAGATGGGACTTGGCATATCACCGGAAATAAGCGATACATCACTTCCGGAGATGCCGACTTCTATGAGAATGTGATGCACTTTGTGCTCGCTCGTCGTGAAGGTGGCGGACCAGGAACAAAAGGTTTATCACTCTTTCTCATTCCTAAATTCATGTTCGATCTTGAGACAGGCGAACTAGGAAAACGCAATGGCGTATATGTCACAGCCCTGGAAAGTAAAATGGGCCTTAATGTTTCTGCTACCTGCGAAGTAAATCTTGGCGAGAAAGAGCCTGCCGTTGGCTATCTACTCGGTGATGTCCACCAAGGAATCTTCCAGATGTTTAAAATTATCGAATTCGCTCGCATGATGGTGGGAACTAAGGCGATTGCAACGTTATCTGCCGGCTATCTGCAAGCACTCTCCTATGCCAAAGTCCGCGTGCAAGGTGGCGATATGAAGGTGATGAACGATAAAGCAAGCCCGCGTGTGACAATCATTAAGCATCCAGACGTTCGCCGCTCCTTGATGGTGCAGAAGGCTTACTCCGAAGGAATGCGCGCACTCGTGCTCTATACCGCCTCTATCCAAGATGAAATCGAATTGGCTCGAGCAGCCGGGGAAGAAGAGAAGTTAGAGAAGATGGAACGTCTGAACGATCTCCTGCTTCCAGTTGTTAAAGGCTTCGGTTCTGAAAAATCATGGACACTTCTTGGTACTGAATCACTACAAACATTTGGTGGAGCCGGATTTACCCAAGATTGGCCACTAGAACAGTATGTGCGCGATGCCAAGATTGATACTTTGTATGAAGGCACAACAGCAATTCAAGGTTTGGACTTCTTCTTCCGCAAAGTTGTAAAAGATGGTGGGCGTGCACTTGGTCTACTCGGAAAAGAGATTCAAGCATTTGCTGAAAGTGGAGGAGCACATGCCGCTGAGAAGCAAGCTCTCCTTAAAGCACTGGCTGATCTCAATGGAATTATCGGCGTACTTGTTGGCCATGCGATGGCATCACAAGAAAAATCAGATGAAATTTACAAGGTGGGCTTAAGCACCTCACGCGCTTTGATGGCAGTGGGCGATGTCATCATTACTTGGCTTCTTCTTCGCCAGGCAGATATTGCAGCAGAGAAGTTAGCTGCCGGTGCTGGCAAAGATACTGATTTCTACACCGGTAAAATTGCATCGGCAAAGTTCTTTGTTGCAACAGTTCTTCCGCATATCACTGCAGATCGCAAGATTGTGGAAGCAACTGACTCCACCATTATGGAGATCCCGGAGTCTGCTTTCTGACCAAACTGAGATAAACTCAACGGGTGCTCTCAAAATACCGCGGTGAATTATTTCTCGTCTTGGGGGCTTTCTTCTTCGCATTAAGCGGAATCGTGGTTACGGTTGTACTAAAACATTTGCCAGCATTTCGCTTAGCTGAGTTCCGTTCTGTGACGGCTGTGCTCATTCTCGGAACACTGGTCGCACTCACCCGCCCTGAGATCATCAGGATGGTGCGCGCTGAAATACCTAAATTAGGCTTATACGGTGTCATCGGTTTTGCGATGGTTAATTTTGGATACCTACTTGGCATCCAACGTGGAATACCGCTAGCTCTTGTTTTAATTATCGAGTTCACCGCTTCAATCTGGATCGCCTTATGGATTAAGTTTGTCCGTAAGTCTTTCGTTGCGCGCCAAATGTGGATAGCTATCGCCTTCTCAATTCTCGGTTTGGTCTTGGTTGCCAAGGCGTGGGATGGCTTCGCTTTCGACTTGATTGGTATCGGTGGCGCTGTGATGAGCGCCTTCGCGCTAGCTGCGTACTTCTTAATGAGTGAGAAAATTGGAAAGAAACGCGAACCGATTGCCCTACTTATCTTTGGTATGGGATTTGCATCAATCTTTTGGCTTGTAGTTCTTCCACCTTGGACCTTTCCTTTTGAAGTATTTACAATGAAGATGGACCTGGGTGGCATTGCTGCTGGCACATTAGTTCCTGGTTGGGTGATGATGGCAGCAGCTGCAATCATTGGAACCGTAGTTCCTTATCTCTGCGTGCTTACCGGAATGCGATTACTGACGGCATCAACAAGTAGCGTCATTGGAATGCTTGAGCCGGTACTAGCAGGTGCCTTTGCCTGGGTCTGGTTTGCTCAGAGCTGGGATGTAATTCAACTCTTCGGAGCACTCGTCGTGCTCTTTGGAATCTACTTAGCAGACCGTGCGAAAACGGTAGCCACAGAATAAATCAAAAGGAACTACTCGTTCCAGCCACCATCACCTGGCGCAGTTGGTTGAATATCATTTGTTGATCCTGTTGATTGTGTGAAGTCGCGACCAGAACCAACATTCGGTGCCATATCAAAGAAGCGTGCAAAGTGAAGTTGGGCAGAGACGGTAATGGTGCGAGTTGGTCCGTTACGGTGCTTAGCAACGATGAAGTCTGCTTCACCTGATCGGTTCTGTGAGTCATACATATCATCGCGGTGGAGCAAGATAACAACGTCCGCATCTTGTTCGATAGAACCAGATTCACGAAGGTCTGAGAGCATCGGGCGCTTATCTGTACGTTGTTCCGGGCCACGGTTGAGCTGTGAGATTGCAATAACTGGAACATCTAGTTCTTTTGCCATCAACTTTAATTGACGCGAGAATTCCGAGACTTCTTGCTGGCGGTTCTCCACCTTTTTACCTGATGTCATCAGCTGCAGGTAATCAATCACAACGAGTTTGAGATTGTGACGTTGCTTTAAGCGGCGTGCTTTAGCGCGAATCTCCATCATAGAAAGGTTGGCTGAATCATCAATAAATAACGGTGCATCTGAGATCTCACCCATACGACGAGCAAGCTTTGACCATTCGTCATCGCTGAGTTGACCGGAACGAATGCTATTAAGGCCAACGCGCGCTTCGGCAGAGAGCATGCGCATTGTGATTTCAGATTTCGACATTTCAAGCGAGAAAATCACCGCTGTTTGGTTATCGTGAATTGCGGCGTGGCGGGCAATATCAAGACCGAGCGTTGATTTACCGACAGCAGGACGGGCGGCAAGAATGATCATATTTCCAGGATGGAAACCGTGTGTGAGTTGATCTAGATCGCGGAAACCAGATTTAACACCTTCAGCGCCTACACCTTTTGAAATAGCTTCAATTTCATCGAGTGCTTGCGGCAATAAAGTATTGAGCTGCACATAATCTTCAGAAGAGCGTCGCTCTGTTACCGCATAGACCTCTGCTTGCGCAGCATCTACTGCGTCATCTACTTCGCCATTTTGATCATAGCCAAGTTGCACAATCTTTGTTCCTGCTTCCACAAGTCTGCGCATGATTGCATGTTCTAAAACAATTTTTGCGTAGTAGCCGGCGTTAGCAGCTGTTGGTACAGAAGAGATAAGTGTGTGTAAATAAGGCGCACCACCTGCACGCGCAATATCGCCACGCTTTGTGAGTTCTGCCGCAACGGTAATTGCGTCCGCTGGTTCACCACGTCCGTAGAGATCTAGAATTGCATCATAGATAAGTTCGTGTGCTGGTCTATAGAAATCACGTTCACGTAAAACTTCAACAACATCTGCAATTGCATCTTTTGATAACAGCATTCCACCGAGAACAGATTGTTCTGCTTGAAGATCTTGTGGTGGTGTGCGCTCGAACTCAGCCCCAACAGTGTTGTACTGCCCGTTACGTTGGGAGTTATTGGGTAGTTCTGCGATGCTCACGAGGCGTACCTTCCTCTAGAGCACTGACAAATGCGAAGCACCCTGGGGGTAAGAGTGTGGATAAAGCCCACTTCTATGTGTAAAAGGGTGTGGAGAAGGTGTGTGTAACTCACGCCTAACGGTGGATAGCCTCCCAATTGAGCGTGGAAAGGTGGGGAGAAAAGTAAATTAGGAGTTCTCACCTGGTGAGATATCACCTGATATTCACTTTTCTGCGGAACACTTCACACATGATTGTTGACTACGCCCTCTACCAAAATGGCGTTCGGTACACCCAACCCTCCAATCTCGCTGAACTTATTCAAAAGGCGAGAAGCGATGGGGGCTTCGTCTGGCTAGGTCTGGCAGAGCCTACCGAGAATGAATTTAACAAGATCGTTGGCGACTTTAAATTCCATCCGCTAGCAATCGAAGATGCAATCACCGCTCATCAACGTCCAAAATTTGAAGAGTACCCAGGTGTGCAAGCGTTGGTACTAAAGACCGTCTTCTATGAAGAGAAGGGCAGCCAAATTTCTACCGGTGAAATCTTCTGCTTCATTGGAGAACATTTCATAGTTGTCGTACGCCACGGCAACGGTGCACCACTAGTTAATACACGTCATCACTTAGAGAGCAACCCAGAGCAATTAGCAAAAGGTCCCTACGCAGTTGCGCACGCAATTCTTGATCACGTTATTGATTGTTACATCGACATCTCAATCGAACTTGAAAACGATGTGTTACAAGTAGAACATAAGGTTTTTGGAGATACCAGAGAAAGTGCTTCGCAGGAGATTTATCTGTTGAAACGCGAAGTCATTGAATTTCGTCATGCAATTGATCCACTGCTCTCGCCGCTTCAACATATCGCTAGTATTGGCGCTCGTAATATTCCGGCCGAACTCACGCCATTTTTCCGAGATACCCTCGACCATTTATCACGCGCATCTGATGCAGCATCTGGCCTAGATGCGCTACTCACATCGGCGCTGCAGGCAGAGCTTGCACAAGTACAACTTCAGCAGAATAGCGATATGCGCAAGATAACTTCTTATGTGGCCCTGGCATCTGTACCAACAATGATTGCTGGAATCTACGGAATGAACTTCGACACCATGCCTGAATTACGCTGGGAATTTGGATATCCGGCCGTCATCGGTTCACTCCTCGTGATCACCGTTGTTCTGTATAGGAAATTCAAGAAATCTGGCTGGCTCTAAATTAATTGGTGAAATAAGAAAGCCCGCCGCAGATTGCGGCGGGCTTTCTTAGTAAAAGAATTTAAGCAGAAACTACAGTCAAGTTAACAGTTGCAATGATGTTATGTGCAAGTGAGACCTTTACTGAGTGTGTGCCTGTCTTCTTGATGTGACCTGTTGTCTTGAGGCTATGGCGATCGATATCAACTGATGTCGCTGATTTGATTGCAGCAGCAATGTCTTTATCTGTGACAGAACCAAAGAGGCGACCAGCTGTACCGGTCTTGACCTTTACGGTCACTGTTGCCTTCTCAAGTGTTGCTTTGATCTCTTTAGCGTGATCGAGATCGCGGACTTCGCGGGCAGCACGTGCACGGCGAATTCCTTCGATCTGCTTCTCGCCACCAAGTGACCAGACGATTGCAACGCCACGTGGCAACAAGAAGTTGCGTGCGTAGCCATCTTTAACAGTGACAACATCGCCAGCGTTTCCGACCTTATTTACTTCACGAGTAAGGATGAGTTTCATAGTTCTTAGCTCCCTTATCGCGCTGAAGATGTGTAAGGCAGTAGCGCTACTTCACGGCTGTTCTTGACAGCTGTTGCTACTGAACGTTGGTGTTGTGTGCAAGCACCTGTTACTCGGCGAGCGCGGATCTTGCCACGATCAGAGATGTACTTACGTAGGGTCGCAATATCTTTGTAATCGATATATTTGACCTTGTCACGACAGAAGCTGCAAGGCTTCTTCTTGAACTTCTTATTAAGGGCTGCTGCTTTAGCGCCCTTATTCTTCGGCTCGCGTAGAGCCTTGTTATTTCTTGCTCCCATTGTGGTGCTCCTTTTCGGGCCCTTCCAAGTAGTTTCGCAACTTGCTTAGAAGGAATGGATTGTCGGTTATTTAACTTTTTCTATTTAAAAGGGTGGTTCGTCGGTTGTAGATGTTCCCCATCCACCACCGGCTGGTGAAGTCGTTGCCGCAGCCCATGGATCGTCGTTGAAGGATTCGGCTGCAGCAGGTGCTGCACTTGCTCCAGTTCCACCTGCACGCGAAGCTCGTGTGACCTTCGCTGTTGCATTGCGGAGTGATGGACCTACTTCATCAACTTCTACCTCAAAGACTGTGCGCTTTTCGCCTTCTTTTGTTTCATACGAACGTTGCTTGAGTCTGCCAGAGAGAATGACGCGCATTCCCTTTGTCAGTGACTCTGCAACATTTTCTGCAGCTTGACGCCAGATTTGGCATTGAAGGAAGAGGCTCTCGCCATCTTTCCATTCATTTGTAGCCTTATCTAGATAACGAGGTGTTGAGGCAACACGAAATTTAGCTACCGCTGCACCACTAGGTGTGAAACGTAGCTCTGGATCGTCAACTAGGTTGCCGATCATGGTAATTGTTGTATCTCCTGCTGCCATCTTTTCCTCTTATCTACTCGTGGAGTCCGTGCTGATAAATTACCCGGAATAGGTGACAACTACCGCGCGAAACGCGGCAGCTGTTGATTACTCGGGGCGTATTACCTTTGTGCGTAAGACAGATTCGTTCAGGTTCAGCTGACGATCTAACTCTTTGATTGCCGCAGGCTCGCAGTGCATATCTACAACTGCGTAAATGCCTTCTGGCTTCTTATTGATTTCAAATGACATACGGCGCTTGCCCCAAACATCGAGCTTGTCGACGCGGCCTCCGCTGTCTTTGATGATCTTGAGATATGTCTCAAGTGATGGTGTGACTGTACGTTCTTCGAGTTCTGGATCGAGAATGACCATTAATTCATAGTGACGCATGCGTTAACCCGACCTCCTTTGGACTAAGACGGCCACGGCATTTCCGTGACAGGAGGGTTAATACTCCTGAAGAACACGCTCCGAAGGATTGTGTAATTCAGGACGCTAAGGGTAACTCTCGCCTGTTGATAAGAGAAATTCGCTCGGAAATACGCGGGATTTTTGATGGCGGGCGGCTAGGCGGGCCAGCAGGAGAATCGAGGCTCCAATCCGGACCAGGGTAATGACTGAATATGCCACAACCGGTAGACCGAATTTTGCACCGGTAACAGAGGCAAGGTGTTGCCAGATTGCGAAGTGATAAAGAAGTTCACAGCCTTGCCAGAAGAAGAACACGGCCAAATCTTTCTTATCGATAAGTGCAATCACGGCAAGGGGCGTTAACCAGAGAACATACTGCGGTGAATAGACCTTGCTCACCGCCATCACGATGATGAAGATAAAGATCGCTGTGTGGGCAAGGGTGGGTGGTTTAGTGAGTTGGAGTAAATAGATGATGAGTGCGGTAATTCCGATGAGTAAACAGAGAACAGATAAATAATTTTGGTGGGTGAGGTTAAGACCTAAGTTAGAGAGCGCATACCAAATCGAACCCCAGTCAGATCCGCGGTTGAGGTTAAGTGAATAAAAGCGCCACCACCCTTGTGGTGTTGTGAGAAATACCGGTGCGTTGATTGCAATGAATGTGACAACGGTGATGAGGAAATATTGCGCAAACTTTGCAATCTTTTCTCGGCGAAAGAAGATAAGCGCGATGGGGATGAGTAAGAAGATGGGGAGAAACTTTGTTGAGATCGAAATTCCAAGAAGTATCGCACTTGGTATCTCGGCCTTCTTATCGAAGAAATATATCGCAGCTAACATCGTTGCTATCGCCCAGAGATCCCAGTTGATATAGAGCGAGGCCACTGCAGCCGGTGCTAGCGGAAGTAAATATGCAAATTCGGGTTTGATCTTAAATGTGATGAAAGAAATAAAGAGAAAGAGCAGCGCTAAGAGAAGTATGTTGATGTGGAAGTAATTAGTTACTCCTTGCGGAATAAGCTTTGCCGTAACCCACATGATTGCGCCCTGAACAACGGGGTACTCAACAGCGTTCTCGGCACTGGAATAAGCCCATCTGCCTTGATCTAATTCACGTTCGCCATACAGGGCTGGAATATCTGAATAGCATGCATGAACATACTGTCCTGGTGATTGCCAGCCTTCGCTGCTGCAGTAATTGAACTTGGCAAAACTTACTAGCGAAGAAAGAACTGCAAGAAGTAGAACGACGCGAATTCCAACGCGCATTAGGTATTACTTCTTTCTTGTTTGAACGCCGCCACTTGTCATCACGACAGGTTCAAGGCCGCCAATATTTGCAGGTGCTGGAAAACTCATGATGGGCTCATCTTTCAAAGCGCCCTTCATAAAATAGGTCCAGATTCTTGCCGGGAATGTTCCACCTGTCACAGATGTGAGGCCGCCAATTCCATTGAGTGATTCAGATGCGCTATCGCGAAAGAGGGCAACGGATGCCGCTAGTTGTGGTGTGTATGCGCTAAACCACGCTGACGCATTTGATTGCGATGTTCCAGTTTTTCCAGCAGCCGGGCGACCCAAACCAAGGGCTGCCGATCCGGTTCCGCCATTGACCACACTCTTAAGTGCGTAAGTGAGATCTGCCATCACTTCTTTAGAAAATACTTCTTGTGTTTGGGCTTTGCCTTGATAGAGCAAGCCTTTATTTGAGCCAGTGACAGATGCCACCATATAAGGCTTTGAATACACACCTTGGGCGGCAAATGTGGCATAGGAGTTTGCTACATCGATCACGTGCGGGCTTGCAACACCTAAGGCAACAGATGGGGTTGCAATCATCGCAACATTTTCTGGAATTCCAGCACGTCTAGCTGCATCAACAACTTTATCCATGCCAGCTTTCATTCCTAGCGGAACAAATACGGTGTTGATGGAGTGTTGTGTTGCGGTGAGCAGATCTACCTGACCCCACCCTTCATTTCCATAATTAGAAACTTCATATGGTCTTCCTAGATCATCAAAAGTCTGTGGTGAATCACCATTCCACATAGATGTCATCGGAATTCCAGCTTCTAGGCTGGCAATGAGGGCAAAGGGCTTAAAGGTAGAGCCGGCTAAGGCAATGGACTGGGTGGCATCGTTTAATTGTCGAACTACATAATCTTTTCCACCATACATCGCTATGACTTCGCCGGTGCCGGGGCGAATGGCAACAAGTGCGGTGTGCAGGTTTTCCGGAGCGTCAGCAGGTGTGAATTTATTTACCGCATCAACTGCAGCTTGTTGTGCGCGTTGATCGAGCGTTGTCTTAATTACATAACCGCCAACAAGTAGCTGGTCTTGGGTAAATCCGAGTTTGCTGAGCTCTTTCTGTACCGCATCAATGATGTAACCCTTGGGACCGCTTAATTGTCCAGATGTTGTACGTGGTGCCACTCGCGGGAACTTGGCATCCTTTGCCTCGGCTTCAGTAATCCACTTCTTGTCGAGCATTCCTTGAATGACATAAGCAAATCTATTTTCAAGTCGGACTGCGTTTTCTTTAGAGAGCGAAGGATCGTAATAACCAGGAGATCGCAAGATACTTGCGATGACCGCAGATTGTGAAATGCTGAGTTGATGAGCGTTGCGATTGAAGTATTGCTGAGCCGCAGTCTGCACGCCGTATGAACCGCGACCAAAATAAATGGTGTTGAGATAGTTCTCTAAAATCTGATCTTTCGAGAGCGCATTTTCTAACTTAAGTGAGATAACAAGTTCTTTTATTTTTCTTTGGATTGTGCGACTTGGTGATAAAAATGCGGTCTTTGCATATTGCTGCGTGATTGTTGAGCCACCTTCTCCGGTGAGATCTCCTGATCTGAGGTTATTTAGAAGCGCTCGTGCGATGCCAGTTGGACTAAAGGCGCGATTGGCATAAAAGTTACGATCTTCTGCCGCCATCACTGCATAACGCAGACGAAGTGGAATTTTTGCAAGCGGCAAAATTTGTCTGTTCTGAGTTCCAACGCGACCAATTTCAGAACCATTTGAATATTGGATGACGGTGGATTGACTATTTACATAGGCGTTGGGGTCGGGAATCGAAACGGTAAACCAGGCAAATGCGAAGAGGGTTGCACCCGCAATAAAACCAAAGCCTGCCAGGAAGATTCCGGCTCGGATCAATTTGGTTTTAATCATTTGGCTAGATTACTGGGTAAATATGTCTACTTCAGTGAAGCGAAGTCTTCATCCTCGAGTGTGCGCTGGCGACGTGGAGCTTTACGCTCGCGGCCATCGCCTAGTAAGTATGTAGAGCACAAGTGATTCCAGGAACATTCACGACAGACCTCAACGACATACACAGAGAACTCTCCGAATTCTTTCTCCATCTCTGCAAGTTCAGCTCCATTTTTTATACGGCCAGAGAATTGCCCAAGTTGATCCCCGAATGTGTAACGCAGTTCTACCAGTCCATCTTTCTTACACACTGGGCATTTGCGCTCAGTTTTCTCACCGTGATATTTAGCTGCTCGCATCAGATATGGGTCAGCATCACACGCGTCGACTACACCACGAAAGAGAGCGAGCAGGGTGGCACGCTTATCAAGTGAATAGTCGATGAACCCTCGTCGAGTCTGCATAATAGGAGAAGAATAAACCCCTTTACCTAACTACGCTTCTCCTATGACTTTGTGGCAATTGCTCAGAGATCGGAAACTCTTTCGCTTGCTGCGAATCCGTTGGTCTGGGCAGATCACTGATGGTATTTTTCAAAGCGCGCTTGCCTCTTTTATTCTCTTTTCTCCTGAACGTCAGGCAAGTGCGGTGAATGCGGCGGTGGCATTTGCTGTTGTGCTGCTGCCCTATTCAATTGTGGGTCCATTTGTTGGAACTCTGCTCGATAGATTCTCTCGCCAACGAGCGATATTTTTCGCTAACCTCACTAGGTCGCTCACGCTTGTAGTTATCGCACTCTTAATCTTTAATGGAAGAACTGGGCTAGAAATTACTGTCTTCGTCTTGATTGCATTCGGTGTTAATAGATTAATTCTTGCCGGGCTATCTGCCGGAATACCACTGATGACAACACCAAAAGAACTTATTTCCGCTAACGCTCTCGCTGTCACCGGTGGTTCAGTCTGGGTTGTTATTGGCGGGGGTATTGGCTTAGGTATTCGCCAGCTTCTTGATCTTTCCGGGAGCGCCGATAACGCAGACGCTGTACTAATACTTGCAGCTTCTCTCGGGTATCTGATTGCTGCACTGCTCACATCTTTGTTGGGAAAGACTGAAATCGGGCCACGCCCACATGAAATTGTTAAAGGAAGCTTTACCCAAGGTCTTATTGAAATGCGCGAAGGTTTTCAATTCCTACAAGAGCACGCCGATGCTGCTCGCGGAATTGCAGCAACGGCAATTCACCGCGGAGGTCTGACCGCCCTTACGCTGACCGCGCTATTACTAGAGAGAAATACCTTTAATGATCCGGCCGACAGTGAGGCTGGTCTTACCGGATTAAGTGTCACCTTATCTATTGCAGCTACCGGCTTTGTTATTGGGGCACTTGCCGCTCCTTACGGCGTGCGAAAAGTTGGACGCCATCGTTGGATTCGCTTATCTATCTTTGCCGCAAGTTTTGGTTCGCTCTTACTTGTTATAGATCGCACCCCAATTCTGCTTGGGGCTACCGCATTTTTTGCTGCCATGTGCGGTCAAAGTTTGAAAGTAACAAATGATGCCCTGGTGCAATCAAAGATTGATGATTACTTCCGTGGTCGAGTCTTTTCGGTCTATGACGTTGTTGTTAATTCAGCAATTGTTACCGGCGCCCTCTTTGCCGCCTGGATCTTGCCCATTAGTGGTGATTCATGGTTGTTGCCACTTATCGTTTCAATCTCCTGGGTACTTGTTGCCACAGTATTGCTACGCCCAGAAAAATTCTTTCTTAAGGATGACGCCTAGCTTTCCACCACTGTAATAACTCTTGCGTTGCACGTTCTTCGCCCAGCGGACCATGTTCCATGCGTAGCTCCATCAGGAAATCAAGGGCCTTGCCAACATCAGCTGAAGGTTTGAGATCAAGTAGTTGCATTACTTGCGCGCCATCTAAATCTGGGCGAATCTTTGATAACTCTTCTTCCTCTTCCAGTTTTGCAATGCGCGCCTCAAGGCCGTCATATGTTCGAGCTAGTCGTTCTGCCTTCTTTGCATTGCGAGTAGTGCAATCGGCGCGAGTTAATACATGTAAATGTGTGAGTAATTCACCAGCATCGCGCACGTAACGGCGCACCGCAGAATCTGTCCATTCGCCATCGCCATAACCGTGAAAACGCAGATGCAAAGCGGTGAGGGTTTCAACGGCATCGACTGTCTCATTATCAAAGCGGAGCGCCTTCATGCGCGCCTTTGCTAGCCGGGCTCCAACTACTTCATGGTGATGAAATGAAACTCCGCCGCCTTCAATAAGGTTACGAGTCTTTGGTTTTCCAATGTCGTGCAAAAGCGCTGCTAGGCGAATAACTAGGTTAGGGCCGCCCAGTCTGTCTTCTTGCGCGATAGCTTGCTCTAGAACGGTAATGGAATGTTCATACACATCTTTATGGTGATGGTGCTCATCTATTTCCAGACGCAGCTTAGGAATCTCTGGCAAGACAAGATCAGCAAGACCAGTATCTACCAAAATAGTAATTCCAAGTCGTGGGTTTTCTGACATCAGCATTTTTATAAACTCATCGCGCACGCGCTCAGCCGAAATAATCGAGATGCGAGAAGCCATCGCTGTCATTGCTGCAGTGACTTCTGGATCAATTGCAAAGTTAAGTTGGCTTGCAAAACGAGCAGCACGCATCATGCGAAGTGGATCATCAGAAAATGATTGTTCGGCACTTGCTGGTGTTCTTAAAACTTTCTTCGCTAAATCTTCCAGCCCACCGAATGGGTCGATAAATTCTGGTTCGGTTCCTGTGAGCTCTAGCGCCATGGAGTTAACAGTGAAATCTCGTCTGGAGAGATCTCCTTCAATGTTGTCACCAAATTCGACATCTGGATTACGAGAATTCTCTTCGTACTTCTCTGATCGATATGTAGTAACTTCAACAGTAACATCACCGAGTTTGGCTGCAACTGTGCCAAAGAGAATTCCGGTATCCCAGATGTTATCTGCCCATGCTTTAAGAATTTTCTTTGTCTCATGTGGATGCGCATCTGTTGTGAAATCTAAATCATTTCCAAGTCGACCCAAGATTGCATCGCGCACAGGGCCACCCACGAGTGCAAGGCGAAAACCACTGGCGGTGAAAGCTTGGGCAAGTGATGATGCCGCTGGCGCGTTAGCGATGAGGGAGCGGATAGCCAACTCGGCGGCTGCCCCAAAATTGCTCTTCTCTGCGCTCACAATAGATAAGGGTAGTCGCGTACTCTTCATCTATGACCCCGGCACCTGGTGCGGGCAGCGAAGGTACGAAGAAAAAGCGTAGGCGCAAGCGCCCAGCTCATCGCTCCCCACAATCTCAAGATGTAACGACCCCCACCGCCCCTAATGCAGAGCGCGCAAAAAAAGCACCGGCGAAAGTTGTTTACGCCAAACGAGTAGATGAAGTCAGCGCCGGTGGACTTGTCGTTGATGCCAGCGGAAAACTTGGCCTGCTTATCGGCCGTCGCGATCTTAAAGATACGACCGGCAAGCGAATTCTCTGGTCACTGCCTAAGGGGCATATTGAAGAGGGTGAAACTCCGGAAGAAGCGGCCTTGCGCGAAGTGCAAGAGGAGACCGGCATCGTCTCTGTTATTGAAAAATCTTTAGGTGTAATCGATTTCTGGTTTATGGCAGGTGGGAAGAGAATTCATAAAACTGTTCATCATTATTTATTCCGAGAAAATGGTGGGGTACTGGCGGCGCAAGAAAGTGAAGTAGATGAGGTTGCATGGTTCCCGCTTGCTGAAATCGTGGAACGCCTTGCTTATCCTGACGAGAAGAAATTAATCGCGCGAACAAATGCCGCGCAAGAAATGTCTGCGCTATGAAGAAGGTAGCAATAGTTCTGTTGGCATTCATTGCCTTTGGTGTGACACCTGCAGATGCTGCAACTTCAGTTGTAAGAATTACTGATAAACCTCATAAGGATTTCGAGGGCGAATTTCGCAATAATGAATTAGCAACTCTGATTACACCCGAAGGTAAGTTGGGTAAAATTGTCTATAACCCAGCGAACTCGCGAAAAACATGGGTGATAGACCCAGCTCTTATCGATGAGATCGCAGATATGGCAGATGGTTATTCGATTGCGGGCGAAGAAGATAAAGAAGGACAGTTAGCTGCGCAGAGTTGGTTATTTGCCTTGAAGTTTACGACGCTTAATAATTCAGTTATCGCACTGCCGTATGGCAACCCAGATCAATCTCTTGCAAAGCGATTAGCGCCAAGTGAGTTACGTTTCTACTCGCTATTTGGAAAGCAGCGATTAGAACTTCAATTAGGTCGGCCTGTTATTGCCGAAAATGGGTGGAGCAAAGGGGCATCGCGCCTTAGTTCTCCATTTAGGGCCCTGTATACAGAGAACCGCAGGATGCTCACTGGACTTTCTACAATCTCAACCGCCCCTGAGATCACAGCTCTTCGGGCGCGACTTGGCACGGTAATGAATCCAGCACTTGATGAGAGTGAACGCGTCTTTTTCTCTTACTCAGCAACGCGTGCGGTTCAGGCGATGACTGCCAAGCTGCGCGTAATTCCAGGTCGATATCAACTCACTTCTACTACCGCTAAGTTGCCGGTGACTTTGGTAAATAGTTTTGACACACCAACTGTTGTAAATCTTTCTCTTATTCCGCTGAACTCACGTATCACAATTGAGAATGTAAATAACATCCAGTTAGCTGCAAAATCGAGGCAGCAATTAACCCTGGAAGTAAATGTCATTGCTCCGGGCTCCGTCCTTGTGAATGCCCAATTTATGAATAGTGAAGGGCAGTTAGTGGGTGAGCAATCTGAGCTAGCCTTGAGCGCAACGATCATAGATTCCCGTGTTGCGTGGTTTACAACGGCTGCTGCAGTTCTATTGTTCTTAGGTGCAATTACGCAATCAGTTCGAAGAGTACGAAAGAGTCGTAGATGAAAAATAACGAACTCTTTCGCGCCTCTGGAATCATGGCGATAGGGACAATACTTTCCCGAATTACCGGTTTTGTTCGCGCACTGCTTGCTGTCGCGGTACTGGGTACCGCACTTTTAGCTGACACCTTTAACGTTGCAAATACAATGCCTAACATTTTGTATAACTTGCTTGTTGGTGGCGCACTCACCGCGATCTTTGTTCCTCAGCTGGTGAGATCTTTTGAAGATCACGATGGTGGCCATGGTTTTGCTTCCAGGCTTGTCACAACTATTTCTCTTATTCTCCTCGTACTTGTTGCAGTGGGAGTTATTTTTGCTCCAGCACTTGTTCGCTTATATGCCCCTGAATTTTCTACTCCTGGCTTTGAAACTGAGCAAGAGATTGCAGTTGCCTTCACTCGTTATTGCTTGCCACAAATTTTCTTTCTTGGTCTCTTTACAATGCTCGGTCAGGTTGCAAACGCCCGTGGTTCATTCGCGCCACTAATGTGGGCGCCGATTGCAAATAACCTTGTTGTGATCGTTGTTTTTGCCGCCGTTCTTATCACTGAACGCTCACTAGCACTGGGCACAATTACAGATCTGCAAGTACAGATTCTGGGTTGGGGCACGACACTGGGTGTTGTTGTGCAAGCACTTATTTTGATTCCAGTAGTCAAGCGCTCTGGAATACACATCCGCCCCATGTTTGGTCTTGGCGGGCTCGGTAAATCTTTCGGTCTAGCCGGGTGGACTTTGATCTACGTGCTTATCTCTCAACTCGGTTATTTGGTCACAGTAAATGTTGCGACAAGTGCCGCGGTGCGAAGTGCCCAAGCTGGAATAACAACAGGTGTTGGTTTTACTCCATTTACTAGCGCTTACTACATCATGCTCTTGCCATATTCGATCGTCACAATTTCAATTGTGACAGCGCTACTTCCTCATTTATCACGACTTGCCATAGCTAAGGATGTGGAAGAGGTGCGCAAGCAGCTTATTCGTGCAATTCGAATGGTGGCAGTTGTTACCGTGCCTAGCGCTGTTGCGCTACTTCTCTTTGGCCCGCTGATGACCCAATCTCTCTATTTAGGAATTTCGCTAGAAGATGCCCGTTACATTGGTTTTGTTCTTTCGGCGCTCAGTATTGGTCTGGTAGCTTTTTCAATCAACTTAATTTTGATTCGTGGCTTTAACGCATTTGAAGATACCAAAACGCAGGTTTTATCTATCTTGATTATCAACATCATCTCGGTTGCTTTATCTTATGTATTCCTAGAAACCTTAGATAGTTATTGGGTGACAGTGGGTCTGGGTATAGCGTTTTCAGTCAGCTACATCGTTGGGCTTTTTATTACTATCTCTTTATTGAAGAAACATATCGGGCGGTTACAAGTCGGTGATTTTGCCGCTCAACATGGGCTTCTGTTAATTGCATCCTTTGTGGGAATGCTTCCATTTTTTGCAATCGCTTTCTATTTCGATTGGGCTTATGACGATGCCTCCCTTGCCCTTCGTGCTATTCGATTGCTCTTTATTCTTGCGGGAAGTGGTGTTGCCTATCTCTTTATTGCCAGAGCTCTGAAAGTGAGTGAAGTCTCAGGGCTTAGAGGGTTCGTCACCGCTACCCTGCGCCGGCGTCGCGATAAGTAATTCTGCTAAACGCGATATTCTCACCCTATGAGCACAGATATTCGCGAGGTTGTCATTGTTGGATCTGGGCCAGCTGGTTACACCGCTGCTATCTATGCCGCGCGCGCTCAATTAAATCCTTTAATGTATGAAGGTTCTGTCACCGCCGGCGGTGCGCTCATGAATACAACTGAAGTTGAAAACTTTCCTGGTTTTATTGACGGAATCATGGGACCAGATCTCATGGATAACATGCGTAAGCAGTCAAAGCGTTTTGGTACTGAACTGATTACCGATGATGTTGTTGAAATGGACCTGACTGGTGATATCAAGATTATTAAAGATGGGTCAGGAAATGTTGTTCGCGCCCGTTCAGTAATCCTTGCGATGGGTTCGGCATATAGAGAAATCGGTTTAGAGAACGAGAAGCGTTTATCGGGACGTGGTGTTTCATGGTGTGCCACGTGTGATGGCTTCTTCTTTCGAGATCAAGAGATTGCTGTTGTTGGTGGTGGCGACTCCGCACTTGAAGAGGCAACATTTCTTACAAAGTTTGCAAGCAAAGTTGTATTGATTCACCGCCGTGGTGAACTCCGCGCCTCTAAGATTATGCAGGAGCGCGCATTTGCTAATCCTAAAATCGAATTGTTGTGGGATACCGAAGTCATTGATGTTCTAGGTGAGCAGAAAGTTGAAGCCCTCGAGCTTCGCAATACCAAAACTGGAGAAGTAAGTAAGCGTAACTTCACTGGATTATTTGTTGCCATCGGGCATATTCCGCGCTCTGAGCTTGTTACATCTTCTGTGACACTTGATAACGAGGGTTATGTGAAAGTCGAAGGCCGCTCTACCCGCACAAACCTCGCTGGAGTCTTTGCCTGTGGTGATCTGGTCGATCACACCTACCGACAAGCCATCACAGCGGCGGGCTCGGGTTGTCAGGCAGCTCTTGATGCTGAAAAGTTTTTATCCCACTAGTAACCTCAACCGCTATAGAATTACAAGAGCTAGATAGAAAATAGGAGTAAAGATGAGTGCACCGATCAAAGTCACAGCAGCCAATTTCGATGAGGTTGTACTTAAGAGCAGCACGCCAGTGCTCGTTGATTTCTGGGCCGAATGGTGTGGTCCATGCCGCGCAATCGCTCCGATTCTTGATGATATCGCTGCAGAACACGGTGATAAGTTAAAGATTGTAAAGCTCAATACCGATGAAGAATCTGCCATCGCTATCAAATATGGCGTGACCTCTATTCCAATGCTCAATGTTTATGTCAATGGTGAAGTAGTAAAGACAATCATTGGTGCAAAGCCAAAGCCTGCTCTTCTGAAAGAGCTCGAAGGTTTCATTTAATTAACTTACTTTTAGGAAGAGTCTTGCTATGAAAGAGATGTCGGCCGATGACATTCGCTCTTTTCAGCAAGAGCGTGGTCTTCACATCACTGGTGAGCTCAACGAACAAACGCTTCGCGCGCTAGAAGAGGCTCGGTGGAAGTTAGGCGATCGCTCGCTCTATCTACAAAAGCCGCCATTGATGCACGGTGATGATGTGGCGGCTCTGCAATCGCGTCTGACTGAGATGGGTTTTCACTGCGGACGAGTTGATGGAATTTACGGAGCTATGACCGAAAGTGCGGTTAAGGAATTCCAAAAGTCTGTCGGTGTTGCAATTGATGGTAAGTGTGGTCCAGCAACAATTATCGCAATGCTTCGCCTGACAAAAATTGTTTCAGGTGGTGCACCCGCTGCTCTTCGTGAAAGTGCGCTGCAGAAAAATCGTGGGCCTGCTTTGGCTAATAAAGTGATTGTGATTGATCCAAGTTCAGAAGAACATGAGAGAGATATTGTCTTTGATATCGCACAGCGGTTAGAGGGACGTCTATTAGCACTGGGTGCATCTGTTTTTCTCACACGCGGTGCTAATAACAACCCCAGTGAAGAAGAGCGGATTTCATTTACCAATAAAAATAAGGCTGATCTGATGATTTCATTTCACATCGACCAGCACAAAAACTCTGAAGCACATGGTGTGGCAACATTTTTCTATGGCAATGACCAACATGGTGTGCACTCAATTGTGGGTGAAAGATTTGCATCCTTAGTGCAGCGCGAACTCTGTGCACGTACTGATTTCCTGAATTGCCGCACCCATGCAAAGACATGGGATTCACTTCGCCTAATCACCGCACCTGCGGTTCGTGTGGATCTTGGATATATCTCAAATAGCGCAGATGCTGCCCGTTTAGCCCGAGCCGAATTTAGAGACACCATTGCTGAAAGCTTCATTATTGCGATTCAGCGCCTTTATTTAGCGGCCGAAGATGATGCAAAAACTGGAACCTTGCGAATATCAGACCTACGTAGCGCAGGTCTTCGCTGATTAATGAAGAGGATATTCATTCGCTAGCATCGCTTGACCTATGGGAGACTTCTCCTTATGTCTGACATCTCTATCCGCTACCAAACCGGTGCCCCACAGAATCTCGAGAAGAGATTTGCTGCGCGCGCTGCCGAGATGCTGCCTTCAGAGATTCGTTCACTTTTTGCAGTTGCATCTCGCCCGGAAATTGTTTCACTCGCGGGTGGAATGCCAAATCTGTCTGCCCTTCCGATGGAGATGATTGCCGGGGTAGTCAAGGAACTCATTCTCACCAATGGTTCGGAAGCACTGCAATATGGAAGTGGCCAGGGACATCCAAAACTTCGGGAACAGATTTGCGATGTGATGGCACTTGAAGGAATTCGCGCAAACCCTGATGATGTTGTTGTTACTACCGGTTCCCAGCAAGCTCTTGATCTCATTTCTAGAATCTTTATCGATCCAGGTGATGTTGTGCTCGTTGAAGCTCCTTCTTATGTCGGCGCCCTCGGAACTTTCCGTCAATACCAAGCTTCAGTAGTTCACGTTGAAATGGATAACGACGGGCTTGTTCCAGATTCATTGCGTGCGGCAATTAAGAGCGTGCGTGCTACTGGGCGCAAGATTAAGTTCTTGTATCTGATTCCAAATTACCAAAACCCCACTGGTGTTTGTCTGCCAGCCGATCGCCGCACCGAGATCTTAAGTATCTGCCGTGAAGAAGAAATCTTTGTTGTGGAAGATAACCCTTACGGGCTATTAGGTTTTGATAAGCCTTCCCCGAATGCAATGCGCGCTGAAGATTCTGAAAATGTTATTTACTTAGGCTCTTTTTCAAAGACTATTGCTCCTGGGCTTCGTGTGGGTTGGGCACTTGTGCCACAATCACTGAAAGATAAGTTGGTGATTTCATCTGAATCTTCAATTTTGTGTCCGTCAAACTTCACCCAGCTCACTATCTCTAGTTACTTAGCTGATCAGCCATGGCGCGATCAGATTGCTAGCTTCTGCGAGCTCTATAAGGTCAGGCGCGATGCGATGCTGGAATCTCTAGAGCAACATTTCCCAGCAGAGGCCACATGGACAAAGCCTGGTGGTGGTTTTTATGTGTGGGTTAACTTGCCTGCTGAAATTGATACTAAAGCTTTAATGCCGAAGGCGATTGTGGCCAAGGTTGCTTATGTGCCAGGCAGCGCTTTTTATGCAGATGGTCTTGGTTCATGGTCGATGCGTCTTTCTTATTGCCATCCAACACCAGAGCGAATTCGTGAGGGTGTGAAAGCACTCGGTGGTGTGATTAAGCAAGAGATGAGTCGCAGAGGAACCGCGCTTACTTAGAACCTTCAATGAGATCAACAATACGTTGTAGATCTTCATTACCGGCAAATTCAATAACAATCTTGCCTTTACCTTTACCACTTTCCACACTCACGCGGGTATCAAGGTAATCACTTAAGAGTTCGGCGGCAGCTAAGCCGGCACCCGATACTCCCTTAACGCTAGATTTCTTAGCGCTCTTACTTGTTGGTTTCATGGTGGCGATAATTTCTTCAGTAGAACGAACACTTAGCCCCTCAGCCACAATTCTGGAGGCAAGCTTTTCAATCTCAGTAGCATCTGTGAGGCCCAGCAGTGCTCGCGCGTGACCGGCAGAAAGAACCCCGGATGCAACTTTGCGTTGCACTGAATCAGGAAGGTTTAATAAGCGAATCGTGTTTGAAATCAGTGGGCGTGATCGACCAAGTTTGAGTGCGAGTTCATCGTGGGTGCAGCCGAAGTCGCTAAGCAATTGTGCATATGCCGCACCTTCTTCTAGCGGGTTGAGGTTGCTGCGGTGAATATTTTCAATCAGTGCATCACGAAGTAATTCGTTATCGGGTGTCTGTCTAATAATGACCGGAATGGATGTGAGCCCAGCAGCTTTAGCAGCGCGGTAACGGCGCTCTCCCATTACGAGTTCATATTTATTCTCAGCAACTTTGCGAACTACTGGTGGTTGCAAGATACCGATTGATTTAATTGATGCAATTAATTCATTCAGTGCCGTCTCATCAAAGACTGTACGAGGCTGACGTGGGTTAGGTGAAATTTGGTTGATGGGCACTTCGTTTTGTTGGGCAACTTCAGTTCCGGCCACAGTAAGTGAGGTGGGAATAAGTGAATCAAGATTTGTGCCAAGCCCGCCGCGCTTAATCGCCATTATGCAATTCCACCTTTGTAATTAATGCTGACTACATTTGAATCAAAGACAACATCATCTTTGGCTTTCCCGCGTTCTGCAATTTCGCGGGCTACTTGCAGATAGGCGATAGCACCCGGTGATAGCGGGTCATAGGTCATCACTGTCTGGTTATATGAAGGTGCCTCAGAAACGCGCACCGCACGAGGAATAGGAATATCAATAAGTTCATTAGGAAAATGAGATCGCACATTTGCTGCAACATCATTTGATAAACGTGTGCGCCCATCAAACATAGTTAAAACAATGGTGGAAAGGTTAAGTGTTGGGTTTAATCTCTTCTTCACAACAGAGTAGGTCTCAAGAAGTTGTGACAAACCTTCTAGTGCGTAGTACTCGGTTTGAATCGGGATGAGCAATTCTTTTGACCCAGCAAATGCATTGATGGTAAGTAAACCTAGTGACGGCGGGCAATCAATAAAGATGTAATCATAATTTGCACTAATTTCATCGATAGCAGCCTTGAGTTGTAGTTCGCGGGCAACCATGGAGACTAAATTGATTTCAGCATTGGCAAGTGATGTATTTGAAGGAAGGCAATCAAGTGCTGGAAAACCTGCCACCTTTTGAATGACCTCTGAAATTTGCGCGCTACCCATTAACACTTCATAGACACCGGCAGATTGGCGGTGCTCTACCCCCAGGGCTGTTGAGGCATTTCCTTGTGGGTCTAGATCAATGACAAGTACTCGCAAGCCCCCCATAGAAAGGGCGGCTGCAATATTGACGGTGGTGGTGGTTTTGCCCACCCCGCCTTTTTGATTTGCCACGGTGAAAATTCGGGTGGAGGCGGGTTTGGCCATCGCCTCTTTTAGCCGGCGGACCCCAACAACTTTGGGGAGGGTTTCACGTGAATCATCACCGGGCATGGGCCAATCTAACCACTCCTGGCGCCGCAGCTCCTTCGCCTAGCTCGGTTTGCGCAGTTCGACGATGCGCCCAAGGCCTATGCCTTCGAGTTCAATCTCATGAAGCACCGCGTTCTTTACCCCCACCATCTCGGCGGCGGCAGATTCACCCTTCATTGCAAGCAGGGCTCCCCCGGTTTTGACCATATGCCAGCTAATTTTCTTCAGCTTCTCTAACGGGGCCACAGCCCTGGCGGTGACGTATTCGGCGCTCTTTTTCACATCTTGGGCCCGCCCGCGGATCACTTCAATCCCAAGTCCCTCGGTCGCCTCTTTTAGGAATTCAACCCTGCGCTCAAGGGGTTCGATCAGGGTTACTTTGAGATCAGGACGAGCTAGGGCTATCACTATGCCGGGCAAGCCTGCCCCGGAGCCAATATCAAAAAGGGAGACGTTCTGAGGCAGAAGCTGGGTTACCGGTAGGCAGTTAAAGATATGGCGTTCCCAGATGCGCTCGCCTTCGCGGGGGCCAATCAGGCCTCGCTCAATTCCGGCGGTGGTCAGAAATTGCGCAAAGGCGCAGATCTCTTCCTGGCGTTCTGGGAAGTAGCGGCCGACTAGCCCCTCTACTGATTGTTCCACGTGAAACTAGATCTACGCTGGGTAGATAACGACGAAGCGGTTTGGGTCTTCACCATCTGACTCTGAGGTCAGCCCTAAGGTTTGGATTGTGTCGTGGATGATTTTGCGCTCAAAGGCGTTCATTGGGTCTAGCTTGATTGAGCTACCTGTGGTCTTTGCTTGCTCCGCCATCTCTTGCGCCAGGGCGGTGAGTTCTTTACGGCGCCCTGCTCTAAATCCATCGATATCAAGCATAAGTCGGCTGCGATCCCCGGTTGCTGTCTGCACAGCTAGGCGGGTGAGCTCTTGGATTGAATCAAGGACTTCACCTTCTGCTCCCACCAGGTGTTTGAGTTTGCCACCCACGATTGCAAGAGCTGCCCGACCATTTTCCACATCGATATCGATATCGCCATCGAGATCTGCAATATCCAGTAGGCCTTCTAGGTAGTCGGCTGCGATATCGCCCTCTTCTTCAAGCTTGGCAGCACTTTTTGGAGCGCGCTCTTCTTTTACTCCAACCACGTCTTCGGTTGCTTCTAAAGTTTCTACTGTTGTTTCGGTGCTCTCTGACATCTTCTCATCCTTTGTCCGGGTTAAGCGTTATTAATACTATTTGTCTGATTTGTTACTTCTTCTTCTTTTTCTTCTTTGGTTGTTTTCGTTGTCCCAGAACTTCTGGAGCCTGCTCCTGGTTCTGGTCAATTTCAGTGCTCTGTGTTTTATTCTCTAACTTTTCTTTCTCCGCGCGCTTTTTTGCCAACGCCTCATATGCCGGAGATCCCGGTGTTGGGTTTCGTTTGATGACGTAGTACTGCTGTCCCCAAGTCCAGAGGTTTGTCGTCGACCAGTAGATCAATACACCCACCGGGAAGTTAACTCCTGAGACTGCAAAGATAACTGGGAATGCATACAACATAATTTTTTGCTGCTGCAACATCATATTGTTACTTGCATCCATCTTCGGCATGCCTTTAACCATGAGTTGGCGTTGAGTAGTAAATGTTGTGGCTGACATAAAGATAATTAAAATTACAGTGACGATGCGAACATTAAGGTCGGTAGTGCCTAAGAAGCTCTGTGAAATCTTGGCACCGAAAAATGTCGCTTGCGCCGCACTGTCTAGGAATTCACCTTTAAGAAATCCGCGTCCAATAGGGGCTGCTACACCTTCATCAGTCTTTGCTGCGATTCCGTTAAGAACGGTAAAGAGGGCGAAGAAAATTGGTGCTTGGGCAATGATTGGAAAACATGATGCGAGTGGATTTGTTTTGTGCTCTTTATAGAGCTTCATCATCTCTTCTGATTGCTTCTGGCGGTCGTCCTTAAACTTCTTTTGAATCTCTTTCATGTGAGGTTGTAGTGCAGTCATTGCGCGTTGGCTTTTAATCTGCTTCACAAAAAGTGGGATCAGAATAATTCGGATGAGTATTACCAGACCTATGATGGAAAGAGTCCAGGTGACACCTGAGTCTTTACCAAATATGGGAGCAACCGCTTGGTGAATTGCCACCATGACACCGGAGACGATGCTATAGAGTGGGTTAAGAATTGAGTCCATTAGCGAGCTCCTACTAGTGTTTTATGGGCTTTTTTCGCATCTGCGCAATCAAGGTCTTCATCTACATAATCAACGCCGCCGAGTGACCACGGGTTGCAGCGAAGGATTCGGTATGAGGCCATCGCAATTCCTTTTAGCCCATGGCGAGTAATCGCTGTGAGGGCGTAGTTAGAACATGATGGGTAGTACTTGCATCGTGGCGCGAATGCGCTAGAAAATAATTGGTAGGTGCGGGTAAATGCGGTAAGAAGTAACTTCATTAGCGCGCCTCAATTCTTTTAGAGCGCTCAATAAGTTTTTGGATAAGGGTAGAAATCTCTGACGCCACGTTTTTATCATCGCTTTGTTTAAGAGCGCGAACAACAAAAAGTGATCCGAGTGGGAGTTCTACAATATGAGGTGAGACCGCGTGGCGAACTTTGCGCGCAAGGCGGTGACGCTTGACGGATCCGCCGACAGTTTTGTTAATGATGAGTCCACATTTAGCCGATGCATTATTTGTGACAGGTGAGATGTGGAGATATCCAACAAAGTGTTCTGTAGTAACTCGGATTCCGCTTTTAGTTGCTCGGGCGAAATCAGAGCTTGAAGTTAAACGTGCATCTATTGGGAGCACGATAAG
The DNA here is from genome assembly GCF_002288345.1 of Candidatus Planktophila versatilis. Classification (GTDB taxonomy): domain Bacteria; phylum Actinomycetota; class Actinomycetes; order Nanopelagicales; family Nanopelagicaceae; genus Planktophila; species Planktophila versatilis_A. The sequence continues at coordinate 1,266,662 of NZ_CP016781.1, forward strand.
ATCCGTTGCGCTCTTAAACCTTAGGCAGAGAGCTTTATACGGCCCTTGGCACGGCGGGCAGAGAGAACTGCGCGTCCTGCGCGGGTAGCCATGCGGGCGCGGAAGCCATGCTTCTTGGCGCGGCGACGCGTATTTGGCTGAAAGGTGCGCTTTGTCATGAGAACTCCAAAATGTTGAGGGCGCTTTAGCCCTAGCTGGTCATAAATACGGGGGAGGCAAGATGGCAAGGTTACGGGTGTGGATAGCCGCGGGTCAAACCAGCGATCTGCCCCTTCTAGGCTCTGATAATTGTGGATAACCGCTTGCTATTTCCGCCAATGAG